>JBEONR010000049.1:0-37822 GCA_040544385.1 Oxalobacteraceae bacterium GrIS 1.11
GCCCGATCGAAAATTCGACCGGGCCGTTAAGGCAAAACCACAGCGCTATGCCACTCGCGTTCTACGAAAACCTGCTTAACTGAACGGCATTACCCCTATTTCTCCCTTTATTCATGCTTAAGCACGCCAAACGCGGGCATCCAGTGATACTATTTGCCTGTCATGTGGGAAACACAAATTACTAAATAACAATTTTATCGGAATCAAAATAAATGAAATATCCAATAACACTTTTGAAAATCGCCGCCCTGGCCGCGTTTGTCGCAGCAGGCAGCGCCAGCGCCGCCACCAATCTGGTCGTCAATGGCAGTTTCGAATTGAACCGCATTAGCTCCCCATGGGCGCCGGTCAGCCAGGTAACGGGCTGGACTTCCTCGGCCACCGGCAACTCGGCCTTTGAGATTCAACGGGGCGCCCTGCAAGGCGGCTTGCATGGTTTCAATCCTTTGGCTGCCGACGGCACCCAATACCTGGAATTGAACACCGACCGCTTCACCGCGATTTCGCAATCGGTCGCCACCACCCAAGGCGGCCTGTATTCGCTGACATTCTCGTACTCCGGCCGTCCCGACACCGCCGGCCACACGCCTAGCAAGATGAATGTCTACTGGGGCGGCACCCTGGAAACGGCAACCGCCCTGGTCGGCAACACCAACGGCACCTGGCAAACCTTCACCCTCAACAACCTGACAGCGTCGGGTCCATCGACGGTATTGAAATTTGCATCGATCGGGCCGGGAATTTCGCCAACCTACGGCTCATACCTCGACAAAGTATCGGTGATAGCTGCAGTGCCTGAACCAGAAACCTATGCCATGATGTTGCTGGGCCTGGGCTTGCTCGGTTTCATGGCGCGCCGCAAGAAAGCCGCATAAGCAGCGCTTATTCGCCGCCTCAAAAAAATGCCGTCCAGCGACACGCTGCGCGGCATTTTTTTCGTCTCGCTGGCGTGCGCGGGGTCCATCTTGCACCAGCGCCATCCCGCTGCCGGACATCCCCGCGCGCGCTCCAGGAATACTTTTTAAATGTTGCACGATGGAATTAAATTAGGACTACAATGAGGCTCCTGTCTGCAATTTCCCGTCCCAGATAGATGAGCGTCGTATTCCGATACGCCTTAGCCTTCAGACCCCGGGATCCACCAAGGTCCCGAGCAATTCCCGCACGATTAAACAGGATGGCCGGCGACGCCGGGCCAGGCCAGGCATGGCCGATGCCCAGCGCTTCGTAGTCAAAAAAAGTATGTCTGAAGAAAAAAGCAGCACCGAGCTTAGCTCATATGGCAAGGACACGCCGATCGGACGCCCCGATGTCGACGGCCGCGCCGGCGTCTTTGTCCCGACCGACCAGTTTGACATCGACAATACCACCACCATCCGCAAGGGTGCCGGCATTGTCGGCTACGGCAATCTGGACGGCTCGCTGACCGTGTATTTTGAAGCCAACCGTTTCGATGAAAGCAATTTACATAAGTGGGAAGACAAGGCCCGCAAGGCTTATGAGCGCATGGTTGCGGGCGCGCCCACCGTATCGAAGGCGAAAATAGATTCCAAGATGCTCGAGCAAATCGGCATCATCGATGGCATGGGCATTAATTTGAAATATCCGGAACGCTTGTCGCACTGGCTGGAGCGCTCGAATGTGCGCGATACGGCTCCCGAACACGCCATCGTATTGTGGAAAACCAGGTAAGCCGGGGGTCTTGCCATTTTTATAGCACGAGCATTTATCCTACAGCGACACGGTCATTTTCCTGATGCCCTGAAGAATAGGCGAATACTACTATAAGACATACCATTCTCTCCGGAGTCCGACATGCCCCGCCTCTTTCCCATTATGTTTGGCGCATTGCAACTTGGCCTAGTCGGCGCCGCGACCTACCTGCTTTGCTCGATCGACATGCTGAACGAGGCGGCGATTTTCTTCGCCCACTAGGAAGCTATCCTGACAGGGGATAGCTTCTTAATAGTCAGCGCCTGCCGCGATACCCATGGCCCCAGCCATGGCCCCGGCCGTACCAGCCGCCAAACATGAAGTCCAGCCCTATCGTCACCGGCGGCCCATAGTAATAGGGCTGCGGCGCATACATGGGCGCCCCCATATACACCGGTTGCTGCACATAAACCGGTTGCGTAGCGTACACCGGTTCATTGCTATATTCCACCCGCGACGCATACACGGGGGCCGGTTCGGCCGACACCACATGCCATTGATAGGGATCGTAGGCGGGCGCGCGACTGCCGTAATATGCGGGACCGGGCAGCGCCACGACGCAACCACCGAGGGCGGCCAGCGCCATCACCATTAACAGGTTTTTCATGATATTTCTCCTCATCCCAGTAGACTACTGAAATAATCAGAGGCGCGCCGCAGATTTACAGCTTGTTACAATCGCAGGCACAATGCTACATCTTGCCTACATCATAAGGCGCTCGCCGCCACGACGCAAGCGCGCCAATTCCCACTCGGAATGAACAGGATGGCATCAAATATAGGGAATGTCGCACTGGTCCAGCGCGTGCCCGGTAGCGTCATAGCGCAGCGCGCACACTTCGAAACGCAAGCCATAATCGAGATCGATACGCTCGACTTTGCCGTATGGCAGCGTCACGGTGCGCTGCACTTGCTGCTTCCAGTGCAGCGCCGGCACATCGGCCGGGATTGTCATTGCCGTATTGAAATTATCCTGGTGCGCTTCCTGGCGCCGGTCCAGATCGAAGCCCAAGCCGAGGTCCAGGCTCACGCCGCCCGGCCGATAGGCGAAGTCGGCGACACTGCGGTGCGCGCGCAGCACGCCCCAGGCGCAGGCGTCGGGGCCGCATTGCTTGAGCTGGGCCAGGGGAAAGGCTTCCTCGTGCCCCTTCAGCTTCGCCAGCGGCCAGCTGGAACGCACCCCGTCGCGCTTGCCCGTGAGCGGGTTGGTCCAGCTCAGGCTGTTGACGACGGAGACATATTGCTGATCCTTCAGCGGATTATCGGGGCTGCCGAAACTGGCGCAAGCCGATACGGCGAAAGCCGTCACGGCGCCGACGCAAAGAATAAGAACTAGAGATCGATTCGACACGGCACCTCCCGATATGCGCCGCGACCACGACGGCGTCGCAGCGGTGGCTCAAGCTTGTGCCCCAAAGGGTAACAGATAGTCGGCCCGGCGGACGGCGCCGGCGTGAAGCGTGCGCCGCCGGGCCGGCTACTCAGTCGAGCTTCCAGGCGTAATCGACCTTGGTCCAGCTTTGCTCGGGCTTGCCATCCTTGCTGCCGGGCTTGAACTTGCAGGCGCTGATGGCCTTGATCGCAGCCTTGTCCAGATTCTTGAAGCCGCTGCTCTTTTCGACCTTCGATTCGAGCACGCCACCGTCGGCGGCAACCAGGAACAGCATTGACACGGTGCCTTGCTCCTCATTCATCAGGGACGCTTTCGGATAGTCCGCCTTGCAATTTTTCGCGTCAAAGCTGGCCGGCGTTTCACCGGCGCAGGCGGCCGACGAGAGAGACAGGAAGATGCTTACAGTCAAATAAAGCTTATTCATGGATTTTTTCCCAAAAAAAGATAGTCATCGAAACCGCCAGTCGCTTAAAACTCTTCCCAATCGCCACCGCCGGAAGCGAGTTTGCGCGCCGCCGCCTTTGGCGCGGGCGCGCTCGGCACCGTGCGCACCGGGGCCTTGACCGCGCGCAAGATGGGCGCGGCGCGCGGCGCCACCATCGGCGCGGCGGCGCGACCGTTTTCATCATCCCCCAGCTTGAAAACACTCACCACATGGACCAGCTCGGCAGCCTGGTCTTGCAAGCTCTGGGCCGCTGCGGCCGCCTGCTCCACCAGCGCCGCGTTTTGCTGCGTCATGCCATCCATCTCGATAATCGACAGGTTGACCTGTTCGATGCCGGCGCTTTGCTCCTGGCTGGCATGGGCGATTTCACCCATGATGTCGGTGACGCGCTTGACGCTGGCGACCACTTCGCCCATGGTCACGCCGGCCTGGCCGACCAGCTTGGTGCCGCGCTCGACTTTATCGGCCGAGTCGTCGATCAAGCTCTTGATTTCCTTGGCCGCGCTGGCGCTGCGCTGGGCCAGGCTGCGCACTTCGGATGCGACGACGGCGAAGCCGCGTCCTTGCTCGCCGGCCCGGGCCGCTTCCACGGCCGCGTTCAAGGCCAGGATATTGGTCTGGAAGGCGATGCCGTCGATGACGCCGATGATGTCGACGATTTTCTTGGCCGAAGCGTTAATCGAACTCATGGTATCGATCACTTGCGACACCACCGCGCCGCCCTTCAGCGCCACGTCCGAGGCGGTCGCGGCCAGCAGATTGGCTTCGCGTGCATGGTCGGCGTTTTGTTTCACGGTCGCCGTCAATTCTTCCATCGCGGCAGCGGTCTTTTCCAGCGAACTGGCTTGCATTTCCGTGCGCGACGACAAGTCGATATTGCCGGCCGCGATTTCGCGCGAGGCCGTGCCGATGGTGTCCGTGCCGAGCCGCACCTGGCCGACGATATTGACCAGGCTGTCGCGCATGTCTTTCATTTCCGCCAGCAAGCTCGAATCGTCGGACGATACGGTGGTGATGACGATCGACAAATCGCCGTCGGCGATGCTGGCCGCGATCGACGCCGTGTAATCGGGTTCGCCGCCCAATTGCCTGAGCAAGCCGCGCGTGATGGCGAAGGCCGCCGCGATGCCCATTGCCACCGCCAGCGCGCCCAAGATGACCATGAAGCTGCGGGCCGCCTCGAACGCGGCCTGGGCGTCGGTTTGCGCCTGCGCATTAAGCCGGTCCTCCAGCGCGGCCAATTGGTCAAGCGCTTCCAGCCATTTCTTTTGGACGGGACGGATTTCCTTGATCAGCACCTTGGTGGCTTCTTCGGCCTTGTTGGCCAGCCACAAGTCGGAGGCCTTGGCGATGGCCGGCATCGCGGCCCCTTCCTGCTCCCTGACGGCGGCCAGCAGGGCCGCCTCTTCGGGCGTTGCTTCGCGCGCGAATTGGGCTTGCAATATCCTTTGCGCCGCCTCGTATTGGCTGGTCCGGGCCTTGATGCGGGCCATTTCCGGCTCCATGTCGCCGGCGTCGCTCATCAAAGTCAAGATGCGCAGCGAAGTGATGCGGTCGCTGACATTGGCGCGCAGTTCGATTACCAGGCGGGTCACGACATTATTCACGCCAACGACATGGTCGAGCCGAGCTTGAATCTGCCCCATGCGGCTGATGCCGACCCCCGTCACGGCAACCAGCAAGACCAATACCAAGGCAAACCCCAGACCGAGGCGGGTGCCAACTTTCATTTTCGCTAAATTCATTTCGGCTTTTCGTCAATGACACAGTGGATGTGAGTGAGGCGTCAGCAAGGGAGCAAGACAAAAGGCTGCGTCCGGCCGGCTCCCATGGACGGGAATGGCCAGGCGCAGCCCGGTTTGACTTCCGCATCCATGCGCGAGGTGCGCGAATGCAACGGCAAGTCTCCCGATGAAGAGGGGAATGATGCAGAACAGGACATCGCGCTATTGAATTATAGATGCATATTTTGCCGCAAAGCAAGTATATCCATTATGATCAATTCACAATCCGACTTTCCACATGGAATTTAACGAATACTGTTGCTTGAACGGGAAAACCGGAAAATACGGGAAATTTATGCGTGGGCCAAGACCCGCTCGGCTGCTTCCAGCAACAATCTGGCGTCGCCGGCGGCCAGTTTCTTCGAGTCCGACATGGTTTGACGGAAACCGCGCGCGCCGGCCAAGCCTTGCATCAGGCCCAGCATGTGGCGCGTGATGCTATTTAATTTCAAGCCGCGCCCGCCCTCCAATTGCAACTGGCCTTGGATATACGGAATCATCGCGGCCAGCACTTGCGCGCGGCTCTGGACCGGCCCCGTGTCGGCATAATAGCGCTGGTCGAACTGGGCCATCGAATACGGATTATGGTAAGCCTCGCGGCCCAGCATGACGCCATCGACATGGCCCAAATGCAAGTCAATCTCGTCGTGCGTCTTGATGGCGCCATTGATGATGATTTCAAGCTCGGGAAAATCGCGCTTGAGCTGGTAGGCAAAATCATACTTCAGGGGCGGAATTTCGCGGTTTTCCTTCGGGCTCAAGCCTTTCAGGATGGCATTACGGGCATGCACGATGAAGGTCTGGCAACCGGCCGCGGCCACCGTGCCGACAAAGTCGCGCACGAAGTCATAGGACTCGAACTGGTCGATGCCGATGCGGTGCTTGACGGTGACATCGATGCTCACCGCGTCGCGCATGGCCTTGACGCAATCGGCCACCAATGCCGGCTCGGCCATCAGGCAGGCGCCGAAGGCACCCTTTTGCACCCGTTCCGAGGGACAGCCGCAATTCAAATTGATTTCATCGTAGCCCCACTGCTGGCCCAGCTTGGCGCCGGTGGCCAGGTCGGCCGGGTCGCTGCCGCCCAGTTGCAGCGCGACGGGATGCTCTTGCTCATTGAATTGCAGGTGGCGCGCCACGTCGCCATACACCAGAGCGCCGGTGGTCACCATCTCGGTGTAGAGCCAGGTGTGGCGCGTGATCTGGCGGTGGAAGAAACGGCAATGGCGGTCCGACCAATCCATCATCGGGGCGACGGACAGGCGGCGGGAAGGCAGGATGGGGATGGTCACGATCACTCACTACAAAAAAGGCGGCTGAAACGTCAAACCCGCTGCCCCGCATCGCCGGTTACGGTGATGCAGGAACAGCGGGCTGGAATTCCCGGGGCAAGCCCCGGGAGGAGCGCGGGGCGATTAGCCTTCGCGCGAGCTACGCTTGCGTTCGTTCTCTTTCAAGAAACGCTTGCGCAGACGGATGCTTTTCGGCGTGATTTCAACCAACTCATCGTCGGCAATGAATTCCACCGCGTATTCCAGCGACATTTGAACCGGCGGCACCAGGCGCACCGCTTCATCGGTACCGGACGAACGCACGTTGGTCAATTGCTTGCCCTTGATCGGGTTCACGACCAGATCGTTGTCGCGCGAGTGGATACCGATGATCATGCCTTCGTACACTGGATCGTTGTGGACCACGAACATGCGGCCGCGATCTTGCAGTTTCCAAATTGCGTAGGCAACGGCGGCGCCGTCATCTTGCGAGATCAGCACGCCGTTACGACGGCCAGCCATTTCACCCTTGTTATTGTCGACCGGTGCGTACTCGTCGAAAATATGGCTCATCAAGCCGGTGCCGCGGGTCAGGGTCATGAATTCGCCCTGGAAACCGATCAAGCCACGGGCAGGAATACGGTATTCCAGGCGCACGCGGCCTTTGGCATCCGATTCCATGTTTTGCAGATCGCCGCGACGACGACCGAGTTCTTCCATCACGCCGCCCTGGTTGGCTTCTTCGACGTCAACCGACAACAACTCGAACGGCTCGTGGCGCACGCCATCGACCATCTTGTAGACCACGCGCGGACGCGATACGGCCAATTCGAAACCTTCGCGACGCATGTTTTCGATCAAAATCGTCAGATGCAATTCGCCGCGACCCGACACTTCGAAAATCGTGTCATCGTCGGTAGGGGCAACGCGCAAGGCGACGTTGGCTTTCAATTCGCGGTCCAGACGGTCGCGCAATTGACGGCTGGTGACAAACTTGCCTTCGCGGCCGGCCAGTGGCGAGTTATTGACCATGAAGTTCATGGTCAGGGTAGGCTCGTCGACGGTCAGCATTTCCAGCGCGTCTGGTTTTTCAGGCGCGCAAATGGTCGAACCGATGCCGATTTCTTCGATACCATTGATCAAGACGATGTCGCCGGCGACGGCTTCATCGACGATCACGCGATCCAGGCCCTTGAAATTCAACACTTGGTTGATGCGGGCCTTGATCGGGGTCGAACCTGGACCGTTCATGACGATCACGTCTTGCAGCGCGCGCACACGACCGCGGGTGATGCGGCCAATGCCGATCTTGCCGACGTAGGACGAATAGTCCAGCGACGTGATCTGGAATTGCAGCGGACCGTCTTGGTCGTCTTCGCGGGCTGGAACGTGTTCCAGGATGGCTTCGAAGAGCGGCGTCATGTCGCCTTCGCGCACGGACGAATCCAGGCTGGCGTAACCGTTCAAGGCCGAAGCGAACACGACTGGGAAATCCAGTTGCTCGTCGGTCGCGCCCAGTTTGTCGAACAATTCGAAGGTGGCGTTGATGGCCCAGTCCGGACGCGCGCCCGGACGGTCGATTTTATTGATGACGACGATAGGCTTCAAACCCAGGGCCAGCGCCTTGCGCGTGACGAAACGGGTTTGCGGCATCGGGCCTTCTTGTGCGTCGACCAGCAACAGCACCGAGTCAACCATCGACAGCACGCGTTCCACTTCGCCGCCGAAGTCGGCATGGCCCGGGGTGTCGACGATATTGATATGGGTACCTTTGTACTCCACAGCGCAGTTTTTCGACAAAATCGTGATCCCGCGTTCTTTTTCGAGATCGTTCGAGTCCATCACGCGGGCGTCAACTTGTTGGTTTTCCCGGAAAGTGCCGGACTGACGCAACAATTTGTCGACGAGTGTGGTTTTGCCGTGATCGACGTGGGCGATGATGGCGATGTTACGTATTGCGCGTTTTGTATTTGACATGGTCGTGGTATTTGCTGAAAAACTGCGATGCGTACGGAGATGTACGAGATATCTGAATGCGTGCCTGTTTCCGGAACCGCGTAGTATAACATGTCGCGCCGAAACTCTCTTTAAAATCATTGCAAAGAGTTGCCCGGCCTGAGACCAAAATGGCACAGGCGGGGCTGGCGGCCTGTCAGACCCCGCTTATTGCTGGGCGGTGGCGATCAAGCGTTCCGGCGCCAGCACGCCATATTCCTGCATATTGCCGGTGCCGAGCAGGCGCTGTGCATGGTAGACACGGACCCGGCCCGTAGCTGCCGGGATGGCGACCTCTTCCTTGCCGAGCGCGATGCGCTGGCCCTGCAGGAAGCGCTTGGCCAGTTCCGCCGTCAATTGCACCACCGGGAAAGACGCCAACAAGGCGTCGACCGGGGCCAGCAGGCTGGCCGGATCAGGATGCGCGGCCAGCTCTTCCAGCGTGACCACATTGGCCATCGTCAGCGCGCCCACGCGGGTACGACGCAAGGCGTTCAAGTGCGCCCCGCAACCGAGCGCATTGCCGATATCCTCGCCCAACACGCGGATATACGTGCCCTTGCTGCAAGTGACAGACAATTTCAAGAACGGCGCCTGGTAATCGAGAAATTCCAGCGCGTGTATCGTCACCGGGCGCGCCTCGCGCTCGAGCGTGATGCCGGCGCGTGCGTATTCGTAGAGCGGCTTGCCGTCGCGCTTCAAGGCCGAATACATGGGCGGCGTCTGCAAGATGGGGCCACGGAAACGTTCCAGCACGGCGTCGATCTGTGCGCGCGTAACATGCACTTCGCGCGTCTCGATGACGGCGCCCTCGGTGTCGCCCGTGTCGGTGTTTTGCCCCAGGTGCACCAGGGCTTCGTAAGTTTTGTCCGCTTCCAGCAAGTCTTGCGCGAATTTGGTCGCCTCGCCAAAGCAGAGCGGCAACAAACCTGTGGCAAACGGGTCCAGCGTGCCGGTGTGGCCCGCCTTCTTGGCGTTGAACACGCGCTTGGCCTTGATCAGCGCGTCGTTGCTGGAAAAGCCAACCGGCTTGTCGAGCAAGAGCACACCGTCGACCAGGTCGCGGACTTTTTTAGGGAATGATTGTTTCATGGCGCCAGCGATTACTCGGAATCGGTGTCCGGCTTGCCGCTCGGCTTGCTGTCCGGCTTGACGTCCGGTTCGGCGTCGGCCGCGCGCGTGGCGTTGGCCTTGTCGATCAGGAGCGACATTTCCATGCCGCGCGAGGTCGAGGTGTCATGCACGAAATGCAATTGCGGCAAGGTATGGATATGCAAGCGCTTGCCCAATTGGCCGCGGATATACCCGGCTGCCGCGCTCAAGCCTTCGACCGTATTACGGATCGCATCCTTGTTGTCGTTCAACATCGTGAAAAACACCTTGGCGTGCGCGTAATCGAGGGTGATTTGCACTTCCGTGACGGTGATCATGCCGACCCGCGGGTCTTTCAACTCGTAGGCGAGGATTTCGGCCAGGTCGCGCTGGATCTGGTCGGCCACGCGCAAGCCTCGGGCTGGCATGGTTTTGCTGTGTTTGGCCATAATTATTACCGCTTATCTTAAGTGCCGCAGGGCGCAGTCGCTGTGACGGATTGCCGTCACGCTCGTGCGCCCTACGTGTTTGCGCGGACCAGAATATGTCCGCGCCTGTGGTGCTGTTACAGTGTCCGGGCGATTTCCTGCACTTCGAACACTTCCAGGACGTCGCCGACTTCGATGTCGTTGTAACCGCGCAGCGACAAGCCGCACTCGAAACCGGAACGCACTTCCTTGGCATCGTCCTTGAAACGCTTGAGCGAGTCGATTTCGCCGGTCCAGGTAACGATGTTGTTGCGCAACAAACGTACCGAGGAACCGCGCTTAACGACGCCGTCGGTGACCAGACAGCCGGCAATTGCGCCCACTTTCGAGACCAGGATGACCTGGCGGATCTCGACCGCGCCGATAACGCTTTCGCGTTTCTCAGGCGACAACATACCCGACAAGGCGGCACGAATTTCGTCGATCGCATCGTAGATGATGTTGTAGTAGCGGATATCGACGCCGTTCGACTCGGCCAGCTTGCGCGCCTGGGCGTCGGCACGGGCGTTGAAGCCGATGATGACCGCTTTCGACGCGACCGCCAGATTGACGTCGGACTCCGTGATACCGCCGACGGCCGCATGCACCACCTGGACCCGCACTTCCGAGGTCGACAGTTTTTGCAGCGATTGCACCAGCGCTTCTTGCGAACCTTGCACGTCGGTTTTGATGATCAATGGCAAGTTTTTGACTTCGCCTTCGGCCATCTGGTCGAACATGTTTTCCAGCTTGGAAGCTTGTTGCTTGGCCAGTTTGACGTCGCGGAACTTACCTTGACGGAACAAACCGATTTCGCGCGCCTTGCGCTCGTCAGCCATCACAACCACTTCTTCACCGGCAACCGGCACTTCCGTCAAACCCTGGATTTCGACCGGGATCGAAGGACCGGCTTCGGCGATGCTCTTGCCGTTTTCGTCCAGCATGGCGCGTACGCGGCCATAGGAAGAACCGGCCAGCACGACGTCGCCGCGCTTCAAGGTGCCCGATTGCACCAGAATGGTGGCAACCGGGCCCTTGCCCTTGTCCAGACGGGCTTCGACCACCAAGCCACGGGCCGGGGCGTCGATAGGCGCTGTCAATTCCAGGATTTCCGCCTGCAACAGCACTTGTTCGAGCAATTCATCGATACCGGCACCGGTCTTGGCGGACACCAGACAGAATGGCGACTCGCCGCCGTATTCTTCCGGCACCACTTGTTCGGCAACCAATTCCTGCTTGACGCGGTCCAGGTTGGAACCGGGCTTGTCGATCTTGTTGATCGCCACCACCAGCGGCACGCCGGCCGCTTTCGCATGGGCAATCGCTTCCTTGGTTTGCGGCATCACGCCATCGTCGGCGGCAACCACCAGAATCACGATGTCGGTTGCTTTCGCACCACGGGCACGCATGGCCGTAAAGGCTTCATGGCCGGGAGTATCGAGGAAAGTGATGGTACCGCGCGGTGTCACCACGTGGTAAGCACCAATGTGCTGGGTAATCCCGCCCGCTTCGCCGGACGCCACTTTGGCGCGCCGGATGTAATCGAGCAAGGACGTCTTACCATGGTCGACGTGACCCATGACGGTGACGACGGGAGCGCGCGGTTTCGCCTCGAAGTGCGCGTGCTCGCCGATATCGGCCAGCAGCGCTTCAGGATCGTCTTGTTCCGCCGCAAATGCCTTGTGGCCCATTTCTTCGACCAGAATCATGGCCGTTTCCTGGTCCAGCACCTGGTTAATGGTGCACATCTGGCCCAGTTTCATCAAATGCTTGATGACTTCGGAAGCCTTGACCGACATCTTGTGGGCCAGTTCGGCGACGGTAATGGTCTCCGGCACGTGGACATCCTTGATGACGGCTTCGGTCGGCGCCTGAAAATTGGTTTCCCGGTCGTCATGGTGCGAAGGACGACGGCCCTTGGCGCCACCACGCCAGCCGTCGCGGCCGGCCGGTCCGGTATTGCCGCGCGGTTTGGCCGCGCCCGGTGCACCGCGTTTTTTCGCGTCATCCGACCAGGTCGACGACACATTGGCCGACTTGATCGATTTCTTGTCCGCGACGGCAGGTTTCTTGTCGTCTTTTTTCTCGCCGGGCTTCTTGTCGGCAGGCTTGTGCAGCGTGCCTTCAGGCGGCTTCGGCTTGACGGCAGCCACCACGGGCACCGGTTCCGGCGCCTTGATGGCGCGCCGCGGCGCATTCATCATGGCCTTGATTTGCGCCACTTCGTCGGCCACGGCCTTGCGGGCGCGGTCGGTCGCCTCGGCCTTATCGGCCGCTTCCTTGGCCGCAACTGCGGCTTTTTTCTTCGCTTCGTCGGCGGCGGCGCGTTTCTTCTCTTCGGCGGCGGCGTCGTCGGCCACGGCCGGCGTGCCGGCCGCTACGGCGGCTACGGCCGTCGCTGCCTTGGCGGCTGCTTTCTTGGCTTCCGCTTCGGCTTCGCGCTTGGCGCTCAACTCGGCCGCTTGCGTCGCTTTCGCTTGCGCATCTTTCTCGGCGTCGAGCTTGGCCAGACGGTCTTGCTTCTCACGCAAGTCAGCTTCCTGACGGGCGATCAGCTCGACCTGGCGACGTGCTTCTTCTTCGCGGCGCGCCACTTCGGCGACATCAATCACCGGCGCGGCCGGGGCCACAGCCTCGACCGGCGCCGCGACAACTTCGTCGCGCTGCACGAAGGTACGCACCTTCTTGACGGCAACCTGGATCGTGCGCGACTTGCCAGTGGCATCGGCCTGCTTGATCTCGGTGGTTTCCTTGCGCGTCAGCGTGATTTTCTTTTTCTCTGTGTCAGCCACTGCGCCATGGGTGCGGCGCAGATGATCCAAAAGCTTGTCCTTATCATCTTTCGACAATGGATCTGACGTCGAACTTTTATCGACGCCGGCAGAACGCAGCTGCGTCAGCAGCAAATCTGCAGGCATCTTCAGTTCGGTGGCAAATTGGGCTACGTTGTTACTCGCCATTCAGTCCTCTTTTCTATGTGTCGCGGAGATGATAAAGATACTCAAATTAAGCCTTTGCGGATTCGGCCAGACTCCATGCCTTGGCCTGGAGGGCCTTGACACGGTCGTCGTATTTCGAGTCAACCAACTTCATCTCATCGTCGGTCACATCTTTAAATTCACTCGTAATCAGTTCACGCGCACGGTCCGCAGACAAGGCCAGGATTGCGCCAAACTCGTCGTATGCCAGTGCTGCAAATGCTTCAATGGTCTTGATACCAGCCAGACCCAGCTTGCCGGCGGTGACGCGATCCATGCCTTCCAGACCGACCAACGCCTCGTCCATGCCTTCCAGACCTTCTTCCGAGGCAATCGCCTCGGTGACCAGCGCATCACGCGCCCGGGTCCGCAATTCATTGACGGTATCTTCGTCAAACGATTCGATTTCCAGCATTTCGGAAATGGGCACGTAAGCGATTTCTTCCAGACTGGCGAAACCTTCTTCCACCAGAATATCGGCCACTTCCTGGTCAACATCGAGCTTTTCCATGAACAGGATGCGCACGGCAGCCGTTTCCTGGGCCGACTTGTCGGCCGATTCCTCGGCCGTCATGATGTTGATCTTCCAGCCGGTCAATTCAGCTGCAAGGCGCACGTTCTGACCGGAACGGCCAATCGCGATTGCCAGGTTTTCTTCGTCGACGACGACATCCATCGCGTGTTTTTCTTCATCGACCATGATCGAGGAGACATTGGCCGGGGCCAGCGCGCCGATGACGAACTGGGCCGGATCTTCCGACCACAGCACGATGTCGACCCGTTCGCCGCCCAGCTCGCCAGTGACGGCTTGCACGCGGGAACCGCGCATGCCGACGCACGTGCCGATCGGATCGATGCGCTTGTCGGCCGTGTAGACGGCGATCTTGGCGCGTACGCCGGCGTCGCGGGCGGCCGATTTAATTTCCAGCATGCCTTGCTCGATTTCCGGCACTTCCAGCTCGAACAGCTTCATGATGAAGTCTGGCGCCGTGCGCGACAGGATCACTTGCGGGCCGCGCATATTGCGGTCGATGCGCAAGATGAAGGCGCGCACCCGGTCGCCGATGCGTAAATTCTCTTTCGGGATCATCTGGTCGCGCGGCAGGCGGGCTTCGATCTTGCCCGACTCGACGATCGCGTCGCCCCGTTCCATGCGCTTGATGGTGCCAGTGACGAGGGAATCGCCGCGTTCCAGGAAGTCGACCAGGATCTGTTCGCGCTCGGCGTCACGCACGCGCTGCAAGACCACTTGCTTGGTGTCTTGGGCGAAACGGCGGCCGAATTCGACGGACTCGATGGGTTCTTCGATATGGTCGTCCACTTCGATGTCGGGAATTTGCTCCTTGGCTTCGAAATGCAGGATTTCCTGATCCGGCAACTGGAGGCCGGCTTCATCGGGTACCACATGCCAGCGGCGGAACGATTCAAACACACCCGAGTCGCGATCGATCGAGACGCGAATGTCGACCTCGCCCTCGTAGCGTTTTTTCGTGGCTTGCGCCAGCGCGAATTCAAGCGCTCCGAACACGACATCCTTGTCGACATTTTTTTCACGCGCCAGCGCGTCAACCAATAATAACACTTCGCGACTCATGCTTTGCGACTCCTAAAATCCACCTGCGGCACCAAGCGTGCCTTATCCACATCGGCGAGCGTAAACTCCAACATCGCCGGACCATCCTTACCTTCAAATTCCAAGGACAAATTCTCGCCCACCGGCTCTTGCAACACGCCCTGGAACGATTTCCGATTATTCGTACCCGGCATCGCCACCGTCAGCTTGACGATCATCTCGTAACCGGCGAAGCGGACAAAATCTTCCAGCTTGCGCACCGGACGATCCAGACCGGGCGACGATATCTCGAGGCGCTCATACGGCACATTCTCGACCGTCAGCACATGCGACAGTTGATGACTGACCTTGGCGCAATCCTCGACCGTGATCGGGCCTTTTTCGGCGGCGTCGGCGGCACAAAAATCGATAAAGACGCGCAGCAGACCGCGCTCGGCTCGTTCGACATCAACCAGCTCGTAGCCCAGACCAGTCACTGTCTTTTCAATTAATCCCAAACGCTGCAAGGAAATTCTCCAGATCAAAGCCCGTCGCGGCCCTGGTTCAGGCCGCTAAAAACGGTTCAACAAAAAAAAAATGGGCAATTGCCCACCTTCTTGTACTACCACCCAAACGAAAGTGCCGCATCAAACCGCACTGCGAAGAACTTTTATTAGGCTGCAGATTATAACCCTTTCTTGAGCGCGCTGCAATGCCGCGCGACCCTTGAAACCCCTTTGGGGCGTCCATACAACAGTTGGCAAAAGCGCTAGGAAGCGGCTCGCCGACCGGCTCGCCGGCTGGCCGGCGAGTGCTGCGGCAGCGCGTTTAAGCCTTGCTGCGGGGGCGGCGCGGCGCGCCTTGATCCATGCCGCCGCGACCCTCGCCGCCGCGCGGCTGCGCTGGACGGCCCTGGCCCGCACCGGAACGACGTGGCCCGGTGTTAGCAAAACCAAACGTCGTTTGCAGGGGATCGGGTTGACGCGTGCGTTGCGGCGCCCGGCCTTCGGCGCCATCCGGACGACCCTGGCCCTGCGGCCGGCCCTGTCCCTGCGGACGACCCTGGCCGGCACCCTCGAATGGCGCCGAGGAAGAACGCGGCTGGCCCTGGAATGGCGCGGCCGACGACTGGCCACGGCCCGGTCCGCGGCTTTCGCCGGGGCGACCCTGGCCTTGCGGACGACCTGGCCCGCCGGGACGGCCCTGCCCCTGGAATTGACCTTGGGGACGGCCGGCAAACTGGCCTTGCGGCTGGCCGCGACCGACGCCGCGCCCGGTGGCCGGGAAGGGATCGGCGTTGCGATTGCTGGCATCGGCGCGGTTGCCATTGGGCTCATCCGATTCGCGTGACTGGCGCCCCTTGGCGGCGGCGGCGGCGCGCGGATCGCCCGAAGCCGGCATCTTTTTCTCGATGCCGTAGGCGCTCAGCATATCGCGCACCGTGTTTTCTTCCATTTCTTCCCAGCGGCCCCGTTTCAAGCCGCCCGGCAAGGTCATCGCGCCGTAACGGGTACGTATCAGGCGCGACACGGTCAAGCCGATTGCCTCGAACATGCGGCGCACTTCGCGGTTACGGCCTTCGCCGATTACCACGCGATACCACTTGTTGATGCCCTCGCCGCCGCCATCGGCGATTTTGGTGAAATTGGCCAGGCCGTCGTCGAGTTCCACGCCGGCCAGCAATTTCTGGCGCATGCCTTCTTCCAGCTCGCCCAGGGTGCGCACCGCGTATTCGCGGTCGATGCCATAGCGCGGATGCATCAGGCGGTTGGCCAAATCACCGGAAGTCGTAAACAGCAACAAACCTTCGGTATTGAAGTCGAGCCGACCGACGGCCAGCCACTTGCCTGCCTTCATGGTCGGCAAGCGGTCAAACACGGATGGGCGACCATCCGGATCGTCATGGCTGACGATCTCGCCGGCAGGCTTGTGGTAGACCAGCACGCGCGGCGGCTTCTTGCTGACGCGGCGCTGTATCAATTTCCCGTTGATGCGGACATGATCGGTCGGCAAGATGCGCTGGCCGATATGGGCCGGCTCGCCATTCACCGACACGCGGCCCGACATGATCAAGTCTTCCATGTCGCGGCGCGAGCCGAGGCCAGCCTCGGCCAACACCTTGTGCAACTTGGGCGCGTCGTCGTCCGACGTCAGGTCGCGCCGCACCGCCGCTTTTTGCGGCTGACGCCCCTTGGGCGAGTCTTCGCTGTCGAAGGCAGCCGACGTCACATAGGAAAACACCGCATCGGCGTCGTTGGGCTTGGCGCCACTCTGGCGTGCCTTGCCCTTGCCTTTACCGGCATTCTTGCCGGCGCCGCGCACATCATTGCGGGCTGGACGGGGCGCGGCGGCAATCAGATTGCCTTCCGCATCGAAGGTCTCGACGGCGGGGGCCTCGACCGGTGGCTCGGCCAAGGTGGCGTTGCGCGGCAAATTGATGCGCGGCGCGCGATCGGCTTGCTCGGCGCGCATCTGGCGCGGGCCGCGCGGGCCGCGCGGGCCGCGCTCTGGGCGTGGCGTGACGTCGGTCGCGTCGGCTGGCGCGCCGCCATCGGTGGCTGGCGCGGCGCTGCGCAGTTTCTTCGGCGCGCGCGGCGCGCGGGCAACGGGCGCCTCGGCGGCCACGGCCGACGTGTCGACGGCAGGTGCTACGGGCGCGGCGGCCTCCTGGACTGGCTGCTCCAGCTTGGCGGCCGGCTTGGCACGCGGCTTTTTCACGGCAACAACTTCGCCAACCTCGGCAACGGCGCCAACGGCGGCGTCAGCCTTGCTGCGGCGCTTGGGCTTGGCCGGCGCATCGGCGGCGGCGGCCGGCGCAGCGACAGGCGGCGCGGCAGCGGTCGCCGCATCAGCTTCGATCTGCGCCTTGGTGCGGCGTTTCGGCTTGGCCACCACATCGGCCGCGCCGTCCACGGCGGCCATCGCGGCGCCGGTCACTGTCTCTGGAGTCTTAGGATTATTCATTATTCGTTTCTGGGTTGTGCTGACCTGGCGCAGCGTCAACCGTTAATTCTGGCGCAGGGTCGTGGGTGAAGGCTTCAATAGCTGAAGCATCGGGGCCGGCATCAGGGCTTGCTGTCACATCTGTCACAGCCGTATTGCTACCTGCACCACCTTGGTTTGCAACGTTGTTCGTTGCCTTATCAAAATTTTCCTGCAGGGCGGCCTCAAGGGCTTCCATGCCGCCGCCTTGCATCTCGCTGATTTGCTGCAAGGGCGGCAACTGGGACAGCGAGTTCAAACCCAGATCATCCAAAAACTGCTTGGTGGTGGCCAGCAAGGCCGGCCGGCCCACCACATCGCGGTAACCAATCGCATCGACCCAACCGCGATCTTCCAGCATCTTGATGGTTTGCGAATTGACCGCCACGCCACGGATTTCCTCGATATCGCCGCGCGTCACCGGTTGCCGGTAGGCGATGATGGCCAGAGTTTCCAGCGTCGCGCGCGAATATTTCGGCGGTCGCTCGGGAGTCAGGCGGTCCAGGTACATCTTCATGTCGGGGCGGCTTTGAAAGCGCCAACCGGTGGCCAGACTCACCACTTCGATTCCCTTGCCAGCCCAATCGAGCCTTAATTCTTCCAGCAATTGCTTGATGGTGTCGGCGCCGACCCCGATTCCGCGCACCCGGCCATTCTCGTCGGCGTCGACAAACAGCTTTTTCAAGCTGTGGATCGACAATGCTTCACGAGCGCATAGCAGAGCGGTTTCGAGGACTTTTTTCGCCTCAACTGTATTCATGGCAATTCTTGTGCGGATGTGTATTGCAAATCGTATGCAAGAAATCAAAACAAATCAACTCAACGGGACAGGCATCACAGGAGGCCGTCTTGTTGAATACTCGTTGAGGCTGTTTTCCGACGCCCTGGCCGATGCGCGCTGAGCGGGAGTACTACAGATGGAGAGAAAAGTTCCCTGCCATCGACGACTGCTGATGAATCAGTAATAAGTCAATCAGTAATAAGTCGTTGATTTCAAAGTGAAACGCGATTCCGGCCTGCCCTATTCAGGCAAAAACCGTTACGTTCAAAATAAGAACGATAGCCGTCGTTTCATCCAACAACGCCAATTGTACCTGATAAAAAGCGGAAAAGCGCAAAATCAGATAAAGCTATTGCGCTACGGCACATCGGGTGCCGATGGGCATTTCAGTTAAAATTGTCGATGTACCAAGAAATGCCGATGCCGCGCCGCTCTAACGCCCCGCTCAGGAAGCCAGGCCCTGGCTCAAGGCTTCCGCCCGGGCCGGGCGATGCGCCGCATTCCACGCGTCCAGCCCGCCATGCAAGGGTTTGGCGCGATGGTAGCCATGTTCGTGCAATTGCATGGCCACGCGGGCGGCCGTGACATCATTGGGACAACTGCAATAGACGACGATATGGCGATCCCGGTCCAGCGCCTTGATCGCGGCGAGCGCTTCGCCGCCGTTGAACAAGATGGCGCCAGGCACGGCCGGGTCCAGCAATTGCGCCGTCGCGCTACGGGCATCGACCAGCACCGGCTCGGCGCCGCCGGCAATCAATTCCCGCAATTGCGCGATGTTGATGCGCTCGACCATCACCTTTTTCTGGAAACGCTTGCGCTCCACATACTTGAAGGAAATGAACAGCAGCAGCAGGCAGCCCAGCACGAGCAACGCCGTGCTGCCCATGGTGCCGAGGATATCGAGCACCTGGTCTATGCTGGTGTGGAAGTAGGCGCCAATGGCGATGCCGGTACCGCTCCACAGCAGGCCGCCAAACAGGCTGAACAGCAAGAACGTGCCGGTATCGGTGCCCATGGCGCCGGCCAGCGGCGGCGCGATGGTGTTAAAGCCGGGAATGAACTTGGCCACGATCAGCGCCTTCGGCCCCCAGCGTTTGAAATTGTCCTCGGTCTGGCTGACGCAATACTCGGCCGACAGCGAAATGCGGCACAGCAGCTTGAGGATGCGCTTGCCGTAATAGCGTCCGGCCCGAAACCAGGAATAATCGCTGACTAGGCAGGCGATCATGCTGACCGCCAGCACAGCCAGCCAGTTGGTGTCACCGTCGACGGCCAGCGCACCGGCCACGATCAGGATGGGAAAGGCGGGAATCGGCAAACCGATTTGTTCGACCAGAACCACGCCAAACACAATCAGCACGCCGTATTGCTGCAACAGTAAAATTAAACTCGCCATATCACCATGATAGCTGAAAACACCGCCCGCGACGGCGGCCATTCAACATGCCGTTAAACGTGCACCCCGCGCGGTATCGCGCTGAGCAGGGTCTTGGTATAGGGATGGACGGGATTGCGGTACAACTCGTCCGAATTGGCCATTTCCACCACACTACCCTGGTGCATCACCATGACCTGGTCGGCCATGTATTTCACCACCGACAGATCATGCGAGATGAAGATATAACTCATGCCAAATTCATCTTGCAAATCTTGCAGCAAGTTCAACACCTGGGCTTGCACCGACACATCCAGCGCCGACACCGATTCGTCGCACACGAGGATTTCCGGCTTCATCGTCAGGCAGCGCGCGATCGCGATGCGTTGCCGCTGGCCGCCGGAAAATTCATGCGGATAGCGGTGGAAGGCTTGCGCCGGCAAGCCCACCTTTTCCAGCAGCCAATACGCTTTTTCGGTGCGTTCCTTGTCCGTGGCGCCGATCTTGTGGATATGCATGGGTTCGAGCAAGATCTGGCCCACCGTGAAGCGCGGGTTCAGCGAGGCGTAGGGATTCTGGAAAATGATCTGGATACGCCGCTTGTAGGGCAAATATTCCTTGTTCGGCATCGCGATCAAGTCCTTGCCCTCGAACATGGCCGTGCCGCCCGTGGCCTGGTGCAGGCGCAGCAGGGTCAGGCCGACCGTGGTCTTGCCGGAACCGGATTCGCCGACCACGCCCAGCGTCTTGCCGCGCGGCAGGGTAAACGAGACATCCTTGACGGCCTTGAATTCGCGCTTGCCGAACCAGCCGTCGCTCAGGTAAAAGCTCTTGCTGAGGTTTTTCACGACCAGCACATTGTCGTCGTCCGGCAAGTAACCGCGGCTGCGCTGGCGCACCTCGATATCGGGCGCGGCCACGCCACTCATGTAATCGTTAATCACCGGCAAACGCCATGGACGCGAATCGAGCGGCGGGCGACAATGCAGCAAGGCCTTGGTATAGGAATCCTGCGGATCGTCGAACACTTGCCGCACCGCTCCCGTTTCACGCACATCGCCGTGGCGCATGACGATCACGCTGTCGGCGATTTCGCCCACCAGGCCCAGGTCGTGGGTAATGAAGAGCACTGACATCTGGTGTTTCTTTTGCAGCTTGCCGATCAATTCCATGATTTGCTTCTGGATCGTCACGTCGAGCGCGGTGGTCGGCTCGTCGGCGATCAAGAGCTTCGGCTCGCAGGCGATCGCCATGGCGATCATGATGCGCTGCTGCTGGCCGCCCGACATCTGGCTCGGGTAAGCGTCGATCTTGGTGGCCGGATCGGGAATGCCGACTTCTTCCAGCAAGGCCAGGGTGCGCGCGCGCGCCTGCTTCTTATTCATGCCCATGTGCTGTATCAACACTTCGGCAATCTGGAAGCCGACCGTAAACACCGGGTTCAGCGACGACATCGGCTCCTGGAAAATCATCGAGATATCCTTGCCGCACATCTGGCGCCGCTCGCCGATCGACAGCTTGAGCAGATCCTTGCCGCCGAAGATGATGCGGCTGGCCGGATCGATGATGGTGGTATCGGCGGGCAGCAAGCCCATCACGGCCAGCGAGCTGACCGATTTTCCGCTGCCCGATTCGCCCACCAGCGCCACCGTGGAATTGCGCGGCACGCTGAAGGAAATCGATTTCACGGCTTCAAAGGTATTTTTTTTATCGATCTTGAAAGTCACGCGCAAATTGTGCACTTGCAACAGATCGTCATGCGGTTCCTGGCTCATGCGGGCTCCTATTTCACTTTGGGGTCAAGCGCGTCGCGCAAGGCGTCGGTAAACAGCGAGAATGCCGTCACCAGCACCGCCATCGCGAGCGCCGCAGCGGTCAATTGCCACCACTTGCCAAGAATTAATTCGTTTTGCGCCTCATTCAGCATGCTGCCCCAGGACACCATGCCGACCGGCACGCCGAAGCCGAGGAAGCTCAGAATCACCTCGGCCTTGATGAAACCGACCACCAGGATCGACATTTGCACCAGCGCCACATGGCTGACATTGGGGAAGATATGCGAAAACATCTTGCGCCAGTGCGAGGCGCCGATCGCGTCGGCCGCCATCACGTATTCGCGCGCCTTGTGCTTGATGTATTCGGCCCGTATCAGGCGGTAAGGCCCGGTCCAGCCCGTCAAACCGAGGATCAGGACAATCGTCAGCACGCCTTTTTGCTGCAACACGGCGGCCACCGTCAAAATCATCAGGATCGATGGGATCGAGGTGAAGATGCTGTAGAACC
Organism: Oxalobacteraceae bacterium GrIS 1.11; assembly: GCA_040544385.1. Classification (GTDB taxonomy): domain Bacteria; phylum Pseudomonadota; class Gammaproteobacteria; order Burkholderiales; family Burkholderiaceae_D; genus Janthinobacterium. Next base: position 22,115 of record JBEONR010000049.1, read on the forward strand.
AATTGAAAAAGTCATCCGTGCGGCCGCCGAAATAGCCGGAAAACGCGCCGAACACGGTGCCCAGCACCACCGCCAGCAGGGCTGCGACCAGGCCCACCACGATCGAGGTTTCCGCGCCCTTCACGGTTTTCTTCAAGATGTCATGGCCCCATTTGTCGGCCCCGAACGGCAGCGTGTCGCGCTTGGCGAGCGCGCCGCCTTGCTTGCCCTTGCCCATGCCGGCGCGTATTTGCGCCAGGTCGGCGCCCAGCGGATCGCTCACGCCATACATCTCGACCGGAGCGCCGGCGTCGCCCATTTCCGCCTTGATTTGGCGGATATCGTCAGCCAGGGGATCGAGCACATTCACCGCGCTGACCGCCGCTTCGGCGCTTTTGACTGGGCCGCCATGCTCGGCGGCGCCATCGGCGCCGATGAAGGTGGGCGGCGCATAATTGACGCCGACCTCGTCTTCCCAGTCAGCCACGATCAAGCCGCTGGCCGACAGCGCCAGCATCAGCAAGAAGGCGCCGACCACGGCCAGCGCCACCATCGCGATTCTATCGGCGCACAAACGGCGCCATGCCAGGGCCCACAGGCCCGGCGAACTGTGATTATTCGACATTGCTATCCTTACTTCAGTTGTACGCGTGGATCGACCGCCTGATACAGCAAGTCGGTGAGCAAATTGAATACCATGGTGGCGGCGGCAACATACACCGTGATCGCCTTGATCACGGGAAAATCGCTGCGCTCGACGGCCAGGATCACTTCGCGGCCGATGCCGGGGATGCCGAAAAACCGTTCCAGCAAGAAGGCGCCGATCAAGAGCGCCGGCAAGTTCGACATCACATAGGTAATGATGGGAATGGCGGCATTGCGCAGCACATGCACCCACATGATGCGGCGCTCCGACAAGCCCTTGGCGCGGGCCGTGCGCACATAATCCTGATTGGCCTCGTCGAGCACGAAGGTGCGGAACAGGCGCAAGGTGGGTGCGATCGAGACGGCCAGGCCGATCAGGATCGGCAGGGTCGAATAGCGCAGCAAGTTTTCCCAGAAACTGTCGCCCCAGCCTTGCACCGGGAACAGACCCAGCTTGTAGGCGAAGCCATACTGGAACACGATGATATACACCAGAATGGAAATCGACATGCCGACGGTGCAGGCCACCATCACGGCGCGGTCGGTCAGCGAGCCGCGCACGAAGGCGATCGCCAGCGCCAGCGCGATGCCAAAAAACGTTTCCAGTATCGTCAGCGGGATCAGCACGGTCAGCGACGGTCCCAGACGGGTGGCGATAATATTCGACACGGTTTCGCCGGTGCTCCAGCTCTGGCCGAAATCGAAGGTGGCGATTTGCTTGACGAAGATCCACAATTGCACGTAATACGGCTGGTCGATGCCGAGCTGGCGCCGGATATTGGCGATGCTTTCGGCATTCGACATCTTGCCGGCCAGAATATAGGCGGGGTCGCCGCCTACCCAGTTAAACAATATAAACACCAGCAACACCACGCCCAGCATGGTGGGCAGCATCTGCCACAGGCGACGCAAGATATAGGCAAACATGGTTTTCCCCGATTCTGATCAGTGGCGCTTATTTAGTCGGCGCGATGTCGATGTATTGCCATTCCTGGTGCAGGATGGGGTGCTTTTTATAACCGAGCACGCTCGGCTGGGCCAGCATATTGCGGTAGCGCGCGTACCCCATCAGGGCGCCGGCATTCACTTCCACCTGGCGCGCCATCTTGTGGTACAACTCGTCGCGCTCCGGCCCGGCCGGCATTTTCTGGCTGGCTGCATACCACTTGTCATATTGCGGGTCCTGGTAACAGCCATTATTGTTTTGGCGCGTATTGGGGCCGTAAAACAATTGCATGAAATTGTCGCCATCGGGATAGTCGGCAAGCCACGGCGCGCTGCGGCTTTGCAGCTTGCACTGTTTTTCCGCCTTCATGATGTCGCCGAAGATCAGGCGGTCGTTTTCCATGTGGATACCAATCGAGGTATAGGTCTTGCGCCACATTTCAGCTTGCAGCACGCCGCTCGCTTCATTGCGCGAGGTGTAGTGCAATACCAGCGGCTTGCCGTCCGGCAGGGTGCGCCAACCGTCGGCGCCCTTCTTGTAGCCGTACTTGTCGAGCAGCTTGTTGGCCAGGGCCGGATCGTATTGCAGCAGGCTCTTGTAGTTCGGGTCATACCCGACCACGCCCGGCGGGATCAGATATTGCAAATGCTCGGCCTGGCCATTCCAGACCACGCGGATTTCCTCGTCGACATTGTGGGCCATCGCGATGGCGCGCCGCAGGGCGATTTTTTCCTTGGAAAAGCCGCCCAGTATCGGGTCTTCCATATTCCAATAGTAATACGTCACTTCCGGGTCGATCAGGCGCGACAGTTGTACGCCCTTGGCGGCCAGTTCGGGCCGCAGCTTGCCGTTCAAGATGGCCTTGGTGGCCAGGGGGCCGTCGAGCCAGAACAAGTCCGCGCCCCCGCTCTGGAAAGACAGCCAGCGCGACTGGTCCTCGATCAAGACGCTGATTTCGATGCGGCCGATTTGCGGCATCTTCTTGCCCTGCATTTGGCGCACGATGCGCTGGTCGTCGGGGTCGTCGCCCGCCTTGAAATCCCAGGTGACCGGCAAATGGTCGGTATTTTCTTCCAGCACGATGCGGTTGCCGCGCACCCACTGGCCCAGCTTGTAGAAATTGCTGCCGACGGGATTGGACGCCACTTCGCCTTTTGAATCGCCGTATTTCAGCACCACTTCGTGCGCCACCGCGCCGGTCGGCTCGTGCGCCAGAATCATGCCGAGATTGAAATCGGTCTGGTTCAAATGGATGCGCAAGGTGTAAGGGTCGAGCAATTCGAAGCCGGCAATCGCCTTGTCGTAGTCAAACTTACCACTCTTCTTGGCTTGTTCGGCCAAGGCATCGAGTCCGACCACCTTGCCCTCGAATAACCAGGCGTGCGGCGAGGCCAGTTTCGGGTCGAACAGGCGCTTCCACGAATACACATAATCGGCCATCGTTAATTCGCGCCGCTTGCCGTTGAAGGCGGGATCGGGCGTGAACAGTATGCCTTTTTTCAAATGGATGGTGTAAGTCTTGCCATCGGCCGACACTTCCGGCAGGGCGGCGGCGGCGGCCGGCACCAGCTTGGCCGGGCGCGCCAGGTAATCATAGGTATACAGGGTGTCGAAGATCGCCTGCGTGATCAAGGCCGTATACAGATCGCGCCCAATGGCGGGGTCGAAACTGGTTTCAGCGGCGGGGAGAATATAGCGCAAGACCTTGACCGGCTCGTTTGGAGCGGCCGCCGCCAGCGGCAGCAACGCGGCCAGTCCGGCTGTCAGCGCCAGGCGCCGAACCCAATTTGACTTCATGTAGAACCCTTCCATGTCGTGTTATGTCGCACCGTATGGGTGCGCCGCGATGACCGCTCCCTGGATTGCAGGAATCGGCCTGTCAAGCCCGTACCGCAACGCAAGATCCGTGCCTTGCCCGCCGCGCCGACGCCTGTTTTTGGCCACGGCCAAAAAGGCGTAACGATAGCGCATATTGGGGCTGACAGGCTGAACTGGGGCGACATAAATTTGCCTTGCCGCCCATGTGGGGGAGGGTATTGCTGGATGAGAAAATTGCTGCAACGCATCAAAAATACCCGTGAAAAAGCGCCTCGCATCGGCGGAAATACAGGTATATCACAGCAGAATAACTTGGAATTTAAATCATGTTGCGTTGCAACACGTCATGCCGCGCAAAGAATTAGGCATGACGCAGATTGAGGGCGCGCTCAGTCTTGTTGCAAACGGCGTTGGCGCACGGCGGCGGCCAAGCCTTCCAGCACGGCCACGCTTTGCGGCCAATCGATGCAACCATCGGTCACAGACTGGCCATACACCAGCTCCTTGCCTGGCACCAAGTCCTGGCGCCCCGCCACCAGATGCGATTCCACCATCACGCCGATGATGCGGGTGTCGCCGCCGGCCACTTGAGCGGCGATGTCGGCGCACACGGGAATCTGGTTTTCCGGTTTCTTCGAGCTGTTCGCATGGGAAGCGTCGATCATCAGGCGCGCCGCCAGGCCTTGCGCCGCGATGGCTTGGCAAGCCTGATCGACGCTGACGGCGTCATAATTTGGCGTCTTGCCGCCCCGTAAAATGATGTGGCAATCTTCATTGCCATTGGTCGAGACGATGGCCGAATGGCCGCCCTTGGTCACCGACAGGAAATGGTGGGACTGGGAGGCGGCCTTGATCGCTTCCACCGCGATCTTGACATTGCCGTCGGTGCCATTCTTGAAGCCGACCGGGCACGACAGACCCGAGGCCAATTCCCGGTGCACTTGCGATTCGGTGGTGCGGGCGCCAATCGCGCCCCAGCTAACCAGGTCGGCAATGTATTGCGGACTGATCACGTCCAGGTATTCGGTGCCCGCCGGCAAGCCCAACTCATTGATATCGCGCAGCAATTCGCGCGCCATGCGCAAGCCTTCATTGATGCGGAAACTGTTATCCATATAGGGATCGTTGATCAAACCCTTCCAGCCGACCGTGGTGCGCGGTTTTTCAAAGTAGACCCGCATCACGATTTCCAGCTCGCCCGCAAAGCGCGCGCGCTCCTTGACCAGCAGGCGCGCATATTCCATCGTGGCCTTGGTCTCGTGGATGGAACATGGCCCGATCACCACCATCAAGCGATCGTCCTGGCCGTGCAAGATGCGGTGCAAGGCGACGCGCGAATCAGCCACTGTTTGCGCGGCCATCTCCGAACAGGCAAATTCACGTATCAAGTGCGCGGGCGGCGTCAATTCCTTCATTTCGCGGATGCGCAGATCGTCGGTGCGTGGCATGGTGTTCTCCAATGAAAAATGATAAGAAAATGAAAAATGTCCGGGTAAAAAAAAACCGCCATGGCTGGCGGTGTTTCGGGATTTGCTGGGATCTCGTTTTGCTAATCTACGTGAACCGACCGCTACTCCACCGCCTTTGGGTTGGAATTGCTAAAATAAAAATGGCCGGTAAAAAACGTCAAGCAAGGCATAGATTTCCTCTGGTCTGTGGTTGACTATAACAATAATTGACGCGCCTTGGCAAGCGAATTGTCTGCCGCGCCCATGCGCGGCCTGGAAACACGTCTCGATCTGATTCATATCAAGTTTTTGCGCGTCCAAGCCTCCCCACACTTGCTTCATCGTAAGACGCAGCCCGGCTTTGCCGCCGATAAGCGTGCTTAAGCGGTGCCGCCCACGGTCACGCCATCGATGCGCAGCGTCGGCTGGCCGACGCCGACCGGCACGCTCTGGCCTTCCTTGCCACACACGCCGACGCCGGAATCGAGGCGCATGTCATTGCCTATCATGGAGACCCGGTTCAGCACGTCCGGACCGTTGCCGATCAGGGTCGCACCCTTGACCGGGTAAGTCACCTTGCCGTTTTCAATCATGTACGCCTCGCTGGCCGAAAATACGAATTTGCCGTTCGTGATATCAACCTGGCCGCCGCCGAAATTGACGGCGTACAAGCCGTTCTTGACCGACGCCAGGATTTCCTGCGGGTCCTTGTCGCCGGCCAGCATATAGGTGTTGGTCATGCGCGGCATCGGCAGGTGGGCAAACGATTCGCGCCGCGCATTGCCCGTCACCGGCATCTTCATCAGGCGCGCATTCAGCGTATCCTGGATATAGCCCTTCAAGATCCCATCCTCGATCAGGGTGGTGCACTGGGTCGGGTTGCCCTCGTCATCCATGTTCAGGGAACCGCGACGGTCCGCCAGCGTGCCATCGTCAACCACGGTGACGCCCTTGGCCGCCACCCGTTCGCCGATGCGACCGGAAAAAGCCGACGAACCCTTGCGGTTGAAATCACCTTCCAGGCCATGGCCTATCGCCTCGTGCAACAAGATGCCGGGCCAGCCAGGTCCCAGCACGATGGTCATCGGGCCGGCCGGGGCCGGGCGCGCGTCGAGGTTGACGACGGCCGCGTTGACCGCTTCCGTGGCATATTGCTCCAGCAAGGCGTCGCTGAAATAATCGTAGCTATAGCGCCCGCCGCCGCCTGAGGAACCCATTTCACGGCGCCCATTTTGTTCCGCGATCACCGTCACCGAGACCCGCACCAGCGGCCGGATGTCGGCTGCCAGCACGCCGTCGCTGCGCACCACCAGCACCACGTCATATTCGCCGGCCAGGCCCGCCATCACTTGCACCACGCGGGGGTCCTTGGCACGCGCCATCTTTTCAACCCGTTCCAGCAGCTTGACCTTGGCCGTCGCGTCCAGCGAGGCCAGCGGGTCGTTCGGCAAATACAGGGAGCGGCCGCCCTGCTGCGTCATGGCGCCGGCCACCTTGACCTTGCCGGAGCCGGCGCGCGCGATGGTGCGGGTGGCCGCCGCCGCTTCCAGCAAGGCCAGTTCGGAGATTTCATCCGAATAGGAAAAAGCCGTCTTGTCGCCCGACACGGCGCGTACGCCGACGCCCTGGTCGATCGAGAAACTGCCGGTCTTGACGATGCCCTCTTCCAGGCTCCAGCCCTCGCTCTTGGTGAACTGGAAATACAAGTCGGCGTAATCGACCTTGTGGGTAAACATCGTGCCGAGCGCCTTGAGGAGCTTGCCTTCATCCAGGCCGAACGGCGTCAGCAGGATGTCGCGGGCCACGGCCAGGGTCGAGAGATTCGGTTCAAATGGGATCATGATGGTATCTTCTTGTCTATGAATTCGGTAAATGGATGGCGCTCACATGGTCCGGTGCTTGAGGGCCGGCAGCGACTCGCGCACGCTGGCCAGCAGCAAGGAATCGATATCGCCCTTGACCACGCCCTCGCCTTCCGGCAAGACCGCCTTGATCTCGCCCCAGGGATCGATCAGCATGCTGTGGCCCCAGGTGCGGCGGCCGTTCGGGTGCAAGCCCCCTTGCGCGGCCGCCAGCACATAACACTGGTTTTCAATGGCCCGCGCGCGCAGCAATATTTCCCAGTGCGCCAGGCCGGTGGTGTGGGTAAAGGCGGCCGGCACCACGATCAGCGCGCACGGCCCCATGGCCCGGTATAACTCGGGGAAGCGCAAATCGTAGCAAACCGACAAGCCGACCCGGCCGAATGGCGCCTCGAAACTGGCCACCGTGGCGCCCGGCACGATGGTGCGCGCCTCGTCATATGCTTCGCTGCCCCTGGAAAAACCGAACAGGTGGATCTTGTCGTAGCGCCCGGCCGGCAATCCCTGCGGATCATACACCTGTGTGGTGTTGTAGACCTTGCCCGCCTCGTCACTGACCAGCGGCAAGGTGCCGCCGACCAGCCAGATGCCATGCTCGCGCGCCAGTTGCGCCATGCAATCCTGGATCGGTCCGGCGCCGGGGCGCTCGGCGTGGGCTACCTTGTCGCTATCTTGCTGGCCCATGATGGCCCAGTACTCCGGCAACAGCACCAGCGTGGCGCCGCCGGCTGCGGCCTGGCCCACCAGGCGCCGCGCGGTGGCCATATTCTCGGCCACGGAGGGCGAGGAAATCATTTGTATTGCTGCAACTGTTTGCATGGTTTTTCCGCCTGTCGTGTGGCGCCTAATTGGTTTTGCTCTGCATGGCCTCGAATTTACCATTATCGAGCTTGGTGATCACGGGCGCCTTCCACGGCCCCGTCACTTGCATCTGGTAAGTGAGCGCCTTCATCACCGGCGCACGCAAGAATAACTGGGCCAGGAAGCTGCCCAGGCCGATCACCGGGTTGACGGCCAGCGCATACACCAGCGGCCCGGTGCCCAAATTGAATTCCGGGATCACCACCACATGCAAATTGGTCGATTCGTTGGCGATGTCGGCCGTGCCATCCATCAGCACGGTGGCCGCCACGCCGTGCATTTTCAGATTATCGGTTTTTACGACGCCGCGGGCAATGCTGGCGTTGGCGGTGATGCCGTCGAAAGCCAGGCCTTCCGAAAAAACGTCGTGGAAATCGAGCTTGAGCAGGCGCGGCAAGGCTTGCAGGCTGAGCACGCCCAGCAACTTGGCGGCGCCCGGATCTTGCTTCAGGAATTGCCCCGACTCGACATTCATCGCAATCTCGCCCGTCAGGCTGGGAATGTCGAGCGAATACGGCATGCCTTTCCACTCGATGTCGCCGCTCAGCGTGCCCTTGCCCTTGCGCAAGGTGTCGACGAAACCGAAACGGTCCAGCAATTTGCCGGCGTCGGCGATGTCGAGCGTGAAGTTCAAGCTGGTATGGCTCTGGCCATCTTTCGACACCCATTTGCCCTTGCCCCGCAATTCGCCGTCCGGATTGGCCAGCGATAATTTGCTGACGCGCCAGTCGCGCCCGGTCGAGGCGGCGTTATCGGCCTGCAATTCGAGGCGGCCGATTTGCCTGTTGAATAACTCGAAACGCTCGGCCACGATATCGAGCGCGGGAATGGTCGGGGCCGCGTTCTTGCCTTCGAGTAAATCCTTGACCTCGGCCGCAGCCGATTCCGGGATGACCAGGGAAGACAGGCGGGCCGTCATCTTGCCCAGGCCGGACGCCGTTTCGACCCAGCTGACATAGCCGGAAGCCTGGTTCGAATCGACATTGGCTTGCCACAAGCCCTTCTGGTGGGTGGCGCCCACCACCACGTTTTCCAGCTTGCGCGCACCCAGTATCAATTCGCCGGCGCGCGCGGCCATGCTGTCGGGCAACACATACTGGGCCAGATCGGGACCATCGGCATCGGTCTTGGGGCCGGCCTGGCCGGCGATCGCGCCGCCCACGCTGGTCCAGGCGTCGACATTGAGCGACTTCAGACTGACATTGATCATCATGCCGCTGTCCGGCTCGGGCGCCGGCACATTCACGCCGACCCCGCCGCTGACCACGCGCCACGCTTCCCTGCCCTGCCGCTGGCGCTGGTAGCGGGCGCTGATGCCGGCGCCGAGGCCGATCTTGATCTCGTCGCGCATCAGGCCGGACTCGCTGGCGGGACCGCCGTTGAGCACGAACTTCAAGGGCAGGCTGTCGCCGGCCGCCTTCCTGGCCGGGGCCGGGAAATCCAGGCCCAGGCCGACCAGGTTCGACTCGACAGCCACTTGCACCTGATGCTCGCGCGCCGTGATTACGCCGCTGTAGCGGGCGCCGCCGTTCAAGTGGCTGGCCAGGCGCTGCATCACTGCCGCCGGATAAGTCTTGCGCAAACCGTCCACGGTGAGGCCACCGGCAATGCGTACCTGAATCGAATTGTCGCGCAAGCTGCCGCCCGAGATCGCCAGCGGCCCGCCCAGGAAGCTGCCGTTCAAGCCATTCAAGTTGACGCCTTTTTCATTAAATTCAATCTTGCCCAGGGAGCCTTGCACAGGCGGCAAGTCCTTGAAGAGCACGATATCGTTGCCCATCAATTGCAAGCCACCCTGCACCTTGGCGTCGGGCATATGGTTCAAGGGCAGGCGCAATTTCAGCGCCAGCTTGGCGCCGCCGCTGGCCGTGGTGTCTTCGGTAAACCGGGAAATCCATTCCAGCACGGGGCTGGCGGCCACGTATTTCAAGTATTCCTGCATGGGCGCGTAGGCATTGCCATCGATTTCGAGCATTTTGTCGTGGCTGGACAGGTCGGCAATCACCGCCTTCACGCCGCTCAGGGCGGCGCCGCCGGTGGTGGCGGTATCACCGTCGATTTCCATGCGGGCCCGCTCGAACAGGAAGCGGCCGCGGATATGCTCGGCCTGCGGCCACAGCGGCGCCACGCCGTCCGCCGCATAATGGCCCGGGGAATAATTCAATTTGGCATCCTCAAGGCGGCCGGCGACGCGGAATTCGCCGCGACCACGCTCGGCCGCGCTGTCGCCCTTGAAGGGGAAATGGGCCAGCTCGCCGCGCAGGCGCACGCTGACATCCTGGGCCATGCCGCCTTCGAGCGCGCCGACCAGCCAGGCCCGCAAATTGGCCGGGGTTTGCAGCGGCAGATAGCGCTCGATGGTATTGATCTGAAAATGATTCAGCGTGCCGCTGAAATCGGCCGTGCCCAAGCCCTTGCCGGGCGCCGCGTTCAAGGGCAATACCTGGCTGCCCTTGAGCGTGCCGCTCAAACCTTGCTCGATGAAATCCATACCATCGATGGTGACGCGCAATTGATCCTTGGCTTCGTAAGACCAGCGCGCCTGCAGATTGAGTTGCTCGAACGGCATTTCCGGTTCGCTGAAATAGCCCGGCATCAGCAACTTCAATTGACTGGACTTGAGGCTGACGTTGCCGCCCCGCTCGCTGGCATCGATGGCGCCCGTCAAGTTCTCGAAGCCGGGAATTGACGCCACGGCCGGCAGCGCAGGCTGCTGCGCCGTTTTCGGCTGGGCCGGGCGGGCCGGCTGCGGCTGCAAGCCCAGTCCCAGTAATTGGCCGCGCACGCGAAACGATGCCACATGGGGCAATTCGCCTTGCCACTCGGCCGAGAAATTCTGCAAGCGCCCGCGCGGCGCCACTTGCTCCAGGGTCTTGCGCTGCTCCGCGCTCAAGGGCAGGCGCTGGGCCAGCGCGGCCAGGATTTGCAAGTCCAGCTGCCTGGCCTTGATTTCGGTGCGGCGCGGCTGGCCGCGCGTGGGCGCGACATAGCGCTCGGAGAGCGAAGTCGGCGGCAAACTCAAGCCATCCCGCGTTTCCAGTGAAAAATGGCTGAGGGTGACGGCGTGGCCGGCGGCGCCGAAAGTCGGCTTGCCGTCGTCCGGCTTGCCGTTCGGCGAGCCGTCTTGCATTTCGGGCGGGAAGTCTTCCCTGGCCGACACCCTGCCGCCGACCTTGACCAGATCGAGCGGCGGCAAGTCGTGCCCCAGGCGCGCCACCACATCGGCCAGGCCGACGTCGGCCGTGAAGCCGGCCAGCTTGGCGTGGTCCAGGCTGAGCCAGGCGCGCAGCGCGCCGCGTCCCCGGTTCAGCTCAAACGGATAATCGAGATAATTTTTCCAGGCCGCCAGGTCGGCATCTTTCAAGTCGGCAAACAATTCGCCCTTCCACATGCTGACGTCCGAGACCCGGGCCGCAAACGCGGGATGGGAAAAATCGGCCCGCACGTCGATGGGCGCGGCCAGGCTGGCCGGCGGCGTCGCCTGCAAGCCGAACTGGTGCCGGCGCCACTGATTGCGCAAGACCAGGTTGACCTTGTCGAGCGCCAAAGGCGGCGCGCCGCGCAAGGCGTCGATCCAATGCAGGCGCCCGTCACGTATCACGATCTCGCGCTGCGCCAGCAACCAGTCGGCGCCCTTGCCGTCATCGCCATGGGGCGGGTTGAGCCAGGCCCCGGCCGCATACACCTTGCCGTCGGCGTCGCGCCGCACTTCCAGGTCGGGACGGATCAATTCCAGCGATTCGAAGCGGACCCCGCCCACCAGGCTCCACCACGACAGCGTGGCCGACACGCTGGGCAGGCTCAGCACCTGGCGGCCGGCGCGGTCGCGCAAGCTGACGTCGCCCAGGAACAAGTTCGGCCGCAAGCCGCTCCAGGACGCGTAAATACGGGCAATCGACACGTCGTTGCCCAGCGCCTTGCCGGCCAATTGCTCGATATTGCCCTTGTAATAATCGATATTGGGCAAGATCGCGTAGCGCAGGAACAAGAACAGGATGGCGAACAGGAAATACACCAGCAAGGCCAGCTTGACGGTGAAGCCCAGCACATGGTGGGTGGCGAGGTTGCAAATCCGATAGACGGTACGAATCCTGTGCCAACGCAGCGCCAGGGGCACATGGGTTGCTACAGTCTGCTCTGGTGGTTTTTGCATCAATAAGCTAATAAATCGGTCCGGCAAAAAAATAGCTGACATCGCCAGAATACACGGCGCACTTGCTTCCGGGCGGCGCCTCCCTTACCATCGATCTGCCAACGACCGTCGCGGGCGACACGCTTGACCGTCCGCAGCCCAATTCTACCGCATACCCCGGCCCAACGACGCCCCTTAGCCGCCGCTTATCCACTATTCACCGCCAACCCTATCCCCCCTACCGCCAACCATGAGCCATTCCCCCCTGATGTCCGCTTCCCGTTTCTACCAGCGCTGGCTGGCCGCCGCCCCCGAGCGCGCCGCCAAGGTCGAGCAATTGTCGCGCGCCTCGCTGGCCGAACCCGATTTCGGCGCCCTGCTGGCGCAAGAAGGCGCCGGCGGCCTGGCCTTGCCGCGCGCCATGCGGCGCCTGCGCAACCTGCTGGTGGCCAGCTTGATACGGCGCGACCTCGATGGCCAGGCCGACCTGGCCGAAGTGGTGGCCGCCATGACGGCGTTCGCCGATTTCGCGATCCAGACCCATTTGCGGGCCTTGATGCTGGAAAGCGTGGCCGCGCACGGCATGCCGGTCGGCCACGAATCGGGCCAGGAGCAGGAATTGATGGTGCTGGCGATGGGCAAGCAGGGCGGCGGCGAACTCAACGTCTCGTCCGACATCGACTTGATCTTCGTCTATCCGGAAGACGGCGACACGCGGCCCACCGAGGCCGGCCAGCGGCCCTTGTCGAACCATGAGTTTTTCATCCGCCTGGGCAAGAAGCTGATTGCCGCCCTGTCCGAGATCACCGAAGACGGCTTCACTTTCCGGGTCGACATGGCGCTACGCCCGAACGGCGGCTCCGGCCCGCTGGCGGCCAGCCTGGGCATGGTCGAGCAATACCTGATCGTCCAGGGCCGCGAATGGGAGCGCTACGCCTGGGTCAAGGCGCGCGCCGTCAGCGGCAAGCCCGACGATATTGCCGCGCTGGACGCGATCGTGCGGCCCTTCGTATTCCGCCGCTACCTCGATTTCGGCGTGATCGACGCGATCCGCAATATGCATGCGCAAATCCGCGCCGAGGTGGGCCGCCAGGAACGCTTGCACCCGGACCGCAGCAATAACGTCAAGCTAGGTCGCGGCGGCATCCGCGAAATCGAATTCCTGGCCCAGGTATTCCAATTGATACGGGGCGGGCGCGATAGCGCGCTGCGCGAGCGCTCCACGCGCGGCACCCTGCGCGTGCTGGCCGAAAAATCGCTGCTGTCGGCCGAAATTGTCGAGCAATTGCTCGCTTCCTACACTTTTTTGCGCAAGCTGGAACACCGCCTGCAATACCTCGACGATGCCCAGACCCACACCTTGCCAGCCAGCGAGGCCGACCGCCTGATCGTGGCCCAGATGATGGGCCTGGCCGACACCGCCACCCTGCTGGGCCAACTGGAAGCGCACCGCAGCTTCGTCGCCGGCCAGTTCGACGCCATCTTCAGCGACAAGAGCGCGGCCCCGGCCGACGGCAATCTCGACCCGCAGGCCAGCAATGATTGCGCCGATCCCGACAACCATGAGGCGATCGAGGCGCGCTTTGCCGCGCTCGGCTTCAGCGATCCGGCCAGCGCCGCCCGGCGCCTGATCGCCACCTGGCAAGCGCCGCGCCTGCAATCGCTGCCGGAAGCGAGCCGCAACCGCCTGGTGGCGCTGGTCAACGCGGCCCTGCCCCTGATCGCCAAGCACGCGCGCGAAGTGGGCGGCGGCAACCAGCAAGACACACTGGGGCGCCTGCTCGACTTCCTGGAAGCGATCGCACGTCGCTCGGCCTACCTGTCGTTGCTGACCGAATATCCGCACACGCTGGAACGGGTGGTGCGCATGGTGTGCGCCAGCGGCTGGGCCGCCAAATTCCTGACCCAGCACCCGATCCTGCTCGATGAATTGCTGGACGCGCGCATCCGCAACGACGTGCCCGACCCGATCGCGCTGGCGGTCGACTTGCGCCAGCAATTATCCAGCGCGGCCGGCGACACCGAGCGCCAGATGGATATCTTGCGCGAAGTCCACCATGCGCAATTATTCCACTGGCTGGCGCAAGACCTGGCCGGCGACCTGACGGTGGAAAAACTCGCCGATTACCTCTCCAAGCTGGCCGACATCATCGTCGCCGCCACCATCCAGGCTGCCTGGCAAGCCTTGAGCACGCGCCACCGCGATGTGCCACAATTTGCCGTGATCGCGTATGGCAAGCTGGGCGGCAAGGAACTCGGCTATGTCTCCGACCTCGACGTGATCTTCCTGTTCGACGACGACGACCAGGACGCGCCCGGCCTGTACGCCAAGCTGGCGCAGCGTTTCATCACCTGGATGACCTCGCACACCTCGGCCGGCATCTTGTTCGATATCGATATCGCGCTGCGCCCGGACGGCGCCTCCGGCATGCTGGTATCGAGCGTGCAAGCATTCGAGCGCTACCAGGACAGCTCGGCCTGGGTCTGGGAACACCAGGCACTGACGCGGGCGCGCTTTTGCGCCGGCGACGCCGCCATCGGCGAGCGCTTCGAGCAAATCCGCGAAAACGTGTTGCGCCGGGAACGCCCGGAAAACGGCCCGCTGAAACAGGAAGTGCTGGCGATGCGCAAGAAGATGCTCGACGCCAACCCGAACCGCTCCGCCCTGTTCGACTTGAAGCAAGATCCGGGCGGCATGATCGACGTGGAATTCATCACCCAATTCCTGGTGCTGCAATACGCGGCCCGGCATCCGCAATTGACCACCAATACCGGCAATATTGCCCTGCTCAAATTGTGCGGCGAACTGGGCCTGATCGAGCCGGCACTGGCGGCCAAGGCTGGCGACGCTTACCGTGCCCTGCGCAAGATGCAACATCAAATGCGCTTGCAGGGACAAGATCTGGCCCGGGTCGAGCCGGAACAGGTGCGCGCCCACGCCGACAATGTGGTCGCCTTGTGGCGCGCAATCTTTGACGGCGCATGATGGGCGGGAAAATGGCGGGAGAATGGCGGGAGAATGGCGGGATAAGGCGAAAAGGTCGATAATAGGATAGCCGGCCCCGGCATTGAGCAGTGATACCCAGGACCAGCGCCTGCGGCAACCGCCGCAGCGGATTCGCCCACTACCGGAACCAATGCCTTTCCACTACCTGTCTCACTTAAGCGGCGAAAAACGCGACAGCCGCTCCGACCGTCACCTCGGCTGCGTACTCGCTTTCGTGGCTGGCGCGGTCAACGCCGGCGGCTTCCTCGCCATCGGCGGTTACACCTCCCACATGACAGGCATCGTCTCCAGCATGGCCGATGACTTAGCGCTCGGCAATGTCACCGTTGCGCTGGCAGCCCTGGCGGCCTGGCTGGCCTTCGTGGCCGGCGCCGCGCTCACCGCGCTGCTGGTCAACTGGGCCAGACGGCGCAGATTGCGCAGCCAATATGCGCTCAGTCTGATGCTCGAAGCGGCCCTGTTGCTGGTATTCGGCCTGGCCGGCACCCATTTGGCCGCCATGCATGACATTCTGGCGCCGGTCACCGTCTTGCTGCTGTGCTTTATCATGGGTTTGCAAAACGCCATCATCACCAAGGTCTCGGGCGCGGTGATACGAACTACCCACATCACGGGCATGTCCACCGATATCGGGATTGAACTGGGCAAGCTGTTTTATTACAACCGCCGGCCGCTGCCGACGCTGGTGGTGCGCGCCAACCGCGAGAAATTGAAACTGCATGCGCTGTTGATAACGTTTTTCTTTACCGGCGGCGTCTCGGGCGCGCTCGGCTTCAAGCATATCGGATTTTCCGCCACCATCATCCTGGCGGTGGTGCTGGCCGCGCTGGCAATCGGCCCGATCCTGCACGACGCGCGCTTGCTGTGGCGCTATTATCGCTTGCGGCCTTGACGCAGCGCAGGCCCATAAAAAAAATTGATTAGCGCTGATCTTCAGCTAACCGAAGCCAGCGTTCGCATCGCGGCCCGGTGCCAACCGCATCGCACAGCAGGCTATCCAGAATGGCGCC
>JBEONR010000050.1:0-37327 GCA_040544385.1 Oxalobacteraceae bacterium GrIS 1.11
GCTGCTCAGCTATTATTGTCATTTTAGAATCCATGTGTGTCAACTTCCTTAATTAGCGTGATGAAGTTGTCTCACAACAGTTTGACACAGGGGGACTGACCGACCGCGTTCGACCAAATTCCATATTTGTTATCGGCCCGTAGCGTCGGAAACAGACGTTCCTCGCCACGTCGCTTCAGGTCGCACACATAGCGCAAAAAGCCGAGGCTGATAAGTTCATCATGAATCGGCACCCGCCGAAAGCTATTTGAATTCTTTAGCTTCTGTGTCGCCCGGTCGAGGTTACAGATACGGAGACTCCACACCCCGTTGATAATTTCGATATCGACCAGCCGCATCTGCGCAAGCTCTTCGATGCGAGCCCCCACAAAAGGCCCCATGAGTGGCATCCAGTACGCGGCCTCACCAACTTGTCCTCTCGGCAACTTATGCTCGGTAAAAAGCGCGCTGCTATAGAGTTTATTGAGTTCTCCCGTTTCGAATGCGCGTCGGTCTTTGAGGGCACGAACGTGCTGCCCGTTATCCTGAACGGGAATTTTTTGGAACGGGTTGCTCACTCCCTCAATATCGTTCTCCTCGTTGTACGTGTTGACGACCGCAGCCAACAATCCTAGCCGGTTTTTGATTGTTTCGGTGGCAAGCTCGCGAGCCAATAATTTGTCTCGAAACGACTTGACGTGCACGCGGGTAATTGTCGCTGCAGGATTGTCACCCATCAACTCATTCCATAGCCGCACCATGAACGATGCCGTATCAAGCGTTTTCTGGGGGCGGATTTTGGCATTCATCCAAGTGTTGAGGTAGTCAGTCAACGTCGGTTGAAGTCGAATAGGAAGTGGTGCTTGTGGCGTTGGCTGCTTGTTTCCATCCAGCCGAGCTCGCTGCTCATTCAGAATCTTGACTTCGGTCGCCAACAGCACTTCGCAAAATTGCGTGTGGATTTCCGAACCGGCGCGGGCAGATAAGGCTTCTCCGGCCAGAATCTGCCTTGCCGTCTCCTCGACCGCAGAGTAATCTCCGCAGGTTGACGCGAGCCGGTAATATTGCAATGTCTCATCGACGTCGTCCATGCGCTGCTTGAGGTCGGCAACGCAAATTGGACGCATCGCCTTCAGTTCCTGCTCCTCCCTGTCGAGCATATGGACGTAGTACCGCTGCACCAGTGCAGCAATCATGTCCTCGCGCAGTGCAATTACGTTCGACGTCGGTGCAATCGGCATGCCCTCGCTCACCATACGGAGGCGGACAGTCGCGACACGCAATTCGAAGGCCGCGGTTTCCTTCGCCAACTGGCGACAGGCCACGGAGAAATCCGCCGTTTCGAGTGACTTCCAAATTTGCGCCTGGTTTCCAAAAGCCTGAACTAGACTCGCCGGAATCTTTCGCTTGAAGTAGAAAACACCGTTGCGCTGCGACAGGTACGGGGGAAACGCCGCACCGGCGGCCGGTTGACGTAAAGCGGGTGGGCGTCGCTTCGTCGTTGATGGTTGCGCAGCTGTTTGCGGAGGAAAAAGGTGAGGGACGTTGGCCATATCGATACTCCTGAACAGTGTGAATGTCCGAAGTACAGCGACCGTGGTTAGTTTTTTCCAAGAAATTGCAAGAAAACTACGAAAAATATCTGGAGACACCACACAGCACGTACTTCGGGTAGCACCGACGACAGGCTGGGGTAGCACCTAAAATGAAAATAGGCCCAACAAAGGGCCTATTAATCAATGACTTACAACCAATTTACAGAATACTGGCGGAGACGGTGAGATTCGAACTCACGATACAGGTATAAGCCGTATGCATCCTTAGCAGGGATGTGCCTTCGGCCACTCGGCCACGTCTCCTAGTTGACTTCTCAACTATGTCTGCAAGAGCTAACTTCGCTAGAGCAGACGACCGCCATAATATCCATTGGATTCGATTTGGTCAAGGAATCAGGCGGTTTTTTTGAAAATATTATCCATTTTCCAAATCAAAGGCTTTATGCAGGGCGCGCACGGCCAATTCCATGTACTTTTCATCGATCAGAACCGAGATCTTGATTTCGGAAGTGGAGATCATCATGATGTTGATGCCCTCTTCCGACAGGGTACGGAACATTTGCGAGGCGACCCCGACATGACTGCGCATGCCCACCCCCACCACCGACAATTTCGACACCTTGGCGTCGCCGATGATGCTGGTGGCGCCGATATCTTCCTTGGTGCCGTTGAGCACCGCCATCGCCGCGTGGTATTCGCCGCGCGACACGGTGAACGTGAAGTCGGTCTTGCCGTCGACCGACTGGTTCTGGATGATCATGTCGACTTCGATGTTGGCGTCGGCCACCGGCCCCAGGATGTGGTAAGCGACGCCAGGCCGGTCGGGCACGCCCAGCACGGTGATTTTGGCCTCGTCGCGGTTGAACGCGATACCGGAGATGACTGCTTGTTCCATATTAGTGTCTTCCTCAAACGAAATCAGGGTGCCTGAATTGGCTTCTATTTCCATCGGCAACAGCGGGTCCGTCAGCGACGACAAGACCCGGGTCGGCACGCGGTAATTGCCCGCGAATTCGACCGAGCGGGTTTGCAGCACTTTCGAGCCCAGCGATGCCAGTTCCAGCATTTCCTCAAAGGTGATGGTCTTGAGCCGGCGCGCTTCCGACACCACCCGCGGGTCGGTCGTGTAGACGCCGTCGACGTCGGTGAAGATCAGGCATTCGGCCGCCTTCATCGCCGCCGCGATCGCCACCGCCGAGGTGTCGGAACCGCCCCGCCCCAGGGTCGAGATGTTATTGTTTTCATCGACACCCTGGAAACCGGTGATGATGACGATCTTGCCGGCGTCCAGGTCGCGCTTGACCTTGACGTCGTCGATCGATTGAATGCGCGCTTTCGTGAAGGCCGAGTCGGTCTTGATCGCGACTTGCCAGCCGGCATAGGACACGGCTTGCTTGCCGATCGCCAGCAATGCCATCGACAGCAAGCCAACCGACACTTGTTCGCCGGTCGAGGCGATCATGTCGAGTTCACGCGGATCGGGTTGATCCATGATTTGCTTGGCCAGGCCGATCAGACGGTTAGTCTCACCGGACATCGCGGACGGCACCACGATAATTTGATGCCCTGCGTCATGCCATTTGGCAACACGCAGCGCGACGTTCTTGATACGGTCGGTCGAGCCCATCGACGTACCGCCATATTTGTGGACGATTAGTGCCATAAGAGTGAAGTTCCGGTCAAGAAGAATAAAAAAGAGGGCTTTACTCTACATGCCACACTGCAAAATAACAAGGCAAAAAGTACATAAACTCATACCGAATCGGCATAAGGACATACCCGATCGACGTAGTCAGGCCGGGCCGCGCAGGCCGGGCCGCGCAGGCCGCGCCACGCAGTCCGGCCCACGCCAACCGACGCCTCAGTCGGCAACCCAGCGCAGGCCAACGCGCGGCGCCGGGTCCAGACTCAAGTGCACACTATCCATGCCGATGCCGGCCGCAAACAGCACATGCGCCGGGGTGCTCACGATGGGCAGGCGCGCGCGCTCCCAGGCCGGCACGTCGAAGGCCTGGTAATGGTATTTCAAGGTCTTGGTGGGCCGGTTGGCGGCCAGCTTGAGCCGTTCGCCGCCCTTGCGGAAGTCGATCATCAAGTCTTGCCCGCGCAACCAGGCCGCGTCCAGGCCCTGCTCGGCCGGGTCGAAATACAAGGTTCCGCCATAGGCCGGGAAGGCCAGCGCCGCCTCGCCGCGCCAGACGAAGGCTTGCCCCGGCGTATCGTCGTCATCGTCGTCGCGGCTGCCGGCCAGTTCGGCCAGCTTGGGCGTCAGGAACAGGCGTTCGCGGTGGCGCCGCACATGGCAATCGGGGTGCGTGACCAGCAATTGCGCGTCGGGCCGCGCTTCCAGCAATTGCGCCAGCATTTCAGCCAGCCAGGCAGTTGACGGCATGCGCAAGTGGCGCGTGCCGAACCAGTGGCGCAACAGATTGTAGCAACGGTCGGCGCTGAGCAGGCGCAGCTTGCCGATATCGATGCACTCGCCATCAAGACAGGCGGCCAAGTCCTGGGTGGCCAGTTCGACCAGCAGACGCTGCGCCGATTGCGCGTGCTGGGCGCTGCGCGCGAAGCGCTCCTGGAAGCCGGGAAAGGCTTGCGCCAGCACCGGCATGACCTGATGGCGCAAGGCGTTGCGGGCGTAACGGGGGTCGTGATTCGATTCGTCGTCGATATGAGCGATGGCGTGGGCCGCCACATAGGCTTCCAGTTGCTTGCGCGAAACCGGCAGCAAGGGCCGCGCCATCACCAGCTCGGGATTGCCGAGCAGTTCGGGCGCGGCGTTGGCCGCGTCCATGCCCGACATGCCGGCCGTGCCCGAGCCGCGCAGCAATTGCAGCAACACCGTCTCGGCCTGGTCGTCCTGGTGGTGGGCGCTCAGCAACAGCGTCACACCATGCGCGCGGCACAAGGCACCCAGGGCCGCGTAGCGGCTCTTGCGGGCCGCTTCCTCGATGCCGGTCTTGGCACTGCGTTCGAGCGCCACCCGGCGCGCCTCGAAGACGATGCCAAGCGCGGCGCAGGCGCCCTCGCAGTGCGCCAGCCAGGCGTCGGCATTGGAGCTGATGCCATGATGGATGTGGAAGGCGTACAGGGCGATCTGCTGGGCGCGCGCGTACGCGTGCGCCAGGTGCAGCAGGGCCGAGGAATCGAGGCCGCCGCTGAGGGCGATGGCCATGCGCGCCGGCGCGCCGCCGGCGCGTTGCCCGCAAGCTGACAAGGCGCGCGCAAAGGTGTCCGACAAGGCGCCGGTGTGTTGCTTCTTCAAGTGTGCTCCAATATTAAAACGAAACAGGGGACAGATCCAATCTTGCCAGGCAAAATTGGAATCTGCCCCCTTTACAAGGACATGGCTGCGGACGATTATTCGGTCGGCGTGGTTTCCTTGAATTTGCCGTAGCTCATCAGCTTGTCATGACGCGCTTGCAGCAAGTCCTTGGTTTTCATGCCGTGGAATTGGCGCAAGGAATCGGCCAGCGCGCGCTTCAGCAAGGTCGCCATCTGCTTCGGGTCGCGGTGGGCGCCGCCCAGCGGCTCGTTGATGATCTTGTCGATCAAGCCCATCGCCTTCAGGCGGTGCGCCGTCAAGCCCAGCGCTTCGGCCGCGTCGGCGGCCCGCTCGGACGTCTTCCACAAGATCGAGGCGCAACCTTCCGGCGAAATCACGGCATAGGTCGAGTATTGCAGCATCAAGACGGTGTCGCCGACGGCAATCGCCAGCGCGCCGCCGGAGCCGCCTTCGCCGATGATGGTGGCGATCAGCGGCACTTTCAATTCCGCCATCACATACAGATTATGGCCGATCGCTTCCGACTGGCCGCGCTCCTCCGCGTCGATGCCGGGAAAGGCGCCCGGGGTGTCGACAAAGGTGAAGATCGGCAAATTGAATTTCTCGGCCACTTTCATCAGGCGCATGGCCTTGCGGTAACCTTCCGGCTTGGGCATGCCGAAATTGCGCAGCGCGCGTTCCTTGGTGTCGCGCCCCTTCTGGTGGCCGATCACCATGCAGGGCTGGCCGTTGAAGCGGGCCAGGCCGCCGACGATGGACAAATCGTCGGCGTAGCTGCGGTCGCCGTGCAATTCGTGGAAATCGGTGAAGATTTCGTTCACGTAATCCATGGTGTAGGGACGCTGCGGGTGGCGCGCGATTTGCGCCACTTGCCACGGCGTCAGCTTGGCGTAGATATCCTTGGTCAATTGCTGGCTCTTCTTGGCCAGGCGGTCGATCTCTTCGGAGATGTCGACGGCCGAATCGTCTTGCACGAAACGCAACTCTTCGATCTTGGAATCGAGTTCGGCGATCGGTTGCTCGAAGGCGAGGAAAGTCGTTTTAGTCATTAAACCTCCATATTATTAGCGGCCGCGGCGGTCGCCCGCGCGGCCATGGTCGCTATTCTACCGGAACCGAAACCGGGTCCAGGCTGCGCCACAAGTACCAGGTTGCGACCGTGCGCCACGGTTCCCAATTGGCCGACACTTCACGCGCATCGCTGCGCGACACGGGCTCGCCGGAAAAGTAATTGACGCTGATGCCCAGGATCAAACCGGGATCGTCGAGCGGCAAGACATTGGGGCGCAACAGATTAAATATCAAAAACATCTCCGCTGTCCAGCGTCCGATGCCGCGAATTTGCACCAACTCGGCAATCACGGCTTCGTCATCCATCTGATCCCACTGGCTGGCATGCACCCGCTTGGCCTTGAAATGGTCGGCCAGGTCGAGGATATATTCGGTCTTGCGCTTGGACAAGCCGCAGGCCGACAATTGCTCCGCGCCCGCCTTCAAGACTTGGCCCGGGGTGCACTTGGGACACGCCAGCAACAGCTTTTGCCAGGCGATATCGGCCGCCTTCGGCGTGATTTGCTGGCCCACCACCGAGCGCGCCAGGGTCGTGAACGGGTCGCCATGGCCGACCAGGTGCAAGTCGCCAAATTGCGGGATCAGCTTTTTCATGATGCGGTCGCGCTTCATCAGCTCGATCTTCGCTTCCTCCCAATAGGGCGGCACTGCCACCACCCCGGCGCCGTCCTTGGTCAAGGCCATCATGCGCGGCGCCAGTTGGTCGATCCGTCCGGCTTGTCTTCCAGGATGATGCCGGCGGCCAGCAAATCGGCCCGGATTTGGTCCGACAGCGCGAAGTCGCGCGCCTTCTTGGCGGCGCTGCGCCGCGCGATCTCCTGCTCCACGCCGGCCGCGCCGGCTTGCTCGCTATCGCCCACTGCCGCTTGCAGGAATTGCTGCGGCGCCCGCTCCAGCAGGCCCAGTACGCCGGCCAGGGCCTTCAATTGGCGCGCCAGGGCCGCCGACTTACCCTTGTTCACTTCCGTGACCAGGTCGAACAGCACCGCCAGCGCCACCGGGGTATTGAAATCGTCATCCATGGCCTCGGCGAAACGGCGCGCGTGCGCTTCGTTCCAGTCGAGCGGGGCGGCGTCCGGCGCCGACTCGGCCAACGCCGTGTACAGGCGCGTCAAGGCGACGCGGGAATCGTCGAGGTGGACGTCGGAATAATTGAGCGGGCTGCGGTAATGGGCGCGCAAGATGAAGAAGCGGATCACCTCGGCGTCGAATTTTTTCAGCACGTCCCGAATCGTGAAGAAATTGCCCAGCGACTTGGACATTTTCTCATTGTCCAGGCGCACGAAGCCATTATGTATCCAGTAATTGACGCTGGTATGGCCGAACGCGCCCTCGGACTGGGCGATCTCGTTTTCATGGTGCGGGAATTGCAGGTCGGCGCCGCCGCCATGGATGTCGAATTGCTCGCCCAGCAGCGCGCACGCCATCGCCGAGCACTCGATGTGCCAGCCCGGACGCCCACGGCCCCATGGCGAATCCCATTTCACTTCTTCCGGCTCGGACTCCTTGGCCGACTTCCACAACACGAAGTCGAGCGGGTCGCGCTTGCCCGTGTTGACGTCGACGCGCTCGCCGGCGCGCAAGTCGTCGAGCGACTTGCCGGACAACTTGCCATAGTTGGGGAAATTGCGCACCGCGTAATTGACATCGCCATCGCCGGACTGGTAAGCCAGACCGCGCTGCTCCAGGGTGGCGATCATGCTCAGCATTTCCGGTACATAGGCGGTCGCGCGCGGCACGTGGTCGGCCGGCAAGATGCCGAGCGCGCCAGTATCCTCGTCCATATAGCGCGTGAAGCGCGTGGTCAGTTGCGAAATCGTCTCGCCGTTTTCCACCGCGCGGCGGATGATCTTGTCCTCGATATCGGTAATATTGCGCACATACGTGACGTCGAAACCGGAGGCCTTCAGCCAGCGGTAGACCACGTCGAACGCCATCATCATGCGCGCATGGCCGATATGGCAATAGTCGTAGATGGTCATGCCGCACACGTACATGCGCACCTTGCCCGCTTCGATAGGAACAAATGTTTGCTTTTCGCGTGCCAGCGTGTTGTAAATCTTTAGATTGCTCATCGTACTCTTGCAGGTATAGCGGGCTGACAGCCGGGCAATACGAAGGGCGGGCGCGGACTGCTAGCGCCGCGCCTGGCATCATCGTACTATCCAGAAACTATCAGAGCCGCTGTTCTTCTTTGTTAGAATGGGACGTCCGGGTCAAGTATAACATTGATAAAAACCATACTGGCCCGATATGCCCTAGGATTTTACGTCGCAAGCGCGAATTTTCACTTCTTTGTATCCAAACCGACATCACTTTGAGGAAGCCATTATGCAAGAAACAAAAGTCCGCAGCATGCCATTTTTCGCCAAATTCATGGCCCTGTTCGCCGGCCTGACGCTCAGCGGCGCGGTGCTGGCCGCAGCGCAAGCGCCGCAAGTGACGCTCAAGACCAGCATGGGCGTGATCGTGGTGGAACTGGACCAGGAAAAAGCGCCGCAAAGCGTGGAAAACTTTTTACAGTACGTCAAGAGCGGTTTTTACAAGGGCACGATTTTCCACCGCGTCATCGACGGCTTCATGATACAGGGTGGCGGCTTCGACAAGAAGATGGCGCAAAAGCCGACCAACAAGCCGGTCCAGAACGAAGCCAAGAATGGCTTGAAAAACCTGCCCTACACCATCGCCATGGCGCGCACCCCGGACCCGCATTCGGCCACGGCGCAGTTTTTCATCAATGTCGGCAATAATAGCGCGCTCGACTATCCGGGCCAGGATGGCTTCGGCTACACCGTGTTCGGCAAGGTCATCAGCGGCATGGACGTGGTCGACAAGATCAAGGGCGTGCCCGTAGCCGACGCCGGCCCCTTCCAGAATGTGCCGGTGACGCCGATCGTGATCGAATCGGCCACCCTGGTGGCAACGGCCCACAAAACTGTAAAATAACGTCCTGGCTCCGTCCCACATGACGGGGCCGCCCCATCAACCCCACCCTAGAACCAGGATTTATCATGACAGCAGTTATCATCACCACCAATCTGGGCCAGATCACGGCCGAACTGGACGCCGAAAAAGCGCCAAAGTCGGTTGAAAACTTCCTCGCCTACATGAACGCCGGCCATTACAACAACACCATTTTCCACCGCGTCATCGACGGCTTCATGATTCAAGGCGGCGGCTTCGAGCCGGGCATGAAACAAAAAGCAGCCGACAAGACAGTCGAGAACGAAGCCAAGAATGGCTTGAAAAACGACAATTACACGCTGGCAATGGCGCGCACTTCCGATCCCCATTCGGCGTCGGCGCAATTTTTCATCAACATCAAGAACAATAGTTTCCTCGACTATCCAGGCCAGGACGGCTGGGGCTACGCCGTGTTCGGCAAGGTCACGGGCGGCAAGGAAGTAGTCGACGCGATCCGCGCCGTCAAGACTTCGCGCACCGGCATGTTTGCAGACGTGCCGGTGACCGACGTCATCATCGAAAAAATCGAAGCGGCGTAATCAGCATGATGCACAGGCATGGTTATACGGCCAGCACTTGTCTCGCACGATGACGATGCCTGGCGCGCGCCCTTTGGCGCTGTTCATTTCCGATCTGCACCTGCAGGCTTCCCATCCGCGCACCAGTCTGGCGTTCTTCGATTTCCTGGAACAGCGCGCGGTGGCGGCCCAAGCACTGTATATACTGGGCGACTTGTTCGAATACTGGGCCGGCGACGACGATTTGACCGACCCTTTCCACCAACAAGTGGCCGCCGCCCTCAAGCGCGTGGCCGACGCCGGCGTGGCCGTCTACTGGATCGCCGGCAACCGCGATTTTCTGGTCGGCCCGCGCTTCGCCGAAGCGGCCGGCGCCACCTTGCTGGCCGAACCGTTCGTGGCCACCATCGGCGGCCGGCGCATCGTCTTGCTGCATGGCGACGCCGAATGCACGGACGATATCAACTACATGGAATTCCGGGCCATGGTGCGCCAAGCGCCGTGGCAAGCCCAATTCCTGGCCATGCCCCTGGCGCAACGCAAGGCCATCATCGCCAGCATGCGCCAGGGCAGCCGCCAGGAACAAAGCGGCAAGGCGTATGAGATCATGGATGTGACCCCGCAAGCGATCGCGCAAGTGTTTGCGCACGCGGACAGCGAAGTGATGATACACGGCCACACCCACCGCCCTGCCCTGCACACGGTGGGCGCCACGCGCCGCTACGTCTTGCCCGATTGGGATTGCGACAGCGCGCCCGCGCGCGGCGGCTGGATCGCGCTCGACGCCGATGGCACCATCACGCGCTGCAATCTGGACGGCGGCGCGCAACAATAAAAACCGAAAACGCGGCGAGTTTTTTTTGCCGCGTCGGCTTGCCAGCCCTCACACCATTGAGCAGCACCGCCCCGTTCCTCGGCGCCACAAATTATCCGCCGGTGTTGGATATTGGTGTTATAGTTCACTACATCACCACATTAATACAACGGAGATTATCCATGTCCACCCCATTCACACGGGAGTTCCCGCCATGACCATAGGCTGGAACGACAATGCGCCGATTTACCGCCAACTCAAGGAGCGCGTGATCGGCATGATGCTCGACGGCTTGCTGCAAGCCGGCGACGCCCTGCCCTCGGTGCGCCAGGTGGCGGCCGACTTTCAACTCAACCCCATCACCGTTTCGCGCGCCTATCAGGAATTGGTCGACGATACCTTGGTGGAAAAACGCAGGGGATTAGGCATGTATGTGACCGAAGGAGCACTGGAAAAACTGCTGGCCAGCGAGCGCGAACGCTTTGTCCGCGACGAGTGGCCCGCCATGCTGGAGCGCATACGCCGGCTCGGCCTCGACCTCGAGCAATTGCTGCAATCGAGCCGGGGCGCGCCATGAGCGCCGTGATTTCCGCCAAGGGCGTGAGCAAGCGCTATGGCCAGCAAGTCGCGCTCGACGATGTCAGCTTCGAGATCCAAGCCGGGCGCATCGTCGGCTTGATCGGACCCAACGGGTCCGGCAAGACCACCACCCTCAAGGCCATCCTGGGCTTGAGTTCCTTCGACGGCGAATTGACGGTGCTGGGCCTGGACCCGCGCGCCAGCCGCGACCAGCTGATGCAAGAGGTCTGCTTCATCGCCGATGTCGCCATCTTGCCGCGCTGGCTGCGGGTGGCCGACGCCATCGATTTCGTGGCCGGCGTGCATCCCCGCTTCGACCGCGCCAAGGCCGAGCGCTACCTGGCCAATACCAAGCTGGCGCCGCGCATGAAGGTCAAGGCCATGTCCAAGGGCATGGTGGTGCAATTGCACCTGGCACTGGTGATGGCGATCGACGCCAAACTGCTGGTGCTTGACGAGCCGACGCTGGGCCTGGACATCTTGTACCGCAAGCAGTTTTACCAGAATTTGCTGGAAGACTATTTCGACGAGAACAAGACCATCTTGATCACCACCCACCAGATCGAGGAAGTCGAGCATATCTTGACCGACTTGATGTTCATCCGCGACGGCAAGATAGTCTTGGCCGCGTCGATGGATGAAGTGGGCGAACGTTACACGGAAGTGCTGGTCGAGGCGCAATATGTGGGCGCGGCGCAAGCCTTGGGCCCGCTCAGCGAACGCCATGTCTTCGGTAAATCGGTGATGCTGTTTGACGGCGCGCCGCGCCAGCAATTGGCGCAGTTCGGCGAGGCCCGCACGCCCAGCGTGGCCGACTTGTTTGTCGCGACGATGAAAGGAAACGCAGTATGAAAACAATGAAATGGTTGATCCGGCGCGAATTGTGGGAACACAAGGGCATGCTGCTATGGACGCCTGCGGCGGTGGCCGCGATCATGACCTTGCTGGCCGCCGCCATGCTGGTGTATAGCTTGTCGGAC
Source organism: Oxalobacteraceae bacterium GrIS 1.11 (assembly GCA_040544385.1). Classification (GTDB taxonomy): domain Bacteria; phylum Pseudomonadota; class Gammaproteobacteria; order Burkholderiales; family Burkholderiaceae_D; genus Janthinobacterium. The sequence goes on from JBEONR010000050.1 coordinate 11,748, forward strand.
CGAGACTTCCACGTCGACTTCCAGGTCAACAATCATGCCGCCACTTTCGAGAAGGGCGTCGCCCCGAGCGCGCTCGATGCACCCGCCATCGCGACCAAGATGGCCGACGGCTATATGCTGGCCGCGACCCCGCTCTACCTGATGCTGGGCCAACTGGTATTTTTGTACTGCCTGGGCGCCTTGTACGAGGAGCGGCGCGATAAAAGCGTGCTGTTCTGGAAATCGCTACCCGTCTCGGATACGCTGACGGTCATCTCCAAGGTGGCGCTGGCGCTGCTGGTGGCGCCCGCCATCACCCTGGCCGCAGGGACCGCCGCCGCGCTGCTGATGCTCTTGTTCACTTGCCTGGGCATGAGCTTGCACGGCGCCCCCATCTTCAGCGCCATCCTGGCCAGGCCGGAGTTTTACCTGGCCCCGCTGCGGGTTGCCGCTATGCTGCCGATCTATGCATTGTGGGCCTTGCCGACGGTCGGCTGGCTGCTGATGGTATCGGCCTGGGCCCGCTCGAAAGCATTCCTGTGGGCGGTGGGCGCACCCTTGCTGACGGGGCTGCTGACTTACTGGGCCAACGCCATGTTTGACGGCCGCTGGAATATCGCCTGGCTGATGAGCAATATCGTGGGACGCCTGCTGCTCAGCGTGATACCGGGTTCCTGGCTCGGCCTTGGGAATGCCCATGGCGGCGACTGGCACGGCGGCGTCGCCGCGCAGTTGAGCGATTCCTGGAGCATGCTCGGCCAGCCGGGCCTGTGGATAGGGGCTGCGGCCGGCATCGCCATGCTAGGCGCCGCCATCTGGCTGCGCAAGTGGCGCCAGGAAGACTGAGAGCTTGAGAGTCTTTCGATCATGCCCGCTCCGCATGCCAGAAGACGCCCGAAAAACTCTCAACCTCTGAGCCGGCGGGCCGGACTATTCGAATTGCTTCCTGAAGGCCTCGAATTGCGCGGCCAGGCCATCCATATCCTGGCGCAACTGGCGCACTTCTTCTTCCAGTTGCGCCACCCGGCCGCCCTGCTGGGGCGCCAAGACGGTGCCGGAAAAACCGGCCGCCGTTTCTTGCCGCGCCAACGCTTCCTCGCCCGACAACAAGTGGCCGTAGCGCGGCTCCTTGGTGCCGGGGGCGCGCTCGAGGCGCGCCACCAGCGGCGGATATTTATCGACCAGGAATTGCAAGCCGACTTCAACATCGGCCACCGACTTGAATTCATGCAGGCGCCCGCTGCGGGTGCGGATTTCGCCGGCCGTCTGCAAGCCGCGCAACATCAGGATGGTCAGGATGGCCAGCTTGTCTTGCTCGAGCGACCATTTGATGCGCATGCGGTGTTCGTACTTGGTCACGCGCGCGCCGGCCTGCGTGATACCGTTGACGAACTTGCGCTGCATCAAGCGCTGCAAGACCTCGGCCACGGTTTCTTCCGACAAGGCAATGACCGGGTCGCGGCTCGACAATTGATTGCAGCCATTCGTGATCGCATTGAGCGACAGCGGATAATTATCCGGCGTCAAAGCTTCCTTCTCGGCCAGCACCGCCAGCACCCGGATTTCAAACAGGTCGAGCAGCGTCGCGCCATCCGTCGCCTTCTCGTTTGCAGCCAATTCAGTATTCATGCATGCCTCTTTAGTCGACTAATTTATTCATTTGCGCCGAATCGAATTTATCACACTCTTGCAGCGCCTGGCACGCGATCCCGGCCGCCTTCAGAGTGGCCAGGATGCCTTCGATTTGCTGTTCCTGCATGACGGCGTGATTGATCAAGCCATGCAAGGCTTTCGACAGGGGATCGTCGCCGTTCGGCGTCACGCCGTAGGCGGAAAACAAGTGCGCCGCACCGCGCGCCTGGCTGGCGTCCTTTTGCACGATGTGGGCCGGATTGCCGACCGCCGTGGCGCCGCCCGGCACCGCCTTGAGCAAGACCGCGTTGGAGCCGACCTTGGCGTATTCGCCGACCGTGAAGCCGCCCAGCACCTTGGCGCCGGCGCCGACGATGACGCCGCGTTCGAGCGTCGGATGGCGCTTGCTGCCCGTGTGCAGCGAAGTGCCGCCCAGCGTCACGCCCTGGTAAATGGTGCAGTCGTCGCCGACCACGGCGGTCTCGCCGATCACCACGCCGAAACCATGGTCGATGAAGACACGCCGCCCCATGCTGGCGCCGGGATGGATTTCGATGCCGGTGATGATGCGCGCCAGATAGGAAATGAAGCGCCCCAGCCATTTCATGCGGTGCGTCCAGAACCAGTGCGCGCGGCGATGCAGCACGATGGCCTGGAAGCCCGGATAGCAGGTCAGCACTTCCCAGCCGTTGCGGGCTGCGGGATCGCGTTCGATGATGCTATTGATATCTTCGCGCAAATTGTGGAACATAAGGCATGGGGTGGGAGCTGAAACGATGATGGTAACTGATCCAGCGGCGGCGCGCTGGCAGCGGCCCGGATCTGGTCCGGCCCGCTTGACCGGATTCCGGGTGCCACCGCGCCGACGGGCAAGACGCCGCCGGCGGGTTTGATGCGGATTTTATGCAGGATTTGACGCCGCTTCTTTGGCCAAGCGCTGGCGCCGCGCTTCGTACAGGCAGACGCCGGCGGCAACCGACACGTTCAAGCTTTCGACCGAGCCGAACATCGGGATGCTGACCAGGATGTCGCAGGTGTCGCGCGTCAGGCGGCGCATGCCCTCGCCTTCCGAGCCCATCACCAGCGCCGTCGGGCCGCTGAAGTCGCCTTCATACAAGCCTTTTTCGCCATCGTCGGACATGCCGATCAGCCAGATGTCGCGCTCTTTCAATTCGCGCATGGTGCGCGCCAGATTCGTCACGGTAATGTAAGGCACGGTCTCGGCGGCACCGCTGGCAACCTTGGCGGCGGTGGCGTTCAAGCCGACCGCGCGGTCTTTCGGCACGATCACGGCATGCGCGCCGACACCGTCTGCCACGCGCAGGCAGGCGCCCAGATTGTGCGGATCGGTGATGCCGTCCAATACCAGCAGCAGCGGCGGGCCGTCGATCGCGTCGAGCAGCTCGTCGAGGTTGCGCGCCAGCGCCAGTTCGGCGGCGAAGGCGATCACGCCCTGGTGGCGGCGGGTGCCGACGATCTTGTCGAGGCGGGCCGAATCAACCGGCATCACGCGCACGCCGGCCGCCTTGGCGGCGGCCACCATGTCTTGCATGCGGCGGTCGACCCGGCTGGCGTCGACAAAAATCTCTTCCACCGATTGGGCTTCATGACGCAGACGCGAGGTCACCGCATGGAACCCGAAAATCATTTTATTCTTCATGTGTTATCGCTTCTTCTTGCTGGACTTTGAAACAGTTGGTCGTGGTGCGGTCGCCTTCGATCCCGAACGCTTGCCCGGTTTGCTATCGCTGGCCTTGAGCTCGTGGCGCGACTGGGTGGTCGGCCCCGGCTTGACCATGGTCTTGGCGCCGCCCTTGCGCTTGGATGGCCCGCCGTTTTCCTGCTCGTCGGCGGCCTGGCCCTTGGCGCCCTTCTTGGCGCCGCCATTCACGGCTGGCGCGCCCGCTTCCGGCAGCAGGCGCAAATCGATCTTGCGCGATTCCAGGTCGACCCGCGCCACTTGCACGGTCAGGCGGTCGGTCAATTGGTAGCGCTTGCCGGTGCGTTCGCCGCGCAATTCATGGCGCGCGTCGTCATACTGGAAGTAGTCGGTGCCCAGTTCGGTGACATGCACCAGGCCCTCGACAAACAAGGTGTCGAGCTGGACGAACACGCCGAAGGTGGTGACGCCGGTGATGACGCCGGTGAATTCCTCGCCCAGCTTGTCTTGCATGAAATAGCACTTGAGCCAGGCTTCGACGTCGCGCGAGGCTTCGTCGGCGCGGCGCTCGTTGGCCGAGCAATGCACGCCCAGCGCATCCCACACGGTCAGGTCGGCGGCGCGCTTTTGCTTGCCTTCGGCCTTGTCCTTGGCTTGCTGCTTGCGGGTGGCGTTCGACACATTGGTGTTGAGCGCACTGGTATCGCTGATCTTCGGCTCGTAGCGCTTGCCCAGCAAGATGGCCTTGATGGCGCGGTGCGTCAGCAAGTCGGGATAGCGCCGGATCGGGCTGGTGAAGTGGGCATACGCTTCATACGCGAGGCCGAAATGGCCGATATTGTCCGGGCTGTAGACGGCTTGTTGCATCGAGCGCAGCAGCATCGTTTGCAGCAGGGCGGCGTCGGGACGCAGCTTGACCTTCTTCATCAGCTCGGCGTAATCGGAAGCGGCCGGCGTATCGCCGCCCGCCAGGTTCAAGCCAACTTGCTTGAGGAAAGTGCGGACCTGGGTCAGCTTTTCCTTGGTCGGGCTGGCGTGGATGCGGTAAGTGCCGGGATGCTTGTGGCGCAGCAGCAAATCGGCGGCGCAGACATTGGCCGCCAACATGCATTCCTCGATGATCTTGTGGGCTTCGTTGCGCGTACGGGGAATGATCTTTTCGATCTTGCCAACCGCATTGCAGACGATATACGTTTCCGTGGTTTCGAAATCAATTGCGCCGCGCTCGCTGCGCGCCTTCAACAGCGCGCGGTAGACATCGTTCAGGTTTTGCAGGTGCGGCAAGATGGCGATCCGCTTGGCCGCTTCGGGACCGTCGGTGTTGCCGAGGATGTCGGCCACTTCCGTATAGGTCAGGCGCGCGGCCGAATGGATCACGGCCGGGTAAAACTGGTAAGCCTTGATCTCGCCCTTGTCGGTGACGACGGCGTCGCACACCAGCGTGAGGCGGTCGACGGCGGGGTTCAGCGAGCACAAGCCGTTGGAGAGTTTTTCAGGCAGCATGGGAATCACGCGGCGCGGGAAATACACCGAGGTGCTGCGTTCGAGCGCGTCGGCGTCGAGCGCGTCGTTCGGCTTCACATAATGGCTGACGTCGGCAATTGCCACGATGAGGCGGAAGCAATTGCTGCGCCCGACCTTGACCGGCTCGCAATACACGGCGTCATCGAAGTCGCGCGCGTCTTCGCCATCGATGGTGACCATCGGCACGTCGCGCAAGTCGACCCGCTCGGCCAGGTCGGCGTCGCGCACTTCGCTGGGCAGCTTGGCCGCCTGCTTGAGGGCGGCCGCCGAGAAAATGTGCGGCACGCCAAATTTGCGCACGGCGATTTCGATTTCCATGCCGGGATCGTCAAGCGCCCCCAGCACTTCGACGATCTTGCCGACCGGCTGCTTGAAGCGCGACGGTTGCTCCGTCAATTCGACGCTGACGATCTGGCCGGCCTTGGCCTTGCCGGGCGAACCTTCGAGGCGGATATCCTGGCCAATGCGATTGTCTTCGGGCGCCACCACCCAGACCCCGTTTTCATTGAGCAGGCGCCCGATGATGTGACTGTTGGCGCGCGTCACGACTTCGACGATGGTGCCTTCCGGGCGGCCGCGGCGGTCGGTGCCGACCACGCGCGCCATGACCTTGTCGCCATGCAGCACTTTCTGCATTTCTTTTTCGGACAGGAACAAGTCGGGGCTGGCGTCGTCGGGAATGACAAAACCGAAGCCGTCGCGGTGACTGCTGACGCGGCCGGAAATGAAGCCGACCTGCTCGGCCAGCACGAAGGCACCGCTGGCATCGGACTTCAGCTGGCCGTCGCGCTCCATCGCCTTCAGGCGACGAACCAGCACGTCCAGGGAGTCGGCATGCACGGCCAGGGACTGCGCCAGTGACTGCGGATCAAGCGGCGCATTGACACTGCGGAAGATGCCGAGAATTTCCTCCCGGCTGGGAATGGTGTGGGTATGTTGGTTCAAAAGTATTTCTATAGTTATTATTGACAGTGATCAAACAGGTCCGGGACCGATGAAGTCACCGTCAATATTGACACGGTGATAGGCGTTAGTGTACCGGAGGTGGACGCGGTTTACCTAACGCACGACGTTTTTAAAATTTTTTAGACTGGCATTTGACATCTGCGGATATTCCTCTATAATCTTGGTCTCTCGCAGCGATAAACTTGAAAAAGCGTGTAGCAGCGAGGAGGCAGAGTCGATGTGCAGCATGGAACGAAAGTTCATCTGGCGCAAAACTCGCCAAATCAGTATAATACCAGAAGTAGCAAGAGCAGCAGAATCAATGCCCACGTGGCGGAATTGGTAGACGCGCATGGTTCAGGTCCATGTGCCGTAAGGTGTGGGGGTTCGAGTCCCTCCGTGGGCACCATCTACCGAATAAGTAAAGAACGCCGCAGACTTTCACAAGTTTGCGGCGTTTTTTCATTGCCCCTCTGCCCCGCATGGCGCGACACAAGAATGCGGCCATAAGGTCGAAAGGGGTATTTCTTGCAAATAGGCACAAAATACCATTGCCGGATCGGCCGCCAGGCCTTATGATTCGGCCCGTCGTTGCAAAACATCGAGCGCGACAAGCAGTACCAGTGCCCACGTGGCGGAATTGGTAGACGCGCATGGTTCAGGTCCATGTGCCGTAAGGTGTGGGGGTTCGAGTCCCTCCGTGGGCACCATCTACCGGATAGACAGTCAAGCGCCGCAAACTTTCACCGGTTTGCGGCGCTTTGCATTTGTGCCGCCACGACGCCGCTTCCCTTGCGGCATAAAACATTGCAAAACACCATTGACCAATCGCCCGCCAAGGCTTATGATTCGGCCCGTCGTTGCAGAACATCGAGCGCGACAAGCAGCACCAGTGCCCACGTGGCGGAATTGGTAGACGCGCATGGTTCAGGTCCATGTGCCGTAAGGTGTGGGGGTTCGAGTCCCTCCGTGGGCACCATCTACCGGATAGACAGTCAAGCGCCGCAAACTTTCACCAGTTTGCGGCGTTTTGCATTTGCGCGTCGCCAGCGCCACTCGGATCGCCCACCCCGCCCGCAATGTAATACACTTGCCTCATGCTAGCAGTCATGAAGGCGCCGCCATGAATCAAGCGAGTCCCTCGCCCGCCGGGCAATCGAGCGTCTTGCTCGTCGCCCCCACGCGCGCCAGCATGCGCGAACTGGCTTACCAGTTGGACCGGCATGACCTGCACGTCCAGATTGCCGAGGATATCGAACGGGCCGAAGCCCTGGCCGCCAACGGCGTCGCGCTGATCGTGCTCGACGCGGCGCTGGCCGGCCCCGACCTGGGCGCCACTTGCCGCCGCCTGCGCCTGGCCGACCGTCGCCGCGCGGCGCCGCTGCTGCTGCTGTCGGCCATGCCCAGCGCCGAACAGCAAAGCCGCAGCGTCGCCGCCGGCGCTGCCGACTATCTGAAGATTCCCTTTGACGCCCTGACCCTGGCCGAACAAATCCTGGTCGAACTGGCCTTGCACGCGCAATTGCCGCCGCGCGAGCGCCCGCTCGGCCCCGTGCACGCGCAAACGCTGGAAGTCAATTACCATGCCGTGCTGGCCGGTTCGCCCGACGCCGTGTTGTTGTACGACAACGACAACGATTGCCTGATCGACGCCAACCACAATGCCGAGCTGCTCTTCGGGCGCCCGCTCGAGGCGCTGCTGCAAACCAATTTACTGGGCCTGTGCCCGCCGCTGCAGCCTGACGGCCGCCCTTCCCTGCACGTGATCCCGGAAAAGATACGGCAAGTGCTGGCCGGCCAGATCCGCGTCTTCGAGGTGGCTTGCCTGCGCGGCGACGGCCGCCGCCTCGATTGCGAAATACGCCTGGTGCTGCTGTCGATTCCCGGGCGCGAGCTGGTGCACGCGCGGGTAGTCGACTTGAGCACCCGCAAGGCGGCCGAAGCCCTGCGTACCGGCCAAAGCAGCTTGCTGGAAATGATCGCCAAGGGCGCGCCGCTGGGCGACACGCTGGACCGCCTGATGCTGCTGATCGAATCCCAGTCCATCGGCGTGCTGTGCTCGGTGATGCTGCTCGACGACGATGGCCGGCGCATGCACAGCAGTTCCGGACCGAGCCTGCCGGCGGCCTATATGGCGGCGCTGGAAGGCCTGGAAATCGGACCGGCGGTCGGCTCTTGCGGCACCGCCATGTTCCGCCGCGAAGCGGTGGTGGTCAGCGACATCACGCGCGACCCCTTGTGGGCGCCCTATCGCACGCTGGTGGCCGAGTACGGTTTGCGGGCTTGCTGGTCAATGCCCATCCTGCACCAGGACACCGTACTGGGCTCGTTTGCCATGTATTACCGCGACGCGCGCAACCCGACCCCGGACGACATGCGCCTGATCGACGTCGCCATCCATATCGCCGGCATCGCCATCGGGCGCACCCGCCACGAGCAGGAATTACTGCGCCACCGGGCCCACCTGGAAGAACTGGTGTCCGAGCGCACCAGCGCCTTGACGCGCGCCAAGGAACAGGCCGACCTGGTCAACGAGGAATTGGCCAGCGCGCTGGAAAACCTGTCTATTTCACAAGAGGAACTGGTGCGGCGCGACAAGCTGGCGGCGCTGGGCGCGCTGGTGGCCGGCATCGCCCATGAACTCAACACGCCGATCGGCAATAGCCTGGTCATGTGCACCACGATGGCCGAGCGCACCCGCCAATTGCAAGAGAGCCTGGCAGGCGGCTTGCGCCGCTCGGCGCTGGAAGCTTACCTGGAGCAAGCCATCGAAGCCGATACCGTCGTATTGCGTAATTTGCAACGCGCCGCCACGCTCGTGTCCGGCTTCAAGCAAATTGCCGTCGACCGCGCCAGTTCGCAGCGACGGCGCTTCGGGCTGCGCCAATTCGTCGCCGAGCTGATGCTGCCGCTGTGCGCGCCGCTCAAGGATAGCGGCATCGCAGTGGCGCAGGATATCGATGAAAACCTGGAATTGGACAGCTATCCGGGGCCGCTGGGCCAGGTCTTGAGCAAATTGTTTGAAAATTGCCTGCGCCATGGCTTTGAAGGCCGCAGCGCCGGCCAGATCACGATCTGCGGCCGCGCCGCCGGCAAGGGCGAGATCGCGCTCTCGATCGGCGACAATGGCATCGGCATCGCCGAGACCCATTTGCGGCATATCTATGATCCCTTCTTTACCACCAAGCTGGGCAAGGGGCGCTCGGGCCTGGGCCTGTATATCGCCCACAATATCGTCACCGGCGTGCTGGGCGGGCGCATCGAGGCCAGCAGCGCCGCCGACGGCGCCAGCTTCACCCTGCTGCTGCCGGTGATGGCGCCGCCCGAGGCCCATGAGCAGGGCGCAGCGTAAGCCGCCTTCCCCGGCGAACCTGAATTGCTGTAATCTGCCGGATATGCGCTCCCTTTCCGCCACCTGCCTGCTGTTTGCCGCCTGCGCCCTGGCCTGGGCCGGCCCGGCGCCATGGTATCAATGGCGCAGCCGGGCCGATGGCCATTACGCATGCCGGCAAACCACGCCCGGTTTCGGCTGGGAACGCGCCATCGGTCCCTACAAAGATAGCCGTTGCGAAAAAATGGCGATTGCTAAATAATGGGGTCTATACCAACAGGCATAGTCGGAAAAACACATTGCAGTATCGGAAAAGATCAGCAGTATCTATTCAAACTGAGGAGATCACATGTTTAGCAATCCCGAGCAATTTGCAAGCGCCACCAAAGCACTGTTTGAATTTCAACTGATGACCTTTAACGCCCTCACCAGCAAAGCGGTGCAAGGCGTGGAACAAGTGGTAGCCTTGAACGTCGCCACCGCCAAATCGGCAGTCGAGGACACCCTGGCGACCGGCAAGGGCATGAGCGAGGCCAAGGATCCGAAAGCGGCGCTGGAACTCGCTCACGCGCAGGTGCAACCGGGTGTGGCCGGCGCTACCGCTTATCACCAGCAACTGGGCGAGATCATCAAGGATATCCACAATGAATTCACCAGCGCCGCCGAAGCCCATGTGGCCGAAGCGAAAAGCAATCTGAGCGCGCTGATTTACGACGTCACCAAAAACGTCCGTCCCGGTTCGGAAAACGCGGTTGCCATCGTCAAGGCGGCAATCGACAATGCCTTCGTCGGCTACGAGCAAGTGACCAAGGCCACCAAACAGGCCGTGCAGGCGGTCGAAGAGCAAATCGCCAAGGCTGCCGAACAAGTGGCCAAAGCCGAGCCGAAAGCCGCCAGGAAATAATATAGTGGCGCCGGCCCGGCGATCCGGCGGTCCGGCGTTTTAGATCAGGAAAGACGGGTGATCTTCATCGCCAATTGGTCGAAGAATTCCTCGCAAGGCGCGCGCGCGGCCACGGCATAGCCATGCTTCATCTGGATCTGGCAGCCATTATGCGTGTCGCCCCAATTCTCATTCCACGCTTCCATCGAGGCGCTGACGCGGCCCCAGTCTTGCGCCAGCGTCGAGATCCCATGGCGCTGCTCGTTCCAGTCCGACTTCAGATGCAAATGGAAGCCGGGCATGAAATTCCAGCAAATCACTGGCCGCGATTGGCGTTTGCTGGAAAAATTCACCATGCAAATGAACACGTCGCGCAATCCAAATGCGCTGTCCGGCGCGATCTCCATACGCATATACGGCGCGTCATCGCATGGATCGTAGAGGGAAATCCCTTTAATCTGTGAAAGGTGGCTTATGTCCATGATATGGTTTCTTTAAGGGTTCATCAATTTTTTTGATATCGATGTTTGCAGATCGCTGCGGAGCGTCGGGGAGGCGGAGGCGGCGCTTTTCCTCTGCATGCCCATGAAATATTGGGCGATAGGCAATACCAATAAGATAATATCAGATTGCCAGCAATGATCTTCCAATGGCCCAATCGTGCGCCGCCAATCGTGCGCGCCCACTGCGCGCATGAAATATCTGGGCAAGCGCGGCCCGCCACGATATACTGTATATAAACACAGTCCCAATACATCCAGAAAGCTCCCCGCCGCACCATGCTCAAGGTTCTCGACAATCCCTTGTATTACCTGGACAACTTCCACCAGGCGCTGGAGTGGATCGGCCAGCGCTACGGCGACTTGCTGACGCCGGAGGAAAGCGCGTTCATCAAACACTTTCCCCACTTGCCGCAAGCGTCGCGCGCGCTATTCGTGCGCATGCTGATGCGCAAGGGTTGCCTGTTTCGGGCCAGCAAGCTGACCTACGCTGAAATCGGCGACGCGCAAGCGGCCGCGCGCCCGCTACTGGAACTGGGCTGGATAGAAAGCGATCCCGAACTCGATCTGGAGCAATTATTCGACTTGCTGCAAAAGCAGGAAGTCGGCGCCATCTTCCGCCTCTCGGCGCATGAAAAGAACGCGCGCAAGGCCGAGCAGTTGCAGGCGCTGCGCGCGCAATATCCGGGAGCCTTCCGCTTTTCCACCTGGTACGAGGATTCCGGCGACCACTTGTATCATGTTCTCGGCAAACCCCTGTGCGAGCGCTTGCGCCTGATCTTTTTCGGCAATTTGCGGCAAGACTGGTCCGAATTCGTGCTCTCCGACCTGGGCGTATACAAATACGAAAAGGTCGAATTTACCCTGTCTTCGCGGGGTTTCCGCACGCGCCACGACATCGACGCCTACCTGGCCTTGCAGCGCTGCCGCGAACGCTTTTTCGAGGCGCCCGACGAGGCATTGCAAGAAGTGCTGCAACAAGTGCTGCAAGAGCTGGCCGCCGGCGCGCCCGGCAACGACTGGCTGGCCAGCCGGCGTGAAAAATTGCTATTCCAGATTGCCCGGCACCTGGAAAAATACGCAGACTGGGAAGGCGCCCTGCGGATTTATTCCGCCTGCAACTATCCGGGCGCCCGCGTGCGCGCCATCCGCGTGCTGGAAAAACCGGCCACGACGGCGAGGCCTTGGCCCGCCTCGAACGCGCCTGGCAAGCGCCGGAAAACGAGGCCGAATGCCAGCATTTGCTGCGCATCGCGCCGCGCTTGCGGCGCAAGCTGGGCCATGCCAGGCTGGCCACGGCGCAGGCCGCCAGCGTGGCGCGGCTCGACGTCAGCCTGCCGCCGGCCGCCCTCCCCGTCGAGGGCGTGGTGCGCGACCATCTGGCGCGCCACGACGCGCCCGTCTACTATGTCGAAAACACCCTGATCAATTCCCTCTTCGGCCTGCTGTGCTGGAGCGCGATCTTCAAGCCCGTCCCGGGTGCCTTCTTCCACCCCTTCCATTGCGGCCCGGTCGATTTGCACAGCGCCGATTTCCAGCGCCGCCGCGCGCGCGAATTTGCCGCTTGCCTGGCCGAACTGGACACGCCCGCCTACCGCGCCACCATCTTGCGCAACTATGCCATCAAGGAAGGCATCGTGTCGCCTTTCGTCAGTTGGGAGGCGCTCGACGGGCAATTGATCGGGCTGGCGCTCGATTGCGTCCCGGCCAGCCACCTGAAGAAATGGTTCGAGCGCATCTTGCAAGACATCCAGGCCAACCGCAGCGGCTTTCCCGACTTGATACAATTCTGGCCAGCCGAAAAGCGCTATCACATGATTGAAGTGAAGGGGCCGGGCGACCGCTTGCAAGACAGCCAGAAGCGCTGGATCGATTTTTGCGCCCGCCACGACATGCCGGTCACGGTCTGTTACCTGCAATGGGCCGACGCTTGACGTATATCGTTGCCGTGCGGGCCTTGTGCGAATTCACCGCCAAAACAGGCGACCTCGATTTGCGCTTCACGCCCTCGCCTTCGGCGCAAGAAGGCATGGCCGGCCACGCGCTGGTGACGGCGCGCCGCGCCAGCGATTACCAGCGCGAAGTGAGTCTATCGGGCCACTTTGGCGCCCTGCATGTGCGCGGCCGCGCCGACGGTTACGATCCAAGCCTGGGCCAACTGGAAGAGATCAAGACTTTTCGCGGCGACTTGGCGGCCATGCCGGCCAACCACAGGCTGCTGCACTGGGCGCAGGCGCGCATCTATGGCCATTTGCTGTGCCAGGCACGCGGCCTGCAACGCTTGCGCGTGGCGCTGGTGTATCTCGACCTGGCCAGCCAACAGGAAACCATATTCCACGAAGAGCACACGGCGGCCGGGCTGCAACAGTATTTCGAGCAACAGTGCACGCGCTTTCTCGACTGGGCTGGGCAAGAAACGGCGCACCGCCTCAAACGCGACGGGCAATTGCGGGCGATGCATTTTCCCCATCCCGATTTCCGTCCCGGCCAGCGACAACTGGCCGAAGCCATGTACAAGGCCAGCAGCCGCGCTTGCTGCCTTCTGGCGCAGGCGCCCACCGGCATCGGCAAGACCATCGGCAGCCTGTTTCCCATGCTCAAGGCCGCCCCCGAACATGGCATCGACAAGGTGTTTTTCCTGGCCGCCAAGACGTCCGGCCGCCAACTCGCGCTCGACGCTTGCGCCATCATTGGGCACGCGGCGCCGGCCCTGCGCGTGCTTGAACTGTGCGCCAAGAGCGCCGCTTGCGCGCATCCCGACAAGGCTTGCCATGGCGATTCCTGTCCGCTGGCACGGGGCTTTTACGATCGCTTGCCGGCAGCCAGGAGCGCCGCGCTTGGCGCCGCCATGCTCGACCAGGCTACGCTGCGCGAGGTGGCGCTGGCGCACCAGGTATGTCCGTATTACCTGAGCGGGGAAATGGCGCGCTGGAGCGACGTGGTGGTCGGCGATTACAATTATTATTTCGATCTCAGCGCCATGCTGCACAGCCTGACCGTGGCCAATGGCTGGAAAATCAATCTGCTGGTCGACGAAGCCCACAATATGGTGGCGCGCGCGCGCCAGATGTATTCGGCGCAATTGGAGCATGGCGCCTTGCTAGCTTTGGGAAAGCACGCGCCGGCAAGCTTGAAAAAGCCGCTGGCGCGCTTGCGGCGCCAGTGGAAGTCGCTGGAGCAAGGGCAAGACGGCCCATACCAGGCTTACCCGGACTTGCCCGGAAAATTCATGGAAGCGCTGCAAGGCGTGAGCGCGGCCATCGGCGAGCATGTCGCCGCCCACCCGGCCGCCGTCGAGCCCGACTTGCAGCGCTTTTATTTCGACGCCCTGTTGTTCGCGCGCCTGGCCGACAGCTTCGGCGCGCATTCCCTGTTCGACATCGGCAAGGATGGCGGCGGCTCCCGGCTCTGCATCCGCAACGTCATTCCCGCCCCCTTCCTCAAGGCGCGCTTCGCGGCCAGCCACGGCGCGGCGCTCTTTTCGGCCACTCTGAGTCCGTGGAATTATTATAGCGACACGCTCGGCATGCCCGACAATACGGCCTGGGTCGATGTCGAATCGCCCTTCGGCGCGGAACAATTGGCGGTGCACGTGGTCAGCCATATCTCGACCCGCTACCGCCAGCGCGGCTCCTCGCTGGCGCCGATCGCCGCACTGATGGGGCGCCAGTACGCGGCCCAGCCAGGCAATTACCTGGCCTTTTTCAGCAGTTTCGATTACATGGAACAAGTCGCGCAAGCATTCGCCGCGCGCCACCCGGCGGTGCCGCTGTGGCACCAGACGCGCCGCATGGATCAGGCTGGGCGTGAGCAATTCCTGGCCCGCTTCAGCGCGGATGGCTGCGGCATCGGTTTTGCGGTGCTGGGCGGCTCTTTCGGCGAAGGCATCGACTTGCCGGGCGCGCGCCTGATCGGCGCCTTCATCGCCACCCTCGGCTTGCCGCAGATCAATCCGGTAAACGAGCAAATCCGGCTGCGCATGGATGCCCTGTTCGGCGCCGGCTACGATTACACGTATTTATATCCGGGCATCCAGAAAGTGGTGCAAGCGGCCGGGCGCGTGATACGCGGCCAGTCCGACCGCGGCGTGGTTTACCTGATCGACGACCGCTTCGAGCGGCCGGAAGTGCGCCAGCTCTTGCCGGCCTGGTGGGAAGTCGGACCCACTAGCGCATTGAGGCCCTGACTTTCTGGTAGCCGCTCTTGCTGATCGGCAGCCGGGTGCCGTCCTTCAAGATGGCTGCATGACTATCCTTGCCGCTCGCTTCGATGCGGCTCAGGCTGGCGATATTGAGCAGGTAAGAGCGGTGGATACGCAGGAAGCTGGACGCTTCCATCTGGCTTTCCAGTTCGCTCAAAGGCTGATTCAGCCGGTAGGATTTTCCTTCCGCATGGAACAGCACATAATCGTCCTGGGCTTCGATGTAATTGATTTTATCGCAGGCAAACACATGCACCTTGGCGCCCTCGCGTATCAGCATGCGCGCCAGCGGCAACTTGGGCGCCACCGGCCGCCACCTGATGGCGGGCATGCTCAAGGGCGCGCTGGAAACGCTGTTCGCTGAACGGCTTCAACAGATACTCGAGGGCGTGGCAGTCAAAGGCCCTGATGGCGTACTCGCCGTGACGAAGACAAAGCGGGCCTTGCCGGCCGCCAGTTCGGCCACCTCGAAACCATCGAGCTTGGGCATCTGGATGTCGAGAAATACCCGCTCGGGCGCCAATTGCGCGATTGCCTTGATGGCCTCGAAGCCATTGCCGCATTCGGCCACGAGCTCGATATCGGCATGCGGCGCCAGGTATTCGCGCAACAGGGCGCGCGCCAGCGCTTCGTCATCCACGACCAGCGCCAGCCCCAGGCCCAGCCTGGCGAGCAGGGACAGTAGCGCATGGCTGGCGTACAACCCCGGCAGCCTAGATGCGCCGGGGATAAGTCGGGGGCAGCCTTTGCTGAATGCCGGACAGCAGCAACAGCAGCAATAGCAGCAATAGCAGGGGCCAGGCATGCCAAAGTTGCTCGATATCGAACCAGCCGAGGCGCTCGAACAAGCAACTGGCGCCGATGGCGATCACGAGCAGACCCCACAGCAACTGCTTGCGCCCCTGATAATGTGAATCGATTTTCACGATGTCTTCCAGATGGTCGATGAGCGTGAAGATAGCCCAAACGGCGCGCCGCGAAACGGCTATTCGGCCAATGGCGGGCCGCCATCGGTGAATGGCCGATGGGCGCGCTCAGCGCCTGGGTCGGGCCAGTTCGACAAAGCGGTCGATATACAGGTTCAGCGCCTCGGCCGCCGTCAGCAATTCCTGGGCCACGTCGTTGAGCTTGCGGCGCTGGCTGCGCGCATGGTCGCGCAAGACGGCAAACGCGGTGTCGCGGTCGGTCTTGTAACGCTCCATCAACACGCCCACCGCCATGCCGATTTCGCGCCCCGATTGCAGCGCGTGGGTCAGCTTGATCTCGGTTTCGCGCAATTGCCGGATTTCATCGCCGCGCGCCAGCGCCGCCTCTATCGACGGCGATAACTGGGCCATGTCGATCGGCTTGACCAGATAGCCGACCGCGCCGCAGGCGGCCGCCTGCTTGACGATATCGGCGTTTTCGCTGGCCGACAAGAACATCAAAGGCACCGTCGTATCGGCTTGCATGTGGCGCGCCAGATCCAGGCCCGACATGCCGGGCATGGAAATGTCGAGCAAGGCCAGGTCCGGTTCGCGCCCGCTTTCGGCCAGCATGTCGAGCGCCATCTGGCCGGACGTGGCGATGCGCGTATCGTGGCCGGCGCGCTGCAAGAACTGGCTCAGCAGGCCGAGAATGAGCATGTCATCGTCGACCAGCAGGATCTGGCGCTTGGGCGGGAGCGTGCCGGCCTCATCGGGGGCAAGGTTCATGGCAAATATCCTCTAGGGGTGGTGGGGACCGGCAGGCGCTCCGGATCGCAGGCGTGTAGGTTCGCGCTCATGTGGGCGCCTCGCGCAGCAAGGCCCGCACTTCGCTCAGCGCCAGCAATTGCAGCATCACGGCGCGCGCCGCAGCGCCGTCACGCAAGTGCGCAGCCGGTTCCAGCGCGCGCGCCAGTTCGGTCACGCGCGGGTAGCCGAACGAGGCGGCCGAACCTTTCAAGAGATGCGCCAATTCCCCGACCGCATTCCAGTCGGCACCATCGACCAGCCCTTGCAGGCGGCTCAAACGCGGCGGCAAGGCATCCTCGAAGGAGCGCCGGATAGCGTCATAGCCGTCCAATTGATCGAGTGGCGCGGCCTCTTGCAAACCTTGCGAACCTTGCGCCAGCAATTCGCTCAGGCAATGGGCCAGCAGCGTGAAGTCGATCGGCTTGCCGACACAGCGCGTGCAACCGGCCAGCCGGTAGCGCTCGACATCCTCGGCCATCACATTGGCCGTCAGCGCCACGATGGGCGCCTCGAAGCCGGCCGCGCGCAGGGTGCGGGTGGCGGCGACCCCGTCCAGCACCGGCATTTGCACATCCATCAAGATCACGTCGAAGCTGTCGCGCAAGGCGTGTTCGACCGCTTGCGCGCCGTTTTCGACGACCACGAATTGCAAGCCCAGGCGGGCCAGGAAGGCGCCGATCAACTTGCGGTTGTCGGGACCGTCTTCGGCCAGCAAGACCCGGCCATGCAGGCGCCGCGCGGCCGGTTCGCCGGGCGCCGGCGCGACAGCATGCGGGGCTTCGGTCAGCCAGGCGCACGCGTCGACGGCGCGGGCGGCGACCCGCACTTCGAAGCAAGAGCCCCTGCCCAGTTCACTGCTGACGCCGACCGCGCCGCCCATTTTACCGGCCAGTTCGCGCACCAGATGTAAGCCCAGGCCGGTGCCGCCATATTTGCGGGTAATCGCGCTATCGGCCTGGGAAAACGGCTGGAATAGCAAAGTCATTTGTTGCGCCGACATGCCGATGCCGGTATCGCTGACAGCGCACAATAATTGGCCGTCATCGTAGGACAAGCGCAGGCGCACCTCGCCCAGTTCGGTAAACTTGATGGCATTGCCGCACAAATTGAAAAGAATCTGTTTCCAGCGGGTAGGGTCGGCCAGCACTTGCGCCGGAATCGGGTATGCCACCTCCAGCACGAAGGCGACGCCCTTGCTGTACGCCTGCGCGCGCATCATCGATTCGACCCCGGCCACCACCTCGAGCGGCGAAAACGCCATTTGTTCGAGCAGCAGGCGCCCCGCTTCGATCTTCGAAATATCGAGGATATCGTTGATGATGCTCAGCAAATGCTGGCCGTTGCGCAAGATGATGCGGCCAGACTCGTTGTCGATCAATTCCGCGAAACCGATGATGGACGTCAAGGGAGTGCGGATTTCATGACTCATCATGGCCAGGAATTCAGACTTGGCGTGACTGGCTGCCTCGGCCTCGGTCTTCAAGCGCTCCGTCGTTTCCATGTCGTACTCGCGCCGCTTGAGCGCTTTTAGCAGCCACAAGAAGGCCACCGCGATGGCCGTGATACTGCTGCCGGCCACCAGCACGATCAACCAAGCATATTTGTACCACTGCCTCAGGAATAAGTCTTCCGTGACCGTGATATTGATAATCAGGGGATATTTTTCAAGCAGGCGCGGCGCGCCCAAGCGATACGTTTCCCGACCCTGCTGGGAAAACCGGGGCACCGAGGTGAGCAGCACGTCGGCCGTCTTTTTCATTTCCTCGATCACGATATACGACGAGCCGCTGCGGTTGACCTTGCCCATCACCTCGTCCAGCAGGGGCCAGCGCGCCAGCACCGCGAAGTCGCGCCGGTACAAGGTCACGGAGGCTCCCGCGCCAAGGCTGATCTTGCGATAAAAGTCGCTCAGGAAAGTGCTCGACACGCCGACCAGCACCAGGCCGATGAACTGGCCATGGGCGCCATTCAGGCGCCGGCTCAGATAAAAAGTCCACTGTCCATTGCCCTTGTTGCGCACCGGCGTGCTGATGAAGACGCCCAGGTCGGGATTGTTCACATGGGCGAGGAAATAATCACGGTCGGCCAGGTTGATGGGTGGCGCCGGATGGGAGCGGGTGAAATTGATGACATCGCCGTTGGCCGCGACGATGGTGGCGACGTCGATTTGCGGTGCCGCGCCTTTTTTATCGCGCATGTTCTGGTAGATGTCGGCACTGGCCATCCTGGTGCGCAAGTCGGCGGCGGACGCGATGCCCGCCGCAGTGGCAGCGATGCTGTCGAGCACCAGATAGGCGGCGGTAATTTCTTGCGTCGTTTGTTCGGCCAGTATCAGCGACAGATTGCTCAATTGCCCGCGCCATTCCTCGATCGATTGCCGGCGCGCGACCCAGATCGAGAGCGCCGACGAGACCACAATGGCGCAGACCAGAAACACCGCCACGAGTATCGCCAGACGACTGGAGCGGAGCTTGTTGCGCATGCGGATTTCCGTTTGGGAACACGACATCAGAAAGATATCACATGCCCGACGGAAGCGGCAGAAGGAAATGGTGGCAAGAAGGCGGAAAATAAATGCCGGGTGTCAGGGACGGCGGGCGCCGCAGGTGCTGTGCTCAATTAATTCCCAGCCCAACTGGCGGCGGATTTCTTCCGGCGCCGGCGGCGGCTTGACTTCATGCGATCGACGTTCCAGATACTCGCGTACCACATGTTTCGAGGGATGATTAGCCTGTGTCATGATAGTCTCACAAAGGACTTCAAACAACACCAGTGCCGATGCCGGCCACTGACGCTTGAAATTGGTGCCGGTCCTTGAGGCGACCGGCTCACCTGCTGATAAAACGAGATGCCGGCAACTTCTCGGCAGCGCGTCTTCATCACACGCCCTCATCATAAGGCGCACGCGGCCGACCCGACTGTTCGCTTGCGCACACAGCAATATATATATTTTTCCGGCCAATCCAGGCGTACACGGCAATGTCGGTGACGACCCGCGCATTGCCGCTCGTTTATCCCGACGCAAAGGTCAATGCAAACACGGCAATTGCGCGCTGCCGCGCAGCAGCGCGCCGTGGTCAAGCAAGCTTCACAGTTTGCGCTGCAAGAATTCGAGGAAACACGTGATGCGCCGCGCCAATTGGGTGTTGCGGTAATACACCGCATGAATTTGCTGACGGTAGCCAGTCGAATACGCGCCCAACAGGCTCACCAGGCGACCCTCGGCCAAGTCGGCGCGGGTCATGAAATCGGCCAGGCAAGCGATGCCCTGTCCTTGCAAGGCCAGTTGCCTGAGCGTCTCGCCGCTGGTGGCGGCCAGCGCCGGCGTGATCGGCAAGCTGTTGCCGGCCTGGTGGCGCAGCGGCCATTGGTTGCCCGCCTCGTATTGGGCGAAGCCGAGCAGCGCATGCCCGGCCAGGTCTTCCGGCGTGGCCGGCACGCCGTGGCGCAGCAAATAGGCGGGACTGGCCAGCACATGCAGGGCGCTCGAACTGAGGGCGCGCGCGTGCAGGGTCGAATCGGTCAGGACGCCGATGCGGATCGCGATATCGGTGCGGTGCTCCAGCAAATCGGCGATCCGGTCGTTGCTGCTCAATTCGAGCCGGATGGCGGGATACAGGGCGCGGAATTCGGCCACGTGCGGCACCACGCAATGGAGCATGAAGGGCGACGCGGCATCGATGCACAAACGTCCGGCCGGCTGCTGGCGGCGGATGCGGATCGATTCTTCGGCCGTGTCCATAGCCGCCAGGATGGCGCGCGCCTGTTGCAAGAACAATTGCCCCTCTTCCGTCAATTCCATGCGGCGGGTGGTGCGGGTCAGCAGCGAAGTAGCCAGTTTTTCTTCGAGCCGCGCCAGGGCCCGGCTCACCCCGGACGTGGTCACGCCGAGGTGCGCCGAGGCGGCGCTCAGGGTGCCGCTGTCGATCACGGCGACAAAAATTTTAAGGTCGTCGGAATGGATATCCACTGCTGTCCTTGCTGAGAATGTTGCGCGATTATAGGATACGCGTCCGGCTGGCCGCACTCGATAGAATGCGCGCATTTTCAAGCGCGCCCAACGCGTATAGTATGGGCGCCTTGCGGCCGTCCATCTGAAGCCGCAGCTCCACTGCTCGCACACCATTGAAAGCCGCATTGAATGTCAAACAAGACCATGCCAGCCGATCCCTCGACTTCCCGCGCCGCCACGGCCACCCTGGTGCTCAGTTGCGCGCTGGTCTTCCTGACCCAGTTGGGCGTCACCCTGTACCTGCCATCGCTGCCCGCGATTGCCGGCGCCCTGCACTTGACGCATGAGCGGGCCGCCCTGTCCCTGCTGGCCTATTTTCTCGGCTGCGCCGCCCCCATCTTGTTCTGGGGCGCGGCAGCCGACCACTTTGGCCGCAAGCCAGTGTTGCTTTTCTCGCTCGCGATCTTCGGCCTTGCCAGCCTGGCAGCCGCCGGCGCCGGCGACGGCGACGTCTTCATCGCCGCCCGCCTCATGCAAGGCATAGGCGCTGGCGGCGGTTCCATCATCGGCCGCATCCTGGTGCGCGACGGCGCCAGCGGCCCGCTGCTGGCGCGCAATCTTTCCTATCTATCGTTTGCCTTTGTTTCCGCGCTCGGTGGTGGGCAATTCCTGGGCGGCTTGGTCGAGCAATATGCGAACTGGCAAATGGAATTCTATTTGCTTGCCGGCTCAAGCGCGGTCTTGATGCTGGCGGTCCTGGCGACGCGCATGCGGGTGGCCGACAAAGGTATCCGCCACGCGCATGTGGCCAGCTATCTGGCGGTGTTGAGGAATACGGATTTTCTGCGCCCGATGGTGGCCGGCGCGCTCGGCTATGGCGCCTTGATCTTCCTGCAAGAAATCGGCCCCGCCGTGTTCCAGCACAATCTGGGCTTGACGGCGCGCCAGTATGGCAATATCGGGCTGCTGCTGGGTTTGTCTTATTTCATCGGATCGATGCTGGTGAACCGCCTCGTGCTACGCACGGGCAATGCGGCGCTGATGCGCGCCGGCTTGCAACTGATGTGCGGCGCCGGCTGCGTCTTGCTGGCCGCTTCCCTGCTCTGGCACCAGCAGCAAACCATGATGCTGGCCTTGCTGTTGCTGATCTATTGCGCCGTGCAACTGGGACAAGCCATGCTATTTCCCAACAGCATGACAACGGCGCTCGATGCCGTCAAGGGACAAGGCAGCCATGCCACCGCCCTGTTCGGCTTTGCCCTGCAATTGATCGCCACCGGCATCGGCAGCCTGGCGCTGGTGATACCGCATGAGGGCTACGCGCCGGTGGCACTATTGCTGATCTGCCTGACGGCGGCGGCGCTGCTGCTGGGCGCCAGCGGCGCGGCGCGGACCGTCACGAACCCTTAATACTGCCAGCGAGCTACCTTCAAGCGACATACAAGAGCACGGCGACATAATGGCAGATGCTGCCGCCCAGCACGAACAAATGCCAGACGCCATGGCCGTGCTTGAGCTTGTGGTCGGTCGCGTAAAAAACGATGCCAACGGTATACAACAAACCGCCGGCGGCCAGCCACATGAAGCCATTCCAAGTAAGTGCGGCGATCAAGGGGTTCACGACGATCACCGCCAGCCAGCCCATCGCCACATAGATCACCAGCGACAAGATGCGCGCGCCCCTGGCATACCAGAGTTCCTGGACGATGCCGATCAGCGCCAGGCCCCACACGACACCAAACAGTGACCAGCCCCACGGGCCGCGCAGCGTCACCAGCGTGAACGGGGTATACGTGCCGGCGATCAATAGGTAAATCGCGCAATGGTCCATGCGCCGCAGCCAGTCCTTGGCCGGCCCCCGCACGCTGTGGTAAAGGGTCGAGCTCAGGTACAGGGTCAAGAGCATGGCCGCGTAAATGCTGAAGCTGACAATTTTCCACGGGTCGCCCGAGCGCGCCGCCATCACGATCAGGAGCGCGCCGCCGGTCGCAGCCAGCGCCGCGCCCACGGTATGGGTAATGCTGTTGAATCGTTCACCATAATACATATCGATACCACCCTGTTGATTCATGCCGCCTGCGCCGCAAAGCCCATCGTACACCACCTCCGCTGTAAGCCAAGGCCCATCGGGTGACATCACCCATGCGCGCGCCACTCATCCTGCGTAGCTAAAGCGCAACACTCCACCCAGTAAAGCACTTTACTTTTCAAAGCGCTTTGAAATATACTCAAAGCGCTTTGACATATATTCAAAGCGCTTTGATCTTCTAAAAACCTCGCAGCCCAATCCCGCAAAGCCCTCGCCGGGGCAAGCTGCTGCGGGCAATGAGATGAATGGGATCAGGGCGTGGTGCCAGTCACCCAACTAAAAAAACTACACGGAGAAGTAATATGAGCAGACACTTGATGAAGACCTTGCCGGCAGCCCTGGCCCTGGCCTTGAGCGCATCGGCGGCCAGCGCCGCCCTGCCGATCGATTTTGGCGGCTACCTGCGTTCCGGCTTCGGCACCAGCGGCGAAGGCGGTAAGGAAGCTTGCTTCGGCCTGGCCGGCGCCTCGTCCAAATATCGTCTCGGCAACGAATGCGAAACCTATGGTGAATTGAAATTTGGCGGCGAGGCCTTCAAGGCGGCCAATGGCACCACCTTCCGCATCAATACCCTGGTGGCCTTTTCGGTCAACCAAAACCAGGATTGGGAGCAATCGAACCCATCCTGGCGCGAAATGAATGTGGTGGCCGACAATATCGGTTCCGGCGCCTTCGCCAAGGCCAAGGCCTGGGTCGGCAAGCGCTACTATGAGCGCCAGGACGTGCATATCAGCGATTATTATTTCTGGAATAACAGCGGCCCCGGCGCCGGCCTGGAAAACATCGACCTCGGCCCAGCCAAGCTGGCCTATGCGATCGTGCGCAACGCCGACACCAACTACGGCACGGCCGGCACCACCCCGGCCCAGAGCGCCGACAGCAAGCGCACCGCGTTTGCCCACGATATCCGTTTCTCCGGCATCAAGGTCAACCCGGACGGCGAATTGACGGTCGGCGTGCAAATCAACCAGAAACGCAATGCGCCCGACGCCACCCCGATTGCCGGCGGCCATTTGCTGACCCTGATGCATACCCAGGGCAATCTGCTGGGCGGCTTCAACAAAGTGGCCTTGCAATACGGCACCGGCAGCGCCGCCAACACCGGCGGCATCAGCCTGGGCGCGGGCAGCGACGACAAGGTCACGCGCCTGACCGAACAATTGATGATACAGCCGAAAGGCGACTGGTCCGGCATGGCGACCTTCGTGTATGAAGACAAGCAAACGGCGGGCGTACACAGCAAGTGGACTTCAGCCGGCGCGCGCCCGGTCTACCACTTTGCCGACAATTACAGCATCGCCGCCGAACTCGGTTTCGACCAGGTCAAGCCGGACGGCCAGCCGACTCGCAACCTGACCAAGTTTACGATCGCGCCGCAACTGGCGGCCGGCAATAGCTTCTGGTCGCGTCCGGTTTTGCGCGCCTTCTACACTTACGCCAAATGGAATGGTGCGGCGCAAGCGGCAGCCGGCGCCGGCGACGCCCTGTCGACGACTGGCGTGTTCGGCTCGAAAACCAATGGCAGCTCGGTCGGCTTCCAGGTCGAAGCTTGGTGGTAACACAGGCAGCGTGGTAAGCAGGAATAGCCGGAGTAGCGTGCGCGGTTGCTGTCCCGCGCGCCGGCGAGTAAGTGGTATCTAGTTGTGTCCTTTTTTTAGCGCGGGTTGGTTTCGCTGCGATCTGCGGAGCGGAACCCGGGGTGCGCAAGCATCCCGCCCGCGCGTTTTTTTCCTTCCCCATCCCAGCAGCGCCATACTTCATGCCCATGCCCATGCCAGGAAATAATGGCAATGCGGAAAGCTTTGGCCAATATCAGATAAACTAGCGCTACCATTCGCCCAGCAAGCCTGTCCGCGCTACCAGACAGGTCGGCATTACCTTTACGCGGCACTCATGAATCTCAAAAAACTCGCCAAAACCCTCGGTATTTCTGAAACCACGGTCAGCCGGGCCTTGAACGGCTACCCCGAAGTGAGCGAACGGACCCGCGAACGCGTGCTGGCCGCCGCCAAGGAAGCCGGCTACCGGCCCAATCCGATGGCGCGCAGTCTGGCCGTCGGCCGCACCAATATCGTCGGCATCATTTACCCGCTGCTGCCCAATGACTTGGCCGACCCGATGTTCCTCGACATCGTGGGCGGCATGTCGGAAGCACTCGAAGCGCGGGAAATGGACATGATCATCGCGCCCGCCTCGCCCGCCAACGAATTCCGCTCCTACGAAAGAATGGTGCTGGGGCGCCGCGTGGACGGCCTGATTGTCGGGCGCACCAAATTGCACGATGAACGCATTGCTTACCTGACACAACAAGGCTTGCCTTTCGTCGCGCACGGGCGCACCCTGCTCAGCGAGACGCATGCCTGGTTCGACTATGACAATGAAGCCGGCATGCGCCTGGCCGTTGCGCGCCTGGTGGCGCTGGGCCACCAGCGCATCGGCTTGATCAGCGCGACGCCGGACATGACCTTCGTGCGCCAGCGCATCGACAGCTTCCTCGCCTCCATGCGGGAAGCGGGGCTGGCGACCGACCCGGACAATATGATAGAAAACGCGCACGACCGCCGCGCCGGCTACCAGGCCATGCAACGCTTGCTGGCGCGCGCGCCGCGCCCGTCCGCCGTGATTGTCGACAACCACATGTCGGGCGTCGGCGCCATGCGCGCGCTGCTCGACGCCGGCATCGACATCGGCCGCGAGATATCGCTGATCGTCTGGGGCGTCATGGAAGATTCCCTGGCCGGCTACAACGTGACCACCGTGCACCAGCCCGAGCCGCGCCGCGCCGGCGCCAAGATGATCGCCATGCTGTTCGCCCTGATGGACGGCACACCGCCGTCGGACTTGCAGGAATTGTGGCAACCGGTGTTGCTGCCGGGCGAAACGGCAGGGCCAGCGCCCAAGGGCTGAGCCTGAGCGGGTAGCGACCGGCGCTCATGATATCATTCCTGCCATTAATATATTTTGGTACGCACTTCGCGTGCTCACAAAATGGACTTGCCGACGAGCGCACATACCAGTGAAGACCGTGACAACGATGCCATTGGCTGGGATGCCATTTCCCGATCATTAGAACCTGTTCACGATTTCGCCGAATTGTTGGATAATAGCGGGATGAGAAATCCCTACGCCAGCGACATCAGTCGAGAGAAGTTTGAAGAAATCCTTCCGC
>JBEONR010000051.1:0-36141 GCA_040544385.1 Oxalobacteraceae bacterium GrIS 1.11
TCCATTGATCGCCATGGCCGCACCTTAAAATGGTTCCTCGTATCAAGTTAGACTTGCCACAGCGGAAATGGTTCTGACTTTAGAACATAATCAGGTTTTTTATTGATTTATATACCTCGTCCATGCGCTCAAGTTCCAATCGCAATTGCGCATCAGGTCGATATAAAGTTAAATCCCCTTCTTTTTTCATTAATTTATACTGAACCAAAACAAATAACTTGAAGACCTCATTGTAGTAAATAAGATCAACCCCCAGTGTGTGCTCCAAAGCGTTTCGGTTGGCATAGTGGACTTCCATACGTCGCCCCCCCTGTTCAAAAACTGAAACCCCAGATTCGTGATTAGGGGTTAAGCCTGGCCAATTAAAAAGGTCATGCTGAATTGCTGACTCTTCCTGTATATATCGCTGAGAAATTCCGCTTAAAAATGAGGAGCGGCCTATTCCTGGATTGTTTAACTTCGCAGTTGCCTCATCCTCATTGACATGCGTCACCGTATCCTCATAAGGCGCCCATTCGCTCAACACTCGATCACGAAGTTGATTATTTCCTGTAAAAATTTGCAACGCCATCCCTAAGGCTTCGCGCTCCTGAAGAAGAACGTCAGCTGCCTCTCCACTAAAACGAAAGCCAGAATAACGGCGAAGGGATAAGAGGCGATTAATTTCCTCAATTAATTCCGGTCTCTCAGATTTAATAGAATTTACTATAGCATTCCACGTGGCTGGCGGAATCACTCCACCAATGCCTTGAGATGCTTTTGCGAAAAATCGTTGAAGTTTTTCATTTATTTTCGTTTGGATATTTTTTACTGGAATCGCGTTCAAGTTGAGCATTCCAGAAAAATCTACTCGATTTTTTGATGTTACAACTTTTTTCCCTTTTTTAGCCAATGAAATATAATCAATCGTCGAATCAGAGAAGCAAAGTAATGCAATATTGAGTTGCCCAATTTCCCAATCTGGAATACTAAGCGCATCGGAAAATGTGGCGTATCCTCCTTCTACGTTGTCTTGAATTAGATCCCTTCTGCGCTCTTCATCGAAGTGAATCAGTAATCCAGTATTTTTTATAGGCATATTTTTAGAATTGTTAAATTTTATAATGCATCTTGATGACGGCAGGAAATGCGTCGGGAAAGGTCAGGATATTTTATATATGAAAGCTAGGCAACCGTCAGAACCACGGATTCGAACTTCGTGGCTCAACAAATGAAAGTGAGTTTGGAGCACATTCGTCCACCGCATTGCTGCCGTTCGCAGGAAGCTGAAGTCACGAGCATTGATTTTACCCCTTGTCGGCTACGCAGGACCTGTATAGCGATCATTTTTTTGCTATGCTTCATTGCGCTATTCAACAGTTTACGCCTCAATCAAATCAAGGACTTAGCGCACAATGCCTGTGAGCTGAATAGCGCACCACTGGTTCGATAAGTCTTTGAATTTAAACGTTATTTAATCAATGGCGCTACTGACTTCTAAGCTGAGGGTCACAGGTTCGATTCCTGTTGGGCAGACCAATAAAATCAATGACATAGATTGTTTTTCATCGCCTAAGTCGTCGGAAAAATGTATTTCTGTCCAAAATCTGTCCAAAATCTGTCCAAACCTGTTTTCGAACGCGTAGGCAAATAAGGATCACCAATGGCATCTTTCCGCAAGCGCGGCGAACTTCAGTGGCAAGCCCTTGTCGCCCGGAAGGGCTTTCCTCCGCAGGTAAGAACGTTCAACGCCCGACCCGAAGCCGAGGCTTGGGCCGCGAACGCCTACATGCCCTCAGGATGTGCAATTTTCCGCTAGCGGCAACATGCCCATACGGGTGTGTGTGCCGCAGGGGACTGCGGCACACGGCATCCTTACCCTTTGACCACGCTCATGGAGGCACCAAAATTGATATGGAAAGGCGTGCCGGCGATCACCAGCGCCGGCACCGATTTGACGCCCGCCAGTTCGGCCCCGGCAATGCGCTCCGGTGAAGTGCCGAAATGGACAACCTCGACGTCAAACTGTGCGGGATCCAGCGCAGTACTCAGTTGTTGTTCAGCTTCGACGCATACTGGGCAACCAGCGTGGTAAAAAATGGCTTTGGTTTTCATATGGTGCTTTCTTCTTTTTCAAGTGAATGTCGCATCTGCGACAGTGGAAACGGATGGCGCTGGATCGCGTCCTCCGGGGAAACTATTCAGCTTTGCCTGGCAAACTCAGGTTGCCGGAAGCGATATCGAAAACGTTGATGACACATAGCAGTGGCTGGTGCGCGCTGGCACTCACGCGCAGACCCGCCGTGACGCCATCGAATGCCACCCCTTTCATCGCACTGACGTCGTCGAATGGGACGCGGACGGTGACGGTACTGGCAGAAAACCGGGGCGCGTATCCCGGGCTGTCGATTAGCAATGGAACGCCCGGCCAGGTTTTCGGCAACTTCGGCTTGGCGCCATCCGGGATATCCTTGACCTTCAGCGCGCCCTTGCCGCACGTTTCGTCCGGTGCCAGCACGACCCAATGGCTGTGCCAGTCGCCGCCTTTGCTGCTAAAGAGTGGTGTGTCGTCAAAATCGGGGTGCGATGTGACGGCCAGTGCCAGAATGCCGGCGCCTTGTTCAAAGCCCACTTCTTTCGGGTCGATTTTGGTCGGCCAGACATAGGAAAAGACGTTGCTTCCTGCGAATTTGCCAGTCTTCCCGGGCTTGACCGCACCAGCTTTACCACTGACCCGCATGGTAAATTCAAGCTGATTTTTTTCTGTGTCGACTTTAATGTCGGCACTGACGATGTCAAATGCGGCTACTTTGGCGCTGCCCGGCTTGCCTTCAATGGCGTGGCCACTGGCAAAGGGAGCGGCAATGCCGGAGGCAAGGCAGAGCAGCGCCAGTGCTGCAGCGAGGGACCCAATGTGCGGGGTTTTTACGAGTTTCATTTAGGAGTCCTAATTAAATGGGCCGAAAAAAATTAACTTTCAGCAAAGGCGGCCCAGTTCCTCTGCAAAATAGTGGCCTCGGCGGGTTTGTGCTCCGGACAGTCAAGTCGCAAGTGTCGGTCGCCGAACGGGGCGTCCACCAGTAGGCAATGGTGGGGCGTGTCTGGATCGGCATGGCGATTCGGTGCGAAATACTGGCAGGAAACACACATTCGACTCGGGGGGATGTCGCCGTTTTCCTGCATGGCGCGGATCATTTTGATGATCAGACGTAGCAATGTAATTTTGTCTGCGGCGTTCAGGGTCGTGGCGGCCAGCCCCAAAAACCCGCCCCAGTCGGAGACGGTTCCGGACAGGGCGACACCGGCCTGGGTGAGCGTCAGCGCAATGGCGCGGCCGTCATCGGCGGCCCGGCTTTTGTCTGCCAGTCCCTTGCCGACGAGACTGGCCACGGCGTCGCTGGCGGTCGCAGGCGTGATGGCCAATTGCTCGGCGACAGCAGACAGCCGCATCGGCTCGCCACGGGCGGCGAGCAGGGCGATGATGTCAGCCTGGGTCGGCGTCAGGCCGTTCAGCGATGCGCGCTCCCATGCCTTGTGCCGCATGGCAGTGCCGATGCGCGTGAGGCCAGTGGCGATGCGCGCCTCGGGAGACGTGCTGATGGTGTCGAAAACAGTTTTCATTGCGTGAACATGGTTAGGAATCCTAAGTATATCTCCTTGTTGATAGATGTCAAGAAGAAAATTACGTCGGAGCGGGGCTTCCGGCTTTGGAAGGCTTCTTGCGTACGCCTTATTGCCACTTTCTGGCGGAAAAGCTTCTTAGTGCGGTTGGAGTGGTGCGACAGAACCGTGTAATGCCTCACGAGATCGACGCAACTGTGCGTAGGTCCTACCTTAGGCTCATCTTGCAATGTTGCAGCTTCAGCGTAGACAATCGACATTCTGGACCCGATAACGCTGCGTTCGGAGAGCGGCACATGTGAATTTTGTAATGCGGGTGCGATTTCATCGGCAACTACGCACAATCGAACCGCGCGCGCTGTCGATACTATCGATACTATCATTGTCGTTAAATCACCATGACACCGATGAATGTGAAAACGCGGCATTCGCGCAAGGGCGCCGGCCGCGCTTGGGCGCGGTAAGATGTATTCC
Organism: Oxalobacteraceae bacterium GrIS 1.11; assembly: GCA_040544385.1. Classification (GTDB taxonomy): domain Bacteria; phylum Pseudomonadota; class Gammaproteobacteria; order Burkholderiales; family Burkholderiaceae_D; genus Janthinobacterium. Next base: position 4,075 of record JBEONR010000051.1, read on the forward strand.
CTTTTTGAATACCCTCCATCATGAAAAATATCCTGACAGCATTCCTGCTTTGCCTGCTCCCGTATGCGACTCAAGCGGGCGATCTGGCGAAAGGCGACAGTACCCGCGCGGAAATCGTGAAGGCCCTCCACGCCAGCAAGGATTATGCGCCGGCCGAGGGTATGAAATTCGACGTGCGGCGAGCCTGGGCGTCGAAAAAATTTGCTTATTTCTGTGCCTTGCTGATCGATGAAACCGGGCACTACGAAATGACCGATGATCAATACGATCAAGAGCAGATCATTTTGGTAAAAGAAGCTGGCGTCTGGAAGCCGGTGGGGGGAATGGGCGGCTTCGCCACGTCGCCGCGCAAAGTCATCTGTCTGCCGGAGCCAGGTTTTGATCTGAGCGACGAGTATCTGAAGCAGAAATTAAAAAAAGAGGGCGTGAACTATTGAGCTTGCCATGTTGGCGCTGCCCGTTTGCGCCGACACCGGCCCTGCGCGAAGCGGGGCCATATTGAACGCTTCCCCATCACGTCGCCGGCGCCAGGCGCCGCATTGCCGCTACCAGGCCCTGGAAATTGTTTAAATATAGACAATTTAGGCATTTCCGTCACACTCGCCTTCCCGTCATTTTTGCCGCCGCCAATTTTATTGGCACGCGCGGCACGACCTCGTCCCCGATTCTTCCCAGCAAGGGCCACGCCCCACACGCGCAATGGCTCAATTTATATGAATTTTATATAAATACTGAAGCTAATTCGAATTTGTATGTCATGTTGCCGTCATGCATAGTTGGCATAATTAAACATTTGGAAACCAAATTTTCTTGCTGATGTGTGAGTGCGCCTGGCCCACGGGGCCGTACGGGCATCGGTGACAAACGGAGTCGATGGCGCGACAGAACGCAATGAAATGCGCTGCCGGCTGTCACTGTTGTGCCTGGAGTGGTCACGCAAACGACTGTGCGTATGCACTGGCGCCGCTGTCGTGCGTGATAGCGATTAAAAAAACTACATATGAGCGAGATATCAATGCGTCGTCTGAATACCCAAAAACTGCTGCCCCGCCTGGCGATTTTGTTGGCCTTTTCCAGCGCCAACGCCACTTTCGCCACTGAAATCGAAGCCGATCACCGTGAATTCGAAGCCACCCTGCACGTGCCGTATAGGGCCGATGCGGCCGATGCGGCCGACGCGCAGGCCGGCGTCGCTCAGCAGGAAGCTCGCACCTTTACGCTCGCTTTCGACTATCCGATGGTGGCGCGCGCGCAAGATGTCACCTGGCGCCTCGAATTGATCAATGCTGGCGGACAAGTGGTGCGCCAGTGGCATGGTGTCGAACGTCTGTTCCGCCAGAGCGTCAATGTCAAGGTGGCGTGGGCCGGCCGCGCCGATAGCGCGGGCTTGCCCGATGGCATATATCAAGTGCGCATGCGGGCCGTGGCCAATGACGCGCAAGGCAAGGGCAAGGTTGGCGAGCTGTCGGACGAGGCCGCCGAGAAAGTGATCGCGGCCGGCGCCGACGAGATGGTCGAGCAGACCTGGGAAACGGCGCTGGGCCGACCCTTGCCGCCACCGCAGCCGCGCGCGCAGGCGCTTGTCGCTGGCAAGGGCGCGCGCGCCGGCGCGCAAGCCGTGGCGGCACCGGCGGCGTTGCCGTACACCGTGTATTTCGGCAACTTGCACAGCCAGACCAATCACAGCGATGGCGGCGGCAACCTGGCCACTTGCGTCGGCGCGCAAAATCCGCAAAGCGGCGCCTTCGGTCCGGCCGACGCCTACGCTTATGCGATGAACCATGGCCTCGATATCCTGATGGCATCCGAACATAATCATATGTTCGACGGTTCCGACGGCACCAATGCCTCGGCCGATCCGGTCGTGGCCAAGGCGCGCTATCAATCGGGCTTGAAGGCGGCCTCCGACTTCAACGCGGGCCACCCTAATTTTCTCGCCGTGTATGGCCTGGAGTGGGGCGTCATCAATAACGGCGGCCACATGAATATCTTCAACACGCCCGAACTGCTGGGCTGGGAAAGCAATAGCAGCGGCCAATTGATCGCCGACACCTTGACGCCCAAGGGCGATTACGCCGGCCTGTACTCGCTGATGCGCCAGCGCGGCTGGCTGGGCCAGTTCAATCATCCGTCCGCCTCCGGACAATTCCTGGTCAACGGCGTGGCGCTCGGCTATACGGCCGATGGCGACCAGGCGATGGCGCTGTGCGAAGTGCTCAACACGTCCGCGTTTTCAGTTAATACGACAGAAACGGAAACCGGCCGCAGCAATTATGAAGCGGCCTGCAACAAGGCGCTGGAAGCCGGCTACCATGTCGCCTTCAGCAGCGACCAGGATAACCATTGCGCCAACTGGGGCGCCTCTTATGGCAACCGCACCGGGGTGTTGATACCGAATGGCAGCGCGCTCAGCAATAGCAGTTTTCTCGAAGCGGTGGCTGCGCGCCGGGTGTTCGCCACCATGGACAAGGGTTCGCAACTGGTATTGACGGCGAACGGCCACATGATGGGCGAGCGCTTCACCAATAACGGCGTGCTGAACCTGCTGGCCAATTTCACCAGTAGCGCCGGCAAGAGCGCGGCCTCGGTCGTGATGGTCGAGGGCGTGCCCGGCCGCAACGGCGCCGTCAGCCAATTGTCTAGCACGGCCAGCACGACCATCACGCCAACCATCGGCGAGCATTTTTATTATGCCAAGGTAACCCAGGACGATGGCAATATCCTGTGGTCGGCGCCGGTCTGGGTCACGCAATCGAATTCGGGCGACACCACCTTGCCGACCGTTAGCGCGAGCGAGTCGGGCGCCGGTGCGAGCATTACCCTGTCGGCCAGCGCCAGCGATAATGTCGCCGTTACCATGGTGGAATTCTATGTCGACGGCGTGCTCAAGGGCAGTACCAACGTGGCGCCTTACACGGCCGCGCTCAATTCGGCCACGCTGTCGAACGGCAGCCACAGCTTGACCGCCCGCGCCTATGACGCGGCCGGCAATGTGGGCGTGTCGGCCCCGTTCAGCTTCAGCGTCAACAATGCCGGCGGCGGCGATACCAGCGCGCCGACGGTCAGCGCCAGCGAAAGCGGCAGCAGCGGGACCATCACGCTGTCGGCCCTTGCCAGCGATAATGTCGGCGTGACCAAGGTCGAGTTTTCCATCGACAAGGTACTCAAGGGTAGCAGCACGACGGCGCCCTATTTGCTCAAGCTCGATGCGGCCACGCTGAGCGCGGGTGTCCACTCGCTGACGGCGAAAGCCTACGATGCCGCCAACAATAGTGCCACGTCGAGCGCCGTCAGCTTCACTATCGGCGGCAGCGCGCAGCAATTGATTGTCAACGGCAGCTTCGAATCGGGCGCAACGGGCTGGACCGCCAGCAGCGGCGTGATCAGTGCGGACGCCAGCCAGGCCGCGCATGGCGGCACGTACAAGGCTTGGCTGGACGGTTACGGCGCCACGCATACCGATACCTTGTATCAGCAAGTGTCGATACCGGCCTCGGCCGCCAGCGCCAGCCTCGCTTTCTGGCTCAAGGTGGTGTCGAGCGAAACCACCACCACGCAAGCTTTCGATACCTTGAAAGTGCAAGTGCGCAACAGCAGCGGCGCCGTGCTGGCAACCCTGGCGACTTACTCGAACCTCAACAAGGGCAGCGCCTATCTGCAAAAAAGCTTCGATCTGAGCGCTTACAAGGGCCAAAGCGTGCGGATTTACTTTGAAGGGGTCGAAGGCTCGAGCGTGGCGACCTCGTTCTTGCTCGACGACGTCAGCGTGACGGCGCAATAAAAAGATCGGACGCGCTGGCCGGCTTCCCGGTCAGCGCGTTTGCGTCCTTAATGCCCCAGGACCTGGACTTCCTTGACGATCGCGCTCCAGGAATCGGTCCCGGTCTTGCCCGCTATGCGCACCCCGAAAATCCCGCTCGTGACGGCGCCCGTGAAGGTATAGCTTTGGCCGGCCGCGTTGCCATTGCCGGGGTAGGCGGGGCTCAAGGTCCAGCCCGATTCTATCCAGGTGCTGCCATTGGTCGACAATTGCAAGCTGACGTTCGATTGAAAATAGCCATTGCCTTCGCCGTCGAGCTTGCCATTGATGAATTTTACCGAAGAGATGGTCTTGGCGACCGGCCACAGAAGCCCGGCCGCCTGCCACTTCGCCAGGCCCCCTTCGCCTTCGGGATTGAGCGTGACACCGGCACCCAGCTGGCCGTCATTGATGCCCGGGCTGGCCAGGCGGTTGGTATCGGTCAAGGCATTGGCGTTTTTGCGCCAGATATAGCCGGTGGCCAGCGCTTCGATATTGTGTTCCAGTTGATTGGGCGAGGAAATGAAGGAGGCCGTCAAGTGGTGCGCCGTTTGCACATTATAAAAGGCATACGACGACACCTTGCCGACTGCGGCGCCATCGGCGCTGACCGCGCTGATCGTATAGCCGGGGTTGGGTTTGATGCTGAAAGCTTGATTGTCGCCCTGGCGGACAGGGGTAGCCCCCAGGGGCGAAATGGTGCCGCCGTTGCCGGCGCTGGCGCTCAGTATGATGCTGGTCGGCGCGCCATTCTTGAGGCCTGATTGCAGCGCGGACCAGAAATTGGCGTCTTCATAACCCATGGCCCAGACGCTGGTGCCGCCCAATCCATAAGCGGCCACCAGGGCAGACTTGGTCTTGATGCTTTGCACATCGTCATACCAGAACGCCGCCTGCGCATTGGCCGGACTCCACGCGACGCCATCGGCCACGTTCTTGACGGCGCCCCAGGTCGCGTAGGGCGTCGCCGATTGCGCGTCTTCATGGCTGCTGGCGTTATGGGCGGCGATGGTGCGCGCGTAAGCCGACCAATACACGGTCTTGCCGGTGCTGTAGTCGTAGCCATAGGAAGGCAAGCCGGCCAAGACCTTGGAGGCCGGCATGCGCGAGGCCGCGTAAGAGAGGATTTTTTTCTGCCAGTCGAGGCCAGCTTCCGGCCCGGGCCAGACATTGCCGTTGAAGCCGGTGCTGCACCAGCCGGGGCCGACCTCGTCATAACTCATCACCTGGAAATAATCGACCAATTGCCCCAGCGCGGTGTAATCATAGCCGGCCAGGTTGGCGGGCTCCGCATCGCTCACCTTGGGCGGCGCGCTGATGATTAACTTCAGGCCATTCGCATGCAGGCTGGCCGACAGCGCCCCGACAAATCTGGTAAAACTGGCCTTGTCGGCTGGCGCCACGGCTTCAAAATCAAGGTCGATGCCGGCAAAACCATTGTTTTTCGCCAGCGCGAGCAGATTATTGACCGCAGTGGCGCGCGCGGCGGCGGAATGATTGATGGACCGGGAAATGGCGGGATCGAATCCGCCAAACGCATCGCTAAAGTCGGATACGGTGGGGTAGAGCGGCAGCGATTTTGATTTGGCGAATTTGATGATGCTGGCGGTGGTGCTGGTCATGCCTCCCAGGTCGATGGCGCCGGAGGCCGTCAAGCTATATGCGCTGCCCAGGCCGACCGCCGTCAAATTGGCGTAATAAAGTTGCAGATTGGCATAGGACTGGCTCAATTGGCCGTCCGTATAAGCGAGGACGAAGGGCGTGGCCGCCGCTGGAAGGGAAAAGCAGGCGCCGGCGGCGAGGGGAATCAGCAAGCTCGTCCTGGAAGGCAATACATGCGCCGCCAGCGCTTTCCAATTGATGCTATGTATTCTAGGCATATTGTCTCTTGATGTGATTTGCATGGCCGCGCGAGGCAAGCATGCATCGGTATTGCCAGGTAGTCTACAACATTGTCATCAATGATAAGGATTCCTTTGCGAAAATCGCCGCCGCCTGTTGCCGCCGTCTATGCGCCTGCGGCGCGGATATGGCACACTGCGCGCACGCAATTCCGACACTTTTACGACGATAGACAATATGGGTGAAAAAAAACGCAGGCTGGCCGCGCCAGCCGTCAATGCCGGTGCCGCGCCAGCCGGTGGCAGGGCCGCGCAATTATTCGAATCGGGCCAGCAAGCCCACCGCCGCGGCATGCTGGTGGAAGCCGTCAACGCTTATCTGGCAGCCTTGAAACTGGCGCCGGAATTGGTGGAGGCCCGACATTTTCAAGGCTTGGCGATGCTGCAACTGGGACAAGCTGACTTGGGCTTGAGCTTGCTGCGCCTATCGTGTGCGCAAGCGCCCGATAATGCCAGCTTCCATTTCAACCTGGGCCATGCCTTGCGCGCCAGCGATCCGGACGGCGCGCTTTCCGCGCTGGGGCGGGCGGCGGCGCTGGCCCCGGGCGACCATGATTTTGCCATCGCCCATTCCGAGCTATTGCTGCAGCGTGAACGCGTCCAGGCAGCCATTGCCGAATTGGAGCGGGCCCGCGCGCTGCGTCCGCAACGCTGGGAAAACCTGCAAGGCTTGGCCGAACTGTACTATAGGAACAACCAGGCGGCGCTGGCGCGCGAGCGTTTCGCGCAAGCCCTGGCTTTGCATCCGGCCGTGGCGCAACGCTGCCGGGTCGGCTTCGCGGCGCCGCGCGCCGCCAGCGCGCAGCAGGACAGCACGCTGCCAGCGGCGACTCTTTTGGACGGGGCGGCCGACGCGGCAGCCTTGCGCGAATTCGTCGCCGCCATCGATTTGCATATTATCGACGATTTCCTGGCCGATCCGGCCGCTTACCGGCGCCAGGCGCTGGCCTTGCCGTTTCACCAGCAGCGCTATGCGGGCCAGAATTATCCCGGCATGCAAACGGATGGCGGCGATTGCCAGGACATCATGGAGCGCATTGCCAGCGCCGTGGGACAGCCGATCAAGTTCATCTCGCCCGACAATGGCTCTTACCGCCTCAGTTATGCCGATGCCGAGGCGCGCACCGACATTCACGTCGACAATGAGAGCGGCGAGAATTTCAATTTCTATGCGGGGGTACTGTATTTAAACCGCCCCGAGCAGTGCCAAGGCGGCACCACGTTTTGGCGCCACGGCGCCAGCGGCTGGCGCCGCCGTCCGCCCGAGGCCGAAGTGCGGGCCGGCGGCTATCCCAGCTTCAAGCATTTCCAAAAACGGTGGTTGGCAAATGTCGCCGTGCGCAAATTCAACGATTTGCGCGAGCGGCGCGAGGATTGGCAAGCGCTGTTGGAAGTGCCGATGCGCAATAACCGCCTGATCATTTATCGCGGCCATTATTTCCACTCGATCAGCCATGTCTTCGGCGCCAGCCCGGAAGATGGCCGGCTGGTACAGTTATTCTTTTTCGAATTGATCGACGCGGCGCCGGGAGCACTATGATTACTCTTTATCACTGCATGAGCGCGCGCTCGTTGCGGCCGCTGTGGATGCTCGAAGAGCTGGCTCTTCCCTATACCTTGATGATGTTGCCGTTCCCGCCCAGGGCCTTGGCCCGGCCCTTCCTGGAAATCAATCCCCTGGGCACGGTGCCGGCCTTTGCCGACGGCGCCACCCGGATGACGGAATCGGCTGCCATTTGCCACTATCTGGCGGCGCGCTTTTCGCCGGGGGCGCTCAACGTCGAAGTCGACGAGCCGGACTTTGGTGCCTATCTCAATTTCCTGCATTTTGGCGAAGCCACGCTGACCTTTCCGCAAACGCTGGTGCTGCGCTACGGCAGCTTCGAGGCGCCGCAGCGGCGCCTGCCGCAAGTGGCGGAAGATTATACGAAATGGTTTTTGGCGCGCTTGCGCACGCTCGAACCCTTGCTGGCTCGGCAAGAATATCTGTGCGCGGGACGCTTCACGGCCGCCGACGTTTCGGTTGGCTACGCCTTGCTGCTGGCGCAACATCTGGGTTTGACGGAGCGGTTCACGCCATCCGTATTGGCGTATTGGCAAGCCTTGAGTAGCCGGGCCGGCTTTCAACGTGCCATGCGGGCGCAGCAAGACGCTGCCACCCGGCAAGGCGTGGCAGCGACGGCGGCGCCCGATGCGCGCTAGCGCTTGCCGCGCTTCCGCCGGCAACTGCATTGATTTTAATCAATGACATATTTTCCTTGTAAATCAATGGTTTGCAGCCGATTTCTAGACTTATCCACAGACTTGGGCACATAAAGTGGGGGCAACTTCCTGCCTTGCCGCCTTTATACAAATCCCAGCGTGCGGGCGCCAAGCGGGTAATTGCTTAAATTAGGCAACAGGCTTAGCAAATTGCTATCCGAGGCACCCAGCCATTTTCCCAGCGTCGCCGCATACTGGTCGACCGAGGTGGTCGGCAGCAGGCGGCCCTGGCCCACGTCATCGGGGCCATTGCTGGCGACGGCCGGCGGCACGCCATAGTAGCGCTGGCCCTTGACGGCGCCGCCCAACATGAAGTGCATGCTGCCCCAGCCATGATCGGAACCGTCATTGTTGCCGCTGAGCGTACGGCCAAAGTCGGATGCGGTAAAGGTCGTGACCTTGGAGGCGACGCCCAGTTCGACGGTGGCCTTGTAAAAGGCGGCCACCGCGTCGGCCACGCTTTTCAGTAAGCCGGGATGGACCTTGAGCAAACCATCGTGGGTATCGAAGCCATTCATTGAGACAAAAAACACTTGGCGCTTGGCGCCCAGGGTGGCGGCGCTGGCGATCATCGCGGCCACCATCTTCAATTGTTCGCCCAAGGCATTGGCGGCGGGAAAGGGCGTGGTGATCGCGGGTGCGCCGGCCAAGGCTGCCGTCAGCACATGGCCGGCCTCGATCGAGCGCTTGGTGACGCGCGTGTATTCGTTTTCAAGCACATGCGCGCGCGGCTGGCTGATCAGCGTTTGCAGGGCCGCACTGCAAGCGGCCGAACCGAACAGGGGGCTATGCAAGGCAGTAAAAGGCAGCGCGCCGCCGGTCGAGATCTGGTATTGCACGGCGCTCTTGCCCGACAAGAAGACCGCATTGCCGGCGACATTGACGCAAGTGAAGGTGGCGTTGCCATTGCCCGATTCAAACAGGTCGCCCATCCGCCCGCCCCAGCCCGATGCCGCCCCTTCCGGGGCCGAGGATTGCCAGACCGATTGCTGATCATTGTGCGAAAATAGTTTCGGCGGCAAGGGCACCGATTTGTTCATGTATTGCAACTTGCTGGTCGCTTGCACCAGAGGGCCGACATTGAGCAGCACGGCCATTTTGCCGGCATTAAAAATCGGCAGCAGCGGCGCCAATTCCGGCGCCAGCGCATATTGGCGCGGGAAACCGGCCGCGTCGACCGGGACCACGCTCGGTTGCAGCAAGGTGTTGATCAAGTTTGAGTGGCTGTAGGCCAGTGTCGGCCGCAAATTGTAATAGGCGTTGTAATTGACGCTATCGTAGGCGACCAAGGTATTGGCGTAATCGTTGCCGCCATACAGGAACACGCAAACGATGGCCTTGTAGTCGCTGGCGGTGGCGGCCGACGCTTCCGCCAGCGCCGCCAGATTCAAGGCCCAGGGTGCGGCCACGCCGGCCACCGACAGGGCGGAGGCGCGCCGCAAAAAGGCGCGGCGCGATGCATGCATGTCGTTCATGGTGCTTCCCTCACTGTTGGACGATGAATTCGGGCGCCGCCAGGACCAGGGTCAGGGCCGCGTAAATGCGGTTCTGGCGGCGCGCGTCGTTGCCAAAGGGCATGCTCTCGAGTGCGCCGCGCAGCAGCGTCAAGGTGGCCGCGCTCAATTGGCCGGCCGCCAGCACCAGGTTGATTTCCTTGAGCAAGTTCTGGGCATTGTCGGCCAGCGGCAGCAGGCTGGCGTAATTGGCCTTGACGTCGGCCACACCGGCGCTGACGGCATGCTGCATATAATTCACGTAGCCGACCACCGACGATTCATTGACCAGCTGGAATTCGGGCGCCACCAGCGCGGCCGTTGCGATCGCGCTATTGGGCGGCACATAGCCGGGCCGGAAAAAATTGAAGACCGATGGCGAGCGCAGCGGGCTTTGGCCGAGCCGCGTGCCCGGGTCCGAGGTATTGCCGATATTCCAGGTGTCGCCGGCCGAGTTCGCGTCATAGGCGCGGGCCCAGGCGCAAAAGCGCAGCATCGGTTCGCGCAGCTTGCCGAAAGCAGGAACTGGCGCGCCGCCCCGGGCTTCCTGGTCCAGCAAGAGGGCCTTGATGACGGCCCGCAGATTGCCCTTGACGCCGGCGCCATCGTTATTGAAGACGGTGGCCACCCGCGCCACATAGGCCGGGCTGGGATTGCTGGTGACCAGCTTTTGTATCAATTGGCGGCTGATGAAAGGCGCCACGTTCGGATGGGCAAAGAGGATGTCGAGCGCCGCCTTCAGGCTGGCCGCGCCGCCCAGGCCGGCCGCGACGGTGGTGCCGAGGAAGGTCGAGGTGCCGCCCTCGTGGCGGCTCGGAACTTGCAGCATCGGACGGCGCAGGAAATCCGGAGTCGACCCATCCTGGCCGGCCAGGTCGACCTCCCAGCCCGTGAAAATGCGCGCCAATCCCGTGATGTCGTCGAGGCCGTAGGTTTCCTGGGGCAGGCCCGCGTGCAGCTTGGGCGTGCCGTCGAGGTTGAGCTGGACCAGGCCGATGCTAAACAATTGCATCAATTCGCGCGCATAGTTTTCGTCGGGCAGGGCGCCTGTGACGGGATTGTATTTGCGGTTGCCGCGAAAGGTCAGGAATTGCCCCATTGCCGCATTGGTCGAGATGTGTTCGAGCAGGGTGCGATAATTGCCGAAGGCATGCGCTTCCAGCAAGTCAAGATACGCGGCGGCGGAAAACGCGCGCCAGCCCAGGCCGACCAGGCCGTCGATCGCCACCACCGTGATTTCGGACAAGGCCAGCGTGATGCGTTGACGCAAGGTATCGGGTGACTTGAGCAGCTTGCACCAGACGGCGGCGTCGAAGCCGCTTTCACCGTTTTTATACTGGGCGGCATTGAAACCCTTGGCCACCAGCCAGTCCCAGCGGGACGTGCTGGCCGGCAGCGCGCATTGGGCGTCGATCCAGCCGGCATAGCCTTGCGCCTGTACCAGAGTGATCTGCGCGCGGCTGGCGCCCATCGAGGCTTGCACCAGGAAGCGCGCCGCCTCGGCGTCCGCGATCGTTGCGCGCGGCGGGGCGGCCGTGGCTTCGCCGTATGCGCCAAGTAGCAAGCCGGCGGCCAGGCGCCCTTGATCGGAGGTGATTGCGGCGCTGGGCTGCGCCGCGTCGGGGCTGGAATATGCTGGTCGATAGCGCATCGCGATGCCTTCACTGTTGCCGCTCGGGTGGGAATGCCGGCATGGCATTTCAGTAATCCGCCACGATAGTTTCCATATGGAAATATACTCTGTATCGCTGAAATATCAAGCTGTCATGCGCGCAGATTTGTAACGATTTGTACGATGCGCGGCCGGCGCCGGAATCGGCGGGCAGGGCGCCCGGGAAACATCAGTTGTCAGCGTAAAATCTCAGTTTGATTGAGCGCCCAAAACCGCCACGGCTCTGATTGCCAACGCATATTGCGGCGAGGGTGCACGGCACCGACTATCCCCATCCATCGCAAAAAAGCCGGGCTATCTCCAGGGCAAGCAGTATACTGCCTCTTTTTTACGGCTTCAGCCTGACCGAAAGGATTTCACCATGAGCGCTCTTCCACCTTGCCCAACCTGCAATTCCGAATTCACCTATGAAGACGGGGGCCTGTATATTTGTCCGGAATGCGCCCATGAATGGCCTGTGAGCGCCGCCGCCGGCGCCGACGCAGTCGAAGAGGGTACCAAGGTCTACCGTGACTCGAGCGGCACCGTGTTACAGGACGGCGACACGGTTTCCGTGATCAAGGATTTGAAATTGAAGGGTTCCGGCGGCACCATCAAGATGGGCACCAAGGTCAAGAACATCCGCCTGGTCGACAGCGATCATGATATCGATTGCAAGATCGACGGCTTCGGCGCCATGAGCCTGAAAACGGAATTCGTGAAAAAGGTCTGATCGCCACCCGCCATCATGGACGGGGTGCGGGCCGCAGCGGCGCGGCCGGCGCCGGCGCCGGCGCGGGCGCGGGCGCGGCCGGCGCCATCGACACGCCCAAATCGGCCAGCGCTTGCATGGTGGCCAGCAAAATGGCTTGTTGCGAGTCCATGTAGAGCGTGTAACTCGCGTCATCGATGAAATAGACGATATCGAATTCCAGCCAGTTCTGGTCCAGCGTTTTCAAATGCGCCCGGTCGAAGCGGACAGCGGCCTGTTGTTCGATAATGCGTTGCAGCGCCAGCGGCACTTGCGCGGCCAGCGCCGGCGCGATGTCGGGATTGATGCGCAGCGCGAATTGCACCCGGCGGTTCGACATGCGCTTGAAGTTGCGCACGGTTTGCTTGAGCAATTCCGCATTCCCGATCACGATTTGCTCGCCGCTGTCGGCGCGCACCCGGGTGGTCTTCAGCCCGACCTTTTCCACCGAGCCTGAAAAACTGGCCACGCTGATGGCGTCGCCGACCTCGAAGGGCTTGTCGACGGCGATCGCCAGCGAGGCGAATAAATCGCCGAGGATGTTTTGCGCCGCCAGGGCCACCGCGATGCCGCCGATTCCCAGGCTGGCGACAAAGGTGGTGACATTGATGCCAAGGTTGTCCAGCATGGCCAGGGCGAACATGATCCACAACGCCGTCTGCAAGGCCCATACAATGAGCGTGTGGGCGACGGTGGCCGGCGCCTCCGGTTCGGTGGTGTGGCGGCGAAAGTAGCGCCGCGCGCCCAGCGCCAACGCGCCGTCGGCATACAGCGCGCATTGCGCGGCCAGCGCCAGGAACCACAAATGTTGCACGCGGCTATCCCACGGTGGCGGCAATTGCAGCACGCTCAAGCCCAGCAAGGTGGCCATCGCCAATATCATCAGTTTGCTGGTGCGGCCCAGCACTGATCGGATGAGTTCGGCTGTCGGCGCTTGCCCGCCGCCATTGGCGATGCGGGTCAAGCGCGTGCGCGCCAGGGTCAGGGTGGCTTGGATCGCGATAAAACTGAGGATGGAGACGGCGGCGGCGAACATCCAGTTCGTCATGCCGATGGCGGGGGAAGAAAAAATTGTGTGCAATTCCAAATCGAATCCTTTCGGTGCGGGGGTGTCGGTCAGCCCATTTTAAACAATCCGCCGGAATACGGCCCTAGCTTGGCGCGCGCGCCAGTTGCCTATGAGTGATTCCCATCGCGATGGGCGATGTACGTAGGATAAGGATGACAAAAAACAATGCTCCTAACCTACATACAGGCGACAGTTGCTCCGACGCCCGTATGTTCGCTAGCGTACTAAAGTGAAGACGCAACAGGATGCGCGCGCGGCCATAGCCGGTCGCCACTGTGATCTACCCGGCATATTTCGACTAATCGAGAGCATTAATGGGGCCAGATATGAACACGACTTACCTTAGCCCACCAGTATTTGACGAGCAGCAAGCTCGCACCATGCCTGCGGCGCAATCGCCTCACGTCGCGCTGATCGTCAGCATAACAGGCGCGCGGCAAAATGAATTGTTGGCGGCGCTATCGCGCGCCGACCTGGAACGCCTGTTTCAACAACTTGAACTGGTCAGCTTGCCGGTTGGAAAGTACCTGCTGGAATGCGGCGAGAAAATCGTCTACAGCTATTTTCCAAGCAATGCCATCGTGTCCTTGATGTATGTGATGGAAGACGGCGCCAGCACCGAGATCGCCGTGGTCGGGCGCGAAGGCGTGGTCGGTGTGGCCTTGTATGCCGACGAGCGCGCCACCTGCAGCGCGGTGGTGCAAAGCGCGGGCTATGGTTACCGCGTGCAAGCGGCGTTCTTGCGCGAAGTGTTTTATGAGGGCGGGGCGCTGGCCCGGATATTGATGCGCTACACCAGCGCGCTGTTTGCGCACATGGTCCAGAACGTGGTTGGCGGACGCCATTGCAGCATCGAACAAAAGCTGTGCCGCTGGCTGCTGGACCGTCTCGACCGTTCCCTCTCGAACGAATTGAAAGTGACCCACGACGGCATGGCCAATATGCTGGGGGTGCGGCGCGAAAGCGTCACCGTCGCGGCCCGCAAATTGCAGGATGACGGGTGGATAGAATGCCGCCGCGGCAGCATCACGGTGCTCGACCGCGACGCCTTGGAATCGTGCGCCGGCACCTGTTACCGCGCCGCGCGGGCCGGCTTCGACCAGATGCGGGGACGGGCGAACGGCGGGTATGGCTGCGTGATTTGATGCAGTTCGTTGTAGGCGCCTGAACGCCTTCTTCACTGGACCAGGACGGCGGAGCCATCCTGGTCTTTGAACTTGATAGTTATTGAGCGTCAGCAGGGGATGCCAATGGACGCATTCAAGCCCGCGCCGGTGCGGCCGGGCAGCCGCTCCAGCTGCTGGCGGGGGGAATATGCTCGCCCTTCATCACCAGGGTCAACGGGCCGAGGCTGGCGTTGTCGCCGACCTTGGCGCTATACAGCACCGAGCTGCGCGGCCCCATATATACCCGCTTGCCGATGTGGACGTGGTCGATCTTCATCACCCGGTCTTCAAACAAATGGGTTTGCGGGCAAGCCAGCGCATTCAATTCGCTGTATTCGCCGATGTGGACGCAATCGAATTCGGTGATGTCGGTGGTGTCGAGGTAGACCCCGCGCCCGATCTTGCTGCCGAGCAGATTGAAGGCTAGCGGCAGCCACGGCGTGCCGCGCAGGTAGCGCATGAAGTTCGGCACGGCGATGCCCTCATACATATTCGTGACGCCTTCGGAGAGCCAGACGAAGGGCGTCCACATCGGCGCGGCGCGCTTGCGGTAGCGTCCCAGCAACAGCCATTTGAAGGCTAGCACGAACAGGTAATTGCCGATGCCATAGGCCAGCCCGGCCAAGGCCAAGTCGCGCGTCACGGTGCCCCATTTGCCGGCGCCGGCCAGCGGCATCACGTCCAGCACCACGGTGTAGCCGACCGCGATCACCACCGCGTGCGGCGTGACAATGCGGAAGCCTTCGATCAGGCCGCGCCCCAGCCGGCGCAGCGGGGAAGGGCGGAAGGTCAGCCATTCCGGATAGCCGCTCACTTGCTCGCGCGCCGGCAAGTGGATGGGCGGCGAGCCGAGCCAGGTGTCGCCGCTGGCCATCTGGCCATTTTCGGGCGCGTGGGAATGCACGCCGATCAGCACATGCTCGGGCAAGATGGTGCCGTCCGGGATGTAACTGCCGTTGCCGACGAAGCTGCGGTGCGAGATCACGGTGTGCTGCATGGTCATCCAGCCGCCGTCGATCTGTTCGTCGCCGAGCATGACGGCGTCGGCGATGAAGGTTTCATCGCCCAGCGTCAGCATGTCCGGCACCACCCCCAGCGCGGTCGAGATTTCCGCGTCGCGTCCCACTTTCGCGCCCAGCAGGCGATACCAGAATGGCGCGTAGACGGTCGCGTAAATGCCGTGCAAGACGTTCAGGCTCGATTCCTGAATGTGGCTGACCAGCCATTTGGCGCAATAGATATTGCTGTGCACCTGGGAACGTCCCGCTTTCAGGCGCGGCAGCGCGCTCCAGCGGATGCCGGCCGAGACCAGCGCCGTCAGCACGATCAGCACCGCACTGGCGGGGAAGGCCAGCAGGAAGTAGCGTGCCAACTGGGTCTGCACCTCGTTGCCGAGCAATTGCGGCATGAATTCGTGCTCGTCGAACCAGTCGATCAGCACGAAGCTGGGGAAGACCGGCATGAAGAACAGGGTCGCGATCAAGACGATGCCGAAGATGAAGAACAGCGCTTCGCCGGCCAGGCGCAGGCGCCCGACGACGGGGCGCGGCGGCTGCTGCCGGGGATCGAAGGCGCGCATGTCGCGTGCCGGCGAGCCGCCCCAGATGCGCCCGGCCGGCACTTTGCCTCCGTCGCCAAGCGCCGACTGGCCTTCCAGGTGGCCGCCCGCGCCGATCGTGGTATTGCCTTCCAGGATGGCGCACGAGCTGACGCAGGCGTCGTCGCCAAGCGTGATGGTGCCCAGCAGCAGGCGGCCCCGTTCGACCCGGGCGTTTTCGAAATTGACGGCATTGCCGATGCTCACGCCGTGGCCGATGCGCAGCAAGTCCGGCGCGCGCAGCGTCATCGAGCCGATGATCACTTCGCGGCCCACCTGCGCGCCCAGCGCGCGCAACCACCAGCTATACAGCGACGAGCCGCTCAGCAGGTAGACCGGGGCCGATTCGATCAGGCGGTCGCCCAGCCACCAGCGGTAATAGGTCCAGCCCCACAGCGGATAATTGCCCGGCTTGAGGCGGCCGCAGATCAGCCATTTGCCGCCGATTGCGATGAAAAATTCCATCGCCGTGGCCAGCAAGAACACGAATAGCGAGGCGGCGATGGCGCGCGCCACCGAGTCGCCGGGGTCGCCGGTAAAGAAATGGTAAGTGAAGAAGGGCGCCAGCCATTGCGCCATGCGCATGGTGACCAATACCGGCACCGCCGCCGCCTGGCCGGCGCCGCACAGCCAGCGCCGCGCGGTCGATGGCGGGGTCCAGTCGGCCTGGGCGACGGCGGCGGCCGGCGCCTCGGCCAGCGTCAGCGCGATGTTGCCGATCTTGCGCTGCAGGTAAATGTCGCGCACCGTTACATGGGCAAACGCGGGATCGGCGCGCAGGGCCGAGGCCAGTCGCGCGGCGAAAAAGGAATGACCGCCCAGGTCGGTGAAGAAATCGGCGCCGCGCCGTATCGCCTGGCCGGGAAACAGGGTCGCCAGGGCGGCAAACAGGGCCACCTCGGCCGGCGTTTCCGGCAAGTCCGAATCGAGTTGTTCGCCGGCCGGCGCGACCGACAGCGGCAGCGCCTTGAGCGTCTTGCGGTCGATCTTGCCCGAGGTCAGGCGCGGCATTTCAGCCAATTGCTCGAAACGGTTCGGCACCATATACGGCGGCAATTGGGCGTTCAGCGCGGCCCGCAAGGCGACCGTGTCGATGCCGCCGTCGCCGACCAGGTAGGCCAGCAATTGCTCGATGCCGTCTTCCTTGCGCAGCAACACTGCGGCCGTGCCGACGCCCGGCTGTTGCGTCAGCAGCGCCTCGATTTCGCCCAGTTCGACCCGGAAACCACGGATCTTGACCTGGTCGTCGGCCCGGCCCAGGCATTGCACCTGGCCGTCGGCATCGATGCGCGCCAGGTCGCCGGTGCGATACAGGCGCGCGTCATGCGCACCGCTGGCCCAGGGGTTGCTGAGAAATTTTTCCAGCGTCAAGTCGGGCCGGCCCAGATAGCCTTGCGCCAGGCCGGGACCGGTGATGCATAGCTCGCCCGTCTGGCCGCGCGCCAGTAAACTCAAGGTCTGGCCCTCGTCGGCTGCGATCACCAGCAAGCCATAGTTCGGCAAGGGCGTGCCGATCGTTACCAAGCGGCCTGGCTGCAGGCGCGCCAGGCTGGCCGAGACGGTGGCCTCGGTCGGACCGTAAGTGTTGAACATTTCGCGGCCCGGGCGCGACCAGCGCTGCACCAGCGTTTCCGGGCAAGCTTCGCCGCCCAGGTTAATCAGGCGCAAGCTGTCGACCTCGGCGCTAAATAGCGACAGCAGGGTCGGCACCGCGTGCAACACCGTGACGCCATTCTCGGCCAGCAGGCGCGGCAGGGTTTCCGGGTCGCCGCACACTTCCTTCGGGCCTATCCACAGCGTGGCGCCGACCAGGTAGGCGATCCAGATTTCCTCGAAGGACATGTCGAACGCGACCGAGAAACCCTGGTAGACGCGGTCTTCGAAGCGCACCCCCAGCACCGCGTTTTCGCTGCGCAGGAAGTGGCAAATGCTGCGCTGCGAAATCACGATGCCCTTCGGCTTGCCGGTCGAGCCGGACGTGTAAATCACATAGGCTGGCGCGTCCGGCGCCACCGCGCCGCGCCGGGCCGGCGCGGTCGCCGTGGTTGAGGGCGCCAGCATCGCCTCGGCGCACCAGACCGGGCGCCCGCATTCTTGCAGGTGCGGTAAAAATTGCTCGCAACTGAGCAGGCCGACCGCGTCGGCGTCGTCCAGGCACACTTGCAGGCGCTCGACGGGCGTGTCTTCGTCAACGGGCAACCAGGCGGCGCCAGCCTTGGCGATGCCGGCCTGCATCACCAGCAGTTCGATGCCGCGCGGCAGCCACAGGCCGACGATGTCGCCGGGCCGCACGCCGGCCTCGATCAGGCGCGCCGCGACCTGGTCAGCTTGCGTATCGAGTTCGCTGTAACTGAGGCTGCGCTGGCCGAAGATCAGGGCCGTTTGCTGGGGCCAGCGCCGCGCGCTCGCTTCGAGCAAGTCGGCCAGGATTTCTTCGCGCAGTAATTCCGGTTGCGCCGGCCCGTACAAAATCTCCGCGCGGGGGGCGGATGAGACGGGCGCCAACTGGGTGAAATCATTCATTTTGATGCTTTTTTTTGGGTTTGATGGGGCTGCGTTCACGCCGGCGCCCCGAATGGCAGCGGGCGCGTGTGACGGCAACCTCTACATTACAGCATGGCCGCACCATCTTGCAGCATTTGGGCCGCTTTGGCGCTCGAAAAATGCACACGCGACTATCGATGTCGGATCGCCATGGCGGGACTGCCGCCATCCAGTTTGGGGTCATTTCGCCACAAAAATAAATACCCCAAGGGAATGTTTGACAATGGCAACTATGGGGCCGATACTTTGAGCCAGGCGCTTGTCTTTTCAAATGTCATTCCGCCACTGTTTGACATCAAGCAATTTCCCCGCAGATTATTCTGATTGCCACGCCAATGATTGTGACTTTTCGCTCAGTCGTGCCGACCCCGTTTCGTCTTGCCATTGCGCTGCTGTGCGCGCTGTGCGCGCCCGCGCGCGCGCAACAGGTCGACGCCGGCCAACTCTTGCAACAGATTGACAGGGAGCGCGCCCTGGCGTTGCCCAGGAAAGCGGCTGCGCCCGTGGTGCCGGCCGCGCCGGCCATGCAAGCGGCGCCGGGCTTGTCGGTTGAAGTGAAGACTTTCACATTTTCCGGCAACACCTTGCTGGGCGAGGCCCAATTGCGGCCGGCCGTGGCGGCCTATCTGGGGCGCCCGCTTGGCTTTGCCGACTTGCAAGCGGCCGCCGCCAGCGTCGCCGAGGCTTACCGCAAGGCGGGCTGGATCGTGCGCGCCTATTTGCCGCAGCAAGATGTGCGTCAGGGCAGCGTTACCATCGAGATCGTCGAAGCCGTGTTTGGCGGCGCCCGCATCGAAGGCCCGGCCCCGACGCGCGTCAAGCCCGAACGCTTGCTGGCCACGATAGAGCGGGCCCAGCCCGAGGGCCGCATGCTCAGCGCGCGCCAGCTTGACCGCGCCCTGTTGCTGGCCGACGATTTGCCCGGGGTCGGCGTGGTCGGCAGCCTGCAAGAAGGCGCCAAGACTGGCCAGACCGACTTGATCTTGAAACTGGTCGACAAGCCTTGGATCAGCGGCGACGCCAGCGTCGACAATACCGGCGCGCGCGCCGTCGGCGCCGTGCGCGCGCTCGGCAATGTCTATCTCAATAGCCCGCTCGGCCTGGCCGACCTGGCTGGCGCCAACCTGATGCACACGCGCGGCAGCGATTACGCCCGCCTGGCCTGGTCGGTGCCGCTCGGCTACGACGGCTGGCGCGCCGGCGCCAGCGCCTCCCTGCTCGATTACCGCCTGGTGGCCAACAATTTCAATGGCTTGAACGCCAAAGGCAGTTCTACCACGGCCGGCCTCGACCTCAGCTACCCCATCATCCGCTCGCGCCAGCAAAACCTGTACCTGGGACTCAATCTCGACCGCAAGCGCTTCGACAACCTGGCCAACCAGGTCACCAGCAGCCACTATGGCAATGAGGCTTTTTCGATGGCGCTGAGCGGCAATCTGTTCGACGAACTGGGTGGCGGCGGCGCCAATAGCGCCAGCCTGGCACTGGTCTCGGGCCGGCTGGCGCTGGGCGCCATCGACCCCGGCGAAACCGCCGCGCTGGAGGGGCGCTATACCAAAATGCGCTACAGCGCGTCGCGCCTGCAAGCGCTCAGCGCCGGCGTGGCGCTCTACGCGGCCCTGTCCGGGCAAGAGTCGAACGCCAGGAACCTCGACTCGTCGGAAAAATTCTACCTGGGCGGCGCCGGCGGCGTGCGCGCTTATCCGGCCGACGAGGGCGGCGGTTCAAGCGGCAATCTGCTCAACCTGGAATTGCGCTGGAGCTTGCCGCACGGTCTCACGCTGAGCGGCTTCTTCGACCGTGGCGCCGTGCGCAACTATGACGGCGGCAAGAATCTCAGCTTGCGGGGCGCCGGCCTGGCGCTGGGCTGGCTGGCCGATTCCGGCGTGAATCTCAAGGCAAGCTGGGCGCGCCGCATCGGCGAGAACCCCAACAGCGCCGCCAACGGCAACGATCAGGATGGTTCCCTGAAAAAAAACCGGATCTGGCTGACGGCCGGGATCGCGTTTTAAGCTGTCATTTTTGTGCTGGTCATGTCGCTGGCCATTCCGTTTGTCAATCTGATTGCCGCTTCGCCGGAGTCGCCATGAATATCTCTTACCGCCTGATCTGGAGTGAATACAGCAATAGCTGGATTCCCGTCTCCGAGCTGGCCAAGTCGCGCGGCAAGCGCAGTTCGGGCGCGCTGCTATTGACGGGTATCCTGGCCGCAGGCATGGCGCCGGCCTTGGCCGCCCCGCCCAATTGGCCCGCCGCGACCCAGTTGCCGGGCGGCGCGCAAGTGGTGGCCGGCCAGGCCAGCATGACCCAGAATGGCGCCGTGTTGACGATTAACCAAGGCACGAACCGGGCCGCCATCGACTGGAATACTTTCAATATCGGCAGCCAGGCCACGGTCAATTTCAGGCAACCGTCGGCCGCCAGCGTGGTCCTTAACCGGGTGCTGGACGTCAACCCGAGCCAGATCTTCGGCCACCTTAACGCCAACGGCCAAGTCTTCCTCAGCAATCCCAACGGCGTGTATTTCGCGCCCGGCGCCAGCGCCGACGTGGGCGCGCTGGTGGCCACCACGCATGGCATCGCGAACGCCGACTTCATGGCCGGGCGCGACGTCTTCAGCCGCAACGGCGCCGTCGGCGCCATCGTCAACGACGGCACGCTGACGGCCGCGCTGGGCGGCTACATCGCCCTGCTGGCGCCGGAAGTGCGCAACCACGGTGTCATCGTGGCGCGCATGGGCACGGTGGCCCTGGCCGCCGGCGAAGCCTACGAATTGCAATTCGACGCCAGTAACACGCTGGCCAATGTGCGCGTGGCGCCGGCCACCATCGCCGCCCTGGTTGAAAACGGCAACGCCGTGCACGCCCCGGGCGGGCTGGTGATCTTCTCGGCGCAGGCAGTCGACCGTTTGCTGGGCGGCGTGGTCAATAACAGCGGCGCCGTCGAGGCGCGCGGCATGAGCGCGGCCGGCGGTGTGATCCGCCTCGACGCCGGCGTGGGCCGGGCCAGCGTGAGCGGCACGCTCGACGTCTCCGCCGTCGCGGGCCAGGGCGGGCAAGTCATGGTGAGCGGTGCGCAGGTCAGCATCGGCGAGGGCGCGCGGATCGCCGCCACCGGCGCCACCGGCGGCGGCGCCATCCATATCGGCGGGGCCTGGCAGGGCGGCCCAGGCATGATCCAAGCTAGAGACGCCGAGGTGGCCGCTGGCGCCACGCTGGACGCCAGCGCGACCGGCGCCGGGACTGGAACTGGGACCGGGACTGGCAATGGCGGCGAGATCACGGTCTGGTCGGACGTCCACCAAGCCGGCGCCACCGCCGTCCACGGCAACTTGCTGGCCAGGGGCGGCGCGCGCGGTGGCGCTGGCGGCCGGATTGAAACCTCGGGCCAGCGGCTGGACTTGTCCGGCGCCGTGGTGGACGCCTCGGCCCCGGCCGGCGCCCCTGGCATGTGGCTGCTCGACCCGTCCGACGTGACGCTGGTGCACGGCTCCGGCTCGACCCTGTCGGGCGGCGTGTTCAACCCCGGCGCTTCTTCGGCGATCGGCGATACCCAGATCAATGCCGCCCTCAATGGCGGCACCGACGTCACCATCCTGACGTCTTCCGGCAGCGGCGGCAGCGGCGCCATCGTGGTCAATGGCGGCAGCGACGCCGGCGGCGCGGTGGCCATCAGCAATACCAGCGGCGGCGCGCGCGGCCTCACCTTGAGTACGGCCGGCACCATCAATATCCATCCCGGCGCCAGTCTGGCCGGCTCCGACGGCAATGCCTTGAACCTGACCCTGATTGCCGCCGGCGGCAGCACCATCGGCGGCACCGTCGACAATCGCGGCGGCAGCACCGCGCTGACGGGGGCCGGCACGCTCAACGGCAGCATCATGCATGGCACGCTGACCAGCAGCGCTGCGATTGTCGGCAATAACGGCAGGCTCGATGGCGTCACCATAGGCGGCACCAGCTTGAGCGCCAGCGGCACTTTCTATGTCAGCAATAACCTGGGCCTGGCCAATGGCGTGGCGCTGAACTTGAACGGCGGCTATTGGTATTTCGACGGCCAAAGCGGCGGCGAGGCGCCCGGCACCGTGCACCACCTGGCCACGGCGGGCAGCGCCACCGTCAATAACGCGGGCGCCAGTCTGAATATCTTTGCCGTCAACGGCCAGACGCTGCAAATCGATAGCGGCGTCACGCTGCGCGGCTACGGCGCACTGTCGCAAAATTGGGCCGGCAATATCGTCAACGCGGGCGCCATCAGCGCCGACGTGGCGGGCCAGACCTTCACCATCAACCCGTCCACCTTCAGCAATAGCGGCACGCTCAACGTCAATGGCGGCGCGCTGAGCATGAGCGCGGGCGCCTGGACCAATCCCGGCAAGATCAATGTCAACAGCGGCACCCTGGGCCTGGACAATACCTTCACGGCCGACTTGCTGACCGGCGCCGCGCATTTCGGCCGCACGGGCGGCTATGTGAACTTGAACGGCACCCTGGACAATACCGGCACCTCGGTCGATGTCGGCGGCAGCGGCTTGTTTGGCGCCGGCGGCTTGAGTTTATTGACCGGTATCATCAAGAGTGGCACCGTATTGAGCACCGACGCCAATTACACCTTGACCAGCAATGGCGGCGGACGCCTCGACGGCGTCACCCTGGGCGGCAGCAGCTTGAACACGGGCGGCGGCAATTTGTTCCTCTACCATGGCTTGAACCTGGCCAATGGCGTGACGGTCAACAAGGGCGGCCAGAATTGGTATTTCAACGGCCAGGACACGGGCGAGGCGGGCGACACCGTGCACCATTTGTCCACCAACGGCGCGGCCACGCTCGCCAGCGCGGGCGGCGCCCTCATCATCTATGCGGCCAACGGCCAGACGCTGCAGATCGACAGCGGCGTCACCGTCCGCGGTTACGGCACCTTGCAGCAGAACTGGGGCGGCGGCACCATCATCAACGCCGGCGTCATCAGCGCCGACACGCCGGGCCAGACCATGGCCATCAATCCGGAGCACTTCGTCAATAGCGGCACGGCCAACGCCAATGGTGGCGTGCTGAGCATCAGCGCCGCCAACTGGAGCAATCCCGGCAAGATCAATGTCAATAGCGGGACCCTGGGGCTGGACGGCACGTTCACGGCCGACTTGCTGACCGGCGCCGCGCATTTCGGCCGCACGGGCGGTTACGTGAACCTGAATGGCACCCTGGATAATACCGGCGCCACGCTCGACGTCGGCGGTGCCGGCCTGTTCGGCGCGGGTGGCTTGAGTTTGCTGACCGGCATCATCAAGAGCGGCACCGTATTGAGCACCGACGCCAATTACACCTTGACCAGCAATGGCGGCGGCCGCCTCGATGGCGTCACCCTGGGCGGCACCAGCTTGAACACGGGCGGCGGCAATCTATTCCTGTACCACGGCTTGAACCTGGCCAATGGCGTGACGGTCAACAAGGGTGGCCAGAACTGGTATTTCGACGGCCAGGACACGGGCGAGGCGGCCGACACCGTGCACCATTTGTCTACCGCCGGCAACGCTACCGTCAACAATGCCGGCGGCGCCCTCATCATCTACGCGGCCAATGGCCAGACGCTGCAAATCGATAGCGGCGTCACCGTGCGCGGTTACGGCAACTTGCAGCAGAACTGGGGCGGCGGCACTATCATCAACGCCGGCACCATCAATGCCGACACGCCGGGCCAGACCATCGCCATCAACCCGGCCAGCTTCGTCAATAGCGGCACGGCTAACGTCAATGGCGGCGTGCTGAGCATCAGCGCCAGCGCCTGGACCAATCCCGGCAAGATCAATGTCAATAGCGGCACCCTGAGCCTGGACGGCAGCTTGACGGTGGACTTGCTGGCCGGCGCCGCGCATTTCGGCCGCACGGGCGGCTATGTGAACTTGAACGGCACCCTGGACAATACCGGCACCTCGGTCGACGTCGGCGGCGCCGGCTTGTTCGGCGCGGGCGGCTTGAGCAGCCTGAATGGCATCATCTTGAATGGCACCGTGCTGAGCAGCGACGCCAATTACTCCTTGAATAGCAATGGCAACGGCCGGCTCGATGGCGTCACCCTGGGCGGTACCAGCTTGACCATGGGCGGCGGCAATCTCTTCCTCTACCACGGCTTGAACCTGGCCAATGGCGTGACGGTCAACAAGGGTAGCCAGAACTGGTATTTCGACGGCCAGAACACGGGTCAGGCGGCCGACACCGTGCACCATTTGTCTACCGGCGGCAATGCCACGGTCAACAATGCCGGCGGCGCCCTCATTCTGTACGCTGCCAACGGCCAGACGCTGCAAGTCGACAGCGGCGTCACCTTGCGCGGTTACGGCGCGCTGCAGCAGAATTGGGGCGGCGGCACCATCATCAATGCTGGCACCATCGTCGCCGACACGGGCGGCCAGGCTTACAACATCAATACCGCCAGTTTCGTCAACAGCGGTACCCTGAGCGCGACGGCGGGCGCGGCGCTCAGTGTCAATGTCACCGATCTCGCCAATAGCGGCGTCATCAACGGCAACTTCAATATCGGCACCACGACCTTCGCCAATAGCGGCACCCTGGCCGGCAGCGGCACGCTGACGATGAATGGCGGCGGCACCTTCACCAATAATGGCATTCTCAGTCCCGGCGTGGCCGGCGTCGACAGCACCGGCACGCTGGCCATTTCGGGCAATCTGGTGATGGGCGCGGGCAGCGCCTTGAATGTCGATATCAATGGCACGCTGGCCGGGGATTATGATGTGCTCAGTGTCTCGGGCACGGCCAACCTGGGCGCGGGTACGCTGAACCTGGCCGGCATCAGCGGCGCCGGCTCGTATGCCATCGTCAATGCAACGGGCGGCCTGGGCGGCAGCACTTTCGCCACCATCAATGCGGGCACTTTCACCCACACGCCAAGCTATGGCGCCAGCGCCCTGACGCTGGCCGTCACGGCCAACAGCAATCTCGGCATTTACTGGGATGGCGGCGCCGGCAGCGCGAATTGGTCCGACGCGCTCAACTGGAGCGGCGACACACTGCCGACTGCAGGCGACAATATCTATCTCGGTTCCGGGGCCGGCACGGTGAACCTGAACAGCGGCGCGCAAAGCGCCAACGCGCTCACCTGCAATGCCAACCTGACGCTGTCGGCGGGCAGCCTGACGCTGGCCGGCACGTCCTTTTTCACGGGCGTGACCAGCATCAGCGGCGGCACCTTGAACGGGGCCGGCGCTGTGACGATCGCGCCCGGCGCCTCCCTGAATTGGTCGGGTGGCTTGATCGACGGCGCGCCGACATCGACCCTGACCACCCAGGTCGGTTCGACGGCCAACGTCAGCGGCGGCACCCTGGGCTTGAACCGCAGCTGGAACAATAGCGGCACGCTCAATGTCACGCCGGCCACATGGACCAAAACGGGCAGCCTGATCCAGAACGCCGGCGACTTGAATTTGAACGGCAGCTTCGCCACGGCCGATCTGTTCGCCTTCACCCGCAATGGCGGCAGAGTCAACCTGTACGGCACGCTCGACAATACCGGCGCCACGCTCGACGTCGCCGGTGGCCAGTTTGGCGCGGGCGGCTTGAGCGTGTTCGGCGGCACCATCGCACATGGCACTGTGCTCAGCAGCGATGCCAATTACACCCTGAGCAGCAACGGCGGCGCCAGGCTCGATAGCGTCACCCTGGGCGGCACCAGCTTGAACACGGGCGGCGGCAACCTCTTCATCAGCAATGACTTGACCCTGGCCGATGGCGTGACGGTGAACAAGCACGACCAGAACTGGTATTTCGACGGCCAATTCACTAGCCAGGCGGCCGGCACCGTGCACCACCTGGCCAGCGCCGGCAACGCCACCCTCACCAGCGCGGGCGGCAATTTCTACATGTACGCGGCCAACGGGCAAACGCTGCAGATCGATAGCGGCGTCACCTTGAACGGCTATGGCTCCCTGACCCAGGCGTGGGGTGGCAATACCATCATCAACGCCGGCACCATCAGCGCCGACACGGCGGGCCAGACGTTCACGATCAGTCCGAGCATCTTCACCAATAGCGGCACGCTCAATGTCAATGGCGGCACGCTCGGCATGGGCGCCGGCAGTTGGACCAACCCCGGCAAGGTCAATGTCAATAGCGGCACCCTGAGCCTGGACAATACCTTCACGGTCAATGTGCTGACCGGCGCCAGCCATTTCGGCCGCACGGGCGGCTATGTGAACTTGACCGGCACCTTGGACAATACCGGCACCTCGGTCGATGTCGGCGGTAGCGGCTTGTTCGGCGCGGGTGGCTTGAGCAACTTCAACGGTGTCATCTTGAATGGCACCGTGCTGAGCGCGGACACGGGCTACACCTTGAGCAGCGGCGGCAACGGCAGGCTCGATGGCGTCACCATAGGCGGCACCAGCTTGACCACGGGCGGCAGCAATCTGTTCATCCTGCATGACTTGACCCTGGCCGACGGTATCACGGTGAACCAGGGTAACCATAACTGGTATTTCGACGGCCAGAATACGGGCGAGGCGGCCGGCACCGTGCACCGCGTGTCCACCAGCGGCAACGCTACCGTCAACCTGGCCGGCGGCTCTTTCATCCTCTACGCCGCCAACGGCCAGACCTTGCAAATCGATAGCGGCGTCACCGTGGCCGGCTATGGCGGCTTGACCCAGACCTGGGCCGGCACCATCATCAACGCCGGCGCCGTCAACGCCAATACGCTGGGCCAGACTTTCAGCATCAACCCGAGCACCTTCACCAATAGCGGCACGCTCAATGTCAATGGCGGCACGCTGAGCATGGGCGCCGGCAGCTGGACCAATCCCGGCAAGATCAATGTCAATAGCGGTACCTTGAGCCTGGACGATACCTTCACGGTCGATGCGCTGGCCGGCTCCAGCCATTTCGCCCGCACGGGCGGCTACGTGAACTTGAACGGCACCCTGGACAATACCGGCACCTCGGTCGATGTCGGCGGTAGCGGCTTATTCGGCGCGGGCGGCTTGACCAGCCTGAACGGTGTCATCCTGAATGGCACCGTGTTGAGCGCCGATACCGGCTACACCTTGAACAGCGGCGGCAACGCCAGGCTCGATGGCGTTACTTTCGGCGGCACCAGCTTGACCACGGGCGGCAGCAATATGTTCTTCCTGCACGGCTTGACCCTGGCCGACGGCGTGACGGTGAACAAGGGCAGCCATAACTGGTTTTTCGACGGCCAAAACACGGGCGAGGCGGCCGGCACCGTGCACCATCTGGCCACCAGCGGCGCCGCCACCCTCAACAATGCCGGCGGCAATATCTATATGTACGCGGCCAACGGCCAGACGCTGCAAATCGATAGCGGCGTCACCCTGGGCGGCTATGGCGCGTTGACCCAGTATTGGGGCGGCAACACGATCATCAACGCCGGCACCATCAATGCCGACACGGCAGGCCAGACTGTCACCATCAATCCGGATTTTTTCACCAATAGCGGTACGATTAACGTCAATGGCGGCACGCTCGGCATGAGCGCGGGCAATTGGACCAATCCCGGCAAGATCAATGTCAATAGCGGTACCCTGAGCCTGGACGACACCATCACGGTGGACTTGCTGGCCGGGGCCGCTCATTTCGGTCGCACCGGCGGCAGCGTGCTCTTGAACGGCACCTTGGACAATACCGGCACTTCGGTCGATGTCGGCGGTAGCGGCTTGTTCGGCGTCGGCGGCTTGACTTCGCTCAATGGCATCATCAAGCATGGCACCGTGCTGAGCGCGGACGCCGGCTACACCCTGATCAGCAATGGCGGCGGCCGGCTCGATGGCGTGACCATAGGCGGCAGCAGCTTTGCCACGGGCGGCAACAATCTGTTCATCCTGCATGACTTGACCCTGGCCGATGGCGTCACGGTGAACAAGGGCGGCCACAATTGGTTTTTCGATGGCCAAAACACGGGCGAGGCGGCCGGCACCGTGCATCACCTGGCCACCGGCGGCAACGCCACCGTCAACAATGCCGGTGGCAGCATCTATATGTACTCTTCCAATGGCCAGACCTTGCAGATCGATAGCGGCGTCACCGTGGGCGGCTACGGCAACCTGACCCAGTATTGGGGCGGCAATACCATCATCAATGCCGGCACCATCAGCGCCGACACGGCGGGGCAGACTTACAACGTCGACGTGAGCAATTTCAGCACCAGCGGCACGATCAATGTCGCTGCCGGGGCCACTTTTTACCGGGGCGCCGGCTTTACCAATGACGGCACCTTGTCCGGCGGCGGCACCATCGCGGTCGGGACGGGCGCGGCGCAACTGCTCAACCAGGGCACGATCAATCCGGGCGGAACGGGGGCGACGGGCACGCTCACCATTTCAGGCGACTTGCAATTGTCGACCGGCAGCCACCTGAACATGGAACTGGGCGGCGCCAGCGCCGGCCAGTTCGACCGGGTGGTGGTGAGCGGGGCGGTGTCGGGCAATGGCGGCGCATTCGGCGCCATGACTGTATCGAAAATCAATGGCTATACCTACGTCAATGCCAGCGGCGACGACTTTGCGCTGCTGAGCGCCGCTTCGGGCAGCGATACGGCGACCTTCGGGGCATTCACTTTGGCCCGCAGCAATCTGACGAGCACGTATTCGGCTGCCAATGTCACACTGGACATGGCGCCGATGGTGCTGACGGTGAGCCCGGACGCGCTCAGCAAAGCCTATCGCGCCAGCGATCCCACCCTGAGCTATGGCGTGACCGGCTTTGACGTCACGACGGGCGACACCGCCTTGACAGCCTTGAGCGGCTTGCTGGGACGGGCCGCAGGCGAGAATGCCGGCGCCTATGCCATCAACCAGGGCGCGCTGGTGTCGGCGCTGGGCTACGCGATCAACATTGCCCCGGCCGCCAATTTCACCATTACGCCGGTGGCCATCACCCTCACTTCGACCAATGTCAGCAAAATCTATGACGGCGCACTGACGGCCCTGGGTACGGCTGCCGTCGGCGCCGGCGTGCTCTATTCCGGCGACACGCTCAGCGGCGGCACCTTCGCCTTTACCAATAAAAATGTCGGCAGCGGCAACAAGACCGTCAGCGTCGCCAATATTACGGTGGATGACGGCAATGGCGGCGACAATTACGTCGTCAGCTATGCCAGCAACACTACCAGCAGCATCACGCAAGCGGCCTTGACGCTGGCTGGTACGCGCGTCTATGACGGCACCAGCACGGTGGCCGGCAGCGTGTTGAGCGCCACCGGGGTGGGGGGCGAAACCTTCGCCGTCGCGGGTGCCGGCGCCACGGGCAACCTGGCCAGCAAAAATGCCCAGACCAGTAGCGCGCTGGCCAGCCTGAGCGGCTTGAGTCTGGGTGCCAGCTCGAACGGCGGCCTGTCCAGTAATTACACGGTATTGAGTACGCTTGGCAGTTCCATGGATATCAGCAAGGCGGCGCTGAATGTGGACGCCGGCGTAGCCAGCAAGACATACGACGGCACGCTGCTGGCGAGCGGCGCCGGCACGGTTGGTGCGTTGGCCGGCGTATTGGCCGGTGAAACCGTTTCCGGCGCGGGCAGCCAGGCTTTCCTCGGCAAGAACGCCGGCACGGGCAAGACCGTGCGCGCCTCTGGCGTGACGATCCAGGATGCCGGCAACGTGGACGTCAGCGGCAACTACACCATCAGCTATACCGATAACCTTACCGGCAGCATCGCCAGGGCGGCCCTGAACGTGAATGCCGGCGCGGCCAGCAAGACTTACGACGGCACGCTGCTGGCCAGCGGCACGGGCACGGTTGGCGCCCTGGCTGGCGTATCGGCCGGTGAAACCGTTTCCGGTGCCGGCAGCCAGGCTTTCCTCGACAAGAACGCCGGCACGGGCAAGACTGTGCGCGCCTCCGGCGTCACGGTCAAGGATGCCGGCAATGCGGACGTCAGTGGTAATTACACCATCAGTTATACCGACAACTTTGCCGGCAGCATCGCCAAGGCGGCATTGAACGTGAATGCCGGTGCAGCCAGCAAGACTTACGATGGCACGCTGCTGGCGAGCGGCGCCGGCACGGTTGGGGCGCTGGCTGGTGTATTGGCCGGGGAAACCGTTTCTGGCGCGGGTAGCCAGGTTTTCCTCGACAAGAACGCGGGCACGGGCAAGACCGTGCGCGCTTCCGGGGTGACGATCAAGGATGCCGGCAATGCCGATGTTAGTGGCAATTACACCATCAGTTACACCGATAACCTTACCGGCAGTATTGCGAAGGCGGCATTGAACGTGAGCGCCAATGTCGCCAGCAAAACCTATGATGGTTCACTGCTTGCGAGCGGCGTGGGCACGGTCGGGGCATTGGCGGGCGTATTGGCCGGTGAAACCGTTTCCGGCACTGGCAGCCAGGCTTTCCTCGACAAGAACGCGGGCACGGGCAAGACCGTGCGCGCTTCCGGTGTCACGATCAAGGATGCTGGTAACGTGAATGTCAGCGCCAACTACACTATCAGCTATACCGATAACCTTGCCGGCAGCATCGCCAGGGCGGCGCTGAACGTGAATGCCGGTGCGGCCAGCAAGACATACGACGGCACGCTGCTTGCCAGTGGCGCCGGCACGGCCGGCGCGCTGGCTGGCGTATTGGCGGGCGAAACCGTTTCAGGCTCGGGTAGCCAGGTCTTTCTCGACAAGAATGCTGGCACGGGCAAGACCGTGCGCGCTTCCGGCTTCACGATCAAGGATGCCGGCAATGCCGATGTCAGTGGCAACTACACCATCAGCTATATCGACAACTTTACCGGCAGCATCGCCAGGGCGGCGCTGAACGTGAATGCCGGTGCGGCCAGCAAGACATATGACGGCACGCTGCTGGCGAGCGGCGCCGGCACGGTCGGTACCTTGGCTGGCGCGCTGGCCGGCGAAACCGTTTCCGGCGTCGGTAGCCAGGTTTTCCTCGACAAGAACGCCGGCACGGGCAAGACCGTGCGCGCTTCCGGCGTGACGATCAAGGATGCCGGCAATGCGGACGTCAGTGGTAATTACACCATCAGTTATACCGACAACTTTGCCGGCAGCATCGCCAGGGCGGCCCTGAATGTGAACGCCAGCGCGGCCAGCAAGACTTACGACGGCACGCTGTTCGCCAGTGGCGCCGGCACGGTCGGCGCGCTGGCGGGCGTATTGGCCGGCGAAACCGTTTCCGGCGCGGGCAGCCAGGCTTTCCTCGACAAGAATGCTGGCACGGGCAAGACCGTGCGCGCCTCCGGGGTGACGATCAAGGATGCTGGCAATGTGGACGTCAGCGGCAACTACACCATCAGTTATACGGATAACTTTGCCGGCAGCAT
Organism: Oxalobacteraceae bacterium GrIS 1.11; assembly: GCA_040544385.1. Lineage (GTDB taxonomy): Bacteria > Pseudomonadota > Gammaproteobacteria > Burkholderiales > Burkholderiaceae_D > Janthinobacterium. The sequence goes on from JBEONR010000051.1 coordinate 35,604, forward strand.
CGCGAAGGCGGCGCTGAACGTGAATGCCGGTGCGGCCAGCAAAACCTACGATGGCACGCTGCTTGCCAGTGGCGCCGGCACGGCCGGCGCGCTGGCTGGCGTATTGGCGGGCGAAACCGTTTCAGGCTCGGGTAGCCAGGTCTTTCTCGACAAGAATGCTGGCACGGGCAAGACCGTGCGCGCCTCCGGCGTGACGATCAAGGATGCCGGCAACCTGGACGTCAGCGGCAATTACACCATCAGCTATATCGATAACTTTGCCGGCAGCATCGCCAGGGCGGCGCTGAATGTGGATGCCGGTGCGGCCAGCAAAACCTACGATGGCACGCTGCTGGCGAGCGGCGCCGGTACGGTTGGCGCCCTGGCTGGCGCGCTGGCCGGCGAAACCGTTTCCGGCGCCGGTAGCCAGGTCTTTCTCGACAAGAACGCGGGCACGGGCAAGGCCGTGCGTGCCTCGGGTGTGACGATCAAGGATGCTGGCAATGTGGACGTCAGCGGCAATTACACCATCAGTTATACGGATAACTTCGCCGGCAGC
>JBEONR010000052.1:0-36057 GCA_040544385.1 Oxalobacteraceae bacterium GrIS 1.11
GCATTTGATAATTTAAGTATGCGGCGAACCGAAGTCCGCCGGCACCTTCATCAAATGCCCACATTTATCGACTGTTAATTGTTAAAGAACTTGTTTTGTGTTGCCTTCTGCGTCTTCGACAAAGCGTTTTGTTTGTCATCTGCAGATGAAGGAAGAGTATGAAGCGTTTCGCTTGTTTCGTCAACCACCTGATTTTCCTACCCCGTCGTTTCCGACCGGCCCTTTTTGCCCGGTATCTCCTACCGCTCATTGGGGAGGCGAACTATAGCCAAATCGGAGCGACTACGCAAGCTTTATCCGGGGAAAACTGCCATGGGAGCGTAAAATGGCTGCTTTCCCCGATTTTGAAGCCTGTCATGACCATCCTGCTCTCCACCCTCAATGCCCGCTACACCCACGCCTCGCTGGGTTTGCGCTATCTATTGGCGAACATGGGGCCGCTGCAAGAGCGGACACGCTTGCAGGAATTCGTGATCGGCACCAAGACTACCGAAATCGTCGAACGTATCCTCTTGCAGCAACCGCGCATTGTCGGCTTCGGCGTCTATATATGGAACGTCGAGGAAACCAGCAAGGTCGTGGCCATGCTCAAGCGCGTGGCGCCGCAAGTGATCATCGTACTGGGCGGACCGGAAGTGTCGTATGAGCCGGGCGAGCAAGCCATCGTCCAGGCGGCCGACTACCTGATCACCGGCTGGGGCGACGTCAGCTTTCCCAAGTTGTGCGGCGAGATCTTGAACGGACCGAAGCCGATCATGAAGATACACGCGGGCGTGCAGCCGCCGATGGCGGAGCTGAAGCTGCCCTACTCCTTGTATACAGACGACGACATCAAGAACCGCACCTTATATGTGGAAGCGTCGCGCGGCTGCCCGTTCAAATGCGAGTTTTGCCTGTCGGCGCTGGACAAGACGGCCTGGCCTTTCGGTCTCGACCCGTTCCTGGCGGAGATGGAAGCGCTGCACGCGCGCGGCGCCCGCCTGTTCAAATTCGTCGACCGTACCTTCAATCTGAATATCAAGACCAGCCTGAAGATCATGCAATTCTTCCTCGATAAGCTAGCAGCCAATCCGGACGATCCCGTGTATGCCCACTTCGAACTGGTGCCCGACCATTTGCCCGATGCGCTGAAGGAAGGCATCAGCAAATTCCCGCCCGGTGCACTGCAATTCGAGATCGGCATCCAGAGCTTCAACCCGGAAGTGCAGGCGCTGGTGAGCCGCAAGCAAGACAACCAGAAAGCCGCCGACAACATCCGCTGGCTGTGCGAGCAATCGCACGCCCATTTGCACGTCGACTTGATCGCCGGCTTGCCGGGCGAGGATGTCGCCAGTTTCGCGCGCGGCTTCAACCGCCTGGTCGAGCTGAAGCCGCATGAAATCCAGTTCGGCATCTTGAAGCGCCTGCGCGGCACGCCCATCATCCGCCACACCGAAACCTATGGCCTGGTATTCGACCCGCATCCGCCCTACACCATCCTGGCCAACGACAAGATCGATTTCATGACCATGCAGCGCCTGGTGCGCTTTGCCCGCTACTGGGATCTGGTCGCCAATTCGGGCCGCTTCGCCAATACCGTGCTGGCCGTGATGGGCGCGGCGCCGTTCGAAAATTTCATGGAATTTTCCGACTGGCTGTACGCCAAGACCGACGCCACCCACCGCATCGCGCTCGATCGCCTGGCCGGCCTGGTCTCGCAATGGCTGCAAGCGCGCGGCATGGGCCTGCAAGAAGCCAACCTGCTGCTGGCCAGCGATTACGCCGGTCGCAACGACTCGGGCAGCGCGAAAACGAAGACAACGACGGCGCCGGCGGCGCGGCCCGAGGCGGCGATTCCCATGCGCCAGGCCAGGCATCTGGCCGCCTGAGGCAGCCACCCCAGTGCACTTGCCCCACGACAGCGGTGGCGGACTGGGCGAATCTCCCTTAAACTGAGGCCATGCCCATTGCACAAGAGCCAATCCTCACCCTCAGCCCAGGCGGCGCCAAAGCCGCCGCCGTCGTCGCCAGCGGCACCTGGCAAGTCCACGCGCTGGCGCAGGGCGGCGCGATGGCCGCCATAGACGCCCAGCTCAAGGCGCTGCAAGGCGACACCGGCGTCGCCTGGGACTTGTCGAAAATCGACAGCATGGACCATATCGGCGCCCAGCTATTCTGGAATACCTGGGGCAAGAACCGGCCAGCGCAATTGCAACTGGCGCCCGAGCAAGAGGAATTCTTCAAGCGGATAGAACTGGCCGGCAAGCTCGAAATGCCGCGCGCCCGCGCCCAGCGCCTGACCTCGGTGATGGTGCTCGGCTTCAAGATGCTGTCCTTCTTCGAACACTTGACAAGCTTCATCGCCCTGATCGGCCAGGTCACCCAGGACTTGGCCCGTTTCGCGCGGCGGCCGATGCGCGGCCCGTGGCGCGAAATCTCCGCCAATGTCTTCCACGCCGGCTTCCAGGCACTCGGCATCACGGCACTGGTCGGCTTCCTGATCGGCGTGGTGCTGTCTTATCTGTCGGCGCAACAATTACGCGCCTTCGGCGGCGATATTTACCTGGTCAACCTGCTCGGCATGAGCGTGATCCGCGAACTGGGACCGCTGCTGGCGGCGATCCTGGTGGCCGGCCGCTCCGGCTCCTCGATCACGGCGCAACTGGGCGTGATGCGCGTCACCGAGGAACTCGACGCCATGCTGGTAATGGGCATCTCGCACGGCTTCCGCCTGGTGATGCCGAAGGTGCTGGCACTCGCCATTTCCATGCCGCTGCTGGTGATCTGGACCGACACCGCAGCCCTGATCGGCGGCATGGTTGCGGCCAAGATCGAATTGAACCTGTCGCCGCGCTACTTCATCCAGAAATTGCCGGACGCAGTGCCGCTGGCCAATTACATCATCGGCCTCGGCAAGGGTGCCGTGTTCGGCACCCTGATCGCGCTGGTGTCTTGCCATTTCGGCTTGCGCATCAAGGCCAACACGGAAAGCCTGGGGCATGGCACCACCACCGCCGTGGTCACCGCAATTACCGTGGTGATCCTGGCCGACGCCGTGTTCGCGATCGTCTTCAACGGCGTCGGCTACTGATGGCCAGCATCGAATCGCATTGCGGCGGGGCCAGCCAATTCGACCTTGACGGCGACGCGCCGGTGGTCGAGATCACCAATCTGTGGACCAAATTCGGCCGCACCGTGGTGCACCAGGACTTGAACCTGGCCATCGTACGCGGCGAAATTCTCTCCATCGTGGGCGGTTCCGGCACCGGCAAGACTGTGCTGCTGCGCCAGATGCTGGGCCTGGAGCGGCCCGCGCGCGGCTGCGTGCGCGTGTTCGGCGAAGATATCAGCCAGACCGATTCGGCCCACTTGCAGCAATTGCGCAACCACTGGGGCATGCTGTTCCAGCAGGGCGCGCTATATTCGGCGTTGAGCGTGTTCGACAACGTGGCCCAACCGATGCGCGAATTGCGCGCCCTGCCCGCAGACTTGATACGCGATGCCGTATTATTGAAAATGAATATGGTCGGGCTAGGACCGGAGCACGCGAACAAGATGCCGTCCGACCTGTCCGGCGGCATGATCAAGCGGGTCGCGCTGGCGCGCGCGCTGGCGCTGGAACCGAAGCTGCTATTCCTGGACGAGCCGACGGCCGGACTCGACCCGGACTTGTCGGAAACCTTCGTCGCGCTGATCCGGTCGCTGCACCGGGAGCTGGGCTTGACCGTGGTGATGGTCACGCACGATCTGGACACCCTGTTCGCGCTGTCGACCCGGATCGCTGTGCTGGCCGAAAAGCACGTGATCGCGATCGGTCCCACGCGCGAGGTGATCAAGGTCGAGCACCCGTTTATTAAACAATTTTTCCTCGGCGACCGCGGCCAACGCGCGCTGGCGGCGCTCGATGAGCGCCGCCCTGAAAAGAAACCGGAGCTGTAATGGAAAACAGATCGCATGCCTTGATGACGGGCTTCTTCACCATCACCCTGCTGGTGGCGGCCGTGCTGTTCGGGGTCTGGTTCAACCGCGACCGGGTCGAACGCGTGCCCTACCTGCTGGCCACAACGCTATCGGTGCCGGGCTTGAATCCGCAGGCGGCAGTGCGCTACCGCGGCCTGGAAGTGGGCAAGGTCGACGCCATCGATTTCGATCCCAAGGTGGCCGGCCAGATCCTGGTGCACATCAGCGTCGATAAGGATACCCCGGTCACCCGCAGTACCTTCGCCACGCTGGGCTACCAGGGCGTGACTGGGATCGCCTACATCCAGCTCGACGACGAGCAGACCGGCGCGCCGCTGCTGGCCACCAGCACCGACAATCCCTCCCGCATCCCGCTGCGGCCCGGCCTGTTCGACCAGCTCGAGAAAAAGGGCAAGCAAATCCTCGATCAGACCGAGCAACTGACGGCGCGCGCCAATGAGCTGCTCAGTCCCGCCAACCAGAAAGTCATGCTGGGCGCCTTCGAGGATGTCAGCAAGACGGCCAAGGCTTACGCGGCGCTGCCGCAGCAACTGGAGCCGACCCTGAAACAATTGCCGCAACTGACGGCGCAAGCGCGGCAAAGCCTGCAGGCGGTGGCCACGGCCAGCGCCGACGTCAGCCAACTGGCCAAGGACTGGAACGCGCTGGGCCACGGCTTGCAGGCGCCGGGCGGCCCGATCGACAAACTCAACGGCACCATCGACCGGGTCGGGCTGTCGGTCGAGGCGGTGGCCAGTGGCATCGAACTGGAAGCGCTGCCCCATGTGATCGAATTGAGCGACGAGGCCCGTTCCTCGATGCGCGCCTTGAAAAGCACCATGAGCACCCTCAACGAGCACCCGCAAAGCCTGCTGTTCGGAGCGCCGGACATCCCACCGGGCCCGGGCGAAGCCGGTTTCGTGGCACCGACCAAATAAGGATCACCGTGAACCAGACCCTGAACCGCAGCCTGACCATCCTGACCCTGGCCGGCGCGCTGGCCGGCTGCGCCGGCAAAGGCCCGCTGCCGACGCTCTACGATTTCGGGCCCTTGCCGGCGGCCGCCGCGTCGGGCGCCGCAGCGCCGAACGGTACGCCAGCGCTGGCGGCGCTGGCAATTGCCGACGCCAGCGGGCCATCCTGGCTCGACAGCCAGCGCATGTATTACCGCCTGCTGTACGCCGACGCGCAACAGTCGCGCCCCTATGCCCAAAACCACTGGAACACGGCGCCGCTGCAACTGTTCAGCCAGCGCCTGAGGTCGCGCATCGCGCAAAGCGGCACCAAGGTCTTGGCGCCCACCGATGCGGCGCTCGGGGTGCTGTTGCTGCGGGTCGAAGTCGAGGATTTTTCGCAGAATTTCGACACCCCGACCAGCAGCAGCGGGCAAGTCACGGCGCGCGCCTCAGCCTTTCGCAGCCACCGCTTGATCGACCAGAAAACCTTCAGCCGCAGCGCGCCCGCCGTCAGCGCCGACGCGCCCGGCGGCGCCAAGGCGCTGGCGGCGGCGTCGGATACGCTGGCGGCCGACATCATCGCCTGGCTGGCCACGCTGCCGCCCCAGAAAGAATGAGCCAGCCCACCGTCAGCCCATCGTCACCGCTGGCGCGGGCCGCGCTGCTGGCCTATGTCGCCCTGATCGTCTATGCCAGTTGGTTCCCGTTTTCCGGCTGGCGCAACAGCGGCCTGTCGCCGCTGGCTTACCTGGAACACTGGGACTTGCCGCGCTACTGGACCAAGTTCGACGTCGGCATCAATATCATCGGCTATATCCCGCTCGGCGCGCTGCTGGTGTACTCGCTCTACCCGCGCGTGCGGGGGCTGGCCGCCGTCATCCTGGCCAGCGCCTGCGGCGTGCTGCTATCGGGCGGCATGGAAGCGGTGCAATCCTACCTGCCCAGCCGGGTCGCCTCGAACCTCGATTTTTACACCAATTCGGGCGGCTGCGCGATCGGCGCCGTGCTGGGCGCGCTGAGCGCCCGCAAATTGCTCGACCACAGCCATCTGTACCGCCTGCGCCAGCTCTGGTTCGCCCAGCACGCCAGCCAGGGCCTGGTCTTGCTGGCCATGTGGCCGCTGGCCCAGATTTACCCGCAAGCCTATTTGTTCGGCCACGGCCAATTGCTACCCATCTTCTCGGATTGGCTGTCCAACCTGCTCGACATGAATATCGACCTGGCGTCCTTCGTGCGCCCCGAGGCCGCGCTGACGGTCGAGCAATACTGGCTGTCGGAAACCATCATCACCGCTTGCGGCATGACGGGCGCGGTGCTGACGCTGCTGTGCCTGCTACGCCGCGCCGCGCCCAAGGCGGCGCTGGCGGTGGCGCTGATCGCCGCTGCCGTGCTGCTCAAGAGCCTGGCCAGCGCCTTGCTGTTTTCGCCGGAAAACGCCCTGGTCTGGGTCACGCCGGGCGCCCAGGGCGGTTTCGTGATCGGCTTGATCATGCTGGGCGGCCTGGCATTCGCGCCGGCGGTGGCGCAGCGCCGGGTGGCGGCGGCATCCTTGCTGCTGAGCCTGGTCATCGTCAACACCACCCCCGTCAATCCTTACTTCACGGCGACTTTGCAAGGCTGGGTACAGGGGAAATTTCTCAACTTCAATGGCGCGGCGCAATTCCTGTCCCTCTTGTGGCCGTATTTCGCGCTATGGTTCCTGTGGCTGCCGTCGCACAAACTGAACCGGGGCTAGCCGACCGGGTCGGCATGAAACGGGTATCATGGCGCATCACCGACCACGCACGAGGCCATCCCATGAGCGACACCCCCTATTTTGAGCGCCACGTTTTTTTCTGCCTGAATAAACGCGACGACGGCCGCAATAGCTGCGGCGACCATGGCGCCGAAGCGGCCCAGAAGCACGCCAAGAAACGCTGCAAGGAATTAAATATCAATGGCCAGGGCAAGGTCCGCATCAACCAGGCCGGCTGCCTGGACCGCTGCGAAGAAGGCCCGGTCATGGTGGTCTACCCGGAAGGCGTCTGGTACACCTATGTCGACAGCAGCGACATCGATGAAATCGTCGATCAGCACCTGGTCGGCGGCAAGATCGTCGAACGCCTGAAAATTTAAACCAGCTACCCTCATGAATAAAAATTCTGAAAAATTCACCCTCGCGGGCCACGCCGGCGCCATGGAAGGCTTGCTCGACTTCCCGGCCGGCGAGCCACGCGGCATCGCCCTGGTGGCGCACCCGCACCCGCTGTATGGCGGCACCATGGATAACAAGGTCGCGCAAACACTGGCCCGTACCTTCGTCGCGCTCGGCTATGTGGCGGCGCGCATCAATTTCCGCGGCGTGGGCGCCTCGCAAGGCACGCACGACCATGGCCATGGCGAAACCGACGACATGCTCTTGCTACACGCTCATATGGTATCGCGTTATCCGGACTTGCCGGTCGCGCTGGCCGGTTTTTCCTTCGGCACCTTCGTGCAATCGCAGTTGCAACAGCGTTTGATCGCGGCCGGCGCGCCGGCCGAACGCCTGGTGCTGATCGGCGCCGCCGCCGGCAAATGGGCCATGCCGGCGATCCCGGCCGACACCATCCTGATCCACGGCGAGCTCGACGAAACCATCCCGCTGGCCGACGTATTCGACTGGACCCGGCCGCAAGATATCCCCGTCATCGTGATTCCCGGCGCCGACCATTTTTTCCACCGCAAACTGCAGCACATCAAGAATCTGGTGCAGCAACTGTGGCAAAGGGACGGCTCGGACGGGCGTTAACGCTCTATAATCAAGCCTGTTTTTTTACTCGGCCATGCGCTGCCCCGTAGCCGCTTGGCCCCAAGCATTCCTTACCTTTTCGATACAAGCTCCCATGAAAAAACTCATAGCGGCACTGGCCACCAGTGTGTTGTTCCTATCGGCCGCAGTTGCGCAAACCGTGCCGGCGCCGACCATCGCGGCGAAGTCTTGGATCTTGCTCGACACCACCAGCGGCCAGATCATCGCATCGCAAGATCCGAACGCCCGCGTCGAACCGGCTTCGCTGACCAAGATCATGACGGCCTATCTGGTGTTTGCCGCGATCAAGGAAAAAAAGCTCGACATCAACCAGATGGTGAATGTCTCGGTGCGGGCCTGGAAAGTCGATGCCAGCAGCTCGAAAATGTTCATCGACCCGGCCACCCCGGTCAAGGTCAACGATTTGCTGTACGGCTTGATGGTGCAGTCGGGTAACGACGCGGCCGTCGCCCTGGCCGAAGCGGTGGCCGGCGACGAAGCCACCTTCGTCACCCTGATGAACCGCGAAGCGGCGCGCATGGGCATGAAGGCGACCCATTTCGCCAATCCGCACGGCTTGCCCAGTCCCGAGAACTATTCCACGGCGCAAGACCTGTCCGTGCTTGCTTCGCGCGTGATCCTCGATTACCCCGAGTTTTACAAGATCGATTCGGTGAAAAGCTTCACCTATAACAAGATCACCCAGCCCAACCGCAACCGCCTGCTGTGGCTCGATCCGACCGTCGACGGCATGAAAACGGGCCACACGGAAGGCGCCGGCTTTTGCATGATCGCCTCGGCGCACCGCCCCGGCGGCTCCGGCGAGCGGCGCTTGATCTCGGTGCTGCTGGGCACCAGTTCGGATCAGGCCCGCACCCAGGAAAGCCAGAAACTGCTGAACTGGGGCTTCCAGAATTTCGATACCGTCAAGCTGTACGCCAAGGGCCAGGCCGTGGCCACGCCTGAAATCTGGAAAGGCTCGAAAGGCAGCGTCAAGATCGGCTTTGCCAATGACGTGGTGGTGACCGTGCCCAAGGGCGTGGCCGCGAAGATGAAACCGGTGCTGGAACGCAAGGACCCGCTGGTCGCGCCGCTGGCTGAAAACAGCCGCGTCGGCACCCTGAAAATGATGGTCGACGGCAAGCCGTTGCTGGAATTGCCGGTGCTCGCGCTGGAAGCCATCCCGCAAGCGTCCATCTTTGGCCGCGCCTGGGATTCGATACGTCTGTGGCTGAAATAAGTTTCATCACACAGTCCGCAGCAGCCCGCCGCGCGCGGGCTTTTTTCATGCGCGCGGGCCGACGCCGGCCCGCTTGCGCGACCATCAGCGGCTTCCCGCCGCGCCCCGAAAGAACATGATGAGCTACTCCCTTCCCGCCGACTTGTCTTGCCCGCGCGGCCCAAGTAGCGCCAACGGCCCCGAATTGTCGCGCATCGTCGCCGGCATGTGGCGCATCGCCGATTGGAACATGACGGCGCAGCAGCGCCTGGCCTTCATCGAACAATGCCTGGAATGGGGCGTCAGCAGCTTCGACCATGCCGATATCTATGGCGACTACGGCGCGGAAAACCTGTTCGGCGAGGCGCTGGCCTTGCGCCCGGCCCTGCGCGAACAGATGCAATTGGTCAGCAAGTGCGGCATCAAGCTGCGCTCGCCGCAACGCCCGGCGCATACGCTGCAGCATTACGATACCAGCGCCGCCCACATCATTGCCTCGGCCGAACATTCGCTGCGTCAGTTGCGCACCGACCGCCTCGACCTGCTACTGATCCACCGTCCCGACCCCTTGATGGATTTCGACGAGATCGCACAAGCGTTCACGCAATTGCGGGCCAATGGCAAGGCTTTGCATTTCGGCGTCTCCAACTTCAGCCGGCACCAGTTCGAATGCCTGCACAAGCGCTTCCCGCTGGCCACCAATCAAGTCGAATTTTCGCCGCTGCATGTCGCGCCGCTATTTGATGAAACCTTCGACGGCTTGCAAGACCTGGGCGTGGCGCCGATGATCTGGTCGCCGCTGGCCGGCGGCGCCCTGTTCGATGGCGGCGACGCCGCCGGCGAACGCTTGCGCGCGGTAATCCAGGAAATCGCCGAGCGCATGCAACGCCCGTTTGCCAGCGTGGTCTTCGCGTGGATCATGCAATTGCCTTGCCGGCCATTGCCCTTGACCGGCAGCGGCCGCATCGAGGCGGTCGCGGTGGCCGTCGAGGCGACCCAATTCACGCTCGGCCGTGAAGACTGGTTCGCCATCCTGCGCGCGGCGCGCGGCCACGAGGTCGCCTAACGCTTGCTTAAAACGCCACGATCTTATTCTTCGTCATGGTAGACCTCGGGCGGCGCGACGCCGCGCCAGCCCAGGTGCCAGGCCAGGTTGAGCGCCAGCGTCAAGGCCACGTAGACGGCAAAAAAGAGTACGAAGAAGCTGGTCTGCAACCATGCCAGCAAACCCACATTGAGCACTAGCACCAGCAGCGCGGCCACACTTTTCTTTTGCTTCGAGCTGGGAAAGCGCAGCGTCGACACCATCAGGCTGCCGACGCCGACCAGCAAGGCCACCAGCAGATAGCCAGAGGTCGCCGTCTGCAAGGGCGCCGGCCAGGCCACCACCACGGCCGCCACGCAAGCCGCACCGGCCGTGATCGGGATGCCGACAAAGTAGCGCGGATCGGTACGCCCGACATTCACATTGAAGCGCGCCAGCCGCATCGCGCCGCAAGCGACAAAGAAAAAACTGGCCACGCCGCCCACGCGCAGCAAGTGCGGGTCGTGCGCGCCCATCTGGACGAAGCCATAGCAATACAGCAAGACCGCCGGCGCGCAGCCGAAATTCATCACGTCGGCGATCGAATCGAGTTGCATGCCGAATTCGGAACTGGTGCCGGTGGCGCGGGCGACGAAGCCGTCGAGCGCGTCAAACACCCCGGCCAGCACCAGCAGCACGGCGGCCAAGCGGTAATCGGCCGGATTGCCGATGACGGCATTGTCGACCGAGATCACGATGCTGGCAAAACCGCAGGCGATCGACATCAGGGTGACCATGCTGGGCAAGGCAAACTTGGCGCGCTGCAAGCGCGACTGAAGGCGTGTGTTCAAATTGTCTGCAATCAAAATATCGGCGGTTAAGCGCGCTGCCGCGCTGGCATTCCAGTAATCTGGCGTATTCTACCCTGTAGGGTAGCGGCGCCGTTGCCCCTTCTTCGTCGGGCAAATATTGCCTAGCGGACTACTTGGCAAAGAGAAATAGCTTAGAATCGGATTTTCGGCCCGGCGCGCCGGTACTGCCGGCGTCCCGACACATCGTTGCGCAACCGGAGCAAGCCGCATGAAACTATCTCAACCCTGGAATATTGCGATCTCGGCGCTGCTGGCAGCCCTGTTGCTGAGCGCCTGCGGCGGCGGCGGCTCCGATTCCACCGCCGGCAACACCACGTCCACGACCAGCTCGGCTACCCCGCCGGAGGCGGGCAGCGTAATGCCAGACTCGGCCCTTCCCGTGGCCACCGGCAATACCGCCACCGACGGTTTCGCCTGGTTCAACTTCCGTCGCCACCAGCTTGGCTTGCCGCAACTGACGCGCAATTCCCTGATCGACCTCGCGGCGCAACACCATTCCGACTATCAAAACCTGAACAATGCCGTCAGCCACGATGAAATCGCTGGCAAGCCCGGCTTCACCGGCCTCCAATTGCTCAATCGGCTCAATAGTGTCGGCTATTTCTTCGCGCCGTCGCAAGGATATATCTATGGCGAAGTGATCGCCGCCGACAGCAATAACGCCGGCTTTTCGATGGCGGAAAACCTGGTGACGGCGATTTATCACCGCTTTGTCATTTTCGAGCCAATGTTCAAGGAAGGCGGCGCCGGCGCTGCCGCTTCGAATAGCGGTTACGCTTACCTGACCGCCGACTTCAGCGCCAACAATGGCTACGGTCCCGGCCTGGGACTTGGCCAATTCGTCAATTACCCGTTTGCCGACCAGGTCAAGATACCGACCAGTTTTTCCAGCGACCAGGAATCGCCCGATCCGGTCCCGAACCAGGACTTGGTCGGCTATCCGATCAGCGTGCACGCCGACATCAGCGGCAATCTCGCGGTGAACACTTTTTCCGTGCGCCCGCACGGCGGCAACATCTTGCCGGTGCGCCTGCTGGTCCACGCCAGCGACCCGGAAACACCGCTGTCGGCCGCCGCCATCATCCCGCTGGCGGTGCTGAGCCCGAACACCACCTATGACGTGTCGTTCAGCGGCACCATCGACAGCGTCGCCGTCAATCGCAACTGGTCGTTCACCACCCGCTAAGACTGGCGGGCGGGCGCAAGATTCATCGATTTGCAGTGGAATTAGCCGATAAGTCTGCTATTGTTACCGCCTCTGGCATCCGTCTGCAAAGGACGCGTGATGAAACCATCCACCCCATCCGGGCATGAGTCTTGCGTCGCTACCGCGCAGGCGGAGCATCACCGCCTAATCCTCGACATCGAGGATGGCCTGGATCGCATCATGGACGACCGCGTCCTGTATTTCAAGCTGCTGCGGCGCTTCCAGCATGACCACCACGCCACCCCGGGCCAGATCCGCCTTACTCTGCAACATGGCCAGTACGGCAACGCGCGCTTGAAGGCGCACACGCTCAAGGGCGCGGCCGGCATGATAGGCGCGCGCACGGTGTACGAATTGGCGAGCGCCGTGGACGCGGCGCTGCGGGCCCAGGCCACCGATCTGGAGTTGCCGCTGGCGCTCTTGCAAGTGGCCCTGGACACCCTGCTCAGCACCATACACAATGTGCTGCCGGACGCCCTGGAGCATCACATCTGCGCGCCCGACAGCGCGCCCGACCCGGATTACCCAGCCGCGCGGGCCTTGCTGGCGCGCCTGGACGGTTATTTGCGGGAAGGCGATGGCGCCGCCATCGACATGCTGGAGAGTTCGGCCAGCGCGCTGGCCGCGTGCCTGGGCACGACGCTGTATCAGGAAGTGGCGGCGGCAGCCCATGAATTCGACTTCGACGGCGCGCTGCAAGCCTTGAGCCGGTCGCGCTGACGGCTCAGCGGCTGAACTCCGCCTCTTCATCAAAGCCGGTAGAACAAGCTTTGCCGCAAAAACGGCGCACGCTATCCAAAGGCTTTTCGCAATACCAGCAAGAACCCTTGGGCGGCAGCACTTGCCGACTGAGAACCGGTGCGGGATGCGGTGACGTCGCACCGCCCCTTTCATCCTCGGGCAAAGCCCCATCGGTGGTGTCCAAGATCGCCTCCTTTCCCTGCAGCATATCCAGCCTCTTCACAAGATTACTTCAGCGGAATTCCAAAGGCATGACAATTCTCAATCGGGGGCCGCTTCGCCGGGAGCGCCAACGAGACGGGCCAGGGCAGCAATTTGTAAAGATGAGTCGCCGCAATAAGGGGTATCATCTTGCTATCTCGGCAGCATCGAATTTTTAGTTTTTTTACACAGCATTCCTATCCGGAATTGCTTCAACTCATGGAAGTTGGTATGAACCTTGACCTGACAGACAAAGAACGGCTGATGCTGGCAAATCAGTATGAAATTTTGGCGAAGCTGGGAAATGACGAGCATTCCGCTCTGATAGCCGAGACGCTAAGGGATGGCCACAAGTGGTTGTATCACCAATTGCTGCAAGATATTTTGCCGAATCTGCCCGATGAGAAGGCCGATTTCGTTCTTGAAATCCTGGGAATCTACCGCGACATGAAGAAAAGTTACGATTTACTTTTTGACAAAGGCGGCATTGAAGAACAAGACGTGCGCTTTCCTGGCTTTGACGGCAACAATGAAACCGATTTACTGTTTTTTACCAAAAGGCTCATCAAACACCACAAGTTTGTCGAAACCCTGGGTGAGCACGGCATCGATTCCCATGGCCGCAAAGTCGAGATTTATGACAGGATGATACGCTGCTGGCACAGCCTGGGCGCGCCGACCTATCCCTACAGCAAAGAGAATATCCAGAAAATCCTGGCCGCGCGCAGGCATCAAAACGCCTCTGCGGCATAGCCTTTTTAGTAAGTCAAGACCCGCCATTCCGGGTCCAGCGCGCGCCCCAGGAAACTGGTGGCGCCGGCAAAGCCCGAGCAATAGTCGGCCAGCGGCGCCACACCGTCCCCATGCGTCCTGTGCGCGGCCACGCACGCGAACAGGGCAATGCCGTCTTCGCGCGCGGCGCGCAATTGCCCGGCCAGCGTGCGACTGGCGCCCGGAGCCAGCAAATCGGCGTCGGCGCCCGCGCTCAGCAAGCGAATCGAGCGCCCGACGAAATGCATTTCCACCTCGCAGTCGAGCGCGCGCGCCGTCATCGCATGCATGATGGGCACGGCGCAGTCGCGCAAATCGGCGCCGCCGCAATTGAGCACGATGATGCACAGCTTAGAGTGCATGGCGTTCCCGCAAGATGCGCGCAGCGCCCACCATCGCGTACAGCTTTTGCTCGGCCACCTTGGCCGAGGCGAGCGGATTGTCGGCGAAGGTGGCAAAGCCGCAGTCGGGGCAAAACAGCACGCGCTCCTTGCCAAACAGCGCGATCGCGTGTTCGCCCTTGGCCACGATTTCATCGACCGTTTCAATGCGCGCGTGCTTTTGGTTGCACACGCCGACGGCAATGCGCACATGGTCGGGAATCTGGCGCAGCACCTCCATTTCGCCGGCGCGCGGGGTACACAATTCGAGCAGCAGGGTGCCCACGTTCAAGCGCGCCAGCGTCGGCGCCAGGGCCGCGTAACTGCCGCTCAAGGCCAGCGATTCATCGCTCGACCAATTGCCGCGGCACATATGCAGCGCCATCCGCTCTTGCGGAAAGCCAGCCACCACGGCATTGATCAATTCGCGCGCGAACGCCAATTCGTCGGCCGGCTTGCCTTTCTCGCCCAGCGCGCCGCACATGAAGCTGCGCTGGTTCGACGGTCCCGAAAAGACCACTTCGGACAGTACCGGCTCGTCCAGCTGGACCAGGGCCACGCCGGCCGCCAGCAGGCAGGCGATTTCCTCGCGCAGCACGCGCACGATGTCGGCTGCCAAATGCTCGCGGCTCTGGTAGGCGCGGTCCGAAATGCATTCCATCCACATGGTGCGCGTCAGCAGATAGGGACCGGGCAACGCGACCTTGGCTGGCTTGTCGGTCAGCGTCTTGAGGAAAGCGTATTCGTGCACGGCCAGGGGGCTGCTGCGCCCCAACGGGCCGAACACGGCCGGGTGGCGCACGTCGGCCGCCGGGATGTCGAGCGCGCGCAATTCGCGTTCGAATTGCGCGGGGTCGTCCACCAGCGGCAGCAAGTCGGTCAGCGGTATCAATTGGCAGTTGTCGAGAATACCGCCGACGAAGCTGGCGTAACTGTCGCGCCTTTGCTCGCCGTCGGACACCACGTCCACGCCGGCGCGCAATTGGGCGTCGACCGAGAGCCGGACCGCGTCGTCGCCGGTGGCCTGGAAGCTGGCTTCGTCGAGGCGCTTTTCCATGTGTTCGTGGATTGCCTGCAGCATCCAGCGCGGGCGCGGCCAACTGCCGATGCCCATCACCGACAGCGGCGCGATGGCTGGCGCCGGGCTGGGCGCCGGCAGCGGCGTGAGCACGCGCGGCACCACGATGTGCTGCGCGTGGGAAGCAGTGCGCGGCGCCGCGCTGGGGGCCGCGCGCCGTTCGGACAGCTTGCCTTTGGCGACCAGGAAGCTGAATTGACGCCCGGCCTTGGCTTGCGACACCAGTTCATTGCCGGTCATGCGGCACCAGGCAGGCAGATCGCCTTCCACCGAGATTTCAGTCGAGCGGATTTCCAGCAACTGGCCCCGCTCGAGCGGATCGATATGGTTGCGGATCAGCAGCAGCAAGCCATTGCCGCAATCGAGATCCCCGCCATCAAAACTCACGTCCGGCTGCATCGAATGGGGTGTGCTGGCTTGCATGGCGACCTCGTTTGTTGAGCGGCGCTCACAGCGCCGCAAGGGATGAAAAAGCGCGCTAAAAACCGATCAGTAGCTGATGCCGGGCGCGCCGTCGGAGAGGAATTCGACCAGCTTGGCGCCGCCCACGATGGCCGCGCCGGCAATCAGGCTGGTGTCGTCGAGCTTGCGTTTCTTGAAGCATGGCGAGCAGACATACATCTGGCCGCCGGCGCCGACGAAACTGCTGATCAAATCCTTGAGCGGGGCGAAGCCTTCTTCGTGGATCTCGTCGGCATAGCCGGGTTGGGCCAGGCGCACGCCTTCGATGCTGAGGAACACGACCACTTCCTTGTCGGACGCGACGGCCGCGTTGGCAATCACGAAGGCCACGGTGGCCTTGTCGGTATTGTCCTTGGCGCAGCTGAGGCTGACGCAAAATTTTCCTGCCATGTGATGCTCCTATTGAGGTGCCGTCGCAATGACGGCGTTGCGGAAACCAGGCCTATGGCTGCTATGGCCTGGCCTTGATCCAGTATGCCTGCATGGCGCTGTCGTACTTGAGCAGTTCGTCGGCGGTCATCTTACACCAGGCGGGAATATCGGCCGGCGCACCTGGGTCGCGCGCGATCACCTTCCAGACCTGGCCCGGGGTCTTGCGCAATTTCCCGCGCAAGGCCAGCACCAGTTCGCCGCAGCCCATGTCGCCGGCATCCCACTCGTCATCGAAATCCATGCTAGCGCTCCCTTTTGTTGGCAGTCCATCGGCCCGCGCCCGGCGCTATTTTTTTGGCCGGAAAGACGGATCTGGATCTTACACTTTTTGGATCGGACCGGGATAGTGCGCAAGCAGCGCATCGGCGGTCAACAGGGTGGCCTTCGACCATGGACTGGGCCACCAGGATGCGGTCGAACGGGTCTTGGTGGATAGCTGTCAACGGCAACGCCGCTGGCGATCGGCAGTTCGCGATAACTGTTCAAAAAACCCGCTCAATCTCCGCTCTGCCCATTTGATCGAAATCATCGGGTACGTCGATTTCGCCGGTCATGAAACCCACGCGCCGCACCTGTCCGGCAGTCGGCGCGTCGAGCGCGCTGACCTTCACCATGGGCTTGCCGGCTTTAGCGATAATGAAGGACTCTCCCTTGGCGGCCGCTTCGATCAGGCGCGACAAATGCGATTTAGCCTCATGGATATTGACGGTGTGCATGAACTTCCCTCCGTATATACGAGACCATCTTAGTGTAGATTTTCTGATGTGGCAATGGCGCGACGCGGGCGCGGCCGCCCGATGGGCCGGTGGCATTCTGGCACCGACCGTGCTAGGATAGTCTTGCAAGTCAACACTCATGCGCCGGCAACGCATGCCGACATACCGAAAGGCCAATATGACAAACGCAACTGAAAACAGGGAACGGATTACAGCCCGGATTTCCCCATCCATAGCGGCAAAGTTACAGGCGGCGGCGGACTTATCCGGCGCAACGCTGAACCAGTTTTTGGTGCAGGCCGCGCTGGAAAAGGCGGACAAGATCATCGATCACGAAACGACGATACGCTATTCCTTGGACGATGCCGCCCTGTTCATCAAAATGCTCGACAACCCTGCGCAGCCTAACGCGGCGCTGACGCAGGCCTTCCTACGCCACAAGGCAAGGTAGGCAATGCCGCGCCGCGTCACTCCACTCGCAGCCTTGCATGATCTGAGCAGCTTCAGTTGCGGCAATGTTGCACTGGATGGATGGCTGCAAACCATTGCGCGGCAACATCAGAAGAATTCGATTTCCCAGACATTTATTCTGGCCAGCGATGAAAACCCAGATAGAGTTCTGGGCTTTTATGCCTTGGCCTTGCGGGCGATGACATCCGGCCAGGAATTGCCGGCAAAGTATGCCAAACGGCTACCCCGCCAAGTGCCCGGCATCACGTTGGGCCGCCTGGCGATACAAGAGGACGAGAAAGGCAAGCGCTACGGCGAAGAGTTGCTGGTCAACGCCATGCGGCGCGCGCGCGACGCCGCGCTCAGAGTCGGTGGCTGGGCCTTATTCGTCGATGCCAAGGATGAAGCAGCCGCAACCTTCTACCGGAAATACGGCTTTACGCCATCCCCATCGAATCGGCTGCTGCTATTCATGCCCGTCGCCGATATGCCGCAGTAACCGCGTCCCCGATGGGTGTCACTTGCCGATGCAAAAACGGCTAAAGATCACGCCCAGCAAATCATCCGACGAGAACGCGCCGGTGATGCCCGACAGTTGCACTTGCGCCAGGCGCAATTCTTCCGCGAACAAGTCGAGCGACTGGTCGTCTTGCGCCGCGTGCTCAGCCGCCAGGTCGAGGTGCTTGCCGGCCGACTTGAGGGCGATCAAATGGCGTTCGCGCGCCAGGTAGAGCGACTCGCCGGTCTGCTGCCAGCCGGCGATGCGCAGCAATTGGGCGCGCAGCAAGTCGATCCCGATCTGCTCGTGCGCCGACAGGTAGACATGGGTCGCGTCGTCCCTGGCGTCGACCGCCGCCTTATGGCCCGACAAATCGATCTTGTTCCAGATCCGCAGCACCGGCACGCCGGCCGGAAAGGCGGCGACGATGGCGTCGTCGGCCCGGGTCGGGCCCTGGTCGGCATCGAGCAAGTGCAAGATCACGTCGGCCTTGCCGACTTCGCCCCAGGTGCGCTCGATGCCGATTCGCTCGACCAGGTCGACCCCTTCGTCGATGGCACGGATGCCGGCCGTGTCAATGATATTGAGCGGAATACCCTCGATCTGGATGGTCTCGCTGACCTTGTCGCGGGTAGTGCCGGCGATCGGCGTGACGATGGCCACGTCGGCCCCGGCCAGCGCGTTCAAGAGTGAGGACTTACCCACGTTCGGCTGTCCCA
Organism: Oxalobacteraceae bacterium GrIS 1.11; assembly: GCA_040544385.1. Lineage (GTDB taxonomy): Bacteria > Pseudomonadota > Gammaproteobacteria > Burkholderiales > Burkholderiaceae_D > Janthinobacterium. The sequence goes on from JBEONR010000052.1 coordinate 18,437, forward strand.
CCAGCACCACGTTCAAGCCTTCGCGCAGCAGCGCGCCCTGGGCCGCCTGCTGGAACACCTTGCGCAGCGCGCCTATGATGGTTTGCAACTGGCCGCGCGCGTCGGTTTTTTCCAGGAAATCGATTTCCTCTTCCGGGAAATCGAGCGTGGCCTCGACCAGCATGCGCAAGCCCGTCACTTGCTCGACCAGCGCGTGGATGGTTTTCGAGAACGCACCCGACAGCGATTGCGAAGCCGACTTGGCTGCCGCCTCGGTCGAGGCGTCGATCAAGTCGGCCACCGCCTCGGCCTGGGCCAGGTCCAGCTTGTCGTTGAGGAAGGCGCGGCGCGTGAATTCGCCCGGCTCGGCCAGGCGCAAGCCGAGCTCGCGGCCAGCATCAAGCACGCGCGCCAGCAGCAATTGCAGCACGACGGGGCCGCCATGGCCTTGCAATTCCAGCACGTCTTCGCCGGTGTAGGAATGGGGCCCCTTGAAATGCAGCGCGATGCCCTGGTCGATGAGGACGCCGGCGGCATCCGTGAACGGCAGATAGGTGGCGTGGCGCGGCTGCAACAGCGCGCCGCCGAACAACGCAGCCAGCAGCGGCGCCAGGTTCTTGCCGGAAGCGCGCACCACGCCGATACCGCCGCGGCCGGGGGCGGTGGCGATCGCCGCGATGGGGGAAGAGTCGAGTTTCATGGTGTGATTGTAATTTTATTGGGGCAAGATGTCCCGCCTTTCGGGCGGTGGCAATAAAAAAAGCCCGCGCTAGGCACGGGCTTTGGGAGATAGCGCTGGCGCCTGCTTATTTGGCGGGCGCGTATTTTTTGGTGATCACCCACTGCTGTCCGATCGACAGCACGTTGTTCACAACCCAGTACAGCACCAGGCCGGACGGGAAGAAGAAGAACATCAGCGAGAATGCCAGCGGCATGAACAACATCATCTTCGCCTGCATCGGATCGGCCGGGGCCGGATTGAGCTTGGTGGTGATGAACATCGATACCGCGTACAGTACCGGCAAGATGCAATACGGGTCATGCTGGCCCAGATCGCTGATCCAGCCTATCCACGGCGCGCCGCGGATTTCAACCGAGGCGCCCAGCACCCAGTACAGCGCGATAAATACCGGCATTTGCACCAGGATCGGCAGGCAGCCGCCCAGCGGATTGATTTTCTCGGTCTTGTACAGCTCCATGGTGGCCTGGTTCATCTTGGCCGGGTCGCCCTTGTAGCGCTCGCGGATAGCCTGCATCTTCGGCGTCACCACTTTCATCTTGGCCATGCTGCGGTAGCCGGCGGCCGACAGCGGGAAAAAAGCCAGCTTGATCAGGATGGTGAAGGCGATGATGGTCCAGCCCCAGTTGCCCAGGACCGCGTGGAGGTGTTCCATGACCCAGAAAATCGGCTTGGCCACAATCGTCAGCCAGCCATAATCCTTGACCAGTTCCAGACCGGGCGCGACGGGTTCCAGCAATTTCGATTCTTGCGGACCGGAATACAGCTTGGCATCGACTGCGATGCTGGCGCCGGGCGCCAAAGTCGGCAGCGGCAGCACATTGCCGATCGCATAGACATTGGTGTCGATTTTCTTGGTGAAGATATCGCGCGCCATCTTATCTTGCGGCACGAAGGCGGAGACGAAGAAATGCTGCGAAATCGCGAACCAGCCATTGTCGGCCTTGACCGGATGATCGGGCACGACCGCCTTGCCGGTCTTGATGGCTTCGGCGTCTTCTTTCTCGATCTTTTCAAACGTCAACTTTTTGTAGTGGTCGGCCTCGGTAAACATGGTGGGGCCGGTGAAGCTGCTCTGGAAGCGCTCGGTGACCGGCGGCTTGCCGTCATGCACCAGTTGCAGGTACAGCTCGGGCTTGACGGGGGCGGCGCCGACATTGCTGACCTCGTGGCGCACATCGATCACATAGTCGCCGCGCTTGAAGGTGAAGGTCTTGGTCAGCTTGACGCCGCCCTGCACCGCTTCGAGTATCAGTTGCACCTGGTTGCCATTGTCGAGTACGCGCGCGCCCGGCCTGGCGACAAAGCCCGTCGTATGGTTGGGGAAGGCGCCATCGGCACCCGCGCCGACCAGGCCGGTTTGCGCCAGGTAGACGTGGCCGGCGCCTTCGTCGAACAGCACTTCATTCTTGTCACCGCCATTATCGGGCTTGCACATCTCGAACAGGCCGAAGCATCCGTTGAACCAGCCGGGATTGCCGCTGCCCTTGTACTTGAGCAGTTCCAGCCGCTTGAGCTGGCCGCCGACCGTGTCGATGTCAGCCTTGATCACGTCGGTAGTGATGGTGATGCGCTCGCCCTTGAAAGCGGCGGCCGGCGCGACCGCGCCGGGCACGGCGCTGGCATTGGCCAGCGCCGGCAGCGTGGCCGACGCGGCCGGTGCGGCGGGCGCCTTGGCGACCTGCTCCGGCGTCATGGAAAACATGGATGGTTTGCCGTTCGAGACCATCCAGTCGTTCCAGAGAACTACCAGCGACAAGGAAAACACGATCCACAGGATGGTACGTTTATTGATATCCATTAGGGTATTTGTCAGGAGTGGTTGCAACCGCAAGCGGTCGTTGATGATTGTTTGCCGTCGGCCGGCGGCACCGGATCATAGCCGCCCGCATGCCACGGGTGGCAATGGCCGAGGCGCCTGGCCGCCAGCAGGCTGCCCCTGGCGGGGCCGTGCAGGCGGATCGCCTCCAGGGCGTAATTCGAACAACTGGGGTAAAAGCGGCAATTCTGGCCCAGCATCGGGCTGATTGCCACCTGGTAGGCGCGCAACAGGAACAGCAACACGGTTTTCATGGCGCTTTGCGATACTGCGAGGCAAACAGGCGTGTCAGTTCGAGCCGCAATTGCGCCTTCAGCTGGGCCGTGGTGGCGGGACCGGCCTTGGTGTTGACCGCCTTCGACAGGCGCACCACGCAATCGATAGGCGGCAAGGTGCTGACGCGAAACAGTTCGCGCGTGACGCGCTTGATGGTGTTGCGGGTCGCCGCGCGGGGCGCGAAACGCTTCGCCACCACGACACCCAGCCGCGCATGCGGCAATTCATTCTGGCGGGTATAGAGTACGAAATGCGCAGTCTTGTGCGCCGGACGCAAACGAAAAACGGATGAAAATTCATCCGTTTTAACGATGCGCCGAACGCGTGCGAAGTCGTGTGAACCTTCGCCTGATTTGCCGACTGGTGGAGTACAGCTAGTCACGCGATCAGCTGACAACGGCAAGCCTAGACGGCCAGACGTTTGCGGCCTTTTGCGCGACGTGCATTGAGCACGTCACGACCACCACGGGTAGCCATACGAGCGCGGAAGCCGTGCGTGCGCTTGCGGCGGACGACGGAAGGTTGGTAAGTACGTTTCATGTTGGTCTCGCTAAAAACAAAAAAAATGCAAAATCGGGTCTGACGTCCCGTCAGTTTTTGGTGCCAATGACAATCGCGCACTTATGCCAAGGCACAAGCTGGCCAGTCTCATCGCCCGCTTAATCCACGCTTACTCCATATTGTCGTACAGTGAATAAACACGGAATACGGGCGGGGAACCCTGAATTATTCAGCATATCACCCCCGCTTGTCAAGGATTGCTGTCGAAGCCGCGCAATTCTTGCCACAGCGGGGCTCCGCGCGCCATAGGGCGGACGGGGCCGCGCGCGCGCGAATCGGCGCCGTCTGGGCCGCAAAATAACATTCGTGCCTGTGGATAACTTTGACGGCGGAGAGTAGAATAGCGCGTTACGTGTGGCGAGCCCTCGCGCGCGAAACGCGCACAGGGCAGTATCGATACGCCCTCCCACACCTTTTCACATAGACGATTCATGGACAATTTCTGGCAGACCTGTTCCGCGCAGTTGGAACTGGAGCTGACACCGCAGCAATTCAGCGCGTGGATAAAACCGCTTATCGCCCTCGACTACGAGGAGGGCAAGTTGCGCATTGCCGCGCCCAATCGCTTCAAGCTCGACTGGGTCAAGACCCAGTTCGCCAGCCGCATCACCGCGCTCGCCGTGCAGTATTTCGAGGGCCCCACCGAAGTGCAGTTCGTGCTCGACCCGCGCCTGGCGTTGCCGAAAAAGCCGGTGGTGCAAAGCGCGCCGGCCAGCGACCCGAACGGTGGCGCCGCGCCGGCCAACCGCGCCGCCGACCCGGTCCAGAGTGTGCCCGAGCTGTTCAATATCGGCAATTCGCCGCGCCGCGAGCAAAGCCGCATCAACACCGACCTGACCTTCGACAGCTTCGTCACCGGCAAGGCGAATCAATTGGCGCGCGCCGCCGCGATCCAGGTCGCCAATAATCCGGGCGTGTCGTACAACCCGCTGTTTTTCTACGGCGGCGTCGGCCTCGGCAAGACCCATTTGATCCACGCCATCGGCAATCAGGTGATGGCCGACCAGCCCGGCGCGAAGATCCGCTACATCCACGCCGAGCAATACGTGCGCGACGTCGTCACCGCTTACCAGCGCAAAGGTTTCGACGATTTCAAGCATTACTATCATTCGCTCGACATGCTCTTGATCGATGATATCCAGTTCTTTGGCGGCAAGAGTCGCACCCAGGAAGAGTTTTTCTATGCCTTCGAGGCCTTGATCGCGGCCAAGAAGCAAATCATCATCACCAGCGACACCTACCCGAAAGAAATCACGGGCATGGACGACCGCCTGATTTCGCGCTTCGATTCCGGCCTGACGGTGGCGATCGAGCCGCCCGAGCTGGAAATGCGGGTCGCGATCTTGCTCAAGAAAGCCAAGCAGGAAGGCGTCACCTTTTCGGACGATGTCGCCTTTTTCGTGGCCAAGCACTTGCGCTCGAACGTGCGCGAGCTTGAAGGCGCGCTGCGCAAGATCCTCGCTTACTCGCGCTTCCACGGCAAGGACATCACGATCGATATCGTGAAAGAGGCGCTGAAGGATTTGCTGTCGGTGCAAAACCGCCAGATTTCGGTGGAAAACATCCAGAAGACGGTGGCCGACTTTTTCAACATCAAGGTCGCCGACATGTATTCCAAGCGCCGCCCCGCGAACATCGCCCGGCCGCGCCAGATCGCCATGTACCTGGCCAAGGAATTGACGCAAAAGAGTTTGCCGGAAATCGGCGAATTGTTCGGCGGACGCGATCACACCACGGTCTTGCACGCGGTGCGCAAGATCGCGCTCGACCGCACCAAGAATCCGGAATGCAATCACGAATTGCATGTACTGGAACAGACATTGAAAGGCTAGCCGGGACTGGCCGCCGGGCAAATTTGCCTTTATGATTTGGCAAAATTGCGCGGCCGGCCCCTGGCATCAGCATGAAATGAAGTACCGTTAAACCATCTATTGAGGATTACTATGCAATTGGTCAAAACCACCCGAGATACCCTTCTCCGGCCACTGCAGATCGTGAGCGGTATTGTCGAGCGTCGGCACACTATGCCGATTTTGGCCAATATCCTCATTCGCAAGGACGGCGAAAACGTCTCCTTCCTGTCGACCGACACCGAAGTGCAAATCACCACGCACGCCCAGATCGGCTCCGGCCAGGACGTGGCCGGCACCACGGTGGCCGCGCGCAAGCTGCTCGACATCTTGCGCGCCCTGCCCGAATCGGGCGACGTCACGATGACCCTGGTAAACAAGCGCCTGACAGTACAAACCGGCAAGTCGCGCTTCGCGCTGCAAACCCTGGCGGCCGAGGAATTTCCCACCGTGCAGCAAGCCGACAGCTATAGCGCCACCGTCACGCTGCCGCAAAAGACGCTCAAGCACCTGTTCAATATGGTGCATTTCTCGATGGCGCAGCAAGACATCCGCTACTACCTGAACGGCTTGCTGCTGGTCCTGGACGGCAAGCATGTGATCGCCGTCGCCACCGACGGCCACCGCCTGGCCTTTTGCCAGGTCGAGACCGAGCAAACCTTCGAGCGCCAGGAAGTAATCATCCCGCGCAAGACCATCATCGAGTTGCAGCGCCTGCTGGAAGAGAACGACGAGCCGGTCCAGCTCGACATCGCGGCCAACCAGGTCAAGCTGACCTTTGCCGACATCGAATTGATCTCGAAACTGGTCGAGGGCAAATTCCCCGACTATAACCGGGTCATACCGAAGGGTTACAAGAACGACTTCACGATCGGGCGCGACGAGTTGCTGCGCTCCCTGCAGCGCGCCGCCATCATGACGAGCGATAAATTCAAGGGCGTGCGCTGCATCATGAGCCCGGGCAGCATGAAGATCAGCTCGACCAACGCGGACCAGGAAGAAGCGGTCGAGGAACTGGAAATCGATTACGGCGGCGACTCGGTCGACATCGGCTTCAACGTCACCTATCTGCTCGACGTGCTCAACAACCTGAAATGCGAGCAAATCAACATCGCGCTGGGCGATTCCAATTCGTCCGCGCTCATTTCCATCCCCGACAACGCCGACTTCAAGTACGTTGTCATGCCGATGCGGATTTAAGCCACACCGCGCCGTGGCAAAGCAGCGCCCCGGCGTCAGCAATTCCCGAATCAATCAGTCATCGTTATTTGAGAAAGCAGTCCATGTCCGATAGCCCACAAGAGAACCCGATCCAGCCCGTCATGGAAGAATATGGCGCCGCCTCCATTCAGATTTTGGAAGGCCTGGAAGCGGTGCGCAAGCGCCCCGGCATGTACATCGGCGACACTTCGGACGGCACCGGCTTGCATCATCTGGTGTTCGAAGTGCTGGACAACTCGATCGATGAATCGCTGGCCGGGCATTGCACCGACATCCACGTCACCATCCATTCCGACAATTCGATCTCGATCACCGACAATGGCCGCGGCGTGCCGACCGGCTTGAAGATGGACGACAAGCACGACCCGAAACGCAGCGCGGCCGAAATCGTCATGACCGAATTGCACGCCGGCGGCAAGTTCGACCAGAACTCGTACAAGGTCTCGGGCGGCCTGCATGGCGTCGGCGTGTCGTGCGTGAACGGTTTGTCGAAACTGCTGAAACTGACCATCCGCCGCGACGGCAAAGTGCATTACATGGAATTCGTGCGCGGCGTGCCGCAAAACCGCGACATCGTCATGGTCGGCGACATCGCCACCTCGCCGATCAAGGTGATCGGCGAGACCGACAAGCGCGGCACCGACGTCCATTTCTGGGCCGACGAGCAAATTTTCACGCACGTCGAATTCCATTACGAAATCCTGGCCAAGCGCATCCGCGAACTGTCCTTCCTGAACAATGGCGTGAAGATCAAGCTGACCGACCAGCGCAACGGCAAGGAAGAAATCTTCGCCTTCGAGGGCGGCACGCGCGGCTTCGTCGAATACATCAACAAGGCCAAGACGGTGCTGCACCCGACGATTTTCCAGGCCACCGGCGAACGCATGTCGGACCAGAACACCAACATCTCGGTCGACGTGTCGATGCAGTGGAACGACGCCTACAACGAACAAGTGCTGTGCTTCACCAATAACATCCCGCAGCGCGACGGCGGCACCCACTTGACCGGCTTGCGCGCGGCAATGACGCGGGTCATCAACAAGTATATCGACGAGCATGAATTCGCCAAGAAGGCCAAGGTCGAAATCACCGGCGACGACATGCGCGAAGGCTTGACTTGCGTGCTGTCGGTGAAGGTGCCGGAGCCGAAATTCTCCTCGCAAACCAAGGACAAGCTGGTGTCGAGCGAAGTGCGCGGACCGGTCGAGGAAATCGTCGCCAAGACCCTGGCCGATTACCTGCAAGAGAAACCGAACGACGCCAAGATCATCTGCGGCAAGATCGTCGAGGCGGCGCGCGCGCGCGAAGCGGCCCGCAAGGCGCGCGACCTGACCCGCCGCAAAGGCATCATGGACGGCCTGGGCCTGTCGGCCAAGCTGGCCGATTGCCAGGAAAAAGACCCGGCCCTGTGCGAACTGTACATCGTCGAGGGTGATTCGGCGGGCGGCTCGGCCAAGCAAGGGCGCGACCGCAAGTTCCAGGCCATCCTGCCGCTGCGCGGCAAGGTGCTGAACGTGGAAAAGGCGCGCTTTGAAAAGATGCTGTCGTCGGAACAGATCACCACCCTGATCGCGACGCTCGGCACCTCGATCGGGCCGGACGAATTCAACGTCGACAAGCTGCGCTACCACCGCATCATCATCATGACCGATGCCGACGTCGATGGCGCCCACATCCGCACCCTGCTCTTGACGCTGTTTTACCGCCAGATGCCGCAACTGGTCGAACGCGGTCACATCTACATCGCGCAACCGCCGCTGTACAAGGTCAAGGCCGGGCGCGACGAGCGTTACCTGAAGGATGACGTGGAAGAAGCCAGTTACATGATGACGGTGGCGCTGAACACGGCCATGCTGGTGCCGCGCGACGGCGCCGACGGAATTTCCGGCGAAGCGCTGGCCGAGCTGGTGCGCCAGTTCAACCTGGCCAATGCCATCATGATGCGTCTGACGCGCGTGATCGACCGCGCCGCGCTGACCGCCATCATGACCGGCGTGCTGCTCAATCTGGACAACCTGGATAACGCGCTGGCCTCGGCTAGAGCGCTGGAAGCGACCATCAACGACCCGGCCGTGCATGTGATCGTGCGTTCCGACGAACTGTCGGAAAAGCATATGCTGCGCATCGAGCGCCTGCATCACGGCAATATCAAGGTCACCGCGATCGACGCCGACTTCGTGCAAGGCGCCGACTATAGCGTGCTGGCCAACGCGGCCGCCACCTTCAAGGGCTTGATCGGCGAAGGCGCCTTCATCCGCCGCGGCGAGGGCGAGCGCATGAAGGAATCGGCCGTGGTCGACTTCCACCACGCGATGCAATGGCTGCGCGACGAAGCCGAGCGCACCGTGTCGAAACAGCGCTATAAAGGGTTGGGCGAGATGAATCCGGAACAATTGTGGGAAACCACGATGGACCCGACCGTGCGCCGCTTGCTGAAGGTGCAAATCGAAGACGCGATCGCGGCCGATCAAATCTTCACGACCTTGATGGGCGACGACGTGGAACCACGGCGCGCCTTCATTGAAAGTAATGCTCTGCGGGCCGGCAATATCGACGTTTAAGACCGTGCAAATTCTCAGAATAGTTGAGAAAAATCCCACATAGTTGAAATTTTTAAAGGCTAGCGACTTAAAAGTGCTAGCCTTTTCTTATGATTTGTCGTGCTTCAAACCGGACTTTGCAGGCGCCGTCAGGTGACAGGATGCATGGGGAATAGGTGGTTTTGGTGAAACATGCTATAATAACAATTGTCAAAAAGAATGATCCGTATAACAAACTTGCTTGGCGCCGATCAGCTTCGCCTTGGCGACGCCCCCACCACCGTTCAACGTTTTAAAACAGGAATTTTATGAATCACCTCAAAAACGCGCTTTCTGCCGTCGTCGTCGCCGCCACATTTGGAGCGCCGGCATTCGCGGCGACGCCGGCTGTCAGCGGCCTCATTACGGCGCCATCCCGTGCCGATATCGCCTATGACACAAAAAATAGCGTTTTGTTTATCAGTGGCAGCGATTCGATCCGGCGCTATGACATGAAAACGCAAAGCTATCTGAGCCCGATCGTGCTTGGTGGCCAGACCATAGGCATGGACATCTCGCCCGATGGCAAGACGCTCGCAGTGGCCAACGGCCGCAGCAACGGATCGCAGAATTTCGTGGATCTGATTGACCTGGCAAGCGGGAAGAGTTCGCGTATCGGCTTCAATCTTGGTTTTAACGAGGGCGGCACATTTACGGTCGCCTACGACCATGACAGCAAGCTGCTGGTTTCGAGCGAATTCAAGGGATCCGGCTGGACGTCCCTGCGCAAATATAATTCTTCGAACGGAAGCACCAGCAACTTGGGCAGCGTCACGCAAAACACCATGCTGACCGCCTCGGCCGACCATAGCGCTATCGCAATTGCTGAATCGAATATCTCGAACGGTCCGTTTGGTGTTTATCGTACGGGTGACACGTCGTACCATTCGCAAAAGTCGACGGACTGGTTTAACTATGAAATTGGAATTTCGAGAGATGGCAGCCAGTTGGCGGTGCCGACTTATGGCGGTACGTTCGTCAGCAATGCGCATGGCGCGGGTACGGTCATCGGTGAGTATGCCGGCCGTGCTCCGATAGGCGTTGCTTACTCGCCAGTGGCGGATCAGTTATTTCTTCCGTTTGCCAATACAAACTATATCGCTGAATACAATACCCGGACCGGCGCGCAGATTGGCCGCATTACCGTACCAGGCACCTTCGACTGGACTGGAAACAGCGCCTTTGGCGAAGGCAGAACCAAGGTGGCGGGCGATGGCAGTTATCTGTTCTCCACGCTCGACAACGGCGTATTCTTTGAACGCCTGGCGCCAGTTCCGGAACCAACGTCATGGATGATGCTGGCAGTCGGCTTGTTCGGTTTGACCGCGTTTTCGCGCAAGAAAACGGCATAATAAGCGCACGCTTCACAGTTCTTCCCGCACGGCTAGTCCGAAAAAACCCAGGCCCGCCTGGGTTTTTTGCGATCTTGCAGCCCTACTCTTCACGATGAGAACCACATGACATCACCAGCCTTACCGAACCGCGCCACCACCGATGAGACCTGTCAATGGCTGGCCGGACAAACGGGCACGCCCTGGAACCTGGCGCGCCTGCTCGAACATGGCGTGACGCCCTATGTCTGGCTGGTGTATTCGCACGACTACGCCGAACTGTTCGCCGAAGGCATCACCGCCTATGCGGCGCCGGTGGTCTTTATCGAGGATACGCAAAGACTGGCCGCCGGCAGCGAGGATGTGTTAATCCGCTTCACGCGCGATTCCGACCGAATCGCCATCCAACTGAAGCCGCCGGGACTGCGCATGCCGCTCGATGCCTTGCGTTTCTTTCAAAGGGATATTGCGCGGCTGGCCGAGGAGCTACTCAACCCGAAAGTAGTCGTCGCCGCGCCGCCGGCCGCGCCCAGGGAAAGCCAGAAAGGCATCAGCAAGGAACAGGTGCTGGGCGTGTTTGGCGGCGTGGTCAAACTCAATCTCGAAAAAGCCCTGGCCGACGCCGAGGGCATTTTTGGCGACGATGGCGCCCGGGTCAGGAAAAACTCGCGCGGCGGGAAAAACAGCCACTTGTGGAATCCGGTGACGCTGGCCTTCGGTTTACATGATGTGCATCGGGTGCCGATGTCGTACCTGAAGAAAGCCTTTGCCACGCAGCCGGTTTTACGGGAATGGCAAGACGCGTGGCTGGAATCGTTGGCCTTGCTGGGTGAATAAGCTGGGCGAATAAGGCTGACTGGCCCCAAGGCCTATCAACCCTCAAGCATCCCCCCGCTGATGAAACCGCAAACACTTCCTATGTCTAGCGTTTGCGCGCCAAGGTCAAGCCATCGCCGATCGGCAACAGCGACAAGTCGACCCTTTCGTCGCGATGCAATTTGATATTGAGTTCCCGCAGAGCGGCGGTGTCGTCGTCGCTGGCCGCAGTGTCGGCCACCCTGCCACCCCACAAGGTGTTGTCGAAGGCGATCAAGCCTCCCGTGCGAACCAATTTCAGGCAGCGTTCATAGTAGTCGTCGTAGCCGACCTTGTCGGCGTCGATGAAGGCAAAGTCGTATTGACCGGCCTCGCCGGCAGCCAGCCGCGCGTCCAGCGTTTGCGTCGCCGGCCGCAACTGCAAATCGATCTTGTGCGCCACTCCCGCCTGTTCCCAGAATGGCTTGCCAATCTGGGTAAATTCATCGCTGATATCGCAAGCGAGCAGGCGGCCATCCTCGGGCAGGGCCAGCGCCACCGTCAGCGCGCTATACCCCGTGAATACGCCGATTTCGATGCTGCGCCGCACGCCCAGCAATTTGATCAGCAGCGCCATGAACTGGCCTTGCTCGGGCGAGATTTGCATGCCACCGTAGGGGTGCTCGCGGGTGGCCGCGCGCAATGCCGTCTGCGCCGGGTGCTCGCGCAGCGAATGGTCCAGCACGTATTGGTAAAGCGTGTCGTTGAGATTGATGGTCCGGTTTGCCATGGTGATCTTTCTAAATAAAATGGATATAGGGGTAAAAATCGGGCCGAAGCGGCGCGACGCATCCCGCATCCGAGCGCAAGGTATGCAGGATGTTGATTGCCCCAGATAGGTGACAATGTCTCTAATAATCCATGAATCGAATGACAAAGTCAACTAATTTCAATCTATCGCCGAGATGGCACGCGCCCCGCTCGCTGGCGCAAGCATGTTGGAAAGCTTGGTTGATTGACCAATAATACCTCAGATGAGGTTGTTCGAAACGCAGGCGCCGCGCGAGCCTCCATGGCGCATCGCCGCCTGCGGTAAAATGCCCGGAACGGCAGGGCATCGCGGCCCGCACGCCGCTCCCGGCCACTCTTATACTCACATTGACACGATGAAAGCAGACAAGACGCTGGCCACTTACCGCCGCATGCGCGCCCAGCCGGCATGACTATCTCGGAATATTCCCGGCGCATGAACCGGGTGCTCGACCATATCGACCAGCATCTGGACGCGCCCCTGGTGCTCGACGATCTGGCCCGGGTCGCGCACTTTTCGCCGTTCCACTTTCACCGCGTGTTCGCCGCTTGGCTGGGCGAGACGCTCGGCGATTATTTGCAGCGGCGCCGCCTGGAAGCGGGCGCCGCGCGGCTGGCGGCGCAGCCGCACGTATCCGTGCTCGGCGTCGCCCTGTCGGTCGGCTTCGGCTCGGGCGAAGCGTTCGCGCGCGCCTTCAAGCGCCAGTTCGGCTGCACGCCCAGCAGCCAAAAACACGTATCAGGTAATGCCGAGCAGTACCAAAACCCGCATGCTTCACATTGGGATGCGGGGTTTTTTGTGCCATACTGTGACATGGCATACCTCCACATCCCACTTTTTTAGGGGTATTTTTGGGGGTACTTCCAGTACCCCTAAAACACACTACCCCCAAAATGCCAAAACTGATCAATCCTTTAACTGATATCCAGATTCGCAACGCCAAGCCAAAAGACAAGCCTTACAAACTGTCCGACGGTGGTGGCCTGTATGTGGAAGTCATGCCGCACGGCTCGAAGCTGTGGCGCATGAAGGTACGCCAAGCCACGGGCAAGGAATCGATTCTGTCTTTTGGCGCTTATCCTGGCGTGCCCCTGGTGGATGCACGGGCCGAGCGGGCCAAGGCCAAGCAGCAGCAGGCTGGGGGAATCGACCCGGCCCAAAGCAATCGCATTGAGAAGCAGCAGCGAAAGAAATCCGCCATCAATACGTTTGAGTTGATTGCCCGCGAATGGCATGCGAACAAGTCCGAAACCTGGAAGGAAAGCACAGCCAAGGATGCAATCAACAGGCTTCAAAACGATGTATTCCCGATGATCGGCAAGCGCGCCATTCTCGATGTTGACGCCCCACTGCTGTTGGACGTGCTGCGGCAAGTGGAAAAGCGGGGTGCATTTGACATGGCCGCACGGCTGGGACAGTTATGCAGCCAGATTTTTCGCTTTGCCATCGCAAAAGGCTTGCTCAAATATAACCCGGCGCCGGACTTGCGCGGGGCGCTCAAGCCGAGAGTAAAGGGGCATCATGCAGCTATTGGCACCGATGAACTACCTGAGTTTCTGGCGGCGCTGGCCCGTGTTGAAGGGGGCATGTTTCTGCCAACCCGAATCATGATGCGTCTGATGCTGCTGGTATTCGTGCGAACCAGTGAACTGATTGAAGCCCCTTGGTCTGAAATTGACTTGGCAAACGAGATATGGATAATCCCTTGGCAGCGCATGAAGATGGGCAAGAAGACGGTGAGTCCGCGTAAGCTGGATCATCACGTGCATTTGCCGCGCCAGGGATGGATCTTGCTGCGCGAACTACACAAGATGACCGGACACGGCGTTTACCTTTTCCCTAATCGTACAGACCACGAGAAGCCTGCTTCCAATGGCGCAATTCTGATGGCGCTGCGCCGCATGGGCTACCGAGGACGCCACACAGGCCACGGCTTCCGCTCCTTGGCGATGGGCGTGATTAAGGCACGACTGGGATATAGGCACGAGGTTGTGAATCGCCAGCTCGCGCATGGATCGAATGACGAATACGGCGAGGCATACGACCGTGAGCAATTTCAGGATGAGCGCAAAGTGATGATGCAGGCATACGCGGATTATATCGACCAGGTGGAGCGCGCCGGCAACGTCATTCCGGTTAGGTTTGGACGGGCCTGATACCTGCTTCTCCAAAAAATTGCCGTGCTTTATGCACGGGTTTTTTATGGAAAACAGCAAAGTCAAAATGGAAAACGGTGTTTTTTTTACCGGGACAGCTGGGACAGTCTAAAATCTGCTGTAAGTCATTGAATATCAATACTTTATTTGTCCCGGTAAATATATTAATTACTGGGACAATGCCGGGACAAAACCGGGACAATTTCATCTAAGCATTTGTATGATGATTGGTTAATGTTGGCTGCTTGGGCGATGCATGGTGAGTGCCTGCATCTCTGGAAATCAGGCGCAAAAGGTTTTCTTGCGCCGCCGCCTCCCCCTCCCGCCGCCCTGCGGACTTGTGCAGACGTCTGCACGGTATCGTCTCCGCGTCTCGTGCTGTCACTATTGCCCGAGCTTGTGCACCTGGTGACGGTGCTGCGGCCGAAGTCGGGACGGGGTGGCCTACTGGTCGCGTGCGTTGCCGGCGGCACGCCCTGGTCGTGTGCTTTTCCAGCTTGCCGTGGCCGGCGTGCTGCGGCCAGGTGCTTGGCGTTGCGGCCAGCGTCATGGCTTGAGCGCTTGGTGACGGTTCTGCGGCCGACGCCGGCCGGCGCGGCCTGCTGGCCGCGTGCACTGCCGGCGTCGTGAGCCTAGCCATGATCGATGCGCAGGCACGCCCTGGTCGTGTATTTTTCCAGCTTGCCCGTGGTCGGGGTACGGCCTGGTGCTTGGCATTGCGGCCGGCGTCTGGCCTGAGCGTCTGGTGACGGCGCTACGGCCGGAGCCGGGGCGGGGTAGCCTGTCGGCAGCATGCGTTGCCAGCGTCGCTGCCCTCGCCGTGATCGATACGCAGGCACGCCCTGGTCGTGTATTTTCCCAGCTTGCCGTGGCCGGCGTGCTGCGGCCAGGCGCTTGGCGTTGCGGCCCGGCGTCTGGCTTGAGCGCCTGGTGACGGTTCTGCGACCGGCGCCGGGGCGGGGTGGCCTGCTGGCCGCGTGCGTTGCCTCGGCCGTGATCGATGCGCAGACTCGCCCCGGTCGTGTGCTTTCCCAGCAGGCCCGTGGCCAGGGTGCAGCGGCCAGGTGCTTGGCGTTGCGGCCAGCGTCTGGCTTGAGCACCTGATGACGGTGCTGCGGCCGTTGCCGGGGCGGGTGGCCTGTCGGCCGCGTGCGTTGCCGGCGGCGGCGCCCTGGCCGTGATTGATGCGCAGGCACGCCCTGGTCGTGTGCTTTCCCAGCAGGCCCGTGGCCGGCGTGCTGCTGACAGGTACTGGCCTTGTGGCCAGCGTCATGGCTTGAGCGCCTGGTGACGGTGCTGCGGCCGACGCTGAGACGGGTTGGCCTACTGGCGCATGCACTGCCGGCGTCGTTGGCCTAGCCGTGATCGATGCCCAGGCTCGCCCTGGTCGTGTATTTTTACAGTTTGCCGTGGCCGGCGTGCTGCGGCCACGCGCTTGGCATTGCGGCCAGCGTACGGCTTGAGTGCCTGGTGACGGTACTGCGGCCGGCGCCGGGGCGGGGTGGCCTGCTGGCCGCGTGCGTTGCCGGCGACGTTGCCTTGGCCGTGATCGATGCGCAAGCTCGCCCTGGTCGTGTGCTTTCCCAGCAGGCCCGTGGCCGGCGTGCCGCTGGCAGGGTATTGGCCTTGTGGCCAGCGTCATGGCTTGAGCGCCTGGTGACGGTGCTGCGGCCGACGCTGGGGCGGGTTGGCCTACTGGCGTATGCACTAGCGGCGTCGTTGGCCTAGCCGTGATCGATGCGCAGGCACGCCCTGGCCGTGTATTTTTCCAGTTTGCCGTGGCCGGCGTACTGCGGCCACTCGCTTGGCATTGCGGCCAGCGTCCGGCTTGACCGCCTGGTGACGGTTCTACGGCCGGTGCCGGGGCGGGGTGGCCTGCTGGCCGCGTGCGTTGCCGGCGCCGCCGTCCTGCCGTGATCGATGCGCAGGGCCCCCCCTGGTCGTGTATTTTTCCAGCCTGCCGTGGCCGGCGTGCTGCGACCAGGCGCTTGGCATTGTGGCCAGCGTCTGGCTAGAGTGCCTGGTGACGGTTCTGCGGCCGGCGCCGGGGCGGGGTGGCCTGCTGACGCGTGTTACTGGCGGCGTTGCCTTGGCCGTGATCGATGCGCAGGCTCGCCCTGGTCGTGTGCTTTCCCAGCTTGCCGTGGCCGGCGCGCTGCGGCCAGGTGCTTGGCGTTGCGGCCAGCGTCATGGCTTGAGCGCTTGGTGATGGTTCTGCGGCCGGCACCGGGCGGGGCGGCCTGCTGGCCGCGTGCACTGCCGGCGTCGTGAGCCTAGCCATGATCGATGCGCAGGCCCGCCCTGGTCGTGTATTTTTCCAGCTTGCCCGTGGTCGGGGTACGGCCTGGTGCTTGGCATTGCGGCCGGCGTCTGGTTTGAGCGTCTGGTGACGGCGCTACGGCCGGCGCCGGGGCGGGGTGGCCTGCTGGCCGCGTGCGTTGCCGCAGATGCCTGCTGGCCGCGTGCGCGGCCGGCGCTCCCCTGGCCGTGATCGATGCGCGAGTCGTCGTGATTGTGATCGTGGCTGCGTCGATGTGCTGGCCCGTCGCCAGTGGATCAATCAAATGCCCGCGCCCGCTGCGGGCGCTATCGTTGCCTGTTTCACCGCCCCGGTTGTACTCGATATTGCGCTCGCGCGGGCGAAAAGGTGCGGGACTTCCAAGAGCTTCCTACTGTTAAAATGGATATTGCCAAGCCTAGAGAGGCCACTCGAAAACCGGAAACCTTCGCCGGCTGGTTTGGCAATTTATACGGAGGAGGCGCATTGAAGGGCACGCAATGGATACTACTAAAGATTTGTTTGAAGTTCTCAGTTGGGCCCACTGTTCTGGCGACTGGTTGACACTCACGGAAGCGGCTCAATTATTGTCCGAACGACTGAGTAGGAATAAAACGATTCGAGACGTCCTAAAAGCTGGATATCTCGACTACATAGGAACCACGCCACTAAATTTATTTGCGGTCACCAGGAAAGCTGTGGCACTTAAAATTTGTCCCGATACAGGCTTTGGCAACTTATGGGATTGGATGGTATTTCCTGGTGAAACATTTCGAATGAGCCAGAAATCTATCGAAGAGCTCATGCTACTGAATTGCATCAATCCAGATAACGGCCATTTCTGCCTGGCCATGCGAACGCTGTCATCAAAGGTGGCAATTGATGGATGGGAGCGGCAAGACAGCGAAGGCGAAGACAATTATTTTTGGACCAAGGATTTTGTCTGCACGACGCACCCTAACACCGCAATAGATATCAGCGACGTACGTGTAGACGGGGGTGATCTCGACCGATTTATCGAAGAAATAAAAGCAGAGCGCGAACGCTCGAATCCTGCTTCCAAGCCGCCGAAACCAGCAACGCCAGTACAGAGTAGTTGGATAGAGAGCGCTAATAAAATTGCCCGTGCTACGGAAAGTGTCAAACTATTTGAGACCATTTTTGCAGATAGTTTAGGGAGCAATTTTGACTTTTTCGTCCTCCTTTGAAGCCGGTTTTGGCATATT
>JBEONR010000053.1:0-34159 GCA_040544385.1 Oxalobacteraceae bacterium GrIS 1.11
TCCGTCTCCTCTGCGGCCGGAGCGCCGCTTCTATCATGTTTGACAACGCTTGTGGCGGGCCAGTTCACCGGTGATGAAGATCAGCGCTAATCAATATATAAAAAACGGTAACCGGGAGTGGTTTTTTCCCTCCAATTAGCCGACCCACAGCACGACCATGGAGGCAAATAAGCAATAAGCGCCGAAGAAATGCCAACGACCCTGTTCCAACCAGCGTGAAAGCCAGCGCAGGGCCAGCAAACCCACCAGGAAACTCAATACCATGCCGATCAGACTTGGCCCAATCAGATGCATGAGGCCATTCGTGTGCGCCACCGTACTGGCCGCCTGTGCCTGGTAAAACCGATAGGCTTCCTTGACGATCACGGCGGGCGTCAGCACCACGGCCAGCGCAAAGCTGAATTCTTCCGCGCGGCGCCGCGACACGCCCAAGGCCAGGCCGGTGGAGATGGTGGCGCCGGAACGGGAGAATCCCCGAAATGGCAGGCACAGTCCCTGTACCGCGCCGATCCAGGCGGCGCTGCGGATGGATATATCATCGACGCCGCTTTTCTTTTGGAGCAGCGAGGACAGGATAATGAGCACGCCGGCGGCCGCCAATGCCGTCGCCATCAGCTTGGCATTGCCAAACAACTGTTCTATTTCGAATTTTGACGCGTCGCCCGCGACGACATGTGTGATCAGGCGCAGCAATACCAGACCCACGATGCCGGTAACGGCCGTGGCGATGATCACATACAGGGCGTTGGAGCGGAATGCCGCGCCCGAGCTGAAGTAGGTGGCGCGCCAGGATTTCCAAAAATAAGCAATCACGGCAAACATGGTGCCGGTGTGTAGCATGACCAGTAAAAGTGTCATTTCAGGGGCCGTGGGATCGAGGCCCATCAGTTTTTCGGCGACGATCACATGGGCCGAACTGGAGACGGGCAGCAGTTCGGCGGCCCCTTGGACGATGGCAAGGATCAATATCTGGAATAGGTTCATACGAGGTCTTTGGTGAAGTGGCAAATGGGTTCGGTCGACATTGTCTCACAGACAACAGCGACTTACCACACCGCTTGCATATTGCGCGCCGTTCGCGGCCAGCTTCATGCTGATTGCGATCACCTTGAAGCTGCTGAACACATCGCCCGGAAGTTACATTGTTCCCTGCAAATCGACGCGGCGAGGGCGACGTTGAAGCTGCCAGAGCAGCATGGAAGCGGCCAGCGAGGCCGCAACGATCACGTAGCCAACCAGGTCGAAGTGCTGCAACTTGCCGTCCGCGCCGAGCGTGACAATATGGCCGGCGAGGATGGCGGCGACGCCTCCGGAGAATTGCTGGATGGAGGCGCTGACGGCGCTAAAGGCGCCGCGCTGGGTTGCTGCAGGTAGGGAGGAAATGAGCGCCTGGAAGGGAATCATGCGCGCAAAGATCCCGACGAACATCATGGCGTTGACCACTACCAGGAGCGGCAGGGGGATGCGGCCAAGGTGGGTATAGATCAACACCATGAGAATCGAGAGCGCCGTACCTATCAAAAACACACGAAACTTGCCGAAGGCATCGGCGGCCTTGCCGATCAGGGGGCCGACGAAGATCGTGCATAGCCCGGTGATCATATATACCGTAGGCAACTTGTCGAGGCTGATGCCAAGGTTGTTCACCACATAGGTGCTGCTAAAGGGCATCAGCATGAAGCCACCCGTGGTCAGCAGGGCCGTGATCGCGAAGGCCATCAGGTAGCGCGGTTCGCTCACCGCGTGAAATAGATGCATCCACGGGCTATGTTCCTGCGGCATCGCCAGGTGAGCATCGACAGCTTGCATACGCAAGGCCACGAACAGGCCACCACATGCGGCGATGGCCGCCATTGCCAAAAACACGACATGCCAATCCCATCGATTCGACAGGTACAGGCCGATCGGAATGCCCAGCACCTGGCTGGCGGCGAACGCGGTTTGGATCCAGCCCATCACGCGACCGCGCATTTGCGGCGGGAACAGGTCGGTTGATATGGCCAGCACGATCGAACCGATCACGCCGCCGAACAGCCCCGTGACGACGCGCGCCAACAGCAGGGACTCGAAACTTTGCGCCAGCCCGCACCACAAGGTGCCCAGGATGAATCCGGTATAGAAAAACAGCAAGAGTTTCTTGCGGTCGAAACGGTCGGCAAAGCCCGCCGTCAGCAATCCCGACACGCCGGCACTGAAGGCGTAGGCGGAGACGGCCAAGCCGAATTGCTTGGGACCGATCTGGAGTGCCGGCATGATGACCGCACCGAGCGGCGACATCATCATGAAATCGAGGATCACGGCAAATTGCAGGAACGCCAGCATGCCGACGACAGACTTCTGGTAAGGGGAAAACGGCAAAACTGGAGTGGTGGCTGACTTCATGAATGCATTCACAGGCGTTGAAGGGTGATCGCATGCTCGGGACAGGCGCTGACACACAAGCCACACGCACGACAGGCATCGGCGTTGGGTGTATAAGCGACTTTCATCCCATGTATGCGGAGTTTGAATTTCTGCAGTATATTAAAGTTTCGATAATCTTCGTCGTCGATACGCCGAAGCTGAAACACGTTTTCCGGGCACACCGCGACACAATCGCCCTTGCCTTCGCAGCGTTTCAGGTTGACGCTTGGGGCCAGCATTCCTGGCTCTTGCTTGCAGCTGGAAGTGGGGGGCCGGCTCATGCCGACTCGCCCGCGTTGCCGCGATGGTGGCGAGTCTCGCATCGGCCTTTGTGAAACTGTTCACGCTCTTCGGGCGTCAGCGCCGCCCACTTGTCCCAGTGCTGGCGTCCATGTCTTGCATGGTGTCCGTAAAATCCGCCAAACAGGATGCGGCTCAGTGCCAACAAACCAAGCGCATGCCAGTAGTCAATCTGAGCCGTGCCGACGAACAAGCCGGGCATCACCATATTCCATAACAACATGACGGCTGCGCCAAGGGCGGCCAATGCCAGCAAAACGACGGCTAACTTGCGCAAAAATTTCAACCTGAATTGCATTTTCTGCTCCTTTACATATCAAATTCGTCGTAGGTCGACTGCAAGCGGGTACGCAGGTACAAGACCGCATAGCGCTTACGCGCCAACAAGGTATTGACGGCGACGCCGTTCTGCGCCGCCATTTCCTTGAAGCTGATTCCTTCGATTTCGTGCGCGATGAAGACCTCGCGCTGATTTTCCGGCAATTCGTCTAGCGCATGTTGTAACTCCTCTAGTAATACCGACCTTGCATACATTGCCTCCGGCCCGGCATCGGCAGCCGGCAGTGCAAGATCAAGCCGATATTCGTCATCGGCGTCATCCGGATCGCCGAGCTCGTTGATCGACAGTTCTCTCTTCTTGCGAAAACGGTCAATAATGCGATTGCGCGCGACACGGAAGAGCCAGGCACTGATTTGTTCGATCGGGTCCGGAAGGCGATAAGCTTCCACGAAATCCTCAAAAACATCCTGCAAGATGTCGTCCGCTTCGGTCTGATCGCGCACGCGGCGCCGGATGAAATTGCCCAGTTTCAAACTCTCGCGCAAGACGGTGACGGTGATGTCCCGGTCCTGCTCGGTGCTTGAATTCGGATTATTCGACTGTTTCATATCAGTGAAGACGTTTCATCATCGAGAATATTGTAGCTGCGTGGAATTTTTTTAGAGGCTGGGATGGCGCGCCGCATGTGAGTATGCAGCCGTCCGTGGGAGAGCTTCGGTCATCGGCCCGGACAAGCCATGCCAGAAAGGGACGCCGGGCATGTCCGGCACGCCCGGCATGCCCGTAGCGATCGAGGCTGGCGTGGACGATGTTCCAGCCATGGCCATGGCCATGGTACTCAGAATGGGCTGCTTGCCGGCGCCATGCTGGCAGGGGATCTGGCGCAGCCCTGGTCTCATCTTCCGCGCTTCGTCGAACCTTCGTTCGCGATAATCTTGCTGGCCGACGCGAGATCGGCCAGCGTCGACGCGCGCCAGCGAACGCGGCAACCCTACAGGTCGACCATCGTCTCGAAGCCGCCGTAGATCATGCGCTTGCCGTCGAATGGCATCGCTTCCGGCTTCATCATCTCGACCATGCGCGGATCTTTCATCACCTTGTCGTTGATCTCGCCGCGCCTGGCGCGCGACTCATATTCGATCCACGAAAAAAAGACCACTTCGCCTTCCTGCAAGTCCACGCTTTGCGGGAAGGAGGTCAGCTTGCCCGGCTTGACGTCGTCAGCCATGCATTCGCGAAAGCGCAGGGCGCCGTGCTCGCGCCATATCTTGCCACAGAACTCGGACATCTTGCGGTAGGCGTCCACATTCGATTTCGGGACGGGGACAACGAAACCATCAACATATGCCATGACACTCTCCTTGGGTAATCTGAGGGGTAAAGGGAAACTTCAGGATAGAGTAAAATTATAATAAAAACAAGGAGTCTGGATGTGTGCGTTCAGTCATCCAGCTTGCATTGCGGGTGGCATGAGCATCGGCGGACAAGGGGTTTTTCCCAATGCGGTGGTGTACGCCGATCGGCGCGATGCCGGCTATCGGCTCAGGGCGGGGAGCGAGGCCAGCGCGCCGGCGAAGCGCAAGAACAGTGTCGCGCAAATGCATCAAACAGTCGATCCGTCTGTAAAGGCTGGCAAACTGCACACCTTCGACGGTGCGTCGGAGCTGTTTCCGGGCGTGCGTAGCATTGCCGAGTATGGACAGACGCCGGACTTGAGCGGCTAAATGTTTGAGAGCCTGGGCCAGCGTCTGCTGCTGTGGGGCGATATCGTGCATGCGGCGGAAGTGCAGTTACGTCATCCGGGCATCACGATCGACTACGACGTCGAGCGCGACGCGGCGCTAGCCTCGCGGGCGCGCATTCTCACCGATGCGCAGCAGCAGGGCTGCCTGGTTGGCGGCGCGCACCGCTCGTTTCCTGGGCTGGGCCGGGTACGCGCCGAGTTAAGCGGCTTCAGTTGGATAGCCGCACCCGCCAGCGTGATGCTGCAAGATGCGCCGGGCAAATAAGCATCGGCTCGCGATCGTCAAATCGTGCAACGACAGTATCGCTCCACAAGCGAAAATTCACGCCTTATTCTTCAAGCAGGCTACGCAGCATCCAGGCGGTTTTTTCGTGGATGTCTATACGCTGGGTCAACACGTCAGCCGTGGGCTGATCGTTGGCGGCATCGGCGACCGGGAACAGCTTGCGCGCCGTGCGGGCGGTCGCTTCCTGCGCGCTCACCAGGTGGCGTATCATGTCGTCCGCCTTGGGCACGCCGTCGACTTCCTTGATCGATGCCAGCTTGACGAACTCCTTATAGGTGCCGGGTGCCGGGAAGCCCAAGGCCCGAATGCGCTCGGCAATCAGATCCAGGGCATTCCACTGCTCGGTGTATTGTCCCATGAACATAAGGTGCAAGCTGTTGAATTGCGGCCCGGTGACATTCCAGTGAAAATTATGGGTCATCAGGTACAAGGTGTAGCTGTCGGCCAGCAGGGCGGACAAGCCTTGCGAGATCTTCTTGCGATCAGCTTCCGTTATGCCAATGTCGATTGTCGCTTGTTTGGTTTTCTTGCTCGCCAAAATAGATTCTCCTAAGAAATGTATGGAACCCAATACTCTACACCTGAAATGGCCGACAGTGTTTGAGTACGGCATGCGCGCGTCCGGCGCCGTGCTCAAGGTGGCGTCAAGTCGCCGAGCATGCCGGGCCGGACCTCGTGCAGCAGCCAGTAATGGCGGAATACCTCGCGTATATTGGTGCGCAAGAGCTGGTTGTCCCATGGCTTGGTATAGAAGCGATAGATCGCGCCGCGGTTGATCGCCTCCATGATCGATTCGAGGTCGGTATAGCCGGACAGGACGATGCGCAAGGTATGCGGGTAGAGTTCCTTGACCTGGCCCAGGAACACCGTCCCGCTCATCTCGGGCATGCGCTGGTCGCACAGAATGACTTGCACCTCGTGCAGCGCGAGCAAGTCGAAACCCTCGGCCGCCGAGCGCGCCGCCAGGACCCGGTAGCCATCCTGGCGCAGCAGGCGCTGCAAGGAGGACAGGATGTGCGCCTCATCGTCGACCAGCAGCAGCGTCTGGCGCGGCTCGTGCGCGTCGACGGGCGGGCCGCCCAGGCATGTTTGTTTGCGCAGCATGGCTTCCACGTCGAATAAGGGCAGCGGCGGGCTGAAATAGAAGCCCTGGATCTGGTCGCAATGGTGGCGCCGCAGATACGCCAGCTGGGCCGCCGTTTCCACCCCTTCGGCGATCACTTCCAGCTTCAGGCTGTGGGCCATGCCGATGATCGCCAGCACCACGGCCGCATCGTCGGAATTGGTGGTGACGTCGCGGATGAAGGCGATATCGATCTTGATCTTGTCGATCGGGAAACGGCGCAAATACGCCAGGCTGGAATAACCGGTGCCGAAATCGTCGATGGAAATCTGCACCCCGCGTTGTTTCAGCGTACTCAGGATCAGCATGGTGCGCCCGGTATTGGCCATCAGCGAGCTTTCGGTCAGCTCCAGTTCCAGCAGGTCGGGCGGCAGATCGTTTTCTTGCAGCGCCGCGATGACGTCCGCCGCCAGGTCGCCTTCGATGAACTGGCGGCCGGACACATTGACCGATACTTGCACCGGACCGACCGAGGTGCGCAGCCACAGCCCGATCTGGCGGCACACCGTGGCGATGATCCAATTGCCGACGCGCACGATCAAGCCAGTCTCTTCGAGCTGGGGCACGAATTGCCCCGGCGACAGCAATCCGTGTCCCGGCCGTTGCCAGCGCAGCAGCGCCTCCATGCCGGACATGCGCCCGTTGCCGAGCAGCACCTTGGGCTGGTAAAACAACGTGAATTCCTCATTCTCGACCGCCTTACGCAAGGCCAGCTCCAATTCCAGTCGCGCCACCACCTCCGCGTTCATTTGCGCCGTGAAGAAGCGGTAAGTGTCGCGCCCGGCCTGCTTGGCCCGGTACATCGCCGTGTCGGCGTACTTGATCAGGGTTTCCGGATCGTTGGCATCGTCCGGATAGACCGTGATGCCGATGCTGGCGCTGACGAGCACCTCGTGGCCCTGCAAGTCGAACGGCATGCGCAGCGCGTCGCGGATCTGCTTGGCCACCTGCAGCGCGCCCTGTTCTCCGCTCTGCATGGTCAGGAGCACGGCAAATTCGTCGCCGCCGAGGCGCCCGACGACGTCGCGCGCGCGCACGCACTGGAGCAGGCGGTTGCCGACCTGGTCCAGCAGTTCATCGCCGGCGGCGTGGCCCAGCGTATCGTTGACATTCTTGAAGTAATCGAGGTCAATGAACAGCACCACGACTTGCCATGCGCCGCGCTCGGCCAGCACCAGGCTCTTCTTGAGCGTGTCGTAGAACAGGGTGCGGTTGGGCAAACCGGTGAGCGCGTCGTAGTGGGCCATGTGGTGCAGGCGTTGTTCGGTTTGCTTGCGCTCGCTGATGTCGCGCACCACGCCGACCATGATCCAGCCCTCGCCGAACTGGTGGGCCTGGCGGTGCACTTCCACCTGCACCATGGAGCCATCCTTGCGCCGCAACTGGGTTTCGGACAGGAGCGGGGTACCGTTGCCGGCAATGATGGCGTCATACAGTGTTGTAAGGTCAGCCAGGGTGCCGGCGCCCAGTTGCGCCGGGCTCAGCGCGAATAATTCCTGGCGCGTATAGCCGAGCATGTTGCAAGCAGTGGCATTGACCTCGACAAAGAGCATGCTGCTGCGCTCGACCAGCATGATCGCGTCGGCCGTGGCATCCATCGCCGTGCGGAAGCGTTGCAATTCGGCCGTGCGCTCCCGCACCTGCCGTTCCAGGATCGCTTCGTGCTCGCGTTGGAAATTGCTGTATTCCTTCAGTCGCAACAGATTGCGCACCCGCAACCACAGCTCGGCCCGGTCGACTGGTTTGCTGAGGAATTCCTCGGCGCCCGATTCGAGTCCGGCCAGGCGCGCGGCGCGCTCTTTTTGCGCCGTGACCATGATGATGGGGATGCGCATCGTCTCGGGCTGGGCCTTGAGCCGCCTGGCCAGCGCGTGCCCGTCCATGCCCGGCATCATGATGTCGAGCAAAATCAGGTCGGGCGGATGGCGGGCGATCAGTTCCAGCGCTTCCGCGCCATTGGCGGCGGTCTGGGTCAGGTAGCCTTCGGGCGCCAGCAATGCTTCGAGCAAGCGGCGGTTGCAGCCCTCGTCGTCGACAATGAGGATGGTGGCGGCGCTCACGGCGCCAGGCCGCAGGGATTGCCGCGCTCGGCTTGCCGGCGCAACAGCAAGGCATCGATGGTCGCGTACAATTCCAGGTAGCGCAAGGGCTTGGCGATATACGCGTCGCAGCCGGCCAATTGGCTCTTTTCCCGGTCCGCCTTCATCGCCATGGCGGTCAGCGCGATGACGGGAATGGCGGCGGTGGCCGGGTCTTGCTTGAGCAGGGCCGTGGCCGCCAGGCCATCCATGCCCGGCAACTGGATATCCATCAATATCAGGTCCGGCAATTCGGCGCGCACCATGCTCAGTCCGGTCTCGGCATCGGCTGCGCACAATAGCGTATGGCCGGCATTTGCCAGCAGCAGCATGGCCAGTTTCATGTTTGCCGCATTGTCTTCGACCATCAATATTCGTGCCATTTCAGAGCTTCCTATGACGGTAATGCGCGCCTGACTTCGGCCATGAAACGCGGTTGATTGAAACCGGATTTCTCGATAATATGGATGCGCTGCTCCGGGTTGCTGTTGAGCAAGGCGCGGTCGTGCTCGGTGATGACCTTGGCGGTCACCACCAGGATGGGGATGCCGGCCGTGGCACCGTCGCGCCGCAGCGCCTCGACCACGTCGAAGCCGCTCACGTCCGGCATCATCAGGTCCAGCAATAATAGATCCGGACGCAGCCTTTGGGCCAGCACGATCGCCTCGGCCCCGCCATAGGCGCGCACCACGGCATAGGCCGGGGGCTGTAAGAACGCGGCGATCACTTCGACTGCCTTGGCGTCGTCGTCGACCACCAGGATGGTATGGATGTGCCCGGGCGTCGGCTGCAGGCCCAGCGTGGACAGCGAGGTTTTCAGCTGGCCCCGGCTAATGGGCTTTTGCAGCACGGCAGCGGCGCCCATGGTCAGCGCGATATTGCTGTCCACCTTGCCGCTGATGACCACCACCGGCACCCGCGCCAGGCTGTCGATTTCGCGTATGCGCAGCAGGAATTCCCAGCCATCGATGCCGGGCAAGATCAAGTCCAGGGTGATCAGGCTCAGCATATGTTGCGGCGCCAGCGCCAGCGCCGCCTCGGCGTTGGCAGCGATCAGGACGGTAAAGCCCTCGGCTTCGAGCAGCAAGCGCATCAGGTCGGCGGTGCGGGCGTCGTCCTCGACCACCAGGACGATACGCGCCGTTGTTTCGGGGAGAGCGATGGCAACGGCGCTGGTCGTGGCTGTGGCTGTGGCTGTGGCTGTGGCCGCCGGCGCCGTCGCGCGCAGCGGCAGCCAGACGGCAAAGCGCGCGCCTTCGCCCTCCGCGCTGGCCACCGCCACGGTGCCGCCATGCAGTTCGGTCAGTTGCTTGACCATGGCCAGGCCCAGGCCGGTGCCCTCGAACTTGCGCGCCAGGCTGCTGTCGATCTGGGTGAAAGCCTGGAACAGCTTGCCCATATTCGATGCGGAAATACCGATCCCGCAATCGCTGACGCGGATCTCGATAAACTGCTGGAATTCGTTGTCGGCCAGGGCAAAGTTGTACACCGGCCAGGCGCCGGGCAGCAGGCCGACTTGTTCGCGCGCGACGCGGCGCGCGCTCAGGATCACGCGGCTGCCCTCGGCGCCGAATTTCACAGCGTTCGACAGCAGGTTGTAGATGATTTGCTTGGTCTTGCGGACGTCGAGTTGCATCTCGCCCAGGTCGGCGGCGAGATCAAGTGCCAGACTGATGTGCTGGGTGGCCGCCTTTTCCTTGACGATGCTCAAGCTGTTGGACAACAAGCCGGGCAAGTCGACGGCGTCGAGTTCGAGCGCCATCATGCCCGCTTCGACCTTCGACAAGTCGAGGATGTCATTGATCAGGGACAGCAAGTGTTGGCCGCTGCTGAAGATATCGCCGATGTATTCGCGCTGCCTGACGCTCAGCGCGCCGATCAAGCCATCCCTGAGTGCTTCGGAAAAGCCGATGATGGCATTGAGCGGGGTGCGCAATTCGTGCGACATGGTGGCCAGGAATTCCGACTTCATGCGACTGGCGTGCTCGAGTTCGAGGTTTTTCTCGTGCAGGGCCAGTTCGAAGCGCTTGCGCTCGGTGACGTCGCGCGCCGCCGCGAACACGCCTTGCACATTGCGGTTGCGGTCGTGGAAAACGGCGGCATTGTAGGACACCACGGTTTCCTGGCCGTTCAGGGCGCGCACGGTCAATTCATAGTTGCGCACCTTGTTTTCCTTGAGCACGCGCTTGATGGCGGCGTCGGCCAGGACCGGGTCGGTGAAAAAATTCTTGCTGGGTGCGCCTATCAATTCGTCGCGGCTGCGTCCCGTGAGCGCCACCATTTGCTGGTTGACGTCGGAAATGATGCCTTGCGGGTCGGTCATCATCAGCGCGTCGATATTCGATTCGATCAGGGAGCGGGTATAAAATTGCTGGTCGCGCAGGCGCTGGTCGAGCACGGCTTGCTGCGCTTCCACTTCCTTGCGGGCGGTATTGTCGGTGCCGATCAGCAGATAGCCGAGCACGGTGCCGCCGGCGTCGCGCAAGCCCGTGACCGAGACCACGGCGGGAAAGCGGCTGCCATCCTTGCGCACATAGGTCAGCTCGTAGATATCCTCGATGCCGCGTTTGGCCTTGAAAACCAGGGCCTCGAAGCCGGGGCTGATGGGGGTGCCGTACTCATGGCTCAGGCTGGTGGCGCGGGCGATCAATTCATCGGGGTCCGAGATCTCGGCCGGCGTGATGCGGTTGATGATGTCGGCCGCGTCGTAGCCGAGCATGCGTTCGGCCCCGACATTAAAAATCTGGATCACGCCCTTTTCATCGGTGGCGATGCTGGAGAAATAGACGCTGTTGACGATTGCGTCTTGCAAGGCGCCGGTCTTGATCGGCGCCTCCGGCATCGGCTGGGAGCGGGCTCGGCCATGAGGGCCGTCGTTCGGCCGCGTCCCGGCGCCGTCAGTGGAAGCATTCGTAGGCATAGGCGTTTTCTCGTTCCATTACTCGGCTGAACCGCTCCGTCCAGCGGGGCCAGCCCCGGTGAGCGCGCCAGGCTGGCCGATATTGCGCTCTTCAGACCATGAGCCTTCGCATGAACGCGCGTCGCCGTTTACGGTGGATAAAGTGAGACCTCGCGCGCTTAAAAGGAAGAAAGTCTTTCATCATTGTGAACGCAAATGATGGATTCAAATCTCGCCAATAGTAATAATTTTGGGTTGATGTATTGGTGCCACATCGGACGGGCTTTGCCGCTACTTAAGCGCAACTTAGTTGTGACTTGGCCGTAGGCTTGGCCTGTCCAGCCATGCGGCGGCGCGCGTGATTGAGGAGGGCGAGAATGCGCGGATCGACACTGCGAGCCGATTTTCCCGATGCTGATTTTTGCTCGTTGGCGCACTCATTTCGATAGATATTAAGAACCTATTCCGGTAGGGGGCGTCTCCGGATGGTGGTTCATCGGAAGCGCGGACAAGGCGCGAGAAGGACGCATGGCTGGCCATGCTACGACGAGCAAGGCAGTACCCGCTTCCGAGGGGCCGCCAGCAGGTGGCGTATTCTCTACCGGAATAGGTTCTAAGTACCCACTCAAAATAAATTTGCGGATGTTTGCGGCGCCTTGCATCGGAAGGGGCGCCATGCAGCGATCCGTTCCGCAGGCCCGGGGCAAACCCCACGAAACCCCTGCTACACTCCGGCCAGGATCACATCCATTTCACAATTGATCCCGATTGGGTGCTGAGATATGCCACGTCCGTGTCAACTGCCGGCCAAAAAAACATGGAGAAACATCGCCAAATCCCGCGCCTCGTCCCTTTCAGCCCCTATGCCAGCCAGGTACGGCTCAATAGAAATACGGCGTCTTGCTGGCCCATTCATTGTCCTTGTAACGCTGATGCAGCAAGGTAAAGGCGCGCTTCGACATGGCCTTGGCGTCGCCGGCGATGCAACCGCCGCGGGTCGACTGGACCACCACATGCAATAGCCACGGCAAGTCGGGATCGTTAGGCGTGTCGGCGGCGCGCTTGAGCACGTAGTTGCCGACGAAGTCGGTGGCGGTCTTGACGTCGGCCAGCGCGGCCATTTCCTGGTTCCGTATCGCGTCGTTGCCGGTCTCCGGCGCCGGCGGCGACAATTCGGTCTCGGTGTCCGGCTCGGCATAATTGGCGGCCCCGCTCGGGATCTTGCACCACATGTCGGCAAGGGTCTCGTCTTTATCGCGCAATTTGGCGTTCGGCTCGGGATAGTTGTCGCCGATCACCGGCGACAAGCCAAACTTGAGCGCATTGAGCAACATCGCATGACGCCGCCCGGGGGCGCCGGTCACGGCCTGGTATTGGGCCATGGCGGGGGCCAGGGACGGCATCAATTGCGCGACCTGTTGCGCCGCCTGCCGCGCGCTGTCGGCTTGTCCCAGCAAGTCGGCGCGCATCCACGCGGCCACCGCGATGCGCGCACGCAGCGCCGGGTCGAACGCGGGGTTGCTGGCCAGGGCCATCAGGTCGGCGTTGGCAAGCTTGCCGTTCAACCAGCGCAAGCCGTCGGCGGCCGGGATTTCCTTCCCGGTGGCGGGCGCCGTTTCCCCGGTGTCGGCGTCGGCGTCGCGGTCGACCGCTCGCAGCAGATAATTGCCGGCGTCGGCCGGCGAGGTGGCCATCGCGAAACGCTCTTGCAGGAACAGGTTGCGGGCGCCGATCGAGGTGGTGGCCGAAGCGGCCAGCATCGCATCGTCAATCGCGCGCGCCTTGTCGGCTTGCCGCTTGAGACGGTAGTGGCGCGCCAGCGCATAGCGTAGCGTTGCGTATTCCGGCGCGCCGGCGGCCACCTTCAGGGCCGCTTGTTCGACCTCGGGCGGCAGCGCACCGGCTTTCAGTGCGGCCGCCACCAGCCATACGCGGGCCTGGGCCTGGTTGGCACCGGCCCGGCGCCACTGCGCGAGCGCGTGCGCGGCCTCGCCGGCGCAAGCGGTGTCGGCCGGTTTGCGCCGCGCATCCTTGACATCGGCGCAACCGTTCATGGTTTGTATCCAGTCGAAGAAGCCGGCCGTGGCGCGATTTTTTTGCGCCGCGTCGCTTTGCTCTGTATTGCCCGACTCAAGCAAGTTGTTGGCCAGCACGCGCCAGTCGCCCAAATGGTCGTCCAGATAAGGATTGGCATGCGGCTCGTCAAGCAGCTTGCTCAGTTCCGCGAAACGCGCTTCCGGCGTCACCCGCGCCTGCACGGCGCGTAGCACGGCGCGGGTGGCTTCATGCAAATTGGCCAAAGTGGGATCGCGCAAGATGCGGTCGGCCAGCGCGTTGAGCGCCGTCAGCCGTTCCTGGCGCGCCGCCAGCGCCGCCGGTGCGCGCGCCGCATCTTCCTTGGCCGCAGCCTGGCTTGCTGCGCGCGCCAGCGAGCGCAGGCTTAGGTAATCGCCCCACTGGCGCATCGGGTGTTGCGCGGTGGCGCCGATCTGGGCGAAGAGCGGCGCGCTGGCCGCGTAATCGCCGTCATAAAAGGCGGCCGACGCGCGCTGGTATTGCTGCATCTGGCGCCAGTGCAAGGGGGCGCCGGCCGCTAATTCGGCAGGCGGCTCGATGTGCGGCTTGGGCGCGCCATAGCCGCGCTGGGGCGCGCCTGGATCGTCGCCGCAGAACTTGAATACCTGGCGCTGCGCGGCGATCCACGCGCGCAGGCGTTCGGGCGTGGCGTCGTCGCGTTTGCCGAGCTCAAGCAGGTTGGCGGTGGCCAGCGTGTAGGCGTTCAGCGGACAGTTGAGGTAGCCCGAAGCGTCCATGTCGCCATCTTTTTTCGGCGTCGACGCTTGCTTGAGCGTGCTATTGATGGCATTTTGCCAGGCGGCATACATCGTCGTGCCGTTGCCGGCGTCGAGCCAGCCGCCTTGCTGATTGCCGATGGCCCGCGCCAGGCCGCCGGCCGGATTCGGCGCCGCCTTCAATTCTTGCGCGCCGAGCGCGATCGCGCGCCATGCCGCGTACAGATAGGCGCGCTGGTAGCTCGGCAATACCACGCCCAGTTCGCCCGCCTGGTAGCGCGCCAGCGCGACGTCGGGCGCGCCGCGATTCACGAAGCGATCATAGGCAATGTCGCCGCTGGCGCCGGCATTGGCGCACGATAAGGCCGCGCAAGCGGCCAGGAGCATTTTCTTGGTCATCGGGTAGTCCTCGGGTCTGGCGGGTTGTGTTTCCAGGCGTAACGGTCGAACCAGTAAGTCTTGCGGTAGCGCTCAGTGACCTGGGCTGGAAATGGTTCTTGCGGCGAAAAGCCGGCGCTGTCGCCACGGCAACGCGCATGCAGCGTGGCCGGCGCGTGTTCGATGATGGCGCGCAGGCTGGCGCTGTCCTTGCCCATGCGGAAAAACATCGGCACGACTTCGTCGGCAGCCAGGCCGTCGAGCCAGTCGGGCGAGCGGCACCACCACGTCAGCGCGGTGACGCTCAGTTTGATGTTGGGGGGCAGGGCAGTGCGCACTTCCTGGACCAGGGAACGGTAGAAGCGGCGCTGCGACGGCTTCGCTTCCATGTCGAGCTGGACCCAGCCGGAACTGCTGGCGGCGGCCGCGTCGAGCATGGCGCGCACGATCAGCGCGCGGCTCGCCTCGATGTCGCGCGGCGGATGGACGCTGCTCAGTTCGATATGCAAGACCGGCGTGACCCGGGTCGCGGCCAGCGCCGGTTGGCGCATGCGCGGGCGCACGCGTATCGTGTCCGCGCTGAGCAGTATGTGGCGCTGCAATACGGCCGCCTCCTGCGCCGACCAGGCCGGTAGCACGGCTTCATCCCACAACCATGCCACCGGCTGGGCCATGGCGCACGGGCACGAGAGCAGGGCGCTCAGGGCAAACGTCGGCAAGTAGGTCAGGCAACGGTGGATAGCAGTGCTCAAGGGGCGGATAAGTGTTTTTTGCCGATTATACAATGGCGCCATGCGGCTTGCCCGCACACTGTCCGGCAAGCGATGCTTGCATGGTTTCTGAGCTTGATCAAATTTCCCCGTTTTCCGGCAAACGTATCGCTACGGCGAGGTTCCAATCCAATGAGTCGCGGCGGCTGTCTGTGGCGGGCTAGCGCTCAACTGTGTCGCGGCGAAGCCGGCCTGAGCGGCAGCCAGGCTGTTTTTTTCGGGTATTTTAACGGAGGTTCCATTATGGCAGATTCACCTGCAACGATTATTCCCAAGTCCAAGCTGCAAAGCGTGCTGAAGCACTTGCTGGACGGCGTCACGGACGAAGACTTGCAAAAACTCCAGGCGCAGTCCGACGAACTGGAAGCGGAGGCAGCCGCTGGGGGACATCACGATCACGATCACCCCACTCTGGAGTGAGGCCGTGGTGAATTGAAACTACGACGGCATCGAGTAGGCATGGGCAGCCGGCGAGCTTCCAGCCCGCCGGCTGCTGGATGTTTCAACGCAATGTCCACCACGCGGGAGTCACAAGATGGAAACCAGGCTAGAACGGGACGCAGCGCAGTCCCTGGAGACGTTGAAACAGGTCGAACTGGCGTTGGCGCAGCACCGGGCCTTTGGTAGCAGCGCTTATATCCGGCAGCAACTGGATATTTGCTACCGACGCCGGCTCGACAAGATCGGCGCGGCCTTGCCCGTCGCCGCGCGACTGTCGCAAGTCTTGCGCGCTACCGACGCCGATCACCGCAACCAGATCATCGGCGACACGGTGCTGCGTTGCGCGGTTCAGCACGCCTTGAGGCAGGTGGTGACAGGCTTGCCGTATGGCTTGCCCCTGGCGCAATGCGGCGCGCTGTTTCAGGCGACCCTGGAACATATCGCACAGGGCAAGCCGGGCGGCCCACTGCTGACCGGCTTCGCGCAAGCGCACAGTCTGGGGTCGGAGCCGCATCAGGCGTGGATCTGGAATGAGGAACATGCCGACGACGTGTTCGGGCGCGCGTTTCGCGACGTCATGGCGCACAATTATGGCGCACCGTTGTGCAGTCCCAGCGCCGAGGAATTGTCCATGTTGGCGCGCGGCGCGCAATTGCTCAAGGATTTGCTGCCGGTGTTGTCGGCCAGCGCGCTGCAGCATGTGCAATTGATCGGTATTTTCCCCCGTGTCGGCATCTGGAATGGCAAGGCTTCGAGTTCCCAGTTCAGGGTCAACGGGACGATTTTCCTGAACCGCGAACTGCTGGGCCATCCCTGGTGGGTGGCCGAGCATCTCTTGCATGAATCCTTGCATCAGAAACTGTATGATTTCCGCCATGGCCACACTTTGCTGGAGCCCGATTATGCCCGTCCGGAAGCGCCCCGCGTATGTTCGCTGTGGAATGCGCCGGATGCGAGCCAGCCGGATGCGGCCCCTTCCAATTACTGGGATGCGCACCGCACCATTGCGGCGTTTCATGTTTATGTCCACCTGGCGCTGTTATGCGCAATGGCCGAGGCGGCGCCGGAACTGGAAGCCATCTATGGTCCCTTGCATGGCGCCTACACGATGACGGGCAGGCGCCGCGCCATCGACCGGGCCCGTTATCTGGGCGAACAATTGCAACAGCAAAGTTGGGGCGAAATGGGCGCTGCGGGCCAGCGCATGGTGGCTTGGCTGATGTCGGTGCTGGACGTGCTCGATCCCGTCCCGCGGCCAGCCGGTTCCACCACGCATTTGCTGGTCGACTTGTATCAAAGGCAAACAAAAAAACTCGATCGATTTCTCCAGCGCGGCACTGCCGACGGGACCCTTGCGGCGCAATTAAGGCAGCGTATCGATGCAGAAATCGCCGGCACGCGCACCATCCTGGCGCGGCTGGCTTCAAGTGTCCCGCTGGAACGTTTCGATGGCGCGCTGGCGCAATGCGGCGAGGTGGACTGTCATGTCCCCCGGATACGCAAGCTGATTTCCGACACTTTGCTTGACCTGCCGGTCATGCCGCCAAGCCAGGCGCTCGACGAGATTGTCAAGGACATGGTGCGGCATTCCAGCGCGCACTTGTCCGCCTTGGGCGTGCTGGCTTGAATGGCCGGTCCGTCCGATCAAGAGGGCGCTACTAAAATGAGGGGGTGAAAAATAACCTTTCATGATTTTAATATCACTATTAACTAATGTATATTGTCTGGCGTGCGGCCAAGCTGCCGACTCCACAGGCCAATACTTAGTTAGTCACAGGAATGTTATGCAAAAAAATGCGTTAAAACGGTGGTTTCTCCGTATCTTGTCGGGTTTGGCAGGCTTGTTGTTATTGCTCGCGTTGGCCGTTTATCTATTCTTGCGGGGCAGCCTGGCGCGCCTCGATGGCATTCAAGCTGGCGCCGGTTTGGGCGCCAAGGTCAGCATCGCGCGCGACGCGCGCGGCGTGCCCTTGATCAGCGGCGGCGACCGGCTTGACGTCGCTTACGCGACCGGTTTCGTGCATGCACAAGAACGTTTTTTTCAAATGGATTTGTTGCGCCGCTCGGGGGCGGGCGAGTTGGCCGAGTTGTTCGGGCCGCGCGCCCTCAATCTCGATAAATCGCACCGCTTGCATCGCTTTCGCGCCCGCGCCGAATTGGCTGTGCAGGCAATGACGCCTGAAGACCGCTTATTTTTGGCGCGCTATGTCAGCGGCGTCAATGATGGCATGAATGCGCTCGCTACGCGGCCGTTTGAATATGCGCTGATCGGCGTCAAGCCGCGCGCATGGACGGCCGCTGATTCCTTGCTGGTATTGTGGGCCATGTATATCGATTTGCAGGGCAATCTGGAACCGCGCGAGTTGGCGCGCGGCTGGCTGCGGGAGCATAGCAGCGCCGAGCAATTGGCCTTCCTGTTGCCGGAATCGACGCAATGGGATGCGCCGCTCGATGCCGATGGCGTACCGGCCTCGGTGCCGGCGGTGCCCGCCATGGCGCCGCTCTGGTGGGGGCAGATGCCCACGGATGGCGCGCCCAAGGTCGCGGCCGCCGAGTGGCTCGATGCCGTCGGCAGCAATAACTGGGCCGTGGCGGGCCGGCGCGGCGCCGATGGCGCGGCGATTTTGTCCAACGATATGCATCTGGGCATACAGTTGCCCAATACATGGTATCGGCTGGCCTTGCAGTTTCCCGATGGCTTGGGCGGCACGCGCCGCGTGGTCGGCGTCACCTTGCCGGGCGCGCCGCCCGTGGTGGTGGTTGGCAGCAATGGCCATGTGGCCTGGGGATACACGAATAGCTATGGCGATTACCTGGACTTGATCGAACTGGGCGTGGATGCTGCCAGGCCCGGTCAGGCGCGCACGCCGGGCGGCTGGGAAAGCCTGGTC
Organism: Oxalobacteraceae bacterium GrIS 1.11; assembly: GCA_040544385.1. Lineage (GTDB taxonomy): Bacteria > Pseudomonadota > Gammaproteobacteria > Burkholderiales > Burkholderiaceae_D > Janthinobacterium. The sequence goes on from JBEONR010000053.1 coordinate 18,386, forward strand.
GCGCATACGGAGCTGATCCTGGTCAAGGGGGCGCCGGCGGAAACATTGCAGGTGCGCGAAAGTTCGCTTGGCCCCGTGCGCGTTGTGGCGGGACGCAGTTATGCGATACATTGGGTGGCGCACGCGCTGCAAGCGGTGAATATGAATCCGAAAAAGCTGGAATCGGCCGCCACCCTGGACGAGGCGCTGGCCACCGCCGCGACCTTGGGTATTCCCGCAGAAAACTTCGTCGGCGCCGACGACAAGGGCAATATCGGCTGGACCATTGCCGGCCCCTTGCCGCGCCGCAGCCAGCCCGGATGGGCGGCCACTTTCCCGCTGGCGCTGGGCCAGCCGCAAGCGTCGTGGCAAGGCTGGCTGGCGCCGGCCGACTATCCGCGCGTCATCAATCCCGCTCGCGGCCACTTGTCCACCGCCAACAGCCGGCAATTGATGGAGCCCGGCGCCGCCCTGCTGGGCGATGGCGGCTTCGACCTGGGCGCGCGCAACCGGCAAGTCGATGAAGACTTGCGCGCGCTGGGCGCAAAAACCGATCTGCAAGCCGTCTACGGCGTCATGTTGGATGACCGCGCGCTCTTCCTGGCGCCGTGGCGCGCGCGCGCGATGGCCGCCCTCGACGGCGCGGCCATCGCGAACCGGCCGCAGCGGGCGCAATTCCTGCAATTATTGCAAACCGGCTGGACCGGGCATGCCAGTACCGATTCGGTGGCATACCGCTTGACGCGGGGTTTCATGTATGGCGTCCACGATGTCATGTTCGACGGCGCCAATGTCGAGATGGGCAAGCTCGACGCCAAGGCCAGCATGGCCAGCGCGACGCCGCGCTGGCCGGTGCTGCTGGCGCGCTTGCTCGACGAGCGGCCGGCGGCCTGGCTACCGCCCCAATATGCCAGTTGGCAAGCGCTGCAACTGGCGGCAATCGACCGCGTGATTGCCGACCTGGGCCAGGACGGCAAGGCGCTGGCGGCGGCCACCTGGGGTGCGCGCAATACGGCCGCGATAGCCCATCCGATCGGCACATCCCTGCCTTGGCTGGGCGACTGGCTGGCCGCGCCAGCCGATCAGTTAGCGGGCGATAATCACATGCCGCGCGTGGCGGCCCCCAAGTTCGGCCAGTCGGAACGCTTGACCGTGTCGCCGGGCAAGGAAGAGCAGGGCGTCTTCAATATGCCGGGCGGGCAGAGCGGCCACCCTCTGTCGCCGTTTTTCTTGAACGGACACCAGGATTGGGTCCAGGGCAAGACCGAAGCCTTGTTGCCCGGCCCGGCGCAGCACACGTTAACCCTGACGCCCGTCAAGGCAGCGGCAAGCGGTTCGACGCCTTGATTTCCCGCATCGACAGGCTGGAGTGGATTTCGGCCACGCCCGGCAATTTGCGCAATACCTTGGCCACGAAGTCGCCATAGCTTTCGATGTCGCGCGCTACAACTTGCAGCAGATAATCCGCTTCGCCGCTGACGTTGTGGCAAGACATGATCTCGGGAATCGACTGGATCGCTTCCTCGAATTGAAACGGTTGCTCGCCCGCATGGTTGGCGAAGGTGACGCGCACGAAGGCCAGCAAGCCTATTCCCATCTTCTTGCGGCTGATCAAGGCTTGATAGCCGGTGATGTAACCATCTTCTTCCAGCCGGCGCAGGCGGCGCCAGACCGGCGTTTCGCTCAGCTTGAGGCGCTCGGCCAGGCGCGCGTTGGATAGCCGCCCCTCCTCTTGCAGCAGGGTCAGGATGCGAAGGTCTACCTCGTCGAGCGTGTCGTTTGAAATTTTCATTTAAAAATTGACTAAAAAAGAGTGGAATCTTGCTGCAACTATGCCATGCAAAACAAATAAAGCAAGCACATTTCAGCCTGCCGCGCCGATAATTGCCGCCTTATTTATCGCAATGTAATGGAATCAATATGGAAACATCGACCCTCATCATGTATCTGGCGGCCTTGGCCGGGGTATTCTTGCTGCCCGGACCGGACCGGACATGGCCCTGGTGGTGGCGACGGGCGCGGCGCGCGGCGCCGGTATTGCCTTTGTCACGGCGCTGGGCATTGCCGCTTCGCGCGCGATGCATGTGTTCATGTCCGGCGTCGGGCTGGCGGCCTTGATGGCGACCCACCCGAGCGCCCTGTATCTGGTGCGCTGGGGCGGGGCCGCCTACCTGGTATTTTTGGCCGTGAAAGTCTTGCGAGCCAATATGCAACTCGATACGGTGGCGCAAGTGGCGCCGAAAGCGGGCGCTTCCTTCATGCGCGGCTTCCTGACCAATTTGCTCAATCCCAAGGCCTTGCTGTTTTGCAGCCTGTTCTTGCCACAATTCGTCAACCCGGCGGCCGGCTCCGTGGCGCTGCAATACCTGTGGCTGGGCACGCTGCTGGTGGCGACCGGTTTATTGTTCGATGCCATCTATGCCGTGCTGGCGGCGCGCATCACGCGGCGCATGCAATCGAAATCGAATCTGGGCAAGTATGTATTGCCGACCGTCTTTGTGCTGCTGGCCGGCCGCCTGGTTGCCAGTTGAGGCGGCGGACGTGGTCAGCGGGACTTCCTTTGCCGCCCCGTCCCGGCATTTCGCCGAGGTAAAAAAATAAGCGCTTGACATCAAATGGGGCAACGCGATCTAATACGCAATCGATTGCGCAATCGATTGCGCAGTTAGATCCGATCAGCGATATCATCCATTTGGAGACACCCAGCCATGTCCGTTTTCACTCAATCGGTAGCCATCGCCGCCGCCAGTTTATTGCTGTCGTTGCAACCGGCCCAAGCCAGCGCGGAAAAACCGCGCGTGGCTTTGGTGATGAAGTCGCTTGCCAATGAATTCTTCCTGACCATGGAAACGGGCGCCAAGGCGCATCAAAAGAAGAACCAGGATAAATACGAGTTGATCACCAACGGTGTCAAGGACGAGAGCGATACGGCTGGCCAGATCAAGCTGGTCGAACAAATGATCATTTCCAATGTCGATGCGATCGTGATCGCGCCGGCCGATTCCAAGGCCCTGGTGGCGGTGGCCAAGCGCGCCATCGACGCCGGCATCGTGGTGATCAATATCGATAACCAGTTCGACGCTGCCGCGCTCAAGGAAAAAGGCATCACGGTGCCTTTCGTCGGTCCGCTCGACCGCAAGGGCGCGCAGCAAGTGGGCGATTATCTGGCCAAGTTCTTGAAGGCCGGCGACAAGGTCGCCATCATCGAAGGCTTGCCGACGGCTAACAATGCCAAATTGCGCACCGCCGGTTTTCAGGATGCGATGAAAACGGCTGGCGCCAAGGTGGTCGGGGTCCAGACCGGCGAGTGGGAAATCGACAAGGCCAACAAGGTCGCCGCCGCGATGCTGAGCGAAACGCCCGACCTCAAGGCGCTGCTGTGCGGTAATGACAGCATGGCCATTGGCGCCGTGGCCGCCGTCAAGTCGGCCGGCCTGAGCGGTAAGGTACGGGTGGTCGGTTTCGATAATATCTCGGCCGTCGCGCCCATGCTCAAGGATGGCCGCATGACGGCGACCGCCGAGCAGCATGCGGACCAACTGGCCATCTTCGGCATTGAATTCGCGCTGAAATCGCTGAAAAGCAAGGCGCCGATCAAATCCCTGGGCGGTGTGGTGGAAACTCCGGTCGACCTGGTTGCCGGCGCCAGGAAATAAGCGCCGGCTCTGTGAGATAACCATGCGCTATTCATTCCAGTCGTCCGAGCCCTTGTTGCAACTGGACGGCTTGTCGATGGCTTATGCCGCGCCGGTGTTGCAAGATGTCCGCTTGAGCCTGCATCGCGGCGAAGTGCGGGTCCTGGCCGGGGAAAACGGCGCCGGCAAGAGCACCTTGTCGAAAATCATTTGCGGCCTGGTCGCGCCCTTGGCCGGCACCATGCGTCTCGAAGGCATGCCTTACGCGCCGGCCACGCGCGCCCAGGCCGAGGCTTGCGGGGTGCGCATGGTGTTGCAGGAATTGAGCCTGGTCAATACCTTGACCGTGGCGGAAAACCTGTTCTTGCGCAAGTTGCCGAGCCGCTTGGGTTTTGTCGATTACAAGGCGCTCAACGGGGCCGCCGTCGCTTGCATGGCGCAAGTGGGGCTGGGCGGACTCGATCCGGCCACGCCGGTGTCGCGCCTGGGCATAGGCCAGCGCCAGATGATCGAGATCGCCGCCAATATCAGCGCCGATTGCAAGGTCTTGATACTCGATGAGCCGACCGCCATGTTGACAGGGCGCGAAGTCGATTTGCTGTTCGCGCAAATCGAGCGCCTGAAGGCCAAGGGCGTCGGCATCATCTATATTTCCCACCGCCTGGAAGAAACCAAGCGCATCGCCGATTCGATTTCGGTGTTGCGCGACGGCTTGGTGGTGGGCACCCATGGCGCCCACGACATCAGCATTGCCGAAGTGGTCAAGCTGATGGTGGGACGCGAAGTGGGCGAGCGCCTGGACCGGCCCGCGCCGGTCCCCAGCCCGATTTCCCTGAAAGTCGACAAGTTGCGGCGCGGCACGGCCGTGCAAGATGTCAGCTTCGAGGCGCGCGGCGGTGAAATTTTCGGCATCGCCGGCCTGGTCGGCTCGGGCCGCACGGAAACCCTGCGCCTGATTTACGGCGCCGACCGGCGCGACGGCGGCAGCGTCTGCGTGTCGGGCCGGGAATGCCTGATTGCTTCGCCGCACGATGCCGTCAAGCATGGCATCGCGATGGTCTCGGAAGACCGCAAGGAACAGGGTTTATTGTTGCCGCAATCGATACGCGTGAACATGACGCTGAGCGGCATCGCGGCCGTGGCCAAGGCTGGCTGGCTCAGCCGCAAGAAAGAAAGCGCGATTGCCGCCCGGATCGGCCAGCTGATGTCGCTGCGGGCCAGCTCGGTCGAACAGCCGGTCGGGCAATTATCCGGCGGCAACCAACAAAAAATCGCCATCGGCCGCTGGTTGCACCATGAATGCGATGTGATGCTGTTTGACGAGCCGACTAGGGGCATCGATGTCGGCGCTAAATTTGAAATCTATAAACTGATGGCGCAACTGGCCGCGCAAGGCAAGGCCCTGGTGGTCGTGTCGAGCGACCTGGTCGAGCTGATGTTGCTATGCGACCGCATCGGCGTGATGAGCGCCGGCAAGTTGGTGCGCACCTTCACGCGCGCCGAGGCCAGCAGCGACGCCATCATGGAAGCGGCCTTCAGCGGCTATGTCGACGCCGCGCCAACAGCAATTCAACCACGGACCATGCCATGACGACACACATACTTTCCCCGCCGCTGGCGGCAAACGGCGGCCAGTCCGCGCTGATGCGGCGCGCCAAGGAATATCTCGGCCTGGTGCTGGTCTTGCTCGGCATGATAGTGTTTTTCGGTTTCGCCAGTAAATACTTCCTGAGCATGAAAACCTTCAGCACCATTGCCAACCAGATCCCGGCGCTGACAGTGATGGCAGTCGGCATGACGTATGTGATGATTATCGGCGGCATCGACTTGTCGGTCGGTTCAGTGCTGGCCCTGTGCGGCGGCGTGCTGAGCCTGGCGATGGTCGACTGGCAACTGGGGTTTGTGCCGGCGGCGGCGCTGGCGCTGGCGGTCGGCTTCTTGTGCGGCATGGTGAACGGCTTGATTACGGTGACGTGGTCGGTGCCATCCTTCATCGTCACGCTGGGCATGCTGGAAGTGGCGCGCGGCTCGGCCTACCTGGCCACCGATTCGCGCACCAAATACATAGGCGGCGCCGTCTCGTTCATCAACGACCCTGTGCTGGCCGGCATTTCGCCAGCCTTCCTGCTGGCCATCGCCATCGTCGCGCTCGGTCAACTGGTCTTGTCCTACACCGTGTTCGGGCGTCACATGATCGGCATCGGCACCAATGAAGAAGCGATGCGCCTGGCCGGCATCCGCACCCGCCCCACCAAGACCGCCGTGTTCGCGCTGTTGGGCTTGCTCGCTGCGGTGGCTTCGGCTTTCCAGGTCTCGCGCCTGGAAGCGGCCGACCCGAACGCGGCCGCCGGCATGGAATTGCAAGTGATCGCGGCGGTCGTGATCGGCGGCACCAGTTTGATGGGCGGGCGCGGTTCGGTCGTCAATACCTTCATCGGTGTGCTGATCATTTCCGTGCTGGAAGCGGGCCTGGCGCAAATCGGCGCCAGCGATCCGGCCAAGCGCATCATCACCGGCAGCGTGATCGTGATCGCGGTGATCGTCGATATGTACCGCAACCGCATGATGGCGAGGAACGCGGCATGAAGCGGCCCCGCATCGCCATCGTCGGCAGCGTGAATATGGACCTGGTGTTTCGCACCCCGCGCATGCCGGCCGTCGGCGAAACCCTGCAAGGCAGCGATTTCCATCAAATTCCCGGCGGCAAGGGTGCGAATCAGGCGGTCGCGGCAGCCCGCCAAGGCGCTAGCGTCAGCCTGGTCGGGCGGGTCGGCGCGGACGCCTTCGGCGCGCAATTGCGCGCTTGCCTGGCGAGCGACGGCGTCGACCTCAGCCATCTCGCCTCGCAGGTGGAAATGGCGACCGGAGTGGCCGGCATCCTGGTCGATGACAGCGGCCGCAACAGCATCGTACTGGCGCCGGGCGCGAATATGGCATTGACGGTGGCCGACGTGGAGGCGGCGGCGCCCACCATCCTGGCCGCCGATCTGTTGGTGTGCCAGTTGGAAACGCCGCTGGCGGCCGTCACGCGCGCCATTGAAATCGCCCGGCAGGGTGGGGTGCCGGTGGTGTTCAACCCGGCCCCGATGCAGCCCCTGGGGCGCGACTTGCTGGCCCTGGTCGATTACCTGGTTGTCAACGAGACCGAAGCGTGCCAATTGAGCGGGGTCGCGGTGCTCGACCGCAGCACGGCGCGGCTGGCCGCGACCACCCTGTTATCGTTCGGCGTCGGCGCAGTCTTGCTGACCATGGGCGAGAAGGGCGTCTTCATTGCCGAGCAAGGCGCCAGCAGCCGCTTGATTCCTGCCGTGCCGGTGGCTGCGCTCGACACCACGGCGGCCGGCGACACCTTTGTCGGCGCCTTTGCCGTAGGCCTGGGACGCGGCTTGAGCGTGATCGAGGCGGGCGGCGCGGCGCAATACGCGGCCGCGTTGGCCGTCACCAGGCTGGGCGCGCAAACCTCGATTCCGTTTCGCGATGAAGTGGAACAATTCATGCATAGCCGGGCCGGCTTGCCCGCTGCCCCGGAGTTGCCATGAAAAAGACGCTCTTGCTGAATGCCGCCCTGGCGCGCGTGATCGCCGGCCTGGGCCATGGCGACATGCTGGTCATCGCCGACGCCGGCTTGCCGATACCGCCCGGGGTGGAATGCATCGACTTGGCGCTGTGCAAAAATATTCCGGGCTTTTTCGATACCTTGCGGGTAGTCTTGAGCGAGATGCAGGTCGAGCAAGCCGTGACGGCCGAGGAAACGTCGCGGGTCAGCCCGATGATCGAGGCGGCCATCGCCGAGCTGTTGCCGGACACACCGCTGCGCCACATGCCGCACGAACAATTCAAGCAATTGAGCGCCTCGGCCCGCGCCATCGTGCGCACCGGCCAATTCACGCCCTACGCCAACGTGATCCTGGTGGCCGGCACCGTGTTTTGAGTCGGCGCGCGCTTACATATAGACGCGATGATAGAGGCGAGAAAGGTGGGTCTGCATGGCAACGATGAAACAGGTGGCGCAACAGGCTGGCGTCTCGACCAGCACGGTGTCGCACGTCCTCAACAATACCCGGGTGGTCAGCGAGGATGTGCGCGCGCGCGTGCTGGCCGTCATCAACGACTTGCGTTATGTGCCCAGCGCGGTGGCGCGCAGCTTGAAAAATGACCGCACGCATACCATCGGCATGGTGGTGCCGAATAATTCCAATCCGTATTTCGCCGAATTGATACGCGCCATCGAAGATGCATCCTTCAAGCTCGGTTACAACATCATCCTGTGCAATTGCTATGACGATGCCAGCAAGCAAGTCGCGCAATTGCGCGTCTTGATGGAAAAACGCATCGATGGCTTGATACTGGTATCGTCCGGTTCGGATGGGGAATTGACGCGCTTCCTGGCCGGCGACCGACTCCCGACCGTGCTGGTGGACCGGGAAATCGCCGGCGTCGGTGCCGACTTCATCGAGTCCGACCACGAGCGCGGCGGTTACCTGGCCACCCAATATTTGCTGGAACTGGGACACCGCGCGATCGCCTGCGTGTCCGGCCCGAAAGACTTGCTGCCGAGCCGGGAGCGGGTGGCCGGCTACCTGCGGGCCTTGCGCGAAGCGGGCCTGCGCCTGCGCCTGAACTGGCTGGTGCACAGCGACTTCACCAGCCAGGGCGGTTATGGCGCCTTCCAGCAATTGCTGGCGCTGCCTGAGCGGCCGACGGCCGTGTTTGTCAGCAATGATTTGATGGCCATCGGCGGCATTTGTGCCGCCAGCGAGGCCGGCGTGCACATCCCCTCGCAATTGTCGGTACTTGGCTATGACGATATCGCATTGGCGGCGTTCAGCAATCCTCCCTTGAGTTCGATCGCCCAGCCCAAGCAAGAAATCGGCGCCTTGACGGCGCGGGTCTTGGTCGAGCGCATGCGCAATCCGGACTTGCCGCTGCGGCGCGAACGCTTGCAGCCGACCTTGGTGGTGCGCAAATCGACCGGGCCGGCGCCGCTGAAACCGTAGCGGCTTGCACGCGGCTTGGCGAATCCGCCAAACCGTAGCACAATCGCCATACGGCATATATGAAAGTCCATGATGAAAAATGCGCCATTGTTAAGCCGGGCCAGCGCGGCGCTGTGCCTGTTATGTTTGTTCGGCGTAGCCAGGGGAGGACCGATGAGCGAAGTTGGCGAGCAGATACAAGTGAGTGCGGCGCAGGGCCGGGTACTGGTGCATATAACGCTGGAAAACAGCGGCGCGGGGACAGTCTACGTGCCGAAGGCGATTGCCGGCGCCGAGCAGTTGTCGTCGCGCCTGTTCCAGATTGTCGAGGCGGGCAGCGGCGCGCCTGTCGACTATGTCGGCAAGATGCTCAAGCGCGGCCCCTTGACGGCCGCCGACTATGTGACGCTGGCGCCGCACGCCAGCTTGCGCCATAGCATCGATATTGGCGCCAGTTATGCCTTTGTGCCCGGCACCCACAGTTATCGCCTGAGCCATGATGGCAGTTATCTTACCGATCTGGCCAGGCTGGACGCGGCCACGCCGCTGGCGCCGGCCAGCGCGCAATTCAGTTTCACGCGCTAGCGCCGGCGCCAGGAATGGCATGCTCCCCGTGCGGGGGGCATCCATGCATCAAGCGGGCCTTAAGGCAGGGACGGGTTGTTCTCGCCAAAATACTCATGCGTATCGGCATTGTCGATTGCCTTGGCCGGATTGCTGGTGGCCAGGCTGGCGGCCGCCGACTGGCCATACACCCAGTCATTGGTCGAGGCGACGACGTCGAAATGGCTCATCTCATGGACCAGGGTGCCGCCTTTCGAATCGGTGCCGCTGGTCGGCGCCGGCCAGAATGCGTTGCAGACATAGATGGTGTAAGGCTCGTTCGGGTAGACATAGGCGTAGGCGCTATCGGTGCAAGCGCAGTCGACCACCACCGGCTTGGTCTCCAAGGCATTCTTGATGGCGGCAAAGTGCGCCTTGACGGTGGCGTAGCGGCTGGAATTGTTGCTGCCAAACCATGTCGTGTAACGGCTGCCCTTCTTGCCGGCATTGAGGTAGTTGTTGCCATCGGAAGCCATGGCCTTGGCCGCAGAAATCGCCGCAGTAATTTTGCTCGACTGCGAACTGCTGCAATGGCTGGTGCTCAGGCCGGCCGTTTGCGCGCGCATCGATTCAAGCGACAGCGGCGCCGGCGCGACGCCGCCGCGCGCAACGCTGCCGTCTATCCACAGTTTGACGGGCGCCGAATCGATCTCGCCCATGTCAGCCGGGGTGGCGGTCGCCGTCCTGGCGCCGCTATCGGGCGCGCTGTTGAACAGGTTCAAGGAGCTGGTGTGGTAGCGGATCGAATAGTCGCCCGTGACGCGCATGTCGTACAGGGCCGACAGTTCAACCCTGACGGTGTGCGAGGCACCCGGTTTGAGCACGATATAGTCGCTCGCCGTCGGTGCCGGCCGCTTGTATTGACGGCCGATATACTGGACTGGACTGCCGTCGCGTGTGATGTCGAACAAGGAAGCTTGCACGCCGCCCAATGGTGTATGGTACTTCAACACGGATTGGGGTGTCGTCGAGGTATTGCTGATGGTCACATTGAGCACGACATCGTCGCTGGAACTCAAGGTATTTTTTTCCGGCGTGATGGTTGCCGTGACACCATTTGACGCCGCCTGCGCGCCGAAACAAGTTGCTACCGCCATCACCATGACGCCAAACTTCAATATGTGCCGCACATTCATACTCGTCTCCTGCCAACGTGATTAGTAAGTGCCATACCGGAATTGCGGGAACCTCACTTTTCAAACGACGTACAAAGAGCCGCGCGGGCATCCGCGCATTTTCGGCATGACTGAGAGATATGAGCACCTGCCATGACAGTGTTTCTCAGGTGGGAAGCTCATGCCTTGATACTCATATAACCATGTAAAATTGTAAAGAGCATTCAGGCTGGAGCATGAATTATTGTCTTATTTGTTAACATTTATCCACATGGGCGCCCGCGTCCGACCGCCGCCGGGCTTAAGTGGCGCAGGCGGCGCAAGTGCCGTAGAGCGACAAGGCATGCTCTTGCAGCAGGAAACCGCGCTCCCGGGCGATCTCGTGCTGGCGCCGCTCGATGTCTTCGTCGACAAATTCGTCGACCTTGCCGCACGCCGTGCACACCATGTGGTCGTGGTGCTTGCCTTCGTTGAGTTCAAAGACCGCGTGGCCCGACTCGAAATGGCGCCGAAATAAGATGCCGGCTTCGGAAAATTGCATGAGTACGCGGTAAATGGTGGCCAGGCCGACATCGATTTTCTCTGCCTGCAACATGCGGTACGCCTCGTCGGCGCTCAAGTGCTTGCCCCGGTCTTCCTGAAACAGTTGCAAGATCCGCAAACGGGGAATGGTCACTTTCAAACCTGATTCGCGCAATTGCTTCAAAATATCCATGTCCGGCTTTCATTGTGCGCTGCCAGCCACGGCGGCAAGCTTCGATTTATTAATAGTAATCATTATCATTAAGATTTGCAATAACTGACACCCTATAAATCGGCCCAGCGCAATTTCAATGGGGCAAACGCATTTTCATAGCACACCGCCAGCCAGAAATCGGCGGCTGGTTGCATCAGCCGGCAATGCCATTTTTTCCAGTCGTGCACATGGTGTGACAAGACCCGGCAAGAGCGCAGGCCGATGTCCGTGGTCAGTACGCCGTTTATCGGCAGCGCCAGTCCGACCCCGATGGCTTTCAAGTAAGCTTCCTTGATGGTCCACAGCGCCACGAAGCGCTGCTTGACGCGGTCCGGCCTGGCCGTCACCCAGCGCGCCTCGTCGGCTGAGAAATAAGTCTCGGCAATGGCGGCGTGGTCGATCCGGCGTGAAATCATTTCAATGTCGATGCCGATGCCGGCGCCGCCCAGGCCGCAGGCGACCATATGCCCGCTGTGCGAGATATTGAAATGCCAGCCGGCCTGGTCGGGCGTGCGCGCCAGCACCGGCTTGCCCGCTTCGCCCAGCACGATCTCGACCTGTGCCGGCTGGTAGCGGGCCACGTGCGCCAGCGCGTGCCGCACCAGAGCCCGGCCGGCCAAGTATTGCAGCTTGCCTTGCTCAAAGCCGTAGCGGGCCGCGTTGTCGAGCTCTTGCCCGGACACGAGGCCGGCCTGGCGCCAGCGCCGCGCCTGGATGGGGAGGGAAAAGGCGCGGGTATCGACGGCCCACACGGCCGGATCATCTTGCGTGAGCATCAAGTCACCTGTGGCAAGCATTGCAGTAGAGTCGTCACCAGTTCGGGGGGAAGGCCGGCTGCCGTCAGGCGCCGCGCCACGTGTGCGTCGATTTCCGCGATTTCTTGCCGTTTCAGCTGGCCCGCACCGGGCGGCAAGGCGGCGCAGCAACGCTCGCACCAGAGCAGTGTGCCGGCAAAGGCCGATTCCAGCATATAACCGCTGCCGCCGCAAATTTGCTGGGTGTCGACGCGCACCGCCCGGGCCGCGCGGCGCAGCGCGGCGGCGTGGCCTGGCCCCGGCATGGCCAGCCCGATCCGCTCGGCCCGCAAGACGTGGGCCAGTGCCATGATCAGGCGCCAGCGTATCGCGGGAAAGTCGGCCAGGTGGCGGCGGAACAGGGGCCGATTTTCCGCGTGCGCTGCCGCCTCTTGCCACAAGCGTTCCAGGATGCCGGTCAGTAAAAGCGGGATATCGGACGGCCGTGGCTGTCCATCGGGCGCGGCGGCGTCCGCTTCGTGGCCGCGCCGCAGCAGCGCCAGCGCCCAGCCAAGTTGCGGGCAAGTGCGCGCCACCGCGCGTAGCAGGGCGCGCCAGGCCGGCTCGCCCAAGCCATCCCACAGTGGCCCGGCGTCCTCTGGCGTCAGTCCCAGCAACGCCAGTTCGCGCTGCGGGTCGGCGGCTCCCCGACGCGCGCCGACCAGCGCTTCGACCTGGGCCAGGCAAGCCAGAACGTCGTCGGCGGCCACCTCATTGGCCACCTCATTGCTCACCTCGTCGGCGCGCATCAAGCCACCCCTTGCCAGCCCAATTCGCGCGCCGTCGCCATCAAGATGTCGACCGCGCGCAGCATGTCCTGCTCGGTGTGCTCGGCCATCAGCGAAAAGCGCAGGCGCTCGGCGCCCGGCGCCACCATCGGATATTCCATCACATTGACGAACAAGCCCCGTTCGTAGAGGCGGCGGTTGACGTGGCCGGCCATGCCGTCGGGCAGGTAGACCGGCACGATGCCGCTTTCGGTGCGCCCCACCTGGAAGCCGGCCTCGTCCAGTGCCGCGCTCAGGAAGGCGCGGTTCGCATGCAGGGCCGCACGCCGCCCCGGTTCCCGCTCCAGCACGTCGAGCGCGGCGTCGATCGCGGCCACGGTCGGCTGGGCCAGCGCGGTGGTGAAGACATAGGGCTTGGCATAGGCGCGCAGATAGCAGATCGCTTCCTTGCTGCCCGATACCCAGGCCCCTTGCGCGCCCAGCGCCTTGCTGCAGGTGGACATGCGCATGTCGGCACGGCCCATCAGGCCCAGGTGTTCCAGCGTGCCCCAGCCGCGCTGCCCCAAGATGCCGACCCCGTGCGCGTCGTCGAGGATGGTGAAGATGTCATTGTCGTGGCACAGCTTGAGCAATTGCGCCAGTTCGATCACGCTGCCATCGTTCGAGCGCACCCCTTCGACGGTGGCAAATAATTGGAGCGGGCCGGGCCGGGCGCGGATTTCGCCTATCAATTTTTCCAGTGCGGGCAGATTGTCTGGGTCGTAGGGAAAGAATTTCACGCCCGTCATCTTGATCGCATTGATCACGCTGGCGTGGCTATGCTTGTCGTACAAGAGGATGTCTTGCCGCGTCATCAAGCCATTTACCCAGCACAGGTTGGCGACATAGCCGGACGGCAGCAAGAGCGCGTCTTCATGGCCGGCCAGCGCGGCCAGGCGCGCCTCCAACGCCCGGTGCTGGCGGGTATAGCCGGAAAAGGCCGGCGAGCCGCCGGTGCCGACGCCAAATTCGCGCACGGCGGCGCACACCTTGTCGAGCACATACGGATGCGTCGACAGGTTCAGGTAACTGTTTGAGCCGAACACCAGCACGTCGCGAAAGGTGTCGGAAAACAAGTCCTTGTATTGCATGTGCTTGGCCACCGGGGCCGCGCCGGTGCGGCCATACATCACCCCTTTTTGCAGCTCGGCCTGGTGAAACGCGTATTGCGTGGCCAGGCGGGCGCGGAAGGGCTGATTTAAAAATTCGATAAATGCATGTGCATCCATGGTTGATCCTTTAAATATTGAAGGGGATTATTCCCGCACGGTGGCCAGGCCATCGCGCCGCAACCAGGCGTCGGGAATGTCCTTGTAGCGGAATTTGCTGTAGCGCATCACCGTCACCAATTGCGGGTCGACGCCATCGATGATGATGGTTTCGGTGGGGCGTTCCTTGCCCAACTGGTTCTCGAAGCGGCGGTAATACGCGGTCTTGAACAAACGCCCCGATTCCGCGTAAAAATTCGACTTGACGGGGCGGTTGCTGCCGCGCTCGACCCAGTATTCGATGCTGTTGTAAGTCACCTCCGGGTTATTGGCGCTGAGCTTGATGCGATAGCAGGGCCGTTCCTTGCGCTCGCCGTCGGTGATGGTTTCTTCCGCTTCGATCTGGCCCGTGTAATCGTGGGCCAGGTTGACGGTGACGACATCGCCGTTCGAGGCTTGTCCCAGCAGGCGCTGTTGCGGCGAAATGCGCATGCCCGACTGGCTGGCCGGATCGTAAAACCAGATCTCGTTGCCATTCTTGAGCATCATCTTGCTGCGGTCGCGCACCGGTTCGACGATGCGCACCAGGGTGTCGTGCTGGCCCCGGCTGGCGTTCATCTTGGCGTAGGCGATCACCCGGCCTTCCTGTTCGCGCTTCTTGTTGCGGTATTCGGTCAAGTCGATATCGATGGCAAAGGGCTGGTCCGGATTGCGGATTTCGTCGGATGCTATCAGGATCTCATGCACGCTCGGCGTGGCCATGGCAGGCATGGCCGCGCTCAGCAGCGCGCACGCGAGCGCGCTCAGGGGAATGACTTTAAACATGGCGTAATGCCTCCACAACGGGGATACGGGCGGCCCGGTAGGCCGGCAACAGGCTGGAAATCGCGGCCAGGGCGATCAGGATCAGCAGCGAACCGATAATCAAGTCCGGCGAATTGAAGACATGCACCACCAGGGGATTCTTGTCGATCGAATTGGGCGGGGTCCAGGTCAAGCCGGCCGAATTGATGCCCCAGGCGCATAGCAGGGCCAGGGCGCCGCCCAGCAGCGTGCCGATCACGCCGATCAACAAGCCTTCGCTGACGAATTGGCGCGCGATGCCGCTGCGGCGCATACCCATCGAGCGCAGGGTGCCGATTTCGACGGTGCGCTCCATGACCGAGGCGCTCATGGTATTGGCCACGCTAAAGAGCACGATGACGCCGATCAAGATGCTGACGAAGCCGAAGATCGAGCCGAACAGGCCGGCGATCTGGTCATATACGGGATACAGGGTGCGGTAGTCGAGCACTTCCAGATTCCAGCCCCTGGCCTTGATCAATTGCTTCAGATAGGCGCGCGCCGGCTCGACTTGCTCGCTGGTATGTAATTGCAAGACCACGGACGTCACTTGCGGGGTGGCGCGGCCATACACGAGGCGCTGCGCCGTTTCCAGCGGCATGGCCAGGTAACTGTCGTCGATTTCCTTGACGCCCAGGCTTTCGGCCGCCGCCACGCGGGCGTTCAAGACATTGGGCGCGCCGCCGGACGTGGCGGCCAGCACGTCGAGGCGGGGCGCGCCGCCCACGGCCGGCCTGGCCTGGCTGTCGGCCAGCACGCCTATATCATCGGGCAAGGCCGGGCCGGCGCCCGTCTTCTGGGCCGGCAGCGGGTCGTTGGCGCACGTGGGCACATTCAACGTCTTGCAAAGATGCAAGCTGCGCGCCACGCCGATGCCGATCGATAGCACGTCCGACTGGTGTTCCGGCAGCGCGATCGGCTTGATTTCGCCGGGGAAGCGGTATTGATTCCACTGGCGCATCCTGTTTTGCTGCGCGGCGTCGTAGCCGATCCCGGCCACCGAGCGCGACACGCCCAGGTTGAAGCCCCCTGTGTCAAACTGTTGTGAGACAACTTCATCACGCTAATTAAGGAAGTTGACACACATGGATTCTAAAATGACAATAATAGCTGAGCAG
>JBEONR010000054.1:0-33119 GCA_040544385.1 Oxalobacteraceae bacterium GrIS 1.11
GGCGCCATTCTGGATAGCCTGCTGTGCGATGCGGTTGGCACCGGGCCGCGATGCGAACGCTGGCTTCGGTTAGCTGAAGATCAACGCTAATCAATTAACATTTTGCCGGCTATGTTGTGCCGAAATGTATGTTACGGCGCAACTCCGTTCAGGAACCGCACACCTTCCCTTGCTTCTGCAGCGCGCGCTTGGCGCGCCGTGGCAGAGCGTAGGCAAGGTGCAGAGCATTGGTCTGCTCTTGTCGAATTCACTGCGTAGTTGATGAGCAGGTCTTCGCTGAATTGGCACGCTGGCGACGCCCAGGATGAGCGGTCGCTGGAGGCCGCTCTCAGGGCGGAGCGACAGTGCCGTGCCGACGTTTCCAGAATTCGCTCTCCGGCCAGCGCCTCTCGATTCGATACCACGCGTCCACGTGCTGACGATACGCCCGTTCGATGCGGCCAATCTCGCTGCCGTAATCTGCCAATGCGCCGGCGTCCCCCTGCAAATGACGGTACGCCGCCTCGGCGCCGGCCAGCCCCGTGTACAGGGCATTGAACAGGCCCTGGGACGACAAGGGATCGAAAGCGAGCGCGGCGTCGCCGATCGCCAGCCAGTCGGCGCCCCACGGTCGCTCCAGCACGACCCCGTGTGCGGCGCAAAACCCATCTTCGCTTGCGGGCTCAAAGCGCGCTTCGGCCAAACAGGAGCGCAGATGTGGCACGGCTTCCAGTCGCATTAGCAGTGCCTGGCTCGTGTGCGCAGAACGCGCTGCCGGGAGGTCGGCGTCGGTATAGAAGGCCAGCAGTCGCCGCTCCCCAGGCAAGGAGGCGGTATACCACCAGCCCTGTTCTTCGGCGTGCAACTCACTAACGCCAGTAGCCGCTCCCGTGTCGCGACCGAACACCCAACCGCACACCAGTTTGCCCCGCGCCCGGCGTTCACCACCGACATGCCGCCCAAGGGCACCGTCTCTGCCGCTTGCATCGATGAGAAGGCGGGCGCTTACCCGTAAGGGCTTGCCCATGCGTTCCACGTCAAGCAGCCATCCCTTCTCTGGGTCAAGAGCGCGTTGCAGACCCAGCAAACGTGTTTGAGCGAGCATGGCGCTGCCACGTTCGACCGCCACGGCAGCGAGCCATGTGTCGAAGCGGTCGCGGTCGAGATGCCAGCCAGGCCCGTCGAGGTTGCGCAGCGCGTCCTGTTCCGCAACGTCGTGCGTTCCCCAACAGAAGTGCGTAACGTGACAGCGAGCGTGTCCCTGCTCCAGGAAAGCGCGCTCCAGATTCATGTCACGCAGCAGGCGACCGGCAGCAGCCGGCAGCGACTCGCCGACACGGCGGGATGCCGGCCTTCCCTTGTCCAGCAACAGCACGCGCTTGTACGGCGCAAGGTTGAGCGCCAACGCACAACCAGCAGGACCGGCGCCCAGCACCACGACGTCGGCCTCAATCGGGGCCACGGGCGGCATCAGCTCGACAGCCCCTGCGGGAATCGCCGCACCTTCTCAATGTTGGTCAGATCGAGTTTCTGCGCGTCGCCATTTGCGCGCGCGCCGATCCGCAGCCCAGCATGCGATGCATCGTGCAAGCGTTTGGCGTCGGGCGCCGGCAAATCCATGATGAGAGGGTGCTGGTCTTCGACCTCAATCACCGCAGGGAAGTGCTCGCGGTCGGAGGGGCCAGGATGGGACTCGACGACCCCGAGCTTGTCGAAGTGGTGGATCATGTTATTGATTTGGTCGCTGTAGCTCGTATTGCCCAACGGTGCGATCCAGCTTGCACGGTCCGCGAATGCCGCGAGCCGCTCGCCCAAGGGTTTGCGGTAGTCCATGACAATCTTGTAGTTTTTCTCGGTCAGCACTTCATTCGGCACGCGCGCGGGCCAGAACGTTGGCACGTACGGGTCGTATTGGAGCACATAGCCCGACCTGCAACTGGCTGTATCGGTGTGCCAGGGCACCGCCATCCAGCGGGTGATACCGCCCGCCTGCTGACCTGCGAAGGGGCCGTTTGGGGTCTCGAGCGCATCGGAAGTCAATACCTGCGCCGGCTGCGGCGAAATCGTGCCGTCCAGGGCGTGTGCGAAGCGGAACGGTTCCATGTACATGCCCGGCAGCCGCGTGACCCAGGTCATTTCGCATCCCGGATGGAAGGCGTCGGCGAGCGCGAATTCGAGCGCCGCGCGCGTCAGGGTATCGCCCTGCTCGGCCAGCGGCACCTCATCCACGCTCGTCGGCCAGGCACGCTCAGGCTCGTAATCCTCGATGAAGTCGCCGACGGCCCATTGGCGCAGCATGGTCATCTGGGTGCCGGACAGCGATGAATTCTGGCGCGGCGTGTCCGCCGGCGGCACATTCATCGCGTCACCATACAACCAGGGCCATGGCTTTGGAGAGATGCCGTCGACCGCGTTTTCCCGGAACTGGTTCGCGATCACGTGACGCAGCTCGGCATTGGCGCCGCCGCCGTCGGACAGGCGCGCCAGCGCCTCAGGACTCGTGAGGTCGTTCGCTCCCTTCCATCCGAAGCCCGACGCAAAGCCCGCGTTGACCCACTGTAGCCCGGCCATCCGCTGGAAGATCGGCAGGATATCGAATGTAAAACTGGGCCGCGTGGGACGGGGCAGCGACCCGGCGCAAATGGCCACGTCGCGCATCAGGTCCCACATGGTGCGCACGGACTGCCTTTGCGGACCGTAGTTAGGCGGCGCCACCACCACCCAGGCCGGCACGACATTCAGGCTCATGCCTTGGTATTCGACGGTCGCGTTGACCGGACCGTCGCCGACATCGTCATGCCAGCCTTCATTGTTGGCGAATGTGATGGCGCGGCTGTTGTCGCACGAGGCCGCAGCGCCGTGCCCACCCAATACGATCAGACGCCCTTGTTCGTCCGTGAATATCTCGCCCAGGTACACGGGTTTGCCCATGAATCGTCCATCGTCAAAGCGTTGCGGGGCAGCGTCGCATCCCGTGACCGTGCGGGCCGCAGGCGTGATAGCGAGCATGGTCCGATCAGCTACGACTGCATTGCGCAGCGTCGTCGGTGGCGCCCAGGCGGCTTCCGGGATATCGAGCGCCAACTGGAAGCCGTACCAGGCCGATTTGGTATTGGCCAATTGGACCTGCCACGCGATCTTGGCATGTTCCGGTGTGAGTTCACGCACGATATTACCCTTGGCGTTGACGCCGTAGATGCGAAACCGGACGCCTTGGCGTTTGAGCATGTGGTGCTTGTCGCGGTAGTAGCCCGCAGGGTGCGCTGGTGGATTGAGCACCTCCGGTCCCAGGAACCACTCCTCCTCGCTCGAACCGACCCGCGCGATGCCGACGGCGGGATAAATCACTGCCTTGACAATGCACGTGTCGGGATCCGGTGCCGGACGGTGCCCGGAAAACGGACATCCCGCGCGCGCTTGGCGCGGCTCTTCCAGCGCCTGGCCATTGGCCTCGTGGCGCGCGTGCGCGCTAGCTGGATAAGCGAGCTTGCGCGCTTCGGCAATCGAACCGACTGGCGTTTGCTCAACAGGAACGCGCCAGATATTGAAGGCCAGCGCTTCGCCATACGCGGACTGACCGCGGGCGCATATGTCCTGCTGCGGCAGGATCAGTGTCGCCACTTGCACGAACGGACTGGTTTTTTCGGACCATTCCACTGTCGCCTTATCGAGCGGCATATTCTCCGGATCAGTTCGTCGCTGAACCATGAAACGAAAGCGGTACTCGCGCTTGGCCAGGCGCCGCGCCATGTCAATGCCAAGGTAGTTGTCGCCAACCCCGGCGATCAGTTCAGACCCGGTCTCAGGCTCAAGCCGGTACTTGACGAACTGCTCGCCGGCATGAAACGGCAAGATCGCCCAGTAGGTCGCGGTCAGCACGCTTGACTCGACCTTGGCCATGCGGTCGAGAATGTGGGACATGTGCGCATGCTTTGCCAAGTAGCCCTTGTCATCCTTGGCGATAAGGCTCGCATAGGTGAAGTCGAGCATCTCGGCGCTGTCGTCGGCGAAGAATACCGGAAAATTCTGCATGATGAAGTCTGCAGTATTGCCCTCCTCACCCAAAGCGTTCGGCCCCGTGACATCAAACAGCTTGATGCCAACGCCGACTGTCGAGAGCAAGTCTGGGTCAGTAGGCGCAACGTCGCTTGAGAAGCGCACCCATGCCTCCAGGCGTTCGTGGCGAAATACGCCGACCTTCAGATCAGACGGTATCGATGGCAACATCTCGAGGCGAGCGCAGGCCACGCCGTGGGGCTTGCGAAATACCGCACGCCGGGCGCATCCCTCGTCATTCGTAATGTGCCGCTTCTGGGCAACGTCGACGAAAAGCTCGGTCAGTCGTTGAACAGTTTCATTCGACTCGGTAAAGCAACGCGGTGCGACGTCATTTGGTTTGCTCATGGGTGAAGTCCCTCGGTTGTTCGAATATGGTTCGATCACATGGCCGCAGGCGATTTCTTTACAGTTGCCTGCGGTAGGGGATGGGCACTGAACCGAGTATCAGGTTCGTTAATATCGAGACGCCAATAATACTTATCAAGAAAAATTAGCATTAAGATATTATCAGAGTATTTGATGTGAATCTAGCAAATGAGTTCACTGCGTTCAGCGCCGAGGCTGCACAGTTCGCGGCGCCGCGCGAATTCGGTCCTTGCGCGGCCTGATTCCCGGCCGGACGCTGTTTCACGTCCTTGCGCCGCGAAACAGGCTTTCCGGCAAGGCAATATCTCTTCAGCGTGGTGGCGGTGACGGCAAAACCATGCTGATCGAGCGTCTTCGCAATCATTTCGAAGCAATAACCTTTGCGCTGCAACGCCATCGGCGTTGTGGCATGGATCCCAGACCAATCAGGTAGAGTGCTGGTCCCTGACAATCTGTAGTGGTCTATGCCGAGCAAACACAACGAAAAACGCCGCCATCACAGCGCCCACATGTAGTACAAATCCACCTTCCTTGACCTTGCATCAAGCCGCCTCGAATCTGCGGATCTCGAACATCGCCTCATTCAGGTTCATCTCGCCAGCGTCCAGCAGCTTGCCAACAAGATGCTCGGTCAGCGGCTTGAACTTGTCCAGCACGGCCTTGGTTTCGCCGTAAAGGCGCTCACTCTGCGCTTCCATGATGCTGCGCGTTTCCTCGTCAACTTCGCGCCCGCCGCCTTGGCTATCACGCACGAGCGCACCGAAGTTCAGACGCGTCTTGCGGTACATTCCCATCTCACCGACGGCGTGGTGCAGTAGTTCCGTCACGCGGGTGATGTCGTTGTACGCCCCATTGGTCGTGCCTTGCTCGCCAAAGAACAGTTCCTCGTTGGCCATACCGCCCAGCAACACGCGCACGTCGTGTTCGATGTCACCCTTGGTCTTGAGCAGGTTGGCGCCCTGCTTGTGAAAGACGAAGCCCAATGCGTTGGTGCGCGCATTGGCCTTGAGCGAAATCTTGATGGTCTTCATATCGGCCAAGATCTGTTCCCAGTTGCCATGGGCAAGCTGGCGTTCGTGCTCGAAGTCCACCAGGAAGTGGCCCCATTCGTGCACGGCAATGATGCGGCGGTCGCGCTCGCGCTCCTCGGTGGTATTGGCATTGACGTTGCCCACCAGTACGCGTTCGGCTGCCTGCATCAAGGTATCGGCGCCGATCATCTCGCCGGCTTGCACGGCGGTGATGCCAGCCTGGTTGACGATGGTCTCCAGGTCGGCCGGACTGCGGCCCTCGGTCACTGCCACCAGGTGGCGCAGGTCCAGTTCGGGCAGCACTTTTTCAGCGCGCCGGGCCAGATAGTGGCCGATGATCGCTAGCCGCTCTTCCCGGTTGGGCATGCGAAAGTCCACCTTCATTTGAAAACGGCGCAGCATCGCTTCGTCCATCTGCATGGTTTCGCTGTTGAAGTTGCTGGCCACGATCCAGATGATCTCGGCTTCGTTCCTGCTGCGCACGCCATCGAGCACGGACAGCAGCGTGTTTGCCGTATCATCGTCAAACTTGCGGCGCCCCCCGCGTTTCATGAAAAGATCCTGCGCCTCATCGAGAAAGACGATGCAGCGCTTGCGCCGCTTGGCCATGGCCATGATGCTGCTGAGCGTGTTCGAGCCACCGGCCACGTAGCCCGTTTCCAGGTTGGCTGCGGAGTGGAACAGGATGGGAAGCTTCAGCTCTTTAGCCAGGTAGCTGGCCAGCTTGGTCTTGCCGGTACCGGCAGGTCCGCTGAACATCACGTTGAAGGGCTTGTTGATGCCGTACTCGGCATATGCCGCGCGGCGCTGATACTGATCCTTGATCTGTGCCACCTCGGTCTTGATGTCATCCATGCCCACCAGGTCGTCGATTGAGCCGGACACCTGCGTCGGCTCGACGAACTTGAGCGACTTGAACAGCCCCTTGAACTGGAAGAATAAGAAGGCCAGCAGGCCCACGCTCAACATGAGCGATAGCACGCCGCTGAGGCCGGCCTTCCAGCCGTCCTTCTCGGACTGCGGGCGGGCGCCGGCAAACCGTTGGTCTAGGCGTTCAATCAATTCCTGGCCGCTGTCGCTGAGTTCAGCGCGTGGAATAAAGGCAAGCTTGCCGCCCCACGGCGCGGTGACGGCCTTGTCGGCGAATATCTTGGTCTCCATGTCGCTGGGGTAATACGCATATTGCTTGCCTTGCGATTCGATCACGATGATGCGCTCCGACGCGCTCCACGTCATTGGCGTATAGATCACCGTGATTCGCTCGACCCGGTTCGTTTCCAGGAAACCCAACACCGAGCCGGTGCCGAACAACACTGGCAGCTTGTCGTTGAGCGTCCACACACCGCCGCCGGCCTTTCCATCGAGGGTCATGGTCTTAACCTGTGCGGCGACGGCGGCTTGTTTCTGCATCAGCGTGAATGAATAGATGCCGGTGGCCGGAATCAGGATGATCATGGCCAGCACCGACAGCTTGACGAACACCGACTGAATCACAAACCAGTCCAGCAGGCGGCTGGCGACCTTCTTGATAGTGCGCCATAGGCCCGTTGCGGCGGGCGCTGGGTCGCCCGGTTTCGGAAAATCGGACATGTCAATCCTTCGTGGCTGGCGCAACGCGATGTTCCGGGACCGGAACACATGATTCACGATCACGCCGGGCTGAAGCCGCTTTAGGCACCCATTGGGGCAAGAGTCTGAAAAACTTCAGCCAAAGGTTGGAGTTTGACACAGGCACCAAGGATACGGTTGGCCTTGGCGAATAGAAATAGCTATCTGGCGCTATGCGCGCTGCCGCACCGAGAGTCAGGGCAAAGCGGCGTACAATGAAAAAACATGTGCGGCAGAATGCCTAGGCACTCGTGTCGATCTCTTAACTCCTGCTACCCTCACGAAAGGGGAAATCTCATGAACCGCATCGTCTACCTCATCGGCGCAGTCGTCATCGTCATTGCTGTCTTGTCGTTTTTCGGGTTTAGATAATCAAGCCTTCATCGGCGCCGTGCGCGCGTGGCTGCGCGATCACGGTTTCATGCAACTGGCCGAGTACGGCGATACTGACCTGGCGCACCTTCTGGCCAGCGCGCGGGCAGCGCTGGCTGGAGCGCCGACCGGATCGACCGCCTGCTGCAGACCTACGCCTATCATTGGCGACTGGACGTTTACAGACCGACAGGCACCTTGGTTGCGGAAGATTTCAAATGGGATATAGAAAAGGTATCGATAGGGTATCGAAACGGTATCGAGCGGGCATCGGAAGGGTATCGAATGGGTTTGCAAAACCTGTTGGGAGCGCTTACGCAAAACCGTTCGATCTCAGCTCGAAGTTGGCTACATGTTGGCGCCGACGCTACACTGACCCACCGTGCCGATTTTGGCTGACCCAGGCGATGCCGCGCGACTCCGCACAGGATCTGCGTTTGCGCGAATTCAGCAGGGGCAATGAATCTCGGCAGCCTGGTTCAATTTAGCGTCTGCGCCAACAGCTCTGCGCCTGATGTGTGTTCGGTGTGACGAAATAAGCGCCAGATTTCGTTGAAAGTAAATGGTAAGCCGATCGTGTTACATCGGTAACAATCAAGTTGCAATTAGGACCGTAATGTCAAAAAACAATATTCCGCGTCACGTCGGTTTCATTCCAGATGGAAATCGCCGCTGGGCAACTGATCGTAGCCTCCCAAAAGAAGCTGGCTATGCTCTTGGCATTGAACCTGGCTTGCTGCTGTTCGAGAAATGCAGAGAATACGGGATCGAGGAAGCTTCCATCTACTGCTTTACCCAGGACAACACCAAGCGCCCCTCCGTCCAGAAAGAGGCATTCAGTGCGGCTACGGAGGCATTCGCACATGAGATTGCACGACGCGGCGCGGCTCTACTTGTTGTCGGTGATGAGACCTCGACACAATTCCCCAAGAGCTTGACAGAATTTCGGAAGCGCCAGGGTGTCGGCATGAAGGTGAATCTACTGGTCAACTATGGCTGGGAATGGGATCTGGCCGGACTTAAAAACGGTGGCCTGCGCTCCGATGAAGTTACACGCGTGGATTTGATTGTACGCTGGGGAGGCGGACGCCGATTGAGCGGTTTTCTCCCCGTACAGTCGGTTTACGCCGATTTCTATGTTAGGGATGAATATTGGCCAGATTTTGATCCGCAGCATTTCGAGCAAGCACTCGCCTGGTATAAAAAACAGGATCAAACACTCGGCGGGTAATATCGTGGATGAGAAACAGCGCCGCGTATTTTCCAGATCAACCAAAATTCGGCGAGCTAGAAATATATGGCAGCCCAATATCGTTCGCCGACCAATTTTATGCGCTGGCAGAAGTGGTTCGTCCGCAATGAGCGGCACAGTGCCCTTCCAGGGAAATTCCGCCGTTTGATCGACAACGCGAACCTTTTCTGTTTCCCCTGTTTTCCTAAAATGTAGTCCCTGCTCAATCGATGCCGATCGATTACTATGGTCGCATCACTCCACGCCGAAATCGCGATCCGGTGAGAGCCGGACCAAGGCCCACTCGCGAGCAGTCTGGTACTTTGCAGGAAGCTCCAACGCAGTGAGCCAATCAGCGAGCGGTGTGGCGTCGGCATGACAGAAATTAATATGTCCCATTTTTCGCCCCGGTTGTAATAGTTTTCCGTACCAATGCAGTTGCGAGGCTCCATGCCTAATCCATGCCGTGTTATAGGAAAGTCCCAGCAAATTGATCATCATGCTGCAGCCTGTCTGCTCCGGCTGCGGCAGAGGCAAACCGCACACGGCGCGCAAATGCAGCTCAAACTGGCTGATCGATGCCCCGGCTTGTGTCCAGTGCCCGGAGTTGTGTACGCGTGGCGCTATTTCATTGACCAGCAACTGATCGCCCACAAGAAAGCACTCGATCGCCATGACGCCGACGTAACTGAGCCGATGCATCACGCGATGCAGCATATGCTCCGCGCTGCGCTGCAAGCGGTCGAACCGGCCATCCCGGCTCAGACTGATCGCCAGGACACCATTATCGTGACAGTTTTCCGTGAGTCGGTAACATACGATCCGGCCATCATGGCCACGCGCGCCGATGATCGATACTTCAGTGTCGAAACAAATAGCTTTCTCAGCCACGGCATCGTCAGCCCATGTCGCGAATTCACTGTCGCAACCTGCCGTCAAGCGCTGCTGGCCGCGGCCGTCGTACCCGCCAGTGGCCCGCTTCAAAAAAATGTCCGGCCCCAGCTGTTGATGCAACGCCGCCTGGGTCATGCCTGTCTGCAGGACGCACCACGGAGCCGTCGGCAAACCAATCTCGTCAAGCAAGCGCTTCTGACGAATACGATTCGATAGCTCCGCCAACGCAGCGCCGTTGAGCCAGCCAGGGTGGCGCTGCAGAGCGCCGGTCAATTGATTGACGGGCCAATGCTCGCGCTCGGCAGTAATGTGCACGCCCTTTTCTGGCAGCACCCCGGCATCGACGTCCAGCAAGCGCACGTCGATGCCGATCCGCTGGCCGGCGTGCTGCAGCATGGCGCCAAGCTGCCCGGTGCCCAGCACCGCGACCTTCACGGCGCGCCGCCGATCAGGTTCTCGGCCAGCACGGCGTTTGTCTGAGCGGCCCGCCACAGATCGAGCCTGGCGCCGAGCGCCGGATCTTGCAACGCCAGAATCTGCACCGCCAGCAAGGCGGCATTGAAGGCACCGGCACTGCCAATGGCCAGGGTACCAACGGCAACGCCTTTCGGCATCTGCACGATCGACAGCAGGCTGTCGATGCCGTTCAAGACTTTGCTTTGGACCGGCACCCCGAGCACCGGCAACGGCGTCAGCGCCGCCACCATGCCCGGTAGGTGCGCCGCGCCACCGGCTGCGGCAATGATCACGGCAATCCCGTTCGCCTTGGCGTTGCTGGCAAAGCTGAACAGGCGTTCCGGAGTACGATGTGCGGAGACCACTTCTGCATGCCAGCAGACCTCAAACTGGGTCAATAACTCGCTGGCTGATGAGAGGGTATCCCAGTCGCTTTTCGAACCCATTACAATGGCAATTTTCGGTGTCATGTCGATTTCCTTATTAATAAAACAGCTGGACCCACTGCTGATAGATCGGCAGGCCAATTAAGACGTTGACGGGAAACGTGATGCCCAGCGCCGCCAGCATGGCCAGGCCGACATTGGCGCTCGGAATGGCGGCCCGAATCGCTGCCGGCGCGGCAATATATGAGGCGCTAGCGGTCAAAGCGGCCAATACCACTGCGCTTCCAGACGGCAGGCGCAATGCCAGAGCGGCGGCAATGCCGACCCAGGCCAGCGCGAATGGCATGACAGCGGCGAACAACATTAAACGCCAATGCTTCCAGGGCAGTGGGGAACAGACTTTGGCGGTGCACAATCCCATCTCCAGCAAAAATAAGGCCAGCATTGTCTTGAAACCATCGAGCAACACCGGCGTCAGCGAGGCCAGTCCGGCCGGGCCATACAGGTAGCCGATGAGCAGGCCACCGCCAAGCAGCAACACGCCGCGGCTGGTCAATGCTTCGCGCAAAATGCCGCTGCTGTTGCCCTCTCCGCTATAGCGACGGTGAAACCACAACATGATGAGGATCGACGGCATCTCGAGCATGACCAGATACAGCGTGGTCTGCGGATTGATCGGCAAGCCCGACCGCTCGACCAGGGTCAGCACAACGGCGAAGGTGCCGGCGCTCACCGAGCCGTAGTGCGTCGCGATGCTGACGGCGTCATCGAACGGCAAACCCACCCACTTGCGCAAAATCGGATAACAGACAAGCGGCAGCATCAGTCCGAGCGACGCGATCGGCAGCAATTCGGCCAACATGCCAAGTTCGAATTTGCCATGCAGTGCCATCCCACCCTTCAGTCCGAGCACCAACATCAGCAATATCGACAGCGTTTCATAAATCGATTGCGGCACTTTCAGGTCTGCTTTGATCAGGCCGGCCAACAAGCCCAGAGCAAAAAAAGCGATCACGATATCTGGCATCTTGCCCTTCCTAAATTGAATCAACATGGCGATTGTACCGGCGATCGCGTATATTGAGTTATAAATAGTTCGATACATATACATTGATAATAATCTATGAACATCCGCCATCTCAGCTTTCGCTTGCTTCAGGTCTACGTTCAGGTTGTGCGGCTTGGCACTGTTTCGGCGGCGGCGCGCGCCCTGCATCTGACCCAGCCGACCGTTTCGTTGCAGTTGAAAAAACTGGCGGAAGCCGTCGATGAGCCTTTGTTCGACAGCCGCGACGGCCGCATGGTCGCGACCCCGGTCGGAGCAGAGCTCTATCGGGCCGCTTGCGACGTGCTGGGGCGCTTTGATGACTTCAACGGGTTTATTGAGCAAGCCCGCAGCGGCCATTCGGGCAATATAAGTATCGGCATTGTCACGACCGCAAAATATGTCGTGCCGCGCATTTTGGGGGCGTTTTACCGCCAGTTCCCGAAAGTAAATGTCACGTTGAACATTGGCAACCGGGCTCACGTTTTGGGTCGCTTCGCCAGGCAGGAAGATGATCTGTACGTGTTTAGCCATCCACCAAGCGGGATTGCCGTGCAGGCCACGCGTATACTCAGCAATCCCCTGCAAGTCATTGCACCGCTCGATCACTGGACAGTCGGAAAAAAGCGGCTCGCATTTACCGACTTGCGAGGAGAGCGTTTCCTGATCCGCGAGCCTGGCTCGGCCACACGCATGATGTTGGAGTCTTGGCTAATTGGCCATGGCATGGAGCTTGGCGATACCATGCAGATTGAAAGCAATGAGGCGATACGTCTTGGTGTCGCGGCGGGCTTGGGTCTATCGGTGATTTCGGCTCACACTTTGCAGGAAGGACGCGAACAACTCGCCATCCTGCCAGTGGATGGATTTCCGCTTGAAAGCAACTGGTATCTGGTCAGCAGAAAAGACCGCCGCCTGCAATACGCTGCTATGCAGTTGATCCAGTTCATGGCTGAGCATCTGCATCACTGCGTCGATCCGGCGCTGGTCGCGGCGGACATCGCCAGCTTGGCACAACATTTTTCTTTCGCACCGCCTGTCAAAATGAATAAGCCGGTCGGTGCAACTCGGAAATACTCGTGAATGTTAGCGGATACTCAGACGCATATCATACGCGCAACACAATTTTGCGCGACACCACACTATTCCGCTTGTGTGACCGCTGATTCCGTGCATTGTGATCGATAATGTTAGCGCCGACGCCAGATTGACCCACTGCGCCGATTCTGCGTGACCCGGGCATTGCCTCCGGGAACCGCATGGAGCCAGTGTTTACGAGGATTAACCTGGTTCAATCTGGCGTCGGCCCCAACAGGCACCCCTATTTGTCAAAAACGCCGGTTTAAACAAAGTCGCCATTCCACCGATTGTCGTAATTTTATTAAAATAAAAATTTTAATAGTTTACCAATTAATCCAAAGCGCGATACGATAGATACCTGTCGTTCAACCAGACCAGGCGGGAAGAACCGCCGCTACTCGTCCAATACATTTTCAACCAAGTTCAATCGTCAGGGAAAAAATTCTCATGCCACGACAAACTGCGCAGTCGGCAAGTCGAGCTAACATGTCCCTGCAAGCCGTAGCGCTCAATCCTGGCTATGCCGGAAACTACGTGGTGCGGACGCGTAACCAATCTGAGGATCAACATGGACAAAAGCGGATTACGATTACCTATATCTACCTGCGGATACTCCGCGACCTCAAGCTGCGCGGCGCGGTGCCCGACGGACCCGCGGCATCCATCCCGATGACCTTGCAGGCCAAGGGCGGTGTCACCCGGGACAACAAACGTGCACATCAGGTGCTTGGCGAGCTGAGTGTTGGCGGGCGAAATATTTACACCCTGCTCGGGCTGACCCAGTTGGAACGCCGCGCTGTCGCCTACTGCACTTCCGCTGTTTCCGACATCCACAAAAGCTGTAATTTCGTCGATAACTTCATAGAACAGACCGGCCGCCCCGGTTACGTCAATCTGGCCAATCATATCTTGCGCGAAGCGCATGCCGGACGAGGACTGTCCAATCAGACCATCTGGAAGGGGAGAACAGGGGAAACGGAAAAAATAGTACGTTAAGGATTTTCCAGCGTCCGTAGCGGTCGAAATTGCCCCTCGTCGACTTTCCGGTTCTGGCGCCAAACGTAATCACCGGTCAGATTGGCCCAGTGGGAGCGAAGCTGCAATTTGACGACATGTAGGAATCCGCAGATGAAACGCGAGCGCGGCGGCGTTGCCCGACCACGTCAGCCGTACTCGCGCAGATTTTCGAGGCCCGGCAGCGCGTCGTGGCGCCCTTGGAGACGGGATGGCAGGCGACGTGTCCGAACAACAACAGTGCCCAGGTTGGGGCCGCCGACCGGCGCCGTATTTCGGCGAGCGCCCGCGCCCGACTCCGCAGCACTTGCGGGCGCCACTCGAAAGCCCCAACCCGCTTTGACGGCCCGGGCACGCCTCTGTATGGTAGCGCACAGATGGCAAACCCGTATGATCGCACAATTCGTATAAGCAGCGTTCGCCGCATCACGGCGGGAGCCAATGACGTCACACAATATAGATCCGGCCATGCAGACAGCGACAACTAAGAATTTCAGCGCAGAAGAAGATCGATCGAACGAGCCGTCTTGGCAGCGTAAATTGGGGCCGGGGCTGATCACCGGCGCGGCAGACGACGACCCGAGTGGCATCGCCACCTATTCGCAGGCGGGCGCCCAATTTGGCTTCGGCATGCTCTGGGCCATTCTGTTCACGTATCCGCTGATGGTCGGCATTCAGATGATCAGCGCCAAGATCGGTCGGGTAAGCGGACATGGCCTGGCCACGAATATTCGTCGATGCTATCCGTCATGGCTGCTGTATGGGATCATCAGCCTACTACTGATTGCCAACACTATCAATATCGCCGCCGACGTGGCCGCCATGGGCGAGGCGCTCAAGCTGCTGGTTGACGGTCCCGCTCACTGGTTCGCGCTGGGATTCGGCCTGCTGTCGGTCCTGCTGCAGGTATTCGTTCCGTACAGCCGCTATGTGCGCATCCTGAAATGGCTGACTCTGGCTTTGCTGGCCTACTTCGCCACCGCCTTGGTCGTGCACATATCCTGGGGCGAGGTGATCGCGCGCACCTTTCTGCCCAAAATACGCTGGAACGCTGCCTACGTCACCACGCTAGTGGCCGTGTTCGGCACAACCATCAGCCCTTATCTATTCTTTTGGCAAGCCTCGCAGGAGGTTGAGGACATGAACGCCGACCCGGACACCAAGGCGCTCAAAGTGGCGCCTGAGCAGGCCGCCGCCAGCTTCCGCCGAATCAAACTCGACACGATCATCGGCATGGCATTTTCAAATCTGATCGCCTACTTCATCATCTTGACGACAGCGGTCACGCTCAACGCGCACGGCGTTATGCAGATCGACACGGCGGCCCAGGCTGCCAGCGCGCTGCGCCCGATCGCTGGCGAGTTCGCGTTCGTGCTGTTCTCGCTCGGCATCATCGGCACCGGCCTTCTGGCCGTTCCCGTCCTCGCCGGCTCGGCCGCGTACGCCATGGCCGGCGCCTTTCGGTGGAAGAACAGCCTCGAGGCGCCGCCGGAGATGGCGAAGAAGTTTTACGCCACCATCATTCTATCGACCCTGATTGGCGTGGCGCTGTGTTTTACCAAGATCGACCCCATTAAGGCCTTGTACTGGAGCGCCGTGATCAACGGTGTCATTTCGGTGCCGATCATGATGGTGATGATGTTGATGGCCGCGCGCGCGGACATCATGGGCAAGCTGGTTATCTCGCGGCGCCTGACCGTGGCGGGGTGGTTGTGCACAGCCGCGATGGGCGTCGCGGTGCTGGCGATGTTCTACACTATGCTGCCCTGACACCTGTGGCGGCGGACGAGCGTTTACCCGGGCGTCATCTCGATGTTGGACGACTTTAGATTTGCCGGGGGCCCATGCCCCGTTCCGTGCGAAGCTTCGTAGAGCGCTGTCTTCCTCGCTTCATTGGAACGATGGAATTCGACTACCAACAGTGTTCTGGCAACGGACGCGAGCGCATATTCGCGAGACATTTTTTTGGAAATGCAATTTTTAAATGGGGAGGGAGGAGGCCGGAAATGGTAACGCGTCATCAGGAGAAGCACAAGTTAGACAACGTTGGTTGGCTGCGCGCTGCTGTATTGGGTGCTAATGATGGTATCGTTTCAACTTCAAGTTTGATTCTTGGCGTAGCTGCCTCGCACGCAACTCACAACAGTATTCTTGTCGCGGGTGTCTCTGCGCTCGTCGCAGGCGCTATGTCGATGGCGACAGGGGAGTACGTTTCCGTTCAATCCCAAGCCGACACTGAAACGGCGGCACTGGAAACGGAGCGCGCAGAACTCCAGAAAAATCCTAAGGGAGAACATCATGAACTGGCTGGCATTTATGTTGGAAGGGGCCTTGATGCACCGTTGGCAAAAGAGGTTGCTACCCAATTAATGACCCATGATGCCTTGGGTGCTCATGCGCGCGACGAGCTCGGAATCACCGATGCAATGAGCGCAAAACCGTTGCAGGCTGCTTTTGCATCTGCTTTAAGTTTCGGTGTAGGTGCGGCATTACCATTGCTCGTTGTCGTTGCAGTCCCTCAAGGTCGTCTAATCCCGGTCGTGGTCGTCGCGTCGTTAGTCTTTCTTGGAATTCTAGGCGGTTTGGCGGCCAAAGTCGGCGGTGCGAACATCAAAAAAGGTGTTTTACGGGTGACTTTCTGGAGTACACTTTCAATGGCGGTGGCAGCGGGCGTTGGGGCAATGTTCGGGGCGGCGACATGAAGCCGAGAGCGGTTTCTGGGATTAAACTCTTGAGGTAAATGGTGCGGCTTACGATAGAAGTACGTCAGATTCCAGAATTGCAACGGCGAATGTATCAAGAAAACGCCCTCAATAAATTTGAAGGCGTCTGTAATTTAATAATCGCGACAATAGTTTAGATTAGATTATTTCTTTATACCGTGTGTATCAGCGTGTTTTTTACTGGCTTCCGTAGCATGTTCCGCAGCTTGAGACGCGTGCCCATGTGCCGTTTGGGCGTGGTGTGCAGCGGTCTTGTGGTCGCCGGCCTCGTGACTTTTTGCGGCTTCCTTGTGATGCGTGGATGCCTGCTCGTGATGCTCAGCGGCCTTTTGGTGGTTTTGCTGCATGGTGTGGTGAACACCTTGGTCTTTAGTGGTTGCTTGTGTCATTTTAATGCTCCAGGATAAAGAAATTAGAAAAATTTACTACCCGTATAAGCTAACCAACGACTTACATTTTGACAATAATCCATTCATCCAGAATCGTCCGTTCGATAGCACACATAACGGATAAGGGCGAACGCAGATTTCGGAAAAAATGGCACACTATGGCCATGCCCTTACAAGTCAACAACGATCCAATCATGAACCGCTGGCCGCAGTGATCTCGATTTCAACCTTGTAGTCGGGTTGGATCAATTTGGCGCCGATGGTCGCGCGGGCCGGTGTGTGGCCTTGCGGCACCCAATCGTCCCAGACCGCGTTCATCGCCGCGTAGTCGCCGACGGACGCCAGGTAGATCCGCGCCGTCACGATGTTGGTCTTGTCGGTGCCGGCCTTGGCCAACAGGCGGTCGATGAACTTCAAGATCTGCCGGGTCTGCCCGGCGACGTCGAGCGCGGTGTTTTCCGCCACCTGTCCCGCGATATAGATCAGTTTGGCGGCGCCCAGGTCGACCACCGTCATTTCGCTGAAACGCGGCCCCATTTCGTGACGCACGATCTCCATGTTTTCTCCATTGTCGACGATTGTTTTGATGCCGGTTTTTCGCGCCGGCTAACGCGAGCATACACGGCTTACCTCAATGGGAACCCGCCGCGTCATCGGCCCGGTTCCACCAGCCGCCGCCCAAGGCCTGGAACAGGGCGACCGAGTCGCTTAAGCGATTCGCTTGCGCCTGCACCATGTTCAGCTTCGCCTGTTGCGACGCTTGTTCGCTGGCGAGCAGCGTCATCGGACTGATATCGCCCAATTTCAGTTGCCGGCGCGCGATCGTCAGGCTCTTGTCGGCCGCCCGTTCGGCTGCTCCTGCCGCGCGCAGCGCGACCGCGTCGTACCCGATCGCCTGCAGCGCGTCGGCGACATTTTGAAAGGCGTTGACCACGGTGGCCCGATATTGCGCCGCGGCTTGCTCGTA
Source organism: Oxalobacteraceae bacterium GrIS 1.11 (assembly GCA_040544385.1). GTDB lineage: Bacteria > Pseudomonadota > Gammaproteobacteria > Burkholderiales > Burkholderiaceae_D > Janthinobacterium. The sequence goes on from JBEONR010000054.1 coordinate 17,601, forward strand.
GGCGGCTTGCGCCGCGCCTTGTCGGTGCTTGAGCGTGCCGGCGTCGAAAATCGGCTGGGTCACGCCGGCGGCCAGAGTCCAGAAACCGCTGCCCGATTTGAACAGGTCGGCGAACGAGCCGGCCGCCGAGCCGTAACTGTTCACCCCAAGCGTGATGTTCGGCAAGCGATTGGCGATGGCCACGCCGACGCCCGCGCTGGCCGCGTGCAACTGCTCCTCGGCCACGCGCACGTCGGGGCGGTGCTCAACCAAGCTCGATGGCAGGGTCAACGGCAGGCTGGCCGGCAATTGCAAGCCGTCCAGATCGAACGTGGTGTCCAAGCCGTCGCCCGGCAGCCGCCCGGCCAGCGCGATCAGCAGATTGTGCTGGACCGACAATTGTTTTTCCAGCAGGGGCAAGCCGGCCTGCGCCGCCGCCAGCGCCGCTTCCTGCGCGGCGACATCGGCGAGCGCGACCTGGCCCAGTTCCAGCTGCCTGCGGAACATATCGAGCAGCTTGGCCTGGCTGGCGACGATGGCGCGGCTGGCCTGAATCTGGCCGCGCAACGCCGCTTCCTGGATGGCCGCGTTGGCCACGTTCGACGTCAGCGTCAGGTACGTCGCCTCCATCTGATAGCGCTGCGATTCGGCCTGCGCCTTCAGGGACTCGACCTGGCGCCGGTTGCCGCCGAACAGATCCGGCGCATACGAAACGCTCACCTGCGCCGTATGCAGATTGTAGTAGGAGGCGCCCGACGCCGCCCCGCTGGCCAGCGTGCCGGACACCTTTTGCCGGGTCGGTGCAAAGGAAGCATCGAGCGTCGGATAGGCCGTGCCCTGCTGCGCGTAAAGCGTTTCGAGCGCGCCGCGCAAGGTCGCCTGCGCGGCCTCCAGATTGGAATTGTGTTGCAGGCTGGACGTGATCAATGCGTTCAAGCCGGCCGAGTGAAACAGTTGCCACCATTGGGCCGGGATGTCCTGGCCCGGATCGAATGTTTGCGCCGCGCCATCCGCGACATTGCCACCGGCCACGCTTGCCGCAGGCGCCGGCTCGCCCGTGTACTGCGCGGGAATGGCCAGCGCCGGCCGGACGTAATCCGGGCCGACCGCGCAGCCGCCCAGCGCCGCCAAGCAGCCTGCCGCCGTAATGATTGTCAAAGCGTTGCGCATCGTGTTCACCTTATGTGGGTTGATCGCGCGGGCATCCATGGCCCGGTCGAAAAATGCGCGCATCAGCGTGCGCTCCGTCGGCGCAGGTCGCCGTTGGTGCTTTCGAAAAAGCGTTCCATCGCGAAATACAGCGTCGGCAAGATAAACAGGGTGAGCAGCGTCGACACCACCAGTCCCCCCACCACCACCGTCGCCAAGCCGCGCTGGACATCGGTGCCGACACCCGTCGCGAGCGCCGCCGGCAACATGCCGAAGGACGCCACCGTGGCCGTCATCAGCACCGGACGCAGCCGTTCCGTGGCGCCGGCGATGACACTCTCGCCCAGGCTGGCGCCCTCGCCGCGCACGCGCCGGAAATTGGCCACCATGATGATGCCGTTCTGCACCGACACGCCGAACAGGGCGATAAAGCCGACCGCGGTGGCGACATTGAGCGTTTCGCCGGTCACATGCACGGCGATCAAGCCGCCCAGCGTGGCCAGCGGCACCACGCCGAGGATCAGCAGCGCCTGGCGCAGTTTGCCGAACTGAAAGAACAGCAGCACCGCCATCAGCAGCAGCACCAGGCCGAGGATCACCACCAGCCGGTCCTGCGCGCGACGCTCATTTTCGAACTGGCCGGCCCATTCCAGGCGCACTTCCTTGGCGTCGAAACGCACTTCCTTGTCGATCCGGCTTTGCGCCTCGGCGAGGTAAGACGTCAGGTCGCGCCCCCGGTTATCGATGCGCACCGTGATCTGGCGCTCGCTGGCCTCGTGCGAAATCGTGCTCTCGCCGGTCTGCAGCTTGATGCTGGCCACCTGGGACAAGGCAATCTTGGCACCCGATGGCGTGCCGAGCAACAGGGCGCCGAGCGCTTCCGGGCCGCCCTTGCTGTTTTTCGGGAAGCGCACGGCGATGTTATAACTTCGGTCGCCGACATATACCGACGTCACCGGCGCGCCGCCCAGGCCGGTCTGTATCAGCGCGGCGATGTCGGCCGCGTTGACGCCGAAGCGGGCCGCCGCCTCGCGCTCGATCTTGACCACCATTTGCGGAATCGGCGGTTCCTGGAAAAGCGAGGCCGACGCGGTGCCGCGGATGGTGCCGAGGATCTCGACAATTTGCTGGCCGATGCGCCGGCTCTGCTGCAAGTCCTTGCCGTAGACGCGCAACACCAGCGGGCTGTGGGCGCCGCCGATGGCGTCGTTCACGCCGTCGATGATAGGCTGGCTGATGCCGACGTCGAAGCCGGGCATCTTGGCGAAACGGGCGTTCAGGCGCGCGATCAGGTCGGCCTTGCTCTCGCCGGCCGGCCATTGATCGTAGGGCTTCAGGCCGACCGGCACCTCCATGTGCGACGGCGTCCACGGGTCGGTGCCGTCGTCGTTGCGGCCAAGCTGGGTTACCACGTAGGACACTTCCGGGAATTCCTTGATGGCGCGGCGCAGCTCCGTGGCCATCTCGCTGGCCTTGTCGAGCGACAGGCCGGCCGGCAATTGCACTTGCAGCCAGAGCGCGCCCTCGTCGAGCTCGGGCAGGAATTCGCGTCCCGCCGTCGCGCCCAGAATCAGCACGGCCACCAGGCATAGCAAACCAATGGAGTAGGCGATCGGCGGACGGGCCAGCAAGCCCGCCAGCACCTTGCCGTAACGCTCGGTCAGCCAGATCAGCGGACGGTTGTGGAATACCTTGCGCGGCTTGCGCAGCGCGGCGTAGGCCAGGCCGGGAATCAGCACCAGGGTGCAGATCAGCGCTCCCAGAAGCGCGTACGAGACCGTGTAGGCCATCGGCGTGAACAGTTTACCCTCGGCCCGCTCGAAGGCGAACAGCGGCAGATAGGCGGCCACGATGATCAAGGTGGCGAAGAAGATCGGGCGCGCGACCTGGCTGGCCGTCTCCAGGATGTCCGCCTCGCTCAACTCGGCGTCGGGGGCTTGCTCGCGGCGGCGCAGGATCGCCTCCATAACGACGATGGCGCCGTCGACGATGATGCCGAAATCGATCGCGCCCAGCGAAAACAGGTTGGCCGGCATCTTGGTCGCGCTCATGATGATGAATACCGTCACCAGCGCGATCGGAATGGCGACCGCCGCCACGATCGCGCTGCGCGGACTGCCGAGAAACAGGATCAGCACGATGCAGACCAGGCCGATTCCTTCCAGCACGGTGTGCGTCACCTTGTGCACGGTCAGCTCGACCAGGTCGTCGCGGTCGATATACGGCACGATCTTGACGCCCATGGGCGCCAGCTTCTTTTGCAATTGTTCAACCTTGTCATGCACGCCCTGCAGCACGCGCGAGGGATTTTCGCCCTTGAGCATCAGCACGATGCCTTCCAGCGTGTCCGGGTTCACGTCCTTGCCGAGGATGCCTTCGCGCTCCTGGTGGCCGAACTGCAGCTTGCCCAGGTCGCGCACCAGCACGGGCGAGCCGCCATTGGCCGCCACCACCACCGCGCCCAGCTCGTCGAGCGAACGGATCTGCCCTATGCCGCGCACCACATAGCTTTGTTCGCCCCGCGCGATCCTGCCGCCGCCGGCGTTCGCGTTATTGTTGTTGATGGCGCCGACGACATCGGCCAGCGCCAGGTTGTGGCGCTGCAGTCGCAGCGGATCGAGTTCGAGCTGGAATTCCCTGGTCAGGCCGCCGAAGTTGTTCACGTCGGCGACGCCGGCCACTTGCTTGAAGGCGGGGATCACCAACCATTTCTGGAGTTCCGACAATTCCATCAAATTTTTGCTATCCGACTCCAGGGTGTAGCGGTAAATTTCGCCGGACGGGCTCGACAGCGAACCCAGACTCGCCTGCACGCCGCTCGGCAGCGTCACCTGGCCGATGCGTTCCAGGACGCGCTGGCGCGCGAAATAGTTCTCGGTGCCGTCTTGAAACACCAACGTGATCAGCGACAGCGCGAAAGTGCTGCTCGAACGCATCGTGACCAGGCCCGGCGTGTTGCCGAGCGCGCGTTCGAGCGGTGTCGTGATCTGCTGCTCGATTTCCTCGGCGGCCAGCCCCGGTACCTGGGTGGTGATCTGCACCGTGACGTCGCTGATGTCCGGATAGGCTTCGACCGCCATCCGCGTCCACGATACGTAACCGAAGAGGGTGACCAGCAGCGCGACCACCCACGCCAGATAGCGGCGGCGGAAGCACAGGGCGATGAGTTGATTAATCATTGAGCAACACTCCGCCGCGCACGACCACGCGCTCGCCGGCCCGCAAGCCGGCGACGACGCGCACGGTGTCGCCATCCTCGGTACCCAGTTCGACACTGCGGCGCACGAAGGTCCACGGCGCCACTTCGACGAACACTGTGGTGCTGTCGTTGTTCATCAACAGGGCCGAGCTTGGCACAGTCATTTGCGCGGCCTGCGGCACGAGCAGATCGACGCTGGCGAACATGTTCGGTTTCAGCTTGCCGTCCGGGTTGGCGAAGGCGATGCGCGCCTTGTTACGCCGCGTGTCCGCTTCCAGCACTGCGCCCACGAAAGCGACCGTGCCGTGCCGGACCTGGCCCGGATAGGCAGCCAGACTGACGTCGGCCGCCTGGCCCTTGGCCACGGCGGCGACCAGGTTTTCCGGCACGTTGGCGGTGACCCAGACTTGCTCCAGATTGGTGATGCTCATCAGGACCGCGTTGGCGTCGTTCAAATAGGCGCCGGCGCCCACGTTGAGCGCGGTGATGGTGCCGGCCAGCGGCGCGCGCAGCGACAGCGCGCGCGCAGCGACAGCGCGCGCGCCACCGGCCGCATCGGCGCCCAGCGCGCGCAGGCGCGCCTCGGCGCGCGCCGACTCGGCCGCCGCTTGCGCATCGTTGCTCTCGATCTGCTCCAGATCCTTGGAGGCGTTCGCGCCGGCTTCGTTGACGCCGCGGGCGCGTCGCAAAGCGCGCCGGGTCAGTTCGCGCGCGTCGCGCGCCTTGTCGGCATCGGCGAAGGCCTGCGCCAGGTCCGGCGCGCCGATCACGGCCAGCACCTGGCCCTGTTTCACCGTGTCGCCCAGCCGGACACGCAATTCCAGCAGGCGCCCGGTCAGCGGCGGCACGATGTTGACGGCGCGCGCGGGATCGGCCTCGACCACGCCCGGCAGCGCCACGGTATGTGTGGCGGCCGAGCCGCCCACCACGCCCACGGCCAGACGCGCGCGCAGCGGGGAGGCGGCGGGAATGACGATTTTGTCGCCCTGGCGCACCAGCATCGCGGCAGCCGCCTCGGGTTTCTGGCCGCTGGCCTGGTGGCACCCGGCCAGCGGCAGCCAGACGGCCGCCAGGAGCGTGGCGCGGCCCAGGAACTGCCGGGCGACTGGCGGAGCGTATATTATTATTTTTTTAGCATGGTTTTTCATATGACTTCTTCCTCGATAATCTGTCGACGCGAACGCGTCCGGCATGGCGGCGCAATGGCGCATCATGCGAGTTGAATTTGACGCGCCCTTGACAGGCCATCATGAAGTCGTTTCGACCGTTCATGATCGCCGGCCAAGCGGTCCGTTTTAAAACGTGATTTGACGCTATTGGGGCGCGCCGCTCGTCGAATGGGCGAGGCGGCGGCGGAGGAAGACCAATGCCGGACGGCTCGTTATCGATTCGTCAAGAGACGCGCATAACTGGGACAACTGTCCAAAATTGAACCTCAAGTGATGTGATGGCGCGAATTCTAGTGAATGGAAATTAGCCCGTCAAGTAAAAATCGTGTAAAAATTTCGCTGAATGTGGCGTGATAAGCCATGCTTGAACTATCCTATCCAGGGGGATATGATGGAGCCATGAGCACACACACATCACACCCGGACATCGTCAAGCGCCTCAAGCGCGCATCAGGCCACCTGAAGAGCATCATCGACATGCTGGAGGCCGACCGCGGCTGCCTGGAAATCGCCCAGCAGCTGCAAGCGGTGGAAAAAGCCATCACGAACGCAAAAAAGATTCTGGTGCATGAGCACATCGACCATTGCCTGGAACACGCGGTGAAAAAAGGCGCACGCAACGTCGAGGAAACCGTGCGCGAATTCAAGGACATCACCAAATACCTGTGATCATGCGCCCGTCCAGAAGGGGGCACAGAACTCTGAAAAAAATAGCACGCTAAGGATTTTCCCGGATTGCCCAGCTATTTTGAGAGCTTGCTGCGGGCCAGCAGCCGTGCCACCGTAGACGGATGGACATTAAACAGGCGCGCGGAATCGGCGGCCGTTTTCTGACCGGAATCGACCAAGTGGACGATTTCCTTTTGTTGCGTTGGCGTGAGCTTGGGGCGGCGACCGCCAATGCGGCCTTCTCCGCGGGCGGCCAACAAGCCGCTGCGGGTGCGCTCGTGTAGCATGGCGCGCTCGAATTCGGCAAACGATCCCACGATTTGCATCATCATGCGCCCAGCCGGCGAGGTGGTGTCGACAGCCTCGGTCAGGCTGAGGAATCCCGCGCCCGCCTTTTCCACCGTCTCCATGAGGGTTAGCACGTCCTTGAGCGAGCGTGACAGGCGGTCGAGCTTCCAGACGACCAGCACATCGTCCTTGCGCAACTGATCGAGCAGGCGGCTCAGTTCGGGGCGGTCCCAGCGGCCCGCCGACGCCTTCTCTTCAAATATCCGTCCGCATCCGGCTGCGTTCAACGCCGCGATCTGTGCCGTGTTGTCCTGATCCTGGGTGGAGACGCGGGCATAACCGATTCGCATGAGCCAGCCCTCTCTTACTTGACTTCGGTTGCGGTTGGATCGAGCCGATCCGGGCCTGGCCGATTTTCCAGCCGCGCCCTCGACAGCGCCACCGCCTCATGCAGCTTTTGCTCCAGCAATTGCCGGGACGGCAAGCCGGTCAGGTATTCGGCGACGTGAATCCCGCTTTGGCCAAGTTCCAGCAGCTCGATCTGTTCACGGTTCTTGCCCGTGCAAAGGATGATACCCAGCGGCGGCGCTTCGCCGGGTTCTTGTTCATGTTTGGCCAGCCACCGCAGGTAGAGTTCCATCTGGCCCTTGTCGGCCGCCTTGAATTCACCGAGCTTGAGTTCGATGGCGACTAGGCGCCGCAAGCGGCGGTTGTAGAACAGCAGGTCAATATAAAAATCGTTGTTGTCGATTTGCAGCCGTTTTTGACGGGCGACAAAGCTGAAGCCGGCCCCCAGTTCCAACAGGAAATGCTCCAATTCACGGAGGATGGCGTCTTCGAGATCTTTTTCAAGGTAGCGATCGCGCAGCCCCAGGAAGTCTAGCACGTAGGGATCCTTCAGCACGAGGTTCGGGCCGAGCACCCCATGATCGCGCAGGGTCGCCAGTTCGCTCGTCAACAATTCATCGGGCTTGCGCGAGAGTGCCGTGCGCTCGAACAGCATGGAATCGAGCCGGCCCTGCAAGGTGCGGGTACTCCAGCCCTCGTCGCGGCACATCTCCAGGTAGAACTCCCGCTTGAGGGGATCGTCGATGTAGATCAGGCTGCGCAAATGGGTCCAGCTCAATTGTCTACTCAGTGCGTAGACAATCTCCTCGGCCTCGAACACCTCGCCAAAGCGCAGCATGTGGCGCAGGTTCTTGGCGCCGAAGCCGCGCCCGTGTTCGACTTCCAATTGTCGCGCCAGCGACGCGACGATCTGTTCGCCGTAGCCGGCCCGCTCCCCTTGGAGCACCTCGGCGCGGATGCGCCGGCCAATGCGCCAGTACAGCATGGTCAAGGCCGAATTGACCGTGGCGGCCAGTCCGGCCCGCGCTTCGCCGATCAGGACGCGGATGTCGCCGGCCAGACCGGTTGTCGCTGTTACAGCTTGCACGTCTTGCGGTTCCACCAGTTTGCTCCTTGATACGGTCCGTTCAGCATAAACCTGTTGCCAATGACAATTATTATGCAATACATTTACGCACCATGTAAACGCCATAGGAATCGTGTGCGGCCATTTGATTGCGCAAACGAACGTTTGCGCAATCATCCATCATCCAGGAGCCCGCATGCCCCGTCGTTCCATTCTGTCCGCCACCGAGCGGGACAACCTGATGGCCTTGCCCGAAGGGGAAGACGATCTGATCCGGCACTACAGCTTCACAGAGTCCGATTTATCTTTGATTCGGCAGCGTCGTGGCGACGCCAACCGTGTTGGCTTCGCTGTTCAGCTTTGCCTGCTGCGTTATCCGGGATACGCTCTGGCCAGCGACATGCTGGTGCCGGCCCCGGTAATCGACTGGATCGCTCGGCAGATACGCAGCGACGCCGCCGCATGGCCTCAGTATGGCGCGCGCGACGAAACGCGACGCGAACACTTTCAGGAACTCCGCGCCTACCTCAGCCTGTCCGCATTTGGTCTGCCTGACTTCCGCACGCTGGTGCATAGCCTTGCCGACCTCGCCATGCAAACCGACAAAGGGCTGGTACTCGCGGCGCAAGCTTTGGACACATTACGCCAGCGGCGCATCATTTTGCCGGCGCTGTCGGTCATTGAGCGGGCCTGCGCGGAAGCGGTGACGCGCGCCAACCGGCGCATTTACCGGATACTGTTGGAACCGCTGCAGCCGCACCATCTGCGCGGATTGGACAACCTGCTCAACGTTGCGCCGGATAGCAATCTCACCTGGCTGGTATGGCTGCGTCAGTCGCCGTTGAGGCCAAATTCCCGCTACGTGCGGGAGCACATCGAACGCCTCAAGATATTCCAGTCGCTCGCTTTGCCAGACGGTCTCGGCCGCCAGGTCCACCAGAACCGGCTGCTGAAGATGGCGCGGGAAGGCGCGCAGATGACGCCGCGTGATCTGGCCGATTTCGAGGACGAGCGACGTTACGCGACCCTGGTCGCGCTCGTGATCGAGGGCATGGCCACCGTCATCGATGAGCTGATCGATTTGCACGACCGGATCATGGTCAAACTTTTCAGCGCCGCCAAGAACAAGCATCAGCAGGAGTTCCAAAAGCAGGGCAAGGCGTTTAACGACAAGGTGCGGCTGTATTCGCGCATTGGCCGGGCGCTGGTCGTGGCGAAGGAATCGGGCGGCGATCCGTATGCCGCCATCGAAACAGTGCTGCCGTGGAGCGAGTTCGAACAAAGTGTGACCGAAGCGGCCCAACTGGCCCAGCCACAAACGTTCGACCATCTTTCTCTGATCGGGGAGCAATACGGCACGTTGCGCCGCTATACGCCCGAGTTCCTGGACGTGCTCAAGCTGAAGGCGGCGCCGGCGGCGCAAGCGGTCTTGGACGCCATCGACGTGGTGCGCGAGATGAACGCGACCGGATCGCGCAAAGTGCCGGAGGATGCCCCGACCTCCTTCATCAAGGCGCGGTGGAAGCCGCTGGTCTTCACCGGAGAGGGTATCGATCGCCGCTTCTACGAAATTTGCGCGCTCTCGGAACTGAAAAATGCCCTGCGTTCTGGCGATATCTCTGTTCTGGGCTCGCGCCAGTTCCGGGATTTCGAGGACTATTTGCTGCCGCCGGACAAATTCAGCGCACTCCAACAGGCGCGCGCACTGCCCATTGCGATCAATCCCGACCTCGACCAGTACCTGCTTGAGCGCGTGCTGCTGTTGAACCAGCAACTGAGCACGGTCAACCGGCTTGCGCTGGCCAACGAGCTGCCCGACGCGATCATCAGCGCCACGGGCTTGAAAATCACGCCGCAGGACCCGATCGTGCCAGAATCGGCGCAGGCGCTGATCGACCAAAGCAGCATTCTGCTGCCTCGCATCAAAATCACCGAGTTGCTGATGGATGTGGACGACTGGACCGGGTTCACCCGCCACTTCGTGCATCTGAAAAGCGGCGCGCAGGTCCAAGATCGGACGTTACTGCTTTCGGCGATCCTGGCCGACGCGATCAACCTCGGCCTGACCAAGATGGCGGAATCGAGCCCGGGTGCGAATTACTCGAAACTGTCGTGGCTGCAGGCATGGCATATTCGCGACGAGACGTATTCGGCCGGTCTGGCCGATCTCGTCAATGTCCAGTTTCGCCACCCGTTCGCCGCGAACTGGGGCGATGGCAGCACCTCGTCGTCGGATGGCCAGCGCTTCCGCGCCGGCGGCCGGGCCGAAAGCACCGGCCACATCAATCCGAAGTACGGCGCCGAACCGGGGAAGATGGTCTACACCCATATTTCGGACACGTACGCGCCGTTCAGCACCAAAATGGTCAACGTCGGCATGCGCGATTCGACCTATGTGCTCGACGGGCTGCTTTACCACGAGTCGGATTTGCGCATCGAGGAGCACTACACGGACACGGCCGGCTTCACTGACCACGTGTTCGCGCTGATGCACATGCTCGGATTTCGCTTCGCACCGCGGATACGCGACCTGGGCGACACGAAACTGTACATTCCGGGAACCGTCCAGGAATACCCGGGTTTGAAGACCATGATCGGCGGCACCCTGAACATCAAGCATGTGCGCGCGCACTGGGACGACATCCTGCGCCTGGCGTCGTCGATCAAGCACGGCACCGTGACGGCGTCGCTCATGCTGCGCAAGCTCGGCAGCTACCCGCGCCAGAACGGCCTGGCGCTCGCGCTGCGCGAGCTGGGCCGCATCGAACGCACGCTGTTTATCCTGGACTGGCTGCAGAACGTCGAACTGCGCCGGCGCGTGCATGCGGGGCTCAACAAGGGGGAGGCGCGCAACGCCTTAGCCAGGGCGGTCTTCATTCACCGGCTCGGCGAAATCCGGGACCGGACGTTCGAGCAGCAGCGGTACCGGGCCAGCGGATTGAACCTAGTGACGGCGGCAATCGTGCTATGGAATACCGTTTACCTGGAGCGTGCTGCCCAGGCGCTGCGCAACGCCGGCAGTTTGAAAGACGATTCCCTACAGCAGTATATGTCACCGCTCGGCTGGGAGCACATCAACCTGACCGGTGATTACGTTTGGCGCCAGAACCGGAAAGTCGACGAGGGGCAATTTCGACCGCTACGGACGCGGGAAAATCCTTAACGTACTATTTTTTCCGTTTCCCCTGTTCTCCCCTGGAACAGCGTAATCGCGATTTTCAAAAACGCGTGCACGCAGTCAAAACCGGACGTCCGCCGCAGCACCAAGCCAGAATACCTCCCGCAAATTGGCACCATGATTACCATACTGGTTGACCACCTGGCCCAGATTGACGTCCTGAACGGCCGCAGCGGCTACCTGACGGCGCTCAGTACCGCCCATCACATGAATACCATACATGCCAACGCTTTCTGAGGCCCCTTGTTGGCGTCTACGCCAGATTGAACCAGGCGGCCGAGATTCGGTGACCAAGCTAATCCTCGTAACCACGCACTCCATGCGGTTCCTGGAGGCAGGGTCCGGGGCATGCAGAATCGGCGCAGTGGGTCAATCTGGCGTCGGCGCCAACAGCAATACCTCTATCTTCGTTCCGTAATTTATCGTATCGCACTTCGGTACAGAAAGACTTCTAATGAATAATGTCCAAACTTCCGCTTTAGATGAAAGCTCAAACGATTCTATAAATCTACGACAAGTTAAAGCGCTTTATCGGGCCCTAAAAGCGAAAGACCAAAGTTTAATACAAAAAATATTAGTCAATGATCCTGTATGGGATGTGGCACCAGGTTTCCCTGGCGGTGCAATATATTGCGGCATTTCTGAAGTATTTGGCGGGTTTTATCAAAACCTACTTGCTCGCTTTCATTCTTTTAGTGCCTTTCCAGATATATTTGTAGACGGTGGAGATACGGTAGTGGCGCTTGGTCACTATCAAATTACAAAAATCGATGGTGGCTCCCCAGTATTGCTACGTTTCTCTCATGCTTGGGGCATAGATGATAACGGTCGAGTTAAAGGCGTGTGGCAAGTTGCAGACTCTGCTCAGTTCTTTGCTTCGTAGAGATAAAGCAACATCGGGGACCCAAAGACTGCGCACGAGGTTTCATTTGCAGCTTCCAGTTTTTGACGAAACCGCTCACGGACCACGAACCTCCTATATAACGGGAAATCATGAAAAGCCGCCGCAACTGCGTAGTGGAAAGCGAATTTTTCTGCAATGCGATGGTAAATTTGTCTGCACAGGATTTTTTCGTCTGATTTTTGGATAAATCCCCCATAAATTCAATCACTTATCCGAACCTGATTATGTTCTTACCTCAGTCTTTCCCAATGCCAACCGTTTCGGACAGGGCCTCGTCTGTGCCAGCGCGACCGCCAATCGGGGCACCATGGCAGCCATGTCGGTACGCCGGTTGAAGCGATATTGGGCGTGGTTCAAAAAAGACCTATTTTGGGTAACACAGGCGAGCGAAATACTTCCACCAAAGCAATGGGATTTTAATGATACGGGAGTCGTACCAGGAGGCTTGCGGCCTCCCACGGCTCAAGCTCGCTGTGGCTGAAGCGGGCCCAAGCCGAGGAGCGTGAGCCAGTGGGGATGGTGTTGGCCTGTCATCAGCTCGGTCGGACTTTTACCGACCCGCTGCGGAACCCGGCTGCGCAGAAAGCAGCGCTGGTTCAGGAAGAACTGCTGGAGGTCCAAGTACGAGCCGCCGAGCTGGCGACGCAGTGTGAAGTAGTTTCGCAAGCTTGAGTTCAGATTCTCGACCAGCGCGCTCGAACGTGGTGTCTGCGCCATGGCCTGCGCCACAGCGTCGAAGGCGGCATGGAATTGAGCGCCCATCCCGGCGCGCAGCCGGTTCCACCCTTGCCAGTATGCGGGTGATGTGCTCGGCTTGCGGTGCAGCACGCAAGCGGCGCGCACGGGGTGTTCCGGCAATTGGTGGGTGATCGCGATCGTGCTCAGCTTGTCATCGAGTACGCCGGCGAACGCGAGCAGATCGTCGCGCTGGTTTTGCAACGCGACACGTACCGGGCGGATGCGACGCGGATCGTCGGACTCGCGCCGGCCAAACTCAGTGACGATGAAGTCGAACAGATCTTTCCGGATCGGCAGGTCGGGCCCGGCCAACGCCAGAATGTCGTGGGCGAACCAGGCTGTGCGCGTTCGGATGTCGCCGGCAAGCGCATGCGCCGCCGCTTCGGCCCGCAGGGCGAGCGTGATCCGGTCGCCAAGGTCCGGATCCTGGCGCGCTTTCCCGGCTCTGGCCGGCAGCTTTTTGCGCCGCGACTTGGCGCCTTTGGCGATGCCGGCCAAGGTGTTGGCCAGGGCCTCGCACTGATGCTGGATGTGGAAAACGTCGCTGTGACAGGGCTAGTCGCCCCAGGCCGCCTTCTGTCCTGCGCGCAGCCCCTGGCCCGCATCGGCGACCGTGTAGTCGGGATTCAAACTTTGCAGCGAAGCGTTGAGCAGATGAACTCCCCAGGTGTCGGCATCGCGATGTTCGACCGCGGCAAGCAGATAGCAGTAGGTCGACCTGGCGTCGACACCGGCGAGCACGGGCTGGGATCCCTGGAAGATTTCGTCGTGCAAGCCGACACGAATTGACGACAGGTCCACAGTGCGGTTGATTGCGCCGGCCTGGCGGGCCGCCGCTTGATGGACGTTGTGGATGGTGCCTTCGCTGATGGACACGCCCAGCACGTCGCGCATCAATTCCACCACGCCGCAGTACGAACTGTGACAAATGAGGGGCAATCCCAGCGTCAACTCGCGCAGCCAAGTCTTGGTAACGGACAGCTCGAACAGCACCTCGTTGTCCGGTGCGCTTGACGCGAAGACCTCGGCCAGACTGGCCCTGGCCTTGTTCGCCTGCTCGTAGACGAATTTGCGGCTGACGTCGTGTCCCGCCGCCAGGTCGCTGATCGTTGCCGTTCCCGCCAGCGCCTGAACGGCCAGATTAATTCGGTCGGCTTCGGGCAGCTTCGCTGCCGGGCAAATGGATGGATTCATGGGCGAGCACGGTTCAGATGAAGGGACCACGGTATCGCTCATCCGCAACAACCCGCGCCTCGCGTGTCACCCGCGATTGAACCACACCCATGCTCGCCCTACCTGCCAGGCGTGCCCCCCAGCCTAGTGGGCAACAACACTGATGTCGAGGGCGTCACCGCGCGGCGCAACCGGTCGGCGACTTCGTCACCAACTGCGCGGCGCCGTCCCGCTACAGATCCAGAGTGAGCGCGTCGCCACGCGCACGCGAAACGCAGATGCAGAGCCGTTTGTCCTCCTGTTTTTCCGCTTCGGTCAGGAACTGATCGCGGTGTTCCGGCTCGCCCGCCAGGCAGGCCACGGTGCAAGTGCCACAATCGCCCGTGCGGCATGACGCGAGCGCCTGCACGCCAGCTTGTTCCACCGCCTCCAGAATGCTGGTTCCGGGCGCCACCAGCACGGTCTTCTTGCTTCGCGCGAGGGTGACGGTAATGCTGCGGTCGTCCAGGCGCGCGGCGGCCGGCGCAAAACGCTCGACGTGCAACACCAGGCCGCGCTGCTGGGCCGCCGCGCTGGCTTGCTCGATAAAGTGTTCCGGGCCGCAGGCATAGACCACCGTGTCGTCGGTGGCCGCGTCTATCAAGGCGGCGACGTCCATACGGCCTCCCTGGGTCGACAGGTGCAGGACCGGTTTGAAGGGAACGCCCGCCACCAAGGCCGCATCTGCGCTGTCCCTGGCCCCGACATGCAATGCGAACGGCCGCCCATGCTGATGAAGCTGCAGGGCCATCGCGCGCAACGGCGTAATGCCTATGCCAGCGGCCAGCAAGAGGGTTGGTCTCGCGTCCTGGTGCAAGGGGAAATGGTTGCGTGGCGCGGACAAGCGCAGTTCCAGGCCGAGCGACCACTGCGCGTGGATGGCGACCGATGCGCCGCGCCCCTTGTCTTCACGCTGGACGGCGATTTCACAGGCGTCAGGGTGGCCGATGAGCGGCATCAGCGAATAGTGGCGCAACACTTCCTGGCTGTCCTGGAGCCGCACGGGCACTTCCAGATGCGCGCCGGCGACCGCTTCGGGCGGCAGGGGCCCGCCGTTGGCGGTGGCCAGCTCATAGACCCGCACCCTGGGCGATACCTGCCGTATGGCGCGCAGCCTCAGGTGGAGGGGACCGTTGCCGCTGGCCGCCTGCCGCTGGCGTGAATTGTTCGCCGCCGCATCTTGCAGTTGGGCGACCTGTGCACGCAGCGCCATCATCGCCTGATCGACGCTGGCGCGTGGGTAGCGCTGGGTAATGTGCTGTGGACAATTCCAGTCGAAGCCTTCGATTGTAATGATGTAGGCGCGTTCCGGCACACCGTAGCCGGGTATGGCGACACGCGCGACCAGGTCCGTATCCTCCTGCCGCTCGACGACGCGTACCCGTCCCATCACCTTGAGGCGGCGCTTGGCCACCCAGTCCATCAGAATCAAAGCGATGCGCCCGTCGTGCGACATGTTTCCAAGGCTGATGTACTGGCGATTGCCCTGCAGATCGGCAAAGCCGATGGTATGCGCGTCGAGTACCCTCAGAACGTGTTCACGATCTCCTGAGCAGCATCGCCAGGAAGGCCAGGTGGATGAACTGTAAGCTGGTGTTGAGCGATCGCTCGCAGTTTTTC
>JBEONR010000055.1:0-31308 GCA_040544385.1 Oxalobacteraceae bacterium GrIS 1.11
AATTCAGTATTGGGAAATCTGCCGCCCGCCGCCTACGAGCGGAAAATGGCAAAAATCGAACCTATTTTTGTGTCCGAAATTACTTGACCACAGCACTTTTATCGTGCGCGACCTGGCGCGGGCGACGCAATTTTTTTGCGAAGGCTTGGGCGGACGGCAAGTCTATGACAGCGGTCCCGCCACTTTTTCCCTGTCGCGCGAGCGTTTTTTTCTCGTTGGCGGCGTCTGGCTGGCGGCCATGGAAGGCGATGCGCCGGCCGAGCGCAGCTATCAGCATCTTGCCTTCAAGGTCGGGCTAGATGATTTGGCCCTTTTTGAAAGCCGCCTGCGCGGACTCGGCGTCGATATCAAGCCGCCCCGGCCGCGCGTCGATGGCGAGGGACTGTCCTTGTATTTCCATGATTTCGACAATCATTTATTTATTTGAACTTCACACGGGAACCCTGCAACAGCGCCTGGAGCGCTACCGCAAGGCAATACGATGAAGCCTATTTCCTTGAAAAACGTCGCCGCCGCATTGTCCGAGGCGTGGCGCGCGCCGTCGCGCCGGGCAGTGGCGGCACTTTGCTGATCGTCGATACATAAGGGGCAAACGGCGCCTTGGGTCGCAAGAGGGCCAGTATTATGCGACGCTATCCTTGCGCGACGCCATGATCGGCGTCTTGGTCGACGCGCAAGGCCGGGTCGCAGAGTATTTTTTTTGCGTCGAGCACCAGCAGGCGCTCGCGCGTGACGCCCATCAGATAGGCGCCTTGCCTCTCGTTTGCCGGCGCGCCGTGGATCGCGCCGCGTTCGACGCGCCGCACGCCGAGAATATCGTCGGCCAGCACGCCGAACACCATCGTGTGGTTGCGCAAAACGATCACTCGGTTCAGATTGGCGATCCCTTGCTGCGGCAAATCGAAGAAGCGCTTGATATCGATCACGCTCAAGATTTGTCCGTGCAAGTTGATCAGGCCCAGCACGTAGGCCGGCACGCAAGGCAGCGGCGTCACGGGCGGCAAGTTGGCCACTTCCCGTACCCACCGCAATTCGAACGCATAGTGCTCCCGGCCGAGCATGAACTCCACCATTTCGAGCAATTCGCCGCTTGCCACCGCTGCGGGCACGCGGGCCAGCGCTTGCGCGCGGCTGCGCAAGATGTCGCGCACCGTGTTTGCGTCGGCGGCTACGGCGGAAGGCGGGGGAGGGGCGCTGCGCATCAGGCGGCAAGCGACAGCGCAAGGCGCAGGCACGCGTCGTCGTCGAGCGTGAGGAAGCGTTCGAGGTCGTGGATCACGATCATGCCATCGGGTGTTTGCGCGACGCCCGTGACGAAAGCGCGTCCCGCCGTCAAATGCTCGGCCACCGCTTCGATCGCGCCGACGGGCGCGGTCCGTACGCTATCGGCATAGAATGCGACCGGGCGCCGATTGGCGCGCGCCAGCACCAGCAGGTCGGACAAGGCCGTTTCGCGCGGCGGCAATAGAAACCGGCGGCGCATGTCAAACACGGGCACCAGGCGGCCATGCACGTCGACCAGTCCCAGCACGCTGTCGGGGGCGTCGGGCAAGGCGCTGCTCGCCACCGCCGGCAAGACCCGTTCGATGCTCGTCAGCGGCAGCGCATAGGAGCGCGTGTCGAGGGTCCAGACCAGCATGTTCTGCAAGGCGCCCATGTGCTTACACCATGCGGTCGCGCACGTCTTGCCGCTCGCGCGGCGGCACGGGCAAGGCCGGCTCCGGCGCCAGCAGGGGCAGGCTGAGCGTGACGACGGTGCCGCCCCCGACTTCGCTCTTGGTATCGATCTGGCCGCCCAGGACGCGGGTGATGACGTTGTAAATGATATTGAGCCCCAGCCCCGAGCCGCCCAGGCCAAGCTTGGTGGTGAAGAAGGGGTCATAAATGTGCTTGAGGTCATTGAGCGGGATGCCGACCCCATCGTCGGCGACCACCAGGTCAACCCAGCCCTCGGCGCGGCGCAGGGCCGAGATGCGGATGCGGCCATGGTCGCGTCCGTCAAAGCCATGGATCAGGGCGTTGTTGATCAGATTGGCGACCGTCTGGCTCAAGGGGCCGGGAAAACTGTCCAGCACGATGTCCTCGGGGATCGCTTGCACCAGTTCGAAGGCCCGCGTATTGAAGGCTGGCGACAGGGCAGCGCCGATTTCGGCGACCATTTGCTTGAGCTCGAACTGGCGCCGGCGCGAACCGGTCTGGTCGACCGTGATTTGCTTGAAGGAAGTGACCAGTTCCGCCGCCCGCGTCAAGTTGCGTTGCAAGATGTCGCTGGCGATGCCGGCGTCGCCCAGATAGCGTTCCAGCTCGGAGCGCCGGACGGCTTGCGTGCCGGCGTATTGGGCGCTCAGGAAGCGGGTCTTGTCGGCCAGCGTGGTGGCGACCATCAGGCTATTGCCAATTGGCGTGTTGAGCTCGTGCGCGACGCCGGCCACCAGGGCGCCAAGAGAGGCCATTTTTTCATTGCGTAGCAGGGTTTCCTGGGTCAGCGTCAGGGTATGCAGCAGCGCGCCCATTTCCTGGTTGCTGGTCTCGAGTTCGAGCGCGCGCTGGGTCAGGCGGGTATTCAATTCCTTCACTTGCCGTTCGCGCGAGCGCAACTCTTCATTGCCGCACACCGCCTGTTCATAGGTCGAGATCAGCAGGTCGAGAATTTGTTGCGGCTTCGAGTTGATCAGGTATTTCTGTTGGTCGAGTACGATCATGATCCCGCTGCGCCCGTCCTGCTTGGGATGGCGCCGCAATTGTTGGTTTAGTAAGGCTTGTTCGATACGCGCCAGCAGATACCCTTCGGAATATGGCTTGCGAATGAAATTGTCGGCGCCGCATTCAAGCCCGCGCACAATATCGCCGGGATCGGTCAGGGCCGTGATGAGGATCACGGTCACGTCATGCAGGCAGGCATCGGACTTGATGGCACGGCATAGTGCATAGCCATCCATTTCCGGCATCACGATGTCGGACAGCACCAGATTCGGTGCGCGTTCGGCAATCGCGGCCAGCGCCTGGCGGCCGTTGACGGCGAGTCGCACCGGATAGCCGGCGCGCTCTATCATGAAGCGCAGTTTGGCGGCCTGGGTCGGGCTATCCTCGACAATCAGGATATTGACCTGATCCTTGCTGATACGGTTCGCTGCATCCACGCTGTTATCCCTTGCCGGCAGATCGGACTGTTGGCATATCTGATTCAGTGTACTCTTAAAAAGGCGCGCGCCAGGTCTCCAGTATCGTGTTTAGTTTGGCCGCGATGGCGGCCGGCGCCAGCACCTGCAGCGCCGCGTCGAGCAGTACCGCCTCGCCGGGCATGCCGAAGACGACGCAACTGGCCGCGTCTTGCGCCATGGTGAGGGCGCCCGCTTCGCGCATCAGCTTCAATTCGAGCGCGCCGTCGCGTCCCATGCCGGTCAATAGCACGCCGACTGCGCGCGGGCCGAATTGCGCCGCGACCGAGCGGAACAAATAGGATACGGACGGACGCACGCCATATTCGGGCGGATCGGGATTCAGGCGCACGCTGCGGTCGGCCTGCACCCGCATTTGCATGCCGTCCGGCGCGAGATAGGCGACACCAGCTTGCAGTACTTCAGCTTGCTGCGCCAGACGCACCGGGAAGTCCGCGCTCCTGGCCAGCCAGTCGGCGAAGCCGGCGGTGAAGCCGGCTGACATATGCTGCACGATGGCGATCGGGGCCGCGAACCCGGGCCGCAAGCGCGATAAGATGGCGTGCAACGCCAGCGGCCCGCCGGTCGAGGCGCCGATCGCCACCAGTTCGATCGGGCGCGCGGCCGGCGCGCGCGGCGCCTGGGGCGTGAGCACCGGCACCTCGGCCATCAGCCTGGCCGTCAGCCGCAAGTTGGCGAGGAGCCGGGCGTGGCGGGGGGCGGCGGGCTTGTCGACCCGGGCCAGCGCGCCCGCTTCACGCCACTTGGCGCCATCGGCCGCGCCGAGCATCATGATGCGGGTCGGGCAGCGCTGCATGATCAGGTGCGTGGCCGCGTACGCGCCCAACCCGGGCAAATCGGCATCCATCAGGATCACGTCGGGGCGCCAGTGTTGCGCCATGCTGAACGCTTGCGCACCATCGGCGGCGCAGCCGATCACTTCCAACGCTGCGTCGTCCGCCAGCGCCCGCGCCAGCGCCAGCGCCGCACCGGGCGAGCCGTCCACCACCAGCACCCGGATGCGGCGCGTCGGCCGGCTCACAGCAAGCTCCTGACGAGGTCGAGCAGATTGCTTTGTTTGAAATCGCTTTTCACGATATACGCGCTGGCGCCGACCTCGATGCCGCGCTCCTTGTGCTCGCGCGAGCCGGTCGATGTCACCAGGATCACCGGCAACTCGCTGAGGGCGTGGTCGGCCCGCACCTGGGCCGTCAAGTCGAAGCCGTTCATGCGCGGCATGTCCACGTCCGACACCAGCAAGTCGAATTTGGCGCCGCGCAAGGTCTGCAAGGCTTCCTTGCCATCGACCGCCGTGCTCACTTCGTAGCCGGCCGTTTCCAGCACATTCTTGAGCAGCGTGCGCGAGGTCATCGAATCGTCGACCACCAGCACCGCGGCGCGCGCGCTGGCGGCGCGCCGCGCCGGCGCCGGCGCCACCGCTTGCGCCGAGACCAGCAAGTCTTCCACATTCAAGACCGGCAGCACGCGGCCCGGACCAAGAATGGCGGCGCCGGCGATATTGCGCACGCGCCGCAGCAGCGGCCCCAATTGCTTGAGCAGCACTTCCTGCTCGGAGTCGATGGCATCGACCTGGCAAGCCAGGCGCTTCTCGCCGGCCACCAGTACCAACACCGTCAACCAGTCCGGCGCCAGGGCCGCTGGCTGCAGGCCGAGGATGGCCGCCAGCGGCAGCAGCGCCATGACGCGATCGCCAAGTATGATCGAGGCGCGATTTTCCACGCTGACCAGGGCCGTTTGCGGCAAACGCAGCACCCGTTCGACATTGCGCAATGGCAGCACGAAGCGCTGTTCGCCGACGGCCACCAAGAGGCCGCGCAAGGCCGTCAGGGTGGCCGGCAGCGCGATGCAAAACTGGCTCCCGAGGTGGTCGGAGCGGGCGATCTTGATACTGCCGCCCAGACGTTCGACTTTTTCACGCGCGATCGCCAGGCCCAGGCCGCGGCCCGAACTGCCGGTCAACATCGGCGCGCACGAAAAGCCCGATTCAAACAGCAGCGCCAGCAGCGCGTCGCGGCCGATGGCGGGCAATTGCCGCGCTTCCAGCAAGCCGCACTTGACGGCGGTGGCGCCCAGTTGCGCCAGGTCGATGCCGGCGCCATCGTCGCTGACCGTCAATTCAATCATGTTGCCGGCGCGGGCCGCGAGCGCCACCACGATGCGCGCCTGCGCCGTCTTGTGCGCCGCCACGCGCCGGGCTGGACTCTCGATGCCGTGGTCGATCGCATTGCTGATCAAATGGATCAGCGGCGCCTTCAATTGTTCGAGGATGCGCCGGTCCACTTCCATTGCCGCCCCTTCGAGGTGCAATTCGATGTGCTTGCCGTTGGCGCGCGACTGCGTGCGCACCAGTTGCGACAAGCCCATCGACAGACTGCCAAACGGCAGCATCAGGGTCTCTTTCACATTCTCGTGCAAGGCATCGACCATGCCGCACAGGGCGCGCCGGTCTTGCTGCGCGGCCCCTTCGATGTGCGCCAGGCGCTCGCAGCAAGTCTTGGCGAGGTCTTGGTTCTGTTCGGCGCCGTCGAGCACGCGCGTCAGCAGGGCGCCGTCGCGGGCGGCACCGCTGCGGCGCAGGGCGCGCGCGTCGCGCGCGGTTTTTCCGGCCGCATTTTTCAAGGCCGTCAGCGCTTCCCGCAGCGCGCCCAGTTCGCCGGCCAGCTGGGCCGCGTGGTATTTCAGGGCCAGTTGTTCCTCGACCTGTGTCAGCAAGCTGGCCAGCTTGCCGGTCGAGATGCGCACCGTGTCGCTGGACGCCTGCAGCGGCGGGGCGCCGGGCGCGGGCGCGCGGATGGCCGGCGCCGGCGCGCTGCGGGCCGGCGCGGGCGCGCCGTCGCGCAAGCGATCGAGCGCGGCGACAAGCTCGGCAAGGCGCGCCGGCGCCCAGGCCGGCTTTGCGTCGACGCTGTCGCGCGTCAACGCGGCCAGTTGCGCCAGGCCTGCGGCCAGCGTCTCGAGCATGGCGGGCGTCAGTTCCAGGGCTTGTCCCTTGTGCGCGGCAAGCGCACCTTCAAACGCGTGGCACAGCGTTTCCAGGTCGTCGAGGTCGACCGCGCGGGCCGCGCCCTTCATGCTGTGGGCTTCCCGAAACAGCGACTCGAGCAGCTCGGCGTGGCGCGTGCCGGGCGCGTCCAGTTCGAGCGCCTGCAGGTAGCCGGCCATCGCATCGAGATGTTCGGTCGCCTCGATCTTGAAGGTTGCCAGCAGCAATTGCAGGAAGTCGTCGTCGTGCGTGCTCATGCGTGCCTTATGCCGGGATCGGGTTAGCGTGTCACACCGTGTAGCGGGCCAGCATGGCCTTGAGCCTTTGCCCCAGCGCGTACAGTTCGTGGGCGGCCACCTCGGCTTGGCGCGTGCTCAGGCGGTTCTGGTCGGTCGAACACTGGATTTCCTTCATTGCAAGGCGCAACTGGTCGAATCCGATCAATTGCTGCTGGGCCGCCAGCGTGATCTGGCTGGCCGCGTGGGCATTCTCGACCAGACTGTCGGCCAATTGCCGGATCGCCTCGCCGGCGCCGGCCAATTGCTTGCTGCCGACATCGACCGCCTTGCTGCCCAGTTCGGTGGCCAGCACGGCGGCGCTGCTCGCCTTTTGCACGTCCCAGAGGATGGTGCGCACTTGCACGGTGGCTTGTTTCGACTGTTCGGCGAGGTTTTTGACTTCTTGCGCGACGACTGCGAAACCCTTGCCGTGCTCGCCCGCGTTGGCTGCCTCGATCGAGGCGTTCACGGCCAACACGTTCGATTGCTCGGACAAGCCATTGACGGTGTTGATGATTTCCCCGATGGCCTGGCCCTGTTCGGACAGGCGCACGATGGTGTCGCTGATCAGTTCCATTTGCGCGCGAATCTCACGCATGCCGTCGACCAGTTCGGCCACCGCGCCTTGTCCGGACTGCGACACCTGGACCGCTTGCTGCGCCGTCTCCGACACATTTTGCGCCTTCTGGCTGGATGCCATCAAGGTTTGCTTGATTTCCTCGACCGTCACGGCGGTCTCGGCGATCGCGCTGGCCGTTTGCTGGGCGCTCACTGCCATCTGGGTGGTGCCGGCCAGAATGTCGTTGCTGGAGACGGCCAGCAGATTGACGCCATCGTCGATCTCGCGCGTCATCAGTGTCAGCGAGCGGTTCATGTCCTTGAGCGCATTTAGCAGTGCGCCCGTTTCGTCTTTCGAGCTGACCTCGATCCTGGCGCTCAAGTCGCCCTTGGCGGCCTGGGTGGCCAGGTTGATCGCCTGATTCAAGGGTATCGTGATGGTGCGCTCCAGCCATGTGGCGAGCAAGGCTGCCAGCAGCGGCGCGGCGAAGCCGCCGGCGATCAGCGTGATGATGCTGGTGGTGTGCAGCGTGTCGGCCTCCTTTGTCCGTTGCGCAAGTAGCATTTCCTCGGCATCATTTATTTCCGCCAACAGGACGCGCATGGCAGTCATGCCGCTCCGCGCTTCGCCGGCGCGCGCCGCCGCCGCCATGGAAGCGAGCTTGTCATCGCTGAGCGCGCGGCGCAGCGCGATCAGGGGATCGATATTGGTTTCCAGCCAATGGTGTTGTTGCTGTGCCAGCTTGCGCAGCCGCAATTGCTGGCCTGGATTGTCGATGGTCAAGGTCAGGGTTTTTTCCAGGTCGCTCTTCAAGTTTTCCTTGCCGATGGTGTACTGTTCAAGCGAGGCCGCGTCGCCGCTCAGCGCGAAACCGCGCGCGCCGCTTTCGATGTCGATCAAGCTGGCCACCATGCCATTCAGTTTTCCGATCACCTGGTAAGTGTGGAAATTCCATTCATTGGCCAGGGCCAGCTTCGCGAAGTTGAGGTAGGCGATGCCGATCAGCGCCAACAGCACGACGATGATGACCGCCAGGCCGAGCCTGAGCCGGGTGCCGATTTTCAGATCAGATACTTTCATGATGGCCTTTGCGGTGTGGAAGTGCACCCTGTCTTGAACTGCCTGTCAAGCGATGCCTGCATGGATCAGCTCGATTAGCCGGGCCGCGCTCATGCCGCCCGATTCAGGCAGAATCGCTTGCGGCGGGTAGTCGGCCAGCAACGTGAGAGCACGGCCCCGGTGGCGCGCCGCCGCGCCGCTATCGTTGCGACACAGGTGACCCAAGGCAAAGTGGGCCAGTACGAATTTTTGGTTGAGGAACAGGACGCGCTTCAAGGCGGCCACGGCGTCGCGCTCATGGCCTTGTTCTTGCAGGATCAGCGCCATCAAATAATGCAGGGCGGGGTCGCACTGGTTGCCGCGCAACGCGGCGTCGCAATGTTGGCGCGCCAGGCCCAATTGCCCCATATTGGCATGGGTGCGCGCCAGCAGGGCGTGGGCCGGGGCGTGGGCCGGGGCGTCGGCAGGCCCGGCGTCGCGGCCATGGTGCGCGATCGGGATCGGGATCGGCGGGCGCGCCATGGCCGGCCCGGGCGCCGCGCCCGCCTTGCGGTGCAAGACCGCGTGGGCGAAGTTGGCTGCTGTAAAGCCTGGCAACAGGGCCGCGCCGACCTCGCTCGGATTGAGCACCAGCCAGCCGTCGCCAAGCAAGGCGCGGTGCAATTGCCCGATCACGTGGCGGGCCCGTTCCGGCGTGAAGTACATCAACACATTGCGGCACAAGATCAAGTCCATCGCATCGGTATTGCCGGCCGGCGCAGGGTAGGCCTGGCTCGCCAGGTTCAGGTGCGCGAAGCTGACCATGCGCCGCAGCGCGGGGGCGATCATTTGGGAAGCGTCCGGCCTGGCCTCGAAATAGCGTTCCAGGTAGCCGTCGGGCATGCCGCGAAACGACCACGCGGTATAGGCGCCGCGCGCGGCCTTGGCGAGGAAGGCGGCATTGATGTCGGTCGCCAGTATCAAAATCTGCCAGTCGGCCAGGTCCGGGATCAGGCGGCTCACCACGATGGCCAGCGAATAGGCTTCCTCGCCGGTGCAGCAAGCGGCGCTCCACAGGCGCAGGCGGCGTTCGCCGGCGCGCCGGCGCGCCGCTATCAGTTGCGGCAATACCTCGTGTTCGAGGACGGCGAACATGGCGGGGTCGCGGAAAAAATAGGTTTCCCCCACTGACAGGTGGCGAGCCAGCAACTCGACCTGGTCCTGGGTCGGCGGCTGCGCCATCAAGGCGCGCAGGCAGGCGTCGGGCTGCGCGTGCTTGGTCTCGCGCGCAATGGCCAGCAGATGGCAGGCTAAATCCGGCCAGCGCTCGGGAGGGAAGTGCAAACCGAGCCGGGATGCGAGAAAGGCGCTGAACTCTTGCAGCAATGCATGGGAAACGACAGGGGAAAGGGTGTTCACAGGCGTGCATGCGCGTTGCGCACGCTCTTGCATGGGCCACGCGCCACGCGCCACAGTGCGAAACGATGCATATTTCCCCTCTCGGGACAAGTTTGCGTGCGCTGCGGTGGCGGCGCGGAAAGTGCGGGCAGTGCGGGAAAAATTCATCAAAGGATTCTTTGGCTTATTCTTGGGGAGAATCAAGGGAAAGTCAATCCAATTGGCGTTGCGAAAAAATAGTCTGACGGACAAAACTGACGGGCTCGCCTGCCTGCGCATCCTTGCGCTGGCTCATCATTTCAGTGTGCGCGGGTCGGCGAAATGGTCCCAGTCATGCAGACGTTTGATTGAGATCATGCCTCGGCCCTCTCGCTGACGTAGCCTTGGGTCTCGTGCCGAAAGCGCCTTGCCTTGGTGGCAAGCCTGTTTTCAGCGCGCGCATGCCGCAGCAAGGCGAGGTCGGTCGATAGCGATCGGTATCCCTGCTTCACGGTCATGCTATATAAACATCCCATCAATTGACACTTTTTCTGAGGCAATTTATGTTCCTATTTTCCTTCCCTCGTTCTTCCGTCACTCCCGCCGCCAAAACGCATATGGAAGCGCAGCTGTCGTTTTTTAACGATCTATCCAAATCGATGTTCCGCTCGGTTCAACAATTCACCGATTTGAATATCCAGATGGCGCAAACCATGCTCGAGGAAAGCGCCACCGCAGGCCACGAAATGATGAGCTCGCACGAACCGCTGGATCTGTTCAACGCCACGGCTTCGCGCGCACAACCGACCGTCGGCAAGATCCGGGCTTACCAGCAGCACATTTCCCGCCTTGCCGCTGACAGCCATGTCGACTTGGCCAAGGTGGCCGAGGAACATGTGCAGGAAACGAGCCGCACGGCCAAAGCGCTGGCGGAAGAAGTTGCTCGCGTGAGTAACGAGGAAACGGAAAAAACCATGCGCAAGCAACAAGATACGATGCAAAAGTTTTCCGATCCTTTCGATCGCGGCTCGAACGGCGCGCAACGGCGCGACGCGCGCGGCGCTGAAATGCACGGCAGCGCCAGCATGCAAAGCGCCGCCAGCCAGGGCGGCAGCGAAGGCATGCAGGGCGCGGCGTCGCAAAGCAGCATGCACAGCTCGCAAGGCGGTTCGGCGCAAAGCGCCGCCCAAAGCGTCAACAAGTCTGGCGCCACCACCCGCAAGGAATAAGTCGCGACAGGGCAAGCGCAGCAGGAGTGTTGCAACACAACGATGCGGGTTCGAGGATGCCAGCCCTCGACCGTGCCGGTATCTGCTGATGCGGTTCCGCCCGATCGATGGCCGCCGCCGTCGGTCGGGCGTATGCCCGTCACGCAACGCTGATGGAACCGCAGCCCCACTTCGCAATCCAATATGAATATGCTGGCTTGCCTTTCCCCTTCGCTGCGCCGTTCTTGCGGCGCCATGCGGGAAGCGGCAAGACAGCCACCCAGTGTCGTCGGGACACTGATTTGGGGCGCGGATTGCCCTTCCTTGAAGGAGGAAACAACCATGAAAGCACAATATGGATTCTTGATGGCTTGCAGTCTGGCTTGCGCGGCGGCGCTGGCAAGCCCCAGCGAGCGGACCGGCATGGCGCCGCAGAGGGAGCATGGCGTCAGTTATCTGTGTGGGGGAATTGGTTCAAGCGAGGCCGCCCAAATGAAGAGGGAGGCGTCGAACTATAACCTGATGCTGACATTTGCGGAAAATACCGGCGCCTACCTGGCCGACGTGAATGTCGCCATTAGCGACCTGCGTGGCAAGGAAGTGCTGCAAACCACCTGCGACGGCCCCATCCTGCTGGTCAAATTCCCCAGGGCGGGCAGCTATCGCGTCAAGGCTGAAATCAATGGCCATGCAATCAACAAGGTGGTGCAGGTCGACCGCAGCAGCAGGGGCGCGGCGGTCGCGCTATTGTGGCCGAGAAGGCTGATTGAACGGGGTTGACAGGGCTGATTGAAAATCCGTCGCGCTTTTCATCGGCACGCCTGTTGACGCGGCTGAGGCGGCAGTCGTGATGGGGTCGAAGGAAGGAGCCTCATCCAGATCATCCGGGCCGCTGCAGCAGGCGCAGTCGGGCCGTGTCGATGACACTCTCCGAGAGCGTGCGCGTGAGCGGCGTCTGGATATCCCAGGCATGCCAGATCAGCGCCACGTCCAGGCCATCGCCGGGCGTCAAATCGAGCAGGGTGCCGCTCGCCAGTTCGGCCTGCACCTGGAGCAGGGGTACCATGCCGTAGGCAAATCCCGCCACCATGAAGCGCACGAACCCCTCTGAGGAACCGAGCGCATGGTGCGGAAAGGCTTGCGCCATGCCCAGGCGATGCGCCAGATAGCGCCGGTGCAGAGTATCGCGGCGGTTGAAGATCAGGGCCGGGGCCCGCAACACGGCGTCCGGCGTGAAGCCGGCGCCGAACCAGCGACGGGCGAAGGCGGGCGCGGCCGCGCAGACATAGCGCATCACGCCCAGTGGCGTGGCCGTGGTGCCGGCCACCAGGGCCGTCTCGCTAGTTACGCAGGCAAACACGCGCCCTTCGCGCAACTGGCTCAGGGTATGGTCCTGGTCGTCCAGACGGATATCGAGCAGGCAGGATGGCGGTATCAGCAGCGGCGCCAGCGCGGCTGGCATCCAGGTCGCGGCGCTGTCGGCATTGACGGCGATGGCCAGTTCGGGCAATTGGGTGCCGGGGCCGGCTGGCCCTTCCAGCGCCGCTTCCAGCAATTTTACCTGGCGGAAATGGGCGATCAGCCTTTGCCCCGCCTCGGTTGGTCTCGGTGGCTGGCTGCGCACGATCAGCAAGGTGCCCGCCAGATTTTCCAGCGTGCGGATGCGCTGCGAGACGGCCGGCTGGCTGATGGCCAGCGCGGCGGCGGCGCGCTCGAAACTGCCGTGGCCGATGACGGCGTCAAGCGCGGCCAGGCCGCGATAGTCGACAGATTTCATAAGGTACTCTTATGTCCGGTTAATAATATTCATTATACTTATGTTCGCATCCATCCTATGCTGCCCCATTCAATCAAGGGGACACCGCATGGAAAGTGCAGTATTTTTCAAGGGAATGGGACTGGGCGCCAGCCTGATCATGGCCATCGGCAGCCAAAATGCCTTCTTGCTCAGGCAAGGCTTGCAAGGCCGGCATGTGCTCGCCTGCGTCTGCGTCTGCATCTTGTGCGATGTGGTGTTGATCGGCGCCGGCGTGGCCGGCATGGGCCGCTTGATTACCGCCAATCCGGCTTTGCTGCTATGGATGAAGGCGGCCGGCGCCGCGTTTTTGCTGGCCTATGGCGCGCGCGCGGCCAGGGCCGCGTGGCGCCCGGCGGTTTTGCATGTGGGCGCCACGGCGCGCCCGGCCAGCCATGTGATCGCGACGGCATTTGCGTTGAGCTTGCTCAATCCCCATGTCTACCTCGATACTGTCATCCTGCTCGGCTCGATAGGTGGCCAGCAGGCGGGGGCGGGGCCGCTGTATTTCGCGGCCGGCGCGATGCTGGCGTCGGCGCTCTGGTTTTTCAGCCTCGGCTTTGGCGCGCGCTTCCTGGCGCCGCTGTTTGCCCGGCCGCGTGCCTGGCGCGTGCTGGATGGCGCGGTGGCCGTGCTCATGTGGTCGATCGCGCTATCGCTGTTTTATTGAACGCGTGGGCGGCGCCGACTGTGCGCGCAAGCCTGGAAGGGCGCGTCCGGAAATGCTATGCTCTTGCCGTTTCGCGACCATCTCACCCAGAAAGAAACCATGTTGTTACTGTTTTTACCCGTGGCGGCCTTGATCGTCTATTTTTTATTCAAGGGCAATGGCGCGGCGCGCCGCGCTAGCGTCGCCAAGCCGGCCGGGAAATATGCTTTGCCATTGCCGACCTCAAAGCCAGCCCACCATTGGCAAGACGGCGGCCGTTACGAAACCGAAGTCGTGGTCGAACTGGCTTACCAGGATGCCATCGCGCAATTGGCCGGCGAGGGGGATGATCCCAAGGCGCCGCAGCTAGCCATCCTGGTGCCGGACGACGCCAATCCCCATGACGACAAGGCGGTCGGCGTTTTCATTGGCGGGCGCTTGATTGGCTACCTGGGACGCGAAGAGGCGCGCCGTTTCCGCCGTAAGCTGGCGCTGAAGAACTTGTTTGGCGAAAATACCTCTTGCGACGCCATGCTGCGCGGCGGCGGCACATGGCAGGGCAAGCGTCTGTCGCACGCGGTCTGGCTCGACATCGAACCCTATGAATAATCCCATCAGGAATTAGCATGACAACTTCCACCACTACGCAACCTGAATCGCTGCACCTGGTCTGCCCCCATTGCGACGCGGTAAACCGCTTGCCGGCGGCTAGACTGAGCCAGCAGCCCACTTGCGGCAAGTGCCAGAAAGCGTTGTTTACCGGCCAGGCGATCGAACTGTCCGGCGCGCGCTTCTTGAAGCATATCGAACGTAACGAGATTCCCGTACTGGTCGATTTCTGGGCGCCGTGGTGCGGGCCGTGCCGTTCGATGGCGCCGTTCTATGCCCAGGCCGCGCAAGGCTTGGAGCCGCAATTGCGGGTCGTCAAGCTCAATACCGAAGAGGCGCAGGAATTGGCCGCGCGCTATGCGATCCGCAGCATTCCGACGCTGGCCCTATTTCGCAATGGCCGCGAAGTGGCGCGCCAGGCCGGTGCGATGGACGCCGCCGGCATCATGGCCTGGGCCCGCCAGCACGCGCGCTGACGCCGGCCTTCAAGCGACGTGGCGCGCCAGCCATTGCCCGACCCCGGCCAGGGTGTGGAAATCGGCCACCGAGCGGCAGGCGATGCCGGGATGGCGCGCTTGCAGCATACGCGACAGCGCTGCGCCGGGTCCCAGTTCGAGCGCCACCGTCACGCCTGCTTCGAGGCAGGCATCCATGCAATCGCGCCACAGGATTTTTTCGGCCAACTGGCGCGACAAGTGTTCGACCGCTAGCGCCTTGCCTTCGATGGCGCTGCCGTTGATGCCTGACAGGACCGGGCAGGCCTGCGGCAGGAAGTCGGCAGCTTGCAGCGCCGCCGCGAACGGCGCCACGGCGTGCGCCATGTACAGCGTATGCGCGGCGATTGCCACCGGCAAGCGGCTACAGCGGGCGCCGGCCTCCGCCACCTTGCGTTCGACCGAGGCCAGGGCCGCCGCCGCTCCGCCGACGATGCAACTGTCCGGCCCCGTCTCGATGGCCACGTAAAAGCCGTCCTCGGCCAGCAAATTGGCCGAGCGCGCCGGCGCCAGGCCGGCAATCGCGGCCAGCGCCTGGCCCGGGTGCTGGCGCAGGCAGTCATCCATCGCGCGCGCGCGGGCGCCGGCCAGCGCCACCGCGTCGGCCGGCGCCAGGCCGCCGGCGACGCTGTGCGCGCTCAACTCGCCGATGCTATAACCGGCCACCAGCGCGGGCGGCGGCGCCAGCTCGCGCACGGCTTCCCACATGGCCAGGGTGGCGGCGACAATCATTGGCTGGGCGACGCGGTTGGCAAATAGCGCGCCGGCGTCGTTTTCGAGCGGTAGCGGCAAGCCGTCGAGCAACGCTCTGGCGCGCGCATGGGTGCGTGCCAGAGCGAACATGGCGCCATGCTGGCCACCCTGGCCCGGGCACAGGATCAGCAGGCGCGGCCTCATGACCCGTCCCAGGCGATGGCGCCATGCAGCAGGCAAGTCGCGGCCAGCAAATCGGCGGCGCCGCCCGGGGAGAGCTTATGCGCGATAAACAGGCGGTGACAGTCGAGCGCGGCGGCTTGCCAGCCGGGATGGGCGCTGCCGCCCAGAGCGAGGAAGCGGCGCGCTTGCTGCTTGACCGTGCGCGCGCCGTCCGGGCCGCCGCGGTGGTAGACATTGCTGTCGCTGATCTGAGCCATCAGCGCGAACAGCGCGTCGATGCGGGCCGCGCGCATGCCGCGCCCGGCCGCCAGCGTGGCGCGCAAGGCCGGCAAGCCGACTTGAAATACGGATGGCCAGCCCAAAGCACCTTCCTCGCGCGCGCCGCCGGCCGCGTGCAGTGCAGCCACGCGCCGCCCGTGCGTGTCGTCGCCGGGCGCGCCACCGTGCGCGGCCAGGTCGCCGCCCCAGCGCAATAGCAAGAGCGCGCGCAGCGCCACGGCCGACGGCGCCAGCGCTTGTGCGTGCGCCTGGCCCAGCGCCGCGCACAGCATGCCGAGGCTGAAGATGGCGCCGCGGTGCGTGTTGACGCCGCCGGTTGCCTGCAGCATGCGCCGCTCGGCTTCGACCCCCAGTTGCCTGAGCCGCGCGAAAGGGGCGCCGTCCAGGCCGGCCCGGCTGATATGCACGAAGTAATGGCGCAACGCGAACAGGCTGCGCATGAAAGTGGCTGCCGTCATGTCGGCATGGCTGCCATTGTCGAACGGCGACACCAGTCCCGGTTTCGGATACAGCGTCAATTCGGCGTGCAGGCAGCGCACGGCCAGGCGCGCCGTGGCCGCACAAAAGGCGCGCGCCCCGTGCTTTGCCACCTGGCGCGGCTTGAGCGCCGGCGTGATGGCGGCCGACAGGGCCAGGCCGGACTTCATGCCGCCATCAGGGTCGCGAGCAGGGCGTTGACGGGTAGCAGGCGTACGCCAGCGCGTTCCTTGACCAGCACGCGCGCGTGGGCCGCTTGCGCCGCCTGCCATTCCTTCCATGCCACCGCCTGGGCGTTCGGGAACACGATCTCGCCGTCCAGCGGCAAGCTCTGCGCATGCCTGGCCAGCAGCGCCAGGCCGGCGTGCAATTGCTGCTCGCTGCGCGGGTAAAACAGCAAGTCGATATCGGAGGCCGGGCCCAGGTAAGCCTGGCCGGTCAGCGCTTGCAAGGCCAGCGAACCGTATGCACGCAGGGTCAGGCCGACGCTTTCCGCGTCCAGCGCGCGCAAGCCTGCTTGCCATTGGGGCGGGGCGCAGGCCAGCACCGCCTTGATCGGCAACGCCGGCGCGCTGCGCAAGACGTGTTCGACGTGGGCGCGCAGGCCGATGCGCAGCTTGTTGCCGTTGACCGGATCGGGCGCCAGCGCCAGGCCAAGGCAGACATGGTCCGGCGCCAGGTCGGGATCGTCGCGCCGCACCACCAGCGGCCAGTCTTCGCGCTGCCAGCGTTCCAACGCGGCCGCATGCTCGGGCGCGGCGGCCGCGCGCGCAGCCAGCCAGCCGGGCGCCGACAGCCAGACCAGCTTATGCCGCGTGAACATGGCCGCCATGTATGATCGCCTCTATCACGGGCTGGGCCAGTTGGCGTCCGCCGCGTGCCAGGCCGAGCGCGGCGCGGCCATCGTGCCCATGTTCGGCGGCCAGCGCCAGCGCCAAATGCGCCGCCAGGTCGCCATCCCAGATCGCTTCCAGGGCGCCCATGCGCAGATAGTTTTCCGGCCCCGGCGCGAACACCGGATTGCTTAGTGCCAGTTCTTGCAAACGCTCTTCCGCCACCTTGGTGATGCGCGCCATGGCCGGCAAGCCCATCACGCGGATGGTGGCCTCGGGCAGGGCGTAGCAGGCGTCGGCCATCAAACCACTGGTGATGAAGCCGCCCGACAGCGCCTGGTCGTACACCAGGCCGAGCACGCTGTGCCCCCGGCGCCGCGCCAGGTCGACGCATTTGCCCAGGTGCGCCATATAGCTGTTAATGCCCAACATTTCGTCGCGGTGGCGCAGGCGCTGGCCCTGGGTATCGACCAGCAGCAAGATGGCCCGTTTGGGGTGCTCGCGCACTACGTCGAGGATGGCGCGCGCCTGCGCCAGGGCGATCTCGACGCCGATGGCCGCGTGGCCGCAGGTGCCGATCACGGCGATGGTGGCGCCGTCTACCTGCGCCGCGCCGCACAGGAAATCATCGCGTTCGACAATCGTGTGACCAAGCGGGAACAGGGCCGCCGCCAGAGTTTGCCAATCCATTTATAGTGCTCCCAGCCGGTGCGCCGCAGCCGCGTGGATGAAGTTGTCGATTTCCAGCATGGGGATGCCGGCCGCTTGTGGCATGCCTAGTGTAGCCCAGATTTCTTGCGGGTCCTTTAGCGCGCCGAAGCGCGCCAGTCGCTGCGACAGCAGGGTGTGTTCGTTTTCCAGTGCTTCCAGCGTCAATTCGACGGTGCCGGGCCGGGCCGCTGCCAGCGCCGCGATGGCGGCCAGGCGGAAGGCGGCCACCTCGTCGGGCACGATGGTCTGGCAGTCGCCCAGCAGATAGCGGTGCTTGCCGCCGCAAGTGCGCCACACCAGAGCGCGGTCGCGCGCGTCGTATTCCTCGACCCCGCTGGCCGTCTCGATCACTTCCGGTCCCGACATGGCCAGCCGGCCTTCTTCCGACATCAGGACCGCATTGGCGCAGCGTGCCACGATGCCCATGCCGCCGAAGGCACCGTTCGCGCCGCCCACCAGGGCCAGCACGGGGATGCCGGCGGCGCGCGCGTCGAGCACGGCGCGCATCACTTCGGCCACCGCGATCAGGCCGGCGTTGGCTTCATGCAGGCGCACCCCGCCCGTGTCAAGCAAAAGCAGCACGGCCGGGGCCCGTTCGGCGATGGCGCGCCGCAGCAGTCCGACCAGCTTGGCGCCATGCACTTCGCCCACCGCGCCGCCCATGAAGCCGCCTTCCTGCGCGGCCGCGAACACGTTGACGCCGTCGAGCCGGGCGCGCCCGACGGCGACGCCATCGTCGAACGCCACCGGGGCGTCCAGTTGCGCCAGGTGCGGGCTGACCACCCGTTCTTGCGGCGGCAGGAATTCCTCGAAGCTGCCCGGGTCGAGCAGGCCCCGCAAGCGCTGGCGCGCGGTCGCTTCCAGGTAGCTGCTCACGGCGCCTCTCCCAAGGCCGTTTCGACGGCCTGGTCCAGGCGCAGGCTGACCACGGCCGGGGTTGCGCCCATGTCATTGACGGCGATGCGCACGTCGGCCAATTGCCAGCGCGCGTGGAAGTCGCGCAGCACCGCTTCCCAGGTGGCGCCGAAGCCGACGGCGGCGGTGCGGATCTCGATGTCGCAAGCGCCGTCCAGCGGCGCCGGCTCGATCAGCACTTCCAGGTTGCCGGAGCCGACCACGCCGACCACCCGGGCCGGCGCCGGCAGCGCGCGGCTGCCATGTTCAAAACGGTAGATCAAGGTTTCCATCGATACTCCAGAGTTGTATGGGGCGTCACCAGTTGCGGAAGCGCTTCGGCGGCTGGTACAAGCCGCCCGAAGCCCGCACCAGGTCTTTCATGGTCCTGGCCGCCAGCAGGTCGCGCGTGGCCAGGCGCGGGTCGACGCCGATGTCTTGCGGGCGCGTGATGATGCCGCGATCGCGCAAATTCTCGACCATGCGCCGGTCGCGCGCCATCCCGACCGGGGTGTAGCCGGCCACGCCGCGAATGGCTTGCTCGCGCTCTTCGTCGCTGCGGCACAGCAGCAGATTGGCGATCCCTTCCTCGGTCAGGATATGCGTCACGTCTTCGCCGTAAATCATCACCGGCGGAATCGCCATGCCGGCTTGCTCGGCCAGTTCCCAGGCGTCGAGCCGCTCGACGAAGGCTGGTTGCATATGCTCGCGAAACGTCTCGACGATTTGCACCACCAGCTTTTGGCCGCGCGGGATCAGATTCTTGCCGCCGCGCGCCTGGCGCCCGGCCTTCAGCCAGGCCGGGCTGGCGTGACGTCGCCCGCGCGCGTCCGCGCCCATATTGGGCGCGCCGCCGAAGCCGGCAATCCGGCCCACGGTCGCGGTCGAGGAATTGCCCTGCAAATCGATCTGCAGGGTCGAGCCGATGAACATGTCGCAGGCGTAGTGGCCGGCCGCCTGGCACAGCGCGCGGTTGCTGCGCATGGAGCCGTCCGGCCCGACCGAAAACACGTCCGGCCTGGCCCGGATATAGTCTTCCATGCCCAGTTCCGAGCCGAAGCAATAGACCGATTCGACGAAGCCCGATTCGATCGCCGGTATCAGGGCAGGGTGCGGATTGAGGGCCCAGTGGCGCGCGATCTTGCCCTTCAGGCCCAGATCGGTGGCATACGTCGGCAGCAGCAATTCGATGGCGGCGGTGTCGAAGCCGATGCCGTGGTTCAGGCGCTCGACCTGGTATTCGGCATAAATGCCTTTGATGGCCAGCATCGCCATCAGCACCTGGATTTCCGAAATCTGGGCCGGATCGCGCGTGAACAGGGGTTCAATGTAATAGGGCTTCGGCGATTGCACCACGAAGTCGACCCAGTCGCCGGGAATATCGACCCGGGGCAGCGTGTCCATGATGCGGTTCACTTGCACGATCACGATGCCGTTCTTGAAGGCGGTGGCTTCGACGATGGTCGGCGTGTCTTCCGTGTTCGGCCCGGTGTACAGATTGCCGTGGCGGTCGGCCGCCTCGGCCGCGACCAGGCAGACGCGCGGCGCCAGGTCGACGAAATAGCGGCCGAACAATTCCAGGTAAGTGTGGATCGCGCCGATATGGAGTTTGCCGGCCGCGACCAGTTTGGCCACGCGCCCCGCCTGCGGTCCCGAAAACGAAAAATCGAGGCGCGCCGCGACGCCGCGCTCGAACACATCGAGATGCTCGGGCAAGGCCAGCACCGACAGCAGCATGTGCAAGCCATTGACGCGGGCCGGATCGAGCCGGGCCAAGGCCAGTCCCAGGAAATCGGCTTGTTTCTGGTTATTGCCTTCCAGGCAAACCCGGTCGCCGCATTCGAGCACCTGGTGCAGCAAGTCCTTGATGCGCTCGGCCGCCAGCGCCTTGCCGTCCAGCGCGGGACCGAGCGCGGCGCGGGCCCGTTGCAGGCGCTGCGCGCGGTTATCTTGCAAGGTCGTCCAGGGTGGCGCCACTATTTCACTCCCATGATGGCGTTCGGCAGTCCGGTGGCGATCACCGGGAACAGGCATAGCAAGAGCACCGCGACGAACATCAAGCCGAGGAAGGGCAGCACGCCCCGTATCACATCCCTGAGCGCGATATCGGGCGCAATATTCTTGATGACGAAGATATTCAAGCCCACCGGCGGGTGGATCAAGCCCATTTCCATCACCACCGTCATGACGATGCCGAACCAGATCAGGTCGAAGCCGGCCGCCTTCAAGGGCGGCAAGATGATGGGCGCCGTCATCAGGATGATCGACACGGGCGGCAGGAAGAAGCCGAACATTATCACCATCAGCAAGATCACCGCCAGCAGCAGCCATTTCGACAAGTGCATCTCGACCACCCACTGCGCGGCCGACTGGCTGATGTGCAGATAACTCATCACATAAGAATACAGCAGCGACATGCCGATGATGAGCAGCAGCATGGTCGATTCCTTGATTGCCGAGCCGAGGATGGGCGACAAGTCGCGCGGGCGCCACACGCCATAGACGATGGCGATCAGCACCAGGGCCAGCAGCGCGCCCAGGCCGGCCGTCTCGGACGGCGTCGCAAGACCGCCATACAGGGCTACCATGACGCCGATCAGCAGGGTTACGAAAGGCAGTACGCGGGGCAGCATCTCGAACTTTTGCGCCAGCGTGAAATGCTCGTCTTCCAGATAGGCCGACTTGGCGCCGCCGCCCTGGTAGATGGCCAGCGCGGCGCGGTATTCCTTGCGCGCGCGGTACACCGCGTAGCCGGCAAACAGCAGCACCAGCAAGATGCCGGGGCCGATCCCGGCCAGGAACAGGCGTCCCAGCGACTGTTCGGCGGCCACCGCGTACAGGATCATGGTGATCGATGGCGGCAGCAAGATGCCGAGCGTGCCGCCGGCGGCGATGATGCCGGCCGCGAAACCGGGCGAATAGCCGCGCCGGCGCATTTCGGGAATGCCGGCCGAGCCGATCGCCGAGCAGGTGGCCGGCGAGGAACCGGCCATCGCCGCGAACAGGGCGCAGGCGAACACGTTGGCGATGCCTAGCCCGCCCGGCACCTTGTGCAACCAGGTGTGGATGGCCGAATACAAGTCCTTGCCGGCCGGCGACTTGCCGATCGCCGCGCCCTTCAAGATGAACAGGGGGATCGATAGCAAGGTGATCGAGGCCATTTCCTCATACACGTTCTGGGTAATGGTGTCGAGCGAGGAGGGCGGCATGAAAAAATACATGAAACTGGTCGCCACCACGCCCAGCGCGAAGGCAATCGGCATCCCGGAAAACATCACCAGCAGGGTCACACCGCCATACAGGGCGCCCAGGCTCAAGTCGCTCATCGGGGCTCCGGTTTGTTAGTCATATGGGTCAGCGCCTGCAGCAGGATTTGCAGCGTCAGCAGCGTCATCCCGGCCGCCATCATGGAGTAAGGTATCCACAGCGGCGGCGCGAAGGTCGAACTGGTGGTCTGGCCGTCGCGCCACGCTTCGTGGAACAGGGTCCATGACTTCCAGCTGAAAAAGCCGCAAAATACGCAGGAAATCACATCGACCAGGAAGCGGCGCGCCACGTTGACGGCGCGCGGCAGCAGCGACGACAGGGCTTCGATGCCGATATGGCCGCGCTGCGATTGCACATAGGCGTTGCAAAAAAAGGTCACGCCGACCAGCATGAAGACCGACGCTTCGTCTTGCCAGTCGGTGGGCGCGTGGAAGAAGTAGCGCGACACCACCGAATAACTCAGTACCAGCGCCGTCAGGATCAGGGCGCCCATCGACAGCGTCAGTAAGCCGCGATTGAGCTGGTCGAAGCGGCGCGCCAGCAGCGCCAGCAAGGCGTTATCAGGTACCGGCGCCGATGCAGGTGCAGGTGAACCTTCGCTCACAGCAGTTGCTCCGCCAGTTTCAAGAGCTTGGCGCAATTGTCGTTGCGCGCGCCGTAATCCTTCCAGGCGGTGGCGCGGGCGATGGCTTGCCAGCGCTTGACGGTGGCCGGACTCAGGTCGACCACCTTGGCGCCGGCCCGCTGGTACACGGCCGCCACCAGCGAATCGTCCAATTGGGCCGACTTGCGGGCAAACGCCTCAAGTTCGGCGCCGACCGCCATGACGATCGCTTGCTGCTCCCTGGAGAGGCGCTCGAACACGGCTTTCGACATCATCAAAGGCTCGAACATGAACCAGTAGGCGCTTGCGCGCGCGGTGGTCAAGGCTTTCGACACTTCTTCCAGGCGGAACGAGATCAGCGAGGTGGAAGAAGTGAGCGCCGCTTCCATCGCGCCGGTCTGCATGGCGGCATAGATTTCGTTGGACGGCAGCGAGACCACGGCGGCGCCGGCCGCCTTCAAGATCAAATCCATTTCGCGCGAACCGCCCCGTATCTTCATGCCTTTCGCGTCGTCCGGCTCGAGCACGGGCTTGCCGCGCGAGGCCACGCCGCCCGCCTGCCAGATCCAGCTCAGCACCACGATG
This sequence comes from Oxalobacteraceae bacterium GrIS 1.11, assembly GCA_040544385.1. Taxonomy (GTDB): domain Bacteria; phylum Pseudomonadota; class Gammaproteobacteria; order Burkholderiales; family Burkholderiaceae_D; genus Janthinobacterium. Next base: position 22,696 of record JBEONR010000055.1, read on the forward strand.
CCTTTTTCAAGCAAGATGCGGTTCAATTCCCGGCCCACCGGCGCGTTTTTCCACGCATATCCCTGGTCGTAAGAGGTGACCAGTCCCGGCATCAGGCCGATATTGACTTCCGGCACTTCGCCGCCCGCATACGATAGCGGCACCAGCGACAAGTCCAGCGCGCCCTTGCGCATGGCCGAGAATTGGGCATTGGTCTTCATCAGCGAAGAACCGGGATAGATATCGAATTTCAGACTGCCCTTGCTGCGCTGCTCGACCTGGGCCGCAAACATGCGCGTCAGGCGGTCGCGGAAATCGCCTTCGCTGACGGTGCCGCCGGGGAATTGGTGCGAGATCTTCAGCGTGCTCGGCGCGGCGCTGGCCAACGATGGCAGCCACAGCGGGCTGGCGGCGATGGCGCCCAATAGCATTCTGCGCTTCAATACGGTCATACATCCTCCAGCAAGGGTTGGGCCGGGCAGGCGATTAAATCCAATAGGCAATGTTTCGTGTATACAAGAATATATTGATTAAATACATTGTCAAGTCTTAAACCGGTTTTATAATGAAGAATCACATACAAAGGCGGAACACCATGAGCAGCCATGCCGCGACCTTGCGCGTAGGAATAGAGGAAATGATAGAGGAAATGATCGCGGTCGGCACGCTGGCGCCGGGACAGCATCTGGACGAGACCGAGCTGGCCCGGCAATGCGGCGTCTCGCGCACGCCGGTGCGCGAAGCCCTGATCTTGCTGGCGTCGATGGGGGTGGTGGTGATACGGCCGCGGCGCGGCGCCATCGTGGCCGAACTGGGGCCGCGGCAATTGGTGGAAATGTTCGAAGTGATGGCGGAACTCGAAGCGCTGTGCGGCAAGCTGGCGGCGCGCCGCATGACGCCAGACGAACAGGGCTTGCTACTGGCCGCGCACCAGGCTTGCCGCGATGCCCGCGACGCCCGGGAAGCGGACGCGTATTATTACAAGAACGAGCAATTCCATGCCCTCATCTACGCCGGCAGCCATAACGATTTCCTGATCGAGCAGACGCGCCGCCTGCACCGCCGCCTGCGTCCTTACCGGCGCCTGCAATTGCGCGTGCGCGACCGGGTCGGCGCATCCTACGCCGAGCATGAGGCGGTGGTGCGGGCCATCCTGGCCGGCGATGGCGAGGCCACGGCCGAGCTGCTGCGCGGCCATATCATGATACAGGGCGAGCGCTTCGCCGACCTGATGGCATCCTTGCCGGCCTGACCCAAAGTGACGCGTGATTTGCCGGATCGGCGGCGCGGCCTCAAAATGGCGTACCGACGCGTTGTCCGCGTTTCCGCTGAAGGATGATTGTATGCTTGGTTTTGATGTGCGCGTCGCAAAAATAGTCTGGACGGTCTTTCTCGTTTCCTTATTGCTGTTTATCACCTACACGATTTCCTCGACCTTGCTGACGGTGGTGTTTGCCGTCTTCTTCAGTTACCTGGTGTATCCGCTGGTCGACCTGCTGGAACGTTTTCGCCCGCGCCGGGTGCCGCGCGCGGCCTCGATTGCCCTGGTGTTTGTGTTCGTCATCGCGCTGGTGGCGATCGTGGGCGCGGTGTTTGGCGCACGCATCGAAGACGAGGCCTTGCGCCTGAGCGAACAATTGCCGGGCCTGGTGAAGGCGAATAATTTCAGCGAGCGCATTCCGCTGCCAGAATTCATGGAACCCTTGCGCGCCCGCATCCTCGTTTTCCTGCAAAGCCAGCTGGAAACGGGCACCGACAAGGCCATGCCCTTGGCCAAGCAATTCGGCGTCGGCGTGATGCACATGGCCAGCAACCTGATTTATCTGGTGCTGGTGCCCATCCTCAGCTTCCTCCTGATCAAGGAAGCCCCGGCGATGCGCAAGGAGATGTTTTCCTGGCTCAACAGCCCGAACCAGAAATTATGGTCCGCCATCATCGACGACCTTGATGTCTTGCTGTCGCGCTATGTGCGGGCCTTGCTGATGCTATCGATCGCCACCTTCGTCAGTTACGGCATCGTGTTTTCCCTGCTCGGCGTTCCCTACGCGCTATTGCTGGCGGGCGCCGCCGCGATACTCGAATTTATTCCCTTTGCGGGACCGCTGGCGGCCGTCGCGCTGGCCCTCGTGGTGGCGGGATTTAGCGGCTATGAGCACCTGCTGTGGCTGATCAGCTTCATTTTTGCCTACCGCATGTTCCAGGATTACGTGCTCAATCCCTATCTGATGAGCGAAGGCGTGGAAGTGAGTCCCCTGATGGTGATTGTCGGCTTGCTGGCCGGCGATCAATTGGGCGGCGTGGCGGGAATTTTCCTGTCGGTGCCCGTGATGGCGGCCTTGAAAATCATTTTCGTGCGCGCCAGGGCTTCCCAGCGGGTTCGCGCCGATGCCCTGGAGGCGCAAATCCGCGCCCGGCAATGAGGCGCCAGCGTTGCTCGGCAACGTGAAAATTATATTTCCATGCAGAAATTTAATGTATCATCGCTGCATGGTCTTTATCCCTTCGCAACCCATCTCTTGTTGCCGAATGACTGTGCCAGTGTTATTTCAATAAGCTTGTCCCGCTTCGGGCAAGCGCGCAAATTTTTCACGGCCCAGCTCCGCCGTTCCATCACCGCTCATCGTTCACGCGTGCGGCCATCCTGGCCGCGCCGTGCGATCGATATCGGCATTCGCGTCTTCGTTACGCGCAATCGGAAGGAACTCCCATGTCTGAACTCCAGCAGTTGAATGATACGAACCCGCGCGCCATGCGCGCCGACTCGATGGCAGATGCCGCCATCACCTTGATGGAGGCAATAAAATGAAGATCGCCAATCTGAAGGTCGGTACGCGCATGGGCTTGGGTTACGGCTTCATGCTGCTATTACTCATGGCGGTGGCGCTGCTGAGCGCCTTGAATACGCAAAAGACCAGTGCATTGACAGACTATTTAATCAATGAAAAGCTCAAGAATGAACGCTTGATAGGCGAGTGGAAAACCATCATCGAAGTGAACCTTCCCCGATCGTTGGCGGCCGGTAAAACCACCGATCCTGAGATGCAGAAACTGTTTCAGGATGCGATGGCCAGCAATTCGGCTCGCGCCACGCAATTGCAAAAGGAAATTTCCGGCAATTTAAACGACCCGATCGCCCAATCGCTGTATGCGGCAAGCGCCGAACAGCGGGCGATTTATCAAAAGGCCCGCGCCGCCGCCTTCCAGGAAAAAGCAGCCGGTAATCTTGAGGTGGCAAAACAATATTTTGATACGCAACTGGCCCAGGACGCGGCAATCTACTTGGCCAGCATCGATAAATTGGCCGCGCGGCAAAAGGAACTGGTCAACGCGCTGGGCCGCGATATTCATGAAAAAAATGCCGGTGCGCGCTTTTCCATCATGCTGCTGACGCTCGCTTCCATCGTATTGGCGAGCGCGTCTGTTTATCTCATTACGCGTTCGCTGTTGCGTCAACTGGGTGGCGAACCCAGTTATGCGGCGGCCATTACGGAGAAAATCGCGGCCGGCGACCTGACTATCGAGGTCGTGCTCAAGGCCGGCGACGAAACGAGCTTGCTGTACCGCATTCGCAGCATGCGCGACAGCCTGGCCGGCATCGTGGGCCAGGTGCGCTCCGGTACCGATGCCGTCGTCACCGGATCGAGCCAGATCGCGGCCGGCAATCTCGACCTGTCGAGCAGGACCGAAGAGCAAGCCAGTTCACTGCAAGAAATTGCCTCGACCATGGAAGAATTGACCGGCACCGTCAAGCAAAACGCCGACCATGCGCGCCACGCCAACCAACTGGCCATTTCCGCGTCGGCCGTCGCCGTCAAGGGCGGCGCAGTGGTGTCGCAAGTGGTCGATACCATGGGCTCGATCAATGCCTCGTCGAGAAAGATCGTCGACATCATCGGCGTGATCGACGCGATTGCCTTCCAGACCAATATCCTGGCGCTCAATGCGGCAGTGGAAGCGGCCCGCGCCGGCGAGCAAGGGCGCGGATTCGCCGTGGTAGCCTCCGAGGTGCGCAACCTGGCGCAACGCTCGGCCGCCGCCGCCAAGGAAATCAAGATCTTGATTGGCGATTCGGTGGAAAAAGTGGAGAGCGGCGCCAAGCTGGTCGACCATGCCGGATCGACCATGCAAGCCATCGTCGACAGCATCAAGAGCGTGACCGACATCATGGGGGACATCACGGCGGCCAGCCAGGAACAGACTTCCGGCATCGAGCAAATCAGCCAGGCGATTACCCAGATGGATCAAGTCACCCAGCAAAACGCGGCCCTGGTGGAACAGGCGGCGGCCGCCGCCGCTTCCCTGCAAGAGCAGGCGGGCAATCTGGCGCAAGTCGTTGGCGTATTCCATACCGGCGCGCCGAACGTCGTCCGGGGCGCCGGGCGGGCGGCAAGAGCTGTGGCGCCGACGATCAGCGCGGGCGTCATTGCGATGTCCTCCAGAGCGCGCCCGGTCAAGGGCGCGGCGAACATGGCGCGCGCCGCGAACGATATGCAAGCGTATTGATCGATGCGGCGGCGGCTTGCTGCCGGCAGCTCCATCCATGATGTCTAGCCTGACGAACTGGCGCAGTTCCGGGCCTGCCTCGACTGAATGTTCACACGAAAGCCGGCGTATTCAGCGTGTGGGCGATCAGCAGACGATCGCGCAGGAACTCGATAAACAGCTGCGTCTTGGCTGGCAACAGACGCGTCTCTGTCATCGCATAGACACTGATCGGTGTCATTTGCCAATCGGGCATGATGCGTTTCAGCTGGTTTCGGGCGACGCCTTCTTGAGCAATTTCTTCGGCCAGCGCGGCAATGCCCATATTGAGTTCGGCCAAGCGCCGGAGCATGCCGACACTATTCACCGAGAAGCGCCCGCCGACCGTCACGTGCACCTGCCCGGAGGCGCCGATCAGGGTCCAGTTGCTGCCGTCCGATGTGGCATTCATCCGCAAGCATTGGTGTCCGGTCAAGTCTTCCGGCTGTCCAGGCTCTCCAAACGCGTCAATATACGCCGCAGACGCATACAAGTGGCGTGGCAGACTCGCGATGTGACGCGCTATCAACGATGAGTTCGGCTGCTCTCCCATCCGTATGGCGACATCGAACGGTTCGGATACCAGATCGATGCGACGGGGCGTGAGGTCCAGTTCGAACTGCATTCCCGGGAAGCGTTCGGCGAAATCGGCAATCAGGGGAGCCAGGAAATAGGTTGCAAGATCGACTGGCAATGACACCCGCAATATTCCGCTTGGATTTTGCACCATGTCGGCCAAATGTTCGTGTGCCAGTCGCGCCTCGTCGACCAGGCGTCGGCATCGCTCGAAATAGAGTTGCCCCGCCTCGGTCAGCTCGATCTTGCGCGTCGTGCGATGAAATAAACGCAGGCCGATGGCTTTTTCCAATGCCGCCACGCGGCGCGAAACGGTGGAGTTGGGCATGCCCAGCGCGTCCGCGGCGCGTCGAAAGCCCTTGGCTTTCACCACTTCCACAAATAAGGCCATGTCATTGAAGAGTTCCGTATTGCCTCCTTGATTGCTCCAATATTGGAGCAATGCGATCTATTTTACCGTCTATACGCCACGGCATGAGCAGACTAAGATGAATTCTGTCATTTCAGCAAAGCGAGTCCGGACCCAGGATTCGCGCACCTTGAAGGAGAACGGCCATGAAATACGAACGATTCACCCAACACAATGCGGCGATGCTGTTGATCGACCATCAAGTCGGAACGATGGGGTGGGCCAAGTCCATGCCATTTGACGAGCTTAAAAGCAATGCGCTCATGCTGGCAAAAACCGCGGCGTTACTGAATCTTCCCACGGTACTGACCAGTAGCATGGAAGAGCATGCACAAGGGCCTTTGCTGAGCGAAATGGAAGCCTTGCTGCCTGCTGCATTCGCGGCACGTATCAAGCGGCTAGGGATTGTGAATGCGATGGAGGACGGGCATTTTGCCGCTGCGGTCGCTGCAACGGGACGCAAAAAAGTCATCCTCGCCGGCGTCACCAACGACGTATGTACCGTCTATCCGGCATTGCAATTGGTACGCGAAGGCTACGAGGTACAAGTGGTGGCCGATGCCGGCGCTTCTCCGACCAAGATGGCAGATGAGATCGCTCTACGCCGGATGGAGCGCGGCGGCGTGACGGTGACGTCGACCAATCAATTAATTGCGGAATTGGCCGGTAGCTGGGCCACGCCCGAAGGGCAGCAACTGGCCATCATTCTCATGGAATCGTTTCACCCTTAAGTGACACCAGCACATCGAACGCAAAATGAAGTCGCCGATTTTTGATCCAACACAATCCTTACGGAGATATGACATTGAATAAATTATTTACGCCTGTACAAATCGGCGCACACACCTTACGCAATCGGCTTGTCATGGCACCCATGACGCGTTCGCGGGCCGATGAGGCCGCTGCCCCAGGCGAGCTGACGCAAGACTACTACCGACAACGGGCCAGCGCCGGACTGATCATTACCGAAGGCACCTTCCCCTCATCGATGGGAAAGGGCTATGTCCGTACACCCGGCATTGTCGACGATGCCCAAGTGACCGCGTGGCGCCGAGTCACCGACGCAGTGCATGCGCAAGGGGGACTCATTTTCATGCAACTCATGCACTGCGGACGCATTGCGCATCCTTCCATGCTCCCCGGAAACGCGCGACCTGTCGCACCGTCCGCCGTCAAGGCAGAGGGAACGGCATGGACAGACAGCGGCCCCCAAGCCTTGGTCGAGCCACGTGCCTTGACAGGCGAAGAAGTCGCCCAAGTCGTTGCCGAATACGCTGCAGCCACTCGGCAAGCGCTAGCCGCAGGTTTCGATGGCGTGGAATTGCACGCCGCATCGGGCTATTTGCCGGAACAATTTCTGTCGTCAAAAACCAATCTGCGCGCCGACGCTTATGGCGGTTCCGTTCTCAATCGCACGCGCTTCGTGGTGGAAACGTTGACCGCGATGGTAGCCGTTGCCGGCGCCGGAAAGGTCGGGATTAAAATTTCGCCTGAAATGAATTTCAACGATATTGCCGATGCCGACCCGGTGGAAACCTACACGTCCCTGGTCCGTCAACTAGACGGCTTGCCGCTTGCCTATTTGCATGTGGCGCTATTTCATGCGGCGACGGACTACCATTCGCTGCTGCGTCCGCTGTTCAACGGCGCCTACCTCGTCGGCGCCGGGCTAACACGCGACAGTGCCGAACTGCTGCTCGATAAGGGGCAGGCCGATGCAGTCGTTTTTGGCAGCCTGTTCCTTGCCAATCCCGACTTGCCTAAGCGGCTACGGCTCCATGCGAGCCTCAATGTGGCCGATCGCGATACTTTTTATTCGACTGGCGCCCAAGGCTACACGGATTATCCGGCGCTACTCGACTGATCTGGGTTTGTCGGCCCGGATGCACTTGGCAACCGGGCTTGGCGCCATGGATCATCTTGGCGGATTCATAGGCGACCGCGGCATATGGATCGTCAGCGTTCAGCGCTACCGCGATGCATATTGACTCAGCTTGGGTTGACCCGAAAGGCATGAAAGCACGCGAAAAGCGCCCCAAAAAACGGCTCTTCGCTCATGGTGCTTGGCCACCCCCGGCCACCAGAAACAGCTCCAAACAGAAACGCCCACTCATGCAAGCGGCGTTTTTGCTTGCGCCGGGACTACGCTACGATAGTTGCTGCGCAAGAAACCCGGCAATGGCATCGAGCGCCAATCCGGCAGCATCCATGCGCCCAACTGCGGCAGCAAACCCGTGCGCCATTCCCATCCACACCTCCACGCCGACGTCGGTACCCGCTGCTGCTGCCCGCTCGGCATAACGCAGCGCATCATCGAGCAGCACCTCGTCATCGCCAACATGGACGCGGATCGGCGGCAGCCCGGCCAAATTGGCAAACAAGGGCGATACCTGTGGGGCGGCCGCATCGTGTCCATTCAAATAAGCGTCAACCTGATGCTGGCCTTGGTCAAGAACAAAATATGGATCGGCTTTGGCACGAGTCTGCCAACTTGCGCCACTCAGCGTCAAGTCCGTCACCGGGGAAATGACTGCCGCCGCCACCGGCTGTGTGCAGTGCGCCTCGGCGGCCAGCATCGACAGTAATGACAACGCCAGCCCGCCGCCGGCCGAGTCACCGCTCACGGCCACCGTCAGGCCATGGTGCACACTCAAGCCGCGAAATACCGCGACGGCGTCCATCATGCCTGCCGGATAAGGATGTTCCGGCGCCAGCCGGTAGTCGGGAATGAATGCCGATACATTGGCACGATGCGCGATATGCCCGACCAGGTGGCGGAACGTCAGCGCACTGCCCCAACTGAACCAGCCGCCATGCAAATGCAGGATCGCAGCGCCGGCCCGAGCACCTTCGGGATGGCACCACCAACCATGAACGCCGCCTATGTGGTCCTCTTGATAGCGCATATTCGCAGGCGCGCCTACCCGGAGCATGATGTCGTCGAAGGGCGCGCGCGCCGCTATGCTGGGTATTCCGGACGATCGTGACCAGTGATTCCGGCATCGTGACCAGTCATTCCATTTCAACGTGACTGCCCATTCCGGGCGAACGTGACCGATTTCGAGCATCTTCCGGAATCAGCGGTCACGATACCGGAATCACTGGTCACGATGCCGGAATGGCGTTGT
>JBEONR010000056.1:0-31165 GCA_040544385.1 Oxalobacteraceae bacterium GrIS 1.11
TTATGAGCGTTAATCAACGGCAATAAATTGCATTTAGTCAGGATTGTGATTCCTGTTGTCGTGGGTTCGAGCCCCATCAGTCACCCCACAGAATAAGCAGCAAAATCAAAGGGTTACACGCTTCGGTTTGTAACCCTTTTTTCTTTTTTGGAAGATGAAATTCCACTTTTTGGAAGATGATTTTTCAAGTCACCCGCCATCGTCATTCAATACCCCCCCACAACTCGCCCTTGTATTCCCCGCGCGTGGCCAGCCCCCGCCAGCGTAAGCGTTTTTTTCGTCGTCACTACCCGACAGGAACAACTTGCCGAACTCATACTCCGGGTGCGGCGGCGCGCCGGTGACGCACGGAACGTAGACCAGCAATCGGAATGACAGCTTAATGACAGCCTGCCCGCTCATCAAAAAGCCGTGCTTACGACACGGCCTTTCCTTTGCTCCTGAAACTACCTCGCGCTATGGCTGCCTCGCAAACCTATATGCTTTTTATAGCCGATCCGGCAACGTCGTTTCTTTGCTTAGCTTAGGTTCCTTCAAGAGCTTGGCCTTATAGCTCAGCAACTCGCCCTCTTGCACGTCGAAGCGGACTAGCCACTGCTCCGCAGTCCATCCGAATAGACGTGGCTCACCGTCCTTGGAACCGTAGTGCAAGCTGCCAATTTCAGATACGCGGATATCCTTCAATGCCATATTCGGCAGCACGTAGATCGCCGGCTTAGGGTCAATTTCAACCGCAGCCTTTTCCGGCTTAGGGCCGGCTTGAATCACGATCCCGTTGCCATAGTCATATTTAGCGAACCAGTCCATCGGCAACTCAGAACGCAACGCGGACAGGCCGCCAACTTGTTTCAACATGTCTTTGTTAATCGCTGTTAGCCAGCTCACGGTCTTGATGTGATCGGTAATGCCGATTTTTTGACGTCCAGAGACATCGCCCGCATCCAAGCTATTCATTTTGGATGTCATAAAGGCTTCAATTGGTTCGTTTGGCTCATCCCTCACGATAGAAAGATTGAAGGCATACCCCCCGTGGCCATGTTCCGCCTTCAGCAGCCGAGCGAAGTTCAAAAACAACTGTTGAAAGGCGGTCGGATGTTCCTCCACGTAAGGTAACGGCAAGGAGAACTGGAGCATATCTAGCCCCCAGGTTCCCATCTTTGCCTGCCACGCCCGATGGCCGGATACGTAGAATTGCCATGGACTTGCATCTTCAGGCTTGATGCCGCCGATGTAAGCGAAACTTACCAAATCGCTTTCTTTCATGCGCTTCATCATATCGCGCATGGGCTTGGTCTTGCGATAGGCGAGCTGGTCCGGTCCCTCCGGAGGCTCAGCACGCCACAGCCATGTCAAATGTTCTTTCGCAATCACTTCATAAGCATCGAAGCACTGACAAATGGCTTCTCGCACCTCGGGCGTATGCGAGCCTTTGAAGTACAGCGTTCCACGTACCGTCAGCGTGGCGCCTATATAGTCTTGCGGCCCGTACTTCATCAGCATTGCGCCAGGTAAAACGCCAGCCTCGTGAGTCTTCATCCATTCCGTCATGAACGCGTCAAGCTTGCTTGTTTCCATTGATAATTTTCCTCAAAATGCGGGGACGGGCGGACGCGGAGTGCGACCACGGGACAATCCGAACACGATCCAGCCGGCCGCCGCTGCGGCCCACCCCAATTTTTCGACGGGTATCTTCGGGGAATCGGGTTCAGGTGCGTCACAATCACAATCGCTAGGTTCAAGTTTACGTAGCTTCTGGGGATCACCGGCGATCTGCTCGTAGGCATCTCTTTGCGGCTTGGAAATTGTATCGGGCGGAAACTTCATTTCAATGATCTGTTTGATATTGTCCTGCGTGGGCGGTTTGGTAGGGTCGTTGACGATCACCACATCGGGACGGCGGATCATACCCGTGCCAGCCTCAAAGGGTGGATGCGTTTCGTCGTTCTCCCAATATTTCCGAATCCAACCCGGCAGCCAGTCATGCCCCTTGGTTTCGATACCGCTATCCATGACTGGAGCAGGCGGGTTTTTTGTCATATCGTAGTTAATTTCCTGTTTATATGGGCTATTGTGGCCCAGCAGCTTATCCAGCGCCTTCATCCGCCCAGCCACACAGCCTTGCTTGAGCTGCCGCCCATCTTTACCGATGTCGGGCATTTTGTTGCATTGACACATGGCCGAACACAGAACTTTTTTATCTGTCGGTGCAATTTGAGGCTCACTGATCCGGACAATGGTGGTCGTTCCTTCGCGGGACATTCCCCCGGTGGCAAGCGGTGGGCGTGACGGTAGATCGCTCATGGCTTGCTCTCGTCTGTGAGATCAAACGCTAATGCTTCGGTGGCGTCGCGCTCGACCCATTGGGTGTATCCCTCCGCGTCCGTTGAACCTGTCAGATACTGCCCGCCGGTTGATCGCACACGCGCGCTCTGCCCACTGACGGGCTGGCCATCAGTGGCGCTGATGAGCTGAAAACGGCCTTGAAAACGCTGACCGTGTTCATCCAAGGGTTCATCTTCGTAGGCCGCAGCCAAGCCGGCCCCCACAGATCCAAACCGCTGGGCTAAGCTGACCGTGTCGTCGCCGCCAGCCCCAGGCGCGGCACCGCTGGCAGGAACGGTCGTGGTGAATACCTGGCTAGATAGAAGTACGGCCCCGCACGCGACCTTGCAGCTATGGTAAGCGGCTGGCGCCCCATCAATGATCAGCGAGGCATCGCCCTGAGCAATTGGAAATACGCCCTTACACTTTGGACAGGACACCATATCACCCTGCCGGGCGATGGGTTTGCCACCTGTAGCGGACGCAATCGTGCAACCGATGACCGTGCCGCCATGACTGGTTTTGTCACCTAAAACGATTAAGGGTTGACTCAAGTGTTACTCCTTTGAAAGAAAAAATATTTTGCATTGTGTGAAATATATGCAATCATATCATTTTTATAGCGAAATTTAATTTAAAAATTACAATCTAAAACATTGAGGATGCGCAATGACAAAGATAAAAATTATTGACAGATTAGAATTACTTAATAATGGTCGAACACATTATTTAGAGTTTTTAAGGAATCTCACCCCACAGATAATTTTATTATCTCTAGCGATATTTTTAGCTGGAAAAATTTCTTCTGTAAAAATAGACTGGGGAGGAGTACTTCTAATGTCAATTTTATTTGGCGGATTTTTTGTTGCTTTTTATGGCAACTGCACTCTGTTTTATGAAAGATGTTTTTCAGATTGGATAAATTGGACTAAAAATATCAAAGGAACTATTTTACAAGATAACATAAAAGGATTTTCACGCATATCTTTCATACTTTTCTCGATATGGAAAAATAAATTTATTGAAACTATTGAAGTAATCGTATGCATTATTTCAATTGTATTTATACTTTCCTCCATTTTATTTCTAGCTTCCAATTCAGCGATTAGCATGTGGAACAAACCAATTTCAACTAAACAAACATCTACCAAAAAAAATGTCGAAGAACCTCCAATAAAAAATATTATCCCTAAAAACAATAATACTTCCCGCACACCAAAAGGCCCGTAGCCATTCATTTCAATCGATTGCGTTCGGTGGCGATTATATCTCTGAGGCTCAAAATAGCCCCACTGGATCGCTTTCCTTATCCCAGCTATAAATAATCAGTTCTTGCCGCTCGACGGTCTTGCTTCCCCCGCCAACGCTGTGCTTGATTCCGATCTCGTCCATTTGAAACCCGGCAAAGACGCGGCGAATATCCGGGTGATCGTTCAAGCTTAGGATGGCCTTGCCCTTCAAGCGACCCATCAAGTCGGCCATTTTCTCGTACTGTTCAATGCCGAAATCGACGCCATATCCACCCGTCTCCCAGTACGGCGGGTCCAGGTAAAACAGCGTATGCGGCCGGTCGTATCGCTCCATGAGCTTGTGCCAATCCATGTTTTCGATGTAGGCGTTCGACAGCCGCAGATGGGCCGCCGCCAAGCGCTCTTCCATCCCCAGCAGATCGAACGGCGGGGCGCCGGTTTCCGTGCCCCAATTTTGCCCTTCGACTTTTCCGCCAAAGGCATTTTGTTGCAAGTAAAAAAAGCGGGCAGCCCGTTGAATGTCCGTCAATGTGTGCGGCGGCGTGGCCTGCATCTGCGCGAACGTGTCGCGGCTCGACAGCGTGTACTTGAACTGGCGGGAGAACTCGGCCAAATGGTGTTTCACGACCCGATAGAGGTTGATCAATTCGCCGTTGATGTCGTTCAACACCTCGACGCGCGCCGGCGGCCTCATGAAAAATAGCGCGGCGCCGCCGGCGAAGACTTCCACATAACAGGTATGCGGGGGAAATTGGGGAATGATGCGGTCGGCCAAACGTCGTTTGCCGCCGACCCAAGTAATGATAGGCATTGCCATGAGTAAACCTTTTTAGTTTTTTATGCTAGACTGCGCCGCCTTCCGGAAGGTGTCAGAGCCTTGCTTGGTTCACTGCTATATTCAGTGCATCGAGGCCCGCCCAGGTTGTTAGTGCAACCGGGGCGGGCGCTCTTTCTTTACTGCTTTTGCGCAGTTGGCGGGGATGGCTGAGCCACATTGCATCCCTCGATCACCGCTTCCAACTCGCCTTCATATTTCCGGCCGCGCGGATAGTCCCGCGCCAGCGCGAGGATTTTCTCGCCATCGCCGGCGGCCACCGTCAATTTTCCGAACTCGTAAGCCGGGCGCACGGGAACGCTCTTAACGCACGGCAGGTAGACCGGCACAGCCACTGGCGGCGCAACGGGGGCCGCCGCGCAGCCGGCAAGAAAGACCGGAAAAATCATCATCGTCTTCATTGAATTGCTTCCAATACTTGATTCACAAACGGCATGGCCTCGGCGCAAGTGGTGGCGCGAGCATCCTTGATGCTCGCCAGCGCGCCATCGAAGCGCCGGGCATTGGCGGCGGCCAGGCGCTGCGCCAGTAGGCCGCGCGCGTCGGCCTCATCCTTGGCCTTGCCCAGCGCCTCGGTGGCCCGCGTCTGCTCGCCAATCGACACGCGCAGCGCGGCGCTAACGGCCTGTTCCGCCTTCAAATCGATGCGCGCCTGATCGCGTTCGCGGCAAGCGAGGCGCCAGTCGATGCCGCCGCTCACCATGACCAGGGCCAGCAGCAAGGCAATCGACTTGTAGAAAGCCGCCGTCATGCGCGCACCTGCACGATTCCGGCGCGCGTGCCCAGCTTGTCAATGGTAATCACGCGGTTGACCTCCCTCGCCTGCGGGCGCGTACTCACATGCACCCACGTCAATTCATTGATCATCTGGCCGATACCGAACTCATCGAGCTTGGGCAATAGCGCCTGGCATACCTGATATGGCGTCATGCGCAAGGCCTTGAAGTCCGCAGCCATGCCCTTGACGTGGTCGCTTGAATCGCTACTGCCGATGCCGCGATTGACGGGCAAGGAGCGATAGCCGCTCAAGTCCGTCATCGGCGTATCGATGCCGCTACTGGCGGACAGATAATTGCGGATGCGCTGGAGCATTTGCGCGGTTCGCCGCAGCTCGTCGACCACGCCGGCCGGCGCCGTGTTGTCGATGCCGTGGCGCTCGGCATAGCTCGATGCGGTCAATTCGGAAAGGGAAAAATTTGGGCTCAATTGCATTGGGTTGCTTTCAAAAGTGGATTGGTTTGGTCGCTGCACACGAGCGCCGCGATGCCGCAATGAAGCAGCAGGTCCGGCCAGCCCGGTTCCCCGTCAAGCAAGAGGATGCCAGCGGCGCCGACCGCAAGCAGCACCCAGGCGCCACGGATGGCCAGGCAGGTTTTGGGGCACATGTTATTGAGGGCGACGAATAGACCGCGGATCAGCACGATGGCGACCGCGATCATGTTGGCGAGCATCATTACTGGCCCCCCTTCGCGCGCACCCAGGCGAACACGGCCGGGATGATGACCTGGGCGCACAGGCCCAGGGCGGCGGCGGCCGAGATCCGGATGGTCGCCTCGCCGGCGCCGGCAACGAATGGAAAATAGTTGGCCGCCGTGACGCTGGCCAGCGGCGCGAACCATCCGGCAATGAGCGACGAGCCGATCACGCTGCCGGCGATACGGGTCCGTGTCATTGTCGGCAAATAGGACAGCGACACCAGGCCGCCAAAGAAACCCGCCAATAGCGCGTCGTATTGCACCCCGAGAACGGAACCCGTCAAGGTGATGGTGCCGGCCGCAATGGCGAGGCCGACTGTGGAGCTTGCAGGTTCAGCCATGAATGACCTTTCTAACAGATATAAAAAAACCCGCCGAAGCGGGTGTATTGAAAATATTCGATTGCTCGGTTGTCATGCGATGAGCTTCGTTCGCAACAGCACGGCGTCCGCTTCCAGCGCGGCCAGGCGCGGCAAGTCGCCGGTTCGCAGCGCGCGTATCGACTTTTGATCGATATCCAGTAGCTGCGCGAGGATCGCCACGTTCGCCGATTCGGTGAACGGCGCATCGGCGGCCTGGGGAATATTGCCATTTGCTATCCATTTGAGATAAGTGGCATAGTCTGTATTCGCGGGGTCGGCCGGAATACAGGCGCCATCCGAGAGGCGGACGATGCTACTGGAAGTGGTCAGTTTGTACATATATTCTCCGTATCATATTTCTGCGTAAGCGGTCCACAAGCCGGAGCCAACCCAACCGGACCAGTTTGTCAAACCAGTACCGGAAAAGCCAAATCTATCGAATGCGATACTGCCTATTGTCGGAGTCAACGAGGTGTTGGCCCCTGCGGCATAGTATTGCCAGCCTGAAAGCGTAATCGTGGCAAGCCCGCGCTTGGGGACCGCGAAACGCACCTCGCCATACGCGGACGCGCCATACACGCCGCTTCCCGCGATATACAGCAATGGCTGGCTACCGAATTCAAAATATCGCTGGCACATCGTCAGCTCCACGGAATGCGGCCGACGCTCGAACGGCGTCGCGGGACCAGCTTCAAATTGCAGGCCGGTTATCTGAAAAGTATTCCCGGCCGTCGCGCACAAGTTGGTGGACCCGGAAACGCTATAGGCGCCCGCACCCCATACACTGTTCGCTGGTGCGGTGTAGTTGGCTCCCATGCCGAGACTGAAATAGATGATGACTCCCGGAAAGTTATCCTTCATCCAGGTGCCCGACGTATCGCCGGCAACCGTGATTGTTTTGTACTCCCAAACATTCGCGGAATTGATGGTAAATGGGCTGACATTGCTATGCGAAGCGCCGTAATTATGAATGGAACAGCTAAATAAACCTGCAACGCTCGACTTGACCCAAAAGCTGACGGTGACTGTCTTTGCGGTGGCCAGGCCGAAATCCAAATCGTAGACGTTTAGCCCTTCGATTGAATGGGTAACAGAAAAAAAATCGGTGGCGGCCAAGGCTGTTTGCGCTGCGGTCACCGTGATCTTGGCGCTGGCCGTAAATCCCGGGGGAGCGTCGGATACCCGCTGAACGGTGAGCCTGCCGGCGCCCGCCGAATAACAGTTCACCGGCAGTCTATCCACGACGAACACTGAACTGAGCGGACCAATTGCTACCGCCCCGCCCTGATTTCTCTGGTCGATCATCATTGCGCCGTTAATGACACGGTTGCGCATGCCGGCCAATTGTCCGCCGTTGATCGATGTCGCGTTCAGCGCCGTGCTCACGCTGTTGGCCGGATTTTGCAACACGTATTTGTCCAGCACCGCGTCGTATGTCAACGCCAGCCAATGCCCCGCCCCCGCGATATCGCCCGCCACAAGCGGCATATTGCCGCCCTTGACGATGGCCTTGGCCGCCGTCCCGTTCGCCTGAAAGGTTGGCGCAGCAGCCGTGTTTGCGCCGGCGGCGCGCACTTCCAGACACATCCCGTTGACCAGGGCCGCCACGGCGGGAACGAATGCGGCCGTGATCGCGTCCGCCGTACCGGCGCCGGCGGCGGAAATATAAGTTCCCGCCTGCACCGCCGTTTGTTGGGCCAGCGACACCGGGGCATTTAGGGCGCTTGTGGCCGCTTGCTGCGCGCTGGCGGCGGCTGCGGCGGCGGAAGTGGCGGCGTCGCCGCTCTTCGCCGTGGCGACGCCCGCTTGCGCGTTCGCCGTCGTGGCCGCCGCCAGCACCGAAGCGGCGGAAGCGGCCGCCTCGCCGGCTTTCGCCGTGGCCGTGGTGGCCGCCGTGGCGGCGCCCGCCGCCTGTGCCGTCGCCTTGGTCGCGGCATCCGACGAGGTGGCCGCAGAAGCCGCCGCGACAGCCTTGGCGGCGATGGAGTCGGACGCGGACGCGGCGGCGGCCGACGCGCTGGCCATGGAGTCTGTGCGCGCCGAACCGAAGCCGGCCAGCAGGGCCGCCGCTTGCGCGGCCAGGTCCGCGATCATCGATTGGGTTTGCACAATCGAATACGCGGCGCCGGCGACGTCGGCCCCTTTATAGGGCGAAACCAGCGTGATCGATGTCGAACCCGTGATCGACTGCACCTCGTACACCCCGCCATCGGGGCCATTGAGCGCAAACCCCGGCCGCACGTTCGCAACGAAATCCGTCCCGACCCCGGCTACCGCCGCGCTACCATTTTTCAGTGAAACCGTTCCTGTTCTATACCAGCTCATACATTCCTTTAAACGAAAAAAAACCGCCGCAGCGGTCCAGATGTTGATTATTGATTGTTGATTGTCGACCGTCACCCCGGCCAGGCGATGGCATCGAGCGCGCCGGCGTCCCTAGCCGCGTTGATCGCCTCGCGTAAGGCGTCGGCGATGGCCCGCACGCGGCTATTGCGCACGAACAGCGCCGCGTTGACCGCCCGCATGCCCGGCGCATCGAGCGCGGCCAGCGTGTTGTCCAGCAGCCGCCAGGCAATGCGAAAGGCCGGGTCCAGCGCCGCTTGCTGCGCCGCCGCGCCGATGCCGGCGACGTCGGCCTCATACACCGCGCCGCCATACTCGAACGGCGCCAGGCTGGCCGCCTCCCTGGCGTCCTTGATGCGCTGCCAGGCTTGCGCACGCGCTTGCGCCAGGTCGCGCACGTCCACCGCGCGGCGCTCGGGCATCTTCCAGGCCCAGCCGCGCGGCAGATTGTTTTTCAAGCGCAACTCGATGTCGCTGTAATTCCGCACTTCCCCGTCGAGCACGTATTGGCTGGCGTAGTCGGCCACGCCTTCGGCCACAGTCTCGCCCTCTTGCGCCTGCAATGCCAGATCGGCCGCCTGGCATGTGCCGCTGCGCCGGATGACGCCATCCGCGCCGGCGACATAGAAACACACCGTTTTCATCGTTTCACCTCTTGAACAAAAATCCTGCAATTTTGATTCGATACGCCCCTGCTTCCATACGCTTCGGCCGAATAGACGACGGCGACGCCAGCCGTGGGGATGTCGTTGGAAAAGCACGTCATGTACGCCGACTCCCCGCCAAAGATATTGACGGTGTTTCGGGCTATCTCGACCCCGTTCTTTTTCATCACCACCCCGAAAGTTGAGCGCCCGCCGGCCGCGCCGCTGCCATCGGTTCCCCCACCGGAAGCGAAGACGACCACCTTGCCGCCGTGCGGCGTGATTGTGATGGCGCACGAGGCCGATCCGGCGGCCGTCGCGCCGGACGTGATGGCGTCGAAATCGATGTTGTCGGTCCCGATTGCCAATTTATCGACATGGAGATTCTTGATCCAGCCGGCGCCGATAAAGGCCTGATTGATGAACACTTGCCCGTCCTGCACGACAAACGGCGTGGTCAGGCCGCCGCTGTTCTCATTGATGACGGCAAGCCGCTGCGCCGATAACAGAATCTGCGACTCCACCGCCGGCCCGTCCACTTCCACCCCGACGCCGATCCCGGCCCAGTAAGTTCTGCCCCCGCTCGTTACCTGCGTCTTGATGGTATGGAGCGCGGACAGCTTGCCATTCGTGCCGGCCAGGGCCGCCGACGTCGATTGCACGGCCGCCGATGCGTTGTTCGCGCTCGCCTGGGCCGTCTCGATGCGCGAGGACAGGGCGCCGTCCGCGTTCGCCCGCGCGGTTTGCTCGGACACCACGGCCGCCGCCGCACCGTTGGCGCTCGCCTGCACGGCATCAATACGCGTGCCCAGGGCGCCATCGGCGTTCGCCCTGGCCGTTTGTTCGGACGTCACCGCCGCCGCCGCGTTGTTCGCGCTCGCCTGCGCGGTATCGATGCGCGTGGCCAGGGCGCCGTCCGCGTTCACCCTGGCCGTCTGCTCGGCCACCACCGCCGCCGCCGCGTTGTTCGCGCCGGCCACGATGGACGCAATCGACCGGGCCAGGGCGCTCGTTTCGGTGGTGCGGGCGCTGGACTCGTTTTGCACGGCCGCCGCCGTGGCCGCGTTGGCGGCGCTTACCGTGTCCATCCGGCTCGCCAGGGAATCCGTCGCAGTTTGTACGGACATCTGCACAAGCGAAATCGCCGCGCCCCTTGCCGTCGCTTCCGCCAGCAGCGCCTGCGTTCGCTTGTTCCCTTCGGCGATCAAGGCATTGTTCGAGGCCATCAAGGATGTCAGGTGCGTGGCGGCCAGCGAGTCTTGCATCGCCTCCAAGCCGCCGATCCGCTCGATGGGGGCCAGCAGATCGGCGGCCAGTTGCGTTTTACCGATCTGGCCGGCCACCCAGTCGAGGATAACGGTAGCGTCCGTGCTACTGGCGCCGGGCACGCCGGCGCCGGTCGGATAGAACGCGCCGACGTTACCCATGCGGTCGATCAGCCGCACCCAAAAATAGAAACTGGCGCCGGCGGCCAGCCCGGTGATCGCGTGCGAGCTTTGCGGGCTGGCGAAGGCGCCCAGTAGACTGGCGTTGATGCGGTCGGGCGTCGTGCCATACCAGATTTCAGTGAACGCCACTTGTTCGGCCGACAGCGCCGGCACGCCCCAATCCAATTGAATGCTGAACACCCGGGGATGCGCGACCAGAAATTGCACTTGATCGACTTGCGCGCCCACAATCGCGTGCCGGTACGCGGCCACGGCCGACAGGTCTTGCAAGCCGTTGCCGAACTTGTTAAAACTGGCCAGCTTGATCCAGACGGTCTTGCCGACCCACTCGCGCGGATAGGCATACTTGAAGATGCCGGCGTCCAGCATGGCGAACGGGGCGCCCTGAGCGTGGTCCGTGACGGTCGAGCCGTAAGCGCCGCGCACCAGGTAAGACAGGCGGTAAGCGTGGGGGCCGGTCAGCGCCTCGTTCGCATAGGCCAGGTATTCGCCGCCCACATAGCAGGCGGTCAGCAGATCGCGGGCGTTATCTTGCGAACAGCCCGTCAAATCGCCGCCCGATACGCCCAAGTCGACGCCCAGCGCGTTAATCTGGTCTATCGCCTCCCCCTTTGCCAGCGGCGCCGACAGCGTGCCATGGCGCGCGGCCGACCGCACCGTGCCGATCCGTTGATAGCTGCGGTCATCGGTCGAGGCCCACACCACGCAGCCGCCCCAGTTCGGCCCGCCCGACGTCGCCATCCACAGTTGCGCGTCGTTCTTGGTCAGCCGGCCCGGCGCCTCGAACAGCAGGGGCGGCGTCGCGTCGCCTGGCGTGATGGCGTAATTGGGCGCCGTGTTGTCGATGCCGGGCACGGGTTGCGCCGACGCGCGGTTGCTGCCGAGCGGGTAATCCTCGGCGATCACCGTCAGCAAGCCGTCGTCGTCCTCGTTCACCTCGATCACCAGCACCGGCGTGCGGTCGAGATACTTGCGCGGATAAGTCAATGTGACGACATCCATCGGTTCGAGCCGCACATACTTCCACGGCAAACGGAATTCATACCGGTTCAAGATGTAGAGCGAGCGATGCAAGATGAAATCGGCCACCTTTTGCGCCACCGCCGCGTCGGCGATCTCCTTCAAGTCGATCACGTCCTTGCTGCGCAAGCCGTATTGCTCGATGTCGGCGTCGTCGCTGCTTTCGGCGATGTTGTCGTTGTAATCGTTGGCCCGGTCGGAAAACCGCACCCGCACATGGTTGAACGATTCCTCGGCCGACTTTTGCATGATCTTGATCGCGTCCGTGCCCGCGTCGCCGATAAAATCGTCTTCGCCCAGGTCGTACACCGGGCCGATGGTCGGCACGTAGGTGGCCAGGGCGCTACTGGCCGGCACGTCCGAATACGGCACGATCTTGAAACGGCCGCCCGAGTAGACGCAATCGGCAAACCCGATGGTCAGCAGGTTTTTGATGTACTCGAAGGCGCCGCGCTGTTCGGTATAGGCCGGGCTAACCCATAGGCCGTTGGCCAGGCAGTAAGACCGGAAAGCGGCCAGGTCGCCCAGCGTGGCCGGGTCCAGGCCGACGCCCTGCTCCGTATCGGTGAGTAAGGCGCTCACCACGTCGACCACTTCGGCGTCGGGAATCAGCGCGCCCGGATGGTTGGCGGCGATGCTGCCGCGCGCCTGCACCTCGAAAGTGTGGTTGCCGAAACTCGCGTTCGATCCCAGGTTATATGCGCCGCTGGCCACGTAGGCGATGCCGCGATAGCCGAGCGCCCGCTCGGGGTGTTTCGAGACGAAATAGGGATAAGGCTCTTGATGCTGGTCGCCATTGTAGAAATCGAAATGCAAGTCCGCCAGCGTGGTTTTTTCCTTGTCCTTCCATACCTTGCCGACGCTCTCAAGGGCGCCGCTGCCGAGCGCCATGATGGCCGCCACCGTGTAGGTGTAATCGGTATTGCTCGACGTGGCGCCGCCGCCCTTGCCCACTTGCTGGGTCGTCGTGTGCGGCACCGGCTTGAAGTCGTCGTATTGGATCAGGTTCGGCGCGATGCGCTGGCGCCCGAATATCCAGGTGATCGGCCGCCCGTAGCTCGACGTCTGCAACTGGATCGATGAAATGACGGGCGCCGTGGTGCTGACGTCGTGCGATGAAAATATGCCGCCCATGGTATTAAGTCCTCAATGAATAAAAACCGCGCAGCCGCTTGCTTAATGCCGCGCTTTTACTGACATCCGTTTGCACCACGGCGCCGTGATCGATATAGGCGTGGATCACCAGCGGCCAGGCCAGCACAATCGCGCCGTGGCTGACGCACCGGCCGAACTGGAATAGCGCGATGTCGCCCGGCAGGGGCGCGGCCACGCTGTCGGCCAGCAGCGCGACCCCGCCGAGATAAATCTCGTCGCCCCGGTGCATATGCCAGTCGTGCGGATAAGGCCGCGGATCGACCGCCGGCGGCACCAGGGCGCACGCCTTGAATACTTCGACCATCAGCATCACGCAATCGACGCCCACGCCCTTTAAATTGGCTTGGTGGTGGTACGGGGTGTTTTGCCAGGTGATCGCCTCCCGCACCACGTCCTGGCGCTGTTGCGGCGTCATACGGCCACCTCGGGCGGCGGAATGTACGGCGTGCCCTTGAAGTTGGCCAGGTTGCCGAACTTGGCGCAGCCGTTCGGCCCGCGCGTGCGGTCGCAGCCGGCCCGCACAATGAAGCTGTCGCCGGCCGCCAGGTCGAACACCAGCGGATAGGACAATTCGATCATGCCCTGGCGGTGCGCCTTTACCGAGCGGCGCACGCCGGCATTGGGACCGCTGGTGAAAATCAGCTCGCCCAGCGAAAAATAGCCGTCCGGCTGCGGCAAGTCGATGGCGAACGAATAGCGGTTCGGCACGGCCTGCGCCGTGGACGTGACGCTGTACGAGGCGCGCGGCAAGCCACAGCCGGCGTCGTACAGGGTACGCATGCATCCGGCCTGAAAGATCGCGCGCGGGATCTGCGTGTTCAAGCGGTTGCTGTCGGATACCACGCTGAGCGTTACCTCTTGCTCGGCGTCCGCGCTTTCGTTGACATAGCCCCGGAAGATGCCCAGCGTCTCGGCGGGCTGGCCCCAGGCCGGCATGAACGCCTTTTCGATGACCACCTCGGCGTTTTTCAAGGCTCCGGAGCGTGTGGCCAGGAACCAGGGCACGCCGGCAATCAAGTCCTTCGGCGCCACCAGCACGCGCAATTCGAGCGTGCTTACCTGCATACCGCGCACCAAGTTGTATTTGGCGCCCTGAATGCTGGGGCCGCCGCTATCGTAGATCCGGCCGTTGGCCACGATGTCGACGTCGGCATCAGTCCAAAAGTAGTCGATGCCGCTGGCCAGGGTAAGGTGAAACAGATTGCATTTCACGAAAGTGGCGCTATCCAAGATCGCCACCAGGCGGGGCGTCGCGTCTCTCATATTCTGGTCCCCAGGCTGGCCAGCAATTTCACGCTCTTGGCTTTCCATAGATTTTTCATGAATTTTTCAAAGTCTTGTTCATCGTCGACAAAGCGGGCGCGGTAAAAATACGCGCCGCTCCAAGTGATGGCGCCGGCCGCCGGCGCCGCCGCGAACGTCAGCATCCCGGTCGCAGAGCGCGTGTAATCGACATTGGCCAGGCCGTCGATTTTGACGTCCAGCACGGTATCGATGTTTTGCACCGGCTCAATAAAATCCGCGCCGAAGCCGCGCATCAATTGAAACGACTTGGTCCGGCCGTCCGCGACGCCGATAGGCTGGTTGCTCACGGAACAATCGTCCTCGAAGCGATATAAAAAATTATCGAAGGAGCCGCGCCGGGCCAGGAAGAAGCCGAGCAGTTGGCGCAGCTCAGGCCGGGGGCCGTGGCGCAGGAACTCGAAATTGAGCGTCAGCTTATACAGCGGGTTGGCCATCAAGGACGCCCGGTACTCCTTGCCGCTGACGGCCGACTGCACCTTGGTGTGGAATTGCGGTTGCCAGATGACGTCCCAGGTCAAGCCCGGCAGTGTGGGGAATAAAATGTCGCTCATGATTTCTTTGCATGGTCCTTTAACGCTTCCGCAATGACCCGCACATTCTTGCGGATCTCGGCGGGGCTCAGTTGCCCCGAATAGTCGTGATAGTTGATCGTCGCCGCGCCCGCGCCGCCGCCCTCGGCCATGTCGCGCACCGCGTCGGCCTGGGCTTGCGGTAACACCATTTCCTTTTCATGTAATTGGGTGAGCGGGTTCAAGCCGGCCGGAATGTCGTAGCCGTTGCGCGCCGATGCCATCGGCATGTACGCCATGGCCGACGCCGATGCGGCCAGGCCCGCTTCGGGCGCGATGATCCAGCCGTACAGCGGAATGGCGGCGGCCGACGCGGTCGCGGCGGCGCCGGCCACGCCGGCGCTGGCCGAAATCTGGCTCAGCGCCGACGCCTTCGACGTCGTTTCCGTGATCAAGAGGTTCATCAACCACTTGGCGGCGCTTTGCGCGACCATGTCGATCACGGCCCCGGTGACCACTTGCATCATGTTTTGCAACAGGGCCGACATCTTCATCGTGCCTTGCGCCGTGCCCGATATCACGCGCGCCATGCCCGACTCCATCGAGCCGTAAGTCGAGGTCATGCCCTTGTTTTGCTCCAGCGTGGCTTTATTCTTGATCGCGCTCAGCTTGAGCTGGTGTTGCTGTTCCAGCGCCTCGATCTGCGCGTGCAATTGCGCCAGCGCGGTCGGGTCTTCATCGGGGCCGCGCATGAGCGCCTGTTGGTCCAGCATCGCCTGCATCTTGATCTGGTAGCGCTTTGCCTCGAAACCGCGCTCTTGCTCGATCAATTGCGCATCGGTGGCGCGGCGTAGCGCGACTTGCAATTCGGCGTCTTGCTGCGCCGCGTCGATGCCGGCCAGCTCGGCGTTGCGCTTGGCCTCGGCCACCGCCTTGGCCGTGGCAATCGATTGATCCGCGTAAGCCCGTTGCTCCTTGTAGACCTCGGCCAGCGCTTCCTTGGCTTCCTTGCTGTCGGCGCTGTAGCGCGCGACATTATCTTGATAGATACGGTTGGCGATGTCGAGCCGCGCCAGGTGGTTGTTTTTAAATGTTTCGAGGCTGACTTTCTCGCCTGCGATCTCATTCTCGAAGGCGTCTTTGCGGATCAGGGCCATTTCCGCATAATATTTCTTCTCGACCATGGCTTTCTCTTCCTTGGACAGCGTTGCCGTCGCCAGGATCTTTTGCCAATAGTCGCGCTCCATCGCGTGGCTATATTCCAGCGCCGTGCCGGCCATGGCTTGCTGCTTGCTGTAACCGTCCTTGTCAAAAGCGAGCTTGGCTTCCCATTCGTGCAGCCGGCTTTTCTCCTTGCCGTCTTTGCCCTCGTCCTTGGAAAAATCGTAGGTCGGCCCACCCTTGATCTGCTTGTCCTTGATCTCGGCGCCCTGGCCCGGCGCGCGCATCAGGATCTCGTCCATCTTGTCCTTGCCGTCGCCGGCGATCTTGAGCAACTTGTCGACATGCTTTTGCTCGATACCCTCAATGATCGCGGTGCCCGTCTCCCATGCCTTTTTGGCGCCGGCGAAATCCATGTGCAAGGCGCGCTCGGCGGCGGAAGCCGAACGCATCACGCCGGCGACCCATAGCTCGATCAAGCCGCTGATGAAATCGAGCGCCACCTTGACCGCCACTTTCAGCCCCACGAACGCCACCTCGACCACCTTGAGGGCGTTGGCGAACACTTCCAGGGCGCCCGGCGCCTTCGTTCCCATGACGCTGGCAATCAGCTCGCCCATGGCCTTGAAGCCGCTCATGACCAAGTCGCGCACCTCCCCCACGACATCGCCCACCGTGGCCAGCACGCCGACCAGGGATTCCATGGCCAGCGACATCGCCTTGCCCACCACCGGGCCGACGCTGCCCAGCCAGCCGCCCAGCTTGACGAACACCGGCAGCAGCACCGCGCCGGCCTGCACTTCCAAGGAAGTCATGACCAGCTTCATGTCGGCCAGCGACTCCTTGTACTTCTTGACGTTGCCGGCGCCTTCCTCGCCGACCACCAGGCCCAAGTCCTTGGTTTTCTGTTCAGCGTTCTTGATTTCCTCCGTGGTCAGCTTCATGGTGCCGCGCACGTCGTTCCACGATTTCCCATATACCTGGGTGCCGGCGATGTTTTGCTCGATCGGGTTTTTAATTTCCTTGAGCTTGGTATTGAGATCGCCCATGATGTCGAGCGTAGCCCGGTATTGGCCGGTGCTATCCTTGACGCTCACGCCCAGCTTCTCGAATGCCTGGCCGTTGGTGGCGATCTGCTTGGCCATCTTGCCGGCGGCCATCGTCATCACCTCCGAATCGAGGCCCAGGTGGCGCATGGCCACCATCATCACGCTGGCGCGCTCGGTCGTGACGCCCAATTGCATCGACAGCTTTTTTGCCTCGCCCGTCCAGGCGTTGGACGCGCCGATGATTTCCTTGAAGGCGGCGCCGCCGGCCATGATGGCTGTCAGCGTGCCCAGCATCCCCGTGACGGTCTTGAGCGCCCCCGTTAATTGTTTCATTTGCCCTTCAATCGCTTGAAAGCTCGATTGCACTTGCGACGCCGCCTGTCTGGCCGACGCCTGCATCCTTTCCATGCCGGCCGTAAAACCGGACGGATCGGCATTGACCCTGTATTCGTTATCCGCCCCGGCCATATCACCACCTCGAAAAAAAGCCCGCCAGTTCAAGCGGGCATGGGGAACATTTGCAATAACTCGTCGGCGCCCAATTCGGCGGGTTCGTCAAGCGCGGGCGCTTCGTAACCCAATTGGGCGGCAATAAGAAGATGAACTGGCGGATGCCGCCGCCAATATTTGTTTTGCGCGACTATCGAGGGGATATCCCACTCGGACCACGCTTGTTGCGGCGTGCAGCCGGTGCTGGCGACGATGTGGGCGATCAGGTCGTCGAACCCGCCGCCTCCATCTCCGCTTGCACCCGCCGCACCATCTTTCCCGCCTGGGCAACCAGTCCCGACAGGTTCAAGAGGGTTTCCCACACATCGAATACATTGCTGTAGTCGATCAGCTCTTCCACATCGTTCAAGGTAATCTCGGGGTAATTGCGGCGCAGGCTGGCATGGGCCAGCTTGGCGACCAGCTCGATGTCGGGCAAGCCGCCCACAAAGACCGACTTGATCTGGTCGCGGTATTGCTTGACGGCGGCGGCGTTGAGCGGCGCCAGGACGAACAATTGGCCCCCCAGGTGCATTTCCGTTCCCGGTACTTTTAAGGCGCTCATTCGGACGCACTCCATTTCCAGACGACACCGTTATCGTCGGCCAAGGCGCTCATGTCCAATTCCGGGATCAGGAAATCTTCCTGTTTGGTGGACATGGCGAGCTTCGAGCTGGCCACCTTCGGCCATTTGAGCGTCAAGACCTTGCCGTTGCGCGCCATCGACATATCGATGCTAAATGTCGGGTTCAAGCCCATCGGCAGGTTATTGACCGTCAACAGCTTGCCGGCCGTGGCCGCCAGGTGTTGGTAATCGATGAACACGGTCTTGCCGAAGTCGGCCGCCGCGAACACATAGGCGCCGGCGCCATCGGTGGTGTACTGGCCGGCGGCGGGGGCGGTGGCGACGCGGATCAAGGGCGTGCCGCTGGCGTCGCTGCGCACGCCCAGGTTGGCAAAGAAGGTCGCGCCGGCCGGCGCTACAATCGCCACGTTCGCGCTGGCGGCCAGGCCGACCGCGTCGTTGACGGTGGTAATCAAGCCGGTCACAGCCGATTGCCCGAAAAACGCGGCGGTGAACGGCAGGATGTTGATGTTGGCAAATTTGGCCTTCAAGCCGATCTTGCCCTTGCCGCGTCCGCTGTCGACGGGGAAGCTGTTGGAGCCGTACAGCAATTTTTCCTCGAATGAGGCGTCGATGCCGATGTCTTGCAGGATGCCGAACTGGAACGGCGTGGGGTTGGCAACTGCGTTGCCGAGAGCGTCTTGCATGGGCGTCGCCCACAAAACGCCAGAGCCGAAGTGGCGGGCCATAGTGATTTCCTTTGAAATTGATTAAATTGATGCGCTCATGTCGTTGGAGCGGGACAGGTACACCAGGCGATACGTGATGCTGTCGCAGCCGGCCGTCTGGTCGGCTTCCTGGCCTTCCCACTTGCGGCCCTGCTTGCGCATATCGACCAGCATCGCCAGCAATTGGGCGTCGCGCATCAGGATGCGATGCACGTCCACCGCAATCGGGTCGGCCACCGCGCGCCAGGGATCGCCGCGCACCAGCACGTCGACCGTCACCAGGGCGCTATGCTCGTCCACGCCGTCGCCGAATGCCTTGCTTTCCTCGCTGTCGGGCGCCGTGATGGCAATACACGGCATTTCGTCGCGCGAATACGCGGCCTCGCGCGAGTCGAACACCCGGTCGAGGGCGCCGGTCGCGTTGCTCAAGGCGGCCACCATGCGGCTGATGGCCAGGTGGCAAATGGATGGATTGCTCATGTTTTAGAGATATTGAGTTGAGAAAACATCCCGTCGTCCAGCCTCTCGGCTTCCCGCACGGTAAAGGCGGCGCCGTCGACGGTGAGCGCGGCGCCGTATTTCAAGCTCAGCGCGGCGACCAGCGATGTTTTGACGGTCAGCGCGTACATGGTCGACTTCGCGTTCGCGCCGCCCTGGGCCAGCTCGACGTCGGGCTGGTCGAGGATGCCGACAAAAGCCTGGCCGGCCGCCATGCAGGGCTTGCCATGGTCTTCCATGAATGCGTCCAGATCCTCGTCCATCGGGATCACGCATCAGCCGAAGGCACCGACGCGGCGTGGTCTTGCGCCGGCGCCGCATCTGGCACAGCATCCGGGGCGGCGGGAGCCAGCGCCGGGGCCGCATCGGGGACGTGCGCCGGCGGGGCCGCATGGGCTTCCGTCTGCGCTTGCGCCCCGATATGCTCATCGAGCTTATGCAGATGCAGCGCGGCCACGTCGTCGTCCAGCGTGATGATCTGGCCGCCCGTTTTCACTTCGCCGCTGTCGCAGACGAAAGAAAAACCGTCGCGGATCTTGTATTGTTTAGGCATGCTGTTGTTCCTGTTCAAATGGTGAGGGCGCCGGGGCGCCAGGGGCTTACTGGACGATGGCGTCGCTCATGATCGAGAACGATTGCGCGTGCCGCACGCCGATATCGAGGCTTTGCAGGATGCGCAATTCGACGCCGCCCGACTCGTAGATGCCGGCCGCGTAGGGATTGGGCAGGACTTCAACGACGCCCCATTCGCCCACCAGCACTTGCGACCAGTCGCCGAAATAGATTTCGGAAAGGTTGACGCCGCTGCCCTTGCTCAAGTTCGAGCGCGCTTGATTGCTGCGCGCCACCGTATAGCCGTTGATCTCGCCCGGGGTGCCGGTGCGCTGGCCCAATGGCGAGTTCGACCACAGATATTCCCCCGTGGTCGACTTGAGTTTCTTCAAGGCGCCCACTGCCCGCGCATTGGTCAGATACGCCAGCGCGCCGTCGTCGGCGTTATTCGAGGTAACGGAGGTTTCCAGGTCGATCAAGTTGTCGATGCTCAAGGCGCCGCCGTTGGCACCGCCGATCACCGAGCCGATGCCGACTTGGTTGGCGATGCCCAGCGGCTGGAAGGCGGTGCCGGTGCCGTACAGCGCGGCGGCATCGATGCCCAGGGCGATGGTTTGCAGCATGTCGGCCCGCACCATCATTTCGATGTCCGGGGTCGACTGCATCAGCATATTGCGCGTGATCACAGACAGCGAACCGATGTGTTTCGGCGACAGGCTGACTTTATCGAACTGGCCGCCGGTCTGGGCCAAGGTGCCGCCCTCGCCGACCCAGTACGTGGCGCCGGCCGACTTTTGGCGGGGGATATCGACGTTGCCGACCAGGCCGGACAGCATTTGCGCGCCCATCGCCAGCACCCGCGCCTTGTTGCGCAGCAGATCGATAAAGCTGCCCGCCAGTAAATTGGTGGCGACCAGGGTGGAACCGCCCGACGTCGCGCTCAGGCCGGCGCCGGTGCCGAAGCTGTAATCGGCCGCGCGCGCGCCGGCATAAAACTGCACATTGGTCGGCATGAACAGGCCCGCCGTCGTCTTGCCGGCACGCTTGCCGATGTCGTGCGATACCTCGCGCTCGAAACCGGCCGTCTTCCAGGCGTCCGACATGCCCATGCGCTCATTGACCGCCGCGTTGATGGCGCGGGTCAGGCTGTACTTGTTCTTTTCCTTGTCCGTCATGTCCGGATTGACGCTACCGCCCAGGGAAGCCGCGCCGTTGCTGCGGGCCAGCACGGTATTTAATACGATGCCGCGCGCCTGCTCAATCGGCGCCTTCAGGGTAATCAAGTGGTTGCGCACGTCGTCGCCGATCTGGTGGCTACGGCACATCGCTTCGATTTCCGTCACGCGCGCCGACTCGACCAGGGCCGGGTCGACGGCCGCCGGGGCGCCGCCGGGGGAACGGGCAGAGTCCGCGGCGTCTTGCTTGATGTATTTTTTCTTAAACATGGGTTCGGTTCTTTCTTGGTTGTCGGCGGGTGCCGGGTTCGGTTGCGGACGATTCACCATCACGTCCATTTCTTCAGTTGCAGCGCCGCGCCCGACGCCGACCGAAGCGTCGGCCGGCACGGTCACGAGCGAGATTTCGTACACTTCCCAATCCGTGGCGGTGTACAGATCGCTATCGACGTCCGTTTGATAGGAATAGACGCGGTACATGAAGGACACGTTTTGCAAGATGCGGTCCTCGACTTGCTTCATGGCCCAGTCGCCGCGCGCGTCGCCGCCAAAGCGCACGGTGCAATAACCGCGCTTGTCGGCGCCTATCCACGCCTTTTCCACGACCCCGAGCAAGTCGTTCAAATCGTGGTTGAACAGCAGCGGCCCGCCAGCGTTGATGCGGGCCATGCGCGCCGCGCCCGCTTGATGACTGAGGATTTCGTCGCCGTACCACATGGCGCACGGCGTTTCGCTGGAAAACGAGAATGTCACCGTCCGCGCGGCCAGGTCGACCACGCCGACCGGCACTTCGGGCACGGCATCCATGGACCCCGCCAGCCGCGCGTGCCGCGTGAGCGGCCCCAGCTTGGTGACGCCGGTTTCCAGCTTTCGTTTATTGAACAATTTGTTGGGCAATGCGGACTCCAAAGCAAACAGCCCGCGCGGATCACCGGGCGGGCTGTTGTAGGTTGAATAAAATCAATCGGCGGCTGGGCCGTCCGGCTCGGCCGGGTCTGGCGCGTCGCCGGCGTTCCCGCTGGTGGCCGGCGCCGCCTCTTCGACGCCTTGCGCCGCGCCCTTGAGATCGGTTTGCGCCGGATCGGTATCGAAGACCAGGTTTTGCTCGGCCATCATGTCCAGTTCCCGCCGGCGTTCCTTGAACACGTCCTCGGCGTCCGCATGTTCCGACGTCAAGCTGATGACGTCGCTTACCGTCATGAAGCCGGCGCGCACGGCCGCCTTGTAGGCGCCGACCTCCTTGGTCGGGTCGATCCACGACCAGCCGCGCGGCTTGAAGCGCACCGCCCAGTATTTCTTCGGCTTCGTGTAATAGTCGGGGATGTTCAACTCGCCCGCCAGCACGGCCGCGCCCAGCCAATCGCGGTGAATCTCGCGCCGGAAGTTACGGATGAACCAGCCTTGCAGCACGCGCCACAGGTCGCGGTCGTCCAGCAGTGCCAGGCGCGAACTACTGTAATTGCTTTGCGAGTAGTCGCTCGACACGCTGGCGTAAGACACGCCGACGCCGGTGGCGAAACCGCGCAGCATGTAACGCATGAAGGGGTCCATCGCCGAATTGGGCCGGCTCGGGTTGAAGCCGGTAAACTTATCGCCCGGCGCCAATTGCTGGAAAGTGCCCGGTTCCATCGCCAGGGTCGGCTGTACCTTGTCTTCCCCCGTAAAGTCGCCATCATCCGGGACCACGCCCTCGCCGCTTTCGATGATGCCGACAATGGACGCGGAAGCCCGCGCCGCGACAATCTCGGCTTCCTCGTAGCCCTGCATATTGCGCAAGCGCTTTAACGTCGCGTGGAACCACGGCACGCCGCGCGTCTGGCCGATCCGTTCCGGGATAAACAAATGCATGATCTGTTCGGCCGGTACGCGCACCAGGGCGCTTTCGACGAAGGCGCTGAACTGGTAGTCGCCGGGGTGGTGCGGATACAGCCAGTACGCCACCGGGCGGCCCCACGTGTCTTGTTCGACGCCCATCCGGATCACATTACCGTTTGCGGCCCTGGCCACGCTCCATTGATCGACCAGGCGGTCCGATTCGATCAGTTCGAGCGCATACGGTATCTTGCCCTGGCCGAAGGGCTGGCGCACCTTGCGTACCAACACTTCGCCGTTTTCCACCAGGGAGCCGATGACCAGGCGTTCCATGTCGGCGAAACACAGCTTGCCGGCCGGGTCGCACGTGTCCTTGTCGGTCCAGTCTTCCCACGCTTCTTCGATGGCGTCGTTGACCCGCGCCATCAGCTTGCCGCCGGCGCTCTTGACCTGGGCTTGCACGCCCACACCGGTCCCGATAACGTTGTTCTTGATGATGCGCACCGCCGCCTTGGCATACTCGTTATCGCGCAGCAGCTCGCGCGAACGCGCGCGCAGCACCCGCAGGCTGGTAATGATTTCGCTGTCGGCCGACGTGTTGAGCGCCGTCCAATCCGAATTCAAGCGGTTCATCGCGGCGCCCGCGTAAGCGCGCTTGCTGGTCTGCGCCTTCGACAGCAGCGCCTTTTGCGCGCTGCGCTGGGCGTTCCAGTCGCGCAGCACCACCGACCCGGGCTGGCTCACCCGTTGCTCGTTATAGAATTTCGGCATCAGAACCTCACCAGCAATCGACGGGGATTGCCGCGCCCGTTGGCGATGGCGCTTTGCGCCCGCTCCTTGTTGACGCGCCGCTGCCAAAAGTCGCGCAAGGCCATCAGCTCGGTCAAGCTGTGGTATTCGGTTTGCCGGCTGCCGATGGTGTAGCTCTTGACCTTGCCGCCCGAAGACTTGAAGCTGGCTAGCGCGGCTTCGCAATCGGCCAATGCCCGCTCGGCCAGGCTGCGGGCATCCATCGGCCCGGCGCTTGCCGCCAGGTCCGCCAGGATCGACAGGCTCCCGCCGCCGATGGTCACGCGCTCGCCCGCTTTCGACAGATAGGCGGCCCAGGCATACGCGCCAGGCAGCAATGCCGCGCTGGCCGCCGAGCCGATGGCGGTGCGCCAGCCTTCGCCATCGGCGGCGGCCGTCAGCGCCAATTGCGACGGGCCGCGCAACTGGTAAGTCAGCGTCCAGTCCGCGCTTGTCAAGCGCAGCCCGGAACGGCCGTCTATCCATGCGGCGTCGCGCCAGCTCGCCGAGTCGCCGGCGTTGAGTATGTTCATTATCTTCATGGTCACCATTTACTTGCGGAATAGCCGCCAACTCGACTACGGGGTTTCACCTTCGCCGGCGGCTTGGGTGCTGGGGGTGGCGCCGGCCGCGCTTGTGCAGACGTCTGCACAAGGTTGGCGCCGGCCGGTGCGGCATCGCTTGCTTCCGGTTCTTGTTCCTGAGCCGGCGGCGCCGACACCGGGGCGTCGTTGAATATTTGTTTCTGCCGCAACTGGCCCTCGATGGCGTCCCAGTGTGACGGCTTGAGCAAGTGCAGCTTGAGCGACATGGCCGCGTGCAGCGCATACACTTCGCAGTCCAGCGCCTCGTTGCGCATGCCGGCCCTCTTTTGCCATACCTTGCGGTTCTTTACCGTCTTGTGCGGCGCCTTGATTTCGCTTGTCATCTGCTCCCAATAGTCGGGCCGCACCGATTTATACCAATGCAGGCGCCCCGGGCCGTTGCCGGTCAAGCGCAAGCGCCCCTCGATCAGCAAGTCCTTGGCCCGCTGCGTGCCGACGATGTAGGGCGTCACGCCGGACGGGTGCGGCTTGTGCTTCTTGTTCACGTCCACCGACGTATTGGGGCGCGAGAAAATCTCTTTCGAGGCGCCCGACTGTTCGGAGGCGCCTTTGATCGCCATGTAATTGCGCGCCAGGCGCTTGCGCACGAAGGCGTACACGGCGTCGGTGGTGGTCCCGTCCGACGAGTCAATCGAGGCCGCCCGCAGCAGCAGGCTATTGCCGCTGGCATGGATGAATTCCGATGTCAGCAGCAAGTCCAGCTCGATCCAGGCGCCGGCGTTCTCGATCAGCGTCTGGCCGTGGATCTCGCCCCAATACACGAGCCAGGACTCAAGACCGCGCCCCCATGCGCGGATCACAATCGCCAGGCGGTCATGCTGCACGTCGACGCCGGCGGTCAATAACATGCCGCCCCAGGGAATCGTCTTCTCTTCGTAATCCTCGGCCCGTTCCGATAGCGCGTCTGCCTTTGGCAAGTCGCTTTTATATTCGTAGGTCAAGCCTTCGCTACTGTTGCGAAAGGCCCGCATCTTCGTATCGTCCCCGGTCGCCAGCAAGTGCTGCGCGGTCAGGTATTTTTCCATCAGCTTTTGTAAGGTGCTGCCCGGGAACGGCGAATACAGCTCGTTGATGTAAAAGCCGGCGATCCCGTAAAAGGCCGCGGTCGCCACCCATACCGCCTTGCGCACGTTCTTGTTTTTCTCGGCATCGTTCCACAGCGCCCCGCAATGCGGGCAGGCATAGCGCGCCGTCTCCGGGCGGACATGCCCGAACACCTCATGATTGAAACTCGGGTCTTCGGTGGTGACGACGTTTTCCCACATCAGCACATGCGAGTCGCCGCAGTGATGGCATGGCGTCATGAACTTGCGTTGATCGCTGGACATGTAGGCGGCTTCGATGCGCGACAGCCCCTTGACCGTCGGCGTGCCCCCGAAAATAACCTTGCTGCGGGCATAGGTCTTGACCCGCTCTTCCAGCAGCGTGATCGTGTCGCCCTGATCGCGCACGTTGTCGTTGCAATCGTCCGGTTCCTCGACCGCCACCACCGGGGCCGGGGTCGACTTGACCGAACTCGGGCTATTCGATCCCACCAGCTTGATGAAGCCGCCGGCGAAGGTTTTAAAATCCCAACGGTTATCCCTGTCCTTGCGCTTGTGAATTTGCAGCTTGGCCGCCACCCGGGGCGACACCTCGGCCATCGGGACCAGTTTCTCATCGTTGAATTCCTTGGCCGCCTGGGCCTTGGCAAACATGATAATCATCGGGCACGGATCGACGTCGATCTTCTTGGCCACGTAGTTCAACAGCACGCCATCGGTCCACGCCACCTGTGCCGACTTCATCGCCACCACCTTGCGCACGGAAGGATCGTCCAGCGCGTCATGAATGCCGAACACCCAGGGCGTCAAGTCCGGGTTATAGGCGCCGGGCAGCGCCGACGCTTTCGAGGACAGGCGCCTATGCTTGCGCGACCAGGCCGTCAGCGAGATCCGTTCCGGCGGCGCCAGCGACGTCGCTATCCGCGCCAGCATCGCGCCGATGGCTGGCATCGTATCGAGCAAGATGGTTGAGGGCTGCGAAAGTGTAGTCATTCAATACCTGTATATCGACGTCGACTCCGTACAGCGCATCGAGGTCGGCCTTGAGTTTATCGTCGCGCCCCAGCAGTTCGGAGCGCCAGGCGCCGACCATCTGCATCAACTCGGGTTCGAGCTGCGCCACGTTGATCAACTGGCCCTTCTTTTCGGCCAGCGTGAAAATCTTCAGCTCGCGGTCCACCCGTTCGGTCATGACGCGTTCGCGCACCAGGTCGTGCCCGTCGTCGCTGCGGTGGCCGGCCGCCTGTGCGCGCAGCTTGCGCAGATAGGCGACCCGGACGTCATCCAGCGACGACACTTTCAAGTCAAGATCAAGCTGGCGGAGAAACTTACTGACCTCGGCCTGGGACAAGTCCAGATGGTCGGCGATATGTTGCTGGGTAATGGACATTTATAGCCCCCTTGGGTTGGTGAAAACTAGCGACATTTCGGGGTCATGGCACCCGCGTTTTGCTGGGGAAAGTAAGGACCCGGGAATTTTTCAGCGCGAGAGGTGCTTGATCTCATGGGCCAGGCGCTCGGCGAACTTCTCCCCGATGAAGGCAGTCATCACGCCTTGCACCTTGTCGTTGGCATAGGCGCCGCCGACACTGGGGCCGTACAGCTTGCGCGCCGGCAGACTATGCCAGCCGCCCTTGCTGCCGCGCTTGTATTGTTTCTGTCGGCGCAGCACGATCTTGCCGGCCTTCTTGTCTTCGATGAACACGCCGCTCGCGCCGTTCAGGCGCTGGGCAATGAAGGCGCCTTTGATCAGCTTGGCCTGGCCATGCACCCGCACCGTCACGCCGGCCTTGCTCTCCCTTGGGCTGAACGCGATCAAGCTCTTGGTCTTGCGGCGCACCTTCAGCGTGGTCACGAAGCTGGACGAGGTTGCCTTGCGTTGCTGGATCGCGGCCTTGACCTCGGCCGCGCTGAAGTTGTAGCCATCGGCGCGCAGTTCGCGCGACGCCTGGGTGATGGCCATGGCGCCGGTGCGGTTGAGGGCACGCGGTATGGCCTTGTCCAACACCTCGCGCTTGACGCGGCCCAGGTCGGCGATGATGCGGTCGATGCCGCCGCGCACCTCTATCTGGATGGCCATGGGATACCGATTAAAAGGAAGACGAAAATGAAAAAAGCCCGACCGGGCGGCAGGGCTTTAATTTATTTTCTACCGGCATGCCGATGCCTCCATCAAGGAAGCGTCGGTTGGACGGTAGGCACG
Organism: Oxalobacteraceae bacterium GrIS 1.11; assembly: GCA_040544385.1. Lineage (GTDB taxonomy): Bacteria > Pseudomonadota > Gammaproteobacteria > Burkholderiales > Burkholderiaceae_D > Janthinobacterium. The sequence goes on from JBEONR010000056.1 coordinate 27,338, forward strand.
GGACACCCCGGCAGGCAAATTACAGATGCGATGGTATCCGCACATTCCAGTCTTTTCAAGATGGTCGCCAAATTATTTTTAGCGCGGGCGACGACCAAAGGCACATGCCGGCCGCGCACGCCGACCAGGTGGCGCCGGATCTTATCCTCTGGCCATTGATGAACGTACAGGAACTTGAGCGCCTGGCGGTCGTTAAAATCGCCCAGCAAACGCCATGCCGCCTCGATCATCCAGCCGTCAATCTGATCCGCCGTCACGAGGCTGCGCAGGGGCTTGATGCGCTCTTCCAAGCGGTCCAGCGCCGGCGCCGGTTCGGACACCCGCAAGGCCACATACCATTTCGCCCAGGCCGCGCACGCGGCGCCGCTCGCACCACTACCATTGCCCAAGACCACGCGGCGCCAATTGTCCATTCTCGCTTCAAACTCACGCATAACATTCCCATCCAATTACATTTCTAAAAACCAATTTCCCCGACACCGCCCCCGGCCGGCCTCTTGCTCAGCGCAAGCCCAGCGCCTGTTCCGCCGCCTCAATTTGCGCGATGGCCATGTGTTCGCCGCGTGCCCGCCTGGCGACGATATTGCGCGCCCAGCGCTTGCTGTCCCCAAACACGTCGGCCCGTCCGCTGCGGTCCTGCGCATTGAACTCGTCCAGCAACTGGCGCGCCTTTTCGCTCGACAATTGCGTCTTGCCCGGCGCCGGCAAGGCCTTCGCTTGCGCCGGGATCGGCGCGCTGGCCTCCTTCGCAAACTCGGCCGCCAGCGCCGCTTCCCAACGCGGTTTCAAGGTCGCATAGGCCGCATGCGCAAAATCGAACACGCCAATTTTTCGCCATGCCCAGTAGATCGCCGGACAAGACCATTCGTCCGGGTCGCCGCGCTCGCGCCGCGCCCCCTGCTCCATGGCTTCGTAGTAGGCCACCATGGGGTCGATTCCCGGCTTGCACAGCTTGACAAATTCCGGCAGCGTGGGCGGCCAATCCCGCGTATCGAGCTTCGCCACGCCGCGCCGCAGTTCCTCGCCAGTCAAGCCGCCGAGCTTTTCCGCCCAATGGCGCTTGAGCCCATCGGCATCGATCCCGCGCCACTGGTCCGCGAACTTCACGCCGTAGGTGAACGACATTTTTTTGAACAAACTTTCCACCCAGTTTTCGGGGATGGCGTTGCTAGGCCAGGGTGTTGATGTCGATAAATTCATGTGCTCGCTCATGGTGTGATTGTCCGGTCAATGCGTGGATGGTTTCGCGCCGTTCGCGATCCTTGGTCGACTCGTAGCCTGCCGATGCCGGCCGCGAAGGCGGCATGACGCCGGCCACGCTCAACGACGCGGCCTCGGCGGCCCATCGCTCAAGAATTTTCACGACATAGCCGACGTTGACCTCGGCGCCGTGCTTCGATCTTTTCGCTTCCTGGCAAGCCGCGACGGCGGTTTGCACCGAAACACCTTGCCCGGCCAGGGCGATCAAGCGGGGATCGGCTGGTTGCGACTTGACACCTTCGTTTCGCATCGCAATGCTCAGATCGACCGCCGTGGTCGTGCCCGCACGGTCTTCGCTCAGTGTTGGCTGTGCTACGGGGTTGCTCTTCTTCTGGTTATGGTTCTGGTTCTGGTTCTGGTTGGCAGGTTCGCAAAGGGTGCTGGCATCCTGCGCGCAGCCTTCGCGCAGAATCGAAGAGTCAGCTTGACGATTGCCCGCATCGGGCGCGCACGCCGCCGCACTCTTTTTTGACATGGCCAAGGCCAACGCCGCCTCAGCCTTGGCCGCTTTTGCCCGGCCGCCGGCGCCGCTCTTCTCGGATTTTTCGTGATAACGCTTGATTTCCTTCTCACAGCGCGCATTGACCCACCCGCCATCGGTCAGCACGAAAAAATCTTCCAGCACTTGCTGGGCCGCCGCGACCTCTTCCGCCGTGACCACGCAGATTTTGCGGAACAAGATTTTCTGTTCAAGGGGCAGCGGCTTTTCTTGCTCGTAATACAGGTCCAGCATGTCGCGGTAAATGCTGCGCTCCAACCGGGAAGAAAAGCGCGTCGCGCTGTTGAAATCATCGATGTAGTGCGGGTAGTAGTTCATGTTTTTATCCTTGTTTTTACGCCACAGGCAGACTTGATGCGAAAGGCACGCGATCACGCCCGATCAGGGACGGAATGGCGCGATAGTCCAGCGAGCCGGGCCGTGGATCGAAGGCCGCGCAGTGCCTGCGCACGTTCAATGACCTTGGCTCTGGCCGATAAGCGGGGCCGACGATGGCGGGAACGCCAACCGGGCCAGCATTGACGGCAACGCCCAGCAAGTGCAAACCGGTTTTCGTGACGGTGATGAAATCGCCATTGACGACGACCAGGGCGTCGCGCACCAGGCGGTCGATCACATTGGCCTGAAACTGCTTCGGCGGGCAGGCGTAGCCAATCGCCGTTATCCATGCCGGCACCCTGGCGGCGTCGCCCATGCGATGTAACCGGCTCAAGGCGGTAAATGGCGCGCTCCCGCGACGCGGGGCTTGATGGTGGCCCGGCTTAGCCATGCGCTTGCTCCCCAGCCGCTGGCGTGAGCTTGACCGACTGTGTGCGCCGGCAATACATGCGAAACATCAGCGCCTGAAGCCGTTCCAGGCGGCGATGCAGCTCTTCCCCATGGCTTTCCAGTTTTTGCCGCTCTTTTTCGTCAATTTTCCCGTTCGCAATCGCTGCGGTGAAGGTCGAAAACAATATCCCCAGCTCGGCATAGGTTTCGTTAAACATCGCTTGCACGGAATCGTTTTCGATCTCGCCCATATCGGGCAGCTTGACGAACGTTCCGCCGCTGGCCGTGGCGATGGCTTCGGCGAAGAAGGTCGTCCCCGACAATTGCTGTAACGCCAGCTTGTCGTCGGTCGAGAGCGACTGGCCTTTCGTCTCATACACGCGATTGCGCAATGAGTTTTCAGTCATGCCAAGATGGGCGGCGGTGACGATCCACTTGCCTTGTACCGCACTGATCATTTTCAGGACTGCGCTTCTGACATCCATACACATCACCTCTAAATTATGGTTTCGACATTATTTATTTCAACCTACACTTACGTCCGCAGCAAACATTGCGGGGTACACAGCTTTCAGGTACATCATTCGAGGCTTCGGTATCCCTTTTTTGCGCCAACTTGATACGCTCGGCGCCTTGATATCGAACATTTTTGCGACGTCGCCAGTACCGCCCAGCTTGTCGATGAGTGCTGAATCTTCGGAATTGGTCTTTTCAGGTGTCATAGAAGGCCCAGATATTAGATTAATCTAAATTTTACATCAAGTAAAAATTTAGCGAAATCTAAATTTAGATGATTTAGGATGATCTAATGAAATGGTATGAACGCTTAAAAACGGCCAGAGAGGCCAAAGGACTGAAAAAGTCGCACTTTGCGAAGGCGATAGGGGTCCAACCACCGACCATCACCGAATGGGAGCGGGGGGATACCATTGCGCCCTCTGGAACTAGCGTGATGAACATCTGCCGCGTGCTCAGCATCACCCCTGAGTGGCTGATGGAAGGTCCGCGCCCTGGCGATAGTTCCGCTGCGCGGACCTACGTTGGCTCGAACGAACGTATAGGACAGGCCGTTACCCTCATGGAATCGATTCCGGATTACGAGCTGGACCAGATATTGGGAATTATAGAAACCCTTGCGAACAAGGCCAAGGGAAAGCCGCTAAGCGACTAGCCCTTCCGGGCAGCACGAAAAAAAACCCGCATCAGCGGTAATGCCGTTCAGTTAAGACTGGACGGCATTTTTATTTTGGGCTTGTAAACGCCCGGGCCAGCTGTTAACCTACGCGGCGATGCTCGATGAC
>JBEONR010000057.1:0-29706 GCA_040544385.1 Oxalobacteraceae bacterium GrIS 1.11
TGTCATCGAGCATCGCCGCGTAGGTTAACAGCTGGCCCGGGCGTTTACAAGCCCAAAATAAAAATGCCATCCAGTCTTAACTGAACGGCATTAGCGCCTGACCGGTGTTGTTTGCCTGTCGCTGGCAAGCTCGTTGGGGCTTGCCGCCATGCCTGAAGTCGACCTCGCGGGCGCGCCGGGCGAGGCGGGCGGGCGCGTGCCGCCGAATGTCTTGCTGAACCTGGCGCTCAATTATAGCGCGGCGGCGGCGGCCTATTCCGGCGTGTATGCGGGCGAACGCGAGTACCGTGGCTATTTCAATGCCCGCATGTGCTATTCCTATCCCTATTTACGCTCGGCCGGTGCGTCCGTCAAAGAGCCTGACTTGAACGAGGCAAGCGCCTATTTTTCCATCATGAAGCGGGCCGACGCGCGCCATGCGTGCGGTGGCGACTCATTTAGCGGCAATTTCATGAATTGGGCTGGCGCGGCCACGCTCGACATCTTGCGTTACGCCTTGAGCGGCGGCGACCGGGTGATCGACGAGAAGGGCTTGACGGTGTTGCAGCGCGCCTATTTGCCGGATGGCTTGTCGAACGTGGATTTTTACGCGCACCCGCAATATTTCCCGCGCAAAGTCCTGGCCGGCGGCGCGTCTATCCAGGTGACGCCTTTCGATACGCCCGTGCTCTATATCGTATCTTGTCGTAACCGTATTTTATTCAGCAATTCCAGCGCTGGCGGCACTTGCGATACGCCTGCCACGGCGCTGGCCGAGCATGGTGACACGTCGACAGGCGCTTACCTGGCGCGCGTGAAAGTGTGCGACGCCAGCGACGGGCCCGACCGCCCTGATTTGTGCATGCCATACGGCGCTGCGTACAAACCGGTCGGCAGCTTGCAACGCCATGCCGGCAAGATGCGTGTTGGCCTGTTCAGTTATCTGACCGAGCATGGCGCCGCCGACCCGAATTTGTATGGCGGCGTATTGCGCGCGCCCTTGGACTATATCGGCCAGAGCCGCATGGATGGCCCCGATTTCATCGCCAGCGCCAATCCGCAGCCACTGTGGAATGGCGCGACCGGCGTGCTCGCTTCCAGCGCTGGCGGCGTGCTCAATTACCTCAACTTGCTGGGGCGCGCCGCGCCGACGCGACGCGGCGTGTACAAGAACGCCGACCCGCTGAGCGAAATGTATTACGAGGCGCTGCGTTATTTGCAGGGCCGTCAGCCGAGCGCCGGCGCAGCGTCTTTTTCCGTCGACGATGGCATGCCGGTGTTCAAGGCCTGGAGCGATCCGCTGCTGGCCGCTTGCCAGCGCAATTTGATCGTTACCATCGGCAATGCGAACACGGCTGGCGACCGCTATGTGCCGGGCAATACCCGTGGCGACTACCTCGACGCGGCGCGCCCCGTCGATACCTTTGTCAGGCAGGCGCCATTGAATGTGATGGACTGGACTGGCCGGGTCGGCAAGATGGAAGCCGATGCCGCATATGGCAATCGGGCGCCGCGCGTCGGCTTGCGCGACTTGGCGACGCAAGACACGGGCCAGGCCGGGCGCGGCACGTATTATGTCGCGGGCCTGGCGTACTGGGCTCATACCAATGCGATACGCGCGGACCGGCCGGTGCGGGTCGATAATGCTGTCCTCGACCTCGATTGGGGCGGCAATGGCGCGCTGGCCGACAGCAATCCGCGCGCCATCAAGCCGCGCAACAGTCAACTCTATCTGACGGCGAAATACGGCGGCTTCGACGATATCAACCGGGACGGCAATCCCTTCCGGGGCGCGGATGAGGGCAGCGATCCGGCGCACTATTTTCTGGGCGGCGATCCGGTCGCGCTGATCGGCGCAGTCAGGGCGATGCTTGGCGCGGCCAGTGCGCCACCCGGCCGCTTGCCCGGCATGTCCGCGTTGGCGCTGCCGGCGCCGGGCGCGGATGCCTTTTTGTTTCAAGCCGATTTTGCCCCGGCCGAACGTAGCGGCGGCTTGTCGCGCTTTGCCGTGAGCATCGATGGCGATGGCCAGTTAAGCATCGGCAAGCGCTTGTGGGAAGCCGGCGCCTTGCTAAGCGCCAGCGCGTCGCAGCGCCACATTTATACCGTCGGGGGCGCAGGCGCCACCATACCGTTCGAGTGGAGCAAGCTGACGGCGATGCAGCGTGGCTTGCTTGACCTGGCGCCCCGCTTCGGCGACAGCCGTGCGGGGGCGCCCGATGGTTTGGGCGAACAGCGCCTGAATTATCTGCGCGGTGAGCGCGGCCGCGAGATCGGGCAAGCCGGCGGCATCTTCCGCCGCCGCGCTGGCGTGCTTGGCGAGGCCATCCACAGTGCACCGCTGTATGTGGGCGGCGCGGCGGCCGGCATGCAGGGGCCAGGCTATGCCGGCTATTACGAACGCAGCAAGAGCCGCCGTCCGGTGGTGTATCTGGGCGCCAATGACGGCATGTTGCATGCCTTCGACGCCGTCAATGGCGCCGAATTGTTCGCCTATGTGCCGAATCTCCTGATGGGCGCGCTCAATGACTTGCCCGCTACCATCGCGGCGCGCCGCTCTTATGTCGACGGCGCGGCTGGGGCCGGCGAAGCCTTGCTGCCGGGTGGCTGGAAGACCATCCTGGTGTCGGGCATGGGCGGCGGCGCGGCGGGCGTGTTCGGGCTCGATGTCAGCGACCCGGAGCGCTTTCAAGACGGCGGCGCGCTGTGGGAATTTGGCGAGCGCGACGACGCGGCCATGGGCCATGTGAGCGCGCCGCCCGTGATTGCCAAATTCAAGACCGGGCTCAAGGCAGGCCGGCCCGAATACCGTTATTTCGCGGTGGTGGCAAGTGGCTACCATCATGACGCCGCCGGCGCCTTGTTTTTGCTGGCGCTGGACAAGCCGGCGTCGGCCCCGTGGCAAGCCGGTGTCAATTACTACAAGCTGGCGCTGCCGGCCGGCGACGGGGCGGCGGCGCTGGGGTCGCCGGCGCTGGCGCTCGGTGGCGACGGCGCCGTGCGCTACGCTTACGTGGGCGACTTGCAAGGCAATTTGTGGCGTATCGATTTTTCCGGCGTTCCACCATGGTCCGATGGCGTCGGAAGACAGCCGCTATTTGTCGCCCGCGACGACGGCGGCGCGCGCCAGGCCATCACCGGGCAGCCAAAACTGGTGTTCGCCTCCGGCGGCGCCTATCTGGTGTTGTTCGGCACCGGCAAGTTCATCGACGATAGCGATGCCCTGCCGTCGAGCTTTCAAACGCAATCGTTTTACGCCATTCGCGATGCCGCGCCCGGCAAGGCGGTGGCCGGACGCGGCGCTCTGGCGGCGCGCACCTTGAACGGTGCCATGGACGAGCGCTCCGGTTTCTTGATCCGTGGCGAGCCGCTCGGCTTGATCGGCGTCGGCGCCAAACAGGGTTGGTATTTCGACTTCCCGCACGCCAAAGACAGCGGCGAGCGCAGCGTCAGCAGCCCGGTACTAGCGGCCGGCAAGGTGTTTTTCAATACACTGGCGCCGGGCTTTGACCCCTGCGCGGCGCCGGCCGTGCGCCACTATGTGGTCGACACCCTGAGCGGCTTCGCTGTCGATACCCATGGCGTGGCGAGCGCGGGCATGGCGAGTGGCGGCCTGCTCGAAGGTGAGTTGCCTGGTTCGCCCCTGGTCTACAAAATCATGGGGACGGACGCGACGGGCCGCGCCGCGCCCCAGGAAAAATATGGCGTCTTCAATTTCGACAAGGCCGGGGCGACGGCAAGGGGCGCGGTGACCATAGCCGCGCCAGCCCGGCGCATGAGTTGGCGCGAAGTGGCAAATTGGCGCGAATTGCATGAGGCCGCCACAAAATAGACCAAGGAGTGCGACATGAGACGAGAAAACGGTTTTACGTTGGTGGAATTGTTGACCGCGCTGGCAATCATCGGCATCTTGGCGGCCTTGAGCTACCCATCTTTTCACCGCTATATAGTGCGTGGAAAACGGACTGAGGCGCAGGCGGCGTTGTTGCAATTAATGCAGCAGCAAGAACGTTTTTATTCGCAAAATAATAGTTATATCGCGTTTTCTTCCGCTTCGACCGATCCGTCCGAAAAACTCTTTAAATGGTGGTCGGGCGTGAGCGCGCCCGTCAGCGCTTATGAAATACAGGCCTTGCCCTGCACCGGGGAGTCGATCAAGCAATGCGTGCAATTGAACGCGCAACCGGGCACCGACAAGGTGGACAAAGGTTTCCGGGACAGCGATTGCGGCACGCTTTCCCTGAGCAGCGCCGGCAGCCGGGCCGCCTCCGGCATGGCCCTGCATTGCTGGCCATGAGGCGCGCCGGCTTCACGCTGACCGAATTGATGGTGGCGTTGGCGATTGTTGCCATCTTGCTGGCGGCCGGCTTGCCGAATATGAGCGGCATGGTCGCGCGCCAACAGTTGCGCACCGCAGTCAATGATTTATTCTCGGCGCTCAACCTGACCCGCTCGCTGGCCATCGCGCGCGGCGAACGTGTCATCGTGATGCCGAGCGAGCCGGCCGGACTCGACTGGAGTCTGGGTTGGGTGGTATTCGTCGACAAGAACGATAATCTCAGCCTGGACGCCGGCGATGAATTAATTTTCCGGCAAGGCCCGGTCGGACCCGGCATTGCTATCCGGGCCACATTATCGTCGTCCCATGCGCCGCTCTACATTGCTTATAATGGAGCAGGTCGTAGTTGTAGCGCCGGCAATAGCACGGTCGCGCGCTGGGGCACCTTGTCGCTGGCCATGGGTCGCAAGCTGATGCGCATTAAAATCAATATGCTGGGGCGGGCGCGCATGTGCGATCCCTTGCTTGATCCGGATAATTGCGCCGGCGCGGCCGACGGCTAGTTTATTCACCATTTTTTTAAAGATAGCCGTGGAAATACTGAATGATTTGGATGGCATGACGCTGGCGCTGGAATGGGCGGCCAAGGGACTCTACGGCACGGCGCCGAATCCGCGCGTCGGTTGCGTGATCGTCAGGGATGGCTGCCTGCTCGGCGCCGGCGTGACCCAGGCGGCCGGGCAAGACCATGCCGAGGTGCAGGCCTTGAAAGACGCACAGGCCCGTGGCCACGATGTGCGCGGCGCCACCGCCTATGTCACGCTGGAACCATGTAACCACCACGGCCGTACGCCGCCGTGCTCGGATGCGCTGGTGCGCGCCGGCCTGGGCCGCGTGGTGGCCGCGATGAGCGATCCGAATCCCCTCGTTGCCGGACAAGGCTTGGCCAGGCTGGCGGCGGCCGGGGTCGCTGTCAGCAGCGGCTTGCTGGCCGAGCAAGCCTATGAAATGAATATCGGTTTCTTTTCGCGCATGCGGCGCGGCCGGCCATGGGTGCGCCTGAAAACGGCGGCCAGCCTGGATGGCATGACGGCCTTGCAGAATGGCCAAAGCCAGTGGATCACGGGACCAGAGGCGCGTGCCGACGGCCATGCCTGGCGCGCCCGCGCCTGCGCCATCCTGACCGGGATCGGTACCGTCAAGGCCGACGACCCTTTGATGACGGTGCGCGCGCTGGCAACACCGCGTCAGCCGCGCCGCATCGTCATCGACAGCCGGCTCGAGATCAGTCCCACCGCCCGCATCCTCGATGGCGGCGGCACCTGGATCGTGGCCGCCGTCGGCAATGTCGAGAAAGAGGCGCGCCTGCGCGCCGCCGGTGCCGAGGTTATCTTGTTGCCGAACGGGGCCGCCAAGGTCGACTTGCCGCAATTGATGCTGGAACTGGGGCGGCGCCAGATCAATGAATTGCATGTCGAGGCGGGCGCCAAGTTGAACGGTTCGCTGGTGCGCGAGGCTTGCGTCGACGAATTGCTGGCCTATCTGGCGCCGACCCTGATCGGCGACGCGCAAGGCATGTTCGCGCTGCCGGCGCTGACCGAACTGGAGCGCCGGCACCGGCTGAAATTCCATGACTTCAAGCAAGTCGGCGAAGATTTGCGTATCCTTGCCAGATTTATCCCACTTTAAGATTGGTATCGCATGTTTACTGGAATTGTTGCCGCCGTTGGTAAAATCAGCTCGGTGCAGCCGCTCGAAGGCGGCCTGGGCGCGGGCGTGCGCCTGAATATCGACGCCGGCGGCTTGCCGCTGGCCGACGTCGCGCTGGGCGACTCGATCGCCATCAATGGCGCTTGCATGACCGTGGTCGAAAAAACGGCCAGCAGTTTTTGCGTCGACGTTTCGCGCGAAAGTCTCAATTGCACGGTCGGCCTGGATACGACCACCGAAGTGAACCTGGAAAAGGCGCTGACCCTGGCCGAACGTCTGGGCGGCCACCTGGTATCGGGCCACGTCGACGGCTTGGGCGTGGTGCACAAATTCGAAGCGGTCGGCGAATCGTGGGAATTGCTGATCGAAGCGCCGCAAGAGCTGGCGAAATACCTGGCGCTGAAAGGTTCCATCGTCGTCAATGGCGTGTCGTTGACGGTGAACCGGGTCGAAGACCTGGGTCCCGGCGCGGCGGACGGATGCCGTTTTTCGATCAATCTGATACCCCACACGATTGCCATGACCACGCTGAAAAACCTGGTTCTCGGCGCCAGGGTCAATCTGGAAATCGATTTGATCGCGCGCTATGTCGAGCGCATGCTGTCTCTGGACAAAGCGTCCTGACAGTAGCCCGGCCGGCAGTAGCGGTGCCAAGCCGGTTTCAACGCCGGCAGGTGGAACTATGCTTAATTCCGCTTCGATTCCGGTTCGGACGCGCTAAATCCATTAAAATAGCAGGTTATATAAAATTCGAGAAAATTCGCAGCAGCGGTTTCGTTACAAAGGATAAAAAAATGTCTATTTCCAGCACCGAAGAAATCGTCGCCGAACTGCGCGCCGGCCGGATGGTGATTCTGGTCGATGAGGAAGATCGGGAAAACGAGGGTGATCTGGTGCTCGCGGCCGATTTCGTGACCCCTGAAGCCATCAATTTCATGGTCAAACATGCGCGCGGCCTGGTTTGCCTGACCTTGACCGAAGAGCGTTGCGACGAACTTAATTTGTCGATGATGACGTCGCGCAATGGCACCGCTTACGGCACCAATTTCACCGTCTCGATCGAGGCGGCCGAAGGCGTGACCACGGGCATTTCGGCGGCCGACCGCGCCAAGACCATCCAGGTGGCCGTGGCCAAGGAAACCCAGCCTAGCGATATCGTGCAGCCCGGCCATATTTTCCCCCTGAAAGCGCAAAAGGGCGGGGTGTTGATGCGTGCCGGCCATACCGAGGCCGGTTGCGACTTGACGGCAATGGCGGGCTTGACGCCGGCCTCGGTCATTTGCGAAATCATGAAAGATGATGGCAGCATGGCGCGCCTGCCGGACTTGCTTGAATTCGCACGCGAGCATGGCTTGAAAATCGGCACGATTGCCGACTTGATCCATTACCGCAGCCAGAACGAATGCCTGGTCGAACGCGTGGCCGAACGCGCCATCCAGACGGCGCACGGCGATTTCCGCTTGATCGCCTTCCGTGACAAGCCGAGCGGCTCGGCCCACCTCGCGCTCGTGCATGGCGACCTGGCCCCCGGTCTGGAAGCGCTGGTGCGCGTGCATCAGCCGGTGTCGGTGCTGGACTTGCTGGAAACCCGGGCCACCACCCATTCGTGGAACGTGTCGGCGTCGATGGCGGCCATCAAGGCCTCCGAGCGCGGCGTGATGGTCTTGCTCAATTGCGGAGAGTCGGCCGGCGACTTGTTCGCGCAATTTGCGGCCCTCGACACGCCGGAAACCAAGCCGAAAGGCCGCGCCGCCAGCATGGATTTGCGCAGCTACGGTATAGGCGCACAAATTCTCCGCGAATTAGGGGTGGGCAAGATGCAATTGCTGGCCAGCCCCCGCAAGATGCCGTCGATGACAGGTTTCGACCTGGAAGTAGTCGGTTTCCAGGCTCGCCCGAACTAATCTCTACCCAAAAGGCACATCATGACCGTAGGAACATACGAAACAAATTTGGCCGGCGACGGTTTGCGGGTTGGCATCGTCCAAGCCCGCTTCAATGAAGTCGTTGGCGAGGGCTTGCTGTCGGCCTGCCTGTCCGAATTGAACAAGCTGGGCGTGGCCGACGAAGACGTGTTGCACGTGACCGTGCCGGGCGCACTGGAAATTCCGCTGATATTACAAAAAATGGCGGAAACCCAGCAGTTCGACGCCCTGATCGCGCTGGGCGCGGTGATACGCGGTGAAACTTACCATTTTGAACTGGTGTCGAACGAGTCGGGCGCCGGCATCACCCGGGTCGGTCTCGATTTCGGCATTCCAATCGCGAACGCCGTGTTGACCACGGAAAACGACGAGCAAGCCGAGGTCCGCATGCGCGTCAAGGGTGCCGAAGCGGCCCGCGTCGCGGTGGAAATGGCGAATCTGGCGCAAGCACTGGAAGAGTTGCAGGAAGCAGGCGAAGAAGAATGACATTCGGGCGTACCATGGATGGTAGGCCCGAATTTGTAGTGAACATATGTATTTAACAGGTAAGAAACATCATGACAGAGAAAAATTTGCTCGCCAACCCCAGCAAGAACCGCACACCGCGTCACCGCGCGCGCGAGTTTGCGCTGCAGGGCTTGTATCAGTGGCTGCTTAACAATGAAGACGCGGCCACCGTCGTGAACCATATTCGCGCCGCGCACGGCTTCGACAAGGCCGATGGCGACCATTTCAGTGTCTTGTTGTACGGCGCGATCAAGGATTCGGTGGCCTTGCGCGCTAGCATCGCACCCCTGATCGACCGCAATATCGCTGAATTGTCGCCGATCGAACACGGCATCTTGCTGATCGGCGCCTTCGAGTTGAAGAATAACCTGGAAATTCCTTACCGCGTCGTCATCAACGAAGCGGTGGAGTTGGCCAAGTCCTTTGGCGGTATCGATGGCCACAAATATGTGAACGGCGTGCTCGACAAGCTGGCGGGCCAGATCCGCGCCGATGAAGTCGCCGGCGGCAAGCGCGGCTGAGTTCTTGATCCATATGAAAAAAGCCACCTCGCGGTGGCTTTTTTCATATCTGAAGGGAAGCCGCAAGTGGGCTTTGAGGCGCAAGCCGCTGCGAACCTAGAGGCCGGCGATCTCGTCGCGCTTGGCCAGCTTGATGGCGGCCGGGGCTGGCGCGGTGGCCAGCATGGGCGAACTGGTCGGCACTTTCTTGCCCACGGAAACTTGCTTGAGGCGGCGATATTCGGCCAGCACGCGGGCACCGTAACCATCGTCGTTTTCAAAGGCGGCGGCGCCGACATAGGTTTTCAGACCCGCTTCGACCGAACCGCCCCGTGTCACATAATCTTTCAGAATCAGGGAGCCGACGCGGATATTGGCCACCGGATTGAGGGCTGCCTGCACGCCGCCCATGTCCTGGAATTTTTCATGGTGTACTTTTGACATGACTTGCATCAAGCCTTGCGCGCCGACGGGGCTTTCCGCGAACGGATTCAAGCCCGATTCGATTGCCATCACGGCCAGGATCAGCAAGGGATCGAGCTTGATGTCGCGCGCCGTCGTATAGGCGGTCGAGACCAGCATGTCGGCGGCGTTGCCGGCCACGCGGTAGCGCTTGGACAACCACGAGGTCACCCATTGCTGTTGCTTCTTCGAGCCAAGCAGGGCCTTCTCTTCGGCCGACAAGGGCATGGCGCCGGCGACAGTGGGCGTTTCCACGCCGGGCGTCGCTACGCCGGGCATTTCCAGCAAGTCGGCCACGGCAGGCGCCGTGGCGACCGCTACCAGCACCGGAGCCGGATAGGCGGGATACAACATATTGCTCATTTGCTTGGCCAGGTCGGGTCGCGCCATCAGCAAGGCGATCAGGGCTACTGCGGAAATGCCAAACAAAGTCAGTGTGTGTTGCGCTGTGGTTAACAAACCACGTGCCGATGCGCGCGCGGCAAAAATCCACGCGGCTGGCTGGCGAGCCATTTTTGAAGCATGCATCGATGCTTCCATGAAACGATTTATCATAGAATTCCCCTGAAATGTCGCGTAAAAGCGGGTCCGCACTGCGTTTTATCGCAATGGAGAAGGCTCATGCCGTGCATCAGAAATATCATCGTCAGTCGCCGCAAGGTGCGCGCGAAAGACGCCGTCATTGCTTGCCTGAGCTGGTCGTTCCCTGTGGTATAGGACCAGTTGCAAAACAACTTTTTTCGGGGGTAAGGCAGACGCCTTTTGAAAACACTCCTTAAAATGTCATATGGAGCCCCGGCTCCGTGAATGAATGAGTGGCGCTAACATCAGGTCATGAGACCGGCGCCCTCTTCAAGTTGGGCAAATTGTAAAAGCCAGTTTATATCAAGTCAATACTAGCATATCGATTCTTTATTACTTTTATGTCTTACTTTTTACCTTGCATTGCACCAAAACCCAATAAAATCAATTACTTGGCATAGATATTGATGCAATGCCGCCCACCGTCAAAAAAAATTAAAAACATATGAAATATTCAGATTTGCGAGATTTTATTTCTCAGCTGCAACAAATGGACGAACTTAAGCCTATTTTGCTACCTGTTTCCCCCTATTTGGAGATGACCGAGATATGCGACCGCACTTTGCGGGCCGGCGGGCCGGCCCTGCTGTTCAAGCATCCGGTCGGCCACAGCATGCCGGTGCTCGGTAATCTGTTCGGCACGCCGCGCCGGGTTGCGCTGGGCATGGGGGCTACCGACGTTGGTCAATTGCGCAATATCGGCCATGTGCTGGCGCGCCTGAAGGAGCCGGAGCCGCCCAAGGGTTTCAAGGATTTGCTGGGCCTGGGCGCGCTGGTCAAGGCCGTATGGGATATGTCGCCGAAGGAAGTGCGCGGCGCGCCTTGCCAGGAAATCGTGTGGGAAGGTAATGACGTCGACCTGGCCAGGCTGCCGATCCAGCATTGCTGGCCCGGCGATGTCGCGCCCTTGATCACCTGGGGCTTGACGATCACCAAGGGGCCGCACAAGAAACGGCAAAACCTGGGAATCTACCGTCAGCAAGTGCTGGGCCGCAACAAGGTCATCATGCGCTGGCTGGCGCACCGGGGCGGGGCGCTTGATTTCCGCGAGCATGCGATCCAGAGCAAGGGCCAGCCCTATCCTGTCGCCGTGGCGCTGGGCGCCGATCCGGCCACCATCCTCGGCGCCGTCACGCCGGTGCCGGACAATCTGTCGGAATACCAGTTTGCCGGCTTGCTGCGCGGCAGCCGCACGGAATTGGTCAAGGCGATCGGCAGCGACTTGCGCGTCCCGGCCTCGGCCGAGATCGTGCTGGAAGGCCATATTTATCCCGATGAAAACCATCCGTCCGGCTACGAGCATGCGCTGGAAGGCCCGTATGGCGACCATACCGGCTATTACAATGAACAAGATAGCTTCCCGGTCTTCACCATAGACCGCATCACGATGCGGCGCGACCCGATCTACCACTCGACTTACACGGGCAAGCCGCCAGACGAGCCGGCCGTGCTGGGTCTGGCCTTGAATGAAGTCTTTGTGCCGTTGCTGCAAAAGCAATTCAGCGAAATCATCGATTTCTACCTGCCGCCCGAGGGTTGCAGCTACCGCATGGCGGTGGTGCAGATCAAGAAACAGTATGCGGGCCACGCCAAGCGTGTCATGTTCGGGGTCTGGAGCTTCTTGCGCCAATTCATGTACACCAAGTTCATCGTGGTAGTTGACGAGGATGTGAATATCCGCGACTGGAAGGAAGTGATCTGGGCCATCACCACCCGCGTCGACCCGCTGCGCGACACCACCCTGGTCGACAACACGCCCATCGATTACCTTGACTTCGCCTCGCCGGTGAGCGGCTTGGGCAGCAAGATGGGGATAGATGCGACCAATAAATGGCCGGGCGAAACCAGCCGCGAGTGGGGCACGACGATCGCGATGACGCCGGAAGTGAAGGCGCGCGTCGATAGCATCTGGCAAGAATTGGGTTTGTGAGGGAGGGGCGCCGCACAGATTTTCGCGCGGCGCCCCCATAATCGCGAAGCTCGGGTATAATTGCGCTCGGCGGGCCCCTGCGCATTGTGGCATGGCTAACCTGGTCAGGTCGGGAACGAAGCAGCCACGGCTATTACCCATAAGTGCCGCAGATCAGGCTCGCCTCTTTTGATCTCTCAAATCTTGCTTCGGCAAGTCTGTAGTTCCTTATTTCCTCCTTGTTTTACATATGGCTCGCTGGGCGCCTGGGCATGGGCGAATTTCCCCCGCCAAGCCGCGACGCTTGCCATCGTTCCCCTTGTTTTGCCTTGCCGCTGGCGCACTGGCGCCACGCGTCCCCCTAATTGCCGCGCGCCTTGTTACAATTCCGACTTCGATCAGGATTCTTGCGCGCGGTCCGCGCAGGACTCCGGTGTCCGTCCCGGGTTTTTGTCAGGGGTTTCTGGTACGGGTTTCTGTCACTTAACCGCTCCACCCGCTATCTACGGTAAAATCTCAGCATGTCCTATCAAGTCCTCGCCCGTAAATACCGCCCCAAGAATTTTGAAACGCTCGTCGGCCAGGAGCACGTCGTGCGCGCCTTGACGCATGCGTTGCACAGTGGCCGCCTGCATCACGCCTATCTGTTTACCGGTACGCGTGGCGTCGGCAAGACCACGCTGTCGCGCATCCTGGCCAAATCGCTCAATTGCATCGGCCCCGATGGTCATGGCGGCATCACCGCCCAGCCATGCGGCGTGTGCGAAGCGTGCAGCGCGATCGACGCCGGCCGCTTCGTCGACTATATAGAGATGGATGCGGCATCGAATCGCGGCGTCGATGAAATGGCGCAATTGCTGGAGCAAGCCGTGTACGCGCCATCGAACGCCCGTTTCAAGGTGTATATGATCGATGAGGTGCATATGCTGACCAACCACGCCTTCAATTCCATGTTGAAGACGCTGGAAGAGCCGCCCGAGCACGTCAAGTTCATCCTGGCCACGACCGACCCGCAAAAAATTCCCGTGACGGTGCTGTCGCGCTGCCTACAATTTAACTTGAAGCAAATGCCGCCCGGGCATATCGTCAGCCATCTGGATAATATCCTGGGCCAGGAAGGGATTGCTTTTGAGCAGCCGGCGCTGCGTCTGCTGGCGCAGGGCGCGCACGGATCGATGCGCGACGCGCTGTCGCTGACCGACCAGGCAATCGCCTATGCGGCCGGGGAAGTGACGCTGGAAGCGGTGCAAGGCATGCTGGGTGCGCTCGATCAATCCTATCTGGTGCGCTTGCTCGATGCGCTGGCGCAACAAGATGGCGTCGATTTGCTGGCCGTGGCCGACGAAATGGCCGCCCGCAGCCTGTCCTACAATGGCGCGCTGCAAGACCTGGGCACCTTGCTGCACCGTATCGCACTGGCGCAAACGGTGCCGGCCGCCTTGCCGGCCGACTTGCCCGAATATGCCGACATCATGCGCCTGGCCGCCGCCTTCGATGGCGAAGAGGTGCAACTGTATTACCAGATCGCCGTGCATGGCCGCAATGAACTGGGCTTGGCGCCGGACGAGTACGCGGGTTTCACGATGACCTTGCTGCGCATGCTGGCCTTCCGGCCCGGCATGGGCGGCGCCGAAGGCGTGCCGGTCGCCGCGCCGGTGGCGCGGCCACGCGCCATGGCGCCACCGCCGCCGGCCCGGGCCGCCGCAAACGCAGTCGCCAGCCACGCAACGGTGACGCCGCCGGCCATGGCGGCCGTCGCGCGCGCGCCTGTCACTCCCGCCGCACCCGCACCCGCTGCGGCGGCGCCGGTCAGTTCCGCGCGCGCGGCAATCAACGCGGCGCTGGAAGCGGCGCGCGCGGCATCGAAAGGGCCGGGCGGCAGCCGGCCGGCGGCGGCAACTCCCGTTCCGCCCGCGCCTATAACGCCCGCCGCGCAAGCCGTCGCCGCGCCGCTGGCGGCGAAAGCCCCCGCGCGATGGGAAGACGCGGTCCCGGCCCTGGTCCCGGTCCCGGTCCCGGTCGCCACGCCGGCCGTGGTTGAGGCGCTCGCGCACCAAGCCGCGCCACAGCAGGCCGCGCCGGACGACGATATGCCGCCATGGGTCACCGAATTTTCTGACGACAGCGCCTCGGCCGCGACGCAGCCGCCCGCTATCGCGGCCGTCCCGGCTGCGCGTCCGGCCGCGCAGCAAGCGCCGCGCGCGCCCTATGTGTTGGTGCCGATTCCCGGCCTCGATTGGGATGGCAACTGGCCAGCCGTCGCGGTGCTATTGCCGCTGCGCGGCGTGGCTCAGCAACTGGCCGTGCAAGCCGAGTTGATCGAATGCCTGCATGACGAACACAGCACCACGTTCCGGCTGCGCGTGCCGATCGACACCTGGCGCAGCGCCGCCAATGTCGATAAACTGGCCGCCGCGCTGAGCGAACGTTTCGCGTGCAAGATCGGCGTCGAAACCGAACTGGGGCCGGTCTGGCACACGGCCAGCGCCGAAGCGCAGGCGCAACGCGAGGCTTGCCAGCAGCAAGCCGAGGAAACCATTGCCGGCGACCCTTTTGTACTGAGCATGATGCGCGAATTTGGCGCCATCGTGGTGCCTGGCTCGATCACGCCGGCGGCGCTGATCCACTAATTTTTAATCATTTATTCCATCCCTGTCATTTAATCCGGAGAACACCATCATGATGAAAAACCAATTGGCTGGCCTGATGAAGCAAGCCCAGACCATGCAAGACAATATGAAAAAAGCGCAAGATCAACTGGCGCTGGTCGAAGTGGAAGGCCAGTCCGGCGCCGGCCTGGTGAAGATCGTCATGACTTGCAAGAATGATGTCAAGCGCGTCTCGATCGACCCGTCGCTGCTGGCCGACGACAAGGACATGCTGGAAGATTTGGTTGCCGCAGCCTTCAATGACGCCGTGCGCAAGGCGGAAGCGACATCGGCCGAAAAAATGAGCGGCTTGACCGGCGGCATGAACTTGCCGGCCGGTTTTAAAATGCCATTCTGATGTTCGTCATTTCGCTCAGCTATCAGAAGCCGGCCGCGGACATCGACGCCGCGCTGGCGGACCACGTCGTCTTCTTGCGCGAGCAATACGCGGCCGGCGTGTTCCTGATGTCGGGGCCGATGCAGCCGCGCACCGGCGGCGTCATCATTGCCCATGGCGTGGAGCGCAGCGCGCTCGAAGCCTTGCTGCGGCGCGATCCATTTTACGAGCAAGGCATCGCCACTTATGCGATCACGCAATTCGTGCCGACCAGGACGGCCGACGCGCTCAGCGCTTTCCGGCAGGATTGAGCCATGTCCAAGTCGCTGGCATTTCTGACCGAGGCGCTGCGGCGCCTGCCCGGCGTCGGCCCCAAGTCGGCCCAGCGCATGGCCTTCCATTTGCTGCAGCATGACCGGGAAGGCGCGGCCATGCTGTCGCGCGCGCTATTCCAGGCCGTCGATGCCGTTCACCACTGTGGCATGTGCAATACTTTCACCGAAAATGAGATGTGCGAAACTTGCCTCGACAGCGAGCGCGACACCGGCTTGCTGTGCGTGGTGGAAACGCCGGCCGACCAGTTGATGATCGAACAGACGCTCACTTACAAGGGCTTGTATTTCGTGCTGATGGGGCGCCTGTCGCCGCTCGACGGCATCGGCCCCAAGGATATTCACCTGGAAAAACTGCTGGCCCGGGCCACCGATGGTGTTGTCAGCGAAGTGGTGTTGGCCACCAACTTCACCAATGAGGGCGAAGCGACCGCCCATTACATCAGCGAAATGCTGAAGGCGCGCGGCTTGAAAGTGAGCCGCCTGGCGCGCGGCGTGCCGGTCGGCGGCGAACTCGAATATGTCGACGCGGGCACCATCGCGCGCGCCATGCTGGACCGCAGGAGCACCTGAACATGGCCGATAAGCCAGCCTCGAACGGACCGCTGGCCGGCATCAAGGTGCTGGAACTGGGCACCCTGATCGCGGGGCCGTTTTGCGCGCGCATGCTGGCCGAATTCGGTGCCGAGGTGATCAAGATCGAGGCGCCCGATGGCGGCGACCCGATCCGCCACTGGCGCGTGCTCAAGGATGGCACTTCGCTGTGGTGGTCGGTGCAGGCGCGCAATAAAAAGAGCCTGACCCTGAACTTGAAGGATGCGCGCGGCCGCGCCATCGCCAGGCAATTGGCGCTCGAGGCCGACATCATCATCGAAAACTACCGGCCCGGCGTGCTGGAAAAGTGGGACCTCGGCTACGAGCAATTAAAGCGCGACAACCCATCCTTGGTGATGGTGCGCCTGTCGGGTTTTGGCCAGACGGGGCCGATGAAAGACTTGCCGGGCTTTGGCGCCATCGGCGAATCGATGGGCGGGCTGCGCTATGTGTCGGGCCACCCGGACCGCCCGCCGGTGCGGGTCGGGGTCTCGATCGGCGATTCGGTGGCGGCGCTGCATGGCGTGATCGGCGCGATGATGGCGCTGCGCCACCGCGACGCCACCGGCGGGCGCAAGACGGCCGCCAGCGCGGGCGGGCAGGGCCAGATGGTTGACGTTGCCCTCTACGAAGCGGTGTTCAATATGATGGAATCGCTGGTGCCCGAATACGACCACGCCGGCGTGGTGCGCGAGCGCACCGGCGGTGCGCTGCCAGGCATCGTACCGTCGAATACTTATACCACCGGCGACGGCGAAAATATTGTCATCGCCGGCAACGGGGATGCCATCTTCAAGCGCCTGATGCTGGCCATCGGCCGCATCGACCTGGCGGGCGACGCGCAACTGGCGCGCAACGACGGCCGCGTCGCGCGCACTGCGGAAATCGACGAGGCCATCGGCGCCTGGTGCGGCACCCGCGACATCGACGCCGCGCTGGCTGTGCTGAAGGCGGCCGATGTGCCGGCCGGGAAAATCTATTCGGTGCGCGACATGATGAGCGACCCACAATACCTGGCGCGCGACATGTTCGAGCAACACCATTTCGCCGACGGCACCCCGGTCAAGTTGCCGGCCATCACGCCGAAACTGTCGGAAACGCCGGGTCGCACCAAATGGCTGGGACCGGAACTGGGTCAGCATAACGAGGAAGTGTTGCACGGCCTCGGCTATGACGCGGCCGCCATCGCCCGCTTGCGCGAGGATGGCGTGCTGTAAATATCCTTCAGACGATCCCTTAGACGGACGGCGCGGCCAGCGCGGCTTGCTGGTTGAGCATGGCACTGATCGATTCGTGCGGCGAGGGGTGGCCCAAGTAATAGCCTTGCGCCATGTCGCAGCCGTACTCTTCCAGCATCAGCAATTGCTCGTCTGTTTCCACGCCTTCGGCCACCACCACCATTTTCAAGCCGTGCGCCATGGCAATGATGGCGCGCGTGATGGCGGCGTTTTCCGAGTCTTGCGGCAAGCCGCAAATGAAGCTGCGGTCTATCTTCAGCGCGCGCACGTCGAAGCGCTTCAGGTAATTCATCGACGAGTAACCGGTGCCGAAGTCGTCGATCGACAGGTAGACGCCGATGCCGCGCAATTGTTCCAGGGTCGCCATGGTGGCCTTGGCATCGTCCATCAGCGTGCCTTCGGTCAATTCCAGCTCCAGCAGGCGGGCGTCCAGGCCCGTGTCGGCCAGTGCCGACAGCACGATTTGCATCAGGTTTTCATCCTTGAATTGCTTGGCCGACAGGTTCACCGCCATGCGCAGCGGGCGCTGGCCTTTTTTTTGCCAAGCCTTGGCTTGTCTGCATGCCGTGCGCAAGACCCATTCGCCGATCGGCACGATCAGGCCAGTCTCTTCGGCCAGCGGGATGAATTCGGTCGGCGAAATGATGCCGCGCTCCGGATGGCGCCAGCGCACCAGCGCCTCGACGCCAACCATGCGGGCGCTGGGCACGTCGATTTGCGGCTGGTACAGCAGGTAAAGCTCATCGTTTTTCAAGGCCTTGCGCAGGCCCACTTCGAGCTTGACGTGGCTCATGATTTGCATTGTCAGCGAGGAACTGTACAGCTTGGCATTATTCTTGCCGCAATTTTTCGCGTGATACATCGCCGTGTCGGCGTATTTCAACAGCGAGTTGCAATCCTCGCCGTCTTCCGGGTAGAGGGAAATGCCGATGCTGGCGGTGACGAAGATTTCATGGGCGTCGATCAAGAAGGGACGGCGCATGGCTTCCTTCACGCGCTGGGCCACGTTGAGCGCATTTTCGACCCGTTCCAGGTCGGGGATCAGGATGGTGAATTCATCGCCGCCGAGGCGGGCCAGATTATTATTGTCGGCGCGCGAAACCAGGTCGCTGGGACGGATGGTTTCGCGCAAGCGCTCCGACACGACCTTCAGCAAATGGTCGCCCACATTGTGGCCCAGGGTGTCGTTGACGCGCTTGAAGGCATCCAGGTCCATGAACAGCACGGCGAATTTCTTGTTGCCCATCTTCGAGCGGGCCAGCTCGCGTTCCAGCGTTTCCAGGAAGGCTTGGCGGTTCGGTATGCCGGTCAAACTGTCGCAATAGGCGAGGCGGCGGATCTGTTCTTCGGTGCGCTTGCGTTCGCTGATATCGCGCACCAGGCCCAGCACTTCATCGCTGCCGGTGGTGACCAGGCGCGCCTCGAAATGCTGAGTCGCCTCGCCGCGCGTGAATTCGTAATCGATCGAATGGATATGCTGGGTGTCGAGCACGGTCAGCATTTGGTCGAGCAGGCGCGCCGCTATGTCGTCGGGCAAGACTTCGCTGACATGCTTGCCGACGCAATTGGCGATGGAAAACACGGCGCTCGAATCGTGGCCTTGTTCATAGTCGAGGTAGTAACCCTCCTTGTTCAAGCGGAAAAAAGTGTCGGGAATGGCGGCCAGCACGGCCCGGTTATGGGCGTCGGCAATGCGCAGGCGCGCGATCGCGTCGCTGGCGCGCAACACATACAGCACGCGGTGGCCGAGGATGGGCCAGTTGATCGGCTTGGAGACGAAATCGGTGGCGCCTTCCTCGTAGGCGTGGGTTACCGCTTCCAGTTCGTCGCCGCCGGTGACCATGATGATGGGCACGCTGGCCGCGCTTTCCAGGCGGCGGATCGCGCGGCAGACGGAAAAGCCATCCATTGCCGGCATGTCGACGTCGAGCAAGATCAAGTCTGGCGCCATGCTTTGGTATAAGGCCAGCGCTTCCATGCCATCGCCCGCTTCAATTGCGTCAAGCCCCACCTGGGCCAGCATTTCCAGCATCAACAGGCGCATAACCGGGTCGTCATCGGCGACCAGAACGACGCCGCGTTTGGGGGATTGGACCGCTGCCATCTTAGATTTCCTTCTCAAGGATCGCGCTGAGGGAATGACGCACCGCCAGAAATTCCTGCTCCATGTCAGTCAAAATGCCGGACGCGCCTTCGGTGCTGTCGGCCCGCCCGAGCTTTTCCATTTCCTTGCACAATTGCGCCAGCGCGTCGGCGCCGACGTTGGCGCTGCTTGACTTGAGGCTGTGCGCGCTCTTGCGGATGCCGCCCGCGTTGAGCGCTTCGATGGCCAGCCGCAAGCTATGTAAATGCTGGGGCGTATCGTCGACGTAGGCGTGGATCACGCGCTGCAGCAGGGCAGCGCCGCCGGTGGCGCTGAGGGCGCGGATATTGTCGAGCGCGTGGCGGTTGATGATGTTGCGCGGGGCCGCTGGCGGGGCCGCCTCATCGTGGTGGACCGTGGCCGCGCGCGGCAGCGGTATCCAGCGTGCAATGGTATGCGCCAATTGCTGTTGCGTGAATGGCTTGCTGAGGTAGTCGTCCATGCCGGCCGCGAGGCAAGCTTCGCGGTCGCCCTGCAGGGCGTTGGCGGTGATCGCGATGATGGGCAGCACACGCGAGCGGCCACCTTGCAATTCGTGGCGACGGATTTCGGCGGTGGCGGCGAAACCGTCCATGACGGGCATTTGGCAATCCATCAAGACCAGGTCGAAGTCCTCGCCCTGGGCCGCGCGCAAGGCTTGCTCGCCATCATGAGCGCACCGCACTTCCAGTCCCAGGCTGTCGAGCATGGCCTTGGCCACTTCGATGTTGACGGGATTGTCTTCGGCCAGCAAGACCTTGCGCCTTGCCTTGGGCGCCAGCAGCACGCGTGCCGCCGGCGCCGCGCTGCGCACGCCTTCGCTGGCGCGCAGCCGGGTAACGATGCAATCGAATAAATCGCATTCGCGGGCCGGCTTGATCAACTGGAAGGCGACGCCCGCTTCGCGCCGCTGCACGCTGTCGGCGGCGCGCTGCTCGCTGCTCAGCAGCAGTAACTTGATGCCGGCGATGGCCGGCTCGGCCTTGATGGTGGCGGCCAGCGCCAGTCCGCTGGTGCGCGACAATTCCATGTCGATCAGCGCCACGGTATACGGCTGGCCGCGCCGCGCCGCGTCGCGCAGGCGTAGCAGCGCGTCGTCGGCCGACGAGGCGCTGTCGCTGGCAATGCGCCAGGCCGCCAGTTGTCGTTCGAGCACGTCGCGCGATGAGCAATGTTCGTCTATGATCAAGGCGTGCAATCCCTGCGTGGTTTTCGGGTTGAAGGATGGATCGTCGAAATCGACGCGGTGCTTATCGAAATTTACCGTGAACCAAAATATCGATCCTTGAGTTAGAGCATTGTCAACGCCGATTTTGCCGCCCATTAATTCCACCAATTGCTTGGAAATGGCCAGGCCGAGTCCGGTGCCGCCATGTTTGCGGGTGGTCGAGCCGTCGGCCTGCGAGAACGAGTCGAAGATGCGTTCCTGGGCCTCGCTGGCCACGCCGATGCCGGTGTCATGCACTTCGAGACGCAGTTGCACGGCTTGCTCGGTTTCGCTGTCGACGGCAACCTTGACGGTGATCCGGCCGGCCTCGGTGAATTTGATGGCATTGCCGATCAAATTGACCAGGACTTGGCGCAAGCGGTTCGGGTCGCCGCAAATGGCAATTGGAATATGATTGGCGATGGCAAATTCCAGGGCGAGGCCCTTGGCGTTGGCTTGCGGCGCAAACACATGCTCCAAGTCGTCGAGCAATTCGCGGAAATTGAAGTGGATGTATTCGACGCTGAGCTTGCCGGCTTCGATTTTGGAAAAATCAAGGATGTCATTGATGATGACGAGCAAATTCTCGCCCGAGCGTTTCACCATCTCGGTGTAATGGCGCTGCTGCTCGGTGAGTTTGCTGGCCAGCAGCAACTCGGTCATGCCCAGCACCCCATTCATCGGCGTGCGGATTTCGTGGCTCATGGTGGCCAGGAAGGCGCTCTTGGCGCGGCTGGCCGCCTCGGCCGCGTTCTTGGCTTTTTCCAGTTGCGCCGTGCGCAAGCCAACCTGGCGCTCCAACTGGTCGCGGTAATTGGCCAGGGTCGCGTCGCGGCTGGTGATTTGCTCCAGCATGGCGTTAAAGCCGTCGATCAGGGCGCCAAGTTCGTCGCTGCGCCGATAGTCGATGCGGCCCGGGCAGGCTTGCTTGGACGATAGCATGCGCGCCGCCTCGGTCAAGCTCGCGATCGGTTTGGCGATGCGCTTGCGGCCAAGGGCGGTCAGCGCGAGCGCGACACCGAAGCACACGATCGTCGCGCCCAGGATGGCGGCCAGGCGGCCCATCAGTTCGAACGCGACAGGCCGCAAGTCTGCTTCGATCAGCACGCCGCCAAGCACCTCGCCCTGCAGCTTGACGGGGCGGTAAACGCGCAGCGACGGCGCCCAGAAAGGGCCGCCAAATTCGCTGGCCGCCTCGTCGCCAACCAGATGCGTGACAGCCGGCGGGTCCAGTTTGCGTCCCCGCTCGGCCTGATAAAGGGCGAATAACTTGCCTTCGTGGTCGAACAGCGCCGCTTGCAAGATGTCATCGGGCGCCGCCAGCCTGGCCAGACGCGGCTTGGCCAGCAAGAGCGCATCGACGTTATGCTTGCCGATCAGCGTAGCCAGCGCTGACAATTGCTTGATTTCATCTTGTTTGCGGTTCAAGACCGATGTTGCGCCGCACGCGAACGCGAGCAATAGCAGCACGCCGCAGGTCGAGCGCATCGACGTGATGGTGAGTTGCCGAGCCGTGGGGGCGCGCTTGAACATGGCTTATCGGGCCGGCGCCGCGCAGGCGTTGATGCCCGGCAGCGGGAGCTGCCAGCCGGTCTTGGCCAAGCCGTTGCGATGCCAAATAGTCATATGATGCATGCCCGGGAGTGGCAGGGAATGCCGGCGTCGTATTGCACTTTGTTCGCGAGATGATAGGCGCCTAGACGGCCTCGGCGATGCGTAGCCTCGACCAAACATCACTCGCGTGCAACACGACACTAGCGCTGGATTATCTTCATTCCGACAGGAAAAATATAGGCTTGAAGAATCGCGGAGATATTGATTTTTATCTAACTTTTACAGGGGGGCGATTCCGGACCGGGGTCCGGAATGGGTTCAGGTTAGCAGCAACCGCCGCGCTTGCCGGCGCCGCCATAGCGGGCTTCCTGGCGTTCGCGGAAAAATTCTTCATAGCTCATCATCGCTGCGCCGGGATGGCTTGCTTCCCGGTGCGCCACATAGGTGTCGTATTCGGGCAAGCCGACCATCAGCCGGACGCTTTGTCCCAGGTAACGGCCGGCCTTGACGATGTCGTCGAACATCATTGCACCACGGGCATGGGCTGGAATGGGCTTTCATGGGTGCTCGGCCTGGCGCTGGCGCGCGCGGCCAGCGTGGTGCGCACGCCGAAGAACAGCACGCTGAGCACGACCACGATGAAGAAACCGGCCAGCGAGGCGTCGAGGTAATCGTTGAAAATGATTTGTTGCATTTGCGCCGCCGATTTGGCCGGCGCCAGCAATTTCCCGTCCGCCAGCGCGGCGCCGTATTTTTGTGCGTGGGCCAGGAAACCGATGCGTACATTGGCGTCGAAGATTTTTTGCCAGCCGGCGCTCAAGGTGCACAGCAGCAGCCAGGCGGTGGGCAGCATGGTGACCCAGGCGTAGCGGCCCCGTTTCATCTTGAACAGCACGCAAGTGGCCAGGATCAGCGCGATGGCGGCCAGCATCTGGTTGGCGATGCCAAACAGCGGCCACAGGGTATTGATGCCGCCCAGCGGGTCGACCACGCCCTGGTACAGGAAATAGCCCCAGGCCGCCACGCACAGGGAAGTGGCGAGCAAGTTGGCGAACACCGATTCGGTGCGTTTCAAGCGCGGCGCGAAGCTGCCCAGCAAGTCTTGTAGCATGAAGCGGCCGGCGCGGGTGCCGGCGTCGACCGCCGTCAGGATGAACAAGGCTTCAAACAAGATCGCGAAGTGATACCAGAAGGCCATCATGGTCTTGCCGCCTATGACGCCCGACAAGATGGTGGCCATGCCGACCGCCAGGGTGGGGGCGCCGCCGGCGCGCGAGATGATGCTATGCTCGCCGACATCCTTGGCGGTCTGGATCAGCATCTCGGGCGTGACGTGGAAACCCCATTCCGAGACCGCTTGCGCGGCCGACGCGGCCGTCGTGCCGATCAGCGCGGCCGGGCTATTCATCGCAAAATAAATGCCCGGTTCGATGGTGGACGCGGCCACCAGCGCCATGATGGCGACAAACGATTCCATCAGCATCGCGCCATAGCCGATGAAGCGGGCGTGGGCTTCGTTTTCTATCATCTTGGGCGTGGTGCCGGAGGCGATCAAGGCGTGGAAACCGGACACGGCGCCGCAAGCGATGGTGATGAAGAGGAAGGGAAACAGGCTGCCCGACCAGACCGGGCCGGAGCCGTCGATGAACTTGGTCATGGCCGGCATTTTCAGGTAGGGCGCGACCACGATGATGCCGATGGCCAGGCCGACGATGGTGCCGATTTTCAAGAAGGTCGACAGGTAATCGCGCGGCGCCAGCAGTAGCCAGACCGGCAACACCGAGGCCACGAAGCCATAGCCGACCAGCATCCACGTCAATTCGGTGCCGGTGAAGGTAAACAGGGGGGCCAGCGCGCTCGATTCTTGCACATACTGGCCGCCCAGGATGGCCAGCATCAGTAACACGAAGCCGATGGCGGAAATCTCGCCGATGCGGCCCACCCGGATATAGCGCGAATACACGCCCATGAAGAGCGCGATCGGGATCGTTGCCATCACGGTGAAACTGCCCCACGGCGAGCCTGTCAGGGCCTTGACGACGATCAGGGCCAGCACCGCCAGGATGATGACCATGATCATGAAGGTGCCGAACAGGGCGATCAGGCCGGGGATTTCACCGAGTTCGGACTTGATCAAGTCGCCCAGCGAACGGCCGTCGCGGCGCATGGAAATGAAGAGCACCATGAAATCTTGCACGGCGCCGGCAAAGACCACGCCGGCCAGTATCCACAGCATGCCCGGCAGATAACCCATCTGGGCCGCCAGCACGGGGCCGACCAGCGGGCCGGCGCCGGCGATGGCGGCGAAGTGGTGGCCGAACAGTACAAAGCGGTTGGTTGGCACGTGATCGAGGCCGTCATTGAATTTATAGGCCGGCGTCATGCGCTTCGGGTCCAGTCCCAGCACGCGCTCGGCGATGAAGCGGCTGTAGAATCGGTAGGCGATCAGGTAGACGCAGACGGCGGCGACGACGATCCAGATGGCGCTGATCGATTCGCCGCGTTGCAGGGCGATGACGGCGAGCGAGCCGGCCCCGGCCAGTGCCAGCGCGGCCCAGCCCAGTTGCTTGATGAGTTTGTGCATGTTTTCCTCCAGGGTTGCGGGCGCCGCGTTCGCCTGATCGTTGTCAGTTCGGAAATTGCGCAGCTTATGGCCAGTATTCAGCAATCGCATATCTGCTGCAAGCGCAGCACTACGCAGAATGACTCAGTAGGAATACGTAGGCGGGAGTGGCCATGCCGACGTAAAATTCGCCACCACCATCCACCCCGCGGCGCGCAGCATGATGAAGTTGAGGCAAAAAGTAATTTTCCTGGCCATCACGCCGCTGATCCTGGCACTGTGCGCGATCGCGCTGGCGGTGCGGCACCAGGCCATCACGCTGGCCGCGCAGCAGCGGGCCACGATCCAGCAAGCCTATCTGGCCAGCAAGGAAGCCGAATTGAAGCATTATGTCGCACTGGCCAGCGATGCGATTGCCGGCCTGTACCAGTCGGGCCGCAACGATGCGGCCACCCTGGACCAGGCCAAGCGCGTGCTGGCCTCGCTCAGCTACGGCGACGATGGTTATTTTTTCCTCTACGATATGCAAGGCAAGGCTTTGATGCACCCGCGCCAGCCGGAGCTGGTGGGCCAGAACCTGTGGCAATTGAAAGACGCCGGCGGCGATTTGACGATCCAGCGTTTGCTGCGCCGGGCCGCCGACGGCGGCGGTTTCGTGCGCTATAACTGGGTCAAGCCATCGTCGCGCAAGGAAGCGCCCAAGCTCGGCTATGTGATTGCGATGCCGAAATGGGGCTGGATGCTGGGCACCGGCATTTATATGGACGATGTCGAGCGGGCGTTGGCGCAAGTCGATGCCCAGCAGTCCGGCAATATCCAGAGCACCATGCTGTGGATCGCCGCGATCGCGATTTTCAGCGCACTGCTGGTGGGCAGCTCGGGGCTGGCGCTCAATATCAGCGAATTGCGGGTGGCCGACGCCAAGCTCAAGGCGCTGGCCCAGCGCGTGGTCGAATCGCAGGAAGAGGAGCGGGCGCGGCTGTCGCGCGACTTGCATGACGGCATCAGCCAGTGGCTGGTGTCGATCAAATTGCAAATCGAGGCCGGGGTGGCCCGCCTCGACGCCGGACAGCAAGCCAAGGCCCACGCGGGTTTCGAGCGGGCCGCCGAGCAGCTCAATGATGTACTGGGCGAGGTGCGCCGCATATCGCATAATTTGCGGCCGGCCATCCTGGACGACCTGGGACTGGCGGCCGCGCTCGAGCACCTGGCCCATGAATTTAGCGACAGTGGCGCGGCGCCGGCTATTTTCCGCCAGGATGGCGTGCTGGAAGGTTTGTCCGATGTCATCAATACGGTATTGTTTCGCATCGCCCAAGAAGCGTTGACCAATATCGAACGCCATGCCGGCGCGGGCCGGGTCGAGTTGCGCCTGGGCGGCGCGGCGCGCCGGGTCGAGTTGCGCATCGCCGACGATGGCGTCGGCTTCGACATCGACGGCATCGCCCTGCATCCGCAGCGCGGCATCGGCTTGCGTAATATGATGGAACGGATGGAAGCGATAGGCGGAACCCTGCAAATAACTTCTTCGCCGGCCGGCACCGTGGTGCTGGCGTGGCTCGACCTGGGCTAGACGAGATGACTGCTGCGATTCATATTTTACTGGTCGACGACCATCCGCTGGTGCGCGACGGTTTGCGCGCGCGCCTGGAAGCGGTGCCGCATTTCGCGGTCGTCGCGGAAGCGGGCGGGGCCGAGGAAGCCTTGGAGCAGGCCCGACTGCACCGCGTCGACCTGGTGCTGATGGATATCAATATGCGCGGCATCAACGGCATCGAGGCGACGGCCCTGTTCAAGGCCCGCTTTCCCGGCATCGCCGTGCTGATCCTGTCGATGCATGACAAGCTCGAATATGTGTCGCAGGCTATCCAGGCCGGCGCGCGCGGCTACGTGCTCAAGGATGCGCCCGGCAAGGATATCGTGTTCGCGATCGACACTGTGATGTCGGGCGGCATCTATTACAGCGCCGCGCTGGCCAGGCAATTGGCGCGTCCGCTGGCGCAGGAGGCGCAATTGACGGCGCGCGAACAGCAGGTCTTGCAGCATATCGCGGCCGGGCAGTCGAACAAGCAGATTGCCCGCGCGCTGGCGTTGAGCGTGCGCACGGTCGAAACCCACCGTTTGAATATCAAGCGCAAGCTGGGCATCGAGGGACAGGCCGAGTTGATCAAGTTTGCGGTCGAGCATGCACATTTCGATGGCGGCGTTTTTTAGCGGCGCCGGTGCGCCTGAATGTGGCCGGCCAATCAAAAAATGTCCGCACGGTGAGATTCGGATAGAATGGTACAGAGCGGTTTCAATGCCCAACAGTGCCATCGTTTAACGCTGCCCACACCGAGATCCCGATGTCCGCATTTGAAACAAGTCAGTTCCCATTGGCGGGATTGCAAGCCGTGGCCAATGCCCGCAACGAGTGGGTGGCGGTGACCGTGCAATTGCCGCCCGGCGGCGCCATCGGGACGCTGGCGACGGTGCTGGGTTATCCCGATGTGTTTGCGGCGCTGGCGCCGCTCGCCTGCATCGTCGATATCGCCGATCCATGCGCCATCGGGGATAGCTTGCTGCAAGTTCTGCCGCCGCGCAACACCATCTTTTGCATGCCGGCCGCCCTGTTCGCCGACAAAAAAGTACAAGAAAAATGCCTGAAATTGCACGACGATGGTTACCGCATCCTGGTCGACGGGGCCGGCGCCGTTCCCTGTGCGGCAGTGGGCGCGCTGAGCTTTGATTGTGGCGCCGCATTGCCGCAATGGTTACCGTTGCTGGCTTTGCCCGGCCCTCATCTGGCGCGCAATGTCGACGACGTGCAGCGACTTGCCGCATGCCGCGCCCTGGGTTTTAGCTGGTTTTCCGGCAATTATGCCTTGCGCGGCAGGGCTGGCGCGCCCGACGATGGCAGTTCGCGCAAACGCCTGCTGGCGCTGCTGGGCCTGCTGGCCCGCGACGCCGATGCGCGCGAGCTGGAAAGCCTGTTCAAGCAAGATCCGGCCCTGTCTTATCACTTGTTAAAGCTGGTCAATTCGGCTGCATTCGCACTGAGCACGCCGATCAATCGCTTTTCCCAGGCCATCAACTTGTTGGGGCGGCGTCAGTTGCAACGCTGGTTGCAACTATTGCTGTATGTGGGCGGGCAAGAAGACGGCATCGGCAACGCCTTGCTGCCGCTGGCGGCGGTGCGCGCCGCGCAAATGGAAATGCTGTGCAAGATTGCCGGCGGGGACCGCGACCAGCAAGACAGCGCCTTCATGGTTGGCGTGTTTTCCCTGCTTGACGTCTTGTTGGGCATGCCGATGGGGGAAATCGTCGGCGCGCTGCAACTTGACGGGGCGCTCGAACTGGCGCTGCTGGAACGGGGCGGCGCGCTGGGCCGCATGCTGGCATTGACGGAAATGCGCTGCGCCACGGCGGACGCCCTGAGTGCCGTCGGCATCGATGGAGAAACTTACTGGCGCAGCTTGCTGCAAGCTTACCAATGGGCGATTCAAGTCAGCCGTAACCTGTAGCGCCGCGCAAAAACCGGAGGCTGGACTGAGGTTTGGCGTGATTTTCCGACATTTGAGCCACATTTTTCGCGTAAAACCGTCGATTCACGCCCTATGCGCTGGCATCGCACTATGGTTTATGTATAATGCTGCACAGCAGGAAGCGTGGCCGAGCGGTTGAAGGCACCAGTCTTGAAAACTGGCGACGGTGTGAGCCGTTCGTGAGTTCGAATCTCACCGCTTCCGCCAAAAAACACAGATAAGCCCTTGAATTTCAAGGGCTTTTTGTTTTTTTTGGTTGTAATTTTTTAGCGTTAAACGCCCGCGCCCCCAATTTTGTAGGCTGATTGCGGAAACGATTTCCGCAATTCCGTCAATTTTGACTGTTGTAGCTCCGATTTGAGCTGGCACAGTCTGCCCGAGATGAGTGGCCGCAAACGTTCCGAATATCGCTCAACTCGGCGGTCGCTTGCGTCGGCGGTGCAGCATTCGCGCTCAGTCAGCATTCCATCAAGCAGGCGCGAAACTCCAACTCGGAGAAAAGTGTTTTCTTGGGCGGGAATATCCTTGTACTCGTTTCGAGGGTAGTAAAGAGAAGTTGAAGAGGGTATATGTCAAGAGAGAAAAATTCGCTGCTACGTAATCAAGCATTGCCGCAGGCGCGTGTGGCGCCACGGTTGCCGCCTATGCCCGTATTAAAGTCCACCTCGCCCGATGACGCTGTCGCCAAAAAGCAGGCGCGAGAGCGAAAGGATGCGCTGGTTCGCGGAGTCACTTCAATACAAGCAATGCGTGAAGCGATCAGGCGCGTCGGACGCGACCTCCCGGCTATTTCCGCAGTGCCGCGCATGGGCATGCTTGATGCCGCAGCGTTTCGCACGCATGCCGCAAAAGGCTTGCCATTCGTGATCACCGGGCTGGTCCAGCGCTGGCCACTGTCCGCCCTTACACCGCAAACGCTGCGCGATCGCTTTAGCGACCTGCCAGTGCGCGCGCGGGTGGGCGACTATGTCGGTACGGCATTCGCGCCTGATCGAGCCATGCAGGATATGTCCATGCTTGAGTATCTTGAACTTGTTTCCACAGGCACGCAGGATTTGCCTCCTTATCTGGGCAATCTGGAATTGCGCGAATTGAACAGGCTGTGTTACTGGCCCGCGTATTTTGACAAGATGGGCCCGCCGCGCTTTTGGCTTGGTCCCTCGGGAACGGTGACGCCGCTGCATTGCGACTATGACGATAATATTTTTGCGCAAATTTGGGGCAGCAAACGTATTTTCCTTTCTCCGCCTCACCACGACGAATTCCTGTATCCCAGCGAGGCGAATGCCATCCTGTTCGGCTCTCCGTTTAACCCCGAGGCACCGGATTTCGAAAAATTTCCGCTTGCACGCCAGGCATCAATGATCGAATGCATTGTCAATCCCGGGGAGCTCCTGTATGTGCCCGCCGGATGGTATCACCAAGTGCGCTCGCTGACGTTTTCTCTGTCCTCGAATCGCTGGGCCCGGGCTCTGCCGTTTGCACTGAACGGCGACCCGTCCCTGCAGCGTCCAGTCTGCTAGCTTACTTAGTAAAAGGCCCGCAGCGGAACGCGCCGCTTTTTCCGCCGCCCGGCGGATGCAGCAATGACGTAAAATCGTAAAATCTCTTGAAACAATGATTTTTAATTTTACTATTAGAGCCTCTTGCAAAACTCGTCGCGCTTGGGGATTTAATCGCCGGAACCGGCAAATTGGGGAGGCGTGGGCGCCCATTACTGGCATGATGTAGTTT
>JBEONR010000058.1:0-28949 GCA_040544385.1 Oxalobacteraceae bacterium GrIS 1.11
CCGATGATAGTGCTGCAACCAGTGTGAAAGTAGGTTATCGTCAGGCTTGTTATATGAAAAAACCCCGTCAGTGATCTGGCGGGGTTTTTTTGCGTCTGCGTTTTTACCATCATTTTATGCGGAATGGCCGGTCCCCGCGCGGGACCGGCTTTATTAGCTGCCGCGATAAGTCGAATATGACCATGGCGACACCACCAGCGGCACGTGATAATTCTGGTCGGCGTGGGCGATGCCGAAGGCGATCGTGACAAGGTCGATGAAGCGGGGCGATGGCAATTCGATACCTTGGGCCGCGAAATAGTCGCCGGCATTAAATACCAGTTCGTACTGGCCGGCTTTCATGCTCTCGCCTTCCAGCAAGGGCGCGCCGCAACGGCCATCGGCATTGGTCATGTCCATCTTTAACAGCAACTTGCCTTCGGCACCGACGGAAAACAGGGCAACCTTGACGCCCGCCCCCGGTTTGCCTTGTGCGATATCCAGTACGTGCGTGCTCAGTTTGCCCATGGTGGTTTCCTATATGTCGAAGTTGAAAATGCCTATTGTGCAAATCATATACTGCTGCGTCTGAGTCACTATATTATTGGGCATATACCTTTCATTGGCGCCGCCCACCCATGTCCACTTACGATAATTATCCACGCGATTTGATCGGCTACGGTCGCACGCCGCCCCACCCGCAATGGCCGAACCAGGCCCGCATCGCCTTGCAGTTCGTGCTGAACTATGAAGAGGGCGCGGAAAATAATGTCTTGCATGGCGATCCCGCTTCCGAAACGTTTTTATCCGAGATCATCGGCGCCGCTGCCTTTCCCGCGCGCCACCTCAGCATGGAATCGATTTATGAATACGGTTCGCGCGCGGGGCTGTGGCGCGTGCTGCGCATGTTCGAGGAGCGCCGTCTGCCCTTGACGGTGTTTGGCGTGGCAATGGCGCTGAAACGCCATCCGGAGGCGGTCGCGGCCTTCCAGGAACTGGGCCATGAGATCGCTTGCCATGGCTTGCGCTGGATTTCCTACCAAAATGCCGACGAAGCGACCGAGCGCGCCCACATGCGGGAAGCCGTGGCCATCATCAAGGAATTGAGCGGCGCCATGCCGCAAGGCTGGTACACGGGGCGCGATTCACCGAATACGCGCAAGCTGGTGGTCGAGCATGGCGGCTTTCGCTACGATTCCGACTATTATGGCGACGACTTGCCATTCTGGGAAAAAGTCGCTTACACGGATGCATCCGGCGCACCGGCCGTCCAGCCCCATCTGGTGGTGCCGTATACCTTAGACACCAATGATATGCGCTTCGCCGCGATGCAGGGTTTTAATTCCGGCACGCAGTTTTTCGATTACTTGAAGGATGCCTTCGACGTGCTGTATGCGGAAGGCGACCCGGACGGCTTGAACCAGCCCAAGATGCTGTCGGTCGGCTTGCATTGCCGCCTGGTGGGGCGGCCGGCGCGGGCGGCGGCATTGGCCCGTTTCCTCGACTATGTGCAAGGCCACCAGCAAGTCTGGATCACGCGCCGCATCGATATCGCCGAACATTGGCATGCCCGGCATCCCTTTAATGAATGATATCGGCGCGGCCTCGATTGATATGCGATTGGGCTGATAAGCAACATCAATCCACAGCAATAAAGATGGGGGCCGCCGGTGTTAATCTTCCAAGTTGAGACCAAGCCGAGGCACCCATGTCAGAACCGCATCGTTTTTATTGCCCAGGCGCAGAGCGCGCACTCGCCCATGATGAATGATTGGCTGACAGATTGCGCCGGCGCGCCCGCCGTGCTGATCACGGTGGCCATCGTGGAAGGTTCCGGCCCGCGCGAGGCCGGCGCGAAAATGCTGGTCACCGCCGAGCGCTGGTTCGACACCATCGGCGGTGGTCACCTGGAAATGTGCGCGATCGAACTGGCGCGCTCGATGCTGGCCGGCGGCTCGGCCCGCGTCGAACGCTACGCGCTTGGCCCCAGCCTCGGCCAATGTTGCGGCGGCGTCGTGCATCTGGCATTCGAGCCCGTCGATGCGGCCCTGGCGGCCGTGCTGGCCGGCTTACGGCGCCGTCGACACGAAGACAGTTGGCGCCTCGGCGCCATCGATGGTGCTCAAGCATCGATCTTGTACGATGGCGACGGCCAGATCGTGGCTGGCGCGGCCGGGCCAGCCTTCGCCCGCGAACGCGCCACGCACCTGATGCGCGACGTCACGGGGCGGCGCTGGCTGGTCGATCCCTGCCTGGCGCCGCGCGCCCACCTGACCCTGTTTGGCGCCGGCCATGTCGGGGCGGCCATCGTGCGCGCGCTGGCGGAATTGCCGTGCAATGTCACCTGGGTCGACGAGCGCGAGGATATGTTTCCCGCAACGGTGCCGGACAATGTCCGCATCGAAGCATCCGACACGCCGGAAGCCCTGGTCGACGCGGCCCCGGCCGGCGGCAGCTTCCTGGTGATGACGCACAGCCACGCGCTCGATCAGCGCCTGAGCGAAGCGATCATGGCGCGGGCCGATGTCGGCTGGTTCGGTTTGATCGGTTCCGTGACCAAGCGCAAGCAATTTGAGCACCGCTTGCGCGCGCGTGGTGTGCCGACCGAGCGCATCGACGCGATGGTGTGCCCGATCGGCTTGCCCGGCATCAGCAACAAGGCGCCCGCCGTCATTGCCGCCTCCGTCTGTTCCCAATTACTGATGGTGTGGGAAGCCGCCGCGCCAGGCGCCTGCCCAGCCTCCGACAAGTTTTAGCAAACGAAAGCATCCATGTCCACCGCACTAGCAATATTGCAAGCGTACCGAGCCAGCTTGCTGCACTTCCACGCCGATCCCGCCTTCAATGAGCAGGCCCACGCATGGCATGAAGATGGCTTGCTGATCGTTGCCGACGGCAAGATCGTGGCGGCCGGCGATTACGCCGCGCTCTACGCCAGCTTGCCGCCGGGCACAGAAGTGAGCGATTACCGCAGCAAGATCATCATGCCCGGCTTCATCGACACCCATGTGCACTTTCCGCAAACAGACATGATCGCTTCGCCGGCGCCTGGTTTGCTGCCCTGGCTGGAAAGCTATACCTTCCCCACCGAGCGCAAGTTTTCTGATCCGTCGCACGCGCGCGAGGTGGCCGACTTTTTCCTCGACGAGTTGCTGCGTTGCGGCACCACGACGGCCATGGTGTATTGCACCGTGCATCCGGAATCGGTGGACGCCTTTTTCAGCGCCAGCGAACAGCGCCAGTTGCGCATGGTGGCCGGCAAGGTCATGATGGATCGCAATTGTCCGGAATTTCTGCGTGACAGCGCCGAGAGCGGCGCCCGTGAAACGGAAGACTTGATCAAGCGCTGGCACAAGCGCGGCCGCGCCCTGTACGCGATCACGCCCCGTTTCGCGCCGACCTCGACGGAAGCCCAGTTGCAATTGGCGGGCGAACTGTGCCGCGCCTATCCGGACACCTATCTGCAAACCCATGTGTCGGAAAACCAGGATGAATGCAGCTGGGTCAAATCGCTCTTCCCCAAGGCGCGCAGCTACCTCGACGTCTACGACCATTACGGCATGATGCGCCCGCGCGCCATGTTCGGCCATTGCATCTGGCTCGACCAGCGTGACCGCTTGCGCATGGCGGAAACCCAGTCGGCGGCGGCGATTTGCCCCACCTCGAATTTATTCCTCGGCAGCGGCTTGTTTGATTTCGACGCGGCCGACGCGGCCCACGTGCCGCTCTCGCTGGCCACCGACGTCGGCGCCGGCACGTCATTCTCGATGTTGCAAACCATGAATGAAGCCTATAAAGTAGCGCGCATGAAAGGCAGTTACCTGCCGGCATTGCGTATGTTTTACCTGGCGACCCTGGGCGCAGCCCGCAGCATGCAATTGGAAGGCACGATCGGCAATTTTGTTGCGGGCGCGGAAGCGGATTTCATCGTCCTCGACCCGCAAGCGACGCCTTTGCTGGCGCGGCGCAGCGCGCGCAGCAACAGCCTGGAAGAATTGCTGTTTGCCTTCGCGCTGCTGGGCGACGACCGCAGCGTGGCGGCCACGTTTGCGGCCGGGCGCCGGGTACACCAGCGCGATGGCGGATAAACGCCGACCCTCAACCCGATAGGAATAATCCATGCAAAAGAAACTCCCCAGCCTGATGCTTGCCCTGGTCTTGGCCTGTAATGCGCATGCCGCCAGTAATGAAGACATCACGAAACGCCACTTCGCGGCCCTGGTGTCCGGCGCGCAGCCGAAGCTGGCCGAATTGACGATGTTTTTTTCGATGATGCCGAAGGGCGGGGATTTGCATCACCATTATTCGGGTGCCATTTATGCTGAGCAATACCTCGCCTGGGTCGACCAGCAGCATTACTGCGTCGACAAGGCGAGTTACCGTATCGTCAGCGACCCGGCCCTGATCACGGCGGGGCAAGCGCAGCACACTTGCCTGTCGGCGGCCGAGGTGCTCGCCGACAATCCGCTGTACCGTGAATTGCTGCAGCGCTGGTCAACCAAGGATTTCTACAACCATGGTGCGCAGCAATCGCCGCCCGACCGCCAATTCTTCGACACCTTTGGCTATTTCAACCCGGTCTCGTCGACCAATACCAACGCCGGCTTGCTGCAATTGAAACAGCGCGCAATCCAGGAAAACCTGAGCTATATTGAAACCATGTTCGAGTTGGCGCCGTTTACCGAGAACGCCGATTTCGACCGAGCCGTGCTGCAGCCGGGCGCCGACTTGCCGGCCCAGATGGCAGCCTGGACGGCCAGCCTGGAAGGGGACGCCGGCTTCAAACAACATATCGCCGACTATATCGCCAATGTCAAAGCCAGCAGCGCCGGCATCGACGACGCGCAATTCACCATGCGCTACCAAACCTATGTGCTGCGCCTCTTGGCGCCGTCGCAAGTGTTTTCATCGATGTTGTCGGGTTTCCAGATCGCCAGCCAAAGCCCGCAAGTGGTCGGGGTTAATATTGTCGGCGCGGAAAACTTGAATGTCTCGATGCGCGACTATGCGCTGCACATGCAGATGTTCAAGTTCCTGAAAGCCAAATACCCGCAAGTGAAACTGGCCTTGCACGCGGGCGAGTTGGCCTTGGGCATGGTGCCGCCGGAAGGCTTGACTTTCCACATCCATGACGCGGTCGAGGTTGCCGGCGCCAAGCGGATCGGCCATGGCATCGACCTGGCGCATGAAACCGATGCGCTCGGCATCATGAAAACCATGCGCGAGCGCGACATCCCGGTTGAAATCAATTTGACCAGCAATGACTTCATCGTCGGCATCAAGGACCAGGCCCATCCGTTGACCTTGTACCGCAAGTATGGCGTGCCGTTTGTCATTTCGACCGACGACCCTGGCGTCTCGCGCGCCAATTTGAGCGGGGAATATGTCTTGTTTGCCAGCCGCTACAAGACCGATTACGCCGAAGTCAAGAAACTGTCGTACAACAGTTTGCGCTATTCCTTTCTGGCCGATGGCGACAAGGCGCGCCTGATCAAGGCGCTCGATGGACGGTTCGCGAAATTCGAAGCCGACATTGCCGCCTCGGACAAGGCAATTTCCAAGCGTTAAACGCACTGGCGCGCGCGCCCTCGGCGGCCGGGTTCTCCGGCCGTTTCCCTTCCGCTGCATGGTATCGCTACCAAAAATACATATTTAACCATTTTGTGGCAAGCATGCTACACAAATGGCAATAAACTCCATTTTTTTTAGAGTTTCCCCTCTGAAACAATTCAAAGCAAATATTGCTCATTTACAATCTCGTTCCAGCGGCAATGGCATGGTCAATGGAACAGGCATGTTGAATGATTGGCGTCTTTTGAGGTATTTATATATTTATAGTATAAATTTCCAAGATAAAACGTATTTGCCATGCATTTTTCTATGCTGCATAGTGGAACGCAACTTTTGCTAAAAAGCAAAAAATGCTTAAAAACTGGATGGGCGGTGAGCGCGGGGTGGGGGAATTTTTGTCACGCGATTGTCATAAAAGTGTCACACCGATGACACATTAAAACATTACACTCTCGCGTTGCATCCGCAACGTTGTGAAATGAATCATGCGGCGACAGCATGCCAGCCGTGGCAACTTTGCAGCACAGCAGCAATCGTCGCGCCTGGTGCGTGCCGGTTTCAAAAAATAAAATAGTCTTTTCGAGGGTTATACAATGATCAATCACAAACGGCTCCGGCTGACTCAGATAGCGCTCAGTCTGTCCATCGCGCTGGCAGCGGCACCGTCGTTCGCGCAAAACACCACCTCAGCCATCGGCGGCCGCATTTCCGGCAACGACGGCCAACCGGCCAGCGGCGCCAGCGTCAACATTGTCCACACCGAATCGGGTTCGGTCAGCAATGTCGTGACGGATGCCGACGGCCGCTACGTGGCGCGCGGCTTGCGCGCCGGCGGTCCGTACACGATCACCATCACCAAGAACGGCGTCGTCGAAAAACGCGAAGGCGTGTACGTGGAAGTGGCGGAAATGGCCAGCGTCGACGCCACCCTGGGCGGCGCCGCGATGCAAACCGTCACTGTGGCTGGCGTGCGCCATTCGGAAAAATTCAGCAAGACTGAAATGGGTTCCGGCACCAGCATCAGCGCGACCGAAATCGCACTGCAGCCTTCCATCGCCCGCAACTTGCAAGACTATGCCCGCGCCGACCCGCGCGTCTCGCAAACCGACAAGGAACGCGGCGAAATATCGGTGGCCGGCCAAAACTCGCGCTATAACTCGATGACCATCGATGGCGTGGCCGTCAACGATACCTTCGGTCTGGAATCGAACGGCAGCCCGACCGCCAAGCAACCGATTTCGATCGAGGCGATCCAGTCGGTGCAAATCAATGTGGCCAATTACGACGTGACGCAAAAGGGTTACACGGGCGCCAACATCAATGCCGTGACCAAGTCCGGCACCAATGATGTCAAGGGCAGCGTGTACTATGTATTCCGCAATGACAGCATGGCGGGCGACCGTTACAACAGCACCACCGATACCTATAATCCGCCGGCGCCGTTCAAGGAAACCACCAAGGGTTTCACGGTCGGCGCGCCGCTGATCAAGGACAAGCTGTTCCTGTTTGCCAATTACGAAAAACTGGAAAGCACGCGCGCCGCGCCGGCTTTCGGCCCGATCGGCAGCCCGATGACCAATGTCGGCATCACGCCCTCGGCCATCGCTTCGGCGAAAACCATCGCCAAGGATAAATACGGCATCGATATCGGCACCGCCGACGTGGCCGCCGGCGCGTTGAAGGTCGATGACGCGCTGATAAAGCTCGATTGGAATATCAGCGACACGCAGCGCGCCATGTTCCGCTATTCGCGCACGTCGCAGACGGAACCGAATTTTTCCGGCGTGACCGCCACCGGCCTGTCCCTCAATTCAGAGTGGTATAACCAGAGTAAGACCATCGAAACCCTGGTCGGCCAATGGTTTGCCGACTGGACGCCGACCTTTTCGACCGAATTCAAGTTGTCTTCGCGCGACTATGACAGCACGCCGACCCTGAATGCAACCTTGCCCTTGATCGGCTTGAGCTTTGCCGGTCCGCCGCCCGCCGGTTCGCCCAGTTCGATCACGAGCGCCAGCCGCACGCTGAACTTTGGCACGGATGCCAGCCGCCAATTCAATATCTTGCGCACCAAGACCAAGGATGCCTATCTGGGCGCCAACTGGTCGCACGGTAATCACGAAGTCAAGTTCGGCGGCGACTATAGCAAGAACGATGTCTACGATGCCTTCGTACAAAACACCTTCGGCAATTACTCCTTTGGCTGCGTGAATAGCAGCGCGACCTTCCTCTACAACAGTATCGGCGCCATCAATTGCGGCACCGAGACGTCGTCTGCCAAGATCGAAGCGGCCGTGCTGGAAAACTTTAGTCGCGGCCGTCCAAGTTCGTACCAGTTGCAATTGCCGATTCCGGGCGGCACGCTGGAAGGCGCGGCCGCCAAGTTCAGCCTGCAAAATTACGGCACTTTTGTGCAAGATACGTGGAGCGTCAACAAGCAATTGACCGTGTCTTACGGCGTGCGCATCGACTCGGCCCGCACCGGCGACAAGCCAGCGGCCAACGTTGCTGCGGCAGCGCCCATGGTTGCCGGCAATGCCGTCACCGGCGCTCGTCAATCGGGCGGTTTCGGCCTGGACAACACGCTCACCATTGATGGCCAAAACCTGGTCCAGCCGCGCGCCGGCTTCAATTACACCTTCGACAGTGCGCGTTCGATGCAAATACGCGGCGGCGCCGGCTTGTTCCAGGGCGCGGCGGCGACGGTCTGGCTGGCCAACCCGTTCACCAATACCGGCGTCTCGACCCGCGTGATCGGTTGCGGCACGCTCGGTTTCGCCGCTTGCCCGAGCGCGGACGGCCTTTTCAATCCGGACCCGAACAAGCAGCCGACCAATGTTGCCGGCGCCAATCCGGCCGCCAACGTCGACTTCCTGGCACCCGGCTTGAAACAGCCGGCGGTATGGAAATCGAACCTGGCTTTTGAAACCGAATTGCCATGGTTTGGCATCGTTTTTGGCGCCGAATACCTGTATACCAAGACCGATTCCGCGATTTACTATCAGCAATTGAATCTGGGCGCACCAAGCAGGATCGGCACCGATGGCCGCGAGTTGTATTACACGGCCCAGGGTTATAACGGCGCTTGCTGGAACGCGACCGGCGTTGCCATTACCAGCGGCAAGGATTGCGCCGGCTTCCGCTCGCGCGCCTTGAGCAATCCGAACTACAACAATGTGCTGGCCGCAACCAAAACGGAAAAGGGCGGCGGCAATCTGGCGACCCTGTCGCTGAGCCGTCCGCTGACAAGCGGTTTTGGCTGGTCGGTTGCCTACACTTACACGGACGCGAAAGAAGTCTCGCCTTTGACCTCGTCGGTGTCGAGCTCGAACTGGGCCGGCCGCTCGGTCTTCAATCCAAATGAAGAAACCTCGTCCAATTCGAGCTACCTGGTGAAAGACCGCGTCAACGCCCTGGTGAATTTCCAAAAGCGTTTTTTCAGTTCGTACAAGACCAGCTTTGGCATGTTCTATGAAGGTCGCGCCGGCAAGCCATATAGCTGGACTATCAATAATGACTTGAACGGCGATGGCTTGGCCGGCAATGACTTGATGTACATCCCGTCCAGGCCGCAATCGGGTCAGGTGGTGTTTTATGGCGATACGGCAACCAGCCACGCGAATGAAGACAAATTCTGGGGCATCGTCAATGGCAATTCAAACTTGAAGCGGGCCGCCGGCGGCGTGGTCGGACGCAATGAAAGTTTCGCGCCATGGACCAATAGCTTCGACATGCGCATCAGCCAGGAAATCCCCGGCCTGTTCAAAGGTAACAAGGCATCGTTTACCTTCGACATTTTGAACGTGGGCAATTTGCTCAACAAGAAATGGGGCCGCATCAATGAAGTGGGCTTCCAGGCCAATGGCGGCCAAGCCCGCAGCTTTGTCGACTATATGGGCCTGGATGCGCAAGGCCGTTATATCTACAAGGTGCGCGATGCGGTCGAATCGTATGACGTGCGGCAAGTCAAGGGCGAATCCCAATGGGCGCTCCAGGCGACGCTGAAATACGAATTCTGATCCCGCCATTTCAGTAGTTTTCAAAACGGCTGGTGGCGACACCAGCCGTTTTTTTATCAACAGTGTTTGTCTTCCTAGTACACTATTTCCCTTTTGGAGCGCCGAGATGAACTTTTTCAAGCCGCTGGCCTGCGCGCTGGCCCTGGCACTGTCCGGCTGCGCCAGCGCGCCGGTCGAGATTCATCTGGTGGCGCTGAACGATTTCCATGGCAACCTGGAGCGCAGCACGTTCACTTACAGCAGCGCGCTGGAGAGCGCGCCGCGCACCAT
This sequence comes from Oxalobacteraceae bacterium GrIS 1.11, assembly GCA_040544385.1. Lineage (GTDB taxonomy): Bacteria > Pseudomonadota > Gammaproteobacteria > Burkholderiales > Burkholderiaceae_D > Janthinobacterium. The sequence goes on from JBEONR010000058.1 coordinate 9,840, forward strand.
CCAGGCCGGCGGCGTCGACACGCTGGCCGCCGCGCTGCAGGCGTGGCGCCGCGAGGATGGCGAGCTGGTGCTGGTCGGCGCCGGCGATCTGGTTGGCGCCAGCCCCGCCATGTCGTCGATGTGGGCCGACGAACCGAGCATCGCGGCGATGAACTTGCTGGGCCTGCGCGCCAGTTCGGTCGGCAACCACGAGTTCGACCAGGGTCGGCTCGAATTGCTGCGTCAGCAAAACGGTGGCTGCGCCTCGCCCCGTCCCGACAAGGCTTGCCAATTCGCGCCCGATTATGCGGGCGCCCGCTTCAGCTATCTGGCCGCGAACGTGTTCGACCGGGCCAGCGGCAAGCCTTTCTTGCCGGCTTACCGGATTGAAACGGCGCATGGCGTCAAGCTCGGCTTCATCGGTGCCGTGTTGAAGGACACGCCTTCGGTGGTGCTGGCGGCCGGCATTGCCGGTCTCGAATTCGGCGACGAGGCCGACGCGATCAATCGCGTGCTGCCGGAATTGAAGGCGCAGGGCGTGGGCGTGTTCGTGGTCTTGATACACCAGGGTGGCGAAACGGTGGACTATGTCGACCAGCCCGACTGCGCGCACTTGCAAGGCCCCATTGTCGAGTTGGTCAAGCGGCTCGATCCGGCCATCCGTCTGATTATCAGCGGCCATACGCACAAGGGCTATACCTGCCGCGTCGACGGCCGGCTGGTGACGGAGGGCGAGATGGGTGGGCATATGTTGTCGCGCATTACCTTGCAGGTCGACGCGGCCGGCAATCGCGTGCGCGACGTCAGCGCGCGCAATGTCGTGATGACGCCGGGCGCCTACCCGGCCGACGCGGCAATGGATGCTTACCTGGCCGCCGTCAAGCAGCGCGGCGCGGCCGTGCTGGAGCGTCCGGTGGCGCGCATCGCGGTGGCAATGGTCAGCCGCAACCGTCAGCTCACGGGCGAATCGGCGCTGGGCGACTTGGTGGCCGACAGTGCGCTGGAGGCCGCGCGCGCAGCCGGTGCGCAAATCGCCTTCGTGAACAATGGCGGCATGCGCCAGGATCTGGAATCGGGTCCCGGCCTGATCAGCTCGTTTGGCCAAGTCCAGCGGGTTTTGCCTTTCAACAATACCATGCTACTGATGACGCTCAGCGGCGCCGAGATCGGCGCCTTGCTGGAACAGCAGTGGGGGCCGGACAAGGATGGCGCCCACGACTTGCTGCAAGTGTCGGACGGCTTTGCCTACCGCTGGGACGGCAAGCGGCCCCTGGGCGCGCGCGTGGTGCCCGGCAGCATCATGTTGAACGGCACGCCGCTGGACGCGAGCCGTTCTTACCGTGTGGCGGTGAATAATTTTCTGGCCGAAGGCGGCGACGCCTTTCCCATGTTCAAGCAGGGCCGCGAGCGCGTCGATAGCGGGGTGCGCGACCTCGATACGCTGCTGAGCTATTTGCGCCAGCGCGATGCGGCTGGCACGCCGGCCGGCAGCGCCGCCCCGCTGGGGCGTATCGGGCGCCTCGACTAACATTTTTACGGACCCCTCTATATGCGTCGTCTCTTACTTCCCGGCTTACTTGCCGGCTTACTCGGCGCGGCCGGCATGGCCCATGCCGACTTCACGATTCCCGGCTTTGAACTGGTGCAAACGGCACCCCTTGAAACGGCCTTGTCGAACCCGGACTTGCGCGATCCGGTCACGGTCTGGTCGGAATTGTTCGACGGCGCCCGCGACCAGATCGTGATCGGCCAGTTTTATGTGGTCGGCAAGGCCGGCACCGTGTTCGACACGGTCATGGCGCGCCTCGATGCGGCCGGCCGGCGCGGCGTGAAGATCCGCTTCCTGCTCGACCAAAAGGGCGTCGGCTTGTCGGACCCGGCCACCATTGCGCAATTGCAGGCAATCCCGAACCTGGAATTGCGCGTCATCGATTTCAATCAACTGACCGGCAACGGTATTTTGCACGCCAAATATATGGTCATTGACGCCAGCACGGCCTATGTCGGCAGCCAGAATTTCGACTGGCGCTCATTGAGCCACATCCACGAAACAGGCTTGCGCGTATCGGACCCGGCCATTGTCGGCCAGATGCAAGCCATTTTCGAGCAAGACTGGCGCGCCCAGGCCCTGGCCAGCCAGGGCTTGCCCGTGGCGCCCTTGAATCGGCGCGCGGAGCCGGTCGAGATCGGGGCCGACACCTTCTTGCTGGCCAGCCCGAATGCCTACAATCCGGCCGGGGTCGGCGATTCCGAATCGGGCTTGCCGGCCCTGCTGGCGCAGGCGCACGCCGAGGTGCGGGTGCAATTGCTCGATTACGCGCCGCTCAGCTACGGCCCGAACCGCAGCCGGCCGTATTACGCGGTGATCGACAATGCCCTGCGCGCGGCGCTGGCCCGCGGCGTCAAGGTCAAGCTGATGGTGTCGAACTGGAATGCGGAAGAACCGGCGTTGGCTTATCTGAAAAGCCTGAGTGTGTTGCCCGGGATGGAAATCAGGATCGTCACGCTGCCGCCGGCGTCGGGCGGCTTCATCCCGTTCGCGCGCGTGATCCACAGCAAGACCATGGTGATCGACGACAAGCTGGCCTGGGTCGGTACCAGCAATTGGAGCGGCGGTTATATGGATTTGTCGCGCAACCTGGAAGTGGTGATGCGCAATGAAAAAATGGCGCGCCGCCTGGCCGCGCTGCATGAGCAGACCTGGAGTTCGCCGTACGCGCAAGCGCTCGACGTGAACCGGCATTATCCGAAACCGGCCAAGGCCAGCGCGCAATAGTGCGCCCCCAAGAGAGAAAAATAATGAAGAAATTGGCATGGGTGGCGGCGCTGTGCGGCGCCCTGTTGGCGCCAGGCGCGCTGGCCTGGGGCGGCGACGGCCACCGCGCGGTCGGCGCCATCGCCGCCCAATTGATCGAGGGCCGCCGCGCGCAAACGGAAGTGGCGGCCTTGCTGTTGCCGGGCGAGAGCCTGGCCAGCCTGGCCAATTGGCTCGATTGCGTGAAAGGCGTGTTGTGCGGCCCGCAAACGGCGGAAATGCTAGCCTATGTGGCGGCCAATCCCAAACATGGCCAATACCATTACACCGATATCCCGTTCCAGAACGCGCGCTACAAGGATGGCGCGGTGGGCAGCGCCGACGACGATATCGTGCAAACGCTCAAGCAGGCCATCGCCGTGCTGCAGGGGCGCGACGACGCCCTGTCCAATCCACATGGTTTCAGCCGGCGCCAGGCACTGATCCTGCTGACCCACCTGGTCGGCGACATCCACCAGCCGCTGCACGTGGGCGCGGCCTACCTCGGCAAGGATGGCGCTTACCTGGCGCCGACGGCGCCGGGCCAGATCGACTATTTCGACGCGCGCGGCGGCAATAATCTCTTGCTCGACGATGTCAAGCTGGGCGCGGCGGCCGCCAGACTGATTCCGACCTTGCCGCCCGCGCCGCCCGCCACGGGGGAGCAGGCCGGCGCGCCCAGGCTTGACACCCGCTCCTTTCATTTGTATTGGGATGTCACGGCGGTCGATTATGTGCTGCGCCGGGCCGGCGCCCGCACCCCGGAACAATTCGCGCGCCTGGCCATTGCCGCGAAGCCGGCCGTGGCCATGAATACCGGCGCCGCCATCGATTGGCCGTACCAGTGGGCCGACGACGCGCTGCAGGCGGCCAGACTGGCGTATGCCGATACGGTGCCGGGCCCAGCCAGCCTGCAGACCAGCAAGAAGGGTGATACCTACCGGGTCTGGGCGCTGCAAGTGGCGCCCGACTATCCCTTGCCCAGCTCCGCGCTGGCCAGGCTGCAATTGATCAAGGGCGGCTACCACCTGGCGTGGCTGCTGCAAGCGATCTGGCCCTGAAGGACCGTTGCAAATATGCTTGAACTATACTATGTACCATGATGGCTTGCAGATGAGCCACGCACACCCGGAGCAGAACACCCTGATGACAGCCACCACCGCCAGCCGCCCGCCGTCCGCGCCCAAATTGCGGGCGGCCGACGTGGCCTACGACCGCATCGAAAGCATGATCGTGACCCTGCAGCTCAAACCTGGCGCGCCCGTCGTCGAAGCCGACCTGGTCGACGGCACCGGCCTGGGACGCACGCCGGTGCGGGAAGCGTTGATGCGGATGGTGTCGAACGGCTTGATCGTGCAATTGCCGCGGCGCGGCTTGATCGTCAGCGATATCGAGGCGGCCGAGCACCTGACCCTGATCGAAACGCGGCGCGTGCTGGAACGCCTGATCGGCGCCAGCGCCGCGCGCCGGGCCTCGCCGCCGCAGCGCAAGGCGATCCTGGCCAGCGCGCAAAAAATGGTGCTGGCCGCCAAAAAGGGCGACTTGAACGGCTATATGGCGGCCGACCAGACGCTCGACCACCTGACCCACGCCGCTTGCCGCAACCCGTCGGCGGTGGCGGCCGTGATCCCTTTGGTGATCAAGTGCCGCCGTTTCTGGTATGCCTTCCAGCACGAGGGCGACATCGAACGGGGCGCCGATTGCCACCTGATGCTGGGCGCGGCGATCGCTGCGGCCGACCCGGAAGCGGCCATGAAGGGCGCCGAAGCGCTGACCGATTATCTGGAATCGTTTGCGCGCAAGGTGATCGACGGCTAAAGGAGGTGTGCGTAAATCGGCGTTTTCTCAAGCCCTTCCAGCCAAGACCGAAGGGATGAAATCTTGTATCCTGAGGCCATGGAAAAAATCTCGATTATCGATACGCACACGGGCGGCGAGCCGACCCGGCTAGTGCTGGCCGGCGGCCCCGACCTGGGCTGCGGCCCGTTGGCGGAGCGCTTGCGGCGCTTTCGCCTGGAACATGACAGCATGCGTTCGGCCATCGTGTGCGAGCCGCGCGGCTCGGACGTGATCGTCGGCGCGCTCTTGTGCGAACCATTCGAGCCCTCTTGCGCGGCTGGCGTGATCTTCTTTAACAACGCAGGCTATCTGGGCATGTGCGGGCACGGCTTGATCGGCTTGATCGCCTCGCTGGCCCACCTGGGCCGCCTGCAAGCGGGCCGGCACCGCATCGACACCCCGGTCGGCGTGGTCGAAGGCGAATTGCATGCGGACGGCAGCGTGACCGTGCATAACGTGCCGGCTTACCGCGCGCGGCAAAACGTGACGCTGGAGGTGGGCGGCTATGGCCGCGTGACGGGCGACGTGGCCTGGGGCGGCAACTGGTTTTTCCTGGTGGCCGAGCATGACCTGGAGCTGCGCCTGTCGAACATCGAGGCGCTGACCGAATTCGCCTGGCGCGTGCGCCACGCACTGGAACGCGATGGCGTGACGGGCGCCGACGGCGCCCTGATCGACCATATCGAATTGTTTGCGCCGTCCGCCACGCCGGGTGTCGACAGCCGCAATTTCGTGCTTTGCCCCGGCAAGGCGTATGACCGTTCGCCCTGCGGCACCGGCACCAGCGCCAAGATCGCCTGCCTGGCGGCCGACGGCAAGCTGGCGCCGGGCGCCATCTGGCGCCAGGAAAGCATCGTCGGCAGCGTGTTCGAGGCCTCTTACCGGCGCGCCGGCGAGCAAGTCTTGCCGAGCATACGCGGCCGGGCTTATGTCAGCGCCGAAGCCACCTTGCTGCTCGACCCGAACGACCCCTTCGTCTGGGGCATCGTTTGACGGCTTGCTCTGACGCGCTGGTGATCGGCGCCGGCATCGTTGGCGCCGCCTGCGCCGACGCGCTGGCCGCGCGCGGCATGCGCGTGAGCGTGATCGAGGCCGGCACGGTCGGCGGCGGCGCCACCGCCGCCGGCATGGGCCACTTGGTGGTGATGGACGATAATCCCGCCGAGCTGGCGCTGACCCGCTATGCCACCGGCTTGTGGCGGCAATTCGCCGGCGCCGAGCCGCAGCGCCATGAATACAGCCGCTGCGGCACCATCTGGGTCGCCGCCGACGACGAGGAAATGGCGGCCGCGCGTACCAAGCAAGGCTTGCTGGCCGATAGCGGCATCGCCTGCCAATTGCTGGACGCGCAAGCGCTGTACCGCTGCGAGCCGCAATTGCGGCCCGGCCTGGCCGGCGGCTTGCTGGTCGGCGAAGACGCGCTGGTCTACCCGCCCAAGAGCGCGCGCATCTTGCTCGAACGGGCATGCGGGCGCGGCGCGCGCCTGGTGCGCGGGCACGTTGAGGCCATCACCGCGCAGGGCGTCACGCTCGCCTGCGGCAGCCGCATGGATGCCGGCCTGGTGGTTGTCGCGAATGGCCTGGCGGCGCGCGAATTGTTGCCCGAATTACCGCTGCGGGCGAAGAAAGGCCACCTGGCGATCACCGACCGCTATCCCGATTTCGTGCGCCATCAATTGGTCGAACTGGCTTACATCAAGAGCGCGCACGCGGCTGACGGCGATTCGGTGGCTTTCAATGTGCAGCCGCGCCCGAGCGGGCAAGTGCTGATCGGCTCTTCGCGCCAGTTTGACAGCGTCGACACCGACATTGAACTGCCGATGCTGGGGCGCATGCTGGCGCACGCTACCCGCTTTTTGCCGGGACTGGCCGACATGAACGCGATCCGCTGTTGGACCGGCTTGCGTGCGGCCAGCCCGGACGGCTTGCCGCTGATCGGCCCGCACCCGGCGCGTCGCAATGTCTGGCTAGCCGCCGGCCACGAAGGGCTGGGCATTACCACCTCGCTGGCGACGGCCGAGCTGCTGGCGGCGCAAATCACGGGGCAAGACGGCGCGATTGCCGTCGCGCCCTATTTACCAGCCCGTTTCGCCGCCCTGGCTGCCCATGCTTGAACCGATCACCCTCTTCATCGACGAGCGCGCCGTCGACATGGCGGCTGGCGCCAGCGTCGCCGCCGCGATTGCCGTGGCGGGCGCCGGTCTCACCCGGCTCTCGGTAAAAGGCTTGCCGCGCGCGCCAGTGTGCGGCATGGGCGTGTGCCAGGAATGCCGCGTCACGATAGATGGCCGCGCGCACCGGCTGGCTTGCCAGACCTTGTGCATGGCGGGCATGCGGGTGCGCACGGCGGCCTGCGGGGAGCCGGCGTGAGGCGCGCCTACGACGTGCTGGTGGTGGGCGCCGGGCCGGCCGGACTGGCCGCCGCGCACGCCGCCGCCGGCGCCGGCGTGCGCGTCGGCATCGTCGACGACAATCCGCTGGCCGGCGGCCAGATCTGGCGCGGCGGCCCCGAGCGCAGCGGCGATGGCCGCGCGGCCGCGTTGTGGACGGCCTTGCGGGCGGCCACCAATGTCGAATTCCTGATGCAAACACGGGTCTTGTATCCATCCGGCCCCGGCGAACTGCTGGCCGAGAGTCCGGATGCGGCGTTGACGCTGGCTTACCGGCGCCTGATCATCGCCACCGGTGCGCGCGAACGCCTGCTGCCATTTCCCGGCTGGACTTTGCCCGGGGTGAGCGGCGCTGGCGGCCTGCAAGCGCTGGTCAAGGGCGGCTATCCGGTGGCCGGCAAGCGCATCGTGCTGGCCGGTTCCGGGCCGTTGCTGCTGGCCGTCGGCGCCACCTTGCGCGAGCGCGGCGCGCTGGTGACGGCGCTGGTCGAACAAGCGCCCTGGTCGCGCCTGGCGCGCTTTGGGCTGGCGCTGGCGGCCACCCCGGACCGCTTGCGCCAGGCGCTGCATTTGGCCTGGACCCTGCGCGGCATGGCTTACCACGGCGGCGCCCACATCGTTGAAGCGCGCGGCGCCGGGCGGCTCGCCGACGTCGTGCTGCAACAGGGCGCGCGGCGCCGGGTGCTGGAATGCGATTACCTGGCTTGCGGATTCGGCCTGATCCCGAACCTGGAACTGGCGACGGCGCTCGGCTGCGCGACGGCGGGCGGCGCGGCGCAAGTCGACCGCTGGCAGCGCAGCAGCGTGCCCGGGATTTACTGCGCCGGCGAGAGCACCGGGATAGGCGGCGTCGACCTGGCGCTGGCCGAGGGCGCGATGGCCGGCCTGGCCGCCGTGAATTTCCTGGCGCAAGCGGAGCGCCAGATCGGGCGGCGCGCGCGCTGGCGGCGCTTTGGCGCGCGCCTGGACGCGGCCTTCGCGCTGGACCCGGCATTGGGTCGCCTGTGCGGCGCCGACACCATCGTGTGCCGCTGCGAAGATGTGACGCATGGCGAATTGACCGGGCATGCCAGTTGGCGCAGCGCCAAACTGCAGACCCGCTGCGGCATGGGCGCTTGCCAGGGGCGCATTTGTGGCGCCGCCTGCGCGGTGCTGTACGGCTGGAGCCACGATTCGGTGCGCTTGCCGCTGTCGCCGGCCCGCATCGGCAGCATGATCGCCGGCGAAGAATGAATCTTGCCTAGCCTTGGATGTAACGGTTCATGTTTGGAAACGCTCGTGCTCGCATTTCATGGCGACGTGCTCGCGCTAACCGCAAATGAAATTTCTGAATAAATTGACTGGCCAATATCGCCCCAAAGCGGACATCGCCAGTTGCACGAAAATCACAAACCGCTCAATCGAAAAGTCTCTTTCCTTCGTTAGCAACGATTTTCACCAGTTCATTGAAACGCTGGCCACTGCAACGAAGAGGCGCGATAAATTTTTTCGCCTCGCCCCACAAAAGGGAGCGCACTACGCGCCCGCTGTTACAGTCTTCATAGTAGATCACCGGCGTTTGATGTGTCGTATCTTGCTTTGCCGAGAATGCGGTGGTCTTGAGAGAAAACTCGTACTGATGGCCGTCGTCAGCAACAAAGCCGAATCCGTACGACCCGCCATCTCGGAAGATGTCCGCATACAAAATGTTCTCAACTCTCATAGATTGGCTGTTCCTTCAGTTGAAGCGAGCGACTGCGGACCGCAAGGACCGCTATTGTCAGGTTGATAACATTGCCGCTGGATGGATTGTAACGTCTTGATTTACTGATGCGTGTCGTTTCCACCGAGACGGTTTTCGCCTCTCGCAAGGGTCAAGCGGGTGGACGATGAGACAAAAAGCGCACGCCGGCTTGTAATGACACGGATAACGTCCTCCGGCATCCTCCCCTTGAAATCAGGTAAATCGCATGAATACCTTGCCCAGCCACTGGTAGTCAACAACGATACGGTCGCCGGCCGCCATCGGCACCGCTGATGTCCGCGCCACGCTTGCATGCATGCTCGCCATTGAGGAAAGCATGGATCGGCTCCTTGAGGCCCATCTGTTCATTCTTGGCCGCCGAACTCAGGTCTATTTTCAGGCCGGCCACCGGCATGCAGCTTCTGCCCCAAGGCGCCCACGGTGATTGTGACTCAGGCAAGCGCCACCAGGGGCTGGCCTAGCGCCGGATGGCCGCGTTTACTTGATGCCGATCCAGGCTGGTGCGATGCTCGTGCCCAGTCCTGCACCGTAACCGAAATAGATATTCAGTCCGCCCACCGGCTCGAGGTAGCGCGCATTCTTCAACGGTCCCGCATCGACGGCAGCAAAGCCGATGCTGTCGATCAGCACGCGGGCGGTTTGCCGTGCCTGCTCGCTGTCCGTGGCGTAATAGACAGGAACTTGATTGCCGTTCAGTTCAGGGCCGTCCGCCAACACTTGGGCAAACACGGTATTGAAGGCCTTTACCACGTGCGCCGCTGGAATCGCCGCAGCGATTTCTTCCGCCGCCGACGTGCTATGGCCGATCGTCAGGCTCATGTAGTCGGTGCTCAGGGGGTTGGTGATATCGAGTACCACCTTGCCGCTCAGATCGCCCAGCGACGTGAGTGCGGGGACCGCATCGGCGTAAGCGGTGGCGACGATCACCACGTTCGAGCTGCCCAGCGCCGTGGCCGCCGGTGCGGCGCTGCTGCCGGGATGCCAGTTGCGCCGCCTGCTCCAGGTCACGCGCCGTCACGCTGATCTGATGGCCTGCCTTGGACAATTGTTTGACCAGAGTGCGTCCCATGTTGCCTGCGCCAATGATGGTGATGTTCATGCTATTTCCCCTGAGTGCTTGAGCGTGACCGCCGGGCGGCAGCTGATGACCAGTACTGTACCTGTCCTTCCAGGTGAGATAAATATGGCTTAGAATGATTGTTTGTTCCGGATATCGAGCCAATGGATAAGTTTCAGGAAATGAAGGCCTTCGTGGCAGTGGTCGATAACGGCAGTTTCGTGCGGGCAGCCGAAGCCATCAACAGCTCGAAGGCGGCGGTGTCCCGGCTGGTTGCCGATCTTGAGCGGCGCCTGGGCGTGCGGCTGTTGAACCGGACCACGCGCACCCTGTCTTTGACGGACGATGGAAAATTGTTCCACATACGGTGTACCGACTTGCTCAATACCTTGGAAGAGGCGGAGTCAGAACTCAATACCCGCACGGGCGAAGCATCGGGTCATTTGCGGGTTACCGCACCTGTTTCGTTCGGCAACAATCACATGGCGCCGCTGTGGGGAAAATTTTTGGCGAAACATCCCAAGGTGTCGCTGGAAGTCTCGCTGTCCGACCGCACTGCCGATCTGGTGGAGGAGGGACTCGACCTGGCGGTGCGGATTTCGCGCTCGCCGCATCCGGTATTTATCGCGCGTCGGCTGGCAACGACCAGGATGATACTGTGCGCATCGCCGCATTATTTGAAGGAGCATGGGAGACCTGAGCGTCCCGAGGATATCGCGCGGCATGAGGTGGTGTCGTATACCTACTGGTCGTCGCGGGACGAATGGGAATTTACGGGGCCCGATGGCGCCGTCGAGTCGGTCAAGACGCGCCCGCGCTTGCATGTCAACAGTGGCGACAGCTGTGTCGCGGCGGCCTTGCAGCACCATGGGATGATCATGCAACCCGATTTTCTGGTCTATGAGGCCTTGCGCGCCGGTTCGCTGGTACGCTTGTTGCCCGAATACCAGGCGGTGGAGTTGGGGATAGACGCGGTTTACGCATCGCGCCGGCAATTGCCGCTCAAGCTGCGATATCTGATCGATTTCCTGGTCGAATCGTTCCAGACGCCGGTCTGGGACAATACCTGAATCGGCGCGACGTAGCCGACTCAGCAAGAGTTGACGATTTTTGCCCGCGTCGGGAGATGCATGCGTGTCGGATTTGGTCTGCGGGAACGTCGCTTAATAAACGGGTATGCTTGCCACATCTGCCAGAGCTCGTTCCCGATTGCGCAAGGTTTCTGTAATGTATTTGTAATGACATCGTCACCTTGCTGTTGCTTGCTCGAAGCCATACTGTGGGGACGATGCACTTGCGTCGCCATCTCGTCAATTCTTCACCAAGGACCATAAATGCGCCTACTTCCCGCTACCACACGCATCGCTTCGGCACTCGCTTCCGCCACGATACTGGCTTGTACTGCGACGCCGGCATGGGCGGCACCGATCAAGAACATTATCCTGGTCCACGGCCAGTTTGCCGATGCATCTGGCTGGCGAGCAGTCTACGATATCCTCAGTAAAGACGGCTACAACGTCAGTATGGTTCAGCAACCCTTGACTTCATTGGAAGAAGACGTTGCCGCGACCGTGAGGGTTCTGGCGCGTCAAACGGGGCCGAGTATTTTGGTGGGGCACAGCTACGGTGGCGCGGTGATTACCCAGGCCGGCAGCGACCCTCGCGTCGCAGCCCTGGTGTATATTGCGGCGCACGCGCCCGACACGGGCGAATCGACGGCCATCAATAAGAAGAAATTTCCAGGAGAAATCCGTACCGTGCTGACGCCGGATGGATTTGTATTGGTGGACCCGCTACATTTCCGTGAAGATTTCGCCGCCGACCTGCCAGCAGACCAGGCAGAGTTCATGGCCCGCTCTCAAATACCGGCGGCGGCAAAGGTGAATACGACGCTCATCACCAATCCCGCATGGCGGGTAAAGCCGAGTTGGTACATGGTGGCATCTGACGATCGTGCAATCAATCCGAAACTGGAACGCATGTATGCCGCGCGGGCCAATAGCCATACCGTGGAAGTGAAAGGCGCGCACACAATCTACATATCACACGCCAAGGAGGTGGCGGCAATGATAGAAGACGCAGCGCAATCGACTGGGAATTGAATGGTATAAATATATCAACTAAAACAATGGCGCCATGCCAGACTGATGCACGCGGCTCAGGCCTGGGAAATTTCGGTATCTGATCGATAATGCGTCAATTGCGGGCGCGCCCGGTTTCAACACGAACCGCCACCTTCAGGCCGCCAGCGGGGCCGCGCGGTGTTTCAGCGTGGCGCGGTATTCGCTGGGCGTGACACCAACCTTGTCCTTGAATTGGCGCGTGAAGGCGCTATGGTCATTGTAACCGCAGGCGACCGCGATCTCGGTGATGCTTTGCGCGCCGCCCAGCATCGCGGCGGCCGCGTCCAGCCTGGCCTTGATGATCATCTGGCGCGGTGTCAAGTAAAAGATCTTTTGGAAGTAGCGCTCGATTTGCGATACCGACAGGCTGGCGATGCGCGCCAGGTCGGACAATTGCATCGGCTGGTCGAAGTTTTCCTGGATGTATTGGGCGGCGGCCGAAATGCGCCGGTACACGGGATGCTCCTTGTCGGGCTTGTTCAAGTCGCGCGAGATGCCGCTCAAGCCGATGATCTTGCCGTCGGCGTCGCGCAGCGCGATCTTGTGCGTCATGCACCAGCCGGGATCGCGGTCCGGATAAAGGTGCAATTCGAGCTGGTCGCGCACTTCCAGGGCGCCGCTCAGCACGGCCATGTCTTGTTCCAGATAATTGTTGGCCATGGAAGCGGGGAATACCTCGGCCGTGTTACGCCCGATCAGAGCGGATTTATCGCGCAAGCCGCAACGTTCGACCAGGGTCTGGTTCACCAGCACGTAGCGGCCGCGCTCGTCCTTGACGAAGAAAACCACGTCGGGCAGCATGTCGAACAGGGGTTCGGCGAAGAAGACATTGTCGATCCGGGATGCCAGCAAATGGCGCTGCGCGGCGTGGCTGGCGCTGCTCTGGTGGCCGGTGGTTTCTATGATTGGCATGGTTGAATAATCCAAAAAAGAAGCAGTATCCACATTTTCCGCGCAGGGCCGCGCGCGCTCCGCAGCAAACCGACCGGCGCGCCGGTTTTGCAGCATTTTTGTTACATTCCCGCTACAGCAGGACGCTCAGGTCGGGGCGCTTGGCCAGCGCCTGATTGACGATGGTGACGACCCGTTCGCGCTCGGCGCCGCTCAAAGGCTGGCGCGGGCGGCGCACATTTTCATTGCCGACGCCGACCATGGTTTCGACCAGTTTCAGGTTTTGCACCAGCTTGTTCGACACGTCCAGGTGCATCAGCGGCATGAACCATTGGTAGAGCTTGAGCGCCTCGTCCCAGCGCCGCGCCTTCATCAACTGGTATAGCGCCACGGTCTCTTTGGGGAATGCCACCACCAGCCCGGCCAGCAAACCGTCCGCGCCCACCGCCAGCCCTTCGTACGACAAATCATCCACGCCCATGAATAACTGGTAGCGGTTGCCGAGCGCATTGCGCAAGTCGGTAATGCGGCGCACGTTGTCGGTCGATTCCTTGATCGCCACCAGCCATTCGCAATCGGCCAGGTCGAGGAAGTCTTCCGGCGTCAGGTCGACCTTGTAGGTGACCGGATTGTTGTACACCATGATCGGCAATTGCGCCGCCTTGGCGATGGTGCGCAGATTGTCCTTGGCTTCGCGCGCGTCGGCCGCGTACAGCACGGACGGCATCACCATGAAGCCTTGCACGCCGATGGCGGCGGCTTGTTCGACAAAGCGGCAAGCGTTGCGGGTGCGCGTTTCCGAAACATTGACCAGCACCGGCACGCGCTTGTCGGCGACCGCCAGCGCGATCTTCGTCACCTCCAGCTTTTCGTCGAAAGACAGGGTACTGGCTTCACCCAACGAGCCGCAAGTGACCAGGCCGTGCACGCCGCTCTCGAGCTGGAAGGCGAAGTGCCTTTCCATGGCCGCGTGGTCGAGGTCTTCATTGTCCTTGAACTTCGTCGTTACTGCGGGGAACACGCCTTGCCACTTCGCTAAAGCCATTGCATCACTCCTTTTATGGTTGGAAAATTGATCGCTGGAACAAATACTAATATGCCTCTAATATATTTACAACATATTTAAATTAAGGATTTGAGGTGTCCCAATGCCTTGCCGCCCGCGCGACGGCGTCGCAACGCCATCGCGCGGACCGGGATCAGTCTTCCCGGGTCAGTTGCAGGAAGTGGTTGAGGATGTGGAAGTGGTCGTCGAAGAACTGGTCTTCCATGGCGCACAATTGTTCGATCGGGGTCCAGCGCGCCTGCGCGGCGTCGTCGCCGCCTTCCACGGCCGGCAACTGCTCGGTTTTCAAGTCGAAGAAATGGGCGTGGGTGATGGTGCGCCCGCGCAGGCTGCGGGCCGGGTGGTCGAAGACCTTGACGTCGACCAGGGCTTCGGCCAGCGACGAGGCCAGCACGGCCAGCCCGGTTTCCTCGGCCAGTTCGCGCAGCGCGCCCTGCAGCACGCGTTCATGCTGCTCAACGAAGCCGCCCGGCAGCGCCCACAAGCCCTTGCCGGGGAAGCCGCCGCGCAGTATCAGCAAGACATGGCCGGCCGTCTTTACCACCGTGTCAGCGGTCGAGAAGATCGGCGGGTAGGGCGCCGCGCGCCAGGCGGCCCGGTAGGCTTGCACTGCGCGGTGTTCTTGCACCAACGGCGCGTAGGCCGGCAGCAGGGTCCAGGCGCGCAGGTATTGGCGCACCGCCACCGGGATCAGCGCCTCGATCACGGCCAGCGAGACGTCGACGTCTTCGGCCTCGAACAAGACGTGGCGGATCTGGGTGGCGTGGATTTCGGCGGCGTCGCTGATGAAGATTTCGCGCCACTGGGGGAAGTGGTTCAGGTATTGGCTGGAAGCGTCCTTGAGGTAGCCGACCAGGGCGATGCGCTTGGCGCCGGCCGCGCACTGCTCCACCTTGCGGGCCACTGCGGCGGCCCAGCGCGCGTCTTCGTAATAATCGCGCACAGCGATGTAGGACACCCTGGCCCGGTCTTCCGGGGCCAGGGTCGCGGTGATCATGGCGGCCCGCTCTTGCCAGGTGAAGGGGTTTTTCGCGCTTCTGGCATGGAAGGACGAGCCCAACACCACCACCACGGCCGGCGCGGTGTCCAGCGCCGTGCGCAGCAGGCTGGCGTGGCCGTTATGGAAGGGTTGGAAACGTCCGATCAGGACGGCGATGTCGGCGCTGGTGGAAGTATGCATTGGTTTTTCTCTCTTCAGTATTTGGCGGTGAGGGGCATTTGGCGGCCGCTGCCGAAGGCGCGCGCGCGCACCCGGATGATGGGCGGCGCCTGGCGTCGTTTGTATTCGTTGCGGGCCACCATGCCGAGTATGCGGGCGACCATCGTCAAGCCGTCTGCGCTCTCCTGCAAGTTTGCCACGAAGCGGCTGGCGGTGGCCGCTTCGGCTGGCGGCAAGCGCTTGCCCTCGATATGCCATTTCAGGATTTCATCGAGCACTTCGTAGGGCGGCAAGCTGTCGGTGTCTTGCTGGTCGGGCGCCAGTTCGGCCGACGGCGGCTTGCTCAGCACGGCCGCCGGGATCAGTTCGCGCCCGGCGTGCTCGTTGACGTGGCGCGACAGCGCGTACACCTCGGTCTTGTACAAGTCGCCGATCAAGCCCAGGCCGCCGTTGGTGTCGCCGTACAGGGTGCAGTAACCAACTGAGATTTCGCTCTTGTTGCCGGTGGTGAGCAGCAGCGCGCCGAAAGTGTTCGAGTATTCCATCAAGATGGTGCCGCGCACGCGCGCCTGCAGGTTTTCCAGCGCCAGGCCTTGCAGCGGCGCGTCGAAGGCAGTGCCGAAGCCGGCGCGGTAGCCTTCCACCAGCGCCAGGATGGGATGGGTGTACAGCTTGACGCCCAGGTTGCGGCACAATTCGACCGAATCGGACACCGAACCTTCGCTCGAATAGGCCGACGGCATCGTGATGGCGAACACGTTTTCCGCGCCGAGCGCCTCGACCGCCAGCGCCAGCGTCAGCGCGGAATCGATGCCGCCCGACGAGCCGACCACGGCTTGCGTGAAATGGCAGCGCCGCGCATAGTCTTGCAAGCCCAGCACGATCTGGCGGCGGGTGAAGTCCGGCGCGCCCAGGCCGACCGGGTCAGTCGCCGGCAAGGCCGCGCCATCGGCCGCCAGGAAGCGCCCGGCCTCGAAGCCGATGAGCTGGAAGTCTTCCTGGAAGCGCTGCGCCTCGAAGGCCAGGCCTTGCGTCGGCGCGACGGCAAACGAGGCGCCGTCAAACACCAGTTGGTCCTGGCCGCCGACCTGGTTGACGTACACGATGGGCATGCCGGTGCGTTCGGCGGCGGCGCCAAACAATGCGTGGCGCTGCTGGCGCTTGCCGATGTCGGACGGGCTGGCGTTGATGCTGACCACCAGCTCGGGCTTGGCCGCTTGCAGCGCGGTGAAGGGATTGACCAGGTAATCGCGGCCGGCGTCGTTCCAGCCATCCTCGCAAACCATGAAGCCGACCCGGTGGCCGGCGACGTCGAGCAGGCAGGCGCCTTCCGGTCCCGGCTCGAAGTGGCGGCGCTCGTCGAAGATGCCATAGGTCGGCAACAACTGCTTGTAGTATTCGGCCACCACTGCGCCGTCGCGTATCGCCAACAGCGCGTTGTAGAGCGGTTTGCCGGGACCGGGGTTGCGGCGCACCCCGCCCAGCACCGTGACCAGCGCCGGGGTGCGGCGCGAGGCGTCGAGCAAGCCGGTCAGGGCGGCGTCATGGCGCTCCAGGAAGGCGGCGTCTTCAAGCAAGTCGGAGGGGTAATAGCCGCACAGCGACAGTTCGGAAAAGATCACCATGTCGGCGCCGCCGGCGGCGGCGTCCGCCATCTTGCGTTCGGTGGCGGCGGCGTTGCCGGCAAAGTCGCCGACGGTGGGGTTAAGCTGGGCGATGGCTAGCTTGAGCATGATTTTTTCCTTGGTTTCAGGCTGCGGCATGGTGGAAGACCTGGCGCAGGTAAGCCAGGAAAGTCTGGTCCGTGCACAGGGTTTTGCCGGCTGAATCGGACAGCTTGGCGACCGGTTGGCCATTGCACGACATCAGTTTCATGACGATATTGAGCGGTTGAATGCCGGTGTCGTTACTCAGATTGGTGCCGATGCCGAAGCCGGTCATGCAGCGGTCGGCGAAGTGGCGGTAAAGTGCGAACGCAGTTTCCAGGTCCAGACCGTCGGAAAATACGAGGCGCTTGGTGTTGGCGTCGATGCGCAGGGTGGCGTAATGGGCTAGCGCTTTTTCGCCCCACACCACCGGGTCGCCGGAATCGTGGCGCAAGCCGTCGAACAGCTTGGCGAAGTACAGGTCGAAATCGGCCAGGAAGGCATCCATGCCGACCACGTCGGTCAGCGCCGTGCCGAGGTCGCCCCGGTATTCCTGCACCCAGTCTTCCAGCGCCGCCTTTTGGAAGTCGCGCAGGCGCACCCCGAACGATTGGTAGGATTGCAGGTATTCGTGGGCCATGGTGCCGATCGGGATCAAGCCATGCTTCTTGGCCAGGTAAACGTTCGAGGTGCCCTTGAAATACTGCGGCACTTCGCGCGCCAGCGTGGCCACGACTTCATCTTGCCAGTCGCCCGAGAAGCGCCGCCGCACGCCGAAGTCGAAGAATTCAAACGGGTGCCTGGATGGCGTTTCGGCGCCGAAGCGGCGCAGCAGTTCGATCTTGGCGGACAGGCGGCGGCGCGCCTCGGCCAGCAGAGGCGCTTGCTCGAAGCGCTGGAAATACAATTCGTTGACGATGTAGAGCACGAAGATTTCGACGCCCATCACATGCACTTGCGGCCCCTTGGCCCGTATCAGCAAGGTCGGTCCGTCGCAATCGACGCTGATGAATTTGCGCTGGAAGCGGAAAATGGTGAGGAAATCGATGAAATCGCTCTTCATGTAGCGCAAGCCGCGCAAGTATGCCAGTTCGTCGTCGGCGAAGGCCAGCGTGCACAGGTGGTCGAGTTCGCGCTCGACGTCGGCCTTCAATTCAGCCAGCGGATAGGCCGGCGTGTTGCGGCAAACAAAGGCGTATTCGGTTTCGGCACCCGGGTGGCTGTGCAACAGCGCTTGCCACATGGTGAATTTATACAGATCGGTTTCAAGCAAGCTGCTGACGATGGGTTTCATGGCGGCGATATGGCTACGGTAAGGTGAACAGAATAAACGATGAATATGACAAATAAGGTGACAAATAAGGCGACGAAAAAGGCGACGATCAGCGCGCGGCGTTCGCCAGCAATTCCGGCAAGACGTCGGCCGCGCTGGCCGTTTGCACGCCCCGGGCCAGCATGTCGCGCACAAAATCCTGGTATTGGGCCTGATAGCCGGCGACGGAGCTCATGCAGTCGCTCAGCAGCACCAGTTTCGGCACATTGGCCGCGCCGATGTGGGCCACGATATGCTCGGTGCTGGCCTTCACGCAGTGGCTGCCGGCTTCGCCGCAAATATAGATACGCTCGGCCCGCGCCAGCGTGGCGATCAAGGCTTGATTCATCTGGGTGGCCGGATCGTCGCGTTCCGGCACTTCGGCCATGACGGCCGAATAATGCTCGGTCCACGGATTCGCGCCCTTGAGTACCATGTCAACCACGCCGAGTCCGGCGTCTTGCCAGGCATTGCAGGCCGCATACACGTCGGCGTGGATATTCTGGCCCCAGGAACCGATTTCGCAATGCACCGGCCAGACCATCAGGTGGTAGCGCCCGCTTGCCTCCAGCGTGTCCAGATACGCCAGCACCCGGGGCAGGGCGGCGCGCGGCTGGTATTTGCCGGCCCGCACATCGGCGGCGACGATTTCCGTGAACGGGGCAACGGCCGCGCCGCTGGCGTCGCGCCAAAAGGTCGGGTGGGCGATGTCGACGCGCTGGTGGGTGTCGAGCGTGACGCTGACGCCGCTCAAGCCGTGGCGGCCCTGGTTGATCAACTCGGCGATGCGCAGCATGTCGGCGTGGGCGCCGGGCACGGCCAGCGCGGGTGCTTCCTGGCCGCCCAAAGGGCGGGGCGGCAAATAGTTTGCGGGCAAGTCGCAAAAATCGTTTTGCGGATCGATGACGAGCAGGTGAAGGTTGCGTCTCATGTGGAACTCCTCGGGTGGCGACAGCCTAGTGTAGTTCACTTAGTTTTATTCTGCAACTAAGTAGTGTGAAGTTTTTTAAAAATACTGGGTATTCCGGACGATCGTGACCAGTGATTCCGGCATCGTGACCAGTCATTCCATTTCAACGTGACCGCCCATTCCGGGCGAACGTGACCGAT
>JBEONR010000059.1:0-27283 GCA_040544385.1 Oxalobacteraceae bacterium GrIS 1.11
GTATCAATTGGAATGACAGCATTAAGACAGCCACACCGTCGAAAGCCGCATGAATACAGGGAATACGGCGGGTTCGATTCCCGCCGTCTCCACCACCGCATTAAAAACAAAGCCCCGCCAGGCGTCAGTCTGGCGGGGCTTTGTTTTTAATGCGCATGCATGCCGACAATGGAAATTGCATCCGCGTCCGGCACGGGCGCGGGGCGTAGCAGGGAATTCTCGCCGCATGCGGCGAGCCTGCGCAGCGGCCTTGCGGAAGCGCAAGGACTCTCCGATTCGTCCAATCAACGACAGCGGCCTTGCGGAAGCGCAAGGACCCTCCGATTCATCCAATCAAGGAAAGCGCCGCCGGCGCCGTAAATTTTCGCTTGCCGCCAAAATAATTGACGCAAGCAGAGAATATCCAGCATCAAAAAACATGAATATAAAACCCAGAATGCAATTAATATAATAATTCCCATATTATTAAAATTGGCAATCTGTTGCATTATTAAAACACGACGTTCCAACAATCATTCATTGCTCGCTGGCACAACGCTCCCGATTCCGGTTACAGTCCTGCTATGGATGAGAAGCGAGGCGAAAAAAATTGCTGCGCCAGCGCTCCCACCTGAACCGGCGAACAACATTACTTTGCGTGTAATTAGAAAAAGGAAGAAACATGGCTTTTGTAACGCGCTATATGAATGACCGCAATCAATACCATACCGGGCGCCTGCTGCGTGACGCCGTCATCACGGTCCTGGTACTGGTGGCAGTGCTCTCGTTTTGGCCCTTCCGCAGCGTGCCGACCGGCTCGCGCGGCGTCGTCACGCAGTTTGGCGCCATCAAGGGCATCGAAAACGAAGGCTTGGTGGTATTGCCGCCATGGCAGCGGATGGCATTGTTCAGCATCCGCGCCGAAGAGGCCAAGGTCGATGGCGCCGAAGGCAGCACCAGCGACCAGCAACCGGTCAAGGTCAGCATGACGGTGCGCTACAGCATCGCGACCGACCGCGTGTCCGACGTCTACGAGAAATATAGCCATGACGGCGACTTGTCGTCCTATGTGCAAACGGCAACCCAGGAAGTGTTCAAGGCCATCACCGCCCAATACACGGCGCCGGAATTGATCTCGCAGCGGGCCAAGGTATCGTCCGATATCGGCGCCGCCTTGCGCGCCAAGATTTCCCTCTATGGCGCCAATGTCATCAATATCGATATGCGCAATTTTTCCTTCTCGGCCGACTATATGAAGGCGATCGGCGACAAGGTGACGCAAGAGCAATTGCGCCTGGGCGCAGAGAATAAATTGAAAACCGTCGAAGCCGAGCAAAAGCAGAAAGTGGCGATTGCCGAGGCCGAAGCGAGCGCGCTCAAGGCAAAGGCCGACGGCGAGGCCTACGCCAACTTGAAAATCGCGGCGGCCCAGGCCGACGCCGTGCGACTGCAAGGCGCGGCGCTGGCGCAAAACCGGGATGTGCTGGAATTGCGCCGCATCGAAGTTGAAATGGTGAAGGCGAAGGGTTGGAATGGCGCGCTGCCGGTGAATATGTATGCCGGCGCGCCTATCCCTTTCCTGAACATGGGGAAGTAAATTAAATCCCGGGCACCAGATTTTTACCCTCGACCAGCTGGTAATGCTTGCCGTCGAAGCTATAGCGCGCGTGCCCGGTGACCTCGCTGCGCTTGTGCTCGGGCGGATCGGACTTGTCGGATTTGTCGGCCGGCTTCGCAGCGACGGTCCGGTAACCGCTGAACTCGAGCACCAGATCGCGGTAGCGTGCGACCGATTTCGATGGCACGAAGTGCCAGGCGCCCGTGATATTCCAGCATTCCTCAGTATCCGGGCCGCAAGCGCCATCGTTTTCCGAATGGACATTGATATGGCCGGCCAAGTCGTGCAGCGTGCCGGCGCTCAAGTCGAATAGCGACAATTGGCTGATCAAATAGCCTTGCCATACGCCGCCATTTTCGACCACCAGTCCGAGCTTTTTGGGCGCCAGATAAGTCCAGGAAATCTTGCCGATATCACCCGACGAGCCCAAGGCGGCAATGTTTTCCTGGCGCCGCAACACTTGCCACTTGCCCCCGCCCTGGCGCAGGAAATACACGCTCAGCAAACCGGGCGAGACGTGAGTGGCCATCGCATTGCCGTTCCCGTCCGGCAAGTCAGCGTTAGCCACCAACACCATTTCACCGCTGGGCAAGGGCAGGTGCGCCACCGGCTTGATCACATATTGCGTTTTTTCCTGGGGCCGGTCGACGTTACGCATGATGGCCAAGGCGTCGCCGGTGGCGGCACGGTAATCGTTGCCGAACACGGCGCTCATCAGTTGCGCCTGGAGTTGCCGACGCGTTTCGGTCGTTTCCACTTCGGCGGGCGCGACGACAGCAGCGGGCGGCTTGCCGTCGGAGCAAGCCGCCAGCATCAATAGCGCCAGCGACAGGAAAAGTGATTTAAAGGGCATCATGCGGACAAGGGTTGAATTGGCGGCGCGGGGCCGTTTCCTGGAATGGCTAGCATTGTAATACAGGAAACGCCGCCGCCCTATCCCGCAGCCTGGCAACTAGTCCTGTTGCTTGAGCGATTGCGCCAATTCGCCGGCCTTCAGCGATCCCATCAGACTCATCAGGGTGGTGAAGGCATTGCTGTCGCCGCCGCCCATCTGGATTTGCGGTACCAGCGGCATCTTGGCCGTCTCGAACGCTTCGGCCAGGCGCAACATCACCGTTTGCATCAATTGCTTGTCGGCGCCCTCGCCCTGCATCGCTTCCGACTTGGCGTGGATGGCGAACGCCTCGGCTTCGCCGACCGAGCGGATGGCCGAGGCGCGGCCCGAACCTTCCATTTCTTGCTTGAATTTTTCGGCGTGGGCCAGGGCCTCGATTTCCTGGCGCCGTTTCTCGGCCGCCTTGACATTGGCCGAACCCTGGTTTTCCTTGATCGAAATATCCACCAGCGAGCCCGTCAATTCCTTTTGCTTGGCGGCGCGCTGCTCGGCCTCGTTCAATTCCCTTTCCTTGTCGGCTGCTATCTGCTTTTGGGCAAAGGTTTCCACTTGTTCGCGGGCGATCTGGCGGTCGCGCAACTGGGCCATGATGTTTTCAATCTTGGTGTCGCCAGCCTGCGGTTTCGGCGTGCCGATCAACACTTCCTGGAATTCCAGCGAATAGGCCTGGAAGCGCTGCTTCATGTCGGCCGAGGCATTGCTTTGCAATTCGCTGCGCGACTGTATCAATTCGATGAAAGTCTTGGTCTGCGAGACGTTCTTGAAATACGACGAGACCATCGGATCGAGGGTTTGCTCGACCAGTTGCGCCACATTGCCGAAGCGCTGCACCACCATCGGCGCCTTGCGGTAATCGATATGCACCACCACCGACAGCGGCAATTGCGGCTCGAACGCATCCTTGGTGATGAGGGTGATTTCGCGCAGGTTCTGGTCGAACTTGGAGCCGCTCTCGCCGGATTTCCACATCAGCACGAAATTAGTAGTCGGCACCAGTTCAATCTTGCCGGCATAAGTATTGAACGCGTATTTGCCCGGCATCAAGGCATCGCGCCAGACGCCGCGGCAACCGCTTTCGACCAGTTCGCCGTGGCTATATTCGGCGCCCGACATGTCGGCCCCCTTGCGCCCCGTATAGGACACCACGACACCGACAAAGCCGACTGGAATAATGGTTTTGCGGATGAATTCAACGGTCGCGAACAAGCGGTTGATGAAATACGTGCCCTCGACCAAGACCCGCTCCTGGCGGCCGCGGCGGCCACCGGCGGCGAGGAATTTTTCCGGTTCCTGGAAGGCATTGTGGGCGTCACCCACATCCGGCGCCAGCAATTCGTCCTTGAGCAGGCCGGGGCCGTCTTGCACCGTCACCACGGCCAACTGGTCGGAATCGTGGGAACCGGTAACTTCTTTGATCACCACCGGCGTAAAGCCGCTGCGCTCGTCCAGCACGCCGCGCATTTTCTCGTAATAGAGTTTTTCCTGGCTATCGAGCGACATGGAATAGGTGCTCTCTTCAGTCATGACGACGAAGAGCGCGGGATTGATGATGTGGGTGCCTTCGCGCAAGATCTTGCGTTGCGGGCCTTTCTGTCCGCCGCCTTGCAAGAAGCCGCGCACGTCGCGGAAATCCTCGACGCTGGCGTTATCGGCCAGCGTTTGCCCGGCCGGCAAATCGACGCCATCGCGTGCAAATACATAGGCGATTTTCCCCTGCGTCACCGAGACCATGGGATGGATATGGATGCGGTACTGGAAGGGCGCGAAAAAATGGAAGCCGCCGCGCCGCAATTCCGCCTGCAAGCCCGCTTCGCCATTCATGGCCAGCAAGCCACTTTGCACCGAGCCGGCCGAACTCCACAACTTTTCAACCACGCCGATGCGGTCATTGGGAATGTATTTGACACTCCCCGACAGCTTGAACAGCGCGCCGCGGGCGGCTGCCACGGCAAGAACAATCAGCAAAACAGTTAGCGTATCGCTAGCAAACATACGGCTCTTTCGGTGGTGGATAAGGCTGGGAATAGGGGAACGTCATGGCTGCCAGGACGCTCAATTGGGAGAAAGAGAGCAACTTCGGCTCGCGCAGGCACAAGCATGTGGCATGGCGGGTGTGCGCAAACCTTGTGCGCAGCGCAGAAAAGTGTCGGTGTCTTCTTGATGCTGGTCAAAAATTCCATGAATTCATTTTGGCACAAACATAATTGCTGCGCTGCAGCAATTATAGAAGAAAGCATCTAAATTTTAGTGTGGCGACACCCGGCAAAGATGCCGTCGGCATGTGGCGAAGCGCGGCGTGGCGCCACTTTCCGGCATGCGACGCTTGAAACGGCCCACTCCCCACGGCATGCGGCAAGACGCCGAAGCTGCGTCAAAATACCCCGCTTGAGGCATGCCTTATGATATAAACCGGCTGCTGTTTTGGCATGCTTCCAAAAACGGCGTCGCGCATGGGCATGCCTGGGAAAACGACGCGGCCGACGCCGCGCTGAACCCGGGGCCACATGCTGCCTGGCCTTCATGCCGCGTCAATTGCCTTGCCTTGCGCCAACTCACGCGACAGGTTCGCTTAGCTTGACGCAATATGCCATGCGCGGCCAGACCCTAGAGTCATACTCGATAGCCGTTTCACAGTTTCAATTGAGCAGGAGCGCATTATGGCAAACGAAAACATGATCATCAGCGTGGCGGGCATCGATGCGCTGCGCATGCGCGAAAGCGGCAAGCGCCGTTATTATCATGACCCAGTGAATAATGTCATCTATGGCTTGGGCACTCTGGCCCACCTCGGACCCTGCCTGCCGCTTGACAAGCGCGCGCAAGCGGCAGGCCGCGACCCCGACGTCAAGCTGGGAACGGCATTGCGGGAAGCCGAAGCGCTGGTGCGGCGCCATGTGCGCGACCATACGTTGACGCAACAGCAGTTTGACGCCTTGGTCAGTTATGCCTATGATCGCGGCCCCGGCGGCGCGCGGCGCGCGCTTGACGCCGCCAATCGCGGCGCCTGCGGGGAAGTCGCTTGCGCGATGAACGAAGCCATCTATATTCATTTGAATGGCGGCAAGCCGATCCGTTCGCTGGGCCTGGTCTACCGGCGCAGCACCGAGGCGGCGCCATTTGCCAGCGCCCCCTAGGCGCGCCAAGAGCCAGCTCGACCAGCCGGTCCGGCTATTCGGCCCGGGACGCAATCAGTTGCTGGCGCTCTTCTTCCTCGTAGCGGGCCAGTTCGATTTCGCGTATCACCGCGCCGACATCGGCCGGCCGTGGCGGCGGCGCCACCCGGCCCGTCAACGGCGTGTCGGGCGTCAACAAACCGGCTTCATACAAGCCCCAGATTTCCATGCCATATTGACTGCCCAACAATTCCGGTGCGTAGGTGCCGAAGAAATTGGCCAGGTTGTTGACGTCGCGCTCGAGCATTGACGCGGCGACGCTACTGCCGGCCGCATCGACCGCTTGCGGCAAGTCAATGATCACCGGCCCCAGCGCATCGACCAGGATATTATATTCGGATAAGTCGCCATGGATCACGCCGGCGCACAACATCAACACCACTTGCCGCAACAACAAGCCGTGATATTCCAGCGCGCGCTCGTGGCTCAGCTCGACGTCATTGAGGCGCGGCGCCGCATTGCCATCGGCGCCGGTCAGCAATTCCATCAATAGCACACCCTCGAAGCAGATATACGGCTTGGGCACGCGCACGCCGGCCGCAGCCAGCCGGTACAGATTGTCGACCTCGGCGTTTTGCCACACCTCCTCGGCCATCTTGCGGCCATAGCGGCTACCCTTTTCCATCGCGCGCGCCTGGCGACTATTCTTGACGCGCCGCCCTTCCTGGTACGCCACCGCCTGGTGAAAGCTGCGCTCGTTGGCTTCCTTGTACACTTTGGCGCAGCGGATATCGTCGCCGCAACGCACCACATACACGGTGGCTTCCTTGCCACTCATTAACTGGCGCATGACTTCGTCAATCAAGCCTTCCTCGACCAGAGGCTGGATTCTTTTGGGAGTTTTCATAAAGATTGCCGAATCGGCATGGACCTTCCACAGGATGGACAAGGGTGGGAAATAAGCGCCGTGAGAAGCGGCCGTAGCGGGGGTGTCGCGGCAAAACGCGTCCGCGCATTATACAGCGCCGCCGCGCCGGCAAGACGCCCGCCTGCCGCACTGGTCGGTAGGGGAAAGCCGCCGCCACGCGAACGGCGGCGGCCACTTCAGGCGGGCTGCAAGGCGCTGTGCGCGGCGCGCCGGCCCACCGTTTGTTCGAGCAGATTGCCTATCATGTCGGCCGTGACGGCCGCCAGGGTCCAGCCCAGGTGGCCATGCCCCGTGTTATAAAACACGCAGGGTGCGCGGCCCCGGCCCACACGTGGCAACATGTCCGGCATCATCGGCCGCAAGCCGGCCCACGGCACCACGCTGCGTGTGCTCACGCCAGGAAAGCATTGCTGCACCCATTCGACCAGCGGACGGATGCGGTCGGCCCGGATATCGCGGTTAAAGCCATTGAACTCGGCCGTGCCGGCCACCCGGAAGCGGTCCGCGCCGAAGCGGCTGCAAACGAGCTTGGTGGCATCGTCGAGCAGGCTTACCGTCGGCGCCGCCGCCTGGCTTTGCGCGTCGTCCAGCTTGACCGTGATCGAATAACCCTTGACCGGATAAATATTCACATGATCGCCCAGTGCCGCGCCCAGCGCCCGGCTGGCCGTGCCGGCGCAAATGACGACGCCGTCGAACACGCTGGTGTCGGACGCGCCGCCATGCGCCAGCGTCACGCTGACGCACTTGCCATCGGTGCGAATTGCCGTCACGTCGCTGTCATAGCGGCAAACGACGCCCAGGCGCACGATGGCGTCGGCCAGGCCGTTGGTGAATTTGTGGATATCGCCGGTGGCGTCGCTTTCGGTGAAATGACCGCCGTAATAGCTGCCGGCCAGGGTCGGTTCGATCGCGCGCATTTCGGCCGGCGTCACCGCGCGCCGTTGCAAGCCACCCTGCGCCAGCAATGTCGACACCGCCGCCGCGTGCTCGAAGCCGGCCTTGTCGCGGTAAATATGCAAGATGCCCTTGCGCTTCAAGTCGAAGTCTATGCCTTCCTGCTCGGCCCAGGCAAACAAATGCTGGCGCGCGGCAATCGCCAGGCGCGCCGTCTCTATCGTGTTTTGATTGTAATGGGGGATCGCGGCGATGAATTCGGCGAACCAGGACAGCTTGTGCCAGCTCGGCTTCGGGTTCACCAGCAGCGGCGCGTCGCTCTTGAGCATCCACTTGATGCCCTTGAGGATAGTCGACCAATGGTTCCACACTTCCGCGTTCGAGGCCGACAATTGGCCGCCGTTGGCAAACGAGGTCTCCATCGCCGCATAACGGTGTTTTTCAATCAGGGTGACGCAAAAGCCGCGCTTGACCAGCGCGTAAGCCGTGGTGACGCCGGTGACGCCGCCGCCGATGACTGCAATGGTTTTCATACAAACTCCAACACGCCGAGGGTTAAGCCCGCGCGCAAAGGTACGCAGCGGACACCCCCTCTGTTCTGGACCTGAGAGATTCACGCCGCGCCGGATGGCGGGCAGCGCTTGCTCCTTCGGTGCGCCAGGCAACGTTAACACCGGCGGCTCTTCAGAGTTTGATGGCGATATCGGTCCGTTTGCCTGAGAGTTTCCGGGGTGGTTGCTCCTTCGGCGCTGCACAGTAGGTAAACCGCAAGACAGGCTCTCCCGACATCACGCTTGGCATATGGCCAAGACAGCCGCCGCTTGCGCGGCCGGCGGCGACAGCTTACCTCAAGCGGTGCATCAAGTTCAAATGTTTTCGCGAAATTGTTGTTGATGGCGGCAAGCCAGCGCGGCGCCGGTGGAACCAATTGCGCGCCGCGCTCCACATATGGCAAGCATCGCAAACACGCGCATTAATTAAATTGGAGAAATATCATGTTTAGTAGAGTGGCTAAACCTGCCGGAGTGTTTATCGCGGGCGTAATTTTGGATCGTGCCAGTACCGGTATTGACAAAAAGCATCCCAATACCGCGCCGCCGGCCGGCACGGAAAACCACACTCCCAGTGCCGCGCCGCCGCTCCCGTCCCAGCGCCCTCCGGCACGGGCCGGCACGGGAAACGAGCGCATTTCTCGGTGGGCCGAGGAGCAACGCCCCGCCCCGGACAGCAGCATGATCACTGACGGCCTCCAGGCGGCGAAAGACGCGCGCATCTCTACAATGAAAAAAACAATTAACGTGGCTCAGCACCCGGCTCAGGCGACCGCCCAACTCCAAGAAACATTAAAAGACCTTGGTAATGATGCAAAGATCGCCTTTGGAGCGGTGAAGGTCATATCCGGCAACGCCCCACTGACGCATGAAGACGCCGCGGAGATCGCCAAGGCTGGCGCAAAGGAAGCGGCCGAGCATGTCGTCGAGCACATTAAAAATTTCGATCCGGTGGCCGTAGCCAAGGCCGTAAAAAAAGGCGCCGATACCACTTATGCTGTCTCCACCACCACGCACGAGGGTGTGCAGCAAGCGGTCGATGCGATACACGACAAAACCCAGCATGAGATCGGCGGCGCGGTGGTCGGCATGGCCGCGTCCCAAACCCTGGCCATGGCGCTGGGAGCGTTTCCGCACCCCGCCGTCAAGGTCGCCGGGATCGCTGTCGGCATACTCGGCAACGTGAACGCCGGCGCGCAAGTATCGGAAATAATGCGCAATGTCGGCGGCACAGACGAAGAGCGTAATGGCGCAATGCGACAGAAAGTCAATGAAATTTTAAGCAAAAAAGCCGGGGAATGACGCCCCCGCTTCACGCCGTGTCAGCAAGCTGGTAGGATTTCAGCGCGGCGGCCGATTCGATCCGTATCAGCGAACCGCGCACTTGAATCAATTGCAAGGCGGTGAGCTGGTGCAGCACGCGCGACAAGGTGGCCGGCGCCAAGTCCAGCAGCGATGCCAGCAGGCTCTTCTTCAATTCCAGCCGGACTTCGACGCTGCGCTGCTGGAGCGACGCTTGCAGCAAATAGTCGATCACGCGCTGGGTCGCATTTTGCAGCGAGCAGCGTTCCACATTGCGGATGAAACCCAGCAAATGGCGCGACAGGCTGGCCATCATTTGGCGCGCGATGCGCGGCGACTGGTCCATCAGGCGCAGCAGCGCGTCCGGCGGCAAGCGCAGCAGCAAGGTATTGTCCAGCGCCTCGGCGCAAAAGGGATAGGGTTCATCGAGGAAGATCATGGCTTCGCCAAAACTGTCGCCCGGACGCAGCAATTCGAGCACCTTGTCGCCGCCGTCCAGCGCGGACACGCTCAGCTTGACCATGCCGAACACCACGATATACGCGCCCTCGGCCTGTTCGCCCTTGCGGAACAAAACTTGCCCCTTGTCGAGCTCGACGCGGACCACTTGCTTGCGCAATTGTTCCAGTTGCGACGCCGAAATATGGCGGAACAGGGCTTGATTTGACAGCAAGCCGGCGATATTGAGCATGGTATTTCCATCCATCGAATTGACTGAAATCAAGTGTAGCCAGTCCGAACGGCGCCAACCATACACCGTCGGAACTATGCGCTCATGTCAAGCGGACGCGCCCATGCCGTGTTCGACCGCATACACGGCAATTTGCACGCGGCTACTCAAG
The DNA here is from genome assembly GCA_040544385.1 of Oxalobacteraceae bacterium GrIS 1.11. Classification (GTDB taxonomy): domain Bacteria; phylum Pseudomonadota; class Gammaproteobacteria; order Burkholderiales; family Burkholderiaceae_D; genus Janthinobacterium. The sequence goes on from JBEONR010000059.1 coordinate 10,126, forward strand.
TGGAGTTTCCTGAGAATATTCTGGACGTGGATTTTCACGGTGCTCTCGGCCACATCGAGCTGGCGCGCGATTTCCTTGTTGCTCAAGCCGCGCGCCAGGAAAATCATCGCTTCCCGTTCGCGCGGCGTGAGCCGCTCGCTGCCGGGCGCGACCGGCGCCGCCTGGGCCGCGCGAAATTGCGCGACCAGCTTGGCCGTCATCGCTTCGGCAATCACGGCTTCGCCGGCGGCCGCGCGCCGTATCGCCTCGACCAGGAAATCGGTGCCGATGTTTTTCAAGAGATAGCCGCGCGCGCCCGCATGCAGGGCCGCGCCCAGATCGGCGGCATCTTCCGACACGGTCAGCATCAGCACCGCCGTGCCGGGCGCGTCTTCCAGTATCAACTGGGTCGCCTCCAGGCCCGACAGGCCGGGCATGTGCAAGTCCATCAAGACCACGTCCGGTTTCAGTTGCCGCGCCCGCTTGACGCCTTCCAGGCCGTCGGCTGCCTCGCCGACGATCTCGAACTCGGCCGTCTGCTGCAATAGCAATTTGATGCCGCTACGCAGCAGGGAATGGTCGTCGACCAATAATATCTTGATTGTCATGCAAATAAGCCTTCAAAAACCGGAATGAATGATGCAATGCTTCATGCGACCAGGCGCCCTTCGCGCCGCAATTGCAGTGAAATCGTGGTGCCGGCGCCGGGCGCGCTGGCGATCTCGAGCCGCGCCCCCAGGCGGACGGCGCGCTCGCGCATGATGGCCAGGCCGACATGGCTGTCGTCGTCCGCCAGCAGCGCCGGCGCGAAGCCGCAGCCATCGTCGCGCACCAGCAGCGCGAAATCGCGGCCATTCTCGACCCGCACGCTGACCGCGCCGGCGCGCGCATGCTTACGGATATTCGACAAGGCTTCTTGCAAGATGAAGAGCACCTGCAATTGCTGCTCGGGCGCCAGCGGCGCGCCGCAGCCCTCGATCTCGATGCTGCAGCCCACCCCGCTTTGCTCTTCGAATTTTTGCAACACGGCGCGCAATTTCACGTCGACGTCATCGCCGTCCCAGCGGCTGCGGAAATTACGCAGCAATTCGCGCACGTCTGCGTAACTTTCCTCGACCCCCGCGCGCAGCAGCGGCACCAGGCGGGCCGCGTCGGCCAGGCTGTCGCGCCGCACGGCAGCGTCCAGCATCTGCACTTGCAGGTTCAGCAGATTCAAGCCCTGGGCTATGCTGTCGTGCAAACCCTGGGCCAGCAGGCTGCGTTCTTGTTCCACCGCGTATTCCTTTTCGCGGGCAATCAAGCGCTGGTTATCGATCGCGATGCCGAGGTTCTGGCCCAGCGCCGTCAGCAAGCGCAGTTCTGCTGCGGCCAGCGCGCGGTGGCGCGCGAAATGCAGGGAATAACTGCCGATCGCCACACCGCCCACCTCGATCGGCAAGACCGCCAGCGAGACGAATCCTTGCTCCTGGCAACGGTAGCGCCGCGCCGGCGGCATCTGCCGGAAATCCTTGACCACGATCACGCCTTGCGCCAGCGCCGCGCCGCACAGGCAGGCATCGCTCTTGATGCAATGCTCTTGCTCGATCAAGGCTTCCGAAATGCCTTCATGGACGACGATGTGGACTTGCCCATGCCGGCTGTCGAGCATACGCACGGTGCCGCCATCGGCGCCGGCATAGTCCATGACCTTGCGCAAAAAGGCGCGGCATAAGGCGTCGATCGCATGCTGGCCGGCCAGCAGCGCCGTGATGTCGCACAGCGCCGCCAGCGGGTCGGGCCGCCGCTCGGCGCGGCGCTTCGATGGGTGCGACGAACTGCGGCTAACAGGAGAGAATGGATGCATGGAATGCTAGTTGCCAATATGAAGGGGAATAGTTTTCCCCGTATCATCGCATGCCGGACCCCGGAGTGGCCTGTTTCAAGCTTCAAGCTTCCCTGCAGCGGGTCTATAGCTTGATGTGCGTGCCCAGCAGTGCCAGAAATTGCGCCAGCCAGCGCGGATGGGCGGGCCAGGCCGGGGCCGTGACAAAATTGCCGTCGGTGACGGCATGGTCGACTTCGATATTCGCGTATTCAGCGCCGGCCAACCGCACTTCCGGCGCGCAAGCCGGATAAGCGGCGATGCGCTTGCCGCGGATCACGTCGGCGGCGACCAGCAATTGCGCGCCATGGCACACGGCGGCGATCGGCTTGCCGGCGGCGGCAAAGTGGCGCACGATGTCGAGCACGCGCTCGTTCAGGCGCAAGTATTCCGGCGCGCGGCCACCAGCGATCATCAGCGCGTCATACTGAGCCGGGTCGACGGCGTCGAAACTGGCGTTCAGGACAAACAAATGGCCGGGCTTTTCCGTGTAAGTCTGGTCGCCCTCGAAATCGTGGATCGCGGTCTTGATCTTGTCGCCGGCCCGCTTGCCGGGACAGACAGCGTCAACCTGGTGGCCGACCATTTGCAGTGCCTGGAATGGCACCATGGTTTCATAATCTTCCGCAAAATCGCCTGTCAAAAATAAAATTTTCTTTGCCGCCATGCTGTTCCCCATGAAAGATCGCGCCGGTCCGGTCGGACCGGCTTGCCTGTTCCATCTTAGCCGGTCCCGCAAGCTTGCGTATTGTCGGCATGGCCGGCCCGACGGCTTTCGCCAAAATAAGGCAAAATACCCAATCCAACCGTGAAAGCCCGCCATGATTTTTGAAATTGCCCACCTCCATATCACACCCAACACCCACGCCGCATTCGAGGCGGCCGTCGGCGCCGCAGTGCCGCTCTTCCAGCGCGCCGTCGGCTGCACGTCGATGCGGCTGGAACGCTCGATCGAGCATGGCGATCATTACCGCCTCGTGGTCGGCTGGGAAACGCTGGACAACCATATGGTTGATTTCCGCACCAGCGCCGACTTCCAGGAATGGCGCCGGCTGGTCGGCGGCTTTTTCCTGAGCCCGCCGCAAGTCGAGCACATGAACACGGTCGTAGCCGGATTCTAAGGCTGGGCCAGCCGTCCTTCGAGCTTGCTTGAGGGCATCCCATTCAATCACCATGTAGCCTCGATATTCCATGCGCGAACCCGGCCTGCCCTCTTTCGACCAATTGCGGGTGTTTATCGCCGTCATCGACGCGGGCGGCTTCGCCCACGCGGCGCGGCAATTGCACCGCACCCAGTCGGTCATCAGTTACACCATCGCCAACCTGGAAGAGCAACTCAATGTGGTGTTGCTCGACCGCAGCAAGCGCAAGCCGACCCTGACCGAGGCCGGCAAGGCCTTGCTGGCCGACGCCCGCGCCGTGTCGCTCAAAGTCGACGGCATGCGGGCCCGCGCCAAGGCGCTGGCCGGCGGCCTGGAAGCGGAAGTGTCGCTGGCAGTCGATGTGATGTTTCCCACCTCGGTGCTGGTAGCGATCCTGGAAGCGTTCCAGCTAGAATTTCCCACCGTCGCGCTGCGCCTGCGCATGGAGGCGCTGGGCAGCGTGACGCAATTGGTGCTGGACCGGGTCTGCCATATCGGCATCAGCGGCTGGATGTTTGCCACGCCGGACTCGATCGAGCGCATGGCGCTCGGACAAATCCGGATGATGCCGGTGGCGGCGCCCGGCCACCCGCTGGCGCTGATGGAAGGCAGCATTTCGACCGCGCTGGCGCGCGAACACACGCAACTGGTATTGACCGACCGCAGCCACCTGACCGAAGGCCAGGATTTCGGCGTGCTGGCGCTGCGCAATTGGCGCCTGGGCGACCTGGGTTCGAAACACGCGCTGCTGCGCGCCGGCTTGGGCTGGGGCAATATGCCGGAAGCGATGGTGCGCGAAGATTTGGCGGCGGGCCGCCTGGTGCGGCTGGCGATGGCCGGCGGCGACGTGATGCACTACCCTATTCACCTGATACACCGCGCCGACGAATTGCCCGGGCTGGCTGGAAAATGGTTGGTGGGGCGCTTTACGGAAGCCTTGCCGAGGCTGCTCGAACACGGCTTTTGAGCTAGGTCATCTCCTACATAAATAATGCACGCGGTCCTACACGATCCCATGCATTTGCGGCCTAATATGAAATTTCCGCTTAGTTCTGTCGGCGCGGCCCACCATCGACACGTATCAAGGACAGCGCTGATAAGCGGCCTGTCGGGTATTTTGCCCGATAGTCGTCGTGACTCAAGGAGAGATAGGATGAAATCGTCCGCAAGTGACAAGAAAGCGAATGCGCAAAAAGCCAAGTCCGGCAAGGCCAACATCAGCCCGGCGCAGGGCAAGGCGTCCGACGGCGCCCGGCAAGATGCCGGGCAAAGTCAGAACCAACGCGACGCCAATAACCAGCAAAGCGCCGCGCATCAAACGGGCGCCGAGAATCGTTCCGATAACCATGGTTCGGGCGGGCGCGGCGATAGCAATCAACAACGCGCCGAAGCGGGCCAGCATAGCGGTAAAGACAAGCGCTAAGACGAGGCCCGGCAAGATCCGGGCCGATTGCCACCCGTGGCATCGGCCCGGACGGGTTATCATGGCGCGAATTTAACTTCGCAACGGGACGCGCCATGGCCGGTATCGACGATTTCGTCAACAAACAAAAGGATGGCGCACGTTTCGTCATCACGGCGCAAATGCTGCGCCTGTCCGTGCAACAATTCGACAGCCTGGCGCAAGGCTGGATCGCCGACGGCGGCCCCGGCTTCCAGGTCAGCGGCGTGCCGCATCGGGTGGTGCTGGACGGCCGCTTCTTCATCAGCCGGATGACCGTCGTCAAGGATGGCGCGCCCCGCTAACGGGGTCCGCCGTACTCACTCCAGGCCGGCCGCGCCCAGGCGCGCCTTCAGGCGCCGCACCTCTTCCGTCAAGTCGACCACCAGCGCCGCCAGTTCATCATTGGCGTCGAAGACGCGCTCGATTTCGCGCAGGCGGCGCGCGCGCACCAGGTCGATGCTGGTGAAGCGCCAGGCCGTCGCCGGCGTCTCGCCCTCGCCCAGCAAGATGCCGGTCTGCACCCGCTGCACCACCCAGTCCGGCTCGACCGCGCAGGCGCGCGCCAATTCTTCCACCGTCAGCGCCGCGTCTTCCAGCGCCACGCCGATCACCATATTTGTCTGCACCATGATTTACGCTCCCGTTTTTTGACGCGGATTGAATGCCATCTCGCGCGCCATGGTTTCATACAATTCGCGCGCCTTGGCGCCGTGTGCCGGCGGCAGCACCACTTCCAGCAACAGGTACAAGTCGCCAGCCGGCGCGCCGGGAATCCCGCGCCCCTTCAGGCGCAGCTTGCGCCCGGTCTGCGAATGTTCGGGCACCGTCACCGTTACCGTGCCGGACGGCGTGGGCACGTCGATCTGGGCGCCCAGCGCCGCTTCCCACGGCGTCACCGGCACCGTGTCGAACACGTCGCGGCCCTCGACCCGGTAGCGCGGATCGGGCTTGAACTGGATTTCCAGGTACAGGTCGCCGGCCGGGCCGCCGCCGGTGCCAGGATGGCCCTGGCCGCTCAGGCGCAATTGCTGGCCGGCCATGACGCCTTTTGGGATGCTGACGTTCAAGGTGCGCTCGCGCGTGACGACCCGCCCGTGGGCGTCCGCTTCCGGCACGCGCAGGGTGATGGTGCGGCTCGCGCCGCCATACGCGTCGGCCAGGTCGACGGCGATCGCGGCGTGACTGTCTTCGCCGCGCATCTTGAAGCCGGCGCCGCCGCGCCGACGGCCGCTCAAGTGCGCAAACAGGTCGGCGAAATCGTCGCCGCCGGCGCCGCCCTCGAAACCGGACGGCCAGTCAGGCGGCGGCCGGAATTCCCGTCCCGGCCCCTGCGGCTTACCCAATTCGTCGTAGGCGGCGCGCTTTTCCGCCTCGCCCAGCACGCCGTAAGCTTCATTCAATTCCTTGGTGCGCTTGTCGGCGTCGGCTTCCTTACTGACGTCAGGGTGGTATTTGCGTATCAGCTTGCGGTAGGCTTTCTTGATATCGGCCTCGGTGGCCGTTTTCTCGATACCGAGAGCCTGATAGTAATCCTTGTATTCCACGTGCATGCTCCTCAGGTGCGCCCGCGAACGGGCCGGTTGCCATGTACTCGCGACGACAGGGAGGAATGGCAGACGCCACCCCGCCACGTTACATCCCAGTATAAGCGAAGCATGGCGCCGGACGCGAACGCGAGGCCAGCCATACTCCGATGGCGCGCGCGCGAACTAGCCGCGCGCGAGCGCCGGCGCTTCTTCCGGCGCTACCTGCAGGCGGGAAGCGCTTAACGCACCCGGCGCACCGATGACAATTGGTGGTCCAGCCAGCCCAGGCGCGGATAGCGGCCCGGCCCGTAGACGACGCAACGGCCGCCGAAATCGGCGTGCAGACAGAATTCCCATTCGCCTTCGTTGACGATGATCGATCCGGCGCGGTCATTGAAATTGAAATCGCTGAGATTGTGCGCATCGCGCCGCAGCGGCAAGCGGTCGCCCCCGAAATCGCTCGACGTAAACAATTCGACGGCGCCGCCATCGGGACGCGGCGCCGCGCGTTCGTCGACCAGGCGCGCCGACGACACTTGCCCCGTCAAGCCGTTGCCGAGATCATTGTAGCGGCCCGGTCCGAAAATGCGGCAAATGCCGCGATACTCGGAATCGCTGCACAATTGCCAGGTGCCGGCGTCGATCTGGATGCTGTAGGTGCGGTCGTTGAAGCCGATCTGCACGAAATCCTGGGTGTCGCGCACGATGCGAGTCGAATTGCCGTGCAAACCAGACTCGGTAAACAATTCGACCATGCCGCGCGGTCCCCGCTCCTGGCCGCCGCCATGCCACGGACGGCCCACTTCGCGCACCGAGGAAATATTATTATTAAAGCGGTTCAAGTCCGGATATTCGCCCGGCTCGAACACGGCGCAGGTGCCGCGAAATTCGGCGTCGACACACACTTCCCAGCGCCCGGAGCGCACCACCATGCTGGACGCCTTGTCGTTGAAGCCGAGCGCGACCAGGTCGGGCGTGACTTCGCGCAGCGTCACTTCGCGTCCGTGGAAACTGTCGTGCGAATACAGCGTCAATTCGCCCGCGTGGGCGGCGACCTGGGAAAACAGGATAGCGGCTGCCAACAGCGCGCTCTTCAAGGTGGGCTTCATCATCATCATGTCTCCGTTAGATTAATTGGCATGTAACGCGCGAACGGCGCGGCCCGCCGACAGCGCGCTTGTAACAATTTACTACATCGGCGCGGCCCGATCGGAGCGACGGCGCGCCGGCGCCCACCGATTCCCGTAAAATTGCCGCTTTGCTCAGCCGCGCTTCCATGTCCCAGACCACCGCCTTCACCGTTTCCGCCATCCGCACCGAAGCCGCCGCCCTATGGCGCCTGGCCTGGCCCATGCTGGTCGGCCAGCTTGCCACGGTCGGCATGGGCGTGGCCGACGTCGCCATGACCGGCCACGCCAGCGCCGAGGAATTGGCCGCCGTGTCGCTGGGCGCCTCGATCTGGTCGATCGTGCTGGTCACCGTGACCGGCATCATGATGGCGATCAATAGCGTGGTCGCCCATGAAGTGGGGGCCGGTAATTTGCAAGCCATCCCGCACAGCGCGCGCCAGGCGCTGTGGAAAGCGCTCGGGGTTGGCCTGCTCGCTTGCGCGCTGGCCAATCTGGCGACGCTGGTGTTCGATCATCTGTACCTGACGGCGGCCGTCAACGCCAAGGCCAGCCGCTTCGTGCATATCATCAGCAGCGCCCTGCCGGCGTTCGCGGCCTATCGCGCCCTGTACGGCTACAGCACCAGCATCAACCAGACCAAGCCGGTGATGGTGATCGCCTTGCTCGCGCTGGCGCTGAACGTGTGCATCAACTGGCTGCTCATTTACGGCCACCTCGGCATGCCGCAAATGGGTGGGGTCGGTTGCGCCGTGGCCACCAGCGCCTGCATGTGGCTGATGCTGGCGGCAATGTTGCTGTGGCTGCGCCATGCGCCGGCTTACCGCGCCACCTACCCGTTTTCGCACTGGGAATGGCCGCACTGGCCGGAAATTGCTTCCATGCTGCGCCTGGGCCTGCCGATCGGCATCACCTATTTCGCCGAAGTGAGCGCCTTCGGCGTCATCAGCCTGCTGGTGGCGCGCTATGGTGTGGTGCAAGTGTCGGCGCACCAGATCGCGCTCAATTTCTCGTCGCTCGTGTTCATGACACCGCTCAGTTTCGGGATTGCCCTGATCACCCGCGTCGGCCACGCGGTCGGCGAAGGCAATCCGCGCCGCGCCCGCTTCACGGCCTGGGTCGGGGTCGCGATGGCGCTGGCCTCGGCGCTGCTGTCGGCCATCGGCATTGCCCTGTTCCGCCACCAGATCGCGCGCGCCTACACTAGCGATCCCCAGGTGCAGCAAGTGTGCGCCCAATTGCTGCTGTTCGCGGCAGTATTTCAATTGTCCGACGCGACCCAGGTGGCGACCTCGTGCGCGATCCGCGGCTACAAAGTGACGCGCCCGCCGATGCTGATCCAGTTGCTGGCGTTCTGGGGCTTCTCGCTGCCGCTCGGCTATGTGCTGGGACTGGCCCCGGCCTGGCTGGCGTGGGCGCCGGCGCAACCGATGGCGGCGGCCGGTTTCTGGATCGGGCTGGTGCTGGGCTTGACCGTGGCCGCGCTGCTGCTGACCTGGTATCTGAACCGCCTGTCGCTGCGGCGCATGCGCCCGATGCCCCACCCAACATAAAGGAAAAAATCATGCCGCAACAACGCCGTTTCAAGCAAGTCGACGTATTTACCACGGTACCGTTCATGGGCAATCCGCTGGCCGTGGTGCTCGAAGCCGACGACTTGAGCGCGCCGCAGATGCAAGCCATCGCACGCTGGACCAATCTGTCCGAGACGGCCTTCGTGCTGGCCCCGCGCGAGGCGGCAGCCGATTACCGCCTGCGCATTTTTTCGCCGCAAACGGAGTTTCCCTTCGCCAGCCACCCGACGCTCGGCAGCGCCCACGCCTTGCTGGAGGCGGGATTGCGGCCCAAGGCGGGCGCGCGCATCGTCCAGGAGTGCGCTATCGGCCTGGTCCAGATTGAACACACCGACGATGGCGCGCTGGCGTTTCAAGCGCCGGCCGCGCAATTGCGCGCCTTCGACGAGGCCCTGCGGCCGCAATTGCAGGCGGCGCTGGGCGGCGCCGCCATGGCCGCCACCGCGCCGCTGGTGGCCGACATGGGCATACGCTGGCTGACCGTGCGCATGGCCGACGCGCGCACCTGCATGGCGGCGCGCGCCGACGCCGCCGCGCTGGGCGACTTGATGCGCCTGTGCCAGGTCGACGGCCTGGCCATCTATGGCGCCCATGAGGCCGGCGGCCCGGCCGATTACGAGGTGCGGGCGCTGCTGGCCGAGCATGGCGCGCTGGTGGAGGATCCCGTCACCGGCAGCGCCAACGCTTGCATCGCGCGCGTGCTGCAGGCGCAAGGCTTTCCGGACGGAGCGGCCGGCGGCCAAGGCTACCTGGTGCGCCAGGGTACGCAATTGCAACGCGACGGCCGCCTGACAGTCACCTTCCGCGACGGCCAGCCATGGATAGGCGGGCGCTCGGTGACGGTGGTGGATGGCACGATTTTCGCTTGAGGCGGCCCGCACGATTTGGCCGGAATCGGGATCGCCATGCGAAAAACCGGCATTAGCGGATTCCCGCCATATCATCGTCGGCGTTTCGGCCATTATTCCGTGGCTGGCACGCTCGCCTATTCGGCCGCGCTCTGCTATCGTCTTGCAGGTTTTTCCTTCTTTCCGATTCCTTATTTTCGACGAGACTGCCATGCGTTTTATTCTGTGTTTCCTGGCCGCGCTGGCCAGCGCGCCGGCCGCCGCCGAGCGCCTGACCTTGGACCGCATCCACGCCGACCCGGCCCTGGCCGGCCCCGGCGTGCGTAATCTGAAAGTGTCGCCCGACGGCGCCCGCGTCACCTTCTTGCGCGGCCGTCCCGACAACCAGTTCCAGCTCGATCTGTGGGAATTCAATTTGAAGGACAAGAGCAGCCGCTTGCTGGTCGATTCCAAGATACTGGCACCGAACGAGCAATTGTCGGAGCAGGAAAAAGCGCGCCGCGAGCGCGCGCGCACCTCCAGCCTGAACGGCATCCTCAGTTATAGCTGGTCGCCGGACGGCAAGCAATTGCTGGTGCCCCTGGCCGGGAAACTCTATCTGGTCGATGTCGCCAGGCCGGACGCGGCGCGGCTGGTCGCTTCCGGCGACGTGCTCGATCCGAAGATTTCGCCGCGCGGACGCTATGTATCGTTCGTGCGCGCGCAAAACCTGTTCGTGATCGATTTGAAAAGCGGCCAGGAGCGCCAATTGACCAGCGATGGCGCCGGCACCATCCATAACGCCGAAGCCGAATTCGTGGCGCAGGAAGAAATGGGCCAGAGCACCGGCTATTACTGGGCGCCCGACGATTCGGCCATCGCCTACAAGCGCTTCGACGAGGCCCCGGTGCCGGTGGTGCGCCGCTTCGAGATTTTCGCCGACCGCACCGAGGTGGTCGAGCAGCGCTACCCGGCCGCCGGCGACCCGAACGTGCTGGTGCAATTGCGCATCGTGGCGCCCGACAGCGGCGCCCAGCGCCAGGTCGACCTGGGTGCCAATGCCGATATCTATCTGGTGCGGGCCGACTGGAGCGCGAACGGCAAGGCCTTGCTATACCAGCGCCAGTCGCGCGACCAGAAACGCCTGGAACTGGTGTCGGTGAATGCGGCCACGCTGGCGCAGCGCATTCTGATCACCGAAACCTCGGCCAGCTGGGTCGGCATCCACGACGACTTGCGCTTCCTGGCCGGACGCGAGGCCTTCATCTGGTCGTCCGAGCGCAGCGGCCGCAATCATCTGTATCTGTACGACCTGGACGGCCATCTGCTGCACCCGATTTCCAGCGGCGAATGGGGCATCGACAATCTGCTGGCGGTCGACGAAAAAGCCGGCCGCGTGTTCGTCGCCTCGAACCGCGACGCCGTGATCGACAAGCAAACCTATGCGCTGGCGCTGGACGGCAGCACAGCCGACCAGCCGCGCCGCATCAGCCAGGGCGACGGCTGGCACGACGCCGCCTTCGCCCGCAACGGCGCAGTCTTCGTCGACACTTTTTCAGACCCGGACACGCCGCCGCAAGTGAGCATCCGCCATCCGGACGGTTCCATGCTGGCCTGGCTCGAACACAATGCATTGACCGCCGACCATCCCTACGGCAAGTACCGGGCCGCCCATCTGCCGACCGAATACGGCACCCTGAAGGCTGCCGATGGCCAGAGCCTGTATTACTCGCTCGTCAAGCCGGCCGATTTCAATCGCTTCAAGCGCTATCCCGTTTTCCTGTCGACCTATGGCGGGCCGCACGCGCAACACGTGGCGCGCCGCTGGGGCAACACCTTCGACCAATACATGGCGCAGCAAGGCTATCTCGTGTTCCGGCTCGATAACCGCGGCTCGTCGCGCCGCGAGCGCGTCTTCACCGACGCCATCTACCGCCAGCTCGGCAACAGCGAAGTGGCCGATCAACTGGTCGGCATCGACTGGCTGGGACAACAGAGCTTTGTCGACCCCAAGCGCATCGGCGTGTTCGGCTGGAGCTACGGCGGCTTCATGACGCTGCGCCTGCTGGCGCAAGCGTCGGACAAGATCGCGATGGGCGTGGCGGTGGCGCCGGTGACCGACTGGAGCCTGTACGATACCCATTACACCGAACAGTTCATGGGCACGCCGAAGGACAATGCCGACGGCTACCGCGACAGCGGCGTGTTCGCCCACCTGGACGGCTTGCGCTCGCCGCTGCTGCTGGTGCACGGCATGGCCGACGATAACGTCTTGTTCACCAATAGCACGCGCATGATAGACGCGCTGGTCCAGCGCGGCGTGCATTTCGACTTGATGACTTACCCTGGCGCCAAGCATGGCATTTCCTCGCGCACGGAGCAGCGCCACGTGTATGCGACGATCGCAGCGTTTTTCAAGAAAAATCTGGGCGCTGAAAGCCCTTAAACCTTGGGCAATAAAAAAACAGCCGCATGCGCGGCTGTTTTCTTTGAAACACCGCGCCGGGGCGCAAGCGTTTATGATTGCTTGTTATCCTTGATCGCTTGCTTGTTGGCATCCTTGACGGCTTCTTGCATATTGCCGACTTGTTTCTGGATCTTGCCTTCGAGCTGATGCCCCAAACCCTTGGCTTGCTGCTCGGAACTACCGACCAGTTTGCCGGTTTCTTCCTGGATTTTGCCGCCGATGTCTTTTGCTTCGCCTTTGATTTGATTCTTGTTCATCATGAACTCCTTGATAATCGGTTTGTACATCTGAAACGCGGACCAGGGTCGGTCCGTACTGCGAATCACACACTGGCTGTGTCGATGAACAAAGATTACCCCTCGGCGCGCGGCAGTTCTGTACGGTTCCTAACATAGGCCCGATATGTTTGCCTTGCGCCAAACGCTGGCCAACCAGCCTTGCTGCGCGCGCGGCAAGCCCGGCGGTCGGTAGTAATGGCCGAGGGCGGCAAAGCCGGCCGCCGTCATGAAGCGCTCCCAGTTTTCATAATCATAATAACTGCCGTAGCGGGCGCCTTGCCATCCTTCCTGATTGGCGCCGTGCGGGTTTGAACTGAACAGGACGCCGCCCGGTTTCAGCGTCGCCCACAGGCTGGCCAGCACGTGCGGCAAGGCCGCGCTGGGCACATGGAACAGCGCCGCGTTGGCGAACACGCCGTCGAAATGGTCGGGCGGCAATGCCAGTTCGATGAAATCTTGCCGCCACACTTCACAGCCGCTGTAGGCGCGCGCCATGGCCACGAAATTGGCCGAACCGTCGACTCCGACGGCCTTGTGGCCAAGGGCGGCGAAGGCCTTCAAGTCACGCCCCGGACCGCAACCGAGGTCGAGCAGGGTGTACGGCGCCGTGGCCTCGATGGCACCCAGCAAGGCAGCAATGTTCTGGCTGACGTCATGCGCGCGGGTGCCCTCGAAAAACTGCACGGCGCTGGCCTCGTAATAGGCCAGCGTGCGGCCGGTAATGGCGGCGATATCCTCGGGTTTGTCGCTCATGCTATGCCCCTATGAATGGCGCGGACTGGCCGCGCCCTTGCGTTTTTACCAGACCCGCACCCGTTCGGCTGGCGCCAGGTACAACTGTTGGCCCGGCCGCACCTCGAAAGCCTTGTACCAGGCGTCGACATTGCGCACGGTGGCCGCGCGGTATTGGGCCGGCGCGTGGCCGTCGGTCAGGATGCGCTGGCGCGCCGCCGCCTCGCGCGTCTTGCTGCGCCAGGAATCGGCGTAACCGATGAAGAACTGGCGGTCGGCGTCGGCTTGCTCCGGCTTGCCCGCCTGCGCTGCCTTGAACGCGTCATAGGCGGCGGCCAGGCCGGCCAGGTCGGCCAGGTTTTCGCTCAGGGTCTGGTTGCCGTTGACGGCCAGGTCGGGGAAAGGTTTATAGGCTGAAAATTGGGCCGCCAGCGCCGCCGAGGCGGTCTTGAAATGGGCCAGGTCGGCCTCGCTCCACCAATCGCGCAGGCGGCCCTGGGCGTCGAATTGCGCGCCCTGGTCGTCAAAGCTGTGGCTGATTTCATGGCCGATGGTGGCGCCGATGCCACCATAATTGACGGCGTCGGACGCGTTTGGATCGAAGAATGGCGGCTGCAAGATCGCGGCCGGGAAGTTCAGCGCGTTTTGCAGCGGCAGATTGACGGCGTTTACCAGTTGCGCCGGCATGGCCCATGCGCTGCGGTCCACCGGCTGGCGCAAGCGGGCCAATTCCTGGCTGTAATGGTATTGCCCGGCGCGCACAACGTTCCCCAGCGCGTCATGCGGCAAGACCTTCAAGCCGGCGTAGCTTTTCCAGTGGTCCGGATAAGCCACACCGACATACAGGGTCTTCAGCTTTTCCTGGGCCTGGGCCTTGGTGGCGGGCGCCATCCAGTCAAGCTGATCGATGCGGCGCGAAAAGGCGGCCAGCAGATCGACGACCATATGCTGCACACGCGCCTTCGATTCCGGCGCGAAATAGCGCTGTACATACAGCTTGCCGACCGCATCCGGCAGCGCCGTATCGGTGGCCGACAGGGCGCGCTTCCAGCGCTGCGGCAATTGCGGCGTGCCTTGCAAGGTGCTGCCGTAAAAGGCGAAATGCTGCTCGGCCACGGCTTTCGGCAAGGTGTCGGCAAGCCGGTTGATGGTGTGAAAACTGAGGAAGTCTTTCCACGTCGATAAAGGCGTCGCGGCAACCAGCGCGGCGATGCCGGTCAATGCGCCCGGATGCCAGACAATGAAATTGCGCTGGTCTTGCAGGTGGGCACCCTTGAAGAAGGCGCTCCAGTCGAGGCCGGGCGCCTTGGCGGCGAAATCGGCCGCGCGCCACGGGTTGTTACCCTTGGCGACATCTTCGGAATCTTCGCGGCTGACGTGGCTCTGGGCGATCTTGCGCTCCAGTTCATAGACCCGGGCCGCGCGCGCGTCGGCGTCGGCAAAGCCGGCCAGTGTCAACATGGCACTCATATGGGCCTGGTATTTGGCGCGTTGCTCGACCATTTTCGGGCTGTCGCTCAAATAATAGGCGCGCTCCGGCATGCCCAGGCCGCCCTGCAACAGGTAAGGCAGATTATGCGCGGGGTCCGTCAAGCCTTGCGCGACCCACAGGCCAAACAGGTTTTCAGTGAAGAAATTGGTGTTATTGAGTGGATCGACATCGACCCGCAGGCTGGCGCCGAAGGCTCGCGCCAGCGCGCTCTTGTCGGCCAGCGCCGCGATTTCTTTCAGCAACGGCTTCAAGGGCGCCATGCCTTTCGCCTCGATACCGGCTTCATCCATATAGGCCCGGTAATAGTCGCTCACTTGCCTGGTCTCGCCGGACGCCTGGCCGGCGGCGATGGCGTCGATCAGTTGCCGGATGCGGACATTGGTTTCTTCGGCCAGCGTGGCAAACGAGCCCCAATTGCTGCGATCGGCCGGAATCTCGGTGGCCTTCATCCAGTCGCCATTGGCGTAATTGTAAAAATCGTCGCCAGGCAAAACAGATTGCGAGGCTAGCGTCGCGGCGGGCGCCGCCTGGTCGGCGCCAAACGCGGGCGCGAACGCCAACGAGGCGCCGCACAGCGCCAGCGCGATGGCGCTCTTGATCGGGGTCCAGCGCAATGATGCGGTTCGGGAATGCATAGTGTCCTTGGTGAAGTTGCGGGTGGATAAGCTGGCGCCGCAGCCGCACGGAGCCAGTCACTACTGTAATGCCTGGAAGGGGAAAACACACGCGCGCCGCGACGAACTGCAGTTTTCCAGCGTCAACTGCATGAATCGGGACATGGCGTGATCGCGCCGCGCAATTTTCCGGCCCGCCAATACGATGCCGGCCGCGAAATCGGCGCCCGAACCACACCGGTGCACGATTTTTTTTGCATCCGCCCTATAAATCGGCATATAGTTCATTGGCTGTAACGCGGCACACGCGGACACACACAGGAGACCAAAATGAAACTTGAGGCGCTATTTCAAAACCCCCATGCCCTGCCTACCGCCCCCAAAGTAGTCGAAGAGTTAATCAACAGTTTTAATAACGCGGCGGTCTCAACCGAAGAGATCGCCAAAAAAGTGTCTACCGATCCCGTGTTGAGCGCCAAGCTGCTGCGCCTGGCCAATTCGGCCTATTACCATGTATCGCGCAGCATCGGCACCGTCGAAGACGCGGTGCTCATGCTTGGCTTCGTTACCGTGCGCACCCTGGTGATCAGTTCCGGCCTGGTGAGCGGTTTCAAATCCGTTCCCGGCCTGGAATTGAAACAATTCTGGCGCTACAGCCTGTATACCGCCGTGGCGGCCAAGTGGATCGCCAAGCAAGCAGGCGAAAACACCGACCTTGCGTTCACGATCGGCATGATGCATGCCATCGGCCAATTGGTGATTCATTCGGCGATGCCGGAGCAAGCCATGCAACTCGACAAGATCGCGCCACCGCTCGATTCGCGCCGGATCGACGCCGAGCAAGCTTCGTTTGGCTATTGCTACGCCGACGTGGGCGCGGAATTGGCGCGCCGCTGGAAATTCCCGGAATCGTTTTCGGAAGCGATTGACGCCTTTCCCGACCCGCTCGGCAAACCGCCGTTGAACCGGATGGCGGCCGTCGTCAGCCTGGCGGCATGGTGCGCGCGCGCCGACGACGGCAAGCTGACTCCCGAGGAAGTAAGCGCCTGCTATCCCCATGCCTTGGCGAATGCGCTGGGCCTGGCACCGGATTTATTGACCGATACCATGCCCCCGCTGAGTGATTTGAGCGCCGGCCTGGAAGAACTGGTGCGCTGACGATTGCAGCAAGAAAGGCCGCCGCGCGGCCTTTTTCAATTATTTTTCATTATTTTTCACATCAACCCTAAAGTTCCCGCACGCCCTGCCGCTAACTAAGACATGCAGTAATCTTTTCCATTTTAGCCATGGGTGAATTCATGACCTCGACCGAAGTCCTCACGATGTACGAAAACATTGCCGACCTGAGCAGTCAAATGGTGTCGGCCGCGCGCTCGAGCGACTGGGATGGCTTGGGCAAACTGGAAAGCCAGTGCACCGGCGAAGCGCGTGGGGCGGCGGCTGGCAATTTGCCCGCCTTGAGCGGCGCGTCGCGCATGCGTAAAATCGACTTGCTGAAACAAATCATGGCCAACGACCGCGCGATTCGCGACGTAACCGAACCGTGGATGACACAATTACCCAGCGCAATGCAAGCGCCCCATCAAGGCCGCTGATTAGGCGACACAAATTAGCGACACAAAAAAAGCGCCTGCGGGCGCTTTTTTTTCGCCGCCAATATCCCAACAACCATTCAGGATGAACTGCAGTGGAGAGCGGGGAGAATTCTGGAGAGCGAGCACCAGGTATCTCCTGGTGTCGCCTCTTCGCCGGTTGCATCCGGCGTTCGCGTGCACATCGTTGGCATCGCAAACTGCTTCCGGCTCAAGACGTTTATGCAACGTTAAACCTGTTTATCGCGCCACTCTATCATTGGTGACTGCGGCAGGTCTTGAACCGTGTCGTGGCATAAACCACTCAATTAAGTAATTGATTAGCGCTGATCTTCATCACCGGTGAACTGGCCCGCCACAAGCGTTGTCAAACATGATAGAAGCGGCGATCCGGCCGCAGAGGAGACTGATCATGGCGAAGATGAATATGGTGCAATTCCAACCGGGCTTGAGCCTGAGCCGGTTCTTGGAGCGTTACGGGAGTGTCGAGCAATGTGAGAGCG
>JBEONR010000060.1:0-25848 GCA_040544385.1 Oxalobacteraceae bacterium GrIS 1.11
GTGACCGCATGAATTAGAATTTGACCGCGTAACGCCATCTCATGCGCAACGGTCACGTTCCCCGGAATGACCGGTCACGTTCGCCGGAATACGCAAATACGGCATGCAGCTTGCTTTTCACCCTGCATTGCGGATTTTTTCAGTGTAAACTTAGGTTAAATTAAATACTAAGTGGGACTTGCGCCGGAGCTATGAATGAAGTAATCTGTACTGTAGACGTGGTCTTGCTTACTATCAAGGACAACGGTTTGAACGTAGCCTTGCTGAAACGCGAGCGCGAGCCCTATCAGGGACTACCGGCCTTGCCCGGCGGCTTTATCCATATGCAAGACGATGCCGACACGCGCGCCGCTTGTGCGCGGGTGTTGCGGGAAAAAACCGGCATCGTCGCGCCCTATCTGGAGCAATTGGCGACATTTTCGGGGCCGCTGCGCGATCCGCGCGGCTGGTCGCTTTCGGTGGCCTATTATGCGCTGGTATCGTTTGACGTGATCGAACGGGCTGGCCACCCGGACGTCCAATTGCTTGCGGTAGACCAGCGCCCCGCATTGCCGTTCGATCACGGCGCGATCATCGACACGGCCGTGGCCCGCTTGCGCGGCAAGAGCCAGTATTCGTCCTTGCCCTGTTATCTGGCTGGCGACACCTTTACCCTGCCGCAATTGCAGCGCATTTATGAAGCCTTGATGGGAGAAGCGCTCAATAAGGTCAGTTTTCGCCGCAAGATGGCGGAAATGGGCATGCTGGAAGCGGTCGAGGGGTGCATGGAAGCGGGTGGCGCGCACCGCCCGGCCCAACTGTACCGTTTGAAGCCGGCGCTGCGCGAGCAACTGGCGCTGCTCGAACGCGGCTTGTGATGTAGACGAGGAGGGGGGAAGTTCCCCCATCCTCAGCGCGATTTGACGAAGGGCTGGCCAATGGCTTTCGGCGCCACCGATTTGGCCATCAGGCCGGCCAGCACGATCACCGTGACGACATACGGCACCATCTGGATCAGCGAGCCGGGAATGCGGCCGATGCCGGGCAAGTCCACGCCCTCAATCTGGATTTGCACGGCGCCGAAGAAGCCGAACATCAGGCAGCCGAGGAAGGTGTGGAGCGGGCGCCAGTTGCCAAATACCATGGCGGTCAAGGCCAGATAGCCGGCTCCGGCCGACATATCGCGCAAGAAAAAGCCGCTTTGCACGATGGCAAGGTAAGCTCCCGAAAACGAGCACAGCAGGCCGGCAATCAGCATGGCCATATAGCGCGTCTTTTCGACGCTGACGCCGGCTGCGTCGGCCGCGTGCGGATTTTCGCCGCAGGCGCGCAGGCGCAAGCCGAAGCGGCTGTGGTAGAGCACCCAGTGCACCAGCGGCACCAGGGCAAAAGCCAGGTAGACCAGGACCGAATGGCCGCCGATCAAGCTGCCGTACAACCAGCCCAGGAAGGGGATGTGCTCGACATATTCGGTGCCGGGCAAGACCACGTCAAACAGCCGCGCCTGGCCCAGGTCGGGCGTGCGGCCACCTTGCTGGAAAAAATATTGGGCCAGCACGAAGGTCAAGCCGCTCATCGCGATATTGATGGCGATCCCCGCCACCAATTGGTTGCCTTTTTGTGTGATGCTGACAAAGCCTTGCAGCAAGGCCAGCAAGATGCACACGCCCATCCCGGCCGCCACCCCATACCACGGATTTTGGGTGGCGAACGCCACCGCCGCCGAGGTGAAGGCGCTGGCCAGGATCTTGCCTTCCAGTCCGATATCGATCACGCCGCTGCGTTCGGCGAACAGGCCGGCCATCGCGGCAAAAATCAGCACCGGGGCATTGCGCACGGTCGATACCAGGATGCTGCCGAAATGAAAGTCGTCGAATGTCATGGGTTCTTCCATTTATTGAACAGGGATCTGGTCCAGCTATTGAGCCGGGCAAACATGGTCGGCACGACATTGAGCAGGCTAGCCATGGCCGGCGCGTAAAAGTTTTCCATCGCGCCGCAAAACAAGATGATCAAGCCTTGGATGAAGATGAAGGTTTCAGTCGGAATATTCGGTTTTTCCAGCGACAAGTCGAAGCCGCCCTGGATCAGCGCGCCAAACAGGATTGCCGACAGGAAGATGCCGACCGGATGCTGGCGCCCCATCAGCGCGATGGCGATGCCGATGAAGCCGGCGCCGGCCGTGAAGTTCAGGCTCAGGTAATGGGTCGAACCCATGATGGAATTGACCGAGCCGAGTCCGGCCAGGGCGCCGGAAATGAGCATGGTAATGATGATCATTTTGCTGATCGACACGCCCGCGTAATGGGCCGCGTGCTGGTTCAAACCGGTGGCCCGCAATTTGTAACCCCAGGCCGAGCGCCACATCACCACCCCATAGATCAGCAGGGCCGCGATGGCCAGCAAGAAACTGACATTGAGCGGCGTGTCGCCCAGCATGGGCAGCCAGGTATTGAGGCGCGGCATCGCGCCGCTGTCGGCAAACAAGCGGCTGGCGGTGTTTTGCTCGCCCACCGGGATCAGGTATTTGACGATGATGAAATTCATCAGGCTGGCGGCGATGAAATTGAACATGATGGTGGTCACCACGATGTGGCTGCCGCGCCTGGCTTGCAGATAGCCGGGCAAGAAAGCCCACAGGGCGCCGAACAGGGCGGCGCCGGCCATGGCGATCGGGATCAAGGCCCAGGCCGGCAAGGCATGGTCGAGCGCCAGCATGGCCAGCGTCAAGCCCAGGCCGCCAAAATACATCTGGCCTTCGCTGCCGATATTGAACAAGCCCGCCTGCATGGCGACCGAGACCGATAAACCGGTGAAGATGAAGGTGCTGGCATAGAACAGGGTGTAACTCAAGCCTTCCGGGTTGATGATGGCGCTATTGACGAGAATTTTCAGCGAGTCGATGGGATTCTCGCCCAGCAGGTAAATCACCAGGGCCGCCACCAGCAAGGCCGACAGCAAGTTTAAAACGGGTAGCACGAAGGCGGTGGCCCAGCGTGGCAAGTCGTGATTATTCATGTCAGGCGCCCCCGCCCATCAGGCAACCGATGCGGGTGGTATCGAATTCGTCGATGGCTAATTCTCCGGTGATGCGTCCGCCGCACATGACAAGAATGCGGTCGGCCAGCGCGCGCACTTCTTCCAGTTCGACCGACACCAATAAGATGGCGACGCCGGCGTCGCGCAGCGCCAGCAATTGCGTGTGGATGCTTTCGATGGTGCCGATATCGACCCCGCGCGTCGGTTGCCCGACCAGCATCAGGGTTGGCTTGGCCAGCACTTCGCGCGCGATCACGACTTTTTGCTGATTGCCGCCCGATAGCAAGCCGATCCGCATGTCGGGATCGGCGGGGCGCACGTCGAAGGCTTTCAGCAAGTCGGCGCAGCGCGCCGCGATGGCCTTGAAATCGAACAAGCCCCAGCGGTTGCACAGGCTATCCTGGTAGCCGAGCATGGTGTTTTGCATCACCGAAAAATGTTTGACGATGCCGTCGCGCAAGCGGTCTTCCGGAATATGGGCGATGCCCAGCTTGCGGAAAGCCAGCGGCAAACCGTCGGCGTCGCCGCGCCCGGCGAAGGGCAAGTCACGGCCCAGGAATACCACCTGGCCGGCACCGGGCAAGCGCATTCCCGACAGGATTTCCAGCAATTCGCTCTGGCCATTGCCGGACACGCCGGCAATGGCGACAATTTCGCCGGCCCGCACATTGAAGCTGATATCGCTCAGCAACCTGACTTCTTGCTGGTCGACCAATTGCACATTCTTGACTTCGAGCACGGTGGCGCCCGGCTTGTAGGGCGCGCGCGGCAACTCGCTTTGGATGGGCCGGCCCACCATCATATTGGCCAATTGCTCTTTCGTGGTGGCCGCCGTGTCGACGGCGCCCACCACGCGCCCGCCGCGCATCACGGTGACGGTATCGGTGATGTCGAGGATTTCCTGCAATTTGTGCGTGATCAGTACGATGGTTTTGCCTTGCTCCTTGAACAGGCGCAAGATGTCAAACAGCGAAGCCGTTTCCTGCGCCGTCAAGACGGCGGTCGGCTCGTCGAGGATCAGGATATTGGCGCTGCGGTAAATCTGTTTCAGGATTTCCACGCGTTGCTGGGCGCCCACCGACAAGTCTTCGATCTTGGCCAGCGGGTCGACGTCGAGCCGGTAGCGCTGGCAAATCTCGCGCAACTTCGCTTCGGTGGCGGCGCGCTGCTTGGCCAATTGAAAGCCGCCCTCGGTGCCCAGCATGACGTTGTCGAGTACGGTGAAATTTTCCACCAGCATGAAATGCTGATGCACCATGCCGATGCCGAGGCGTATCGCTTCCTGGCTATTGCGGATATGCTGGACTTGGCCGTCAAGCAAGATGTTGCCGCCATCGGCGCGATAATATCCGTACAGAATGCTCATCAAGGTCGATTTGCCGGCGCCGTTTTCCCCCACCAAGCCATGGATGCTGCCCTTGGCGATCGTGAAATTGACATCGGAGTTCGCCTTCACATGCCCAAAATGCTTGGAAATGTTGCGAAATTCTACTGCTGGCTGCATAGGATCACTAGGTTAGGACTTATTTACTGAAAACGCGCCGCGCGGGGGGAAACCCCGGCGGCGCGCTCTGAGTGAAAGATGCGATTAGACCGGGCAGCTATTGCCGACACGGTAGTCGATCACCTTGACTTTGCCGTCGATAATATCCTTGCGGGCGTCGAGGACGCGCTTTTCGATTTCCGGCGTAATCAGCTTGCGGTTGTATTCATCGAGCGCCCAATCGACGCCGCCTTCTTTCAAGCCCTTGTAGGTGACGCCGGCCTTCCATCTGCCATTCTTGACTTGCGTGAAGCTGTCATAGATGGCGTTGTCGACGCGCTTGACCATCGAGGTCAGGATGGAACCCGGATATAAATGATTTTGATTCGAATCGACGCCGATGGCCAGCTTGCCTTTTTCCTTGGCCGTTTGCAAGGTGCCCATGCCGCTGCCGCCGGCAACGGCAAACACGACGTCGATGCCGCGGTCGAATTGGGAACGGGCCAGTTCGCCGCCCTTGGCCGGATCATTCCATGCGCCCGAGGTGGTGCCGACCATGTTTTGCGTCACTTCGACCTTCGGATACGCCGCTTTCGCGCCTTGCGCGTAGCCGCAGGCAAAGGTGCGGATCAGAGGAATGTCGATGCCGCCGATGAAGCCCAGCTTCTTCGACTTGCTGGCCATCGCTGCCGCCACGCCGACCAGGTAAGAGCCTTCTTCTTCCTTGAACAGGATCGAATTGACGTTATTTCCAGTCGCGTTGCCGTCGATCAGCACGAATTTTACTTTTGGGAATTCTTTCGCGACCTTTTGCACGGCCTGGCTTTGGGCAAAGCCGACCGAGACGATCAAATCGAGGTTCTTGCGCGCCAAGCCGCGCAGCATTTGTTCGGCCTGGGTATCGCTGGACGCTTGCGCCTCGATGAAGGAGATATTGGTGTCTTTCTTGAAGCGCTGGGCGCCTTCGAAAGCTGACTGGTTGAATGACTTGTCGAACTTGCCGCCGGCGTCGTACACGATGCCCAGTTTTGGGTCGGCCGCGCAGGCGCTGGCCGTCACAAATAAGGCTGCGATCGTCAAACTAAATTGTGTAAGTTTCATCACTTGGCTCCTGGAAGATCGATATTGTATATTTTTTATAGGCGAAACATCTAATTGGGGCACTTTGCCGCACTTTGCTCGCCCCCGTGTCGGGCCGATCAAGGCCAGTTCCATGTCGCATCACCGCAACAGTTCGCTTGCACCGCATTTCGCTTGCGCTACGGTTTTTTTGCACATGCAAAAAATACAAGACATGTTCATCTGTAGAGATTGGCAAGCCTGAAAGCGCAAGCGTCGGCGCTCTTGCCCACGCTGAAAACTGGCTCGCCGCGAATGACGGCGGGGAAAAATGACGCAAAAAAATGGGAACCGGCATGACAGAAAAACGGCGACGGCGATTGTGCTTTTTAAATAATATTTATTGAATGAGATAGTGTTCGCCTCGTCACTATGCATCAGCCCATATATGTATGGCAAATACGATTTTATTTAACTATTTATATAATTAAAATATAAATCGTCCAGGCTTGATTGTGATTTTCAGTGAAAAATTTTCATGCTAGCATCGCGCTTACTTTGTATTTTGCAAAGTCTGAAGCGGCCAAAGCGACATGGTTTTGCGGCGCAGAAACGCAAAGCCTGCCCAAGAAGTCGCTGTACGGCAATATCAACTGGTGTTTTACCCAAGGGGTTGGATCGATGATGAATAAAACTAAGAATCGCGTGACGCGGCATGGCGCGGCACATTCACTGATCGCGCTGGCCATTGCGGCCGCGTTTCCGCTGCATTCCGCGCTGGCGCAAGAAGTCCCGGCGGACGATGCCGGCAAGGCTCAGCCCGGTCAACTGGAAACCGTGATCGTGACGGCGCAGCGCCGTTCGGAAAACATCAAAGACGTGCCGATGGCGATTTCGACCATGAAGGGCGAAAAGCTGGAAACCCTGACCGCCAGCGGACAAGATATCCGCTTCATGTCGGGCCGCACCCCGAGCTTGAATGTGGAATCGGATTTTGGCCGTTCCTTCCCGCGCTTTTATATCCGCGGCCTGGGCAACACCGATTTCGACTTGAACGCCTCGCAACCGGTGGGCCTGGTGTACGACGATGTGGTGCAGGAAAGCCCGATGCTGAAAGGTTTTCCGGTTTTCGACGTGGAACAAATCGAAGTCTTGCGCGGTCCGCAAGGCACCTTGTTCGGCCGTAACTCGCCGGCCGGCGTGATCAAGTTTGAATCGGTCAAGCCGAGCCAGAAATTCGAAGGCTATGCCAACGCCGGTTTCGGCAAGGATGGCGTGGTCAATCTGGAAGGCGCCTACAATATTCCCATGTCGCCGGAATTGGCGGCCCGTATTTCGCTGCAATCGCAAAGCCGCGACGACCGCGTGCATAATCCGCGCCCGACCGGCACCCAGGATCTGGAAGGCTATGACGACCGCGCCGCCCGCCTGCAATTGCTGTACAAGCCCAGCAAGAATTTCAGCGCCCTGTTCAATGTGCACCACCGCGACATGAATGGCAGCGCCACCCTGTTCCGCGCCAATATCATCAAGAAGGGCACGAATGAACTGGTCGATGGCTTCGATTACAACAATTACCCCACCGATGGCAAGAACGAGCAATGGCTGAAGGAAACCGGCGCCAGCATGCGTTTGCGCTGGGACTTGGATGGCGTGACCCTGCATTCGATTACCGGCTATGAAAGCGCGAAATTCTTCAGCCGCGCCGACGTCGACGGCGGCTACGGTTCGGCGTCCGCGCAACCGTCCGGCCCCGGTATCATTCCCTTCCCATCCGAAACCGGCGATGGTTTGCCGGACCATCGCCAATATTCGCAGGAATTCCGCGCCGAATCGAACTATGCCAGCCCCCTGCAATGGATAGGCGGCGTGTATGCGTTCAATGAACACATCACAGTCGACAGCAATAATTACGACACCTTCAACAATGGCGCCCTGGTCGGCTTTGCGCAACAACATCAAGTCAGCAAATCGTGGGCCTTGTTCGGTTCGCTCAATTACGCCGTCAATGACAAGTTGAAAGTGCGCGGCGGCTTGCGCTATACGGACGACAAGAAGGATTTCACCGCTTCGCGCACCGTTGGTGTTCCGCTGGGGCCGCTGACAGCGGCTCCCCAATCGACCAATTTCAGCTGGGACTTGAGCGCCAATTACGAGTTGGCCAAGGAAACCAATCTGTACACCCGGATCGCCACCGGTTACCGCGCGCCCAGTATTCAGGGCCGCATCTTGTTCAGCGATGCCATTTCGGTGGCTGGCGCGGAAAAGAATCTGTCGTATGAAGCGGGGATCAAGCAAGACTTGTTCAACAAGCGGGCCCGTCTGTCGGCCGCCGTCTTCCAATACCGCGTGACGGATTTGCAATTGACGGCCGGCAGCGGCGCGGTCAACCAAAACCGCCTGGTGAATGCCGAGAAAGCCATCGGCCAGGGCGTCGAACTCGATTTCCAAGCCATCTTGTCCGACGAATTGCGCATGACGGTGGGCGGCAGCTATAACGATACCGAAATCAAGGATAAGAATTTGTTCGTATCGCCATGCGGCAATGGTTGTACGGTGACCAATCCCGCCGGTCCCGTGGCCGGCACGGTGTTGATCAATGGCAACCCACTGCCGCGCGCGCCTAAATGGGTCGGCAACTTCACCTTGCGCTACAGTATCCCGCTGGCAAATGGCGAATTCTATGCCTTCACCGACTGGTCTTACCGCGACACCTACAATATGTTCTTGTACGAAGCCAAGGAATACACGGCGAAATCGCTGATCGAGGGCGGCTTGCGGGTTGGTTACAAATGGGCGGACAGCAAGTATGAAGTGGCTGCCTATGGTCGCAATATCACCAATAAGGTGCAAGTCATTGCCGCCATCGACTTCAATAACCTGACCGGCATCGTCAACGAGCCGCGTACGTTCGGCGTGCAATTCAAGGCCAATTTCTAAATCAGGCTGGTTTGACACTGACAGCCCCCGCGCATCGCAAGGTGCGCGGGGGCTTTTTTACGTGGAAATTCACTGTTTTCAGGTAAGATCGGGCCGGCTTTTCCACTTTCCTGGAGATAAGTAATGCATACAGCAGTCAATCTGTGGCCCCTGCTCGGCGTGGCCGTCATCATCCTCGGTTTCGTCTTGCGCGCCCATCCCGTGCTGGTGGTGGTGGCCGCTTGCGCCGTGACCGGGCTGGCCGCCGCGATGTCGCCCGTGCATCTGCTGGCGGTACTGGGCACGGCCTTCATCAAGACCCGCAACTTGTCGCTGATTGTGCTGTTGCCGCTGGCCGCGATCGGCTTGCTGGAGCGCTTCGGCTTGAAGGAGCACGCCCAGGCGTCGGTGGCGCGCATCCAATCGGCCACCGCCGGGCGCCTGCTGATCGCCTATTTATTCGTGCGCGAATTGAGCGCCGCCTGCGGCTTGACCAGCCTGGGCGGCCACCCGCAAATGGTGCGCCCACTGATCGCGCCGATGGCCGAAGGCGCGGCCGAGGCGCGCCACCCGGGCTTGAGCCTGGGCTTGCGGCACCGCATCCGCGCCATGGCGGCGGCCAGCGATAATGTCGGCTTGTTCTTCGGTGAAGACGTGTTTGTCGCCTTCGGCGCCATCGTGCTGATGCAAACCATCTTGCGCGGCGAGGGCATCGAAGTCGATCCGCTACGGATGGCCCTGTGGGGCGTGCCGACGGCGGTGTCGGCCTTCATTATCCACGCCTGGCGCCTGCGCCGGCTGGACGCCATGATCGAGCGCGAATTGGTGGCGGCGGCGCAAACGGTCGCGCCGAAACAGGCGGCCGCATGATCGTCAAGCTTGAATATTTCTATCTCGCGCTGGGCTTGATGCTGCTGGTGATCGCGCTGATGTCGCTGCGCGACCGCCACAATCCGCGCCGCCACAGCACCGCCCTGTTCTGGGGCTTGTATGCCCTGATCTACCTGGCCGGCGAGTACATGGCGCCGGCCGCCGTCGGCGCCCTGATGATCGTGATGGCGCTGATTGCCGGCTTCGGCGGCGTCAGCCTGGGGCGCTACCAGGTGCCGCCCGAGGACGAGCGGCGCGCCAGCGCGCAGCGGCTGGGCAATCGCCTGTTCATTCCGGCCCTGATCATCCCGCTTACCACCATGCTGGGCGCGACCCTGCTCAAGGATTTCAAGTTCGGCCAGGTCTATCTGCTCGACCAGAAATCGCTGACCCTGGTCAGCCTCGGATGCGGCGCGCTGCTGGCGGTGGTGGCCGCGTGCTGGCTGACCCGCTCGACGCCGTTGCAAGCGATGCGCGAGGCGCGCCGCCTGATCGATTCAATCGGCTGGGCGGTGGTATTGCCGCATATGCTGGCGGTGCTGGGACTGCTGTTTATCGAGGCCGGGGTCGGCAAGGCCGTGGCCCACGTCGCCACCACTTACATTAATATGGATTTGCGCCTGACGGCGGT
Organism: Oxalobacteraceae bacterium GrIS 1.11; assembly: GCA_040544385.1. Lineage (GTDB taxonomy): Bacteria > Pseudomonadota > Gammaproteobacteria > Burkholderiales > Burkholderiaceae_D > Janthinobacterium. The sequence goes on from JBEONR010000060.1 coordinate 9,981, forward strand.
AGCCGTGTATTGCGTCGGCATGGCCTTGTTTACCATCGTGATGGGCAATGCCTTCGCGGCTTTTCCGGTGATGGTGGGCGGGGTCGGCATCCCGATCCTGGTCGGGGTGTACCACGCCAATCCGGCGCTGATGGCGGCCATCGGCATGTTCAGCGGCTATTGCGGGACCTTGATGACGCCGATGGCGGCCAATTTCAATATCGTGCCGGCGCTGCTGCTGGAATTGCCCGACCGAAACAGTGTGGTCAAGGTCCAGATAGCGACCGCCTTGCCGCTGCTGCTGGTGAATATCTTGCTGCTGTACTTCTTGATGTATCAATGAAGCCGGCATTTTTGAAGGAAAAATCCGTATGAAGCAAACCGTTTTACTGACCGGCTTCGAGCCGTTCAATGGCGAAGACATCAACCCGGCCTGGGAAGCCGTCAAGGCGCTGGCCGGCTGGAGCGAGGCAGACTTCACGGTCGAGGCGCGCCAATTGCCGTGCGTGTTCGGCCTGGCCAACCGGGTGCTGGCGGCCGCGCTCGACGAGTTGCAACCGACCCTGGTGATTGCCGTCGGCCAGGCCGGCGGCCGCGCCGACCTGTCGCTGGAACGGGTCGCCATCAATCTCGATGACGCCCCCATTCTTGACAACGCCAGTTGCCAATTAATCGACGCGGCGATCGTCGCGGACGGCCCGGTCGGGTATTTTTCCACGCTGCCGATCAAGGCCATCGTGCGCGAATTGCGCGCCGCCGGCTTGCCGGCGTCGGTCTCGCACAGCGCCGGCACCTTCGTCTGCAATCATGTGTTTTACGGCTTGATGCACCATGCGGCCAGCCATGGCATGCCGGTGCGCGCCGGCTTCATTCATATTCCCTACCTGCCGCTGCAGGCGGCGGCCCATCCCGGCATGGCCAGCATGGCGCTGGCCGACATGGTGGCCGGCTTGCGCATCGCCGTGCGCGTGGCGCTGGCGCCCGGGCTGGATGCGCGCGAGGCGGGCGGCGCCACTCATTGAAGGGGATAGCTTACTTGTCAAGACCCGCTTGGTTATATACGCGTTTCACGAATAATTCCGCCGTTTCGTGGCTACAAGCCCTTCCAGGAATTTAATTGCGCGGCTAAGTATTGATTGCTAAGCGGGAAGAACGAGATCATAATTAAATTTCAATGTAGCTTTAGGAGCAACGGCGATGGGCGGATGTTTTTCTAAGCAAGGTGGTAGTCAGTCCAGTAGCCCTCCAACGGCTTCTGCGTCATCGTCGTCCCCTCGACGGCCTGAGCCGAGGAGTATGGTGGAAGCTGTCGCCAGCGGTGAGAGAAAGGTCAATTGGCTGGATGGCCGCTTTGACTCGGTGGGTACGGACAGTAAGGGACAAAAGCCAGCCCCCGTATTTTTTCTCTTTTGCACAAACAGAGATGCCGCTGTCGTTCTCCAACAGGGGATTATTCCAAGCCGCTTTCAAGACACGGTTGAACCCTACGGAGATCGAAAGGAGGCGATTAAGGCGAACTTTGTTTATGCCGTGCGATTCGATGTGCACGCTGAAAAGCTGGAAATGCCGAAACTCGTAGACGTGGCAATCCCTGACAAGATGCCGTATCAGACTGCGTATCTATTCCAAGGCAATGGCAGGAATTTCATGGCCACTTCGAAAGATCCCAAAGAAGGAAGCGAGGTCGCATTCTGCGATAGGATACGGCCCGGCGAGTTCGTCAAGCTGACCAGGGGGAAGGGTCGTAGTTTGAGGGTGGACGACAATGAGGAAAACCTGGTTTTGTTCAATAAATTCCTCGCAATGGACGCTAGCCCCCCTGGCGCTGCATCACTTAACTCCGCCTCTTCTTCCTCGGCCTCACCGGGGCCAGCGTAATGCGCGCCGGCTAGTCCGCGTCGGCTAGTCTGCGCGCGGCGGCGGGTTCAGGATGTTGAGGAAGGCGCGTACCACCGGCGCGTCGTCCAGCGTGGTGTAACTGATGTACAGATTGGCCGAGGGTGGATCGGTCTTGATCGGCAAGAACACCACGCCGGGCCAGCCGATCCGGCTGGTGGTTTCCGGCACCAGCGTCACGCCCAGGCCGGCGCCGACCATCGCCAGCAGCGTCTGCGGCTCGGACGCTTCCTGGAAAATGACGGGCTGGAAGCCAGCCTTGACGCAGCATTGCACCAGGTAGCGCGGAAAGGCCGACTTGTCCAGGGCCAGGCTCAGCATCGGTTCGTGCTGCAAGTCGAGCAACTCGATCGAGGCCAGTTTGGCCAGCGCGTGATGTTCATTGACGGCCACGCACACGTTCTCGCGGTAGCACAATTCCTGGCGCAGATTATCGTTGCGCAGGTCATCTTCGTTGAGCTTGGGTTCGCGCCAGAAACCGACGTCGATCTGCTTGGCGCGCAAGGCTTCGTATTGCACGTTCGGACCCGATTCGTGCAAGGTCCAGGTGACGCGCGGATACCGGGTCTGGAATTGCTCCAGCAGGCTGGGAATCGGCCCCCACATGGCCGAGCCGACAATGCCGACCCGCAGCCGGCCCACTTCGCCGCGGTCGATCTGGCGGATGGTGTCGATCGTCATGCGCATCTTCGCCAGCAAGTCCGAGGCTTCCGACATCAAGGCCTTGCCCGCCACCGTTAACTCGAAGGTGCGGGTGGTGCGCGCGAACAGGCGCACCCCCAACTCGCTTTCCAGCTTCATGATTTGCTGGCTCAGCGGCGGCTGCGAAATGTGCAGGCGCTCGGCGGCGCGGCTGAAGCTCTTTTCTTCGGCGACGGCGAGAAAATACTTTAACTGTTTCAGGTCGATGGACATGGCGTGCTTTATGGGGGCGCAAATCGGAAGTGTTACTGGGTCAGCATGGCGCGCGCCAGCGCGGCGCCGACGCGGGCGTTGTTCTTCACCAGCGCGATATTGGTGGCCAGGCTGCGCCCGCCGCTCAATTGCTTGATGCGCGCCAGCAGGAAGGGCGTGACTTGCTTGCCCTTGACGCCGCCGTCATGGGCTTCTTGCAAGGCTTGCGCGGTGAAAGCGTCGATTTCTTCCTTGGGCATGGCATCGGCTGCCGGCACCGGATTGCCGAGTACCACGCCGCCCTTCAGGCCGAGCTGCCATTTGGTGTGGATGAAGGCCGCTTGCTGGGCCGCCGTGTCGAGCTGGAAGTCGGCCTGGAAACCGCTTTCGCGCGTGAAGAAAGCGGGAAAGCCGGGCTGGCCCACGCCGAGCACGGGCACGCCGTGGGTTTCCAGGTATTCCAGGGTCAGGCCAATGTCGAGGATGGACTTGACGCCGGCGCATACCACCGCCACCGAGGTGCGCGCCAGTTCCTGCAGGTCGGCCGAGATGTCGAAGCTGGTCTCGGCGCCGCGGTGCACGCCGCCGATGCCGCCCGTGACGAATACGGCGATGCCGGCCAGCTCGGCGCAAATCATGGTGGCCGCCACCGTGGTCGCGCCCAGTTTCGCTTGCGACAATGCATACGGCAAGTCACGCCGGCTGACCTTCATCGCCTCGGGCGAGGTGCCCAGCAATTCCAATTGTTCGGGCGACAGGCCGATGCAAATCTTGCCGTCGATGGTGGCGATGGTGGCCGGCACGGCGCCGCCGTCGCGGATGATTTGCTCGACTTCGCGTGCCATTTGCACGTTTTGCGGGTAGGGCATGCCGTGCGAAATGATGGTCGATTCGAGCGCCACGATGGGCAGGCCGGCGGCGCGCGCGGCGGCCACTTCGTGCGAAAAGGAAAGGAATTGGTGCATGGTGTCAGTCCTGGTGAAAGAAAGTGGAAATCGGCTGCGACAGGTCAAAATTGTGGATTTCGTCGAGCGCGTCGGGCGCCAGCAAGGGCGACACGGTGGCCTCCGACGCCAGCGTCAGCGCGGCCAGCTTCAAGCCGCGCCGGCACGCCAGTTTCAAGTCGTCGCCGCCATGGTAGAGCGACCAGCAAACGGCCGCCGCGAAGGCGTCGCCGGCGCCCGTGACGTCGACCGTTTCCACCTCGTGCGCGGGCAGGTGGGCGATGCCGTCGGCGAGGCTGTGATACACGCCGGCGGCGCCGCAGGTGACGATGAGGTGGCGCGCGCCCTGTTGCCGCAGCAGGGCGCAAGCCGCTTCCAGCGCGGGTACGTCGGGTAGCGCGCGGCCGGCCCGGGTTTCCAGTTCGCCACGGTTCAGTATCAACAGGTGCAAGCCGGTCAGGTCGGCCGGCAGGCGTGCCATTTTCGGCTGCGACACGGCGACGATCACCAGCGGCGCGCCGCCTTGGTCGGCGTCGGCCAGCAGCGCGACGATGCTGGCGCGCGGCAAGTTCAAGTCGGCCACCGTCAGCGCCGCAGCGGCGCGCTGCGGCAGGCGGGCGGCCAGGAATTGTGGCGTCAATTCCTCATATAATTGCATGTCGGCCAAGGCCAGCAGCATTTCGCCGCTTTGGTCCAGCACTGCCGTGTAAGTGCCGCTGCAGGCGCCAGGCAGGCGCAGACTGCCGCGGGTATCGATGCCGAGCGCCTCGGCGTGGGCCTGCAATGCCAGCCCGGCGGCATCGTCACCCAGTACCGTCAACAGTGCCACCGGCGCGCCCAGGCGGGCCAGGTTCTCGGCGATATTGCGGGCCACGCCGCCAAACACTTCTTCGGCGCTGGCGGGGTTCGAGGTGCCCATCCGCAGCGCCGCCGCCGTGCGCAGCTTGCGGTCCAGATTGGCCGCGCCCACGCATACCACGGGGCGGCTGTCGGGCAGCACATAGGCCCACCCCAGCAGGCGGCGTTCGCGGATCAGGCCGGCGATATGGCCGGCCACCGCCGAGCGCGACAGACCCAGTTCAAGTGCCAGTTCTTGCTGGGAAATGAAGGGATTGGCGCGTATCAGCTCGTAGATATGGGTTTTTTTTGAAATATCGGTCACGGGAAGTGGGATCTAAACTATTGTTGCCAATGCTAAACATATGTCTTGTGACTGTCAATCAATGTTGCAAACAGTTTAAGCGCTAGAGGCTTAATTTATATTAATTTTGTATAAATGGAGAAGAAAAATGGTATTTGCCATACATATAGACTATGAGGCATAGTGATGTTTGATCCCCCGATTTCATGTATTCGCAACAATACACACACGCAGTCGCTGTAGTTTGACCATGCCATCGAACGACGTCGATCCGCCGTCGGCCCGGACCCGCGCCCATAGCGCAGCAGCACATCGCCCACTAAAAATAACCAGGATTACCATGTCTAACAATTTCCCTTTCCACGCCGCCGACATCATCCGCGCCCGCGCGCCCGCCAACTTCGTGCCGCGCGTGGCGATGATCCTCGGTTCCGGCCTGGGCGTGCTGGCCGAGCAAATGACGGATGCCGTCACCATCAGTTTCGATGAATTGCCGGGTTTCCCGATCAGCACCGTGCACGGTCACGCCGGCGAACTGGTGGTTGGCACGCTGGCCGGCGTGGCGGTGGTCTGCATGAAGGGGCGCGGTCATTTCTATGAAGGTTACGGCATGGGCGTGATGACCAGCGCGATCCGCACCTTGAAACTGCTCGGTTGCGAAATGCTGTTTGTGACCAACGCGGCCGGTTCGCTGCGTCCTGAAGTCGACGCCGGCAGCCTGGTGGCGATCACCGACCATATCAATCTCATGCCCGGCACGCCGATGGTGGGCCCGAACGACGAACGCTTCGGTCCGCGCTTCTTCAGCATGGCCAACGCCTACGACGCCGACTTGCGCGAGTTGGTCAAGGCCACCGCCGCCGCCGGCAATATCACTGTGCACGAAGGCGTGTTTGCCGCCTATCCCGGCCCGAACTTCGAGACCGCCGCCGAAATCCGCATGATGGCCCGCCTGGGCGCCGACACGGTCGGCATGTCGGTGGTGCCGGAAGTGGTCTCGGCCCGCCATTGCGGCTTGAAGGTGGTCGGCGTGTCCGTCATCACCAACCTGGCCGAAGGCATGTCGCCCTTCCCGCTGTCGCACGAGCAGACCCTGAAATACGCGGCAATCGGCGCCAAGGACCTGGTCAAGCTGATCCTGGCCTTCCTGTCCAAGGTCGGCGCCACGCCGCAAGCCTAAGCTTCCAAGTACCGGGCCGCGCCGGCCCGGACCTCACACTTTCAATCGAGCCTTATCATGTCACGCGCCTTTATCCTCTTGCTTGATTCCTTCGGCCTGGGTGCCACGCCGGACGCCGCCACTTTCGGCGACGCCGGCGCGAATACCTTCGGCCATATCGCGGCTTGGGCCGCCAAAAACGGCAAGCCGATGAGCTTGCCCAACCTGGAGCAGCTGGGACTGGCCGCCGCCGCCCACCTCGCCTGCGGCGAATGGGCCGAGGGCTTCGGTTTGCGGCGCGGCTTCGGCGCCGCCTACGGCGCGGCGCGCGAGCGCTCGACCGGCAAGGATACCCAGAGCGGGCATTGGGAAATCGCCGGCGTGCCGGTCGATTTCGAGTGGGGCTATTTCCCGCGCACGACGCCGTCCTTCCCGGCCGAGCTGACGGCCGCGCTGCAAGCGGCCAGCGGCGTGCCGGGCTTCCTCGGCGATTGCCACGCGTCGGGCACCGACATCATCAATCTGCACGGCGACGAGCATGTCGCGAGCGGCAAGCTGATCATCTACACCTCGGGCGATTCGGTGATGCAAATCGCCGCCCACGAAGAATCGTTCGGCTTGCAGCGCCTGTATGAGGTGTGCGAAGCGGCCTTCAAGCTGGTCGCGCCCTACAATATTGGGCGCGTCATCGCGCGCCCCTTCAGCGGCGCCAACGGCAATTACACGCGCACCGCGAACCGCCACGATTACGCGGTCGCGCCGCCGGCCCCGACCCTGCTCGACCATGTCAAGGATGCCGGCGGCGAAGTGGTCGCGCTGGGCAAGATCAGCGATATTTTCGCCGGCCAGGGCATTTCGCGCGTGCTCAAGGGGGTCGACAATATGGCGTTGTTCGACGCGCTGCTGACGGTCGCCGATGAAGTCAAGGACGGCTCCCTGACGTTTGTTAATTTCGTCGATTTCGACCAGGCTTTCGGCCACCGCCGCAACGTGCAGGGTTATTCCGACGCGCTGCACGAAATGGATGCCCGCCTGCCCGAATTCATCGCCAAGCTGAAGGAGGGCGACCTGGTCGTGATCACCGCCGACCATGGTTGCGATCCGACCTGGCCCGGCTCCGACCATACCCGCGAACATATCCCGATGCTTTTCTTCGGCCCCGGCGTCGCCCCGCGCGAACTGGGCATCTCCGACAGTTTTTCCGATATCGGCCAAACCCTGGCCCGCCATCTCGGCGTGGCGCCTCTTGCAAATGGAACTAGTCTGTTATGACACACCCCGACTTCAAGCGTAACGAGGCCAGCGGCCTCGACCTGGGCTGGATTAACCAGATCCGCGTCAACCGCGCCGCCGCCGACCGCCGCGCCGCCAGCCTGGCGAACCGCCGCACGGTCAAGAAGGAATATCAGGCCGCCTGGCTGGTCAAGGCGATCCAGGTGATCGACTTGACCACCCTGGGCGGCGACGACACGCCGGGCCGCGTCGAGCGCCTGTGCATGAAGGCCATGCGGCCGCTGCGCGCCGATTTAATGGCCGCGCTGGGAATCGCCGAATTGCGCACCGGCGCGGTCTGCGTCTACCACGAGATGATTGCTCCGGCCGCGCGCGTGCTGCACGGCCGCTTGCCGATCGCCGCCGTCTCGACCGGCTTTCCGGCCGGCTTGACCAGCATGGAAACGAAGCTGCGCGAAATCGAATTGTCGGTTGCCGCCGGCGCCAGCGAAATCGATATCGTGATCACGCGCCAGCATGTCTTGACGGGCAACTGGCAGACGCTGTACGACGAAATGCTGGCTTACCGCAAGGCTTGCGGCGACGCCCACGTGAAGGCAATCCTGGCCACTGGCGACTTGCTGACGCTGGAAAACGTCGCCAAGGCATCCTGGGTATGCATGATGGCGGGCGCCGATTTCATCAAGACGTCGACCGGCAAGGAAGGCGTCAACGCGACCATTCCGGTGGCGCTGACGATGGTGCGCGCGATCCGCGAATACCACGAGCAAACCGGTTTCATGGTCGGCTTCAAGCCGGCCGGCGGCGTCAGTTCGGCCAAGAGCGCGCTGCAATACCTGACCCTGATGAAGGAAGAATTGGGCAACGCGTGGCTGGAACCGCATCTGTTCCGCATCGGCGCGTCCAGCCTGCTGACCGATATCGAGCGCCAGCTCGAGCATTACGTCACCGGCAATTACTCGGCCAGCCATCGCCACGCGCAACCTTAAGAACGGATTTTTCATGCCCACCATTACCGAGATTCTCACCACTATGGACTACGGCCCTGCACCGGAAAGTCAAAAAGAAGCGCAAGCATGGCTGGAGCGGCGCCAGCGCAAGTTTGGCCTGTTCATCGACAATGCCTGGAGCGAGGCGGGCGAGTTGTTCGCCACCACCAATCCGGCCGACGGCAAGCAATTGGCCGAGCTGACCCAGGCCAGCGAGCAAGACGTCGATCGCGCCGTGCAGGCGGCGCGGCGCGCGCTGCCGCTGTGGCAGGGCTTGGGCGGACATGGCCGCGCGCGCGTGATGTACGCGCTGGCGCGCCTGCTGCAAAAGCATGCGCGCCTGTTCGCGGTGCTCGAAACGCTGGACAACGGCAAGACCATCCGCGAGACGCGCGACGTCGACATGCCGCAGGCGGCCCGTCATTTCTATTATCACGCCGGCTGGGCCCAGTTGCAGGCCGAGGAATTCGCCGATTACCGCGCCGTCGGCGTGGTGGGCCAGATCGTGCCGTGGAATTTCCCGCTGCTGATGCTGTCCTGGAAAATCGCGCCGGCCCTGGCCGCCGGTAATACGGTCGTCTTCAAGCCGGCCGAATTCACTTCGCTGACGGCCATGCTGTTCGCCGAGCTATGCCTGCAAGCGGGCGTGCCGGCCGGCGTGGTCAATATCGTCACCGGCGACGGCCGCGTCGGCGAAGCCATCGTCAAGCATCCCGGCATCGACAAGCTGGCCTTCACCGGTTCAACCGAAGTGGGGCGTTTGATCCGCGTCGCCACGGCAGGCAGCGGCAAGAAGCTATCGCTGGAATTGGGCGGCAAGTCGCCCTTCATCGTCTTCGAGGACGCCGACCTGGACGCCGCCGTGGAAGGCCTGGTCGATTCGATCTGGTTCAACCAGGGGCAAGTATGCTGCGCCGGTTCGCGCCTGCTGGTGCAGGAATCGGTCGAGGAACGCTTCTTGAACAAGGTGCGGGCGCGCATGGAAACCCTGCGCCTCGGTTCGCCGCTCGACAAGTCGACCGATATCGGCGCGCTGATCGACCCGATCCAGCGCCAGCGCATCGCCGCGCTGGTCGAGTCGGCCCGCGCCGAAGGCTGTACCGTGTGGCAGCCTACCTGCGATTTGCCGGCCGACGGTTCCTGGTACCCGCCCACCCTGATCACGGGCGCCTCGACTTCGGCCTCTGTCGCGCAAGCGGAAATCTTCGGGCCGGTGCTGGTGGCGATGAGCTTTCGCACCCCGCCCGAAGCGGTGCAACTGGCCAATAACACGGTCTACGGCCTGGCCGCCTGCGTCTGGACCGAGTCGATCAGCCTGGCGCTTGACATGGCGCCGCAAATCAAGGCTGGCGTGGTGTGGATCAATAGCGCGAACCAGTTCGACGCGGCCTGCGGCTTCGGCGGCTACCGCGAATCGGGCTTCGGCCGCGAGGGTGGCCGCGAAGGCATGCTGGAATATATGACGCCGCTGGCGGAAGACGCGCGCCCGGCCGCGCCGCGCGGCACCGCCAAGCTGAAACCGCAAAACGCGGTGGTGGCGGCCGATTCCCTGGCGCTCGACCGCACCGCCAAGATGTATATCGGCGGCAAGCAGGCCCGTCCCGACAGCGCCTATAGCCGCGCGATCTTCGACGCCAGCGGCGATTTCCTGGCCGATGTCGGCGAGGGCAGCCGCAAGGATATCCGCAACGCCGTGGAAGCGGCCCACAAGGCGTCCAGCTGGAGCCGCGCCAGCGCGCACAACCGCGCGCAAGTGCTGTATTACATCGCCGAAAACCTGTCCGCGCGGGCCGGCGAATTCGCCGCCCGCATCGGCGCCATGACCGGCAATGCGCAGCCTGAAAAAGAAGTCCAGGCCGCCATCGAGCGCCTGTTTTACTACGCCGCCTGGGCCGATAAATACGACGGCCTGGCGCACCAGCCGCCCACCCAGGGCATCACGGTAGCCTTGAACGAGCCGGTCGGCGTGATCGGCATCGTGTGCCCGACCGAGGCGCCCTTGCTGGGTTTGATCGCGCTGGTGGCGCCCGCCATCGCGCTGGGCAACCGCGTGGTGGTGGTGCCGTCGGAAGCGCATCCGCTCTCGGCCACCGACTTGTACCAGGTGTTCGACACTTCCGATTTGCCGGACGGCGTGGTCAATATCGTCACCGGCGGCGCCGACGAATTGGCGCGCACCCTGGCCAGCCACGCCGATATCGACGCGGTGTGGCGCCACGATGGCTCGGCCGAAGGTTGCGCCGAAGTCGAGCGCCTGTCGGCCGCCTCGCTCAAGCGCACCTGGGTCGGCGGCGTCAAGGGACGCGACTGGTATAGTACGGCCCAAAGCGGCGGCCGCGTCGTGCTGGCGCATGCCAGCCAGGTCAAGAATGTCTGGATTCCTTACGGCGTGTAAGGACGGGCATTTGGCGCAATTCCACTAGCCCGGAGCCGTAGCCTTGCCGCGCGCAAGGGTATGGCCCGGGCTGTTTTCATCATGGGCGCGAACAGCGGCCCCACAGGCGGAGCAAGACATGTTTTTAACCCAAGAAATCATTCGCAAGAAGCGCGATGGCGGCGCCTTGAGCGCCCAGGAAATCCAGTTTTTCGTGCGCGGCATTACTGACGGCGGCGTCAGCGAAGGCCAGATCGCGGCGCTGGCGATGGCGGTATTTTTCAATGACATGAATATGGACGAGCGCGTCGCGTTTACGCTGGCGATGCGCGATTCCGGCGAAGTGCTCGATTGGCGCGCGCTGAACCTGCCTGGCCCGGTGGTCGACAAGCACTCGACGGGCGGCGTCGGCGACGTGGTATCGCTGTTGCTGGGGCCGATGATCGCCGCCTGCGGCGGCTTCGTGCCGATGATTTCCGGACGCGGCCTGGGCCACACCGGCGGCACGCTCGACAAGTTCGACGCCATTCCCGGCTATTGCACGGTGCCCGACAATGCACTGTTTCGCAAGGTGGTGCGCGAAGTCGGCGTCGCCATCATCGGTCAGACCGCGCAACTGGCGCCGGCCGACAAGCGTTTCTACAGCATCCGCGACGTCACCGCGACGGTCGAATCGGTGGCCATGATCACCGGTTCTATCTTGTCGAAGAAATTGTCGGCCGGGCTGGACGCGCTGGTGATGGACGTCAAGGTCGGCAGCGGCGCCTTCATGCCGACCTACGACAAATCGGTTGAACTGGCCGAAAGCATCGTCGCGGTCGGCAATGGCGCCGGCATGCATACCTCGGCCATCCTGACCGACATGAATGAATCGCTGGCGCCGGCCGCTGGCAACGCGCTCGAAGTGCGCTGCGCGCTCGATTACCTGACCGGCCGCGCCCGTCCGGCCCGCCTGCACGAAGTGACGCTGGCTTTGTGCGCCGAAATGCTGGTGCTGGGCGGCTTGGCCGACAGCGAGGTGGCGGCGCGCGTCAAGCTGATGGCGGCGCTCGACTCGGGCGCGGCGGCCGAGCGCTTCGCGCGCATGGTCAGCGCGCTGGGCGGGCCGTCCGACTTGATCGACACCCCGGACCGCCATTTGGAGCGCGCCCCTGTCGTGGTGCCGGCACCAGCCCTGCAAGCCGGTTACGTTGGCGCCTGCGATTGTCGCGGCCTGGGTCTGGCCGTGGTCGGCCTGGGCGGCGGCCGGCGCCGTCCCAGCGATTCGATCGATTTCGCGGTCGGCTTGAGCGAGCTGGTCGAGCTGGGTAGCCCGATCGCCGTTGGCCAGCCGCTGGCGCTGGTGCACGCGCGCACCGAGGCGGCCGCGCAGCAAGCGGTGCGCGAAGTGCAAGCGGCCTATGCCATCGGCGCCATCGCGCCGGCCGCCAATCCGGTGGTGTACCGTTCCATCCGCCCCTAATTTAGAAAGCAGAAGATGAATCAACAAGAATTGATCGCCGAAGCGGCTGCCGCGCGCCTGCTGGCCTACACCCCCTATTCCAACTTCAAGGTTGGCGCGGCGCTGCTGTGCCGCGACGGCCGCGTGTTCCGCGGCTGTAATGTGGAAAACGCCGCCTATGGTTTGTGCAATTGCGCCGAGCGCACCGCCTTTTTCAGCGCCTTCGCGCACGGCTGCCAGCCGGGCGATTTCGAGCGCCTGGTGGTGATCGGCGCGACGGACGGTCCGATCGCCCCGTGCGGCGCTTGCCGCCAGGTGATCCTGGAATTGGGCGGCAATGATTTGCCGGTGCTGCTGACGAACTTGAAGGGCGATATCTTCGAGACCACCGCCAGCGCGCAATTGCCGAACGGTTTCGGCGGCGCCGACTTGAAACCGCGTCCCTAAAGTCCGTGACCAAGACTATCGACGTCCAGGCGGCGGTTGCGATCGCGGCCGCGCAAGCGATGCAAGCGAAGACCCAGGGCACCTTCGGCGTCGGCGGCGTGCTGCTCGACCAGCGCGGCAATGTGCTCCATTCGATGCACAACAACGTGGTCAGGAATGGTCTCATCTTCGACCCGACTGCGCATGGCGAACGGCAATTGGTCGATTGGTATTTCGCCGAGCGGGCCAAGGGCGCGGCGCTGCCGGCTCCGCAAGACATCACCATCGTCACCTCGCTCGATCCCTGCTGCATGTGCGCCGGCGCGATCCTGGAAGCGGGCTTCAATCTGGTGGCGGCGGCGACCGACCTGAAGGCCGGCATCAATTACGATGCCAGCGCGACTTTCCCGTCGCTGCCGGCGGCACTGCGGGAGCGCGCGGCGGACAGTTTTTGCTACCCGGCCGTGCGCGGCTCGTCCGAGTATGGGCGCGCGGCTGCGGGCGCCGCGCCCCAGTCTTTTTTCATTGGCAAGACGGTGGCCGAGCCAACCCAGGCCCTGTGCTCGCTGGTCTTCGAATCGACCTCGGTCGAGGTGATGGCCTTGCTGAATGCTGACCTGGAAACGCAGCAATTGCGCGACCCGGCCAGCTTGCCGGCCGGGCACCGTATCGTGCGCGCGCTCAAGCAGCGCTTTCCCGACGCGCTGGCTTACCGTGGCACGCCGCACCGCCCCGACGCCGGGCTGGCGCCATTTTTGTTGGCGGCGATGGCGCGCGACAAACGCGAAGGCGGCGCCGGCAATGCGGTGGCGCTGCTCGACGTGTTCGGCAACCTCTTGCTGTGCGAGCCGGGCCAGTTGGCGCAATCGGCGATACGTACCCCGTTCATGGAATGCACGCGGCGGTACGCGCAATTGCGCTATGAATTGATGTGCGGTGCCGACGCCAGCTTCCAGGATGAGGTCAGGCGCCACCTGGGGCACCCGAAAGAAGGCACTTTCGTGTTGGCGATCGGGCCGGACCAGGGCGCGGCCAGTTTCATGGACTTGGGCGCCTATGGTTCGACGATGGAGGGTGCGCTGCCGGAAAGCAATCCCGCGCAATTCCAGTATGTGCGCGCGGCAATGGACCAGACTGCGCTGCACGCCTTGTGCGCGGACTTGCCGCCGCTTTACCGCAAGCTGATCCGGATCAAGCCGGTGCAAGTGGCCGACCAGGCGTTGATAGACGCGATCGGCTAGCAGCCTGTCGGCCTGCCCAGCGTGTCGGGGCAGCCAAATTGCTTTGTTTTGAATCAGAGTCGGCATAGGCTATGCTTGGTTTTGCCATGGATCGTAAGTGCCCAGGCTCCAGACGTGGCCTTCCGGGTCGCGGCAGGTGAAGCCGCGCCCGCCGTAATCCTCGTCCTTGATGTCGAGCACAATGATGGCGCCGGCTTCCCTGGCGCGCGAATACACCTGGTCGGCGTCGGCCACGATCAGGTAGGAAGTCTGGGTGTTGGCGCCGTCGAGCTGGTTAGGCTGTTTCATCAAGCGGCCAAATTCGGTGTCGAAGATCGAGCCGAGCATGATCATGCCATTGCCGAACGATAACTGGGCATGGGCGATGCTGCCGTCTTCATTCGGCACCACGAGCTGTCTTTCGAATCCGAACACATGGCAAAGCCAGTCGATGGCGGCAGACGCGTCGCGGTAACGCAGGCAGGGCAGCACTGTGGCCTTGGTATTTTTCGGGATAGCGGACATGGGAACTCCTTTTCTTGGGATCGTGAAGTTTCGATCATTTGCGGGAGGCGGACGTTCGCTCACTTCGGCCTCCGGGGTACGCGCCTTGATCACACTCAGACGGACGCTTGATCAATGGCGGATTGACATGTATCAGATAGGCATTTCCAGCCCGGCTTGCGCAACTTGTTTTCAAGCGTAGCCGGCGCGCATCGCTGCAGACTAAGGAGTCGTTCAGAAATTACTGTCACATTTGGACCGGCCCTGGCGGGCGCGCCAAGGTGCCCGACGAGGGTGCTCGTCGTCGCCATAGCCCGCTATGACTCCTTCTCGCGCCTTGCATCGGGAGGATCGCTGTGCAGCGCTCCGCTCCGCAGCTGCCCTGCTACGCTCCCGCCAGAACCGGCCAAATGGAACACATATTTATTCACGACTCCTAAGGCCCGGCTCGGTTCGGAGCAGGCGGCGCCTTGCGGCTGCGGTACCAGACGATGCCGACCAGCAGTTTCAGAAGCAGGAAGATGATAAACAATAATAGCGCCAGCGGCATGACGGCGATCAACAGCGAGAGCGCGACGCAAGCGAGCATCAAGCCTTGCCAGGAGATTCGGTGCAAGGCGCGCAGCGCAAAGCGGCGCGCGCCACCGATGGCTTGCGCCACGTCCTTGGCCAGCGCTTCAATGGGTGGAATGTTGATATCTTTCATGGTCGCTCTCCTCTCATATCATCGAACGGCAGCGACTTGCCGATGATGGAGCAGTCGCAGCGATGTCCGATGAAACGCGCAAGCCTTGCCTGGACCAGCCTTGGCGCGTCGAGAGCGCTTGCCGGCCTGCCTGCTGCCACAGTAATGTAGTTTACCCAAAATCGGCAAACGGGGGCGCGCCGTCGCTCAGACTTCCAGCATTATGCTTTCTTCGTGGATCTAAGTATCCATTTAAAATAAATTGAGGATGTCTGCGGCCCTGGTCGGCGCGCTGCAAGGGCGGGCGCCTTGCATCGGAAGGATCGCTTTGCAGCGATCCAAGCCCCACGAAACCCCTACTACACTCCGCCCAGGACCACATCCATCTCACAATTTATTCCGACTGGGTACTTAGGCGCCGGCGACCCGCATGGCATTTTTTTGCAGCCCGACGCTGACGAATCCCAGCGCCAGGTAGAGCGACTTGGCCGGCGTATTGTCGACGTTGACGTTCAAGCTCAGCACCGTGATGTCTGGATTGGCCCTGCATTGCGCGATCGCGGCGCCCAATAATTGGCGCGCCAGGCCGCACCCGCGTCTGGTCGGGCTGGCATAGACGCTGCAGATGTCGGCCCGGTGTCGTACTTTTTCCAATACTTCGCCCCGCAAGCCGCACACTGCGACCAGGTCGAGCTCGTTAAACGCGCCCAACACGGCTTCATGCTCGGAGGGCGCCAGTTGCGCTTGAAATTGTTCTATCTGTCGAGATCGCTTCGATCTCGTCGTCATTGAAATAAAACGCTGCCGGCGCATTGCGCGTCGCCTCAAGGCGCAGGCGCTTGAACGCCGTGGCGTCGGCGGGGACCAATTTTCGGATGATCATGGTTTGTAACTATTCAGCCGCTACGCAACTGACTGGATTGGATTTCCGGCGAAGGCGTGCTGTAAAACGGCAAGCATGTTGTGACCCTGTTTGCGCAGGG
>JBEONR010000061.1:0-25724 GCA_040544385.1 Oxalobacteraceae bacterium GrIS 1.11
AGGGCGCTCGCGGCCGCTACTCAACGACCTGGAGCGCTGGCTGCGCGCCGCGCTCGACAAACTATCGCGCAAGTCGGACACGGCGGCGGCGATCCTGTACTCGCTGAACCTGTGGCCAGCGCTGCTGCGCTATTGCGACGACGGCCAGATCGAGATCGACAACTCGGCCGCCGAGCGGGCCTTGCGCGGTGTCGCCATTGGCCGCCGCAACTACCTGTTCGCCGGTGCCGACAGTGGTGGCGAGCGCGCCGCCGCCATTTACTCGCTGCTCGGCACCGCCAAGCTCAATGGTGTCGACCCCGAGGCCTGGCTGCGTCATGTGCTCACCAACATCGCCGACCATCCCGTCAACCGCGTCGATGAGTTCTTGCCCTGGAACTGCGCGCACCAACTCAAAACCTCCTGCTAACACTCCGCTTCCCAGCGGTGTGATCGCATCATCGGGCAATCTGCCTGTAGATTCAAGACGGCGCTGAGTAGACGCTTACCAAGAAACCGCCGTTCTCAGCAAAGCTGAAAGACAAAGTCCTGATGCTTGCCTACAATGAACAAGGTCAATCCGTGTACACCGCCTTCATGACTATTCATCAATATTACGATGGCGAACATCCATGGGACGACGGCGCCAAAATCAAAGAACTATTGCTCAAGACGGTACACGGTTTCATATTTAATGACAGCGGCGCCCTTGAACAAGAATTTGAGAGCCATTTTAATATTGAAACAGGTCTCTTCTTGAGTGCTTGGCAACGCGATGAACACGGGGCGATCAGCGAGGCCTGACCCTGACATGGCGCTCAAATCGGACCGCCAGTGCGTCGCTCGCGACAGCGACGTCCCTTTCATTCGATACGAATCGGTCGGCACATCGCCAGGAACAGTCCGGCGAATGCCGGGAAGATGATTACTTTCATCGAGAGCCATGCAACACAGCCGGAAATTGCCCATGCGGGGCGCTAGCGTGGCCGCCGCCTAGCCGGTCGTGTTGCGATGCGCCCGGATGTGACGGGAAACTCCCCTTGGTATTTCAAAAAAAGATGGCTGAGGCCGCGGCAATGCCGATTCAAGCGACGCGGCCAGGCGCCTCAGATTTCAATAATGAAGTTGGGATCGAAGCGCGCGTTTTCGCTTGTGCCGCCGCCCGTCATGTAGCCGCAGGGGTTGCAAACAACGCGGCATCGGCCGATATGATAATCAAATGACTCGTGCACATGTCCATGCACCCACACATCGGCTTGGGCGGCGAGTTGCTCCAGGCGGGATGCGTAAGCGGCCGAGCTTGGCGCGCTGGCATAGCCATCGGCAACCGAGTGAAACGATGGCGCCATGTGGGTGATCACGACCGTCGTCCCGTCGAAAGCTTCGGCCAGTTTTTTTGTCAGCCAGGATTTGTGCAGGCTGTGCAATTGCGCGGTGTCGGCGGCCCGCAACTTGCGGTATCCCTTTTGGGCCAGCCGGATACGCCGGTAATCGTTCATGATGGCTTCCGCCTCGCGCATGGAGGCCTGGCGGCTGTCGTCGCCGAACAATTTGAAATCGGTCCACATGGTCGCGCCCAGAAATCGGACCCGGCCGATTTGGTGTTCGCCGCAGTTCAAGAAATGGACATGACCGGCGCGGGCGCAGGCCGCTTCGATATCGTCTTGCGCCTCTTCCAGTTGCATCCCATAGGCTTCGTGGTTGCCGTGCACATACAGCACGGGCACGCCGGCAAACACCCGCGTGGCCCATTCGACGGCCTTGGCGCCGGTGTTGATATCGCCGGCCAAAATCACTGCGTCAGGCCGGCTCAGCGATGGCTCGCTGCGGGGGGCATGTTCACGCCATTGTTCGTGGTGCAGGTCGGACAGAATGAGTAGGCGCATGGCTGGGCGGATGGTGTAGATGGGCGCGGCGAGGCGCATGATTCGATAATTATGGCTGAAATACGCGAATCCGGTATCGATGCGGGGATGCTCATCGCCAGCAGCGCTGGGAGCGGGGTATTTCTCCAGGCTTGCGCGCGATGGATATGTTGGGTCGCTCTGATATGATGATGCCCGCTTGCGCCGGAATTGGTCGCTGTATCGTAAAGGAATGAACAATGAAATCGATGAAAGTGCTGGTCTTGGCCGGTTTGATCGCGGCCGCCTCATGGGCATCGGCCGCCACGCCCGCCGCCGCTCCGGACACTGCGCAAGTGACAGCGGCGCATGATTTGCTCGCCTCGATGCAGGCGGAAAAATTGATGCGCATGACCGCCGGCATGAGCAAGTATGCCGACGCCAAGCAGCGTCAGGCGGTGATGGACAAGCTGCAAAAGGTCGCGCCGGAAGAAATTTACCGGCGCCTGGCGATTCCGGTTGCGCGCCTCGTGACGGCGGAAACGGCCAGCGAAATGACGCGCTTTTATGCGTCGAGCTACGGCCAGCGCGTGTTGCAACAAACTTATAACGGCGGACCTGGCTTGTATGTGACGGCGCCGACGCCGACGGCGGCGGAAAAGACCGAGTTGAAGCGCCCTGCCTATGTGAAAGCGGACCTGGCCTTCAAGGAGGCTGAGCCGGCCATCCGTCACGCAGCCTTTGTCCTGGTGGCCGACATCGCGCGCAAGTAAGCCGGCATGGGAGCGCCCCCGATCCTCTAAAAGCGGTAGTTGGCGCCCACGCGCAAGACCGGGTAAATCTTGAAATCGTGCGCCTTGTCGGCCAGCGAATTGTTTTCGGTCGCGACATCGTTGGCCAGCCTGGCGCATACCGGCGCCGGCGCACTGCAACCCTGGTTGGCCAGGGAGGTGTCGGGGCTGCCCTGGAACAAGACGCCCAGGTCGCCGACGAAGCTCCAGCCGGGACGCTGGGCGCCATTGCCCCAGCCTATGCCGAGATAGGGCGCGGCGTTGCGGAAGTCGATCTTGCCCTCGATGGTGCCGGCCGTCGACGCCAGATAGACATTGCCATTGATCGTGTAACTGCCGTTGACATTGGGTTTGCCATGGGCGTCGACCCGGTTGCCGTTATAGACCAGTCCCGCGCTCAGGCGCCATGCTCCGGGCGTGAAGAAGTAATCGAGCAAGGCGTCCACGGTGCGCAGTTTCAGTTTGAAATCATAGTCGACGTCCGAGGTATGCGAGTCGTATGAATAGTTCAGGTAGTTGGCGCCAAAGCGCAGGTTGATATTGCTTTGCAGGGGCACGCTCAGGTGGGCGCCCACGCCCGTTGTGCCGAAGTCGGCCGAGACGCCGACCTGGGCTTGGGCGCCGCCGGCGCCGAGCAAACCGGCCAGACATATCGCTCTCAGTGCTTGAGATTTCATGGTGGATAACCCTGTCGTTGTGATGCGGGAGGGGAACAACGCGCCAGTGCATCGATGGCTTAGCCCGATGGTAAGACTGACGCCGGGCTTAAGCAAGGAGCGCGCGGCGCGGGCGCAAAAATACGACAGGGTGCGCGCGCCGCGCTTGATGGCGCGCAAGCGCCGTCCAGATGCACCGGCTAGATGCTTTTACGCATGCGCACGAGGGGCAGGGAAATGTCGCCCGGCAGCGTCAACCCGATGCGCTCCACCACCTCGAAACCGGATGTCAGGTAGAGCGGCACGCCGGGCAGGGTGGCGGCCAGCTCAAGCGTGTGAAAGCCTGCCATTGCAGCTTGCAAGCTGCAATGGCGCATCAGTTGGCGTCCCAGTCCGCGCCGCGCCATGTGCGGCGCGACAAAGAAGGCGCGGATGCGCGCCGCTTCGGTGGCCGGATCGAGCAGGGCATCGGGGCCGTTCTTGGCGCGGTCGCCGCCGAACAGGGTGCGGCGCCGGCTCCAGCCGCCGCAGGCGACGATGGCAGCATCTTGTTCGATCACGAAATAAGTTTGATCGGCAATGAGTTGCGAGTCGACGCCGAAAACGTGGCGCGTCACGGCTGCAGCCTGTTGTTCCGAATAAAAGCCGGCGCTTAGTTCGACCCCGGAGCGGGCGATCAACGCTTCCATGGCGTCCACATCGGACGCCAAGGCCAGCCTGAGGGTGGACGATGGCATGGCTTATGCCGTGGCCGGCGGTCCCGTCAGGAACCAGGCTTGGGCGATCCGCGCGCCGCGCACCTCGTAAATCGCGACCATCGTCACTTCTGCGTCGGGCGAGAAACTGCGCACGGCTTCATGGTCGATCACAGTATTGCCGAGCACAGTGCGCTGCAGCAGGGTCGCTTGCGGCCGGTTGGCCGCAAAGCGGGCGCTGAAGCGCGCGCCGATTTGTGCCGCGCCGCTGGCGAGCAGCGCGGACGGATGCTGGAATAGTTGCGCATCGTCGGCGTACAGGGCCAGCAGGGCAGCAACGTCGTGCGCGTTGTAAGCATCGAGTTGGGCCTGTATCAACGTGGCGGGGTCGTGTAATGTCATGGCGTGTGGTGGCAAGATTTGCCTAAGATAGGGGAAATCCATGCCAAAGTCCAGTCGGGTGGGCGCCATTCAATTGGCGGCGCGCTGGCGCATCTGGTCGAGACCAGCCCGCGCGGCCCGGTAGCAATGGCCGGCGCGCCGCTCCAGGCTGCTCCGGTCGAGCACGGTAACCGTGCCGCGCCGGTATTCGATCAAGCCCTCGTCCTGCAATTTGCGGGCGGTGACGGTGATGCTTTCGCGCCGCACGCCCAGCATATTGGCCATCGCATCCTGGGTGACTTTCAATTCCCGGCCTTGCGAGCGGTCCAGGCGATCGAGCAGCCAGCGGCACAGTTTTTGTTCGATGCTGGCGTGGCGGCCGCCGACCACGTTCTGGGCCATCTGGGCAAACAGGGCGCCGCTGTAGCGCAGCATCAATTGCGCCAGCGTGCCGCCGGCATTGAATACTTCGCGCAGGAATTCGGTTTTTAAGCGGTAACCATAGCCGCCGCCCTGCACGATCGCGCTGCAACTGGCTCGTTCGGCCGCGTACAGGGCGACCCCGACCACGCCCTCGCAGCCGATCACGGCGATTTCGGTGGTGGCGCCGCTTTCCATCACATACAGCAGCGAAACAATGGCATTGGTGGGGAAATAGCTGTAATCGATCTTGCCGCCGAAATCAAACAAGTGTTTGCCCGCTGGCAGGTTGACCAGTTCCAATTGATCGAACAACATTTCGAGTTCGGCGCGCGGCAAAGCCTTGAGCAATTCGTTTTGCTGCGCACCGGTGATGCTGATGACTGCTGCGAGCTTATTGCCGGATGAAACGGTGGAAGCGGTGGCTTGGTACATATCTGGCCTCGTCGTCGGTTCGGTACTTCGGAGTATGCCCGGTGAATCACTGGGCCGATGGCACCATCTGATAAGGCCACTTTAGTACGCTGGCGAACATTGAGGCATCGGATGAGGCTACGCCCGGATGTAGGCTGGGAACATTGCCGCTTGTGGTCCCGGTCCTACGCGAGGGTGTCCGCGCGATATTTGATGGCGCAAATGGTCTCGGCCTTGGCTGCACCGGCTCCGCTCAAGCGTCGCAGTCTGGCTGGCGCCGCTGCCACGCCTTGAAGGTCAATTGATATTGTTCGAGTTCATCCTGATACAAGTCGAGCACGCACAAGGCGCAGCCGCCGTGGCAGCAGGCGTCCGGGTCGGGTTTGCTCGGCGGCACGGGCGGTGTATCGTTCTGGTAGGGAGTGCTGTTCATGGCTGGTCGAAAGCTAGTGTGTCAAGCAATTATTATTTGCTTGACATGGTTTTTGATGGAAAAGTACGGTTTCCGTGTACAGTTGCGCGCATTTAGGGTATCGTTTACAGCACTGTTATTGTATCTTCGTCTGCGCGCGCGATGCCACGCCCGATGTTCATGGCGATTGTTCCCATTGTCGCCGTCCCGCACCCTCCCGCCGCTCCAGCAAATGCAAGACAGATTGCCTCGGAGTACAGAGGTGTTGAAAGAGCATGCTCTTTGGCGAGCGAAGCACGCAATGCACAAATTTGTCTGCGCCCGGAAAATGTTGTTTATTGAAGAAAGCAAGGCTTCCCGCAGTCTGGGAGCACACCAGAAAATCTATGTCTGAAACTGAGTTCACCTCCCCGATCAGCGTCGCGCCCAGCGTCGCGCCCACCGTGCGTTTTGCCGACTTTGGTCTGTCGCCGGACATTTTGCGCGCCTTGAGCGACCAGGGGTATATCCACCCGACGCCAATTCAAGCCGAAGCCATTCCCATCGTGTTGCAAGGTCGCGACGTGATGGGCGCGGCGCAAACGGGGACCGGCAAGACGGCCGGGTTCTCCTTGCCGATCATCCAGTTGTTGTTGCCCCACGCCAGTTCCAGTATGTCGCCGGCGCGCCACCCGGTGCGTGCGCTGGTGCTCACGCCGACCCGTGAATTGGCGGTGCAAGTGGCCGAGAATGTCAAGGCGTATGCTCAGCACACGCCGCTGCGCTCGACCGTCGTGTTTGGCGGCATGGACATGGCGCCGCAAACGGCCGCCTTGCGTGCCGGCGTGGAAATCGTCATTGCGACCCCGGGTCGCCTGCTCGACCATGTGCAGCAAAAGACGCTGAACCTGTCGCAAGTGCAAATCCTCGTCATGGACGAGGCTGATCGCATGCTCGACATGGGTTTCTTGCCGGACTTGCAGCGCATCATCAATATGTTGCCGAAGCAGCGACAGAACCTGATGTTTTCGGCCACGTTCTCGCCCGAGATCAAGAAGCTGGCAAACAGTTTCCTGAATAACCCGCTGTTGATTGAAGTGGCGCGCAGTAACCAGACCGCTGACAAGGTCACGCAAGTAGTCTACAAGGTGGCCGACGAGCACAAACGCGACGCCGTGGCCCATTTGATACGGGGCCGCGCCTTGAAGCAGGTGCTGGTGTTTTCCAATACCAAGATCGGTGCCTCGCGCCTGGCGCGCAGCCTGGAGCAGGAGGGCGTGAAGGCGACCGCGATCCACGGCGACAAGACCCAGCAAGAGCGGATGGCGGCGCTGGAAGCGTTCAAGCAAGGCGAGATCGACGTGCTGGTGGCCACCGACGTGGCGGCGCGCGGCCTCGATATTTCGGACCTGCCATGCGTGATCAATTTCGACTTGCCGTATAACGCGGAAGATTATGTGCACCGCATCGGCCGCACCGGCCGCGCCGGCGCATCGGGCGATGCCATTTCAGTCTTTTCGGACAAGGACGAGCGCTTGCTGGTCGACATCGAAAAACTGATCAAGCAAACCATACAGCGCGGCGAACTGGCGGGCTTCACGCCGGCGCCGCATCGCGCCGGCGCCGAACGCGTCGAAGGCCGGCGCCCGCGCCCGGAGGGCGAGGCGCGCGCGCCGCGCGCCGACGGCGAAGTTCGCCCGCCCCGTTACGTGGCCGACAGCGAGGTGCGGTCATCCACCCGTCCGCCGGAGCGCGAGCGCGGCAGCCGTCCCGGTTCTGGTCCCTTGCCGCGCCGCGAGAAAATTGATCCTTGGTTCTCGAAACCATACGAACCGGCCACGGCAGTCGCGCCGGTTGCCGGCAACGCATTGCCAGCGGCCAAGCCGAAGCAAAAGGTGGCGGCTCTATTGGGTGGTTTGCTCAAGCCATAACGGTCACCGGCTGTGCAATTAACACAGCGCCGCCGCGCTCATGCGGCGAACCGGGGAATTGCCGACCGCCACCGGGTCTATCTTGAACTTGGCGAGTTCAGCCACCGGCGGTTGCTTGACCTTGCCATTCATCTCAGAAAATAGGGCACCCCGGTCGCGTGATAGCGCTTCCTCGGGTACGGTTACAGGCCAGTACTCATGCGCTAGTAGCCGACAGGTTCAAGCTCTTCCGGCAGCGGTTTACCGTCGTCCATAGCATGGCCCTTGGCACGGGAGAAACCAAACAAATTCATCATCCGGTGGCCAATAATGTTAAAATTCGCAATCGGATTTTGTAGTATGCCAATTCACGGTGAAAATATTGCTGTGTGGATTATTCCCATCGGACCGAGATTGCTTTCATTTTCCGCAACATTGCGTGGTGTTGTTTAGTACTTGACGGGAAAGCGTTGGCCTTCTTTTTTTCCGTCCGAGGATTCCGGCTGTGAATCAAGCTGGACTTGTGTGTTGCTGGAGTCCTGGCTGCCAATTGAACACCATGTTGCCGCGACCTGATTTTCAGGTGACGCCAGGAACAATGGCACGCTAAATAGTTTTCGCTAATTATTGTCGATCCGGTGACCGCGTGCGTCGGAATCGACGGAGTTGCGTCGAGAATGGTTGCCGCAGCCGTAGATTATTTTTTATTTGAAGATATGAATAACAACAATCAAGAGAAAACGCTGGAACGCCTTATTTCCAAGTTCGATAAGCGTACGGCTGTCATATCGATCCGTATGTTCCGACGTTTCCGAGCATGCGCGAACATACATTTAATATCGACAGCATACCGCTGACCACCGAATCGATCGCATCTTATAACGTCTTGTTGTTAGCGATGAAGCATAAGGCGTTCGATTGCGACTTGATTAAAAAATGCAAAGCTCATTATTGATACGCGCGGTGTTTATTTGGACCCGCAACCGAATGTTGTCAAAGCTTAGATTTGAAAGCCTAATTTATGCGTCATTTTCCAGCCGCCATTACCAACCGTAAAATTCGTTTTGCCCTAATCGGTTGCGGTCGTATTGCCAAAAACCATTTTGATGCGATCAAGCAGCATAGCGAGCATTGCGAACTTGTCGGTGTATGCGATATTAATTCCTCAGCTCTGGAAGCGGCTGCCAGCGCGACCGGCGCCAAGCCATACAAAAATTTGACCGATATGCTGGCCGGATGCGACGCCGATGCCTTTATCCTGACCACGCCTTCCGGCCTGCATCCGGAACAGGCAATCCAGGTCGCGGCGGCAGGCCGTCATGTCATTACCGAAAAACCCATGGCCACGCGCTGGGAAGATGGTAAGCGCATGGTCGCAGCCTGCGACGCGGCTGGCGTGCGTTTGTTCGTCGTCAAGCAGAATCGCCGCAATGCCACGCTGCAACTGCTCAAAAACGCTGTCGAGAAAAAGCGTTTCGGGAAGATTTACATGGTCAATCTGAACGTGTTCTGGACCCGCCCGCAGGAATACTATGACAGCGCGAAATGGCGCGGCACATGGGAGTATGACGGCGGCGCGTTCATGAATCAGGCCAGCCACTACGTCGATTTGCTGGAGTGGGTGATTGGTCCGGTTGAGAGTTTGCATGCCTATACCGCCACGCTGGCGCGCGATATCGAGGTTGAGGATACGGGCGTCATTAGTTTGCGTTGGCGTAATGGCGCGCTTGGTTCGATGAACGTGACCATGCTCACTTACCCGAAAAACCTCGAAGGCAGCATTACCATTCTGGGAGAAAAAGGAACCGTGCGCATTGGTGGTGTGGCCGTCAATGAAGTCCAGCAATGGGAATTCGCTGAGCCGGACGAGGACGATCATCTGGTCAAGAATGCCAGTTACCAGACGACATCGGTGTATGGTTTTGGCCATCCTTTGTATTATGTCAATGTCATTAGTGTGTTGCGCGGTGAAGCCGAGCCCGAGACCGACGGGCGCGAGGGTTTGAAATCGTTGGAAGTGCTGATCGCTACCTACCTGTCCGCACGTGACGGCAAGCGCATCGCGCTGCCGCTGGAGTATTGACATGACGGCGACGATTCACCCAAGCGCCATCGTCGACGATGGCGCCACCATAGGCGATGGCAGCCGGGTCTGGCATTTTGCCCACGTTTGCGGCGGCGCGCAAATCGGCAAGGGTTGCTCCCTCGGTCAAAACGTGTTTGTTGGTAACGATGTCAACATCGGCGATAACGTCAAGATCCAAAACAATGTTTCCGTCTATGACGCGGTGACTATTGAGGATGATGTGTTTTGCGGCCCCAGCATGGTCTTCACCAATGTGTATAACCCGCGCTCGGCGGTGACGCGCAAGGACGAATACCGCAAGACGCTGATACGGCGCGGCGCGACTCTGGGTGCCAACTGCACGATTGTCTGCGGCAGCACTGTCGGGGCCTACGCCTTTGTCGGGGCGGGTGCCGTGATCAACCGCGACGTACCTGATTTCGCCCTCATGGCCGGTGTTCCGGCCCGTCAAATCGGCTGGATGAGTCGCTTCGGCGAACGTCTTGACTTGCCGCTCAAGGGCGCAGCCGTGGCTATCTGTCCGCATACCGGCGAACGCTATGAATTAAAACAAAATGTTTGTGCTTTGATTACTACTTAATAGTTGATCAGGCACCATCCGTCCATCTACCAGAGTTGTGGACTGCATTTCTCGGGCGCGCACCGTTTTCTGAAAAGGCGTCGCGCCGGCGGAATTGCCAGCACAATTTTTCGTCAGCACTGATAAAAAGCGAAAACCATGCAATTCATCGATCTTAAAGCCCAATATAATGCCCTGCGCGACAGCATCAACGCCCGCATCCAGACGGTTCTTGATCATGGCCAGTACATCATGGGCCCGGAAGTCAAGGAGCTGGAAGACAAACTGAGCACATACACGGGCGCAAAGCATTGCATTACGGTAGCCTCGGGTACGGAAGCCTTGTTGATTGCACTGATGGCACTCGACGTCAAGCCTGGCGACGAAGTCATCACCACGCCATTTTCATTCATCGCCACGGCGGAAGTGATTGTCTTGCTTGGCGCCACGCCTGTCTTCGTTGATATCGAAGCCGATACCTGCAACATCAATGCGGCACTGATCGAAGCGAAAATCACCCCACGCACCAAAGTGATCATGCCGGTTTCCCTGTACGGTCAACCGGCCGACATGGATGAAATTAACGCCATTGCCGTCAAACACGGTTTGACCGTTATTGAAGATGCCGCGCAAAGTTTTGGCGCGACTTACAAAGGCAAAAAGAGTTGTAACTTGTCCACCATCGGTTGTACCAGTTTTTTCCCCAGCAAACCACTGGGATGCTATGGCGATGGCGGTGCCATTTTCACCAGCGACGATCAATTGGCGTTGGCCATGCGTGAGATCCGCGTACATGGCCAGTCGCGGCGCTATGTCCATACTCGGATCGGGGTCGGCGGGCGTATGGATACGATTCAATGCGCGATTGTGCTGGCGAAGTTGGAACGGTTTGATTGGGAAGTCGAGCAACGCATGGAAATTGGCGCTCGCTACAATGAATTGCTGGCTGAGAAAATTCAAACGATTGTCCAGCGCGCAGACCGCACCAGTGTTTTCGCCCAATACACGGTCATCGCGGAAAAGCGGGAGGCGCTGCAAGCCATCTTGAAAGAAGCCGACATACCTTCCGCTGTACATTATCCGATTCCCATGCACTTGCAGCCGGCCTACGCTGGATTGTGCGCGCAGGATGAGTATCCCGAATCGGTTAAGGCATCAAAAACAGTGATGAGTTTGCCTATGGGGCCCGACTTAAACATGCAGGACCAGTTATTGATTGTATCAACCGTTACTTCTGACGGAACACGGTAAGCGTATAAGTAATGAGCCTGTCACGGAAGTTCATCTATACGATATTTATTCAATCACTGGGTACCGGTTGTTCCTTATTGACGGTGTTTTTCTTGGCGCGCTGGTATGGCCCGGGAGTGCAGGGGCAATTCGCGCAAACAAAGGCTTGGGTTGACCTATTGGTGGTGATTGGATGTTTTGGCTTTCCTCAGGGTTTTGTGTATGTTATTAACAAGTTCAAGTGTCCGCCGCGGACCTTGATCATATGGTCGTGTGTTTATGCCTGCGTCTTTGCGGCAGCGGCGACATTGCTCACCGCCGCTGCGATAGAGCAGGTGGATTATGTCGCGTCGAACTTATTTCAGCGATTTTCTATGGCGCTGGTTTTCGGCCTCTCGGCCGCCGCCTTGGTCCTGATTTCGCTTTGGCGTGGCATTTATCTGCCGCATAACGATGGATGGCGTTTTTCAGGCTTGACCATCGTGCCCGCCGTGGCCTTGTTTCTTGCCATGATGTTGGTGCTGGCCTTAAAGCCGTCAATCGAGCCGGCGCTGTGGGCCAAAGCCTATGCTTTAAGCGCGGCTCTGGCCTGTCTGGTCGCCGCGTGGTTGATTTTTCCTTTGTATCGAAACGACCGCAGTCCTGCCATAGCCATTCCTTGGCGCAGTCTTTTGACCAGCGGCACCTCCGTGTTCGTGCAGGGCTTGACAATGGCCATACAACCGGTTTTGACATTTTGGTTAATGCGGCGCTACGGTGCGTCCAACGCGCAAATTGGGTGGTTCAATATTGCGGTAATGGGCTACCAGGCATTTGGCTTGCCGTTGGCAATGGTGACGCCGATCCTGTTTAACCGCTGGAGCAAGGCAAATTCCGTACCGCACATCCGCGCAGAATATCTGCGCTTGCTGCGAACCAGTATGCGCTTTCTCTTTCCGTTCATTGCTCTTGCTGTGCTGGCAGCCCAACTATTGCCATTTATTTTAAACCGCGAATATGAAAAGGCAGTTTTTCCGGCGCAAATATTATTGTTTGCCGTGTATCCCCTGTTTTTGGCCAGGACGGCCGCTCCGCTGTTGTTTTCACAGGATGCTTTTGCCCGCAGCACGCACGCTTATTTGTTGCGTCTGCTTGTTTCGGCTGCGTTGCTGTTTATTTTTTTGGTGTTCGGAATGGCGCCGCAAATGGCTGCGGCACTGGCCTGGCTCTTGGCTGAGTTGTTTTGCGCCATATATATTATTGTCGGCCTCATGAAATTATTGGATATTGGATTGGCGCAGGCGCTTCTCGGAAAGGCTGGGAAATGAAATTAAATGTTTTCCTGAGGAATATTTTACGTTTTCTCTACATGGATATCTACTATTGCGTTGGCTGGATTCGCGCCGGGTGTCTGGGTGTTGGTCTAGGGCGTGGGGCAAAAATCAGTCCATTTGCCGACGTACAGGGAGCGGAATATCTCGGCGCCGTTACCATTGGACGCGGTGTGAAAATTGGTAAGGGGAGCTATATTAATTCGGGGATTGTTAATAGTGGATCGATTGGTCGCTATTGTTCGCTGGCGTATAATGTTTTAATTGGCCCCGAGGAGCATGCATTAAACGAAGTTAGCACCTCCCCCTATTTTCTTGCTGAACATGGAGGGGGGCGGGCATCCGTAAGGCGATCGGCGCCGCCAATTATCGGCGACGATGTTTGGATCGCAGCGAATGTGGTATTGCTGAAGAATGTGACCGTAGGGCAGGGTGCGGTGGTGGCGGCCGGCGCGGTCGTGACCAGGGATATTCCCGCATATGAGGTTTGGGGTGGTGTTCCGGCCAGATTCATTAAAAACAGGTTTGCTTCCGAAACGGAGAAAGCGCGAGCGATCGCGGTAATGGGGAATTTCTCCGATTAAAAGGGACGCTGTCCGCTTGGTGGTCCTGATATACGGATGCCGCCACCCCGTCGTCCCGGTCTGCGGCGTAATACTTCAATTGAAAATGACGTTTAAATGATTCCTGTGATTCTGGCATTGACTCTGTTGCCGGGTATTTTATACTCAATGTCAAGGCGCAGATATTATTCTATTTCTCTGATCGCGCTCGCATATTATATGCTATCGATTGACGAGGGAAAAACTCTTGAAGCCTTCGGCGCACCCGCGTTATATGTGGGCTCGACTTTTTTGTTTTTTTCAAACATATTGTTTTGCCTGTTTTTATGGTTTTTTGATCAGCGTCGACCTTTGGTCTCGAATTTAAGTCAGCCATTGGTCATGGGTTCTGGGGAATGGGGCGCCTTGTATTTTTCCGTGCTTGCCTTATTTGCGCTAATTATCCTAATAAAGGTCAGGAATGGTCTCGATTTTTTGATGCTGAATTGGTATGAGCAACGTACTGAGGGCTTGAATTTGTTTGACGGAATTTCAAATCTTCTTGGTTTCGTTGCTTTTTCGCTGGTCCCCATTTTTAGTGGGAAAAGAGCGAAATTAATATTGTTGCTGGGAGTTTCATTGTGCGTGTTTGCGGTGACCGGGTCGCGCGCCATGCTTTTTTGTCTGGCTGGATATTTTTATTGTAAATTTTTTCTGTCAGAAAAATTTAGCACGAATCAGCGGTTTTGTGTGCTCGTTGGTGGCGTATTGGCAGCCTTTGTTTTGCATGTGACTTCCCGAGCGGTCCGTGGAATCGGTGTTGGTGCCATTCTTGATTCCAATTTTTCTACCTTGTTGGAACTGGTCGGTGATTCTATTTCCGAGGGGGGACTTTCCGGCGGCGAAGACGATATAACCAAATATTATTTCTTTGTCGTGCATAAATATATGGATGGTTGGAGCGCCGGTTTCCTTCCTACTATCAATAGGATATTTTTTATTTTTTCACCTAGGGAATTGTTCGGAATTGAATTGAAGCCGCTCGACGTGACCTATCAGGTTTGGCTTGCCGCGCTGAACGACGGGTTGTTCAACGATAATTTATTTCTCAAACAGTTGCAGGAGAGCGCGGACACGGGAAATCCAGGGTCATTGCACTTCCTGGTTTGGGGCGACGCCTTGCTTAATTTTGGCTTGATTGGCGCACTACTCTATCCCGCCATTTTTTCCTATTCCTTGGTCTGCTTTGAGCGTTTTTTGAACCAGTCGTCGGTCGTGATGCGTTCGGTTTACTTAGGAATTGGCTTTCCTTCACTTTTAATGATTGCACGTGGAAACGTGGTGATAGGATTGGGTTATATTATTTATACATTGCCGGTGGCTTACGTGCTGTGTAAATTCATCGATTTATGGAGAATTAGGTATGAGAAAAAAAATTGAACTCAATGTTCCCTGGACTGTATCAATGAATCTTGCCTTTAACGTATTATGAAAATTGTTATTCTCGGGCCCGGAAACTCCATTCATGTCAGTCGCTGGTGCAACGCTATCTCCGCCAGGGGGAACGAGGTGCACTTGATTAGCGAGCATGAATTTGACCGCTCCGAATATTCAGGCGCGGTGAAGTTTCATATGTTGCCATTCCGTGGCGGCAAGGGTTATTTTCTGAACCGCGCGGCCTTGCGCGCCTTGTTGGGTAAGATAGTGCCGGATCTGGTAAATTGTCATTACGCTAGCGGCTATGGCACCATGATCGCCAAGCTGTGGCGGGGGCCGATGCTGTTGTCAGTGTGGGGCGCCGATGTTTATGAGTTTCCGTACCAGTCGCGTTTCAAGATGTGGTTAATTAGGCGCAATTTACTGTCCGCCACCCACATCGCATCGACCAGTCATGTGATGGCCGATCAGGTGCGCCGGATATGTCCGGAAATCGGCGATATCTCGGTTACCCCTTTTGGGATAGACCCCGCGATTTTCGTTCCGGCCCAAGGCGCCCGGAATGCGGGGCAAGTCGTGATAGGGACAGTGAAAACGATGGCGAAAAAATACGGCATCGATATTTTGATCCGCGGTTTTTCCCTATTACTGGAGCGCTTGATGGCGGAGCGTTCCGCGCTGGCTGTTAATATCAAACTTTTACTGGTCGGCGGTGGCCCGGACACCGCCGCGCTGCAAGCTCTGGTAGCGGAGTTGGGCTTGGGGGCGAGCGTCGAATTCGTCGGACAGGTGGCGCACGCCGAGGTGCCGCGCTGGTTGGCGCGGCTGGATATCTATGTCGCCGTCAGCAGAAACGAGAGCGAGAGTTTCGGTGTTGCCGTTCTTGAGGCGTCGAGTTGTGGCCTGCCCGTTGTGGTGTCCCGTGTCGGTGGTTTGCCGGAGGTGGTCGCGGAGAATGTGACCGGCCTGTTGATTCCGAATGAGAGTCCGCAGGGTTTGGCCGATGCACTGCACCTGCTGCTGGACGAGCCCAAGCGGTTGGCGTTGGGAAGGGCCGGCCGCGAATGGGTATGTGAGCACTTCTCCTGGGAGTATTCGGTCGATCTGATGTTGCAGGCGTATGCGAAGACCGTTCAAGGGGCGCCTGAAACGCATTAATTTAGGATGTTGAAAATGAAAATTATTACAGTGATAGGGGCGCGTCCTCAGTTCATCAAAGCCGCAGCGGTCAGCCGTGTCTTGCGCAATACTTCCGGTGTCGAAGAGTTGCTGATTCACACAGGTCAGCATTTTGACACCAATATGTCCGATGTGTTCTTTGCCGAGCTGGGTATCCAGGCGCCCGCTTATCAGCTAGATATTCACGGTGGTTACCATGGTGAAATGACCGGGCGCATGCTGATTGAGATTGAAAAAGTGCTGTTGATAGAAAAGCCGGATGTGGTGCTAGTCTATGGCGACACCAACTCAACGCTGGCGGGTGCCTTGGCGGCAGTAAAGTTGCATATCCCGGTGGCGCATGTGGAAGCTGGCTTGCGCTCGTTTAATATGACAATGCCGGAGGAAATCAACCGTATTCTCACTGATCGGGTATCGCAATGGTTATTCACCCCCACGCAGACGGCGGTCGCCAATCTCGTACGCGAAGGCGTCGATGCTGGGAAAATCGTGGCCGTGGGCGACGTGATGTTTGATGTGGCCTTGCATCAAGGTTCGCAGGCGAGCGCTGAGGGGGGGATACTTGGAAAATTAGGCGCGCAATTTGATATGAAGCCCGGGGCATATTGCTTGGCAACGGTACACCGAGCCGAGAACACCGAGGATCCTACCAGACTGGCGGCGATCGTCGAGGCGTTTGCGGAGTTTGCGCAAGAACTCCCCGTGGTGTGGCCTTTACATCCGCGCACCCGGGGCGTGTTGGCCAAGCAAGGTAAGCTTGAAGCGTTGGCGCAACGTGTGGTGTTGATTGATCCGGTTGGCTATTTAGATATGGTACAACTGGAAAAACACGCCGCGTTGATTGCCACTGATTCCGGCGGCGTACAGAAGGAAGCTTTTTTCTATGGCGTGCCATGCGTGACGTTGCGCGATGAAACCGAATGGGTCGAGTTGCTGGAGGCCGGCTGGAATCGACTGGCTCCGCCCACCGATGCCCCATCCATATTGACGGCGCTGCGCGCCAGCCTTGGCACGAAAGGCGCGGAAGTGACGCCCTACGGAGCAGGCGATGCCGCATGCAGGATCGTGCAAAGACTGATGGACGATTTGAAGTGAACATTCTGCTGATCAATCATTACGCCGGCTCGCCCCATCACGGGATGGAGTATAGGCCTTATTATCTGGCGCGCGAGTGGGTACGTCTGGGGCACAGCGTGCGCATCCTGGCCTCGGCGCGCTCCCACATTCGCGCCGCCGAGCCACAATTGTCGGGCCGCCCGCGACTGGATGAAACTATTGATGGCATTCAATACACGTGGTATGAAACCTCACCGTACTCCGGCAATGGAATTGGACGGGTGCGCAATATGGGTTCCTTTATTCGCAGCCTGTTTAGTGAGAGTAAACATGTGGTCCACCAGTTCAAGCCTGACGTAGTGATTGCCTCCAGCACCTATCCGATGGATATTTGGCCGGCGCGCCGTATCGCGAAGCTGGCCAAGGCCAAGCTGCTATTCGAAGTACATGATTTGTGGCCGCTGTCACCGATGGAATTGGGCGGAATGTCGAAATGGCACCCTTTCATCATGTTGATACAGGCGGCCGAGAACTATGCGTACCGCAATGCCGATGTCGTGATATCGATGTTGCCAAAGGTACGAGAATACATGGAATTGCACGGCATGGCGCCGCACAAATTGCATATCGTGCCAAACGGTATCGACCCAGCCGAATGGCTGCTCGACAGCCCGCCCCTGGACGGCGAGGTCGATAGTGTACTCTCCGCCATCCGGGCTCAGGGTTTGTCTATCATTGGTTACGCTGGTACCCATGGTGTCGCCAACGCGTTGGACACATTTCTGGATGCAGCAAAATTAATGCAGTCTGAAAAAAATGCTTTCGTGTTGGTGGGGGGGGGGCCGGATAAGGTCGCCCTGCAGCAGCGTGCCCGTGCGGAAGGCTTGCAAAACGTCTGGTTTATCGACCCGGTAAAAAAGGAGCAGATTCCCGCATTGTTGCGTCGATTCGATATCGCATATATCGGCTTGCAAAGACAACCGTTGTTTCGCTTCGGGATAGCGCCGAACAAGTTGATGGACTATATGATGGCGGGTAGGCCGGTTTTAATGGCGATCGAGTCCGGCAACGATCCTGTGGGGGAGGCCAACTGTGGTTTAACAGTGGCGCCGGAAAATCCAGCGGCCGTGGCGGGGGGGATTCGCACCTTGCTGACCTTGAGCGCGGATGAGCGTAGGGAAATGGGCTTGCGCGGCCGCGCCTTCGTATTGGAAAAACACACATATCCGGTGTTGGCGCGCAGTTTTTTGGATGCTTGCGGCCGCTCGTCGTAGGCGACGCCGGATATCCGGCGAAAAGTCGGTTTTCAATGTTGGAAACGCCGTTTCGGCGATGCGCATGGAGCAAGTTGTCGCCTACCAGCCCGGCTGGGCTTTGCGACCTTAAACAACACAAGAGGAATGACATAGATTATGGCTGAACAGAATTTTTTACCTTTCGCCCTTCCGGAAATCGGCGAGGAGGAAATCCAGGCAGTGGTCGAATGCCTGCGTTCGGGCTGGGTGACAACCGGACCGAAAACCAAGCAGTTCGAGCAGGATTTTGCTACCTACATCGGCGACGGTGTTGACGCTATTTCGGTGAATTCCGCCACCGCCGGTTTGCATCTCGCACTGGAAGCTCTTGGCGTCGGGCCGGGCGACGAGGTGATCGTGCCGTCAATGACTTTTACGGCTACTGCGGAAGTGGTCCGCTACATGGGCGCCGACGTGGTGCTGGTCGACTCCGATCCCGCCACGCTGAACATGGATATCGAGGCGGTCCGGGCGGCGATCACGCCGCGCACCAAGGTCATTATGC
The DNA here is from genome assembly GCA_040544385.1 of Oxalobacteraceae bacterium GrIS 1.11. Lineage (GTDB taxonomy): Bacteria > Pseudomonadota > Gammaproteobacteria > Burkholderiales > Burkholderiaceae_D > Janthinobacterium. Next base: position 18,681 of record JBEONR010000061.1, read on the forward strand.
CGGTGCATTACGCCGGCTTGTCCTGCGACATGGATGCGATTCTGGCGTTGGCGCGCAAGCACGGCCTGAAGGTGGTTGAGGATGCCGCGCATGCATTCCCTAGCCGCTACAAGGGGCACCTGATCGGCACGCTGGAAAGCGACGTGACGGTGTTCAGCTTCTATGCAAACAAGACCATGACAACCGGCGAGGGCGGCATGGTGGTTACCCGCGATGTGGAGATTGCCAAACGCATCAAGATGATGCGCATCCACGGCATTAGCCGTGACGCTTTCGACCGTTTCACTTCGAAGACGCCGGCCTGGTTTTACGAGGTGGTCGCGCCGGGCTTCAAATATAATCTGACCGATATCGCGTCGGCGCTCGGGATTCACCAACTGCGTAAAATCGACCGTTTCCTGGAGCGCCGCCAGCAATTGGCGAAACGTTATTTTGAAGAGTTGGCAGATCTGCCCCTGATCTTGCCCGTCGACGCCCCCGACGGCGGCGTGCATGCCTGGCATCTGTATGTGGTGCGCCTGCGGCCAGAGGCGCGGCTAGGGCGCGACGCGCTGATCCAGCAATTGTCCGATCGCGGCATCGGCACCAGCGTGCATTACATTCCCCTGCATCGGCAACCGTATTGGCGCGAGACGTATCAGTTGACACCAGAGCAATTCCCAGAGGCAGAGGCTGCTTATCAGTCGATGCTGAGTCTCCCCCTGTACACCAAAATGAGCGACGCCGATCAAAGCCGGGTCATTGGCGTATTGCATGAGTTATTATGCTAGCAAAGCGTGTTTTTGACTTGCTGAGTTCCTTGATCGGCTTGCTTGTTTTGCTGCCACTGCTGTTGCTGGTCGCATGCTGGATCAAGTTTGATGCCGCCGGGCCTGTATTTTTCCGGCAGGAACGTGTTGGGCGGCATGGGGTGCCGTTCCAGATCTTTAAATTTCGCACAATGACGGTGGGCACCGAGGCGAAAGGACAGATCACGGTTGGGCGCGATGCCAGGATCACACGCGCCGGCCACGTGCTGCGGCGTTATAAGCTCGACGAGTTGCCTCAATTATTGAACGTGCTGCTGGGACAGATGAGTCTGGTCGGGCCGCGGCCCGAAGTGCCACGCTATGTCGCCTGTTATCCCGACGCGGCGCGCGTCATTGTGTTATCGGTGGCGCCGGGGATTACAGAGTGGGCTTCCATCGAATACAAAGAGGAGAATGCCATTCTTGGCCGTGCCAGCGATCCCGAACGCGCCTATATCGAAGAGATTATGCCCGTCAAACTTGAATATTATGTGCGTTATGTTCAGGAGCGCAGTTTCATGAAGGATTTGAAGATCATTCTGGCCACGCTGGTGGCAATTGTTCATTAAGGTAGACAGGTACGTCGATACCGCACTTTTTCTTGCTATTTGCCAACGTCATGGCGCCGATCAATGCAGTGGGCTACTGCGTATTGTCGCGCGCCCGTGGCGCTCTCCGCTTCCGTAGTTTTATATTCGAATTGTTTATCGCTAATGAAGTCACTTTTGGGTTTCCCCCGCCTGCATAAACAAATCGTTGCCGCCATTGCCGATTTGTTTTTTTTGCCATTGACATTCTGCACCGCAATTTTGTTGCGTTTCGATGCTTCTGGCATGTCAATGCTGCATCCCTACCTATGGTTGATTATTGCCGCTCCCTTGATTTCGATTCCCGTGTTTATCAAGCTGGGTTTGTACCGCGCCGTTATTCGTTTCATCGATTACAAAATTGTCTACGTGGTGGTGCTGGGTGTCACATTATCGGTTGCGGCGCTGCTCGCGCTGGCGGCGTTCACGCATATGATGGGATTGTCGCGCGGTGTATTTGGCATTTATTGGGTAAGCGCGATTATGTATGTTGCGGCCAGTCGTTTCATGGCGCGGGGATATTTTGTGCGCGCCAGTGGAGTGACGGGCGGGGTCAGGGTGGCTATTTATGGCGCCGGTGCTGCCGGAAATCAACTTGCCATCGCACTATCGAACTCCCACGAATATCAAGCTGTGGTTTTTATTGATGACAAAAAAGAACTGCAAGGAGCGACAATTGCGGGCATTCGAGTCTACGCGCCGCTTGCCCTGCAGGAACTGGTGAATGACAAGGCGATCACCAAGATATTGTTGGCGATGCCGTCCTTATCCAAGGCTCAACAGCGCCGTATTTTGGATAGACTGGAGCCGCTGAAAATAAAAACGCTCGTGACGCCACCGGTCAAAAGCCTCATTAGTGGCCATGCTCAAGTGCAGGATGTGCGGGAAATCGAGATTGAGGATTTGCTCGGGCGCGATGCTGCGGAGCCGGATCAAGGTTTGATGGCAATGTGTATTACTGGCAAGTCGGTGATGGTGACCGGTGCGGGTGGTTCGATTGGCTCAGAACTTTGCCGCCAGATCCTGCTACAGCGGCCGGCCCGGCTGATTTTGCTGGAAATGTCCGAGTTCGCACTATACTCGATCGAACAGGAGTTGCAGAGCTTGCGTAAGGCTTCGCAGCTCGATTTGGAGTTGCTTCCTTTTCTTGGGTCGGTGTTGGAGGCGAAGAAATGCGAAGCGATCCTGCGTACGTTCCGTGTCGAAACGGTATACCACGCGGCGGCGTACAAACATGTACCCCTGGTCGAGCATAATCCGATTGAAGGGATACGCAATAATGCCCTGGGCACCTTGAATATGGCGCGGGCGGCAATGGCTGCCGAGGTGAAACGGTTTGTACTGATTTCGACCGACAAGGCCGTGCGACCCACCAATGTGATGGGTTCCACCAAGCGGTTGGCGGAGTTAATTTTGCAGGCGTTTTCCCGTAAACAAAACAAGACGCTGTTTTCGATGGTTCGATTCGGAAATGTTCTGGGATCTTCCGGTTCGGTTGTTCCCTTGTTTCGTAAGCAGATCATGGCCGGCGGCCCCATCACCATTACCCATCCCGAAATCACACGCTACTTCATGACCATTCCCGAGGCGGCGCAATTAGTGTTGCAAGCGGGCGCGATGGGTGAGGGGGGCGATGTCTTCGTACTCGATATGGGAGATCCAGTAAAGATCGTTGATCTGGCCAAACGCATGGTCCATTTGAGCGGGCTGGAAATCAAAAACGTGTTGACTCCCGACGGCACCATCGAAATCCATCATGTAGGCCTGCGGCCCGGGGAGAAGTTATACGAGGAGTTGCTGATCGGTGATAATGTTGAGGGAACCCGTCACCCGCTAATCATGCGGGCGCAGGAGGCGGAGATTCCCTGGATAAAATTGGAAGGTATACTGGCTGAATTGACTACCGCCTGTGATCAATTTGACCATGTTGCGGTGCGTGCCTTGCTATTGCGGGCGGTGAACGAATATGCGCCCCAGTGCGGGATCGAAGATTTGATCTGGTGCGCGCAAAGCCGCGCGGTGGCGCAGCCTAGCCCGATAGTCACCATCGCGCGTTGACTGCCGGCGTAGATGCGGGTCGGCGGCGGAGCGTGTATACTGGCTGACCACGCTTCGTGGGTCCAGATTGTTCCTCCAGTTACTGGAAGGTTCCCTCTTCGCTTCAGTTCATTCGTCCATGTCGGGTCGTCGGGAAAGCGCATTGTTCTGCCCGGGGAGGATAGGAGACATGTATTTTTACCACACAGCTACACTTGTTACTTAGAGAAGAATTATGGAAAAACTGAACGAATTAAGTGGACGGAGCGGTCACGGCAACGAGAAAGTCTATTCTCTGACGGATGTGCTGGCGATTTTGTGGCGCGGTCGCAAGCTGATTATGCTGGGAACCGCGTTGGCCATGGTGTTTGGTTGGTGCGCAACGTTATATCTGTCTAAATACAGAAGCGAGGGATTTTTACAATTCGGCGGTGCGATTCCTATTGTGAAAGAAAAGTCTTGGAAGGACAAGGACGTGAGCCCCGGTATCGCACTGGCTGACTATAAACGCTATGCCGCCGCATTTAATACGAGCGGGCGTTTTTCCGAATTTGTCCAGCAAAATAAGCTGCAGGGAACAGCGGGAATTTATAGCTTGGAAAGAATATTTGCATCGCGCGATGGTATATCGAAACTGCTGGAACCAGTGTACCCTTTTACCAAGCTTGATGCAAAAGAATTGATGGAGCAACCCAAAGATGGCGGCAACAATGTGATTGGTTTGCGAATTGACTACGAGGGCGGTAGTCCTGAAAATGCACAACGCATCGTGGGCTTACTTGGTCGATATGCAATGGATAGCATCGTTTATTTGATTTATTCGGATACCTTGCGTTTCAAACATTCTGAGATCACGGCAAGAATTATCAAGTTGGATAATGATATTATCGACAATAAAGAGAAGCTTGAGGAGTGCCGGCGCAGGGGGATTACATTGAAGCAAATTGTGGGGCGTTATCCGGAGTCGCTCAATCAAACGTCACGTCAAATTGTAACGGTGACCGAAGAAAATTCTCGATTTTTGTCGCCGGCCACGCATTTGATGTCGACTGAGGTAGAGGCGTCAAACGCGAGCGAAGCTATTGTAAAGGCCAAGCGTGAGCAGCAGCAAAATTTTTTATTTCGTGAGTATTATGATCGTGCCAAGGGAGTTCTGGATGCGAGCAAATCTGGGGAGGTCATTTTGCGGGCGCTGGAGCCACTTAAAGAGAGTGTCTTCAAAAGTAAAAATTTAAATGATGAGCTGATTAAAGAAGTTTACAATTCAATTACTATTGATAATGAAAATGCTTTGAGCTTGTATCTCGAGAAAAGCCGTTTTATTGCTGGACCAAGCTTGCCGGAAACCCGCACGACAGGTTTGACGATGGCGCTGATGACTAGTTTTCTGGTTGGATTGCTTGTTTCGTCGTTACTTATGTTGGGACGCAGTTGGTGGATTGCTAATCGATTGAAAATGGTCGGATAATGAATGCAGAACAGTACATCCGCTCAAAAATGCCCCGAAAGGGGCATTTTTGAGCGCTCAGTATGATTGAAATCTGGCGGTGCAGGTTTTTCCGTAAGCTGGCCCTCCGAGTTCGACAAATTGCGCTTGCTTTCCTTATTTTTACGGTATGGCGCGGCTATGAGAGGCGCCGAATATTGTTCATTAACTTCGTGTTGCACTTGGAATTTGAAGCTGCCCGTATCTCTACTGCGACTTTATTTGCAGAGCACAACCACACTGTGTACGGCTGAACACGGGTCGTCGCTTTGAGGATCCGGCACCTGGGGTGGTTTTTCAATCGCGTGCAATGTCCTGATTTTTTGTTCGCAAGATTGTGCCTATATGTGAAGCGCTACGTTTCAGGGCAGAACTGAGGCGGATTTCTAAAAGTTCGTAGCTGATCCAGGCCGCAACAATTGAAATGGAAACCACGAGCATGGAATAAGGGAAGTCACGTGTGTATGAACCCATGCTGGTGCCCCTTGTGAGCAGATATGCGGGAGCAAGGACCAGTGGGTGAATCAGATACAAAGAGTAGGATATTTTTCCTAGCCATTGCAGTGGTGCAGGCGTGGCTATTTCTTTTTCTTTGTTTAAAAGAGCGAGCAGTAAAAAAGTTACGGAAATGGGCATACTCCAATACGGAAAGCCGAATTTTTTTGTCATTGTGCTGAGAAAATACCATGCTGTTGCGCTTACTGACACCAGGATTAACATGTATAAAATCTGCAAATTGCGTACGCGGAAACGGGATGTATAAATAAAACCTATAAGCAGGCCAGTTATAAAATCAAAAACGATAGGGGATGTAGCAAGATTCAGGTAGCCTGGCCGGTAATCGTGGTATGCGCTGATATCAAAAATTCCATACCACGGAGTAATGAAGAGCAATGGAGCTATGAGTGTAATAAAAAACCAAGCGAATAATGCCGTCCAGCGATAACGGCCGAACATCAATGAACAGCCGAGAATGAAATAAAAATAGGCTTCGTAGTTCAGTGACCAGCCTACGTGCAGTACGGAACCGCCGAAAAATGGCGCGCCCGCAGCATAGTTTAATGGAAAAAATAGCATTGATCTGACTATGCCTGTTAGCGTCCAGGCATGCAGTTCCCAATCGGCGACCAGACTGGGAGTGATATTTTTTCGCACAATCGTTTCGGTTAGGCAAAACAAGATCGTTATAATGAAGTAGGTAGGCCAGATTCTGAAAAAGCGATTTTTCCAAAATTGAAAACTGCTATTTAATGTGGCACTGGTATTTTGCATGGAGAGCGCCATGACAAAGCCACTAATCATGAAAAAAAGATCAACGCCGGCCGGACCAGATGAAAAAATCCATTGTGAAATCGCATTATCAGGAGTTACGCCGACGAGCGAATGCGTATGGTAAATTACAACCGCAATTGCGGCGATACCGCGTAGCGCCTGTATAAAAGGAATTTGTCCCTGAGATTTCATTGGTATTCCGTAAGTTGAAATTTTCTCGTGGTGATAGCAGGGCATTATACCTGTCCGGCACCGCTGTCTTGTTCTGTCATTTTCAGATTTCAGAAGAGGCTGCTTCCTCTGGCTCATCGAGCGCGTCGGCCGCCACCTTTGCTTGCCATTATGTATACACGTTCGCTTATGCGGCGGGAATTCCAATTTGACGACGAACTAAGGTCCACCCATTTCATGGGTAAGCGCCCAGCCGCCCCACCTTCCAATTGAATTTAGGGCTGTGTAGAGTTTGCGAACGGTAGCAGTGAGTCGATCCTGCTGTTGGGGCAAGTTGGGAGTTGTTCGAGGGTGTCGGCCAGCCAGCGCGCGGGATCGAGTCCATTGAGTTTGGCGGTGGCAAACAGGCTCTGGATGGCGGCGGCACGGCGACCCGCCCGCTCGGAGCCGGCGAACAGCCAGTTCTTCTTGCCAATGGCGATCGGACGTATCGCGTTCTCGACCGGGTTGTTGTCGATGGGCAGGTTGCCCGATCTGGCGTAGCGCTGCAGCGCCGGCCAGCGCTTGAGGGCATGATCGATGGCCTTGGCGGTTCCGCTGCCGGCAGCGACGCTGCGCTGGCTGGCCAGCAGCCAGGCGTGCAGGTTGGCCAAGGCAGGCACGGCATGCTGCTCGCGCAATGCCAGTCGCTGCGATGGCGTCG
>JBEONR010000062.1:0-25559 GCA_040544385.1 Oxalobacteraceae bacterium GrIS 1.11
CTGCTCAGCTATTATTGTCATTTTAGAATCCATGTGTGTCAACTTCCTTAATTAGCGTGATGAAGTTGTCTCACAACAGTTTGACACAGGGGGCTATTTATGCGAAAAATAGCACACTGAGCAACGAAAAAATCTCGAAAAAAGTACACGTTGCGATGGTCGCCGCCGATGCTAAGAATGAGCCTGGCATGACGGGGAGAGGCGGCAAAGTTCCCAGCGCCGAAAGCATTCAGCGGTCTGGACTAAAAGGCATTCGGACATAAGGTATTCAGGCATTCAGGCATTCAGGCGTTCAGGCATTCAGGCATTGCCTCAGATTGCCTGTCATTGCCTGTCCGCAAAGCCAGTAGCGGCAAGGGTTTCGGCGTTTTAAACTGCTGTGCAAATAGCACTTGCAGGCGTTAAGCGCCCGTTCAAAATCTTCCCTGTTGAGTCTGTCACCTGACAGACCACGCAGTAACAGGGGGGCGCATGCTGCAACTACAAACGAAACAACTGCCGAGTCATTCGGTAAAAACTTCCACTTTGGCGATCGCGCCAATTCCTGGAGCATCGCAACAATCGGCGAAGACGCGCCTTCTGAAAATTTCGTCTGTTCTGGAGCGTGTCCCCGTCTCGCGCACGGAATGGTATCGGCGCATTAGAAAGGGCACGGCGCCGGCTCCATTGTCCTTGTCTGTTAATTCGGTCGCCTGGCTCGAATCCGACATCGATGCATTCATTGATGCGCTCCCTAAAGTGGCGGCCAAATGATCGCCGCCAAACTCAAGTTCATGGCAACCATCCCCGCCAACCCCGGATTTTATGTGCTGGAAATGCTGCACGACGAAAGCGGCCATCCGTCCGAGGCGATCAAATGCCCAGTCCTTGCATGGGCGTTGGAAGGCAACATTCTCGCACCTTACCCAGTCACATCTGAAGGCGTGCAGTTCGATACCCCTTACGTCTTGCAGCCCGATGGCACTGTCGAGCGAGTCTTTGATAGTTGGTTTCCGAGCTTAGACGAATGGATGACGTCGCAAAAAAACGACCGCATTGAAAAACAGGGCAAAGCGGCAATGTCCGCTTCAGCTGCAAGCCGCGCCCTTTCCGTTCCAATCGCGAGCATCGGCACGCCCCAAAATCTTGTCAGTCATGCGGCGGAATCGCGCTTGAATTAGTCCGAATCGCAGGGGCTAAATTCATGACCAACAAAGCCGCTTTATGCGTCCGCAATCGATAGCTATTGGCGCAATTAATTCTAGCGGGTTCTGTTGCTGCCAAAAAAAAAATGCAATCCAAGGGCAATATCAGAACGCCGGAATAAAAAGCTTAAAAATGAGCCATCCGGCTTGACAGAATTTCAGCAATTACAGGAGAACTACATGAGTACGAAGCAAGAGCGCCAGGCCACATTATCTGAATCATTCGCGGCGGGCGTTGCACGATTTTCCCATTTGATGCAGGGGCGCCAGCATTTGGCGGCATGGAATGAAGGGCGGGGGGCCGATGCAGTCGCGGCCAAGATCCTCGATGCGGATAATCAGCGTCGCGGCGACACTCAATAACATTAAACAAAAACCACTATGACCATCACTACCATCCAAGACAATCCCTTCTTGCCCGGCCTTCAAGCACTCCAATTTAACCCGGACCAACTGATTGCAGGCAATCACAAACTGACGACGGACTCGGTGACCTTCCTGTCCGGCCAGGTGCTGCAACGCGGCGCCGTGCTGGGCAAGATTACGGCGTCCGGCAAATACACTCTGGCGCTATCGGCCGCCGTGGACGGCTCGCAAGTCCCGGTTGCTATCGCCGCCGACGCTATCGATGCATCGGCCGGCGACGTTTCCGGCGGCATCTTCCTATCCGGCGAATTCGACGCGAACGCGCTAACGCTGGGGGCTGGCATCACCTTGGCGGCGGCAATTTTGGCGCTCCGGCCATTGTCGCTCTACGTCAAGACGCAATCCACAGCCATGAGCGCTGCGGACCCCACCTAAATAGTAAAAACAGAAAGGCACACTGTAATGAAAAAAACCGTTCAATCCCTGGCTAAGAAAGTAGCCGAACATCAAGCTGATATCGACCTCCTTCACGGCGAAATCGCCCGCTGTGAAGATATGCTCGATACGGCGGACTGCGAAGATGTCAATGTAGCCGCATTGAAACGTAAGCGCTCAACAGAGGTGGCGACCGCATTCATCGACCGTCGCCCCCCCGATACCGCCAGTGTCGACGTCGAAATTTTGCAGGCGGAGAAGGCCGCCGCCCAGGCTTCGGCGGACGGCCAAGTATGGGCGGCGGCCCTGCCTATTATTCGGGATCGCATCGAGTCGGCGACTGTGTCTCTTCGGGTTGCCAGCGAGCAGATGACAGTTGCGGTAAAGACTGCGATCATGGTGCAGCACGACAGCGCGCAAGAGAAGTATTTCTCTGCCATCGAGTCGATGCGCGCCGCCGTCGAAGAGATGGTTTCTTGTGAAAATACTTGGCGTCATGTCTTCCATCCGCTTCATGGCGAAAAGTTTCCCGGACGTGGCGCCACCGTTCTGGGCGATGTTCGCTCTGGCGGTTTGCGTGTGCGCTGGAACCATTCGCTCTTGAAGGAAAAAGAAATATCCTCGCAGTACCTCCCAGGATTTGAGAACGGTTATTTCCCCCCATGGTGGGCAGATGAAAGAAATACTTCTTTTGCGCAAGAGGAAACGGTCAAGAACGTGGCCGCGCTTCGATCTGCTGGTTATCCATGCGCTTTGTACGAAGCGCCCAAACGCCCCGCAATCGAAAAGAAAGACGTAGTTCACGTACTCAAAGGAACAATTTTGAACGAAGTGAGCAAAATCGACGGTATCAGCGGGGCCAAGGTGGTGATTAATAATCGGCCATTTACTCGCGGCGATACGATTGCGTTTCCCGCGTCGGAAGCCGCAGAGTTTGTCATCCAGGGTTTTGCCAAGTACGTGGATGGGCGATCCAAAGAGGATGCCTTTCGCTTCCTTCGGCCGAGCGGAGCGCTACCGGCCCACATTCGGCCCCCTTCGGAGGCCGTGCCGCCGCAAGCGGACTTGCCCCAGGTGAGTTGCCAATATTTGGGAGACGACAAGGGTGAAATCCCCGCTTCAGTCAATCGGTTTTCGCCTGGTTTTGTTGGGATTAATCGCTACTAACTCCATTTCATCCTTAGAGGTGAGCAGCCCGCGCAATCCTGGCGGGTTTTTCCAATCCAAAGCAAAAAATGATGCCCGTGAACGATGAATTTAAAAATGCAGGCTCGCCCCAAATGGGTGGCCTTTTCAATACGGCCAAGGAACAGCGCGCCCGCATTCTGGAACGGCTGCGGCAAGGCCCGCTCACGACGTCACAGGCGCGCTCCGAGCTGGGTGTCATGCACCCAGCGACGCGGGTGATGGAGCTGCGCAAGCAGGGTTATTGGATCGAGAAATTGACCGTCGTTGAGGTTGCAGACGGTGGACAATCGCACCAAGTGGCCCGGTATAGCTTAGTGCCCGATGGTGCGCGCATGCCGCCGTCGTTGTTCGCACGCATGCTGCGCCGGCCATGCGGGAAGGCGGCGCCATGATGGCCGCATGGGAACATGGCGCGCCCCTCGCACTCACATCCCTGGCCTGGCTGCGCACTGTCGCCCGGAAGGCGCGCACGAAAGCGCTTGCACGACGACGACGAACGATTTATTATTCGCATGTCCCCGACAAAGAGGGGAACAGGTTTTGCAGCCTGAAGTCACAAAAGCGCACTGACCGCGCCATGCGGTTTTTTTACGTGCGTATGCCTTCGTGTGCCCTCTATGAGCGGCGGTGGCGGGGGAACCTTCGGGTTCGCTGGTTTTCTTTTGTGCACCAGTCTGCAAACCCTGCCATTTGCCGCTCACCCCGTTTTGCAGCGGGGCGCGGTCTAACCGCACAGAAGGAGGCTCACATGCCTAGCTGCACCGTTACGCCCAAACATTCCCCCGCCACTAAGGCCGAAAAAATTACAGCTTGCCTGCTGACCGAATTGCAGAAGGCCGAGCACATCATCGTGGCCATGCTCAATGCAATGACCCCAGCCCAGAAAATAAAAGTGCATGCGCAACTGGACGCCGCCGATATTTCTGGCGAAGGCATGACCCGCTATCACGAGCGCCGCGCCGCCATCGCCGCTGCGGTGGCCGCACCAGTCCCGGAGTTTACGCCGGATGAAATACTTGTGGCGATGGCATACCGCGCTATGGATGGCCGAGCCAAGCAAGAAACCCTGGTCTCTTCCCTGCGGATAGCTAAGGACCATCCGTCCCGCTCGGCCCCGACCTTTCGGTTGATCGTGGGAGGTGCAGCATGATGGCGCCGATAAAACCAATGGCGATCATGGATGCCTTTTCCGATGGATGCGACCGTGCGAACGAATGGCTAGACCGCGACGATAAGCCTTTATCCCCACCCTTCGCTACGCATGCCGCATGGCGCACACATTGCTATGCCGATACCGTTCGCAAGTATGAAAACAAAGCGGAATCTCTGCAATTGGTGGCGGAATGGGAAAGGGGCTTTGACGCCACATTGCGCGGAGCGGAAGAATATTATTCCGGCGCCGCCAAATCAGCCCAAGCTCGGGCTGAAATGATCCGGCGTCTAGTCGAGCGGGTGAATGCCGTCGCGGCCTTGTTGTCGGTGGCAGGTGTTCTTCAAGAGCTTGACCAGCAAAGCGCCCTGGTGTCTTGCTCACGTGTCGCTGATGGCATTGCCGCCGACTTGGCCGCGCTCATTGGAGGTGCAGCATGAGCCGCCCAACGAGGCCGAGCGGCGGCATCGTAGCGGGGGTAGTCGCCTTAGCTGCAAAGCCCATCCTGCGCTTTGAACTGACAGACGATGAAGCTGGATTGCTTGCGGCTTATCGCGTGATGAATGACCGCGCCAGGGAAACAACAATGATCGGAGCCGCGCGCCGTGCCAAGACTCAACCCCGCCGCGCTATTCCTGCGCTACGGCTAGTCGTCGGCGGCAGGGCCAGCAATCAAGCCATGAGCAAAGGAGGAAATCATGCGTGATTTTCTCCAACCGCCCGCCCTGCTAGTCAATCTTGCCGGGTCAAATTTTCCGCCAGTGGCGCTATCTGTGCCGGCGAAATATCAGTTCTGTGTCGACGCCGGCGTATCGGCTGCGGTGGGCTTTTTCGATGATCTTGCCGTCGTCGGACTGCACGATCATATTGCTTGCTCGATGCACGTTTTCACGTCGTCTATGCGCGATGGCATGGCGGCAACGGGCGACCTTTCGCCGGCCAAGATGCAAGATTGCATTGATGCGTTTGCGGCGGGCTATCTCGGGCGTGTACAACAGGAATTGCGGCTCTTTCATGGTGAGCGCGTCGGACGGAATCAGGCGGCGATCGATGCCAGCATGTTCGCCAGTTCGCAAGCAAACCATTGAAGTGATGCCATGAAAAATACAATGAATGAAAAGCAAAATTTAAAGGCATGTGAGTATGAACGGACACAATAACGCGCCGGTAACGATGGATGCGGCCCGCGCCGCGCTATCGTTCGTTTCATCCAATGACCGCGACACCTGGTGGCGGATCGGGATGGCGCTGAAATCGGAATTTGGCGACGGTGGTTGGGAATTATTCGAGACTTGGAGCGAAAGAGCTTCAAATTTCGATGTCGGGGCGGCGAAAACCGTATGGAAAGGCATCCATCCTGGCGGCGCCGTCACGATTGCAACGCTGATCGGCGAGGCAAAGGCGGGCGGCTTCAATCCCAAAGACTATGCGCCAGCCGTGCCCTTGTCGGCAGCGGAGAGGGCACGCATCAAGCAGGAGCGAGCCAGGCGCGATAGCGCTGCGGCGCTTGACCGGGCGAACACGCGGGCGGCGGCGGCCGAAGTGGCGGCACAGGAATGGGCTGCGGCTTCTGAGTCGGGGCTATCGGCATATTTGGAACGCAAGGCCGTTGCTGGTCACGGCGTTCGCTATGCCGCCGCCGGTGCGCTGGTGGTGCCTTTGTACGACAGCGAAGGCAAGCTGTGGAGCGTGCAGCGGATATTTGCCAACGGTGACAAGCGGATGTTGAAAGATGGCCGGGTATCGGGTTGCTTTCACATCATCGGCAATGCTGGTGCCTCTGCCTGGTTGCTGGTCGCGGAAGGGTACGCGACGGCGGCGACGCTACACAAGGCAACCGGGTACGCTGTGGTGCTTGCTTTCAACGAAGGTAATATCCGGCATGTGGCTGCTGCCATGCGCGCGCTACATCCAGGCGCGAAGCTGTTGATCTGCGCCGACGACGATGGCGAAACCGAAGCCAGAACAGGGAAAAATCCCGGTATCGTGGCGGCGATGGCGGCGGCAAAAGCGGTGTCCGGCGCCTGGTGCAAGCCGGTTGGTTTGACTGGTGGAAAGTCTGATTTTAACGATCTGGCGGCGGCGTCCGGGTTGGATGCGGTACGGGACCAAATCGCCGCGGCGGTCCTGGCTGCGGGCGGCGCCAATGCAATCACGCCCAATGTCGCGGTTAATGCCAAAGCCGAAGCCGGCAAAGTAGCTGATGAACGGCCGCAATCAGCCGCTGTGGCGACAAAGCAGCCTAGCCAGGGGGTAAGTAAGGGACGGCGCAATTCAAATGCTATAGCGACCGCCAATGTGGCGGGTAGCGACAATGTCCGACCGTTCTTTACCGTCGATGACGGCGGCGTGCGGTTCCATGGCTTTAGCCAGCAAGGCGATTCGTTGCCCGCACAGTGGATTTGCAGCCCGCTGCACATCACGGCGCAATCACGCGACGCGGCAAACGGCGAATGGGGCTATCTGCTGGAATTCGCGGACGCGGACGGCAACCCGAAACGATGGGCGATGCCGGCCAGCATGTTGGCCGGCGACGGCACGCAATACCGTTCCACATTGTTGGGAATGGGCTTGCGGATCGGCGCTGGCGTAACGGCAAAAAATCAGTTGACCGTCTATATTCAGACGGAAAAGACCGACCAGCGGGTGCGCTGCACGGACCGCATAGGCTGGCACGATGACCAGTATGTTTTGCCCGACCGCACCATCGGCAACGGTAGCGAAATGGTGATGTTTCAGGCATCCGGCGGTGTGGTCTCGCAATTCAAGCAGCGCGGCACGTTGGAACAATGGAAGCTTGAGGTTGCGGCCCACTGCCGGGGCAACTCGCGCATGCTGTTTTGCGTATCTGCGGCTTTTGCCGCGACGTTGCTGCATCTGGCCCGGATTCCGTCGGGGGGCTTTCATATTTGGGGCGACAGTTCCAGCGGAAAAAGTACCGCGTTCAAGGTGGCCGGCTCGGTCTTTGGCGGCAAGGATTATCCGCGTAACTGGCGCATGACCGATAACGCGCTTGAGACGGTGGCTGTGCAGCATAGCGATGCACTACTGCTGCTCGATGAAATCGCGCAAGTCGATCCCAAGGTGGTGGGCGATACGGTTTACATGCTGGCGAACGAAACCGGCAAGGGCCGCGCAACGCAGACGGCGACGGCGCGCAGGGTGGCCAGTTGGCGGCTACTGTTTTTATCCGATGGTGAAATCAGTTTGGCCAATCACATGGAGCAGGCGGGAAAAGGGACCAAGGCGGGGCATGACGTGCGAATGGCGCATATTCCGGCCGATGCGGGCAAGGGCTTCGGCGTGTATGACACGCTGCATGACTTTGCCAGCGGCGCTGCCCTGTCCGATCATCTGGTGAACATGGCGCAGCAGCATTACGGCACTGCCGGCATGGCGTTTATCGAATACGCCGTGGAATACGTAGCCACGTTGTCCGATGGGCTAGGCGCCCGCGTCGGCAAGCTGGCAACGGAAATGTGCCCCGCCAATTCGCATGGACAGGTTTCCCGTGTCGCGACTCGTTTTGCCTTGGTCGGCGAGGCGGGGGAAATTGCAACTCGGGCAGGTATCACGGGTTGGGCTTCTGGCGAGGCGACGAGCGCGGCCCGCACCTGTTTTGCGGCCTGGTTGGAAGGGCGCGGTGGCGCTGGCAACGTCGAGAACGTGTCGATTCTTCGGCAGGTAAGCGGCTTCTTTCAGGCCCATGGAGAAGCCCGGTTTGTGTCGTGGCATCGGGCCACGGATGACCATAAGCCGAATACGATTAACCGCGCTGGATTCAGGCGTATGCTGAACGGCGAGGGCGCTGAAATTAACTCCAATGCCGATCATCACAAGGAGTATGGCGACAGGATTCACCCCAAGGACGGCGAAGTGATCGAGCAAGAATATTTTGTGCTGCCGGAGGTGTTCAAAAATGAAATCTGCAAAGGTTTTAATCCGAAAAGCGTTACCCGCCTGTTGGTCGAGCGAGGCTTGTTGATGACGGATAAGGATGGCGCAACGCGCAAGGAGCGCTTGCCCGGTTTGGGGTTGGTCCGGTGCTATCGATTCAAGCCTGGGATTGTTGGGATCGAGGCGTAAGAAAATGCACTGCCAGATATGGCGAAATTGTGAAGTTTATTAAGGCAGGCGCAATGCCTGCTGTTTTTCTATATCTCCCCGCGAAATGGCGCAGTGTGGATCTGGAACATCGCGGATCGATCAACGACCCGCGCCAGTTGATGGCGGCGTCCGCATCGTCGCCCTAGTGGTGTTCGACGCGGCTTTGGCACACTGCGCACGCCCTCTTTTGCCTTAAAAAAATGGAACCTTTGCTCGTATCCAGTCTATAAGTGTGGGGGGTATGGTGATGCTGTAATCCTGCTGCTTCTCATCATCTTGGTAGGTGATGCTGTCCTTCCCTACGGTGAGTGGCTCGTGACCTGGCTTATCATCCCAAAAAACTTTGTAGTGTCTCTTGGCTAGAAGCTCCCCTTGGTCGTTGTGGATGGTCAATTGAACCTTATCCATGTTATCGCCAAAGAAGTGACTGTTATTCACTCCACTTCCGCAAATATTGACAGTGTATTTTTTTCCGTTGAATTCCTTGACTCCGCCATTCAACTTCTCATTATAGTTGAATTTTTTACAGTCAATCCCATCATCAAGACCGGCGATAAAATTTGCAAATAATAATATGATAACAAGCCAAATTATAATAATTGGCATCATCTTCATAAATTCTTGTTTTGGTAGTTTCTCGGTCTTGATGACTTTAAAAAACTTATGCCCAAAGAATAAGCAAATCATAAATCCAATAAATATTCCAATTTCATTTATGAATGAAAGGCTGAAAATGACAAGGCCGCTATGAATTTTACTTGGTAGCAACCAATCGACAACGACACACAATAGAATAAAAATAATAATTGAAACAATAGTAAAAATAAAATTCTTTATTGATTTGTAAAAGTATTGTCGTATGGTCGGCATATCGTTTCCAGCTTGATTGTGATAGGTTTTTTTAGCTTGTAGAGTTGAGGCTTACTGTAAATCATGAAGTCTCCGCCTCTGTTGTGCTTCTCTCTCCATTCGTTGTAAGACTTGTTATAAACAGGCCAATAAACATCTTTCTCTATGAATTTCCTCACCCTCCCTGTTCTTTTATCAACTGGTTTATCAATTTCTTTTCTATTAATAAGATAATCCCAATTGATTTTTGTTTCTTCAATTTTATCGCTGCCATTTATTTTCTTTACTTTCCACTCGGGCTTGTATTGACCAAGCAAATCATTTGCCGCAACAGTATATGAAAGAATCATGTCACTCTTGTTCCAGTGACCAAGATATTGACTGTTTGCTGGGTCTTTATCATTGAAAGAATAATTATCTTTCAAATAGATATATATGTGAGTTACTTGAGCAACAGCGTCAATGCAATATTGGTGAGGATTGCTTTTGTAATTGAAGTATCGTTCCCCTGTAATTTCAACTCTTCCAATGGCAGCATAAAGAAGAAAATTTCCCAATGTGCCCGAAAGGTCAGTCATCAGCCTCCCATCCAAGGTATCTAAAGTGCTTATCTTTTTTTGTTGAACTTGCCAATCCATGTGAAACTGCTGCATATCTGAAATATACATTGTTGTATCTAAATTCAGGTTTGGTTTTGTGTTTTTTGTTTCAATGAAGGCTTTATTGACATGCTGAAGAATTTTTCTTTTTATTAAAGGCAAAGCCTTTTCAGAGTAAATATCTTCATAAAGCAATTCACTCAACCTGGCTTTGACGTTTCCATATTTCAAAGCCCAATTGAGTGTTACGGTAGTGTCGTCAAGTGGTTGAACTGAATTAGGTTGGTCGTTGTAGGTGTGCTTGGGACTAGCAAACCATATTCTAGCAACCTTTGCAGAGACAGGCCATCCAATCTTGTCCATAGCATTTGGAATATCCTGAATGTCAAACTCAGGAAGTTCTTCTTTGTCTTCGGCGTCAAGAACTTTAGGTTTAGGTTGATCAGGTTGTTGTGGTTTTTGGGGTGGTGGTTGTTGCTTCTTCTGAAGTTCAGCAAGAGCCTTCTGACGCGCTTCATCTGCTTTCTGTGCTTTCAGTTGTTCCTTGGTAGGTTTGGGTGGTTTTGGTGGCTGGGGTGGTGGCGGTGTGCCAGGTGCAAGCCGTTCATAGGAAACCTTCTGAGATGTATTGATGGGAATGGCTCCAATTGAACCATAGTATTCCTTCCATACCTTTCCACGGAACAAAGACCGCTCCATGGTGTAATAAGGAATTTTTTTGACATTTTCCATAACGCATTGCCTAAATTTAAAAGTATCCGAATGAGATTATTACTTGATCTTAACGCACGACACGCCGTTGTTACACGTCACAGCGTCGTAGCAGTTCTGGAAGTAGGCATACCGGGCATCGCTCCAATGCTTCACCCACACTATCGCCCACGGTTGCCCGTTACGGCCTGGCTATATTCAATGCGCTGGCCGGCGCTGGGGTGCCGTCGCGGCGGCCAATGCGCTACGGCGGCCTTGGTGAATCGATCAACGCCCCGCGCCCTTTTTTGGTTGGTGAAATGGCCGCACTTTCGATTTTGGTGGGCGCATGTTACCGCACAAAACAATCTTGTTGTTAGAGCACGATTCAATTGCCCTACGTCCTCGTATCGTCGCGCTGTTTAGTCAAAATATGTTTCAATTTAGCATCAAGCAGCTAGACTCAGATGCGCCAAGTTAAGGCCAATTCGGGAAATTTTGACGTGCAGTGGCCAGCCGCTATGGGCGTGGTCAATCTACGGCGCGCATCGCCGCCCGGCTGTGATCGATACGCAGGGGGCGGCATTGCTCAGCATATCGCTCCATTGCCGACGTACTGCGGCCAAGTGCAGCGGCTGAGAATGGCGCGGCGAGGCCGGCGCCTGTATGTTTGCATGGTTCTTGCGGCATGTTTCCGTCGCGGGTCGCGTGGTCAATGTGGTCGTGTAGGGTGCTAATCCCTAGCCCAGCAAGTGCCCTGGCTTGCGGGCTTGGTGTTGGGTGTCCGCTGCTTGGGTGGCACTCAATGCGCGGGCTGGTAGCGGGCGTTTATAGGCGATGCCGCAGTCGATATACTGGTCTGTTTCCTTTGAGTCCGTCAACGAATTGACTTTGCACCGGCCGGGTGCAGGCGGCGTGCGGTGGACTCATTTCGCGCCGTATTTTGCAATTTGTTCAATAATTACCAGTAAATCAGGGCGACAGCCAAGCTATTTCCCTATACTTTCACGTTTTATATTTCACAATGCGGTAAATTTCTATGATTTAACAATTAAAAATTAACGTGATGAAAATGTAAAATGCAGTATTAATGCGGGGTTCAAGGCATTTTTCATGTTTTTTAACATTACCCATATGCAATTGTACCGGTTGTCCCGGCTTCATTTTGGCTTTCCGGTACACGTTCCCGGGACAATATTATCCATAAAAATCAATGACTTACATTTGTATTTTACATTTGTCCCGGTGTCCCGGTAAAAAAAGTAAGGGTTTGAATGTCGGCTTGCACGTTTGTAGGCTTTGGCATGTGAATCGGACGTGTGTTCTGTCGCCTTTACGTTGTGCTACGTTATGGGGGGGCGGTGTGACCATGGCATGGCTGGCGATACCATGGCCGGGGATAGTTCAGGCGGCGTGGTCTGTGCCGTGATTGCTTATCGGGTTAACGCTTCCATTGCATGTGCGCCTTCAACAGGGGGATATGGTGGTGAGATTGGCGGCCGGTGCGCTGTTGCCTTGGGCGCTCGATGCCAAGTCCTTTGTTGCGTCTGAGGCTGATGTGTTGATTGCATCAGGTGCTTCAATCAAGTGCATGCGCACGCACTTGGCAATCAAGAGCACCCGACTGGTCGTGCCGGCGTGCGTGGGCGCCATGGAAACGTGACGGGTCCCTCCTGGGCACTTTGAACCCGAGGGCATTGCGCACCTCGGTCTTTCTCTACTGCCAAATTTTACCTAAGGGGGTTGTATAGTAAGCTGTCATGAGGTACGGAAGTATCAGGCGCAAGTATAGTGTCGGCGGCGAAATTTGATGTTGGCGCCCCTGATTGGTGTAATGTCGATTGAAGCCAAGAGGACGGAATAGTTGAGTGGTGCTCTGTGCTTGTCTACGGTCTTGTTGGCTTGGGCGATCAAGTATTTAAGAAATCTTTTTTGGGGGTAGTTTTGGGGGTAGTTTCCAGAATGGAAAACTTGAAACGTAGCATTCATGCGGGTTTTCCAGCATTGTTACAATCCACGCCCAGCGCCTGGCGCGCGCAAACGCCGGCACGCTGGGCCGAGCAGGCGCGGGCGGCGCGCGCCAGGACTGCGGCGCAGCGCAATCTGGATCAGGCCGAGCGCAATCCCGATCAGGCCGGCGGCGCCCCTTTCGAGCATCATGACATCTCTGCCACCCACATGATGGAGAATGAAATGATCAAGAATCAATTGAACCTGCGATTCGCGCACTTGCCGTCCACCCGCGTCGCTTACCTGAGAAAGATCGGCCCCTACGGCACCCCGGTCGGCCAATTCGTCAACGAGGTATTCCTGCCCTGGTTGCGCGCCAACGGCTTGGGAGGCCGGCCCTGGTATGGCATGTCGCACGACGATCCCAGCATCACGCCGCCCGACAAATGCCGCTTCGACGCCTGCGTCGGCGTGCCCGACGATTTCACGCCGACCGGGCTGGCCATGTTGACCACGCTGGCGGGCGGGCGCTACGCCATCGCCCGCTTCGAGGGCAGCTCGGCCACCATCGGCGACGCCTGGACCGCATTGTTGCGCGACTGGCTGCCCGACAGCGGCATGCAATGCGATGCCCGCCCGGTGTTTGAATACTATGCGGAAGAATCGCGCTTCGATCCGCAAACGGGGCGCTTCGACTGCGAGCTGTGCCTGCCCGTCTGCCCGCTCTGAGACTGGTATGCTACGCATGATTGAAACCCGTGCGCTAGCCAACACCATGACCCAACATTTACGATTCTTCGCCGCCATTGCCCTGGCTTGTTCCTGCTGCGCCGCACAAGCGGCCGATGCGAAGCTTGCACCGGCCTGCCTTATTTCCGCAACAAGCATGGGACCGATTCACCTCGGCATGAGCTTGCACCAGGCCAAACAGGCCTTCCCCGGCGCGCACTTTGAACGCTCGTCGGATGGCGATGGCGCGGCCCTGGTGGCCGTAAAAGTCAGTAAAGAAGAATTGCTCATCCTGTCAGCCGGCGAGGAAAACAGCGATGCGCCTATCGACTGGCGCAAGAAGATCAATTACATCGAAACTTTCAACCCCCTGTGCCAGACGGCGGATGGCGTCGCTCCCGGCGTTCTGGTGAAAACCGTCGAAAAAATATTTGGCAAGGTCAAGCAAATCACGCAAAGCGAAATCGAATCACGGGAATATATCGAATTTAGCAAGCAACCGTCTTACCTGGGTTTCCGGCTCGATTACACCGGCATTTTCGCCAACGATGCCCACCGTACGCGCCGGTTCGCGCCCGACGGCAAGATATTTTCCGTCACCATCGCGAGCGAATCGGCGCCGCCGGCCACGCCTTGATCGCGCAGACGGCAAAACCGGGCTATCATCGTAAAACTTGACGGACGTTAACTATTCTTCCGTTTCACGTTTGCCCCGATAGGAAGAAAACGCCCGCCATGACCCAGAATTTCTTTCAAACCTTCATACTCTTGCTGCTGGTCACAGATCCCTTCGGCAACGTGCCCCTGTTCGTCAATTCCATGGCCAAGGTCGCGCCGGCGCGGCGCTGGCGCGTAGTGGTGCGCGAATGCTCGATCGCCTTTGGCGTGCTCCTGCTTTTCATGTTTTTCGGGCGCCATTTCCTGGCCGCGATGCAATTGTCGGAAATCGCGCTGCGCATAGGCGGCAGCGTAATCCTGTTCCTGATCGCGATGCGCATGGTATTTCCACAGGCGGCCGGGCCCGGCCAGGGCGACATGGCCGGTGAACCCTTCATTGTGCCGCTGGCCATTCCTGCGCTGGCGGGGCCGTCGGCGCTGGCCACGGTCTTGCTGTTTTCCTCGACCGAGGTGCGCGAAGTGATGGTGCATGTGGCGGCCCTGACCGCCGTGGCCGCCGTGTGGCTGGGCGTATTCCTCAGCGCCGAGCGCTTGCAGCGGGCCCTGGGGCCGCAAGTGATGACGGCCTTCGAGCGCCTGATGGGCTTGATCCTCACGGCGATGGCGGTGGAAATGCTGCTGGCCGGGATCAGGGCTTTCCTGAAGTCGCTGTAAGGACCAGCTTCACTCCTGCTCGTCGAGCAGCAAGCCTTGTCCCGTAGCCAGGTAAGCCGCCATTTCCGGCTCCGGCACCATGCCACCGCCGGTGGCCCACACCAGGTGGGTGGCGCGGCCCAGGCGCGCAGCCGTCAAGCCCAGGCGCGCGCGATAGCCTTGCGTCTCGCCCAACACGCGGGCGCAGCCGGGCATGCCGGCTAGCGCCGACGGTTCCAGGCGCACGCCTTCGCTGCGCTGCAGCAGTGCCAGCAAGCGGTACAACTCTTCATCGCTGACGGTGTAATAGCCGTCGATCAAGCGCCCCATCGCCTTGCCGACGAAACCGGATGCGCGCCCGACCGCCAAGCCATCGGCGGCCGTGACATTGTCGATGCCAAAGTCCTGCACCGAAACGGCATCGTGATACCCCGTATACACGCCCAGCAACATGCACGGCGCGTGGGTCGGCTCGGCAAAGAGACAATGGACGGCGTCGCCAAACGCCAGTTTCAAACCGAAAGCCACGCCGCCCGGTCCGCCGCCCACGCCGCAAGGCAGGTAGACGAAGAGCGGGTGTTCGGCGTCGACGACTATCGCGGCGGCCTGCAACTGTCCCTTCAGGCGCTCGGCCGCGACGGCATAACCGAGGAAGAGATTGACCGAGCTTTCATCGTCGACGAAGTGGCAGGATGGGTCGGCCTCGGCTTGCTTGCGGCCCTCGGCCACGGCGGCGCTATAGTCGGCGGCGTATTCGACCACCGTCACGCCGCAGGCGCGCAGCTTGTCCTTTTTCCACTGGCGGGCGTCGGACGACATGTGTACCGTGACCTGGAAGCCCAGGCGGGCGCCCATGATGCCGATCGATAGCCCCAGGTTGCCGGTCGACCCGACCGCGATCTGGTAGCGGCCGAAGAAAGCCCGCGCGGCGTCGCTGTCGAGCAGGGCATAATTGTCGCCCGTTTTCAGCAGACCGGCTGCCAGCGCCAGCGTTTCCGCATGCAGCAACACCTCGTAAATGCCGCCGCGCGCCTTGACCGAGCCGGAAATGGGCAAGTGACTGTCTTTCTTCAGCCATAGCGCGCCGACTATGTCGAGGCCATAGCGCTCGGCCAGCGCGGCCCGCATGTGCGGGATCGCCATGATGCCCGATTCGATGATGCCGCCGCTGGCCGCCGTTTCCGGGAAAGCTAGCGCGATATAGGGCGCGAAGCGCTGCAGGCGGGCGCTGGCGTCGGCCACGTCGGCCGCCGTCAAGCCGCCATCGCCCAAGGCGTCGGCCGCCGTGGCAAGCACGGGATTGAACCAGCTGCTTTCCTTCAAGGCAATCAAGTCCTTGAGCAGGGGATAGTCGGCGCACCAGGCGGCCAGAGGTTTGTTCAAAATCATGGGGCGCTCCTTGAGTTGGCTCAGCCGTATTTTAAGTGATCGGCTGCCATTCCCGCGCGCGCGGCATGACGCCATGCGTAAACCAAGCGCTCCCTGGAGGGTATCAATTGGATAGCCTCGTCGCAAGCCGCAGCCCCATGCGACTGATGTGACGACGACCCGGTGACGACCGGGCCGTTCGATTTCAAGCTTGTCCCGCGCAAGCGCTAGCCGGCCCGGCGTTGCATCCTGCGCCGCTCGGTAAAGAAGTCTTGCCCGGATGCCTCGCGCATCATGTCGTCGGCGATATCGGCGGCGGCGTTCGTGGCCTGTTCCAACTGCCCGGCATTTTGTCGGCCCCGGTCATACCAGTTGCGCACGATCTGGGCCGCCGTTTCGCGCGCACCCAGTCCGAAGGCCAAACCCAGCGCCAGCGCCAACGCGCCCACCACGGCCATGAACAGGGTGTTGAGCAACTCGGTCGCAATGCCGATCTGGTTGACGGCGACGACAATCGCGAAAGCCCACACCACACCCGACGCGACTTTGGCCAGCGTGTCCGGATTCTTCAATTCCGCTTCCGCCGCCGCGCCGCGCACGATGCCGCTCAAGGCATTGGCCGCCAGTCCCCCAATTACCAGCACCACCAGCGCGACCACCACGTTAGGCAACCAGAGCAACAATTGCCGCAAGATTTCCGACACGGCCGGCAAGCCCAGCGCGTCGAAGGCTA
Organism: Oxalobacteraceae bacterium GrIS 1.11; assembly: GCA_040544385.1. Taxonomy (GTDB): domain Bacteria; phylum Pseudomonadota; class Gammaproteobacteria; order Burkholderiales; family Burkholderiaceae_D; genus Janthinobacterium. Next base: position 16,660 of record JBEONR010000062.1, read on the forward strand.
CCACCAGAACCGCCAGCCGGATGAACCACTTGACGACGTTGCTGATCAGGTCCGACGAATCGGCGCGCGTGCCCATTTCTTGCACGAAATTGGCAAACCCCGAGCGTTGCGCCAATTCATTGAATTTCACTGCACGCAAAATGGCGGCGACAGCTTTCTCGATCACGGCGGCAATCATCCACCCCACCAGCACGATGACGGCAAAGCCAAAAATCTTCGGTATCGCGGAAAAAAACAGCGCCAGCGCGGCCGCCAGCGAAGTCATGAAAGCACTGCTCCACTCGGTAATTTGCGATTGCATGATACCTCCAGGTTTCTCGGATTGAGCGGGAGCGCTGCCCTCAGCGCCGCCTTTATAATAGACAGCGCGGGGCGGCAAAAGTTTGCGGCCGCCGCCGATTTCGTGACTGTATACTGACTGCCGGCGGCGCACACGGCGCATGCCCCGCCCCCGAAGGAGAATTTCCATGAGCCGCACCCAGCATGTCTGCCTGATGGCACAATACAATCGGTGGATGAATGCCAAGCTGTATCGTGCGGCCGCCACCTTGCCGGCGGCGGAACTGGGCGCCGACCGCAAGGCATTCTTCGGCTCGATACTGGGCACCCTGAATCATTTGGTGGCTGGCGATACACTCTGGCTCAAGCGCTTTGCCTTGCACCCGGCCCATTACGCAGCGCTGGCACCCTTGCAAGACTGGCCCACGCCAAGCAGCCTGGACCAGATGCTGTTCACGACGCTCGAACCGCTGGCGCGACACCGGCACTGGCTCGACGACATGATCGTCGCCTGGGCCGAGACGGTGACGCAGGCCGACCTCGATCACACCCTCGCCTACACGAACAAGAAGGGCATCGCGTCGGAGCGCAATTATTTCAGCCTGCTCATGCATTTCTTCAATCACCAAACCCACCACCGTGGCCAGGTCACGACTTTGCTGTCGCAAGCCGGCGTCGATGTTGGCGAAACCGATTTGCTGGCCCTGATTCCGGCCCAATCCCCGCCGCGATGAAGCGGGCGCTCAAGCTTGCGCCAGGGCGGGAGCCCAGGTCAGCACGCCCTGCGCCAGCCAGGTGCGCAAATAGCCGGCCAGGCGCGGCGTAAGGTCGGCGCCATCGGCGGCGGCGGCCGCTTCGCACACGCCGCCAAACGAGGCGCCGCGCCCGAGTGCCTCCAGGGCTTGCGCTTCGAGCGCGTCGAGCGAGCGGAAATGCGGCTGCAACTCGCTGCGCCAGACCAGCCAGCATTGCGCTTGCGGCGCCGCTGCGGCCTCGGGCGGGGCTTGTTGCTCGCCGAGCGCCTTCCACAGCGCGACGGTATTCCAATCCATGCTCACCAATTGTACCGACGGGTGCAAGCCGAACACCAGTTCGCCCCAGGCTTCGGGCGCCACCTGGGCCAAGTCGGCAAGACCGACTGCGGCCGCGTCGACGGCATCGAAGGCCAGGCCCAGCGCCCACTCGAAGCGGGCCAGCTCGGCAATGAAGGGATAATCGGGCAAGGCTTGCGCCGCATGGTCGGCAAAGCCCGCGCCGAACCAACGCAGGTTGCGGTAATGCGAGGGCTGGGCGTCCAGATAATCCTGCGCCAGTTCGGCGAACATTTCGTCGCCGACATAGCTCCAGGTCTTGTCGAACGCTTCCGACAGCGCCTCGCGCATGCGGCAGCGGTAGGCATTGTAGTAAATGGCCAGGCGCGCGTCGGCCGGCAAGCCGGACTGCCCGCGCACGGCGGCAGCGATGGCCGGCTGCGCGCCGGCGCGGCCCAGCACATAATCCTGGAAATCGCTCTGGAGTTGGCGCAAGCCGTTCATGGTGCCTCCACCGCGCCGGCAATCAGGCTGGCCAAGTGGCGCGCGCGTCCCAGCTCGGCCACCAATTCCGCCAGCGGCGGGATATTATCGTCGCGCTCGATCATGGTGGCGACCGGGCCGAAGCGGCGCAAGGCGTCCGCGTACAGCGCCCAGACCGGGTCGGCCACCGCGCGGTCGTGGGTGTCGATGATGCAGTCGCCTTGCACGCTGTGGCCGGCCAGGTGGATTTGCCGGACCCGCTTGGCGGGCAGCGCGCGCAGATAGGTTTGCGGGTCGAAGCCGTGGTTCACGCTGCTGACATAGATATTGTTCACGTCGAGCAAGATCAAGCTGTCCGACTGCTCGGCCACGGCGGCCACGAAATCCCATTCCTGCAGCGTGTCGGCATTGAAAGATAAATAACTGGAAACATTTTCCAGCAAGATCGGGCGTTCCAGGTAATCCTGCACCCGGCGCACATTGCGCACCACGGTGGCGAGCGCCTCTTCCGTGTATGGCAGGGGAAACAAGTCATGCATATTCTTGCCATGCGTACCGGTCCAGCACAGGTGGTCGGACAACCACAGCGGCTCGACCCGGTGCATCAGCTTTTTCAGCTCGGCCAGGTAGTCGTCGGAGGGCCCCTCGGGCGTGCCGATCGATAGCGAAACGCCATGCATCACCATCGGATAATCGCGCCGGATCCGGTCCAGCATGGCCAGCGGCTTGCCGCCCGGGACCATATAATTTTCAGACAGGATTTCAAACCAGTCGACGCCGGAAGTCGACGGCGTGGTTTGCGCGAGCTCGTTGTAATGGCTGGGGCGCAAGCCCAGGCCGAAGCCGGGCGAGGGCTGGATCAGGGAAGGTGGCATGGGATTCGGTGGTGAATGACGAAAAAACGGCGCCGGACCAAGCCGGCGCCTGCAAGGCGATTACTTGTCGAGGTCGATGATCTTGCCTTTCTTGGCGAAGCATTCGCTGGCCTTGGCTTTCACGAAACCGTGGCCCTTGCAAACGTTCTGGCCCTTGCACGAGTTTTCTGCGGTGGCGCAATCGCCCGTGCCCTTGCAACTGTTCACGCCGGCGCAATGGACGGCATCGTCGGCCGACAGGGTGGCGGTGGGAGCGGCAAAGGCGGCGGCCGACATGGCCATGGCGGCAACAGCGGCGGCGATCACGGCGCCAGATTTGATGGTTTGTTTCATGTGTATCTCCAAAGGTTGTGGGGGGCAAAGTCTGGCGTAACGCTTCGACTTGAACTTCAGTCGTTGCCACATGCGAATTACTTACAGCCCCGCTAAAAATAATTTTGAATTTTTTTTGCCCCCGTATTTGCAAGGCTCAAGCCATACCATTTTCCACTGCGCGCGACAGGGTGTGGACGTAATCGGCAAACTCGGGGCGGTGGATATCCAGATGCTGGAACATCAGCTCGGCTGCCACGTCGTCCTTGCCAGCCTGGATCGCTTCGGCGATGGCCACATGCTCGCGGGCCGTGGCGGCGCGCCGTCCACCGACCCGGTGGATATGGTTGCGGTAGGGCGCGGCGCGGCGGCGCAATTGCTTGATCGAGTCTTCCAGCAAGCCATTGCAGGCGCCGGCGTAAATCAATTCATGGAAAAAGGTATTCGCGGCCGTGTAGGCGCTGGCGTCGTCATCGGGCGCCACTTGCAGTGTTTCGCGCGCCGCCAGCAAGACCCGCTCGGCATCGGCCGGCGCGATGCGGCGCGCCGCCAGACGGGCCGCCGCCGATTCCAGCACGGCCAGCATTTCAAACAATTCAAACACATGGGCCAGCGTGATGCGGGCCACGAACACGCCCTGGCGCGCGCGATGCTCGGCCATGCCGTTCGCGACCAGGCGGTTCAAGGCTTCCCGGATCGGCGTGCGCGACAGGCCGAAGCGCGCCGCCAGCTGACGCTCGTCCAAACGCTGGCCGGGTGGATAACTGGCGTTCAAGATATCGGCTTCGATGACGCGGCTGATGCGTTCAGCCTGCGTGACGCTTTCGGTGTCGGACATTGCTTCAATTTCCAGGAAAGAATCGGGAAATCATACAGCAGTTCAAGGCCCGCTTCGGCGCCGCGCTGGAGCGCGTGGCAAAAAAGACCAAATTGATATTTTGGTATACCAAAAATAATTATCAGTATATATTTCGCCCGGACTAGTGCAGCGTGAAGCGAGGCGAAACGCTCCAGACCCACCGCCGTCCGCGTCCATTCCGCACACTCGAAGGAGGATCTACCTTGCCCGACTCCGGTTTTACCGGCGCCACCCCGCAACGGCGACTGGCCGCGATGTTCGACCCCGGCAGCGGCGCCGCCCTGCCCTCGACCTCATCGCTGCAACTGATGGCCGGCACGGTCGGCGGCCGCCAGGTGCTGGCCGCCGCCACTGACCAGCACGCGGAAAAAGGCGTGTTCGGCCTGGCCGAATGCGCCGACCTGCGCGCGCTGGTGCGGCTGGCGCGCGACAGCGGCCGGCCGCTGGCCCTGCTGCTCGATTCGGCCGGCGCCCGCCTGTATGACGGCATCGCCATCCAGGGCGCGCTACGCGCCTTGATGACGGAAATGCTGGATGCCGCGCTGGACGGCTTGCCCCTGATTGCCCTACTGGGGCGCAATGTCTTCGGCGGCGCCAGCATGCTGGCCTTTGCCGCCAACCACCGCTGCTATGCACCCAACACGCTGCTAGCCATGTCCGGGCCGCGCGTGCTGCAAGACGGCGGCCACGAGCGCGAAACCGTGCTGGCCGCGATCGACGGCAGCGCGCGCTGCCGCCATGGCGCCAGCGAGGAATTGCTTGACGATACGCTGCCGGCTTACGCGCGCGCGCTGCGCCGATGGCTGGCCGCGCCGGTTGGCGCTTGTCCGGCAGCGGCCGTGCAAGACGAACGCCGCAGCCTGGAGCGGCGCCTGCGCTTGCAGCGGGCGCCCGCCGGGCGGCTAGTCTTTGAACTGGGCCCCGGCACCCTGTCTTGCCGCGAACCAGCCCCGGTCGGCGCCGCCGACGCGTTGCGCTTGGCGACCCTGGTCGCCGCCGCCCAGGGCGCGCTGGAATTGCGCCTCGATTGTTCCGGTCATAGCGTGCGCCTGGTCGACGAGCGCTTGCTGCAAAGCCAATACCTGGTACATCTGGCCAAGACCTTGCGTCTGCGCGTGCGCGCCGGCGCGCCGCTGCGCCTGCGCATAGGCGGCGCCATTTCGGGCGGCTTGTATATCGCCGCCGCCGGCGCCGCTTCCAGCGTCGACATCGCTCCCGGCGGCAGCGTGCGCACCCTGCCGCCGGCCACGCTCGAACACATCTTGCATCGCTCCGTGGCCGGCGCCGCCGGCGCGCCGCACTATGCCGAGCTGGGCGTGGCAGACCGGGTTTCCCCTTGATATGAGCATCATATGAGCATGAATCCGAACCTGTTTGCCGCCTTCGAAGCACTGGCCCTGGAGGCGGGCGAGGCGCCCATGCTCGATACGGAAGTGGGCACCGTTCTCAGTTACGCCCAGATGCTGGACCTGACGGCGCGCTACGCCAACTTGCTGAACCGGCTCGGCGTGGGTGCTGGCCAGCGCATTGCCGTCCAGGTCGACAAATCGGCCGAGAACCTGTGCCTGTACCTGGCCGCGCTGCGGGTCGGCGCCATCTATCTGCCGCTCAACCCCGCCTACCAGGCCGGCGAGCTGGCCTATTTCCTGGCCGACGCCGAGGCGCGCCTGTTTGTGTGCGCGCCGGCCGAACACGCCGCCAAGAGCGCGCTGGCGGCGCGCCACGGCGTGGCCCACACCTTGAGCCTGGACCAGGATGGTGGTGGCACCCTGAGCGAGCTGGCCGCCGCCGAAGCCGGCCATTACGCCACCGCCGTGGTGGCGGCCGACGCCGTCGCCGTCATCCTGTATACCTCGGGCACCACCGGCCGGCCGAAAGGCGCGATGCTGAGCCACGCCAACCTGCTCAGCAATGGCCTGGCCCTGACACGGCTGTGGCAATTTGGCAGCGCCGACGTCTTGCTGCACGCGCTGCCGCTGTTCCACGCGCATGGCTTGCTGATCGCCTGCCATTGCGCCCTGTTGTCGAAGAGCCGCCTCCTGTTCCTGAAAAAATTCCAGGCCGGGCAAGTCGCGGCGCTGCTGCCGCGCGCCACCGTGATGGTCGGCGTGCCGACCTTTTACACCCGTCTGCTCGATGTGCCGGATTGGCGCGCCGACCATATGCGCCTCTTCATATCCGGTTCGGCGCCATTGCTGGCCGACACCAGCCACGCCTTCTTGCGCCGCACCGGCCATGTGCTGCTGGAGCGCTATGGCATGAGCGAGGCGGCCATCATCAGCTCCAACCCTTGCGCGGGCGAACGGCGCATCGGCTCGGTCGGCCCGGCCCTGGACGGCGTCGAGCTGCGCATCGCCGACGCGGCCGACCGGCCGCTGCCCTGCGGCGCCGTGGGCGCCATCCAGATCCGCGGCGAGGGCGTGATGCAAGGCTACTGGCGCCAGCCGGCATTGACGGCCGCCGAATTTTGCGCCGACGGCTGGTTCCGCACTGGCGACCTGGGCACGCTGGCGCCGGACGGCTACCTGAGCATTGTCGGGCGCGCCAGGGATATGGTCATTTCCGGCGCCTGCAATGTGTATCCGAAAGAAGTGGAAATGGCCATTGACGCCTTGCCCGGCGTGCTCGAATCGGCCGTGATCGGCGTGCCCGACCGCGACCTGGGCGAAGCCGTCACCGCCATCGTGGTCTGCCGCGGCACGCCGCTGCAGCCGCAAGCCGTGATCGCGGCACTGAAAACCGTACTGGCCAATTACAAGATTCCCAAGCATGTGCATCTGGTCGTCGCGCTGCCGCGCAATGCCATGGGCAAGGTCCAAAAAAACGTCTTGCGCGACACCTATGGCAAGCCCGCCACCACCAACTTCGCGTCGAAATGAACACCATGAGTCCCAACCCCAAGCGTCGTCTGCTATGCCGTTCGCTGGCCGGCTTGCCCCTCCTGTCCGGCGTGGCCTTCGCGCAGAGCCCCGAGCCTTTGAAGATTTCACACCAGTTTCCCGGCTCGAATGGCGCCGATGGCGATTACCGCGACCGCCTGTGCCGCTTGTTTGCGGCCGAAGTCGACAAGCGCTCGGGCGGCGCGCTCAAGTTCGACATTTACCCCGCTTCGTCGCTGATGAAGACCAACGCCCAATTCGGCGCGCTGCGCCGGGGCGCGCTGGACTTGAGCTTCTTCCCGATTTCCTATGCCGGCGGCGAAGTGCCGGAATTGAATATTGCCCTGATGCCGGGCCTGGTCTCGTCTTACCAGCAAGGCTGCGCCTGGCAAAGCGCCGCCATCGGCAAGGCCCTCAACGACGTGCTGCTCGACAAGGGCCTGGTGCCGCTGTGCTGGATGTGGGCGGCCGGCAGCATCGCCAGCAAAACCCGACCCGTGATCGCCCCGGCCGACGTGAAAAACATGAAGATACGGGGTGGCAGCCGCGAAGTGGACTTGATGCTGAAGGCGGCCGGCGCGGCCGTCGTCAGCCTGCCGTCGAACGAGTTGTACGCGGCGATGCAAACCGGGGTCGTCGATGCTGCCATCACGTCCTCGACCAGCCTGCTGTCATTCCGCCTGGAAGAAGTGTCGCATCATTTGACGACGGGCCGCAGCAAGTCATTCTGGTTCATGGCGGTGCCGCTGCTGATGTCGCGCGCGGTATTCGACAAGCTGCCGAAGGAGCATCAAGCCTTGCTCCTGACGGTCGGCGCCGAGCTGGAGAAATACGGCCTGGAAGCGGTCAAGGCCGACGACGTCAGGCTGGCCGCCGTGTATCAAAAAGCCGGCGCCAAGACGTATGACCTGGATGCAGGCACCGTCGACGCCTGGCGCGCGATCGCCCGCGACAGTGCGTGGAAAGACTATGCGGCCAAGTCGCCGTCTTGCGCGCGCCTGCTGCAACTGGCGGAAAAGGTGAACGCCTGAATGCGGCCATCGATCCGCCGCCACTAGCGCTTGCTTGGTGTCGCGGGCCGGCAAAGTCGCGCCCGGGCCGGGGTAGCGGCCAAGCAAGCCAAGCAATGTCTTCGAGCGAAAAATAAGACGCAGGTTTCGATTCTTCCCGGTGTCCGGGAACTGTTTTCCGCTGGCTCGTCACTTAAGCAAGAACATCGTAGTCGCAAGACCGTTCATTGTCGCATTTCATGGGAAATGCGGGATATTGCTTACCTATATGAGACCAGACATGCATCATGGATCGATACCGCCCTCCGCAAATCACGCGTTTTCGAGAGCTATTCCGATTGAGGATCACAGCAGACCTGCGACGCCTGCCCTAAAACGTGACCTGTCAGCGATGGAAGTTGACAGCGAGCCGAACAGCCAACCAGGCGAGCGCCAGGCGCTGCAAAAAAAATACCGCCCCGAAAGTGGAAGTCGACGTATGAGTTTGAATGCGGAAATGGCAAATGTTTCCCTGGGTAGTAATCAGCATAGGAATGAAACCATTGTCGACCCGCATGAAATAAAAAATGCGCTTGCATCTGCCAAGGCGCATATAGCGCGCAAGAAAGCCACATTCGAAAAGCATGGCAATCACCACGTAAGAAGCGCCGCCGGCATGCTGAATAGAACGCTATGTCTCGCGAGTCCGTTCAACAAAGGCGATTCAACGCTATCAAGTTTTGCAGATCAGCAGAACGATGCGGGACATTACATTCGCAGCTTTCAGCATGATCAATTCGCAAGTAAAATTGCAAAACAGAAATCCGTGAAGCTGATGGTGGTTAAAAGCGACACGCCGGTGCTGGGTAAAAATGGGAAAGAAATAAAAATTCTTGCCGCAAATGTAGGTAAATTGCCAAACTTGCAAACATTTTCCTTGCTTGAATTGAAAAGTGAGTTGGAAAATTTACAAAAAAAATCCGCTAAACCCGCCAGTAAAAACTTACCTGATTATGTTCTTACGTCAGAGGCGCCAGGATCTTTCGTTTGGGACACGGAAGTGTGTGCATGATGGCAACGACTAGCCTGGGCACCATTGCAGCCAAGTCCGAGCGCCGGTTAAAGCGATACTGCGCATCAGCCAGGTAACGCTGCGCATACTTGGCAAATTTGAAGGCATGATGGGTTCCCGA
>JBEONR010000063.1:0-24811 GCA_040544385.1 Oxalobacteraceae bacterium GrIS 1.11
GCCAGCTTGGATGGCCAGGCGTTGATCCACAAGGAATTTTGTAAAAATACCATGCACGGACATCCGTGGGCGGCGCTGCGCGCCATCATTGCGGCGCCTGCCAGTCATTTAAACCAGCCCTAACCATCATATTCGGATATATTTTCTCTTCATGGACGTCTTTTTACCAAAAAGACGTTGCAGAGAGCCAAGTATAAATATAAGATCCTTGAAAGAAAAATCAACCTTGAACCAATACATGAGAATTTTTGCCGGCGTAAAGCCCAAATTGGCCCAGGAACTAACGGCCTTTAACGGCACGCCCAAGATGTTCCGCACCCGTTTTCGTCAGGCAGACGATGGCGTGACAAAACTGTATTCTGCGGCCCAAATTCGCGATATCCGCATGAAATTGCTGAATATTCCGACCGATACCGTTCGCCCGAAAGTTTTGCCACCTATTATCGATGCACGAATGGCAAAAGGCGGCGTCGGTAAGACGACAATCACCGGCAACGTAGCCAGTTGCATGGCTCTCTCGGGTTACAAAGTGTTGCTCATTGACGGCGATCCGCAATCCTCGCTGACTGGCCTGTTCGGCATTAATTGGCTCGATGAGGATATCACCCATATCGGCGAATTGATGCGGCGAGCGTCAAGGGGCGAAGCGATCCATCCCGAAAAGGCGATCTGGCCCATCTACGAGGGCGGCATGCTCGACATCATCCCCAGCGATATCACGATGGCGGACGATACTTGGTTGATGGGCGCGATGAACCGAGAGCAAGCATTTATTCGCCTCATTGAGGCCGAGCTGGAATTTTTCAGTCGATACGACGTCATCATTATCGATTCGGCTCCCGGCTCATCCTTGCTTGCCACCACGTTCATGGTCGCAAGCAAGCTGCTGCTGACAGTGGTATCGCCGGAAGGTCAGGCGATTGCCGCGCTCGATGTTTTGGCATCGAACGTGCAGGAGATTAATGGCGCCTTCAAGAACCAGGGCGTCCATCTGGACGTCCATATTGTGATCAATCAGTACAACCAGTCGAAGAAGCCGCACAACACTTCATTGTCCAAACTAATCGCGAAATACCCCAGCAAAATCAACGACACTATCGTCCGCGATTTTGTCGGCTTCTTGCGCGAAACAGATCCAGACCATGTGGAGTCGAATGGACCGGTGCTTGAGAAAGAACCGAACAGCTCAGGCGCGCGCGACATCATCGATCTGACGAAATCGCTCATCAAATTGTATGGCATTAGACTGGCCGGCACCACGGCCGCCGGCATGGAGGATGCCCAATGAGAAAACCGCTCAAGGTATCAGGCCTAATAGCCGGCGGCGCATTAACGATGGCGCCCGGAGTCGGCGTCTCGACCGCATTTGATGCTCCTACCTCACGTCCCCAGACATCAACCCAGCCTGGGGTTGAGCGCATGATCAGCCTGAACCTGATTGACGACAGTCCGTATCAGTTCCGCCGAAAGTACAATCCGATCCACATCGATGAATTGTCGCAGTCCTTCCTCGCGATCGGACAGCGCAATCCCATCACCGTAAGAGAAGTCGTCCCAGGCCGATATGAAACGATCAAAGGACACTGCCGGCGCCGCGCTGCCAAAATTATAGACTGGCCCGAGGTTAAAGCCTTGGTCGTTGTACGCAATGACCGTGAAGCAAAACTTGACGCCATGATCGACAATGAGGGCGAACCCCTCAACGAATATGAGTATGCCCGGATGTTCAAGGATGTGCTCAACGATAAGTTTGCCAAAAACCAGACCGAGGTGGCCGGTATGTTTGTCTGCTCGCAGGCAAAGGTATCGAATTGTCTATCAATGCTGGAACTGCCCGAACCCGTGATTTTGCTACTAGATAAGGATTCGGCACTGTTCGGAGCCAAAGCGGCGAAAGTCATCATGACGCTTTGGCACGAGCATCCTGACCATCACACAATTATCCTTGAAGCTATAGATCGCTTGAATCATGGAGCGGAGCAAGGATCGATAAAGGGCTGGGTCGCGCAAAAACTCACCCAGCAACATAAAACCGCAGACAGTACGCAACGCCATGTAATTCCATCTTCGGCCGGCGTACCCCGCTATATTACAAGATCAAAAGCGCGCGACATCATTGTACGGCTGGCAGATCCCACGATTGATATGGCATCTGTCCACAAGAGAATCGACATGATGCTACGTGAGATGGAAAGAGAAGCAGCAGAAAAAAACATTAATTAAATCAATGACTTACAGATTATTACCCGGTAATAATCTGTTTTTACACTACACCGCAGGTTTTTGCCTGCACTAAGCAGGAATATATACTGACATGGCAACATAACTACATACGAACGAAAAAGCCCCAGCTTGCAGGCCGGGGCTTTTTCGTATTCTTTTCATTTGTCCACATGAAGGACAAATAAGGTGAAGCGTCAGAAACCTCATCTTATACCCCCTTTATGTGACCAGTCAACCACTTTGTATGGCTTAAGCCATACTATGGAGAGACCGTGCACGCAAAAACATTAGATGAAGTTGTTCAGCCCTATCTTCACCTCCCGAAGACGGTGCAAACCGCCCTGCTGCGGGTGGAAACACACCCCACTTTTCGCTCACTCACCAAGAGTACTCTCAAGGTACTCAAAGCCCTAGTCACCCGTGCCAGCGCAACGAACGGCGCCACCGCAATCCGCGCGCGCCTCGATACCGTGGCCATGCAGGCGGACGTGAGCGCCAAGACGGCCCAGCGCGCCCTCCGCACATTTGACACGCTCGGCTGGGTCAAAGCGGCGACGGAAGGCCGATCGGAATACGGCGTGTTCTGTTCCAAGCGCTACGTATTCTCAGCGAAGTTTTGCGAGTTGGTCCACCTCCCGACGAAAGACAAGCCGCTACGGGAATATGCCCGGGAGACAGAAATGTCCGACGGTGCTGTAAACGTGGATCTTAGTTTTAAGAAAGATCAACAGGAGATTTCTTTACAAAAACGTCTCCAAAATCCCCACCCCACCCCGATCCAGCTTCCGGAAGCGCTGCGTAAAATGGCAAGTGAAACCGGGATGCTCGATACCGGCGTTGCCAAGCTGCGCGGCATTGCACACGCCCAAGGCTACCGGCTGGAAGACGTGTACACGGTCGCCAGGAAACGCCTGACGGAGATCGGCGCCAATGCTGGCCGCTGCTACCGCTACCTGCTCGCCGCGATCCTCAATCCCCGTCAAACCGATTTCGCCGGCAAGGCCGCCCAGGTCGAGCGTCTGCAAGCGCAGACCGACGCCAAGGCGAATGACGACGCCGGCTGGCTCCAGTACCGGTTTAAAACGTATCAGGCCGGGCCGGGACGCACAGTGACGCTGCTGGCCGACCATGCCGTCGTCCACGACAACGCCCGCCCCATCAAAATCATCCCCCTGCGCGACATGGGGCTGGTCGTGAACGACATCGAAGACGGGGTACTGACGGAAATCGAACGGGCCATGCCGCCGATGGGTAGCCCATCGGCGGGTGCCGCCATCTCGAACGACCAGGTGGCGCGCGCGGCGCGGGCGCTGCGCGAGAGCGCGCTGGCCGACCAGGACGCGGCGATCCGGGCGCAACTATCCACCTTGCCGATGGGGCCGGCCGATAACCTGGACATGATCCGCACGATGCTGCGCCCAAGCGCTCAGCGGCGTGGCGCCAGGCCCGATGCTGCGCCTGCGCCTGCGGCGGCGCCGCGCAAGATGCTCACGCAGGCGATGGCGAGCGCACTGGCGGCGATCCGCAGCGTGCTACCGGGGGCGCGGTCATAGCGGCCGGATCTTGAGCGCGGCGACGGTCTCGGCGTGGCGCTGGGCATCCTCCTTGTGGATGTAGCGCGAGGTCGTGTTGAGGGACGCGTGCCGCGCGTTGCGCTGCACGGTTTTCAGGGGCACGCCGGCGTCGATCTGGTGCGTGACGGACGAATGCCTGAGCCAGTGAGTCGACGCCAGGGCGATGCGGTCGGCGGCGTGCGGCAAGCCAAGCTCCACGGCCAGGGCGGATGCCGACCGCATCAAGGCTTTCATCGTTTTCGCGACGGCGTAATGCGTGGCGCGCTGCGGGGGGCCAACGGTCGTCAGCACGAGCGGCGTGGCGTCGCGTGGCGCCGGCAATGCCGCCAGGGCGAACGCCAGCCGGTAGCGCTGGAACTCCGCGAGCAAGTCCGCCGCGACGGGAATTTTGCCGGTCTTGTTGCCTTTGCCGAGCACATGCAGCCACCAAGCGCCGGCGTCGTCCTGGCGCACGCTGCCCATGTCGGCGCCGGCCAGCTCGCTCAGGCGCGCGCCCGTCAAATAAAACGCCTGCACCAGGAAGCGGGCGCGGGCGCGACGGAGCGCGCCGCCGCGCGTGGCGGTGGCTATCCGGTCGGCCGCTTCCATCAGGATCGAGATCGCTATCGGCGGCAGGAAACGCGACACGGTTTCCGCCGCCGGCGCGCCGAGGCGTCCGAGAAGCGCAGCCGGATCGGCGGCCAGATACCCGGCCGCATACGCCCAGCTGAACAGCCCTTTGATGATGACAAGCGCTTGCCGGTGCGACCCGTCGGACAGGGGGCCGCAGAAGGGGCGCCAGCGGGGATCGTCGCGGCGCCACCTGGTTGCCGCAATCCAGTCGGCCGCGGGCGCCGGCATCATCAGGAAGGCCGAATAGTGAAACAGATCCTCGACGGCGATCCGGCGTAGCGGCACCTCTCGTGCGCGGCACCACAACAGAAAACGGCCCGCTTCCTTGCGGTTGCCGCGGACGGTGCGCGGCGACAGGTTGGGGCGGGCCAGCCAGGCGGCGACGATCTCGTCGTCGGTGCGCGCGCGGGTGAGGGGGAGTAAAAGGGGGGCATCGCCGATTGTTGGCGACGCGGCTTCCGGGATGGCGCGCACGCGCATGCGCTTAGCCCCCATGGTGGGGTGGATGCTGGGCGAACGATGGGGCAGGGTGCATGGTCCTATTTTCCGTGACGTGACGCGGCCGGCGCGCTGCCGGCGGGCAGCGCCTTGTGCGACAAGGTAAAGGGGACTGGATAGGGGGTGCCGGCCGGCGCGTCCCAGTTGCCGGGGATGGGGTATTTTAGCGCGGAAAGTGAAGATGGCGGCAGGCGTGATTATGCCCCTAATCACGACTGCCGTAGCGCCCCAGCCCGCCTCAAGCGTCACCAGGGCGCCGGCTGCCTGTTTGGTGGGCAGGCCGACCGCGCCGCGCCGTTGCTCGCTCTGCACTGAATACCACACAACTTACCCACAGTTTCTGTGGATAAGTTGGCCCTCCGAGGCTGGCATGGAACGCCGTCCGTCGCCTCTGAACCGCTTCTGGCCGGAACGGCATGACCGGACGGGATGCGCATCCGCCAGAAAACAGCGCCTGAGCACGGTGCACAACACATCCGGACTCTCCCGCCACAGCTCGCTATCAACTGGCTCGATGTCACTGCTGCAACCATTTGCTTGAGCATTATCATTGCACTAACGATATGATATAATTATAATAATTTCCACATTTTCCTTATCGTCCCCACTTTTCAGAATCCTCGATCAAGCTTGGCCAACTCGCGCTCAGGCTCGCTCAATCAGGATCAACCATGAAATCCACCCAATGAACCTGCAAGACCTCTCCAATTCCCGCACCGACCTGTCCGACCTCTTCAGACCCATCCGCTTGCGCTTGAAGCATGAAAAAGGAGTGCTGGAGGATGTATTGCTGGTCCAGAAGGTGAGCGGCGTCGAGCAAATCTGCGGCGGTTTTGAATACCGCTTACTGTGCGTCGCCACGAAATCCAATTTATCACTCAAGCAATTCATGGGCATGCCCGTCGAACTGCAATTTCTCAGCGACAGGGATGCATTGCGCACGGTCTGCGGGATCATCGACAGCGCGGTGGCGGGCGAAGCCGACGGGGGCCTTGCCACATATGAATTGATTGTCAAAGATGCACTATCTATCATGGACAAGGGTACGAATACCCGCATTTTTCGCGACAAGAATGAAGTCGAGATCACGGAAATCATTCTTTCCGAATGGCGTCACAGCAATAGAGCGCTGACAGCCTCCTTCGGCTTCGAGACGTGGCGCCTGAAAAGCGGCTATCCACGGCGCGAATTCACGATGCAAGTCAATGAATCGGATGCGGCCTTCCTGCGCCGCCTGTGGAAACGGCGCGGCCTGGCATGGTTTTTCAAGCCTGGCCTGGCCCAGGCGGGAGAGGCCGAGCGCAACAACAACCACACCCTGGCCCATTCCCTGATTCTTTTTGATAATGGCAGGTCGCTCGACCAGAATGCGGCCGGCACCGTGCGCTATCACCGCGACGACGGCACCGAAAAGGCCGACAGCATCACGGCCTGGCACGCCGCGCGCACCTTGACGCCCGGAACCGTCATCCGCAAGAGCTGGGATTATAAACCGGAGCAGATGGATTCCATCACCCTGCGCAGCAACGCCGACCAGGGCGAGGTGGGCACCGCCTTCTCCAGGCATCTGGTGGACAAGCTGATCGAGGTGCCGCATGTGGGCGACAACGGCGCCGACTTCGAGGCGCTGGGAACCTTGCGGGTCAAGCGCCAGGAATTCATGTCCAAATGCTTCCAGGCCGAGTCCGGCGTGCGCCTCATCCGTGTCGGCGAGTATAATTTTTTCACCGGACATGCCGAGATCGACAGCCACCCGGCCGAAGAGCGTGCCTTTATCATCACTGAAATGCGCGTCGCGGCGGAAAACAATCTGCCGAAGGCGCTGGGCGAGAAGGTGAACCGGCTGTTCGCCCTGAACCATTGGGGCATCGCCATCGACACCGCCGCGATCGTGGCTCTGAAAAAGATCAGCACCGATCGCGGCGGCAAATACACCAATCAATTCACCTGCGTGCGGCGCGGCACGCCCATCGTGCCGGCCTACGATCCGCGCATCGACTTGCCGCGCATCGGCCCGATGACGGCGGTGGTGGTGGGGCCGGAGGGCGAGGTGGTTCATTGCGACGAAATGGGGCGGATAAAAGTGCGCTTCCCCGGTTGCCGCCAGGAGACGCCAGAGAGCCGATCCGTGCCGGAAAACAGGCTCGTCGGGGATGACTCGGCCTGGCTCCAATATAATTCTTACGCCGCCGGACCGGCATATGGCGCGATCCACTTGCCCCGCGTCGGAAATTCGTTGCAAATTGGCTTCATGGCCGGCGACCCGGATAAACCATTTATCCTGAATGCAGCCTATGGCGGCCACACGCCGCCGCCCCGTTTCAGCCACGTCAGCAGCTTGCCGGCCCAGCGGCACCTGTCGGGCATTGTCACGCAGGAATTCGGCACCTTTAGGGCAAACCAATTACGCTTCGACGATTCAAATGGCGAGCTGTCAGCCCAGCTTTCCAGCGACCATGGCGCCACGCAATTGAACCTGGGTTATCTGACGCAACCGCGCAGCGGCGGCAATCATCCCGATAGGAGGGGCGAAGGGTTCGAGTTGCGAACCGACGATAGCGGCACCATTCGCACGGCCAAATCCCTCTTGATTTCAGCCTGGAAACGTCTCGAAGCGTGCAATAGCCATTTTAGCAGCGAAGAGCATCTTGCGCTGATGCAGGATTGCCTCGACCTGTTCAAATCGCTGGGCCAGTATGCGGCCGAGCATCAGGCGCTGGCTTTGGACTCTGCGCCACAGGCCGAACTCAAGGACGACGTGCACGCGGCGCCGGGCGGCAGCAACGTCGACCCGAAAGGCCAGGGCGGCAAGCCGACCCTGAGCCTCACGGCCCCGGCCGGCATCGCGGTAACGACGCCGAAAACCATCGTCAGCTACGCCGGCGCCAATTTCGACGCGGTGGCGCAGCATCACATGCAATTGACCAGCGGCCAGCGTTTTAACCTCAACGCCGGCAAGGGCATTTCGCTGTTTTCTCATTCTGACGGCATCAAGGCGATTGCGCACAATGGCAAGCTGGTCATGCAAAGCCAGCATGACGACACTGAAATCAATTCCGCCAAAAACGTCAAGATTAGCGCCAATGATAGCAAGATCGTCCTGATGGCCAAGGAAATTCATTTGATTGCCGAGGATGGCTCATTCATCAAGATCGGCGGCGGCGTCACAATGGGCACCAATGGCGTCATCAAGAACCAGGCGGCCGATTTCAAGTTTAACGGCCCGGCCACCATGCATACTGAATTGCCGGCTTTCGGCAGCGGCGACCCGGACCAGAAGTTCGTGCTCAAATACGGCCAGCACACCGACGGGCCGGTGATCGCGCCGAACCGGGAATTCGAGATCGATATGAGCGACGGCAGCACGGTCAAGGGCATCAGTGACGCACTGGGCAAAACCAATATCTTGCAGCGCGACGTCATGCATATCGCCAATGTCCGTATTTTGACGGACAAGAAATAACAGCAGCAAGCACTACATGAAGAACAAGGACAAGTAATGGTATATCCAAAGAAGCAATATTGTATCGGGCAAGACACCAGCATCTTGCACTGCAGTCGCGCATACGACAAGGCTGTTAACGTCAAGCCAGACTTGCCAGGTAACGTCATCCTGATCCATGGCGTCAACGACGTCGGCACCAGCTTTGCCGCAGTGGAAGAAGGACTGTGCCTGGGACTCGATGCCCGAATGCATGGTATCAAGCCAGGCAAGGCGAGTATTTTTACTCCGGGAAAATGGCGCATGCCCGGCGACAGACCCAAGAACCAGGACAAGGATGTTTTGGAGGATGACCCCGACGCGATTTTCTTCAAGCGCCATATCGACGATAAAACGCACAGTCCGCTGATTCCGTTTTATTGGGGGTATCGGGAAACGTTTAATGACGCCGGAACAAAAAATGGCCAGCGCACCGACCGCTACGGTAATCGAATGGACAAGGATTTATCCAAAAACGGCGGGCCGTTCGGCAACGCCACCAGTTCCTTGCCGGATATGTGGAACCGGGGCTTGTATTCGCCCGTCGATGTCAGCGGCGATCCGGTGCGCCCCCTGTTGACCGCGCCCGGACGCATGTACATGGTGCTGGCCGCCAAGCGCATGGCGGCCCTGATTTCCATGATCCGCGATTACGATAAAGACGAGGCGGTAACGATCGTCGCGCATAGCCAGGGTTGCTTGATATCGCTGCTGGCGCAAGCATTCCTGCTTGATGAAGGGCTACGTCCCGCCGACACGCTGATCCTGACGCACCCGCCATATAGTCTGGTCGAGGATACCACCAATTTTTTTGGAGTAATTGAGGGGGTTGGGAAGTTTGGTGGCGGTGAGGATAAAGCCATGGCCGGCGACTACACGAACCTCCTGGCGCGTCAAACTTTGGATGCGCGTCTGCAAACTCTGGTCAAGATCGTGCAAGGTGTGGTTGGTAAAAAATATCCGACGCCCGCCTTGACCGCACTGACCGATCAGGCGAAATATTACGGGATGGTGGGGGCGAAATGGACGGCAACGGCAGACCGAGACAACCGGGGCAAGGTCTATCTCTATTTCTGTCCAGAAGATATGACGGTTGCGCTCGATAATATGCAGGGTATCGGATGGCAGGGCGTGCCCGATTTCATGTTTGGCACGGCGCTGTCCAAGACCAAGGGCAAGGTAACAAACAATATATGGGGAGAAGAGGTCTCTCATATATGGGAAACTGAGGCTCTGCACAGCAAACCGTTGTCTGAAATAGGCGCGGGTTTTTTTCAGCGGGTATTCACCAGCAAGAAGCGCCTGGACCCCGTTAAGAAAACTGTCAGCAATGTGCTGGTAGGTCAGCCGCCACATGATTTTGCATTGCGTATTAAAGACGAAGACGACCATGCGCATGTCGCCGGGGCGAACCGCGCCCACCGCGCCAGCCCCGACGAAGTGGACTGGCCGCCAAAAGAACCCAGCAAGTGGAATATTTTTCACTCGGAAGCGGGAATGCGTGAAGGGATACGCAAGATCACTGGCGAAGCCTTGCACGAGCCAGTGCTTGCCGATTTGCGCGGCACAGGTCAAATCGACCCGAAAGACTTTCCAAAGAATTCCACTCAGGTCAAGCTTTCCGCCAAAGAGCAAGGTCCCTGCGAAGAAGCCGATCCGATTGACGCGGCCATTGCCATCACCAGCGGCGGAGGACTCAATACGTGGCAAGAGGTACGCCCTGAACCATCGGGCAAGCCACATTTTACCCGTTCGCGGCAAATATTGCCGCCGTCTGATCTTCAGCAGATGACGGCACAATACAATCAAGAAAAAAATCTGGCCAATCTTGATTCGCAGGAACAAAGAACTATCATTCGCGCAGTCCGTAATCCTGGCGGGCAAATCCTGGCGGTCGTGCAGGAAAGTCCCAACGAGGCGCGCAAGCGTTGGCAACATGAAGTCAGTCCGAAATCGTTCCACGGCGCGATCATCGGTAGCAAGGAGAATCACCGCAACGTCACCGCGTATGATGTAGCAATCGGCGGCGGCAAGGCATCGAGCGATCCGGATTTTTACCCGTATTTGTGCGCCGTGGCGGATTGGCGTTTAAAGAAAGATGAACCAAAATTGCGTCCAGGGATTATGGGGTGGGATAGTTTTCTTGGCAAGTTCGGTCATTACTTCTCCGCCGAGCCGGCGTGGCGCACAGCGGTGATCAAAGGCAATGCGGAGTACTACAGCACGGGCTTGCTGCCCGCCTGCGTGCCATCCCTGCAGGCGGGCTTGCCGTCGACCGTGATCTGCGAAACGCTCAATGGCATCCGAACGGTAGCCACGCCTCCCAAACATGGCGCCGATGCTTGCGGCCCCGCTGGACAAACCAAAAAGGCGGGCGCATGAGTAGCATTGCAACCGCGCAGTCGCCGAAGCTGTGGAAGTATATATTGGGCGCACTGATCGCCTTGCTCATCCTGATCCCGCTATGGGCGCTGTTTGTCGGACAGGTGATTCAACCCGATTCCTTTATCCTGACGCAGGAGCAGTCGATGAGTAACAAATGGGTATGGCCGGTTGTCAGATGGATTGTTCTGTTGCCGGTGGCAATTGTGGCGCTCTTTTTCGGCGCCCGCTGGATGAACGCGTCCAAGAACGTTCAGGCGACAGAGCAGCAGGCAGTGACACAACAAGTCGTCGCAAACGACCAGTCCAAGCGGGAATACGTGCTGGAGGTGATCGGCTTGGGTGTGACGCTGGACAAGTACCGTCAAGGCAAGTTATGGGAGGCACTCCAAAAGGGTAGCCCTTATGTGACGATCCGCGAACAGGATACGAAAAAATATCCCTGGAGTCACATGGAAAGATCTGGCCTTTCCGGCGGACGCGGCGGTGATTCGCTGGAGAACGGGGCTCAGTACACGCCAATGTATTACGGGGTGCCTGTATTTAACGCCGAACCTCCGGTTTTAAATTCCAGGGCTGATAAACCGGACCACCCTCTCGCCGGCCTGGCCGGTAGCGCTGTTTCTTCCGGCATGGCCTGGCACTTGTTCGTGGTCGGACCCCGCCGATTCGCCGAGCATCCTGACCGCATTCTGGACGACGTATTCGCTTTCTTCGATGCCAATCCCGATGTGCCGTATATCGTCTTGAACTCTGACGATAGCATGGAGTCACGCAACAGCTACCGTCCCGAGGGAACTCCCGCACTCATCAAAGACGGCAACTACATTCCCGAGATGCCCGATGCCTCCACGTTATTCGTTTTGGCCCGGCGCGAGCGCGTGGATGCGGTGCGGCCGTTTGTATGGGACGATCCGGACAATAAAGTTGTGCAGGGGACTTTGCGTTGGATGTATGGCGATCTGATGCACACAGTTCCCCATCCTGAGCGCGTCGTCACCCGCACCCCGGCGCAAGTGGGCGCCGACACCTCCGGGCGCGAGACCAACGACGGACATGAGCGCCAACCGCTGGTCAGCGAGTGGTTGGAAGGCGCAGCCGCCTTTGCCCAACGCCCCGATATGCGCGGTACCGGCGTAGTCAATGTACTCAACGGCGCCAACCCTTGGGTACACCGTCCGCCGAAGGAATGGAAGCCCACCCCTTGGTTCCCGATCCCATGGAACAAGGATCAACTGGCCACCTTCGACAAGCTGCCCACGCTAGGCTTCATCCACCGCCCAACCTTCGTCAAGTTCACCGACGAACACGGCAAGCCCTTGACGCGCCGCGACGAGCGGGAAAAAGTCTTGCAGGCCGGCTGGCAGGAAGCGCTGCGCACGCTGTCCGAAGCTGAACGGCTCAAGGCGCCCGCCCGCATTGTCATGGCGACCGGCGGCGACACCGATCAAATGATCGCCTTGCACAGCACCTTGAACGCCTACGCCGCGCAGGGAGGGCCGGAATTCGACAGCGCCAAGTCGGACCAGTTCATCGACACCGATAAGCGCCTGGGCAACACTGGCGCGACCACGCTGTTCATGCAGATGGCCATCGGCGTAATGGGCAGCTACCGCGACGGCGGCGTCAGCGTGGCGGTCAACCTGCGCGATACCAATGAGGCATCCATCGTCTTCATCAGTCCGCCATCGGAAGAAAAGCGCAAGACGCAAAAACATCCAACCGGCGGCACCGACGTGTTCGCGCATCACGGCACCCCGGCCATCGATCCGGCTAACTATCCAGCAAATTGACCAATGACTGACTTACCGAATAAAGACCCGATCAAAACCGATCCAAAACCGTGTATGGGCGTTCAACGCTACCTTACCTGGAGCTTTTTGGGGGGCGTATTGTGCAGTGCTTTTGTCGGTTTGGCGTATCTATACATTATGGAAACCAGATTTTCTCGCGATTCGGGCGGCGGCTTAGCGATGGAGGGATTGATATTTATCTGCTTCATTCCGTGTGCAATATCCCTCGCAAATCTTGCTCTTGCCGCATTTGTTGCGATTTTTTTTAGCAATACGCGGCTTGCTGGTGGGTTCATCTTGACGCTTTATATCGGTGCATTTTCATATTTTTACTACAATGAGCACCGAGATGAACGGCACGCATTTCGTGATCCGGCGGAAATTCATCGTCTTGCGTCCAACGCCTGCTCAAGTCCCCGTCTGGCGGAAAAGCTGGGATAGCTTGCCCGACCGTCCGCCCCTTTGCTCATCTTTAAATGAAAACCACCATGCTCCAACCCCGATCCATCGTCCGCTATTTCGCAGCGTGTTTGCTCGCCACCGCCTGCCTCGCGTTTCCGGTGGCGGCACACGCCAAGAATGAAAAACCCGCGCTGGCCACCGTTGCGCAGCGCCATGGCGAATGCCTGCGTCCATCCTTCAAGACCGATGAGGCCGTAGCCAGTGAAGGTACGGGCGGCTATGGCATTGAGGTGCAAGGCGAGCGTTACTGGGTCGCGCTGGACGAACGTATGACGTTCGCCTTGCTGCCTCAGGAGGGCGGCGATGCCATCGCCCAGGTCAAGCTGGATCGTCCCCCGGCCGAAGACTTCGACGAGCAAGCTCGCTGGCGCGCGCGCTGGCTGGAAGACGTGGCCGAGCGCGCCGGCGTACCATTGAACCGCCAGGCATTGGCGGGCGATGCGCAATTGTTGACGCTCAACAAAAAGACATTGACGGGAAAATTCGTCGGGCTATCCCTCCTGGTGGACACGCAACGCAAATTGTTCGTTCAGTGGGATTGGAGCAAGCTGTCCCGTTATACCGGCCCGCAAGACGCGCTGGCGGCACAAACTGCCGTCTGGGAGCGCTTGATTCCATGCCTGCTAAAGTCATATTAGCGTCCATGCCTTTACATTACATGCAGAATTGAAACCATACCATGCCGACACCACCGCGTGATTTTCAGGTCGAGCGCCACCCCGACGGCAATGCCACGGTGCGCTTTCAAAACGGCGACAGTTTCGCGCTGACGAGGGATGGTATCTGCGCCGATGTATCGGCCGTCAGCGCCATTGGGATCAAACACCTGGACGAAGTGGCATCACATACCGTCAACGATATCGCCCAGTCGCGCTCCCATGTGATTCGGTTCGTCAACGGCGGGTTGTTGCAGTACGCGTACAACAGCGCCGGAGAACTCATTGAATTGTCCGCGCACAACCTCGGGTGTCGCTTATCGAGCAACAACGAATTGCTGTTTTACCAAATTTAAGGAATACCCATGCCTAAAGTCATTCGCCTGAACGACCCCACCAGCCACGGCGGAAAAGTCATCAGCGTCACAGCAACCCACTTCACCGTCGGCGACATTGCCGTGGCACGCGTCGGCGACAAATGCAGTTGCCCCAAGCCCGGCCACAACAATTGCACCATTGCCGAAGGCGATCCGCATCACACCATCGACGGCATTCCGGTCGCCTACGACGGGCACAAGACGACTTGCGGCGCGGTGCTGGAGTCAACCGTCAGCAATTTCAGCAAGGAGTAGCTGCGTCACAGCGCGCGGTCCATGCCGAATGAATTTCGGCAATGGGCGGCTTGCCCTTGCCGGCCCTGCCCCCGATTTCGCAGAGGATGGCGGTCCGACAATGCCTCGTGGGAGCGAAGCTCCAATTTGACGACATTTGGCGTCGGCGGGGTGTCTCAGTATGGTCACGAAAAACCTGGATTGCCGAATTCATCGTGTCCGTATTCTTCCACCAAGCGTTCCGCACGGGACCACTCAGTTCGCCATTCTCAGCCAGATCAAATCGGATATTTTGCTAAAATTTCTGGAATAATCGTCAACAGACTTTGATCCATTTTCATTTGGTCGAGGCAGGTTCCAAGATGAACGGGATTGTTAATCATGGCAAGTGATTTTGAATAAGAGCGATCGATGCTCTGTCCGTATGCCTGCCTAGCTTTAGAAAGCGATTCCGGAGGGATCAGTCCCCATGCCTGCATCATCATCGCGGTGTCGATCATGTCGCGGCTCATGGTCGACTTGTCTCCTCCCCGGTCCGCATTCGCCAATAGCTTCTCCGCAAACATGTCTATCCGGCTGAGAGCCGTAACGGGAAACGATGGATAGTCTTCGCCCATCAATATATCAATGCGATCTTCGCGGACGATCTCCACTTTGACTGACGTACCGTCGACCTCCAGAAAAGTTCGAATACCGTATCGATCCAGCCTGACATCGCGTGGATATTTGACCGGCGCCGTCAGCAATACCCCTAAGTTTTGCTGGTTAACAATATTGCGTAACTCGCGATAGCCTTCCTGCGAAGCGCAAATGAAATCTATATCAACGCTTTCACGGTATTCATCCAGCAGAAGGGCGATGGCAGTGCCTCCACCGAAGTAGCACTGGCACTGACGCAGAAGCTGGGGATCGAAAAGTTTGAGAAGGGAATCGATGACGCGATGATGCTCGCGCTTATACATACATGACGCCGTGGCCGATCTCTTGCTTTAGTTGCTGGATGAGGTGTGCTTCTTGAGCAGTCAGCGTTTCTTGATCGACATAACGCCAGTTCGCCTCGTACAACGCGAAC
Organism: Oxalobacteraceae bacterium GrIS 1.11; assembly: GCA_040544385.1. Taxonomy (GTDB): domain Bacteria; phylum Pseudomonadota; class Gammaproteobacteria; order Burkholderiales; family Burkholderiaceae_D; genus Janthinobacterium. The sequence goes on from JBEONR010000063.1 coordinate 15,365, forward strand.
GCATCCTCGGCATCAATGGTCACGGCGCCAGGGCGATTCCACGCGATGCTGCGAAGTTGGGGGTAATTTTCAATGTGAATTTTAGGCATAATGTCAGGTTCCTATAGTACAGTGTACGCTAAAATCCAAATTTTTCCCAGCCGCGGGCAAGCGGGAGGCGACTCGGATGCCCGGTATATGGCTGTGGCCGGCCGCTTGCGCCGTGCCGATCGGATGCAGGCCGTTTCCTGAACCGAGCGCTCATGTGGACTCAGGTATGCCGGCCTGTGCCGCTCCAGCCCCTATTTGTAACGGCTCGCGTTTCAAACCGGTCGTGCTCGCATTAGACGCCGGTTTCGGCTCACAATAACTGCAACTGACGGCGCAGTCATGCTCACGCTATCTGCAAATGTGCTTGCACTTATCAGAGCGTGCTCGTATTCCATTGTGGCGTGCTCACAATAATCGCAAGTGAAATTTCATCAAAGCTACCGGAGCTTTATTTTTTTACCGCTGATGCCTGATGTGCCAGTGCTGCAATGCGCTGAGTAAAACGACCATACGCCTCTTCCATCGTTGCCAGCGCTCGCGTCTCCACCCCTTCGGCACGCAGCGCCTGTTTATAGCGCTCCAAACCGTCCAGCCACTGCTGCTGCCACTTATCCAGTTCTTGCAGCACGCGAGGCTCCTGCAATTGACCCTTGGAAAGAAATGACTGATAACCGCGCTCCAGCGTTGCCGCCATTGTCATCAATGCTTCGCCTGAGCGTATTAAGCCCTCACTGAGCGGCCCAAAATCATCATAGGGTCGTGTAACTTTTTTTCGTTCAACCTCAAACGCATCCTCAACAATCCTGGCGTACCGATAAAACTCGGGAAATTCACTGGAAAGCGCCATCAACTGCCTATCCGATGCCGCATCATAAATTGATTGCATATCCGGCATGTAGCCCATCATGCGATTGAAAATTTCAGGTGCATCCTCGACGCCAAGCACTGCCAGTTGCTGCATGTGCTGTTCCATTTTTGCCGCCATTTTGCGCAAGTTTTCCATACTCATTTTTTTACTCTTGTGAAATTTCAATCATGCTTTAAATTGTACCGTATCGGTGTACCCATGCGAGGCGTCGCCATCGAGACATTTTTCGCGTCTCACAAGGGTTGATACGAACCATCTGAGACATTTACAGCGGTAAGTCTAGACCCAAACGAGACGGATTTTTGCCCCCTTGTCACTCGCACATAGCATGAGCACAACACTGTCGAATGCAAGCCCGTGCCGTCGATTGCAAGCTCATTTGCAGATACCGTGAGCATGCGCGTCCGGTCGTTTGCACTTAATCTGAGCCGAAACCGGCGTCGAATGCGAGCACGACCGGCTTGAAACGCGAGCCGCTACACCTATTCATACAAAAAAAGCGGGTCCGGAATCACCCGCACCCGCTTTTTCTATCCCCTCGTTTCCATCAACTCATTGCGCACCGCCTGTTTCAGCGCCTTCGGGGCGGTGGCCTGGGTGCGCATGGCCACGTCCTGCCGCATCGCCCGCACGCGCTTCATGAGCGCCGGCATGTTGACGTTGACGGGCGTGTCGGCGTTTTTCCTGTTCCAGTCGTCGCGCCAGGCGCGCGCTTCCCGGATCATGTCCTCGTCGCCGCCGACGATGCCTTGGGCCCAGTGCTCCTGGATTTCGGCCGAGCGCATCCGGTTCTGGGCGATCATGCTCAACGCTTGCCCCTTGGCATCCTGAACGTTCGCGGTGCTGTTGGGCTGGAAGCCGACGATTTTCATGGCGCCTTCCAATGGCGTCACGTCGTTGACCTTGTAGCCGCGCGCGTCCTTGTAAGCGCCGCTTGCCAGCATGTCCACGCCCTTTGCCAGGTTGCGCGCCGACATCGGGGAGAGATCGAGCGCGGCGCCGGCCAGATCGCCTCCCAGCGCCTTGCCCGTGGCCGAGAAGGTGCGTTTGACGAAATCGCCGGCAGGGCCGGCAAGTTCGCCTATATCGGATGCGTATGAATCCTTCTTGGTCAACACGCCGGTGGCCGGGATCAGGTTGCCCATGCCGAAGCGGCCGGCGACATCGATCGGCATGCCGGGCATGCTCGATATCCCCTTGAGCGCGAAGTCGGCGGCGCCGGCACCCAGCGCTTCGGTCAGGAACGCCTGCTTTTCGCGCTTCGTGCTGAAGTTGTACCCCATGCGCTGCATCGCGCCGTCGATCACGTCTTCCAAGTCCTGCTCGAACGGCAGGCCGTCGGCGCCCGACATCAAAAACAGGACCGCCAGCATGTACAGCGCGCCGCGCCGGCCGGCGGCGCGCTCCGGGGAGCCCGGTTCGCCGGCGAACGCCATGCGCGACAGTAGCTCGACGTAGGCGATCGAATACTGCTTGAACGTCATGGCCAGGCCGCCCAAGGCGCCGCGCGCCCACTTCGGCTTGTTGCCCGGGTTGTAGACACCCTGCGTCTGCGACACGGATTCTTGGGCGAAGCGGGCCGGATCGCTCATGCCTTCTTCCACTGCAGTGCGGTAGGCCGCGATGAACGTGACGCGGCGATTCGTTAATTCGGCCATCGCGAATAGTTTGCCCCAGCCGACCATGACTTTTGACAGGGTGTTATTTAATGCGGCGCGCGTGTTGCCCACCGTCGTGCCGTCGCCCGATTGCAGCGCGCCGGTACCGGCGGCCTGCGCTTGCAGGTAGTGGACTTCCTGCGGCGCGACGATGCCTTCCTCGGTCGCCCACTGGATGGCCTCATCTAAGCCGGCCTCGCCCGTTGTCGCCTTGCCGGCGTCGCGCACGGCGGCCACCAGGCGTTTTCCGGCCTTGCCGATGCCGCCAAACTGACTCAGGTAAGGCAGTGTCATCGTCAACGGTTGCGTCAAATTGACCATCGCCGACGCGACGGACCCGCCCAGAAATTGCGCGAACATCAGGCCGCCCAGCTTGACCCCGCCGCTCTCAGGGTTTTTGATGTGGTCGCGCAGTTGCACTGCGGCGTCGGCCAGCTCGCCCTCCTGTTTCGGGATTTTTGTTATCGCCGCGTCGATGTCGCCCAGGTGCGCGTTGCCGGCCGTCAGGCGCGCGTTCGAGTAGATGAAGCCGGCCAGCACCCGGCCGGCGTCTTCGCTGAAACCGGCGATGCCCTTGCGCTGGATCAGCCGCTTCATCGAAGAGCGGTTGTTCTTGGCCAGCTTCAGGTAAGTCTGGTACACCTCGGTACTCTTGGCGTCGGCCTGGCTGTCGAGTCCCACCATCGAGCCGAACAGTTCGATGGTCTCGGGCGAGACGCCGGCGAACAGTTTATATGCCTCCTGCGACACCGTGCCGTGCGCGACTGCGGCGCCGGGATACTCGGTGCGCATCCTGCGCGCCATTTTGGATGCCTCGAACTGCGACTCGAACATGCCGAAATATGCCTGCTCGTCGTCTTCCTGCACATATACCGTGTATTTGCCGAAGCGCGACAGCGGCGCGTAGCCACGGGCCATCAGGTCCGCGCCCTTGTCGGCCAAGTCCATGATCTGCTTGGCCGTGTCCAGGTGCATCGTGAGCTTCTCGGGTTCGGCCTTGGCCAGCGCGATAAAATGGTCGCGCAACAGTTCGGCCGCCTGGTGGATGTTGCCGGCCGCCACCGCGCGCTCCATCATGCCCTTGGCATCCTTGCCGCCCAGCTTCACCATTTCGCTGATCGACAGGTTGGTCAGGCTCTTGTCTGTCGCCGCGCGGAATTCGCGGTACTGGCCGATCTGCGTATCGGTCAAGCCGAACATCGCGCGCAGCTCGGCGCCGGACCAGACGACGCCGGCCTTGAGCTGGGACTCATCGAAGCGGCGCTTGATGGTCGCTTCGTAAAAATCGAGGGGGTTATTGCGCCACGCTTTGTTCTGGCCGTCGTCGATGACGCGCTTTTCCAGCAAAATTTGCGCTTTCTGGTCCGTCGTCAGCTTTTCCGCGCGCTCTTCGAGTTCCTTGACCTTGATCGGATCGCCGTGTTCGTCGCGCGCCCACACCAGCGTGCCTTCAAAGATCGGCGCGCCGATCGCCTTCGTATCGGCGGCCGTCAGCGGCTTCTTGCGGGCCGCGCCCACGATGTCGCGGACGTTTTCCAGTTTGGGCAATAGCGTCGGCGCCAGATCGGCGGCCACCACGGCATAACGGGACACGTCGCCGATGAAGCTTTGGACGGCCTCGTACACCTTGGCGAACGCAGGCGCGCGCTTGGCCAGGTTGTCCATCGTGCCGACGGTTTTATGCCACCAGTTGAGTTTTCCGGAATCGTTGAACAAGTCGCCCACCAGGTAGTTCGCCGGCAGGCGGACTGAGTTGATACTGTTGGCGGCGTTGGCCAGCGCATCGCCCACACCAAAGCGGCTAAAGCGGATATCCGCGCTGCCGGCGTCAAAGCCGCCGTTGTTGCCGATCGCTGATTTGACGGCGGCCGGATCGAATGCCACCAGCTCCTGCGAGCCGTCGGAGAAATTGAGGACGACGCCATCATGGCCGGCGGCCACCAGTTTGGAGGTGAAGAGGTCGATGCCGGCGCGGCTTGCCGTGCGCAGTTGCGCCTTGAGTGCCGGTGTCGCGACATAGGGATTGCGCACGGCAACAAAAAGCGGGGCGATGTTGGGGCCGGCCGCGCCGCGCTTCAAGCTGGCGTAGGAATGGGCCAGGTCTTCGTCGGTGGTGACATAGACGCCGGTGCCCAGCCAGCCGTTATCCTTGCGGTCCCCGTGATTCAGGTCGAAGGAGTCGACGTCGGCCCGGCTGCCGTGATAGTAGAGCGCGGGTTCTCGCGCAGCGCGTGCGTGCGCGCTTCCACCTGTTGCAGATTCCGGGCTTCCAACCGCTCGAACGGGTCCGCACTGTCCGGGGAAGGTGGGGTTCCCGGGGGCAGCAACATCAGCGCCGCCGTGATCTCTTCGGTTGTCATCGCCGCCTTGAGCGCCTGGATAAAATCCGGATGTGTCTCGGTCTGTTGCATTGCTGTTTTCCCAATCGCCGTAAAACTGTTGAAAGTTGGGCGTCTTCGTGACCACCCATTGCGGGTAGCTCAGCATGGTGGCGCCGACGGCGCGCAAGCTGTTATACGCCGCGCGTCCGCCATATTGTAGTGCAGCGACCGCGAACTGGCGACCCGCGCCGCGCTGGCGGTCGAGCGCCGCGCGCGCATCGCCGCCAGTCAAGCCCCGGGCATGGCCGGCCCAGGCCGCCACCATGATGGCGCGCACGGCCGCGACATCGCGCACCAGTTTTGACACGTCGAAGCGCGAGCCGCGCAGGCTGTCGATTGCCTTGGTCGCGATCTGCATGAATTTGTAAGCCACCTGGCGGAACAGGTTGCGGTCGGCCTTGGCCAGATCGCGCCAAAATACCGGGTCCATCCACATGGCGCCGTTGATATCGGCCAGCACCTCGCCTTCGGCTTTGGCGTAGGGAATGTCCATGAAGCCGCTCAAGATTTCTTCCCGCGCTTGCCGGTCGAGCACGACCCCTTCTTTCAAGTAGTCGCGAATCTGCGCGCGCAGGCGCTCGCCCAGGGCGGGATTGCTTTGTTCGAGCGCATGCAGCGTTTCATGGCCGGCGATCGCCAGCGCCGGATGCGTCATGCCGTCGGCGAGATAGGCAACGCCCTTGTAGGCCACGCCGTCAAAGCCGTCGGCGCCGCCGATGAAGTTCACCTTGATGCCGAGCGCTTCCCCGATCTTGCGCGCGATGGCGAACTGCTGGTTGGGTGCCGTGCGCAGAATGCGTACCGGGTCCATGCCGGCGCCGGCCAGCGCGCGGTTAAGCACCTGGCCGTCTTTTCGCGCCTGTAACAACTCCCGGCCGCTCAGCGTGGCCGGCGCCGGCACTGCGTCTGCGCCGGCGTCCCTAGCTTCGAGCGTGGGCGCCGCCGGCAGATCGGCATGGAAGTCATTGCTATCAATGCCCGGATCGGGCGTGCCGTCTACTCTTCGGCTGTAGAAGATTTCTTTAAGTTTGCCACTGCTCTGATCCACGGCGGACACATGGTCGCGCAACTGGTCGCGAAGAAATACCAGGATTCCCCCGGGTCGCCGTTCTCCTGGTCTGGCCCGAAGTTCTTGTAGGCCGGCAGATAAGAGTGCGTATCGCGCAAGTGTACCGCCACCTGCCGCTGCCGTTCTTGCCAGTCCAGCTTCCCCCACTCCGAGTAAATCTTCTCGCGTAAGTCCGCTTCCATCTTCTGCGGTGAATCGTCCTGCGTGCTTGTCATAGCCGATACCTCCATTTCCACCGGCATTGTCGATATGTTTCAGGTTCACGTCAATGAGCTTGTGGATATTGCCGAGGTGGTCGCCGTAGACCCAATCGAGTGGGGCGATGCCGTTCGCCGCGTTGCCCCTGATTTGCTTCGGATGCGGCGCCAGGTGTTCGGTGGTCCCGAATTTGAGCGCCGACGACAGCATCTGCTCGGGCCGGCGCAGCAATGCCGCGTGCGACATGCCGGCAGGATCGCCGATGAACTGAGGTTCCCTCGATATTTCGTCTTCCATCAGGTGGATTCTATGCAGCCAGTTTTTCCTGATCTTGCTCGCCCGTCCATTGTTCGAGGTACTGGGCCGGCGACTGGTAGCCAAGCGTCGAATGCTGGCGCTTGCGATTATAAAAGACTTCGATGTATTCGAAGCTGGCAGCCTTCATCTCCGCATGCGTAGCGTAGCGCAGACCGTGGTAGCGTTCGTTCTTGAAACTGTTAAATCAGCTTTCAGTGGGAGCGTTGTCCCAGCAGTTTCCCTTGCGGCTCATCGAACAGACCATGCCCAATTCCTTGAGCTTGTCCTGGAACACATGGCTGGCATACTGGCTGCCACGGTCCGAATGATGCATGACGCCAGGGGCCGCTCTGCGCCGGAACCACGCCATCGTCAACGCGTCTGTCACGATGTCGGTCGTCATGCGCGGCTTGAGCGACCAGCCGATCACTTCGCGATTGAACAGGTCCAGAACGATCGCCAGGTACAGCCAGCCCTCGTCGGTCCACAGGTAGGTGATGTCAGCCGTCCAGACCTGGTTCGGTGCGGTCGGCATGAAGTCCCGTGCGAGCAGGTTCTCGGCGACCGGCAGGCCGTGCTTCGAATCGGTGGTGACCTTGTAGCGCCGCTTGTGGCGGGCACGGATACCATTCTCACGCATCAGTCTTTCGATGCGTTCCTTGCCGGCGCTGAAGCCGCGCAAGCGCAGCTCGCGAACCATGCGCGGACTGCCGTAGGCGCCCTTGAGTTCGACATGAATGGCGCGGATCACTGCCAACGTCTGGATGTCAGTCAGACGCTTGCGGTCAGGCTTGCCGCCACGCTTCCAGGCGCGGTATCCGCTGATGCTGACATCGAGGGTGGCGCACATTTCAGCCAGCGCGAACGACTTGCCATGCGCGTCGATCCAGGCGTACTTCACAGAACATCCCTCGCGAAGTACGCCGCTGCCTTTTTTATAATTTCGTTCTCCCGCTTCAGGCGCGCGACCTCGGCGCGCAGGCGGGACAGCTCCATTGCTTCCGGAGTGACCATCTTGGTGCCGGCGCCCTTGAGCTTTCCGGCAGCGGAGGCCTTGATCCAATTGCGCAGCGTCTGGTCGCTCAGACCAAGCTCCTTGGCCACCAGCGCGATTGCCTGCCCGTCAGCGACCCGCTTGACGGCCAGCTCCTTGAACTCGGTCGTGTACGCCTGTTTCGGTATTTTCTTCATTTCTGCTTCTTCCAAAGTAACGTTATTTTACGTCACCTGTGGAAGACGAATTTTCAGGGGAAGCTCATCTTTGCCATGATCCGCCCTCCTGTGGTATCCGCAGCGTTGTGCCACATCAAATTGGACCATTGGCGGGCAGGTCAGTTCGGTAAAAATGAAGATCAACGCTAATCAGTTAAAAAAAAGACGCCGTAGCGTCTTTTTTTCAGCCCGGACTAGCCAGGCTTAGCTTGCCTTGCGGCGGCGCGCGACGAAGCCCAGCAAGCCCAAGCCGCCCAACAACATGCCATAGGTTTCAGGTTCCGGAACGGCCAGCACGTTCACGTTCAAGGTGCCGGAATAGCTTGCCGCGCCGCCCGAATCGCCCATGACCACCAGTGTCAGAGGACCGCTCAGCAGTTGCGGCGACAAGGTGCCGAATTGCAGGTTACCACCGGGGGCCTGTGTGAAGGACAAGTCGAGTCCGTTCAACGTGGCGCCGGTGAAATTGATATGCTGGGCCGAGGTGAAGCCGATCGTGATCAGGCTGGCGTCAATGTAAGCCCAGTTGGTGCTCGGCGTAAAGGTAAAGGTATCGGTAAAGGCGTGGGTATCGGTATGGGTGACCGTGAAACCGCCTGTCAACTGGACCAGAGGATCGCCGGACAGATTGACCGTGGTATTGATATCGTTGGCGAAAGCGCTGCCGAAAGAGGTTGCCAGGATAGCCGCGAACAAGACTGATTTCAATTTCATGTGATTCCCTTGATAGGTGTGGTTGAATTAAATATTTAAAAACATTTCCATATGACAAGTTATAGATATTACAATGTTCTGTCAATTAGTTATTAACTAAGTATATATAAAAATTAATAGCCTTCATCTAAGAACGTGTTCACGATCTTGCTGAATTGTTGGATAATGGCGGGATGAGAAATCCCTACGCCAGCGACATCAGTCGAGAGAAGTTTGAAGAAATCCTGCCGCTGCTGCAAAGCGTGAGGAAGCGCACGAAACCGACCACGGTGGACTTGTACGAAGTGTTCTGCGCGGTGCTGTACCTGCTGCGCAGTGGCTGCCAGTGGAGGATGATGCCGAGGGATTTTCCCAAATGGGGGTTCTACGCCCAAACCGGCGGAAATTTCAGACTCTCGTTTTTCTCACCGTTCCAACAGCTTTTGACCGTCTTGCCGCAGCACGCCATCTGGGCCAAGATGGCGATACAGGGTTTGCCGCGTGACTCCCAGCTCCTTGCATAGTTCACTCACAACGGTCGTCTTTTGACTCATGGCAGCCATGGCCAGGCGTAATTTCGCCGGCGTCATCTTGTACTGGCCACCACCCTTGCGACCACGGGCACGGGCCGACGCCAAACCCACCTTGGTACGTTCCGAAATAAGTTCACGCTCAAATTCGGCGAGCGCGGCGAAAATGCCGAATACCAACTTGCCCTCTGGCGTCGTCGTATTGATCGAGGCGCCATGCCCGGTAAGCACCTGGAAACCTACCCCGCGAACGGTCAGGTCGTGCACGGTATTGACCAGATGGCGCAGGTTGCGGCCGAGTCGGTCAAGTTTCCACACCAACAACGTATCGCCCTCGCGTAGGGATTTCACGCACGCCGCCAAGCCGGGTCGCTCATCGAGGCGCCCGGAAGCCAGATCTTCATATACGTGAGCGGCCGGAAAGTGTCAAACTATTTGAGACCATTTTTGCAGATAGTTTAGGGAGCAATTTTGACTTTTTCGTCCTCCTTTGAAGCCGGTTTTGGCATAT
>JBEONR010000064.1:0-24494 GCA_040544385.1 Oxalobacteraceae bacterium GrIS 1.11
GCTGCTCAGCTATTATTGTCATTTTAGAATCCATGTGTGTCAACTTCCTTAATTAGCGTGATGAAGTTGTCTCACAACAGTTTGACACAGGGGGCACGTTCGCCGGAATACGCAAAAGTGATTTACAGGCTGGGCCTTATCACGATTGGGGTCGCCGCAGCCCGACACGGGGGAGTACAGCAACAAAAAAACCAAAGAAAATGGCAAGCCCAAGTGCAAGATAAATCGATCTTATCGAAATATGATCACCAATATAACCTACACTTCCATACACTCCAAGACCTATGTAGGAAATAAACATGGTAATAGTTGCCTTGACCTTCCCAAAATATTGGGGGTCAACTTCCGTGACGAGAATCGTGTCGGTATTGACGCGGATCATACATGTCAGAAAACCAAGCATCAAATAAGCGCATACCGCCTGCGGAACCGCGCGTGCCGTCAAAAATATAAAAATCGCGGCCGACATCAACAACAAACCAGCCAAGCCGAAAAGCCTCCGGTCGATCCTTCTGGCAACATAAGTCAATGCAAATCCACCTAACATTGCCCCCACCCCCCAAGCCGCATCAATCATACCAAATCCTGCCGCACCGCCCGCAAGTTCTTTATCAACGAATGCCGGCAATAAAGTATTGCAAATATAAAGCGTTAGATAAACAAACATTTGCAACATCGCCAACCAAATAATATTGCTATGAGTTGCGATATAGTTTCTGGTTGCCTTGAATTCGGCAAAAAATCCTATTTTTGGTCCCTTTCCAGAGGATGTGTTTTTCTGGTATTTAGTGTTAATCCAATAGATCAACACCGCAGAAACAAAAAAAGAGACCATGTTGATACATACCACCAACAATGCACCATAACGGGCAACCAATAATCCGCCTATACTTGCGCCGGTCATGATCCCTATTTGCATACTCATATTACCAATAATATTAGCTGATAACAAACGTTCACGCACGACAATATTGCGCACCAAAGAACCAACGGCGGGTTGGAAAAAATTATCGCAAATTGCAATAAGAAAGGCGCAGCCATAGATGATGGTTGCACTAGACTTGCCGAGATACATACAGGTAACCAAGAACAGCAACACAACGCCCCTTACTATGTCGCTTCCGATACAAATAAGACGCGCATCCCAACGATCAACAAGCGTGCCTATCCATGGCGAAAATAAAATTCCAGGCAACGTGGCAACAATTAACATCCAGCCGATCGACGAAGAAGATCCGCTCAATTTATATAAAAACCAAGAAATTGCAACAAATTGCATTCCGGTCCCAACGGAAGTGAGAATTGACGCCGCGGCGTATTTTTTATACTCCCGATCGAGCAAAATAGAAAATGTGCTTTTCATAAAATCCTTATGCCACTTTCACGTGCACTTTTTTCATTGCATCTTCCACGTTCTGGACTGCCGCTTCTCGTGATTCGCCAACCGCCAAAATATATCCATGCCGTTCGTTTGAGTTCTTGGAAGCGTTGATCTTTGTCCCAACCGACAACTCAATATCACAATGAACCACACCTTTCGATTCCCGTGCCTGATCCAGTCCAGAAACACTCATAATTTCCCCCGGCGGCAAAGTTAAATAACGAATAGCCGCCCCACTCTCTCTTTTAATATTAATTTTCGGTACATCCCCAACGTAGCCCTGCAAAGTGGCGCCAATCATATCCACGCCATGCACAAGCTCAACCATTTCAAAAATTCGATCACCGCCTGTGCGAGTGTGTGATTCAATAATTACCGGCCCCTGCTCAGTAACAATTGCTTCAGTATGGGATGGACCGTTTTTGTGACCAATCGAGATAAGAAATTTTTCTGTCATGGTTTTAATGGCCAGGATAATATCTGGAGACAAGGAGGATGGCATATTGTGGCCGGTTTCCACAAAATAAGGTGCGCCGCTGGTTATTTTATCTGTCACACCCAAAATAGTGTGTTTACCATCCCAACTAAATCCTTCGATGCTGACTTCCGGTCCCGCAATAAATTTTTCCGCAATCGGATGAATATCGGGAAAATCCTTTAGAATAGATGAAAACGCAGAGTCAACCTCATCCTCCGAGTATAATTTATGTATCTGCTTGCTACCAGTTCCGCCAATTGGCTTGAGAATGATTGGCCATCCATACTGGCGCCCAAATCCGATCACGTCTGCAACGCTGCTCGATACTTTAAAAGGAATGGAAGCAATATCAAGTTGTTCCAAGTGCTCACGCATTTTTCCTTTATTACAAGTAAGCAAAACAGGGGATTTGGGATTACTGGCAATGCCTAAACGGTCACCGATTATTGCAGCATTCATTAAACCGAGTTCTTGAAATGAAACGACAGCATCAAATGGTTTGGCGGCATGCAACACCTTAGCCAAATCTGGAATCATATTGTGATTGAGGTCGCATGAAAAAATTTGATCGACAAGCTCAAAATCTTTAGGTTTAATATTCGATTTTTTTTGTATGAGCGTCACATCGAACCCCAATAATTTTGCCTTTTGATAAATATCTGTCCAACCACCAATCATTAACAACCGAAGATTCATATCTTACTCACTTATATAGTATTAAATAATGTTATTTTATTAAAAAATTAGATCAAACGTCATTTCTTGGCTAGCAATAAGTATGGGTATTTTCATGAATAAAATTATTAGTTTAATTATAAAATATTATGGGTCGCCCCAATCAGATTATTTCATTTCCAACTCTGCCACGCGCACATTGAGGGAAGCCCGGTACTGTGCCGGCAACAATAAACGGTTAAAATCCAATCCTTGTTTCATTAGACAAGCAAGTGCAGCAGTTGCGATGGTTTGCGCTGTAATTTGTCCGGGGCAAATATGCGTCGCAGTGCCGAACGTGAAAATTTCGCGTCTTTTCTATAAATATCGAACACCATGGGACTTGGATTTGCCGCGGGATCGCGATTAGCAGCGGCGACGATCAGCAAGATGGCATCACCCGCACGCATTTTCTGACCGGCAATTATGTCATCTGTCACCACAAAACGGCGGGTATTTTGAATAGAAGGATCGAATCTAAGTATTTCGAGAATTAAATTTTGAATCAGCTGGGACTCTTCCCGTATGCTGGTAAGCAATACCGGAGTACGCCCCAGCATGAGCACGGAATTACTGATCAAACCAGCGGTAGCCTCATAGGTTTGAGTAAGCAGGCCAATACTATTTGCAATGATTTGCTCGACAGTAATCGATTTTTCATTTTTCGAAATTTCTGCCAGAATACTCAACAAATTACCTCCTGTATTTCCAGAACCTGAACGCTCGAGTTGCGTTGACATGCAGGCATGTAAGCGCTTGGCCGCCCGCAGTCCGACCGCAATTTGCTCAACCGATCCGCCAGGTGCAATACAGCGAATAAATTCTCCGATCCATTGCGTCACCTGCATGAGTTCATCTTCAGGAACACCGATCAAGTCGCCCATGACATAAGTCGGAAGGCAATAGCAAAAATCGCGCAATCCCGTTCCACTATCATTTGGCGAAATTTCTTGATACAGACGCTCACTCCAGTATTCCGCCTTCGTCTGAACCTTGGAAGGATTGAGCGAGTCGAGTGCTGTGCTCACCATCCTCTTTAGCGAACTTTGTTTCTCGCCATCATTCATACGTACGAGATTTCCAAATATATTGCCTGCAGTTGACTCCAACAAGGTATGTGGTAGAAACTCCGTGGCGGGTCGCACTCGGAATGATGCATGACTCAACACGGCAGTAACATCAGCGGCACTGGATGCGACCCACAACTGGAGAACCTCGTCATAATAGAGTCCAAAATCTGTACGCAAATGCTCATAAAATGAATATGGATCGTTCAAGGTAACGACATTGAGAGGATTGATAGCGACGTTCATATGTTCACAATATTTCATTTTATAAATAAATAGTATTGATGAATTATTTTTATTTGTGATGTTTAGAAAAAATCAAACAATATTTTGCATGTAAGTGCCAATAAGTAAATTTGAATAATTTAGACAATTTTCTATATTGCAATTCCAAACAAAATTAATGATCAATAACCATTCATCATCACACTTCAAAGAACATAACATCGCTGTATTGCATACGATTACTGCGCCCCTCCATCATGTCGCCAGCCAGACTAAGTATATACGAAAGATGGTTTTCAAAGAAAAAATGATGCCCAGACAGAATATGTTGCGTAACATGTCCGCTGGTTTGAATTTTCCACCCGGCCAACAAATTCTGTTCCACGGTCAAATCGCTATCACCGGCTAACACAGTGAGCGGAATCGATAAGGCATCCTTCGTCTGATAACAATAACTGCCAATCAGATCAAAATCGACACGTAGCATCGGGAGGAAAAAATACATCAAATCTGCATCATTCAGCAAATCCGCGGGAATGCCTCGATAATCGCGCAGCGCGTCAATGAAGTCTTCATCATTCAGTATCCCCATGCGTTTTCCACGCTCAGTCGGCCAATACGACGGCGCAATACAGGCGGACACAATCAACCCCTTGAGCCATGGCGCCTCACAGCGTCGCGCCACCTCGAAAGCCATGATCGCTCCAAGGCTGTGACCAAAAAAAACCGCTGGCACTTCGCTATATCGTTGCGTGTCCTGAGCAATATCATCGAGCAACTGCATCATGTCCATCGGACTGCGTTCATTACGTTCTATCGAATGACCAGGCAACTGCAACAACATCAACTCGGTTCCAGCATCAATAAGAGGTAGCATTTTCCCAAACGAGTTGGGACCACCTCCAGCGTAAGGAAAGCAAAAGAGCCTGCGTTCAAGCTGCCCCTTGCTTGCAGTCTGTGTCCAGAATCGAGATTGATGCGGAACCGTAGCAGTATCTTGCATCATTCGATTTTCATTCCGCCAGCAATGATCATCTTTTGGATCTCGGATGTTCCTTCGTAGATCCGCAAAGATCGGATCTGACGATACAGTTTGGCAGTGATGGATTGTTCGATCAGCCCAGCAGCACCCAGTAATTGCACTGCTTCATCAACAATATGTTGCGCTGCCTCAGTCGCAGACAATTTTGCCATCGCCGCATGACGAGCCGAACCGCCTCGCTTGCCGCTATCGAATTCCCACGCTGCACGTGCCACCAATAGGGCTGAAGCATGCAATTGCACGTCAATATCGGCGAATTTCGCCTGCGTAACCTGGGTGCGCAACAATGTCCCCCCGCCGGCAATCAATCTGCCATTACTCCATTGCAATGCCGCTTGGCGGGCACGGCGACTAAAACCAATGGCGGCGCCACCAACACTGACGCGATAAAAATTCAATACTTCCATGGCATACCGAAAGCCAGATCCAGTCTCGCCAAGCAAAGCGTCATGGCCAAGGGTGCATTGCTTGAACGAAAGATTGGAAAAGGCACGCGGTGCAATTAAATCAATTGGCGTGACCGTAATCGTATCGTGGCCTGGCATCGGCACGACAAACATGCCTAGGCCGAGCGCACCTGGACCATCGCCGGTTCTAGCCAGAAGGCAACAAAAATCTGCTATATCGCCATTCGAAACCCAACATTTGTCGCCATCTATTTCGAAACCACTGGAAGTCACTTTTGCCTCACATGCCACCGAGGCCAGGTCGGAACCGGCTGAGGGCTCCGATAGTGCGAGAGCGCCAATCAGTTCGCCGCGCAGCGCAGCATCAAGGTATTGGCCCTTTTGAGAAGCGTTGCCATACCAATTGATGACGGAGACTGAAAGCGCTTGAATCGAAAATGCGAAATCGAGCAAATCATCCATGAAGGCAAATGCTTCCCGCATCAAACAGATGCTGCGAAGGTCTGGCCGGCCGTTGCTGGTCGATTCAACCAGTCCGGCAAACCAACCGGCTTGAGCGAGAAGGCGGGTATACCGGCGCCCACGCTCACGGGCGCACAAAGTTGTATCCTCCTCTTGCATCGCCAAATTTTCACCGGCCCATTGCTCAAGTTTTTTCGCAAGTACACGATGCCGATCGTCAAAAAATGGCAAATCGAGGATCACAGGATCAAAAATTTGCATTGCAGGCTTCCTCTCTGAGCGCCAGGCCAAGGTTCTGTAGCATGGGGGCGTTTTCGCAAGCGATGTACTGCGCTTGCTCGCTATCGCTATCATTGAAATGTTGATGCCAAGCCCAAACCGGAACATAAAATGCGTCGCCTGCGCACCATTGCACTTCCCTGCCACCAATTAAAGAATGGCCGAAGCCCGACAACACATAAATAATTGTTTCATAATTATGTCTATGCAAGCGCGTACTTTGGCCTGGTTTAAGGCCTCCGAGCGTCATACTAATAATTTTGCTTGGCAAATCAACCATGCGTACCAAATGCTGGCGCTCATTCGAAAAGGCCGAACTGTCGCCTGCGTCAGCATTGAGCACATCGGCATGCAACAAACGCTCAGGCTGATCTGGCGTCAACTGCGAAGGCACCTTTGCAAAATCTTTGGAAGAGAATACTGGCGCCGGAAATGTTGCTTCAGCCATGATCAATTCACCTCCTGAATTAATGCGTCCAGCATACGCAGTCGCGCATTAATCGCAATTTCTCCCGCCTGCAACGCGCTGACGTAATTAGAGCTGGATTGTGCAATGCGTTCAGCCAGCATATCAAACATCGTCTGTGCGTGTTCATCGTCACATTCGATATGAATCGTAAAGAAATTAAGTCGTGCGACATCAATACCCTGGCTGACGAAACCTTTCAAAATGCAAGAATACAAACTCGGTACTATTGCCTCGGCGCCAAGACACATTGCGGCCAAGCCGGGAACGCCACCTGGCTGTCGGCAAAGCATAAACATGCTGTCAATCAATGCTTGTGTTTCCAGCAATGTACTGGCATGCTCGCCATTCAATCCAAGATCCGCGATCATCGCGGCATAAATATGCGAATGCGGTGTTCTCGAGTCATCGCCATAGCCCAGTTCTTCAGACAAATTCTCGGCCAAGCGTTGCACATCGCGGCCGTCCTCCAGGTTGGAAATCAAGGCGCACAAGTAACGAGTGAAGTATTGAGAATATTTTCCTTGCTGGATCAGGAAGTTATCCAGCTCCCTGCGGGTTATTGTCCCTTCAGCACAACGAACCAAAAATGGATGAGCAAGCAAACGATCGGCGAATTCCTTGGTGATCGCGTTGAGGCTCGGCGGGGTACGTACCAATGTCGGATTTGTCGTGATATTTTGTGTGGCGTGAAGCATGGAATTCCTAAAATTTAAAGTAATACAAGATAGTGGGGGCAACGGCATTTTGCCGTTTAAATTATGTATTCGTCGTCTTCTGCAGTAACACTTTCTTTTCCCTCAATAAAATTGGCAAAAGAACCATAACCATTCCAAATATCTGAAAATGCAACATCAAGTCCCGCGGCATTTGTATAACCGTTGGCGTTTGCCATATATTCATTGATAGCATCGAGCGCCTGCTTCGCATGTCCTTTGGAAATATTATCAATCGACAAATGCGTTACCTCATAAATGGTCGATAAGTTCCAGTGACGCAATTTTTCAATTTCCTGCTTGCGCATTTCGCCTAAACCGAACATTTCAATGGCCAGGTTATAGCCAAGAATCGCCGGATAAGCACTGTGCGGGAACAGTGCTAGTGACAGTTGAAAAATTGCAAACGGATAGAAGTCATCGAGTAATTCGTCCTGATCGCAGAATTCGAGCGTCGAGATATGTGGCAATGAAATTGCCATGCTTTCCAGAACCTGATAAATCAAGGCGATATGATTTTCTTCCTGCTTACCACATCCCATTTCATCGGCGTAAATGGCAAACAGATCCCAGGCGCCAGGTATATTCGATACCAAGGGGTCGAGTCTATACAACCACGCACCATCAATGAGATTACCCAACATGTATGTCTTTTGGCGGAAGATAACTTCATCTTTAGACGGCATCTGTTCAACCGAACGACAAGGCGCTTGCAATTTATTGTCATAAATTTCGAGCACGCGTTGCCGAAGGGCAGAAGGACTCCATTTCAAAGCAGAAGCATCGGTATAACGTGTCGTTTTCCGGTTCCAGCGCACATTCGATACATTTTTTAAATTTTCAGCAAGAAAATCGCATGAATTTCGCAGTATGTTCGGAAATAACTCGATATTAATAAGACGGTAGAGCCAGTCGCGCTCATCCTTGATGGGCGCTGGATCGCAAAATTGAATGCTTCGTATGTCATGAGTGAGCACCGTTGCCATTGACGCCTGGGCCAAGACGATCGGCACCATTGGCGTTGATGAAATAGGTTCCTCCAGCCAGCGGGAAATTATTTGGGTCTCCTCTTCATTGAAAACGCCGAACATCGGGCCGCCAAAGTGGATCGCTTGAAGAAAGCGACAAGCACGGCCTGCCTTGACGTTGGTCCAATGCGATTGTTTAAATTGACGGACGAAGGCGAGTACGTCAAAGTTCGGCGCGTTAAAAATGTCGACTAACAGCTTACCGTCGAGTTTGACGTTACCGTGTTGTGGTCCGGCGAATTTATAATGAGTGTCGAAAATCCTTGCAACTTTATGCTCAAGAGGCGAATTTTCTTCAACGTGACATTGATCGAGGATTTTCAATTGCAATTGTCTTAGTGCTATGGCAAGCGCCGCGCCGCGGGACACGCGTTTGCGCGCAGCTTCGCTTTGCAACGAATCACCTTCCCATTCGCACAGATATTGCGTAGCTGTCTCGCGCGCATAGGTGTCGGCATCCGGCATGTCGTGCGCTTGAATATGGAATGCTGAACTGGTATCGAGCGCCATCCAGGCCCAATGGAAGCCAATAATCTCGGGCAAATAAGTGGCGCCAAAATATCCCAGTGCCTGCAAAATAGTACCGATCAGAAAAGTGTGGCCACTCACACCCGCCGTTTCCCATTGAGCCGTTTGAGTCTGGTCAGGTACCGGCGATCCTTGTTCCGCCAAGTAACGTTGCCACTTCGAACTTTGACTACGTTCGCGCCGCCCCTTCCCCATAAGTTGATAGTATTGGTGAAACAAGCGATTAACTACGGCCGCCGGTTGACTAGCTGGTTGTGAAACCGTGCGCAAGCAACTCCCATTCAGCGTGGCACAATAGGCATATTGCAGCGTGGACGACAGCGAACTCGTCGCATGCTCCTTTCCAGCCTTGATCACCATTGCACGCACCACGTCGATACGCGATACGATCGCATCCATGGTAGCCGCAGTATTGCTGTCCGATGAGATAGCGTCAAAGGGGACGAGTACGCCCTCCAAAGCGGTATCCGCGATGCGTTTTGCCAACAACCAGCTTGCCTCCTGCTCGCGTTCGGTAAGCAGCCGATACAACACCTGGGCAGGCGTTTCAGCCAGCGCCACCTCGACTTGTACTCTTGTACTGGGACTGAAATGATGGGTCGCGGTAACAGATGGCTTGAGCCAAGTAGCCTCCATGATTAATGCTCCAGCATCTCGAGTTTACCTTCCACATTTGCCCATCTTTCCGCATCCGGCAGTGCCGCCTTGACGGCAGTTATGACTGGCCAGATTGCTGAAAGATCGCGATTCAATTTCAAGAAATGCAGTTCAGACGGTTTTAATTGATCATCTGGTTTAATCGCCTGAACTGGACATTCCGGCTCACAAATACCGCAGTCTATGCATTCATCCGGATCGATGGCGAGAAAATTTCCTCCTTCATGAAAGCAATTGACTGGACAAACGCTGACACAATCGGTGTGCTTGCATTGCACACAATTTTCGGTAACAACATAAGGCATGTGGCCTCCATATTAATTTATGATGAAAAAATCGACTGCCAAGGAAACATTGATTAATTCATTTTTCAACATTCCTGACCTGATGAGCCAAGGAGCTACCCAAAATATTTGGCTGAAAAATCGAATCAATCAACCACTTCCTAAATATCATGCAATGCAAATTGCTCAGTGCGTTCGTCGGACAAATCCATGGAGACGACCTGCGCAACTTCACAACCGGCCTTGCGCACCCATAGCGTCCCATTGCCCGGTTGCATGACCACGGAGGCGACCGTTTCCTCGCGCCTTACATTGTCAGAGGCGGCGACACAAATCGGCGGTTGCGCCAAAATGCGCAGGCATTCGGCCACGCTTGGTGACGTTCCAAGCGCGGCGAGTTCTGCCTCGCATGCAGCTTGCCGCTGACGGGAAAATATGGCCGCGAGTGGATTGAGCTCATCGCGCCCTTGAAATTCTGCATGCAAAAAATGATTGGCATGAACCAACGTATCTGCCTCGAGACAATGCATTTCGCCACGAATGTACTCGACCGTGACTTTGCGCTTGCTATCGCATAAGGTAAGACTGCGCGAACTAGCCAAGGGCAGGCTCGCCAGAATGCGCAATGCCTCATCGACCGATGCCGCGCTGTCTAGCAGATGCCGGATCGCCATATATCCGGGAATCCCGGGCCCCCATTGCCCGCCCAACACGAGGTTCAATCCAATTGCAAGGCCACTGTCATTCATGCCCATATAACCCATCAGACCGGTGAAACTGACCAATATGCTCCGATGCTTTCGCTCTCCCTCGGTACGGCAAATGTGCAAAACCGACAGCTCATCGCGCATGCCACCATTGAGATCAATCGTCTGAGCCAGCATCGTGTGCGATCCTTCACCCACCGCGAAAGTCGTACAATCTCCATTGCTTGAAACCGGCGTGTAGTTGCTGATCTCACGCCTGGTCTGCAACAATAAAGCTTGCTCGAAGCTAATCCCAGCGCCTTCCGCCAATCCCTGCAATTCCGCATGCATGTTCGGCAAATGGCTCAAAATAATTGCACTATATTGGGCCAAGCAAGCACTTAACTCGTCGAGCGTCGTGGGCTGTGCAATCATCGCATTGATGCGGCACAAACGGTCGTCAAGAAAGGCAAGAATGCGCGTACGCAAACCTTGTCCGTGTTGAAAACCGATTTCGCGGTACGTTCCTGTCAACTGCAGCAAGGCGATGCCACCATCATGAGGTCTCAAGCTAACCATTTGCCAAAACGCTCAGCCCGTATTGCCGGCCATTCGGAGCGCAGAATGCTGTAGTAAATGGCGTCGCGTCGACGTCCATCTGGCATGTAGTTAAAACTACGAAGCACGCCTTCTTCCTTGGCCCCAATACCGGCCAGACCGCGGCGCGCCACTGTGTTGAGTACATCGGTCTTGAATTCGATGCGCTCGCAACCGAGGACATCGAATCCATAATCCAACAGCGCCAATTTAGTCGCGCGATTAATGCCGGTCCCCTGGGCCTTTTTTCCAAGCCAGGACCAGCCGATTTCTAATTTTTTTTCCCGTTCAACAATATTGCCATATGCAGTGCTGCCGACGATGCGCTTGGTGGCAGGATCGACGATTGCAAATACAATGCGGGTACCATTTAAGGTATCGCGAATTGCTTCTTCGATAAATTGATCCAGCTCTTCCATGCTGGTGACTCGCGCGACAAAATAGCGCCAAATGTCCTCATCGAAAGCGACCTGTGACAATTGCTCATGATCGTGCAAATCGATACGACGCAACTGTACGCCACGATTCTCCAGCTTCAAATTTTTCAATTTATGCCAAGGCATGTGTTTCTCCAATTTTTACCAATTTTGCCATAAGCATATTCACCAGCTCTTGGCCGGTACGGATTGTACTGATATCTTGTTCGGTTAACATGGTCATTGGCACCTTTGCCTCCTTGCAGGCGCTCGTGATTAAGATAACCATATCTAGCGATGAAATACCGAGACCCTGTGCCATTGGCAACATCAAATCGACACTAGCCGAATCACTACCATGGACAAGGCGTGCCAGATAGGTACGTACAATGGTTTCAATTTTTTGCATCATATTCCTAGTTTTTATAAATATTCTCAATTTCAATCGCAAAACGGGAAAAAATTTCTTTACGTTTCGGTTTAAACTGGGATGTTAATAAATTATTTTCAATGGAGAAACTTTCCGGGGAGATCATTACTCCACGAATTTGATTTTCGGACGGCAAGGTTTGATTGAGGGAAAGAATGTGAAGTTCAATCGATGCCCGATCCACGTCTGCCGTCGCCGGTGACACCACAGCGGTCAAAAACGATTTCCCACTGCCATACAGAACGCAGTCGTGCACACCTGCATGCGCCTTGATGCATTCTTCGATTGGGCGGACAGTAATATTGCGTCCCGTGCTGAGCGCGACCACATCATCCGCGCGGCCAAGAATATACAAATAGCCGTCAGCATCCAGGTAACCTAAATCACCAGTTTGCACTTCTCCGCTAGGTAGAAACATTTTTTCATTGTCACCAGAAGCGCACCAGGAATAATGCGTATTGACTGGATGGCGGCTACCGACAATCAACATCCCATTTTCATCAAACCGCACACGCTTGTTCGGCAACACCTTGCCGACACTGCCACGACGATGCGCATTGGGATAATTTTTCGTCACGATGCAGGTTTCATTCATTCCATAGCCTTCAAATAGCGCAATGCCGCAATCGTTGAAAAAATCCAGGGTGAGACGGCTGCAAGGAGCAGATCCTGTCCATAAATAGCGAATTTTGCCCCCCAAAAGTGACAAAATAGCCTCCCGCCGCCCCTCCAGCGCTTCCGCGGGAAGCTTGTTCATCCTGTCGATCTGTGTTCGTACTGCATCGAAAAAGCCCGGCACTCCCATAATCACCGTCGGACAAACGCTTTGCGCGAGCGGAAAAACATAATTCAGCGTCGTCAGTGAAACATCGTGCCCGAAAACCAATGCAGAGTAGATCCAATATCGTTGTTGCAACAATGAAAGCGGCAAGAAGACCATAATATTGTCGCTAACGCCATGCTGAAACATCTCCTGCACAGCAGAAATCGAGTCATTGATGCTACCAACGGTCGCTTCCAGACCTTTGGGATCACCCGTGCTGCCGGAAGTAAACTTGATTGCGGCAATATCGCTTTCTTGATATCCGTCATGGAGTGGCAACGATACCGATGCATCGTCTTCGGCCCATATCCTCAAGGTAGCGGTATCTACCATTTTCAAATTCGCCTGTGGGTTTTCATCGACCAGAAGCAACTTAAGCGCGTACTTATCAAGCAAAATGTCCGGCGCATAACGGCCGACTTCGAATCCCGCCAAAACCCCGCCCAATTTTATCGTCGCCAGATCCAGTAAAACCCATTCGATGCAATTTTTCGCTAAAACCCCAATGCGATCCCCGCGCCGCACGCCACGTTGAAATAGGTTCAATGCCAATACAGTGGCCTGCCGATTCAATTCAAGCAAACTCATCGATTGCACATTTCCATCCCTAAGAAAATGGATGTGATGGCCGGTATCGAGATGCCTGGCACACGCGATGCTATTCAGAATATTCATGTGGTGAATGAGAAAATGATTAAAGGACTTCGGTCACAACTGAAGTAGCATGTGTATGGCTGGCATCGACCATAGACCAGACTGGCAAGTCATTATTTTCCGATAAATCCAAGTAGGTCCCGGCCATAAATCCCTTGATCGCATAGAACGTTTCCGGCGTTTCCTGCAGATATGAGACCAGTACGCCGTATACCGCTTCCAGCCATAGCGTCCGGCGACGGCATCGCACCATATCGTCGAGGGTATATTCTTGACCATCCATTCGCACGATTCGCACATCATAGTAACCACGATAGCCATGGTTCATAATCCTCAATGACGGACGAGACATGTCCGGTCCCGGGGTACGGATCGAAAATTTGACGCGCGCGCGCGCATGGGCTGCGCGATGTACATCCGCATGCTTGGCAATATCAGGTATCAGCGGCGGATAATACCAATGACGACTATCGAGCACTAGTGGACGTTCCAAATTTCCCGGAATGAAGTGCCAACGATTGAACATCATGCGCTTTTGCACTGAGGTAGCAATCATATTGGCGTCCGATGCGTCCAGACGCCCGGCAAAATTTCGGGAGACAAAGCATGTAAAGAAATTCGCGGGTGTCAGTGCATGGATCGCGTCGGTCAATGCAATATCGTCGTCCTCCATCAACAACGCGATGTCACGTAGCGAGCTCGACATTCCATAATCAGAATTAGTTGCGTTAATCGCGGACGCCACGATTTTTTCAATCAAGGCTTCTAGCCAGCTAGTTGCTGCACTCCCTTTTATCTTCGGAGGGGCAATGCCGGCAATATCTTGCGCAAGGCAGGCACTAGCCAATTGAGTGAAGAACAAGCCTTCCGGCATCCGGTAATTGTTTCGCGCGGAAACCAAGTTGGCGTAGTCATCACCAAAATGTTTTAAATAGATCAATGGATCTTCCGTTGACTGTGCATTTTCCATCACAGACTCAGTCTTTTGGAAGTTCAATCCATAAGTTTTACGATATCGCAGCCATGGTTTACCAACCGCTTGCAAGGTCTGTTTTCTAACATGATATGCCAATGTAAACAAATTGCGTTGCGGGTCATCGAGTGCAATGCAACCAAGGCTTACATAGCGTTCATAGAGCTTGGTCATTTTACGCAGTAATGCATCGGCGGAAAGTGAGATACCGTTGAACTCTTCAAAACGCACCGAACGTCCGGACTGAAACAAAGCATGTAAGGCGGCGACCATCAATACGTCGTCGTTTTCCCAATCTTGAAATGGTTTGTTACGCAGACGTGGCAAGTGTCCGGTGCAGGCCTTGGTATCAATCAGATTGACAAACCGATCGATCAAAGCGAAAAAACGATCTCTCACGTAAAAACACACTGACTCAACGTGTGCCACATGGTCAATGACCTCTTCGAGCACTGTCGCCAATTCACCTTGCTCATCCAGTTCTTGCATCGATTTTTTAATGGCCGAGAAAGCCGCATCTTCACACCGCAAATATTGCTGTTCCAGGTTGCTGATTTCGGTCAAGGAAGCAATCGAGAACACCACCTTGCCAAGATCGAGATAACTGTCCTTTTCGTCATATACGGGTTTTGTTAAGCCCTGTGGGCGAATATGTAGTCGTCCCAAAGAGTTGGCGTATAACTCGTAGACTTGAGATGGATCAACGCTATCGTCGACCTCATTTAATAACGGTAGTTGTGGATGAACCGACAAAACTTTGTAGGCAGCCAGATCTGCATATGACAGTGCGTCAATGGCATCGTCCATCGAATAGCGGCTGCCATGTGTCATCACATAAGTAGCGACGGCAAGCGCACTATCGGAGAATTTCGTATAGTCGCTCACAAAAGCAAGCATATCTTGACCGTATAGGCTACTTCCACCATGACCGGAGGGTTGAGCTGGAGCTGGAATGTGGTTCACTAAATTTCTCCCATATTAAGAATGCTGATTGCAGTAAATAGTCCACTCAAGACTGAAGCTTACCTTGAAGAAATATTGCTTGATCAAGAATTGTGCGCAGACGTGACAAGTCTCCTAATGAGACCCTCATTCCAAATTCTTTTCGGAAAGCGCCGGCAACTCTGGCCATGATGAGTGAATCGCCTCCAACAAGATAAAAATCTTGCGAGTTGTCACCGGTAAACAATGGCAAGAATCTGTGCCATATGGCGGCAATCCGTTCCGACAACCCAGTCTCGACCACCACTGCTTGGGTGATTGAAGCCTTATTGTCGATGGCGGCAACCGGGATCAGAGGGCGATTGGACAATGCCTTACGGTCGACTTTACCATTTCCCGTTAGTGGTAAATTTTCAATCAGAATGAAATGGTGCGGCACCATCCATGTTGGCAATTGCGCATTAAGCAAGCTAGCGATAGTTGCGCACTCAACAGCTTGATTTGAGCATTGCGTAATGTATGCGACCAACGATTGAGAAACCCCGTTTTGGATCAGCACGACGGCACAATCGCGTACGCCAGGCGTGCGTGAAATCAATGTTTCAATTTCACCTGCTTCGATCCGAAAACCATTGAGCTTAATCTGGAAGTCGGAACGACCGCTAATATCGATATTGCCATTTGGCAGAAAACAACCCGTATCTCCAGTACGATACAAATGCTCTTGCAACCCAACGTGATAGAAAAAACTTTCTGCAGTACGCTTTGGATCTTCCCAGTAACCCATCGAGTTTCCGCTACCGGCGGCAAAAAGCTCCCCATTGACCCAATCGGGACAATTCCGTAAATTCTGATCGAGAATGTAATAACGATTGTTGGAATTTGGTTTGCCATAGGGGATACGAACCCAATTGGCGTCAAGCTCATCGATAGGAAAATAGATATTCCATACTGTCGTCTCGGTTGGTCCACCCAGGCTATGGATCTCAACTGCATCGTGTTGTGCCCGAATGGATTTAGGCAGCGTAACGGGAATGCGGTCACCACTCATCAGGATATGACGTAACGATCGCGGCAAGCCCTGATTTCCACTGGCCTCATCGAGCAGCATTTGCACGATGGCTGGGACGGAATTCCAGATCGTCACGCCGGTTTGCGTAGCCAGCGTCAGCCAATGCCCAACATCGGTAAGCTTGTCGTGGTCAGGCAATACCAAGGTTGCGCCGGCAAATAGTGCGCCAAATATATCAAAAACTGAAAGATCGAATGTGAAACTGCTAATTCCAAACAACACATCGTTTGCCGATATCTTGTACCTAGCATGGATGTCGCTGACCAGGTTGGTCACATTGCTGTGTGCAATCATGACCCCTTTCGGATTGCCAGTTGAACCTGATGTGTAGATGACGTAGGCTAAATCGCCTGGGCAATTACGTTTCTGCCATTCCGGAGCGCTACTCAATCCATGCAATTGGTCGACGCAGAGATGGTTTCGGCTTGCATCGGCCACCATAAAATCTTGGCTTGCGACATCTTGCGTAGTCAATATCTGCGCCACTCCAGCGCTGTGCAATATAGATGCGATGCGTGCTGGCGGCATTCCTGGATCTATAGGCAAATAGGCCGCGCCTGCGCGTAAAATCCCAAGAATGGCGACAATTTGCTGCCACCCCTTATGCATGATGACGCCCACCAACCGTCCCGGCACAAGATTGAATTGCGTCAGCCATTGTTCGACTTCGGCCGAACGCCTTAAAAGCTGTGCGTAATCTAATTGCCGCTCACTGCTCCAGACGGCCAAACGCTCGGGATTTTTTTGCGCCGCAGCCAGAAACGCCTCGTACAAAGTCTGTTGAGGAATGGCAGTTGCGGTAGCGTTGCTTGCCACACGACGCGTCGCTTGATCATGTGGAATGCTGACCAATTGTTGCTCGCCCCAGTTTTGCTCATCGACTGCCAGTTGCCGCAAAGCATCCTGAAGTGCCGCGACCATGGCGTCAACCATGCCGTCAGGAAACAGGGCATCGACGGCGTCGATTTGAACTTGCAGGGTACCATCTTGCTCCATCACAAAAACATTTAACCAGACTTGCGGTGTCTGGCTGACACTGGCCAGGACCGGACCGAACTGACTAGTGCCATTGAGCCCTTCGACGGCGTGCCCTAAGGTGCTATTAAAGGTAAACGGCATGCGCGCAGCGCTGTCCCTACGGGTCAGTTCGCGCATCACTTCGAGCCCGGAAAAGGCGCGATATTCTAAGTCTTGATGCAGTTGTCGTTGCAAGTCGAATGCTCTCTCAACGAAGCTTCTAGCGACCCGTTGCTCAACAGCCAGCAAAGTATTGCTCGTGAAATTGCCAACCATTTGATAAATGTCAGGATGGAGTGGCGGACGGTCCGCTATTGTTACATTCAATGCAAAACTATTACCGGCTCCCCATAATGCCAGCACATCACACCAAGCTGCCAACACGACAGCAGTCATCGATAAGTCCTTACCGCGCGCGAACTGCTGCAGAGTCGTATATTGCGCAGTCGAGATGGTACTCATGTGCCGACACCACTTTCGCATTGCCGATGAATTGGGCTGCTGCTTTAACGGCAACTGTGGGTGCGAAGGAAAACCGGCATCAAGGCGGGCGGTCCACCAGTTTTTACTGCGTTCCCAGACCGCCCCCCTACGTTCATTTTGCTTATGTATAACGTATTTTTGATAGGCAATGTCGCTTGATAGCGCATCCAGCCCGCTCGCGCTGTATAACGTCTGCCAATCGCGGAACAACAACAGCATGCTGATACCATCAACTGCAAGGCCATCATGGCTAACGAATAGAATTTGTTGCCCATTTGGTAAGCTGGCGAGGTGGACGTCAATCCACAAGCCACGTTCTATTGGCATGACTTGGTGCGATAGATTTGAACGAATCGAATCGAGCGCAAGTTCGCAACTCCCTTGATCCATCTGCCGCAAGTCATGATGGCGTATCCCGGGCCAAGCCTGATTGGGCCAATTCATCACCGTTTGCATACCATCGGCCGTAACTTGTGTTCGCAAAGTCGGATGGCGAATCACAAGTTGGTATAACGCATCTTCGAGCCGCTGTAAATCAAGGTGCAAGCCGTCAATTTCATGATAAACATGGGACGAAATACCTCCTCCTTCAAGCTCATCGCGACGACCAAGGAAATATGCTTGCTGCATTTCAGCAAGCGGAAAATAATCCTGCTCTTGGTTCAACGTCATTGCAGATTCCTGACGCGCCGCAATCAACGCCATAACATCGACTTTATGAGTACGCAGCAAATCGATTAGAGATGCATCATGACCTTGCTGCGGGGGGGTAATACGCAGCTTATCCTGATTAATTTCCAAACCATAACCCAGTCGATCCAGGCGTTGTAAAATCGTTTGCGGTGTCATATCAAGATCTCGCTGTCAACGGTGGTATTCGCCAATTGTTCCGCCAGGCGAAGCAAACTAGTTTCAGACAACATCAGCTCAAGCGACAGACGCTTACCAAAATGCTGGCTTAGCCGATATTGCATAGCAATCGCCCCCAGCGAACTGACACCAAGCTTGCGCAATGACAACTCTGCCACTTCAATTCCGACGCTGCGCTCACGCGCCGCCGGTGGGAGAAGGTTTAGCATGAACGCCAACGCCCGCTGCGGCTCACTGCCTGATCCATCGATATTATTTTCAAAATTCATAACAAATATTTTCTTTCAGTAATCAGAGGGAAAATACCATCCGATTGTTTTGGAACTTCGAAAAACCTACTGTGCAACCCGCTCCCGTTTGTCTATTTTTGCAGCAATAATGCTGTTCGGACTCCGGGCGTGCTGCATGCCAGTAAAAATGAAGAACCTTGAGCAAGTGGTGATTGCATTTCATAATCGCTTAAATTAATAAGAGGGTCGCATGAAAAACAATGTCCAAATCGGGAAATATTAGACAAATATAGTTGATTCTCCGAAAATCCTGCCATTTGCTCGCGCATAGAGACGATGGGAATGAACAAATTATCATGAAACACTTTTGATAATGAGCTGGCTTTTTTAACAATCTCAAGTTCTTGTGTCACATTACTGGCCAATTCAATCCCCATATCAAGCGCCGCGTTCGCGCCAAGCAGGGAACCTTTCCATGCTGTTTTTTTAATTTGATATCCATTTTCAATTTCACTACTAACCACGCAGCTTGCGGCACCATCACTAAATATGGCAAAGCGTTCAAGTCGTCCGTCCTCATCCTTCAACAAATCGACACCGATAACGAGAATATTTTTAAATTCACCACTAAGAACAAAAGTTCGTGCCATCTGCAAACCACTTAATAAAGTGGCACAGCGATTCAAACTCAGTCCAAACAATGGCTTCTCCACTATCTGCAACTCTCTTGCCAGTGCATTTGTAAATTCAACTTGATTTTCGATATCATCCGGCAGTGAAACGGCACAAACGATCAAGGCATCGATATCGCTCGGTGCTAAACCGCTCTTTTGCATCGTTTGATGCGCGCTGTCCAATGCCAGGGCGATCCGTGTTTTCTTGGTACGACGAAACTGACCAAGTCCCCATAATTCAGGATCGTCCGTCATGCCAAAGGAATTCATTTTTTCTTGAATTCCGGGCAAATCACGCCAAACATGGATATATTCTCCAAGCTCATAAGCGATCGCGCTAACTGTAATATTAATCGTATTCATCATAATTCATACCCATTGCGGTAAATTTTTGACCCAACTCTCCATGCCCATGTTGATTCATGAAGCAAAGATATAAAAATGGCATTTCACTTTAAAGGGTATTTGCCGCCACAAAAGTTTTAAGTGATTAAATATTTAGAACTTTCAACAATTTCAGCGATAGGTTTAATAAATAGTGGTATTTGTTTCGGAAAGCATCAGCTATTAATTTCAATTAACTTTACACCGAGCACCTGCTCGACTTCGGAGTAAAACATATTTACTTTCTCAACGACTTCCGTGTAATTATTAGCCGTAGTGCGAACCACACCGTAGGTTTCATAATTGGTATTCATTTTCTTTAGCGTCTGACCCGCACGTATATCAACATAACCAGAATGCAAACGCGGAGAGATCATATCAAACCAATCCGTAGGCAGATCCGAGCGTACCGTGCAATCATCAAAAAGGCCAATTAAAGATTGACTTGCAGCAATTTTACAAGGTAACTTGTTTATTCCGATGCGCTCACCAAGATAAATGCGAACCAAAAATTCAAATAAGTTTGAACCAGTTGCTGCGAAAATCAAATCTGGGATGGTGCCGCCTGCAATTCTTGGATTGACTTCCACCAGTCTCGGCCCGTTTTTCGTATAAATAAATTCAACGTGGAAAATACCTAAATTCAGACCAAGTGCTTTCAATATTTTTATTGCGTAATCGGCCACTTCATCATACTGATGGTCGCTTAAGCCACATGGTATGATGGAACCCATTTCCAGTATCGGATTATGCGCCCCAGTTTTACGTCGTAAAATGGCAAACGGAATCCATTCTCCATGCGCAGTCGCCCCTACTTCGATGGAATACAGAGGGCCAACCGCTAACTCTTCGATGATAAATTCCAGTGTTAGCTCGCTACGCAAACCGGCATTCAAATTTGAAAATTGGCTTTCGGCTTGCTCAAAATGCTTTAATGCATCTGCCTCGTCATGAACGAACGTGGTAATCAACTTCCCCATACCCGTCCTTGGCTTGATGATTGCGGGATAACCTATGTCCTTCAATGCAAGTAACGCTTCACTAGCGGAAAATACTAAGGCATGCTTAACCGAGGCAATATTTGCCTTATCAAGCAACTGGCGACACCGTGACTTATCGCGGGCATTGTCAATGCCTGCATGGCTAGTCGTACGCAATCCTAGTCGCTCACCCGCTGCTGTCGTGGCCGATACACACTGATGTAACGTGCTCAGCACTGCATCGATGGGCGCAACGGCACCACAATTGAGCAGCGCAACCTGAATCGTGTCAGCATTTTGCGTATCGGCCGCATGCCAAGTATGGTCCACGAGCTTCTTTAACTTAACTTTATCTGATTCAGTTAGCAGCCAATCTACCTGACCCGAGGTAATCATCGAAACACGATGACCAAATTTTTTTGCTGCCTCGATTGCCTGCACGCCTAAATGCGTCGTTTCCACGAAAACTATATGTGCCATATCAACAAACCAACCTTCTACTGAGCAATAAGAAACAATAATTTACCAAGCTACGATACGGTGCAATGGTATTGCAGGGACAAAATTAATTGACGATTAAAATACTTTGAGCGGGATATCGATCATCAAACGGAAATCACGAAATGACTTGCTAGGGTAATTGGGGGTCATATTATGAGCGATGAGGAGGAGCGATATTTGTACGCCCTGAAGACAACCACCTTGCATTGCATAGGTCAATTTAGAACCATATTCCTCGTGCCCTCCCTGGATGGGTTTATCTGCTCTCCAATAAAGATCATGCAACTTGCTTGTAGCACTGCTGTGCCTACTCGCCTCTGCCGAACCATCGGTGCCCCAGCCAAATATCCCCCAAAACTCGGATCGGAAACCCTTCAACCCCAGCGTATATCCATCAAGCTTATAGCGAAGTTGAATTGATTGTTCATGTGGAGCATTAAAATCGGTCCCCATTGAATTTGACAAATACATGCCGCTCGTTTCTTGAATAAAATCAAAAAAAGAATTTCCATAAATGCGTTGATATCCAAGCAAAATACTCGAGGCTTGATGTTGAGCATTCAATGATAGGCTGTATGATTTATTGTCGATCAAATCCTGTTTCATTTTTCCTTGCTCACGCGTACCATAAATGTCTGCGCGCCCAGTCCATCTTATCGCTTTCGGATCGCCTATACTCTTGGAAGTCGACATGTAATACTGGTTCCAGACATCTTTGGCTTGGCTGACATAGAGCGAAAGCTTACCGTCTTTAGCATAAACCCAATCGGCACCAAGATAAGAAAAATGATCGACATCTATCCCCCCATATGAAGTAGCAAGTGATTGCACACTAGTCGTTCCACGTGCGACGACAGCATCAAACCGACCAGCCTGAATTGACAGGTTAGTGGATGGTTCCGATGTTAATGAAACACCTCTAAATTTTGGTGGTAATGCACGAATATCATATGGATCAAGAAATGGATTGAAAACGGTTTGAAGACCGTATTTGATCAATACGCCAGGGCTCCGCACTTTGACGCCATAGCCTCCCAAGTATGCCCAGGTAGATTGATTCGGGGCATCACCAGGTCCGACACGCACCATATTCCTCGCTCCCTTTCCACCATCGAGCTTGAGTGCACCGAAAAGTGTCGCATCAACAGCAACTCCAATGCTGCCCTCTGTAAAACCAGATTGAAATCCTGCCTGTACGCCTTGCACCCAGGCCTGACGGCTGGCGCTATCTTTGATACGCAAATATTCCGAATAATTACGAAACAATAGTTCGAATTTACTATTGGAGAAAAAACTTGTTGTGGCAGCTGTGCCAGGCAGATTACGCGGCTCTTCAACATCGATAGACTTATCAATCAAAATTCCATCGTCTATGGTGGAGGGCGACACTGCTTGTATTGAATCAGATATGGCTTTTGAAACTTGTTTCGTTTGCGTTGAATCAATGTCTTCGGCATATGCACTAGATACTATCACTATGCTCATACCAAAAAAAATTAATACTCTATTTAACAATTTAAATGCCATATGTAACGAAGCGCAACAGTTATTAATTTTTTACCACCCAAATACCGAAGGTGGCGAATTACTTACGACATTTAGTACTTTCCAATACCGTATTGCCACGCTAAATATACAGGAAGGCCAAAAGCGCTATCGTTCAAATTTAGATAACGTGGAGTATAGAGCAAGTTTGTATTTTTTAAAATAAAAATATTTAGGAGAAAAATTCTAAATTTTTTCCATTATCGCCACCATCGTGATTTACCTTGAAGTCTAGAGGGGAAAACACCCAATCACGATCGCAGACACATACAAATTCACAAAAAAATATCAATATTGAAACAAATATGCACTTGACAATCTTTATTTTTTGAATTTAATTATTAATTTAAATATTGCGGCGTTACTATTTTTAATTAATTCAAACTAATCCAACTAATGATGAGGCGCCATACGTTGTTTGGCCGATATATATTAAAATCTATTATGCTTTAAAATTAGTAGTATTTCAATTATGTCAATGTTAACCGATTATTTTTTGTCTGACTATCGGCATCTTGTGAATTTATTATCATCCGCCGGACATCAGATGGCATTGGAGAAGTAGTTACCGATCGATCCGACTTTTGGTCGCAATTTCGTTTTATGGAGAAATATTCCACTGACTACCACCACGAGCGCGGGATTTCATGGTGCCAGGCAATGTCGAGTAGCGGCTTCCTAAACGCACGTAAATCTGACTTTCAATGTGCGCAACTGGCTCTGGGCAAAGATAGCTTAGCTGTCAAGGAATGAGTGGACCTCGAAAAACCGTTGCAAGCAAGCCCGATTTTATGTTGGGTAGCGAGGCCTTGCTGGGGCAAGGAATAACGGAAGTGCGAGAGCGGGCTGCGTAGTAGGTTCGTGCTCCCTGAGGTATGTGCTTACTCAACCGTCAGAGCGATTCGTCGTCCGTCGCATATGCGCCAATGACGACGCTATTCTTGCCGACTTTTAGTTGGAAACCGCCATCTCCAGCGCGTATCCCGCTTTGTTCCTGCGCGCTGGCATAGTCGCTCTTGATCTTGCTCTTGATCTTGCTCTGGTTGGCGCTCAGGCTGAAGCTGGCGCCGTAACCGACCGTCGCGCTGGTGTTCAGGCTTTGGCACTTGCTGTCGAATTTGCCCGTATCCTGCAAGCTCTCCAGGTTCAGATTGCCCTTGATATCGCCCACCACCTGCGCCCCGCGGGCCACCGCTCCCTTGATGTTGGTATCGCCTCCGCTCGGGATCGACAATTGCTGGCCGGCCGTCACGTGGCTGTTCAACTGCGTCACGCCCTCGCCATCCTCGTTGGCGTTGTTGCATGGATACCTGATCAATCAGGTAAAGTGCGGGACTCTGACAATCGGTACCGGTCCATGCCCAACAAACACAATGAAAAACGCCGTCACCACATACCGAAGATGAAATTGAAGGTAACGAACTGGGCGGAGTACGACGCCGGTCTTCGGCGGCGCGGCAGCCTGACCTTGTGGGTGACGGAC
>JBEONR010000065.1:0-23668 GCA_040544385.1 Oxalobacteraceae bacterium GrIS 1.11
GCCCGATCGAAAATTCGACCGGGCCGTTAAGGCAAAACCACAGCGCTATGCCACTCGCGTTCTACGAAAACCTGCTTAACTGAACGGCATTACCCGGCGGGGGCCCATCTCATTGCTCCAGGAATTCCTGCAAGATACCGTCCGAGGCAAACGCGGCTCGCCGCAAGCGGTCGTTCACGCCCAGCCAGTCCGGCTCTGGCGGCGGCGCCTCCACCAGGATCAACTCGGCGCCCACTTGGTCCATGGTGCGCAGCGCCGCATACAAGCCATGCGCATAGCCATCCGGGTCGGCCGGCAGGCGCACGCTAGCGCTGGCCGGCGGCAAGTCTGAATAATGTATCAAGGCTACCCGCCGCCCCGCATTGAGCAATTGGTTCACGCTGCCGGCCAAGGCGTCGCCATGCTGCATCGCAACAGGCGCGCGCGGTGCATAGTGCGCGTCGAGGGTGCCGGAAGCGCGCGGCGCAGCCGCGTCCGGCGCGCATGGCCGTTGTCCAATCACGACGGCAATGCTGTCGGCGCTGATCTGCCCGGGCCGCAACAAGACGGAACCGTGCGTGGCCAGGCGCGACAAATCGACGATGGTCGATTCGATGCCGACTGCGCTTTGTCCACCATCGAGCACGGCTTGCAGCAAGCCGCTCGCGATTTCGGCGGCGAATTCCTCGCGCACATGCTGGGCCGTGGTCGGGCTAACGTGGCCAAACTTGTTCGCCGATGGCGCCGCGATACCGCCCTTGCCACCCTTGAAGGCGCGCAACAGGGCAA
This sequence comes from Oxalobacteraceae bacterium GrIS 1.11, assembly GCA_040544385.1. Taxonomy (GTDB): domain Bacteria; phylum Pseudomonadota; class Gammaproteobacteria; order Burkholderiales; family Burkholderiaceae_D; genus Janthinobacterium. Next base: position 769 of record JBEONR010000065.1, read on the forward strand.
TCGCCACCGGATGCGCGGGACAGCGCAAGCCGAGCGTATCCTGGCCGCCGGAAACGGCGTCGGGAATGTGGCTGGCCCGCTTCAAGATCAAGGTCAGCGGACCGGGCCAGAAGGCCGCCGCCAGTTGCCGTGCCTGTTCCGGGATCTCGGCGGCCCAGTAAGCGAGGTCGGCGCCGGGCGCCAGGTGCACGATCACCGGGTGGTCGGCGGGACGGCCCTTGGCTGCGTAGATGCTGGCCACGGCGGCGGGATTTTCCGCGTCCGCGCCCAGGCCATACACGGTTTCGGTGGGAAAAGCGACCAGGCCGCCGGCTTCGAGAAGCGCGGCGGCCTGGTCCATTTCAGCAAGTTGCGCTGGAATGTGCATCGCGCTTACTGGGTCAGCAGGCGCAACGCTTCGGCGTACTTGGCCGAAGTCTGGTCCAGCACGTCCTGCGGCACGCGCGGCGCCGGCGCCTTCTTGTCCCAAGGCTGGGCATCGAGCCAGTCGCGCACGAATTGCTTGTCGAACGAGGGCGGCGACATGCCGACCTGGTAACTGTCCATCGGCCAGAAGCGTGAGGAATCGGGCGTCAGAATTTCATCGATCAAGTGAATGGTGCCATTCGCGTCCAAGCCGAATTCGAACTTGGTGTCGGCAATGATGATGCCACGGGTTGCGGCATACTCGGCAGCCTGCGTATAGAGCATGATGGCGGCGTCGCGCACTTGGCGGGCGATGTCGGCGCCGACGATTTTTTCCGCTTCTTCAAAGGAAATATTTTCATCGTGCTGACCGGCCGGAGCCTTGGTCGATGGCGTGAAAATGGTTTCAGGCAGCTTTTGCGCTTCCTGCAAGCCGGCCGGCAGGGCAATGCCGCAAATCGCTCCCGTCTTTTGGTAATCTTTCCAGCCCGAACCGATGATATAACCGCGCACGATCGCTTCGATGCCCAGCGGCGTAAATTTCTTCACGACGATGGCGCGGCCGTCGACCTGGTCGCGTTCCTCTGCCGACACGACCGACACCGGATCGATGCCCGTTTCATGGTTCGGCATCAAGTTGCCGAATTTTTTGAACCAGAAATTCGACATTTCCGTCAACATCTTGCCCTTGTTCGGGATCGGGTCGTCGAGGATTACGTCGAAAGCCGACAGGCGGTCCGTTTGCACCACCAGCAATTTGTCGTCGCCGACAGCGTAAATATCGCGCACTTTGCCGCGATGCAAGAAAGGCAGCGATTTCAGATTGGTTTCAAGAATTCCAGACATGGTATTTCCTTAGTTCAGTTCAGGCAGCGTCGAATTGCGGACTTTGTCGGCTTGGGCAGCGCGGAAAGCCGTCAACTTGTTTTTCATGCCGGCGTCATGCAGGGCCAGCACTGCCACCACGGCCAGGGCCGCGTTGGCGGCGCCCGCTTCGCCGATGGCCAGGGTGGCCACCGGGATGCCTTTTGGCATTTGCACGGTCGACAAGAGAGAATCCATGCCCTTCAAGTATTTCGACGGAATCGGCACGCCGTAGACCGGCAAGATGGTCGACGCCGCCACCACGCCGGCCAGATGGGCGGCCGCGCCGGCGCCGGCGATGAACGCTTGCGCGCCGCGCGCTTCCATGTCGGCCAGCCAGGCTTCCAGTTCTTTCGGCGTGCGGTGCGCCGACAGGGCCCGCGCTTCGTAAGACACGCCGAAGTCCTTGCACACCTGGGCCGCCTCTTTCATGATGTCCCAATCCGAGGTCGAACCCATCACGATACCAACTAAAGTTTTATCAGACATATATCACTCAAAATTAAAAAAGCGCGGACCGGCCCGCGCTTGGATTTAAAACAACTTACTTGACGATTTGGGACAATTGGCCCGATTGGTAACGCTCGGCCATTTTTTCCATCGGGATTACCTTGATCTTGCCGGCTTGCCCTTCGCAGCCGAAAGACAGGAAGCGCGCCTTGCAAATGAGCGTGGCCGCTTCGCGGGCTGGCTTGAGGAAGTCACGCGGATCGAATTTCGATGGATTTTCAAACAGGTATTTTCGCACGGCGGCCGTCATGGCCAGGCGGATATCGGTGTCGATATTGATCTTGCGCACGCCATGACGGATGCCTTCCTGGATTTCCTCGACTGGCACGCCATAGGTTTCCTTCATGTCGCCGCCGAATTCGCGGATGATCGCCAGCAGCTCTTGCGGCACCGACGAGGAACCATGCATCACCAGATGGGTGTTCGGGATGCGCGCGTGGATTTCCTTGATGCGGTCGATGGCCAGGATGTCGCCGGTCGGCTGGCGCGAAAACTTGTAGGCGCCGTGCGAGGTGCCGATTGCGATTGCCAGCGCGTCGCACTGGGTGCGGGAAACGAAGTCGGCGGCCTGGGCCACGTCGGTCAGCAGTTGTTCGCGGGTCATGGCGCCGTCGGCGCCGTGACCGTCTTCCTTGTCGCCCATCATGGTTTCAAGCGAACCGAGCACGCCCAATTCCGCTTCCACGGTGACGCCGATCGCGTGCGAGAACTTGACCACTTCGCGCGACACTTCGACATTGTAATCATAGGAGGCGACGCTCTTGCCGTCGGCCATCAGGGAACCATCCATCATCACCGAGGTGAAGCCGGAGCGGATCGCGCCCATGCACACAGCCGGCGACTGGCCATGGTCCTGGTGCATGACGACCGGGATATGCGGGTAGGCTTCGACGGCGGCATCGATCAAATGACGCAAGAACGCTTCGCCGGCATATTTGCGGGCGCCGGCCGAAGCTTGCATGATGACGGGGCTGCCGACGGCGTCGGCGGCGGCCATGATGGCTTGCACTTGTTCCAGGTTATTGACGTTGAAAGCGGGCAAACCATAACCATTTTCAGCGGCGTGGTCCAGCAATTGGCGCATAGATACGAGAGACATGGTGATACTCCAAACAATAGAAAAATCTGTACTGCGGCAATGGCCGCGCCACTAGCGGGCGGCGCTGTTACCGGCGTTTAGGCAAATTCACCGACCTTGACGATCTTCAAGGCATTGGTGCCGCCCACCTGGCCCATCGGTTCGCCCCAGGTGACGACGATCATGTCGCCTTTCTTAACGATACCTTTGGCAACGAGCAAGTCCTCGGCTTGTTTCAAGACCGCCGCGCTACCCGTTTCCTGCAATAAATGATAAGCCCGCACATTGCGGTACAAGGCCGCCTTGCGCGACGTCGTGATGCTCGGCGTCAGTGCGAAGATCGGCGTGTCGATGCTGTGGCGGCTCATCCACAAAGCGGTGGAACCGGATTCCGTCAAGGCAACAATGGCCTTGACGCGCAAATGGTGAGCCGTGAACAGGGCGCCGTAAGCGATCGACTGGTCGATGCGGGTGAAGCGCACATTCAAGAAATCGGCGTCGAGCTTGTTGTATTCGGATTGCTCGGCCTCGACGCAAATGGCGGCCATCATTTCCACCGTTTCGATCGGATATTTGCCGGAAGCCGTCTCGGCCGAGGTCATCACGGCATCGGTGCCGTCCAGCACCGCATTGGCCACGTCGGACACTTCGGCCCGCGTCGGCACGGCGTTGAAAATCATCGATTCCATCATTTGCGTGGCCGTGATGGCCAGCTTGTTGGAGGCGCGCGCCATCTTGATCATGCGCTTTTGCAAGGCCGGCACGGCCGCGTTACCCACTTCCACTGCCAGGTCGCCGCGCGCCACCATGATGCCGTCGGAGGCGTCGAGGATTTCCTGCAGCGCCGGAATGGCTTCGGCGCGCTCGATCTTGGCAATCATCATCGGCTTGTGGTGATATTGCTCACCGGCGATATTGGCCAATTGGCGCGCCATTTCCATATCGGTCGCGCTTTTCGGGAAGGAAATGGCCAGATAATCGGCCTGAAAACTCATGGCCGTCTTGATATCTTCCATATCCTTGGCCGTCAAGGCCGGTGCCGTCAAACCGCCGCCCTGGCGGTTGATGCCCTTGTTGTTGGACAACTCGCCGCCTATCTTGACGGTGGTATGGATCTCGCTGCCGGCGATGCGGTCGACGATCAGCACGATCAAGCCATCATTGAGCAAGAGCACGTCGCCATTATGCAAGTCGCGCGGCAAGGCCTTGTAATCGAGGCCGACCCGTTCCTGGTTGCCCAATTCGCCATTCTCGCCCCAGCGCGCGTCGAGGATGAATTTGTCGCCATTTTCCAGCTGAATCTTGCTGTTTTCAAACTTGCCGACCCGGATCTTCGGACCTTGCATATCGGCCATGATCGCCACTTCGCGCCCGCACTCGGCCGCCGCCTGACGCACCAGCGCGGCGCGCTCGATATGGTCTTGCGCCTTGCCGTGGGAAAAATTGAGCCGCACGACATCCACACCGGCCCGTATCATGCGGATCAGGATGCCGAGCTCGGACGAAGCCGGGCCGACAGTTGCGACGATCTTGGTGCCACGGGACATAGGATTCCTTGTGCGTGTAGGGAAAGTTAGCGCGGCGGGCCGCGCTTGCTGCAAATTTAAAAAGCTTACTTGGCGCGTTGCATCAGGATGTCCACCGCCGGCAAGGTCTTGCCTTCCAGGAATTCCAGGAAAGCGCCGCCACCGGTCGAGATATAACTGATTTTATCGGTAATCTCATATTTTGCAATCGCGGCCAGCGTATCGCCGCCGCCGGCGATGGAAAACGCCTTCGACGCGGCAATCGCCAGCGCCAGCGTCTTGGTGCCTTCGCCGAACTGGTCGAATTCGAACACGCCGACCGGGCCATTCCACACGATGGTGCCCGCTGCGGCGATTTGTGCCGCCAGCAACTTGGCCGTTTGCGGGCCGATGTCGAGGATCATGTCATCGTCGGCCACGTCGGCCACGGCTTTCACGGTGGCCACGGCGCTCGACGAAAATTCCTTGGCGCATACCACATCGGTCGGGATCGGCACCTGGGCGCCGCGCGCCGCCATCATCTCGATGATGGCCTTGGCTTCCTCGACCAGGTCCGCTTCGACCAGCGACTTGCCGACATTCAAGCCAACCGCCTTCATGAAGGTGTTCGCGATGCCGCCGCCGACGATCAGATGGTCGACCTTGTCGGCCAGCGCCTTCAAAATGGTCAACTTGCTCGATACTTTCGAGCCGGCAACGATGGCCAGCAGCGGCCGGGCCGGCGCGCCCAGGGCCTTGCCCAGGGCGTCGAGTTCGGCCGCCAGCAGGGGGCCGGCGCAAGAGATGGGTGCGAATCTGGCGATGCCATGCGTGCTCGCTTCGGCGCGGTGGGCGGTGCCGAAGGCGTCGTTGACATAGATATCGCATAACTTGGCCATTTTTTGCGCCAATTCATCGCTATTTTTCTTTTCGCCCAGATTCACGCGCACGTTTTCCAGCAACACGACCTGGCCGGCGGCCAAGTTTTCCAAACCGGCGCCATCGACCCAGTCTTGCTTCAATTCGACACTTTGCCCCAGCAACTCGGCCAGGCGCGCGGCCACCGGCGCCAAGCTGTCGGCCGGCTTGAACGCGCCCTCGGTCGGACGGCCCAGGTGCGACGTCACCATCACGGCGGCGCCAGCGTCGAGGGCGGCGCGGATGGCCGGCACCGACGCGCGGATGCGGGTATCTTCGGTAATCCGGCCCGCATCGTCTTGCGGCACATTCAAGTCGGCGCGAATGAAGACGCGCTTGCCGCGCAGCGCATCTTGCGCGATCAAATCTTGCAGACGGATGAAATTGAGAACAGCGGTCATGGCGATCCAAATGGCGAGAGAAAAGCGCTATTTTACCGCAAGCCCACCCGCAACACGCCGCTTATGATAAATCGTGCAACAAGCGCAAGGCCGTGAAAAATACCATGCCGAATATGATCGTCTGCAACATATTGCGTCGGATCAAGTAAAACGCGATGGCGGCCAAGCCGGCCAGCAATTTCACGTTAGCCCAATGCAATTGCACCTGCCCATCGTTGAGCAACAAATCGGGCGCAATAATCGCGGCCAGCGCGCAGGCGGGCGCAAAGCGCAGCATTTCATTGACGCGGCGCGGGATCGTAATGTGGTGGCCCAGCAGCCAGAATGAGCTGCGGGTGGCGGCCGTGGCCAGCACCAGTACCGCGATGGTGGCCCAGATTTCCCAGTCAGCCATGCTTGCTCCTGGCCGACCATTCTTCCACCGCCATCGCGCTGACCATGCCGACCAGCACCGCCAGCAGCAGACCGAGCTTGTACGGCAAACCGGCTGCGAGCACCGCGATGGCGGCCGCCACCAGCACCCCGCACAGCGCGGCGCGGCTGACCACCAGCGGCACTGTGATGCAAATGATGGCCAGGGTGCCGGCAAAGCCCAGGTTCCACTCGGGCGGCACGGTGCTGCCGAGAAAAATGCCAGCAATCGAGCCGACTTGCCAGGCCAGCCAGTTCGGGTAGAGCAAGCCTTTCAAATACGACAGCTTGCCGACTTCGGCTTGATCGCTCGGATAACGCTGCAAGAACAGGGCCACCGTCATGTCGCCCGCCACATAACCGAGCGAAAAGCGCTTGTACCATGGCAAATCGGCAAAATGTGGCGCCAGTAAGGCCGAGAATATGACAAATCGCAAATTGACCACCAGCGCAGTGGCGAAAATAACCCAGATGGGGGCGTGCGCCGCGATCAGCGGCAATGACGCCAGTTGCGCCGAGCCGGCGAAGACCAGCAGCGTCATGGCCATCGCTTGCGGTATGCTGAGTCCGGTTTTGACCATGGCGATGCCGACCACCAGGCCCCAGGCGGCAATGCCGAACAGGGTTGGCACACCTTGCTTGAGGCCGGCGCGCCAGGATGCGGGATCATGTTCGGCCACGTAGCGCTCGCCGCCCCTCATAAGGGGCGCCGCTGTAGTTTTCTTGCAACAGGACGGTCGCTGACTAGCGGCCCGGACGTGCGGGCGCGGGTGGAATTTCCAAGCGGAAATATGTTGAACTCGGTCATTTGCTTGCCGCATACGCATTATTTCTTTAAAAATAAGTGCGTGTAGTCGGGAAATTATTAAGCCCCCATTTTACCGATGAATTTTGTGCGCCGCTCGAATCCGTTAAAATCGTGGTTTTAGCCGTCTCACGGAGAACAACAAGATGACAAACAGCAGCACACCAGCGGTCGAACTCGAAGGCAAGGACTTGCCGGCCCATTGCCCCAACCCGGCCATGCCCCTGTGGTCGTCCCATCCGCGCGTGTTCCTTGAATTTAACCATGACGGCGTCGCCAAGTGCCCCTATTGCGGCACCGCTTACCGCCTCAAGCCGGGCACCGTCGTCGGCCACCATTAATATGGTGCGGCCCGCGCCAGCGGGTTCTGCCAGCAATCAGGTCTTTGTCGGAGTATTCATGAAACGTCAGAAACAATTAAATGGCAGTGCAGCGGAAGTGGAAACGGCTTTTTACGACGCCCTCAATCGCGCCGACATCGGCGCCTTGATGGCGCTCTGGGCCGATGACGAGGAAATCGTTTGTATCCACCCGGGCGGGCCGCGCCTGATCGGCCACGCCGCCATTCACGCTTCATGGTTGGACTTGTTTGCCGGCGGCGGCTTGCACATCGTCCCCACGCAATTGCATGAAACCCATAATTTGATGAGTTCGGTGCACACCGTGGTCGAGGGCGCCAGCGCCGGCCCGGGCGAGAGCGCGCACTTGCTGGCCACCAATGTGTATATCAAGACGCCGCGCGGCTGGCGCATCGTGCTGCACCATGTTTCGGTCGCGCCCGGCAATGCGCCCAGCGATACCGGAGCGCCCATCCTCCACTGAGGCCAGCATGACTTATATCGCTCCGTTCTGGCTGCCCAACGGCCACTTGCAAACGATTTATCCGGCCACTTGCATCGCCAAGCCCCCCGTGGCTTTCCGACGCGAACGCTGGGATGCGCCGGACGGCGATTTCGTCGATGTCGATTTCGTCGACGGCCAGGCCGGCCAGCCTTTCGTGCTGCTATTTCACGGCCTGGAAGGCTCCTCCGACAGCCATTATTCGCGCGCGCTGATGGCGGCAGTGGCCGCGCGCGGCTGGTCCGGCGCAGTGCCGCATTTCCGCGGTTGTTTGGGCGAACCGAACCGGGCGCCGCGCCTCTACCATTCGGGCGACGCGGCCGAAATCGACTGGATCGTGCGGCGTCTGCGGGCGCGCGCGGCGGGCCCTTTTTACGCGGCCGGCGCCTCGCTGGGCGGCAACGCGCTGCTGCGCTGGTTGGGCGAATCCCAGCATCAGGCCGAGATCGTCGACGCGGCTTGTTCGGTGTCGGCCCCGCTCGACCTGGCGCGAGGCGGCAGCGCCCTCTCGAGTGGACTCAACCGCATGTATACGCGCATGTTCCTGCACACCCTGAAACCGAAATGCCTGGCCAAGCTGGAACAGTTTCCCGGCCTGTTCCAGCGCGAAGCCATGCTGGCCGCACGCGACTTGCATGCCTTTGACGAAGTGGTGACGGCGCCGCTGCACGGTTACCGCAACGCCGACGATTACTGGGACCGCGCCAGTGCCAAGCATGTCTTGCCCGACATCACGGTGCCGACCCTGGTATTGAACGCGCAAAACGATCCCTTCCTGCCCGGCCGCTACTTGCCGCGCCACGCCTCCAGCCGGGTCGAGTTGGATTATCCCCTGCATGGCGGTCATGTCGGCTTTGCCGCCGGCAACCTGCCCGGCAACCTGAACTGGCTGCCCCACCGCTTGATCCATTTTTTCGAACACGGCCAGGACAGTCGCGCGCCGCAGGCGGCGCAATTGTGCGAAGCTGTCCCTCATTGAAAGAAGGCGACATGAATGGATGATCTGGTCAAACAAGCCATCGCGAAATGGCCGAATGTGCCGCACTGTTACGGCTGGCTGGGCCTGGATGCGCGCGGCAACTGGCGCATGCGCGACCAGCGCGCGCAAGACTTGCAACTGCCCGGCGAGAAAATCCATCACGCCGCCCTGCTCGGCTTCATTGCCCGCAATTACCTGCATGATGAACGCGCTTGCTGGTTTTTCCAGAATGGCCCGCAACGCGTCTACCTGATGCTGGAAGCGACGCCGTATATCGCGCGCACCGATCCGCTCCATGGATTCGTGTTGCATACGGGCGCGCCACTCGGCCCGGTCGAGCAAGCCTTGCTGTGCGCGGGCGGCGAATTGATATTGCAAAGCGGCGCCGTCGTGGCCCAACTTGACGACCGCGACCTGGAACAGGCGTTGGGCGCGCTTGAACTCGACGGCCGCGCTTGCGGCGACGAAGCATTACTGGACTGGCTGGCCGGCGGCCCCGGCGCGCTGACCTTGCGCGACCATGGCCGCGCCATTGCCGTGCAGCGTTGTGCGTACGACAGCCTGGGCGCGCGCTTCGGCTTCCAGCGCGTCCCGGCGCCGCCATCGGGCGAGCAGAATTAGGCCCAGGCTACTTCTTTTCATCCTTGACTTGATCACGGTGGCGTTGCTGCAATTCGCGCTCGCGCGCGTCGATCTCGGCCAGATCATAAAAAGTTGCATCGCTGGCCTTGCGCGCAATGGTCAATTGATCGAGCGCGGCCAGGGTGCCGCCACTGAGCGCATACGATTCGGCCAGCGCCATGTGCTGCAGAGCCATCTTGCCCTGGGCCGCATAGGTCTTGGCCAGCAAATCATGCACCTTCGGTTCTTCCTTGTACAACTGGGCTTGCTCGCGCAAGTAATGGGCGGCATCGTCGAGCCGGCCGGCGCCTATCAGCGCCTGTGCATATTGCATCGCGATGCCGCGCGAAAGCGGAAACTCCTGGTGCGCCGCATCGGCTTCGCGCAACGCTTGCTGGGCAATCTTTGGGCCTTCCCTGGACGCCAGCCGGATGTCGATTTGCATCGCCGTCAAGATGGAATCGCCGACCGGGGCCGGCGCGGACGCGCTGAAAGTGCCGACCGCCGGCGCCTTGTCGAGACGTGCGCGCGCCAGGTCGAGCCAATGCTGGGCCTTGGCCAGATCGCCTTTTTTCAGCGCGATGAACGCCATCCCGTATTGCGTGGCGGCGACCTGGAAGCGGCCTTGCTGCAATAATTGCTCGCCGAAAAACGCCGTGGCATCGACCAGGCCTTGCGTGCTATCGTCTTGCAGCACGCGGGCGCGGGCCCGCACCAAGTGGAAGTCGAGGCTGTCGGCGCGCTGTTTGTAAGCTTGTTCGCGTATCCGGGCCTGGATGTCGGCGATCCTGTCGCTCGTCAACGGATGGGTCAGCAACCAGGGTGGCGTCAAGTCGCTGTAGGAACGGCTGGCCGCCTGCAAGCGGCCAAAGAAAGCCACCATGCCGGTGGTATCGAAACCGGCCTCGCCCATGATCTGGAAGCCGATGCGGTCGGCTTCGCGCTCGGCGTCGCGGCTGAAATTGAGCTGGCGCTGGATCGCCAGGCCCTGGCCGGCGGCAAACACGCCGATCGCCGCGTCGCCGCCGGCGCGCGAAGCGAGCGCCGCGAGTATCATGGCGGCCAGCGGAATCAAGGCATCCTGGCGCTGCTGCCCCAGCATGCGCGCGATGTGGCGCTGCGCCACGTGGCCGATTTCATGCGACAACACCGATGCCAGTTCCGATTCGGTCTGGGCTGCCAGCAATAGCGCCGAGTGGACCGCGATGAAACCGCCCGGCAAGGCAAACGCATTCAATTGCGGGTCGCGCACGGCGAAAAAGAAGAAATCGAAACTGGTTTCGCCGCGCATGTCGGGACGCGCCGCGACCAGGGCATTGCCGAAGCTGTTCAAGTATTCCAGAATCGGCGCGTCATCCATATAATCCTTGTCGCCCCGGATATCGCGCATGATTTCCTCGCCCAGCTTGCGTTCCATCGCGGGCGATAAATCTTGCCGTTCGGTGTCGCCCAGGGTCGGCAAATTCGGCGCGGCGGCCGGCGCCGGACGGGTGTCGGCCCCGGCCAGCGAGGACAGCAGCCATAGCGCGGCGCAAGCGAGAGGTTTGCCGAAACGGCGCGCGGCAAGGCCGGCTTGGGGGTGGGGATTGAGGTTAGCGTTCACGGTGCTATGATACCCTGTTGGCTACGAAGTCGGGCGGCTCCGCCGCCGGCCACCTAGCCACCTATTCTGCATAATCCACTCATCAACACCATGACGACAAGCAAGCATCTGCCGGCCGAGGCCGGCGCCCAGCCTGGCCAACTAAGCCATTTCGACGCCACCGGCCAAGCCCATATGGTCGACGTGGCCGCCAAGACGGATACCCACAGAATCGCCGTGGCCGGCGGCAGCATCCGCATGCAGCCGGCCACCCTAGCCATCATCCTGGCCGGCAACGCAAAAAAAGGCGACGTGCTGGGCATCGCCCGCATCGCCGCCATCATGGGCGCCAAGCGCACCAGCGATTTGGTGCCCTTGTGCCATCCGCTCGCGCTCACGCGCGTGAGCGTCGAGTTTGAAACGGATACGGCGGCAAACAGCGTCCATTGCCGGGCGCAAGTTGAAACCGTCGGCAAGACCGGGGTCGAGATGGAAGCTTTGATGGCGGTGCAAGTGGGTTTGCTGACCATCTACGATATGTGCAAGGCGGTTGACCGCGGCATGGTGATGGGCGACATCCGGGTGCTGGAAAAGCATGGCGGGAAAAGCGGCGACTGGAACGCGAAAGAAATTGCCGCGAAATAAGCCAGACGTCATCCTGATTGCCCAGTCGGGCAATCATTCAATTCCCGTCCCAACCCGCACCGCCCCGCACCGTGCCGCCATCGAGAATATCAATCCGGCCAGTGCAATCCAGGCCGAAACATTAACGTGCAATTCATCGACTTGAAACCGGCTCATGACGCCATGCTGCAAAACCTGGGCGATGAAGCCTAGATCGCGGACCTACATCGATTAAAGATGTTGGTCGTCTACGCGGCTGGTTTCAAGTGGAGCCAGGATTGCTGACGTTTCGAGGCTTGCCATTTCCTTCTTGCATCAATGCTGGGCAAAAAAAAACATCCCCGAAGGGATGTTTTTTAGACTTAGACTAAACTAATTGACACTTAGCGTGGCGAACTAGGAGTGACAGTCTGAGGAACAAAACCAGTTTTGGCTGCCAAGGTATCGGCTGCAACGCTCAGGCAAGTAAAGTTACCGCCGTTATTAGGTTTGCAATCAGCCGAGTAGACAAAACCACCCGCAGCAGCGTTTCCGGTAAAGGTAATGTTGACCGCGCCAGGAGTTGTAACACCGGCAGCAGTTGTAGAAGCAGTACCAGTCACGACGGCAATCGAACCATTAGGTGGCGTCGGGAATTGCGAACCTGTAAATCCATATGATTGCAATTGGAGTACCGTATTGCATACCGTTCCATCATTATTATTGTTTTGCATGCATTGCGATGAGGAAGTTTTGATTGCTTCGATCGAGGCAACGTTAGAGGCCCATTTTGCTTTCAAGATGTAATCTTGGTATGCAGGAATGGCAACAGCAGCCAGGATACCGATAATTGCAACAACAATCATCAATTCGATGAGGGTGAAACCGGCTTGTGCTTTCTTGATCATTTTCATGGATTTCATTTTAATTCTCCTGAGTGGTAAGACGAAAAGTGGTGAGACACAGGAGTAATAGCAATTGGCGTGCCAGGTCTGTTTTGTGGGGGCGGCCTTACAAAAAAGCCAGAAAAGGCCATTTTCCGGGCAAAATTGCGACAAATTTTGTCAGTCGGCATGCCAGTAAACGTCAATTTCTTGCAAAAACAACACTTACTGACAATTTTCGTCAGAAACCCTGATCCAGATCAAGCCAAGGTGAAGGCCAATTGCGTCCCCGTCAAATCGATGATGTCGCCACTGCGCAGCAGCAAGGGCTGCTTGCCGAGCGACACCCCATTCACCAAGGGAGCTTGCGCGCCTTCAACGTGGCTGATGGCATAGGCGTCTTGCGTGCGGCTGATCACGACTACTTGCGCGCCGGCCCGGCCCAGCGTGGTTTGCTCCTTGTCGAGCAGCATTTTCTTGCCGGCGTTGGCGCCGTTTAATACCTGGATATGGGCTAGCAAGGGCACGCCGGCCGCCGCGCTGAGCGGGCGCACGCCGTCGGACTGGAATTCGATCTGGAGTTTGGCCAGGGTGATGCGGTCCAGATGCTGGAGGAAGTGCTTGCCGACCCGGTGGCCATTGACGAAGCTGCCGTTGGTACTATTCAAGTCTTCCAGGAAGGAGTCGTCGAGGATGGTGACGATCACGGCGTGGTGGCCGCTGATCGTGGCCTCGTCGAGCACGATGTCGTTGCTGCGGTGACGCCCGATACTGATGCGCTCCTTGTTGAGCTGTACCGTCCGCATTATGTTCGCGTCGCGCGCGATGATCAGTTTTGCCACTGAGTTTCTCCGCAGCCAGGTCGGTCGACCAGAAAATAAGGGGGAAAACTCCCCCTTATTATTGGAACATCTACGATACTATAATTACAGCATGGCTTTCAACAAACGCGCCATTTCGGACGGGTTTTTTGTCACGGTAATGCCGCAAGCAGCCATGATTTCCAGTTTCGCCTGGGCGGTGTCGGCGCCGCCCGAGATCAGCGCGCCGGCGTGGCCCATGCGCTTGCCCGGAGGAGCGGTGACGCCGGCGATGAAGCCGACCACCGGTTTTTTCATATTGTCCTTGATCCAATATGCGGCATTGGCTTCGTCCGGACCGCCGATTTCGCCGATCATGATGACGGCGTCGGTATCCGGATCGTCATTGAACATGCGCATGATGTCGATATGCTTCAAGCCGTTGATCGGATCGCCGCCGATGCCCACTGCGCTCGACTGGCCCAGGCCCAGGGCCGTCAATTGACCGACCGCTTCATAGGTCAAAGTGCCCGAACGGGACACGACGCCGATGCGGCCTTGCTTGTGGATATGACCTGGCATGATGCCGATCTTGATTTCATCTGGCGTGATCAAGCCCGGGCAATTTGGTCCCAGCAGCAAGGTTTTGCTGCCCGACTTGGCCATGCGGTCTTTCAAGGCCATCATGTCGCGCACCGGAATGCCTTCGGTGATGCAAATGGCCAGATCCATTTCCGCTTCCACGGCTTCCCAGATCGCGGCGGCGGCGCCGGCAGGCGGTACGTAAATCACCGACACATTGGCGCCGGTTTCGCGCTTCGCTTCGCCCACGTTGGCGAAAATCGGAATGCCTTCGAAATCCTCGCCAGCCTTTTTCGGGTTGACGCCGGCCACGAAGGCGGCCTTGCCGTTCGCGTAGTCGCGGCACATGCGGGTGTGGAATTGACCGGTCTTGCCGGTAATGCCTTGGGTAACGACTTTTGTATCTTTATTGATCAGAATGGACATAGTGATTCCTTAATTAAGCGTGACCGGCAGCGGCAGCCACGACGCTCTTGGCCGCGTCTTCCATGGTGTCGGCAGCGATGATGGGCAAACCGGACTCGGCCAGCATTTTCTTGCCCAGGTCTTCATTGGTGCCCTTCATGCGCACCACCAGCGGCACTTGCAGGGAAACCGCCTTGGATGCCGCGATCACGCCTTCGGCGATCACATCGCAACGCATGATGCCGCCGAAAATGTTGACCAGGATGGCTTTCAAGCCTGGGTTTTTCAACATGATCTTGAACGCTTCGGTCACTTTTTCCGCCGTCGCTCCGCCGCCCACGTCGAGGAAGTTGGCCGGCTCGCCGCCGAACAGCTTGATGGTATCCATGGTGGCCATGGCCAGGCCGGCGCCGTTGACCAGGCAACCGATGTTGCCGTCGAGCGAAATGTAAGCCAGGTCGAATTTCGACGCTTCCACTTCGGCCGGATCTTCTTCGTCCAGGTCGCGGTAAGCGACGATTTCAGGCTGGCGGAACAGGGCGTTGGCGTCGAAATTGAATTTCGCATCCAGCGCGATGACCTTGCCGGAACCGGTCAAGATCAGGGGATTGATTTCAGCCAGCGAGGCGTCGGTTTCCCAGAAAGCCTTGTACAGGCCTTGCAATTGCGTGCGGCAATCGGCCAGCGATGCAGCAGGCACGCCGATTTTGGTCGAGATATCGTCCGCTTCGGCATCGGTCAAGCCGACAGCCGGGTCGATCGCGATCTGGTGTATCAATTCCGGGTGGGACTCGGCCACTTCTTCGATGTCCATGCCGCCTTCGCTGGAAGCCATCAAGACCACGCGTTGGCTGATGCGGTCGGTGACCATCGAAACGTACAATTCTTTCTTGATATCGGCGCCCTCTTCCACCAGCAGGCGGCGCACTTTTTGGCCTTCAGGGCTGGTTTGGTGCGTGACCAATTGCATGCCCATGATTTCGTCGGCGTATTGCTTGACTTGTTCCAGGGTCTTGGCGACTTTCACGCCGCCGCCCTTGCCGCGACCGCCGGCGTGGATTTGCGCCTTGACCACCCACACAGGGCCGCCCAGAGTCTCTGCAGCCTTGACTGCTTCTTCAACGGACATGCACGGGATACCGCGCGGTACCGTGACTCCGTATTTTCGGAGGATTTCTTTGCCTTGATACTCATGGATTTTCATGCTGGCTTCCCTTCTGATGCTGATGTGTAAAAATGCGGTTGATAATGCGAAAAAACAAGTGAAACGAAACGCTAGGTCGCTGCTGCCTTGCGCACCCAGCGCGGATAATACTTGGCGACCGCCGCGCCGTCGGTGCGCAGCGCGTGGCATTTGTCGAGCTGGAATGGCTTGTCATGGGTGCTGTCGGCGTTGGCCCCATCCTGGGTCGACCAGACATCGCCGGCAAACGCCTGCACCGCAGCCGTCGGCAATATCAGCGCCAGTTCGGTCAAATGGGTGCAGCCGGCGATCCCGGCCAGGCGGTGGCGCAATTCAAGGCGGAAACCTTGCATCAAGTTCAAGCCGATCAGCGCCTTGTAGGCCGGGCCGATGGTGTTGCAAAATCCCGGGTACGGGACCGCGTCGGACATGGCTTCGGCATCGACGATGGTCAGGGTTTGATCGACAGTAATGCGCAAATGGAGATCGTGCACGGGCATGCCGGCGGGACGCAAGCCGGAAGCGAGCGCCGCGTCGCGACTTTTGACGTCGGTGATACGGGCGTCAAGATCCCACAAGCCATCGTCGCGGGCGAACGCTTGAATATCAATGGCGCGAGTATGTCTCAACGCACGTCGGGAAACTGGTGGTGACAGGGGCATAAAGACCGATGCCGCAATTGCGGCAGTAATAGTTAGCAGCCATGTGCCTAAGCACGTTGCCGCAGCTTCTACGGACAACTACCGCTCATGCGGCGCTGCAAAAACCCTAAAAGTGTAGCACACCGGACCACAAGTTGCGCTGCAACATGCGTTTGACGAACTTGGATATGACGAAAAACAGACTATGACAAGGGCAAAAACCTTGGGTGTATTTATTCGTCGTCGGGCTGGACGCCCTTGATCGCCGCCTGCACGGCGCGCTGGGAAAAGCCGCGCTGCATCAGAAAGCGGATTTGCTTACCGCGCTGTTCGGCGTCGGCCGCGACTGCGCCGAACTTGCGGCGCCACACTTCGCAGGCGCGCGCCGTTTCGCCGTCGACCAGGTCCGCCTTCAATTCCCGCAGCGCCTCGCCGCCCACGCCATGGCTTTGCAATTCGGCCATGATACGGCTATTGCCGTAACGCGCCGCGCGGCGCTGTATCAGCGACTCGGTAAAGCGTTCTTGCGACAGCCAGTTGGCCGCTTCCAGGGCATCGAGCAAGGCTTCCACATCGTCGCCTTCCTGGGCGTGGCGCGCCAGTTTGCGCTTGAGTTCAAGCCGGCTATGCTCGCGCATCGACAAGAATCGCAGGGCGCGTCCCCTCAAACTGATTTGCAACGCCGCCATCACACTCTCCGCACAAACACCAACGGCCACGAGCAGCCTGTCGAACTTAAAGGAAATCGGCTGCAAATCCGCCTGACCGGTCCATATTTCACCGCTTTCTTGACCAATAGCTCGCTATTGGCACTGCGAAATTGGCGAAATCTGTCCTCGGCCAGCCGAATTTTCGCTTCGATTCTTCAAGTCCGACAGGCTGCTGAGCGCGGCATGTTGGTGTGATTGACTACCTATTAACTACTGATTAATTATTCCACTGCCTTCAACTTGGCGGTCGATTCGGCTTTATCCGGCTTCTCGGCTTTCTCGACCTTGTCCGCTTTTTCGGCCTTGTCGCCCTTGGCTTCCAGCACAGGCGGCAATTCGCGCACGCCCAGCGAGGTGCGGACCTTGTTTTCGATTTCCCGCGCCAGCGCCGGACGCTCTTTCAGGTAAGTGCGCGCATTGTCCTTGCCCTGGCCGATGCGCTCGCCGTTATAGCTATACCAGGAACCGGATTTCTCGACGATCTTCGCATCCGAACCCAGATCGAGGATCTCGCCTTCGCGCGACGTGCCTTCGCCATACAGGATGTCGAAATGGGCTTCCTTGAATGGTGGCGCGATCTTGTTCTTGACGACCTTGACCTTGGTTTCATTGCCGATCACTTCATCGCCGGACTTGATCGAGCCGGTGCGGCGAATGTCAAGCCGTACCGAGGCATAGAATTTCAAGGCATTGCCGCCCGTCGTCGTTTCAGGGCTGCCGAACATGACGCCGATTTTCATGCGGATCTGGTTGATGAAGATGACCAGGGTATTGGTGCGGTTGATCGAGCCGGTCAGCTTGCGCAGCGCTTGCGACATCAGGCGCGCTTGCAAGCCGGGCAGGGAATCGCCCATGTCGCCTTCAATTTCGGCGCGCGGCGTCAACGCCGCGACGGAATCGATGACAACCAGGTCGACGCTGCCCGAGCGCACCAGCGCGTCGCAGATTTCCAGCGCTTGTTCGCCCGTGTCCGGTTGCGAGATCAGCAATTCATGCAGGTTCACGCCGAGTTTTTGCGCATAACCGACATCGAGCGCGTGCTCGGCATCGATAAAGGCGCAGGTGCCGCCCAGTTTTTGCATTTCAGCAATGGTTTGCAGGGTCAGCGTGGTCTTGCCCGACGATTCGGGACCGTAGATTTCCACCACGCGACCGCGCGGCAAGCCGCCCACGCCCAGCGCGATGTCCAGGCCAAGCGAACCGGTCGACACGACTTGCACTTCTTCGATCGGCGCGCTGGCATCCATGCGCATGACGGAACCCTTGCCGAACTGCTTTTCAATCTGCGCCAACGCGGCGGCAAGCGCCTTGGCCTTTTCCGCCGGGGGTATGACAGCTTTTCTATCGTCCATAATGTTCTTTCAGCCTGGTTCAGCCTGCTTCAGCCTTGCCTGGCGCGTGGGTTAAATTCGGCACAAGCGATACTGTATAAAAAAACAGTGCTTATTGCAAGCGCCACGTGCATTTCTTTGAAATCGCTCAATGCGCGACCATGAATGCCACAAACACTCGCCAGTGTGCGCCAAATGAAACACAATACAGTCTTTCTTGGATGCTGCCATGCGTATTTTACTTGCCGAAGATGATAGTGTGCTGGCCGACGGGCTGACGCGTTCCCTGCGCCAGTCGGGCTACGCCATCGATTGCGTCAAGAACGGGCAAGAAGCCGACACCGCCCTGTCGACCCAGGAATTCGATTTGCTGATCCTCGACCTCGGTTTGCCGAAGATGTCGGGCCTGGACGTGTTGCGCCGCCTGCGCGCCCGTGCCTCGCTGTTGCCGGTGCTGATCTTGACGGCGGCCGATTCGATCGAGCAACGCGTCAACGGCCTCGACCTGGGCGCCGACGATTACATGGCGAAACCGTTCGCGCTGTCGGAATTGGAGGCGCGGGTACGCGCGCTGACCCGGCGCGGCGCCGGCGGCGGCGCCACCGTGATACGCCACGGCCCGCTGAGCTATGACCAGGTCGGGCGCAGCGCCTATATTAATGAACAGATGCTGGACTTGTCGGCGCGCGAACTGGGCTTGCTGGAAATTTTGCTGGGCCGCACAGGCCGCCTGGTTTCGAAAGAGCAATTGGTCGACCATTTGTGCGAATGGGGCGAGGAAGTGAGCAATAACGCGATCGAAGTCTACGTCCACCGCTTGCGCAAGAAAATCGAAGTGGGCGGGGTGCGCATCGTCACCGTGCGCGGTCTCGGCTATTGCCTGGAGAAATACCCCGACAAGAACGACGGCAAGTGAGCCAGCGCGACACCGACCTCGCAGCCGGGCAAGACCAGGCATGGCTGGAACCCTTCACCACCGAGCAAGACGAAACCATCCAGCATTCCCTGTTCGGTGAAATCCTGGACTGGATGCTGGCGCCGCTGCTGCTGCTGTGGCCGATGAGCATTGCCATTACCTACCTGGTGGCCAAGGCCATCGCCAACCAGCCATTCGACCACGCCCTAGAAGACAGCGTCGCCATGCTGACGCAGCAAGTCAAGGAAGTGGGCGGCAAGGCCGTCAAGCGCCTGCCCGGCTCGGCGCGCGACCTGTTGCGCGCTGACGATGTCGACAGTGTGTATTTCCTGATCCTGGGCCAGCGTGGCGAATATATCGATGGCGACCGCGACTTGCCGCCGCCGCTGGACGAAGAGCGTTTCCGCACCGGCGCCGTATTGTTCCGCAACGACGTCATCCACGGCACCCCGATCCGGGTCGCCTTTTCCTACCTCGACTTGCCCGAGGCCGGCAACGACGAGCCGCGCCGCGCCCTGGTGCAAGTGGCGGAAACCCTGGACAAGCGCAGCCAGTTGGCAAATGCCATCATCAAGGGCGTGATTTTGCCGCAATTCATCATCCTGCCCATCGTAC
Source organism: Oxalobacteraceae bacterium GrIS 1.11 (assembly GCA_040544385.1). Taxonomy (GTDB): domain Bacteria; phylum Pseudomonadota; class Gammaproteobacteria; order Burkholderiales; family Burkholderiaceae_D; genus Janthinobacterium. The sequence continues at coordinate 20,358 of JBEONR010000065.1, forward strand.
TGGCGCTGGTCTGGTTTGCGCTGGCGCGCGGCTTGTCGCCGCTGGCCCAGTTGCAGGAAAGGATCAGGGCGCGCGCGCCCGACGACTTGAGTCCGATTGAGCCGGGCCTGGTGCCGGAAGAAATTTCGCCCCTGGTTGGCTCGCTCAACGACATGCTGGCGCGCCTGTCGCTATCGATCGACATGCAAAAGCGCTTCATTGCCGACGCCGCCCACCAGATGAAAACGCCGCTGGCCGGCATGCGCATGCAATCCGAACTGGCGCTGCGCCAGACCGAGCAGAGCGAGATTCACCGCTCGCTGCTGCAATTGGCGAAAAGCTCGGAAGCAGCAACCCGCCTCGTCAATCAATTACTGGCGCTGGCCAGGGCTGAAAACCAGCCGCAAGCCGGCACCGCCTTCGTGGCGCTGGAATTGGGCGAACTGGCGCGCGCCGTCGTATACGACTGGGTGCAAGCTTCGTTTGCCCAACGCATCGACCTCGGTTTCGAGGCGCCGGCCCATCCCGTCGCCATCCTGGGCAATCCCGTCATGCTGCGCGAATTGCTGTCCAACTTGATCGACAATGCGCTGCGCTACACGCCGGCCGGCGGCAGCGTCACCGTGCGCGTGCTGGCCGACGCCGACCTGGCCTTGCTGGAAGTGGAAGATACCGGCCCCGGCATTGCGGAAGGGGAACGCATCCATATATTTGAACGCTTTTACCGTATCTTGGGCAGCAATACGGAAGGCAGCGGTTTGGGCCTGGCGATCGTGCGCGAAATTGCGCAACAACACGGCGCCGAGATCGCCATCGTCGACAATCCGCGCGGGCGCCCGCCGGCCTCCCCGGGCAGCCTGTTTCGCCTGCGCTTCCCCTTGCCGCCCGACGGGGAGATGCCGCATGGATGAGCACGTGCCGGACTGGCGCGCCGAGCATTGGCGCAAGACCCGCCGTTTGACGGCTATGTTGCTGGTGTTATGGTTGTTTACCGGATTTTGCACGATTTTCTTTGCGCGCGAATTGTTCACTTTCAGCCTGTTCGGCTGGCCCCTGTCATTCTATATGGCAGCCCAGGGCAGCTTGCTGATTTACCTCGCCATCATCGGCTTGTACGCCTGGCGCATGCGGCGCCTGGACCGCGCATGCCGCAAGGAAGACGGTGCATGAAGACTTATTTTCAACGCTTGCGCGGCTATTACCTGCTGTTTAGCGCCGGTTTCGCCGCCTTCCTGGTGGCGCTGGCCATGCTGGAACAAGAAGGCATGCCGCGCATCTGGATCGGCTACCTGTTCATGCTGGCCACCATCGTCTTGTATGCCAGCATAGGCGTACTCAGTCGTACCTCGAATGTTACCGAATATTATGTCGCGGGGCGGCGCGTGCCGGCCCTGTTCAATGGCATGGCCACGGCCGCCGACTGGATTTCGGCGGCCAGCTTCATCAGCCTGGCAGGCGGCCTGTACCTGCACGGCTTCGACGGGCTCGCCTATATCATGGGGTGGACCGGCGGCTATTGCCTGGTAGCCCTGCTGATCGCGCCCTATCTGCGCAAATTCGCGCAATACACCATTCCCGACTTCCTGGCCGCGCGCTATCAGGGCGGCGCGGGCGGGCGCGGCGGCCCGGTGCGCATCATGGCGGTGGGCGCCACCATCATGGTTTCCTTCATCTATGTGGTGGCGCAGATTTACGCGGTCGGCCTGATCGCCTCGCGCTTCACCGGCGTCGATTTTTCGGTCGGCATCTTTCTCGGACTGGCCAGCATCCTGGTCTGCTCCTTTTTGGGCGGCATGCGCGCGATCACCTGGACCCAGGTGGCGCAATACATCATCATCCTGGTCGCTTTCCTGATCCCAGCCATCTGGTTATCGGTCAAGCACGCCGACAATCCGGTGCCACAACTGGCTTACGGCACGATCTTGCCGCAACTAAGCGCGCGCGAACACGCACTCGAAAACGATCCCAAGGAACTCGAAGTGCGCGCCATCTTCCGGCAACGGGCGGCCGACCTGGCAGTGCGCCTGGCAACCCTGCCGGCCTCCTGGGAACAAGGCAGGCAGGCGGCCCAGCGCCAACTCGACGGCGCCCGGCAGCGCAATGCCTCGCTGCTCGACATCCGTAACGCCGAGCGCGCCTTGATTGCCTATCCGAAAAACGCCAGCGCGGCCGCTAGCGCCTGGCAAGCCGCGCTGGCCATCAACCTGGCCCGGGCCGAACCGTTGACGCCCCACGCGGTGCCGTTTCCGGCGCCCGACCGGGCCCAGTCCGACATCAAGCGCAATAATTTCCTGGCCCTCGTATTTTGCATGATGCTGGGCACGGCCACCCTGCCCCATATCCTGATGCGCTCCTACACCACGCCCTCGGTGCATGAGACCCGGGTCTCTGTATTCTGGACCTTGTTTTTCATCCTCTTGATCTACCTCACCATTCCGGCCCTGGCCGTGCTGGTGAAATACGATATCTATTCGGCCCTGGTTGGCAGCGAATTTGCGCACTTGCCGAACTGGGTGTCGTACTGGAGCAATGTGGACAAAATCAATCCCCTGATCAGCATTGTCGACATCAACCATGACGGCATCGTGCAACTGGCCGAGATTGCCATCGATGCCGACGTGCTGGTGCTGGCCACGCCGGAAATCGCCGGCTTGCCCTATGTCATATCCGGCCTGGTCGCCGCCGGCGGCCTGGCCGCAGCCCTGTCAACGGCCGATGGCTTGCTGCTGGCCATTTCCAACGCCTTGTCGCACGATATCTATTACAAGATGGTCGATCCGACCGCCTCGACCCAGAAGCGGGTCACGATTTCCAAATTATTGCTGTTGGGAGTAGCGTTCATCGCGGCCTATGCGGCGTCGCAAAAGCCGGCCGATATCCTGTCCCTGGTTGGCGCCGCCTTTTCCCTGGCCGCCTCCACCCTGTTCCCGGCCCTGGTGCTGGGCGTATTCTGGCGGCGCGCCAATCACCAGGGCGCCATCGCCGGCATGCTGGCCGGTTTTGCGACTTGCCTGTATTACATGCTGCACACCAGCGTCGCGCTGGGCGGCGGCGCGGCCGGCCAGTGGTTCCACATCGCGCCGATTTCAGCGGCCGTCTTCGGCGTGCCGGCCGGCCTACTGGCGATGGCGGTGGCTAGCTTGCTGACAGCACCGCCGGGACCGCGCGCACGCGCACTGGTGGAATATATCCGGGCGCCGGAATAGTCACATTATTTTTATTAAATTATTTATAATCGAGCCTCTTGCAAAACTAAAAATCTGAACTTTCCCGTGCAGGTATATTCGCGTCGAGCGAGCATTGTTTGAGGAAAACCCGCCAATCGTGCGGTT
>JBEONR010000066.1:0-23558 GCA_040544385.1 Oxalobacteraceae bacterium GrIS 1.11
GTTCTGTGCTTCCTTCTGCGTCTTCGACAAAGCGTTTTGTTTGTCATCTGCAGAGAAGGAAGAGTATGAAGCGTTTCGCTTGTTTCGTCAACCCCCAAAATTTCCTACACCGCCGTTTCCAGCCGTCCCCGTTGCACCGCAACTACTTGATTTCGCTACTGTTTCAGCGGGGAGGCGAACTATATCAAAGACCGTCGAACTTTGGCAAGCGTTTTTCCAGGAAAGCATGCATACCTTCTTTCTGGGCCGGCGTACCAAAGGCAGCGTGGAACAGGCGACGCTCATAAGCGACCCCTTCCGTCAGCGTGGTTTCAAAGGCGCGATTGACGGAATCCTTGATCAGCATCGCCACCGAAGTCGGCATGGCGGCGATCGTCGCGGCGGCGGCCAAGGCCTCTTCCATCAGTTTATCTGCCGGCACCACGCGCGATACCAGGCCGATGCGCTCCGCTTCGGCCGCGTCGATGGTGCGTGCGGTCAGTAATAAGTCCATGGCCTTGGCCTTGCCGATCGCGCGCGGCAAGCGCTGCGTGCCGCCGGCGCCCGGCGTTACACCAACCTTGATTTCCGGCTGGCCAAATTTGGCGTTATCGCCGGCGATGATGAAATCGCACATCATCGCCAGTTCGCAACCGCCGCCCAGAGCATAACCGGCCACCGCGCCGATGACCGGCTTGCGCACGCGCAAGATGTGCTCCCAATTGCGGGTGATGTAGTTGTCCTTATAGGTATCCGGATAGGTATAGTCCGCCATCGCCGCGATATCGGCGCCCGCCGCAAAGGCTTTTTCACTGCCGGTCAAGATGATGCAGCCGATATTGGCGTCGGCATCGAAGCCATACAAGGCGACACCCAGCTCATTCATCATCCGTTCATTCAGCGCATTCAAGGCTTTCGGACGGTTCAGGCGTATCAGCGCGACTTTATCGTGAATTTCGACGATCAGATCTTCATATTGCATCAGGCTCTCCTATGATTGGAACTCGGTAGCGGCGATTGTAGCGTTTATCCCCTAATAAGAGCGATTCGCCACTGCTATTATTTGACGCTCAGCCTTCCCTCTCGATTGAGCATAATATCCTTGGCGCTTTTCACCCATACTGCCTCGAACGCCTGAACCGCGCTCCCTTGTTGCGCCACGCCGGCTTCCTGCGCCTCTGGCTCAGTAGCGCGCTGAATGCTTTCGGCAGCCAGATCAGCAACCTGGCGTTGCTGCTGTGCGCGCCTGACACCCGCATTTCGGCTCATGCGCGCCGCCAGACTCAACAACATTTGACTTACATCAAGGTTTTTCCTCGGCCGCATCCCTAAGCTGGCGGCTAGATACCAACCGGAGAAAACCATGTTTAAGACCATCTTGCTGCCCACCGACGGTTCCGAACTCTCGGACAAAGCAAGCGCGACCGCAATTGAGTTTGCCCAACTCAACCAAGCAAAAATCGTCGCCATCAGTGTCGTCCAACCCTTTCCGTATTCGCCGATGGGCGATGGCGGGGTCGTGCTTGATGCCGGCCTGTATGAAAAACAGATGCAGGAAGTGGCCCAGCACAATATCGACAAGGTTGGCGCCGCCGCGCGCGCGGCCAATGTTCCGTTCGAGGGCGTGGTCGCCCTGTCGCTCAGTCCCTATGAAGAAATCGTCGCCGCCGCCGCCACGCACCAGTGCGACATCATCCTGATGGCTTCGCACGGGCGCACCGGCTTGAACAAGCTGTTTCTCGGCAGCGAAACCCAGAAAGTGCTGGCCCACACCACCTTGCCCGTGATGGTCTTGCGCTGACAACGCGTCAGCGCGCCGGCACTTGCTTCGGCAACAAGATCCAGACCTGACCGCTCTGCTTCATGCGGCCGGCGTTTTCCGATGCCTCGGCGCCGAAGCCAAAAAAGTAATCGACCCGGATCGGACCGCGAATGGCGCCCCCGGTATCCTGCGCCATCACCAGTCGTTGCATCGGGATGGCGCTGTTGGCTTGCGTGGTCGACAAGAATAATGGCGAGCCCAAGGGTACGAACCTGGCATCGACCGCCACCGAACGCTGCGCCGTCAAGGGCACGCCCAGCGCGCCTTTCGGACCGACCCTGGCGTCCGCCAGGCGCTCTTCCTTGAAGAACACATAGCTCGGATTGGCATTGAACAATTCCTGCTGACGATTGGGATGGCCGGCGATCCACGTCTTGATGCCTTGCGCCGACGCCTGCTCCATCGTCAACTCGCCCTTGTCGACCAGATAGCGGCCAATCGACTGGTAGGGATAACCGTTCTGGTCGGCGTAGGCGATGCGCACCGTTTCCTGGCCATCGTTCAATTGCACCCGACCCGAACCTTGCACTTGCAAGAAGAAGGCCTCGACCGGGTCGTCCACCCACATCAATTCCTTGCCCGCCGCATCGGTGGCGCGCTCGATCTCGGCGCGCGTCGAATACGGCACGATTTTCTTGCCGACCAGACGACCGCGCAGACGCAAGCCCTTCAATTCCGGATACACGCCGGCCAGTTCGACGCTAATCAAATCGTCGGGCACCCGGTACAGCGGCGTCTGGAAAGGTCCGCCACGCTTGCGCGCGCCGCGCAGCAGCGGCTCGTAATAGCCGGTGACCAGGCCGCTGCTCGCGCCATCCGGGGCCAGCACTTGGTTAGGCACGAAGAAGGTTTCGAAAAACAGGCGGATGCCTTTCTCGTCGCCCGGCTTGACTTGGCGCGCGACCATGCACGGCTCTTTCCAGTCCGGCCGCTTGGCCAGCACACCGCACGACAAGATGAATGCCGGCCAGGCGGCCGCCACGTCATCGCGCTCCCAGCCGGGCAAGCTGGCGAAACTGCTTGGGACGAATTGCGGCGCGGCCGCGTCCGGCGCCGGCTGGGCCGGTTCCTTGGTGATCGGCTTGGCCGGCAACTTGGTCGGCGGCGCGGCCGGGATGGTCGGCCGCGGCGGCGCGCCGCTGCAAGCGGCAAGGGAAAGCGCGACGGCACCCAGCGAAACGAGTAAACTAGGGCGTATAAATGACATGGGGAATGATATGTGGGTATTGATGTTGGAAGCGGTCTTTGCGTTTTTCCTGTTTGTGTTCATCGTCTGGTGGACCATGTTTTCGGGCCAGAAGCCAAACCGGGCGCCGCCATCCAAACAGCCATCCGACCAGCCCGCCGACAAAGCCGAATAAACCCGCCGACCTTACCGACCGGCATCAATGCAGGGTACGCGGCAGCGACAGCACGAACTCGGGAATCTTGACTTCAAACTGATGGCCGTCTTCCGCCACGCAGAAATATTCGCCGACCATCGAGCCTTGCGGCGTCGCCATCGCCGTGCCGCTGGTGTATTCGAATTGCTCGCCCGGCTGTAACAGCGGTTGGTGCCCGACCACGCCAAGACCGCGCACTTCCTCGACGTGATTGCTGGCATCCGTGATGACCCAGTGGCGCGCAATCAATTGCGCACCTATGGTGCCGGTGTTCTTGATGGTCACCGAGTAGGTGAACACATGGCTGGTACGCTCGGGGTCAGACTGTTCCGGTAAATATTGCGTGCGAACGGAAACAGTAAATTCATAAGAAGGCATCGATATTCCTCAAGTAAAGCGGTGAAGTTTGACCACGCCTGGGCGCGCGCAAGTTGGTGCCGCCATTGCACCCCAAATCGGCATGGGATGCAAGGCAAAGTTAGCAAAAAAACCTCTCGGACGAAGTCAAAAGCGGACCGGTGGGGCACGAGCGCGCCGGCCAGCGTAAAATAGCGCATCTTATTCCTATGCAAGCCCCATACCCATGCCAACATTTCGCATCGCTCCCAGCATTCTATCGGCCGACTTCGCCCGCCTCGGCGAGGAAGTGCGCAACGTCGTCACGGCTGGCGCCGACCTGATTCATTTTGACGTCATGGATAACCATTATGTACCCAACCTGACGATAGGCCCGCTGGTCTGCCAGGCAATCCGGCCCCATGTGCAAGTGCCGATCGATGTGCACCTAATGGTCAAGCCGGTCGACCGCATTATCCCGGATTTCGCCAAGGCGGGCGCAAACATCATCACATTCCACCCGGAAGCGTCGGAACATCTCGACCGCACGCTGCAATTGATACGCGACCATGGCTGCAAGGCCGGCCTGGCGTTCAATCCCGGCACCTCGCTCAATTTCCTCGAGCACGTGTTGGACAAGATCGACATCATCCTGATCATGTCGGTCAATCCGGGCTTCGGCGGCCAATCCTTCATTCCCGAAGCGCTCAAGAAAATCGCCATGGCGCGCCGCCTGATCGACGAGTCGGGCCGCGACATCCTGCTCGAGGTCGACGGCGGCATCAAGATCGACAATATCGCGGCGGCGGCGGCGGCCGGCGCCGACACCTTCGTGGCCGGCTCGGCAATCTTCGGCCAGCCCGATTACAAGGCCGTGATCGACGCGATGCGCGCGCAACTGGCCGGCGCCTGATATGTTGGTGAACTGCACGACGAATTGCGCAACGAATAGCGAGGCGGCCGGCGCCGTCTTGCGCGGCGTGCGCGCCGCCATCATCGACCTGGACGGCACCATGCTCGACACCGTGCCCGACTTCCAGGTCGCCCTCAACGGCATGTGCGCCGATTTCGATCTGCCCCCCATCACGCAAGAGCGCATCAAGCTGATGATCGGCAAGGGTTCGGAACACCTGATCCGCGCCGTCCTGGCGCGCGAGCATGACGCGGCCGGCGTCGAAGCGCGCCTGGCGGCGGCGCTCGATTCTTACCAGCGCCATTACCTGGCCATCAACGGCAACTTCAGCACCTTGTACCCGGACGTGCTGGCCGGGCTGGACGCGCTCAAGGCAGCCGGCCTGCGCCTGGCCTGCGTGACCAATAAGCCGATCAGCCTGGCCGCCCCCTTGCTGCGGCAAAAAGGCCTGGCCGGCTATTTCGACGTGGTCTACGGCGGCGACTCGCTGGCGCGCAAGAAACCGGACCCCCTGCCGCTGCAACAAGTGTGCGCCGACTTCGGCCTGGCGCCGCGCCAGGTGGTGGCGATCGGTGATTCATCGAACGACGCCCAGGCGGCGCGGGCAGCCGGCTGCCCCGTGCTGACCGTACCGTACGGCTACAATCACGGAGACTCTATACATGAAACCGATTCCGATGGTATAGTTGCCACGCTGCTTGAAGCGGCCCGTTTAATTAGTTTGCACAATCAACCCGCATACTGAACCACACAAAAAACATGTTTCTCGACAAAAAACACCAAGTCACGCAAACCGGCTCGATTGAGGCCTGGCTTTGGCGACGCTGGCAATCTTCGGCTAAGTAAGCCAGTATTGATTGCTGCCGGCGGCATTCTGACCTCCGGCAGGTTTTTTGCAAACCCACCGCCACCCTGGCGGCATGGAGAGAAACATGACCGAACTCGAATTCAAATCGCTGGCCAACGAAGGCTATAACCGCATTCCCTTGATCGCGGAAGCCTTCGCCGACCTCGAAACCCCGCTCTCCCTGTACCTGAAATTGGCGCAAACCCAGAACGGCGGCAAGAACACCTTCTTGCTCGAATCGGTGGTCGGCGGCGAGCGCTTCGGGCGCTATTCCTTCATCGGCTTGCCGGCCAGCACTGTGTTGCGCAACTTCGGCACGCGCACCGAAATCGTCAAGAACGGCGCCGTGATCGAAACCTTCGAGGGCAATCCGCTCGACTTCATCGAACAATACCAGGCCCGCTTCAAGGTCGCGCTGCGACCCGGCATGCCGCGCTTTTGCGGCGGCTTGGCCGGCTATTTCGGCTACGACACGGTACGCCACATCGAAAGGAAGCTGGCCAACAGCATGCCCAAGGATGACCTGGGCTTGCCCGACATCCAATTGATGGTGACCGAAGAACTGGCCGTGATCGACAATCTGTCGGGCAAGTTGTACCTGATCGTCTACGCCGACACCAGCCAGCCGGAAGCGTTTGCCAAGGCGCGCCAGCGCCTCAAGGACTTGCGCATGCTGCTGCGGCGCGGCGTCGACGCGCCCGTCACGTCAAGCTCCGTGCGCACCGACATCATGCGCGACTTCAGCAAGGAAGATTACCTGAAGGCCGTCGCCAAGGCCCACGAATACGTGATGGCGGGCGACTTGATGCAAGTGCAAATCGGCCAGCGCCTGCGCAAGCCCTATGTCGATTCGCCGTTGACCCTGTACCGCGCGCTGCGTTCGCTGAACCCCTCGCCGTATATGTACTTTTACAATTTCGGCGACATGCAAATTGTCGGCGCCTCGCCCGAGATTTTGGTGCGCAACGAGCCGGCCGAGGACGCCAGCCATAAAGTCACTCTGCGCCCGATCGCCGGCACCCGCCCGCGCGGCGCCACGCCCGAACGCGACGCCGAACTGTCGCGCGAATTGCTGGCCGACCCGAAGGAAATCGCCGAACACGTGATGCTGATCGACCTGGCCCGCAACGACCTGGGACGGATCGCCGAAATCGGCAGCGTGAGAGTTACCGACCGCCTGGTGATCGAAAAATACTCGCATGTACAGCACATCGTCTCGAATGTCGAAGGGACCCTGAAAAAAGGCTTGTCGAACCTGGATGTGCTGCGCGCCACCTTCCCGGCCGGCACCCTGACCGGGGCGCCCAAAGTGCGCGCCATGGAAGTGATCGACGAACTCGAATTGACCAAGCGCGGCATCTATGGCGGCGCCTGCGGCTACCTGTCCTTCAGCGGCGCGATGGATGTGGCGATCGCGATCCGCACCGGGGTGATCAAGGATGGCATGCTGTACGTGCAGGCGGCGGCCGGCATCGTTGCCGACTCGATCCCGGAAATGGAATGGCAGGAAACCGAAAACAAGGCGCGCGCCGTGCTGCGCGCCGCCGAACAAGTGCAAGACGGCCTGGATGGGGAGTTCTGAGATGCTGCTGATGATCGACAACTACGACTCCTTCACCTATAACCTGGTGCAGTATTTCGGCGAACTGGGTGAAGACGTGCGCACCGTGCGCAACGATGACATCACGCTGGCCGAGATCGAGGCCCTGGGTCCGGACCGCATCTGCATTTCGCCGGGCCCGAAAACCCCGGCCCAAGCCGGCATCTCGGTGCCGATCTTGCAGCACTTCGCGGGCCGCCTGCCGATACTCGGCGTCTGCCTGGGCCACCAAGCCATCGGCGCCGCCTTCGGCGGCAAGGTTATCCGCGCCAAGCAAGTCATGCATGGTAAAACTTCCGCCATTGCACATACGGGCGTGGGCGTTTTCAAGGATTTGCCCAGCCCCTTCACAGTGATACGCTACCACTCGCTGGCAATCGAACGGGCCACGCTGCCGTCTTGCCTGGAAGTGACGGCCTGGACCGACGACGGTGAAATCATGGGCGTGCGCCATCGGGATTTCGCCATCGAGGGTGTGCAATTTCACCCCGAGTCGATCTTGTCGGAGCACGGCCACGCATTGTTGCGCAACTTTCTGGAGCTCTGAGCCGGACCCCGCGCAATTGCCCCGCTATCACTGAAGAAGGAAGCATCATGTCGATCACCCATCAAGAAGCGCTGTTGCGCTGCATCGAACACCGCGAGATTTTTCACGACGAAATGCTGCACCTGTTCCGCCAGATCATGTCGGGCGAAATGTCGCCGAGCATGATCGCCGCTCTGACCATGGGCTTGCGCGTGAAAAAGGAAACCATCGGCGAAATCGCCGCCGCCGCGCAAGTGATGCGCGAATTTTCGACCAAGGTGCCGATGGCCGACACCACCCATTTGCTCGACATCGTCGGCACCGGCGGCGACGGCGCCAACACCTTCAATATCTCGACCGCCTCGATGTTCGTCGCGGCCGCCGCCGGCGCGCGCGTGGCCAAGCACGGCGGGCGCAGCGTCTCATCCTCGTCCGGCAGCGCCGACGTGCTCGAGGCGCTGGGCGCCAACATCAACCTGCAGCCGGAACAGATCGCGCAATCGATCGCGCAAACGGGGATCGGCTTCATGTTCGCGCCCAACCACCACGCCGCCATGAAGCATGCGGCGCCGGTGCGGCGCGAGCTGGGCGTGCGCACCATTTTCAATATCCTGGGACCGCTGACCAATCCGGCCGGCGCGCCCAATATCCTGATGGGCGTGTTCCACGCCGACCTGGTCGGGATCCAGGTGCGCGTGTTGCAGCGCCTGGGCGCCCAGCACGCGCTGGTGGTCTGGGGCCGCGACAATATGGATGAAGTCTCGCTCGGCGCCGGCACCTTGGTGGGCGAACTGGTGAACGGCGAAATCCGCGAATACGAAATCCACCCGGAAGACTTCGGCCTGCAAATGATCGCCAGCCGCAACCTGAAAGTGGCCGGCGCCGCCGAATCAAAAGACAAGATCATGGAAGCGCTGGCCGGCGTGCCGGGCGCCGCCTCCGACATCGTCGCCCTGAACGCGGGCACGGCCCTGTATGCGGCCGGCGTGGCCGCCTCGATCGAAGACGGCCTGGCACAAGCGCGCGCGGCGGTGGCGTCCGGCGCGGCCCTGGCCAAGTTGCAGCAATTCGTGCAAGTGACGCAGCAACTCGGCGCCCGCTAGGTCCGCGCCATGTTCGGCATCCACGACCTGGCCCTGTTCATCGTTTCCGGCCTGCTGCTCAATCTCATGCCCGGCCCCGACTCGCTCTTGATCGTGGCCCGCAGCGCGAGCCAGGGTTGGCGCGCCGGTTCGGCCGCCGCGCTCGGCATCGGTAGCGGCACCATGGTGCATGTGCTGGCCGCCGCTGTCGGCCTGTCGGCGCTGCTGGCGACATCGGCCACTGCCTTCACTGTCGTCAAATGGCTTGGTGCCGCCTATATCGTGTATATCGGCGTCAAGCTGCTGCGCGGCGCGCGAGGCCAGGGCCAGGGCGCGGCGGCGATCAGCTTGCCACCGCAACCGTACCGGCGGATTTTTCTGCAGGGTTTCCTGAGCAATGTGCTGAACCCGAAAGTAGCCATTTTCTTCCTCGCCTTCGTGCCGCAGTTCATCGCGGCCGACGCGGCCAGCAAGCAGCTGGCCTTCATCGTGCTCGGTTGCATTTTCAATGTCAACGGCATGCTATGGTGTCATGCCCTGGCCGTGTTCACGGCATTGGCCAGCGCGCGCCTGCAAATCAAGCCCCGCGTCAGCGCTTGGCTGAACCGCGTCGCGGGCGGCCTGTTCATCGCGCTCGGCTTGAAGCTGGCCTTGTCGCGCACCTAACTCTTTCATTTGGCTCCCATCATGTCCGACATCCTCGATCAAATCCTGTCCGTCAAAGCGGACGAAGTGGCCGCCGCGAAAAAATTTCGCGGCTTCGCCAGCCTGCGCCGCGACGTCGAAGCAGATGCCGAAGCGCGCCGTAACTTGCGCGGCTTCGAAGCGAATTTGCGCCAGCATATAGGCGCGGGCGGCGCCGCCGTGATCGCCGAAATCAAAAAGGCGTCGCCGTCGAAAGGCGTGCTGCGGGCCGATTTCCGTCCGGCCGAGATTGCCGCTGGCTATGCCGCGCACGGCGCCGCCTGCCTGTCGGTACTGACCGACGCTCATTTCTTTCAGGGCGAGGCGCAATACCTGCGGCAAGCCCGGGATGCCTGCGCCATCCCGGTGCTGCGCAAGGATTTCATGATCGATCTATACCAGGTCTATGAAGCGCGGGCCATGGGTGCCGATTGCATCTTGCTGATCGTCGCCGCGCTCGACCATGGCTTGATGGCGGAACTGGAAGCATGCGCCCACGAGCTGGGCATGGGCGTGCTGATCGAAGCCCACAATGGCGAGGAACTCGACGCCGCCTTGAAACTTCAGAGCGCGATGGTCGGCATCAATAACCGCAATTTGCGCACTTTCGAGACTTCGCTGCACACCACCATCGACTTGTTGCCGCGCATTCCTCCGGAAAAACTCGTGATTACCGAATCTGGTATTCTGGTGACGGAAGATGTCAAACGGATGCGCGAAGCCAATGTGCACGCCTTCCTGGTCGGCGAAGCCTTCATGCGCGCGCCGGACCCCGGCGCCGAATTGCTGCGCCTGTTCAGTTAAGCCTAAGGCGGTGGCGACAGTGAAGAGATTATGCGTATCCGTATCGCTGGGCCTGCTGCTCGCGGCTTGCCAGAAAATACCGCCGCCAACGCCGAGTGCGCCCTCCGTGGGCGCCACCGCCCCCGCCACCGCCTCGCTGGACGGCGCCGATGCAAGCAAGCCGGCCAAGCCGCCCGCGGCGATGCAGTCCATCGACGATTACAAGATCCTGGTGGCCCGGCAAATCCTGGACGCCAATCCAAATCAGACCTTCAGCGGCCAGTTGCCGCCCATGCTGCCGGCCATCGTGGTGCTCAACCTCAGCGTCGACCGGGATGGCAAGCTGAGCAGCGTGACGGTCAAGCGTTCGCGCGACAATCAAGCCTCGAAAGTGGCGCTGGCGGCCGTCAAGCGGCCAACCGCACCCTTCCCCAAACCGCTGCACTTGCTGCAGCGAGGCCATAAGACCCTCGATTTCTCCGAAACCTTCTTATTCAACGAACATTATCTGTTTCAATTGCGCAGTCTGGCCGGACCGCAATAGACGCGGCCCGGCCTTCGACCTGGCCTTAGCTTAGCGCGATGCGCTTGGACGCAGCGGACCGGGCGCCTTCTTGCCGGGCGCCGCCAGACTCAAGGTGATGCCGGGCGCGCGCTCGCCCTGCAAGACCACCTCAAAGCTCATCAACTCGTCACGCCGGAAGGCATGGACGAGAATTCCGGCGCCCACCTGGTAGCGGCCCAGCAGGGTCTCCAGGTTGGACGGATTGCCGCTCACGCGCAAGCCATCGAACGCCACCAGCACATCGCCGGCCGACAAGCCGGCCAGGTGCGCGGCGCCGCCCTCGTGCACTTGCGACAGCCTGGCATCGGCGCCATCGCGGGCGATAGTGACGTCCAGGCTGGGCTTGTCGCCCTTGCGTTCATCGGCATATTTCACGCCGAACGGTGCCAGCAGTTTAGCCAGCGGCAAGTCGTCGGTGCCGCGCACATAACGCTCGAAGAACGATTTCATCTTGGCGCCGCTGATTTCATCGAACAAGGCTTCGACCTCGGCCGGCGTCACGCCGGTGCGCGCGCCGGCGTAAAAGTCGCGGCCGAAGCGCTGCCACAGCGCCAGCATCACATCATCCAGCGATTTCTGGCCGGCCGTCTTGGCGCGCAGCGTCAAGTCGAGCGCCAGCGCGATCAGGGAACCCTTGGTGTAGTAACTGACGATGGCGTTGGGCGCGTTTTCATCCTGGCGGTAGTATTTGCCCCAGGCGTCGAAGCTGGAATCGGCCACGCTTTGCTTCGTGCGGCCGCTGCCGCGCAAGACCCCGGCCACGGTCTTGCCCAGCAATTTGAAGTAAGCCGCCTCGTCGATGATGCCGGCCCGCACCAGCATCAAGTCGTCGTAATAACTGGTGAAGCCTTCGAATAACCATAGCAGCGGGGTATAGCTTTCCGCCTGCAAGTCGTAGGGTGCGAAGGCGGCCGGCTTGATGCGCTTCACATTCCAAGTGTGGAAATACTCATGGCTGCACAAGCCCAGGAATTTCAGGTAACCGTCGCTGATGGCTTGCCCTTTCGGCGCCACCATGCCAATGCTGGGCAAGTCGGCGCGCGCGCAAATGAGCGCGGTCGAGGCGCGGTGTTCCAGGCCGCCATAGCCGTCGCCGACGGCCAGTGTCAGGAACAGGTAGCGCTGCATGGGGGCGCGCTTGCTGCCCGGCTCGAAAAACGCAATCTGAGTTGCGCATATGGCTTTCAAATCGCTGCACAGGCGCGCCATATCGAGGTTCGGCACCCGGCCGCTGACGACGATATCGTGTACCACGCCATGCGCCTTGAAAGTGGCCAGCGCGAAGTCGCCCAGTTCGACCGGGTGGTCGATCAATTCATCGTAATCCTGCGCCAGATAGGTGCCGAAGCCATAGCGCTTGGCGCCCAGTTCCGGCAGCGTGGTCGCCACCCGCCAGGTACGCGCGGCCGCGTCGGCGGGACGCAACAGTTCGACCTGGTGCGGCTGGTCTTCCTGCCCCAGCACGCGCAGGCAGACGCTGGTGCCGTTGAAGAAGGCGTGGGTCTGGTCCAGATGCGCGGTGCGCACCGACAAGTCCCAGGCGTAGACTTCGTAGTGCAGGGTCAACGGTCCCTCGCATGGCGCCGCCTGCCAGGAGTGCTTGTCGAGTTTGTTCAGCGCGACCGTCCCGCCATTCGATTCGGCGCGGATGCGCACGATGTTGCGGGCGAATTCGCGGATCATGTAACTGCCCGGTATCCATGCCGGCAAGGCGAAAACCTGGCCCTCAGCGGCCGGCTCTTGCACCGTCAGCGCAACTTCGAACAAATGGCCGGCCAGATCGTGCGGGTGGATGGAATAGGCGATGCCTGGCGGTTTCTTGTTAGGTTTTTTCATACGGTTCCTCGTGTCTTGCACGTGTTTGATGCCGCCAGGTCAGCGCGGGTATCGATGTCCTGGGTGATGCCGATATCGTCGACCATGACGTCGACGACCGGATAAGCTTGTAATAAAGCGCGCGCGCCCTGCTCGCCGCACAGCGCCAGCAGGCGTTCCAGGTGGACCCGGCTGAAGGCGACGGGATTGCCGCGCCGTCCCCGGTACAGCGGCGCGGCGATGTCGGCGCCGCGTTCAATCGCGGCGGCCAGCAAGCGCAGCGTATCTGTTTGAATATAGGGCATGTCGGCCAACGCCAGCAACCAGCCCGACGCCGCGCGCGCGTGGCCGACCGCGTGCGCCAGCGAGGCGGCCATGCCGCTGTCGGCTCGCGCGCACACGGTCAGCTCGCAACCGACCGCGCCCAGCGCCGCCGCCAGTTCGGCGTCGCCGGGACGCAGCACGGCAACTACCCGCGGCAGCACGGCCAAGAGTTTTTTCGCGCTGGCGACGGCCAGCGCCTCGCCGTTCGCCAGCGTCTGCAATAATTTATTCTGCGCGCCGGACGGGTCGAAACGACTTCCCCGTCCGGCGGCCAGCAAAATGCCGACCATGCCCATGCCCATACCTTAGGCCGACGCCAGATCGAAAGGCAGTTTGCGCAGGCGCTTGCCGCTCAACTTGAACAAGGCATTGGCAAAGGCCGGCGCCAGCGGCGGCACGCCCGGTTCGCCCATGCCGGTCGGCGCCTCGTTCGAGGCCACGATATGCACGTCCATCAGCGGCATGTCGCTCATGCGCGCGACCGGGTAATCGCTGAAGTTTTGCTGTTCCACGACGCCATCCTTCAAGGTGATCGCCGCACCCGGCAAGGTGGTGCCGAGCGCCATCAGGGCCGCGCCCTGCACCTGCGCCTCGATCGTCAATGGATTCACGGCCAGGTTGCAATGGACGCCGGCAGTGACCGTGTGCAGCTTCGGCACGCCATCCTTGAGCGAGGCCGTGACCACGTAGGCGACTACGGAATGAAAGGACTCATGCAAGGCCACGCCCCAGGCCCGCCCCTCCGGCAAGACCTTCTTGCCGTAACCCGACTTGAGCACCGCCAGCTCCAGGGCGGCGATGTGGCGCGGGTTTTTGTCGCCCAGCAGGCGCTTGCGGTAAGTCACCGGGTCCATGCCGGCCAGGTGGGCCGCCTCGTCGACCAGGGTTTCCATCACGAAGGCGGTATGGGTCGAGCCGACCGAACGCCACCACAGCACCGGCACATTCGCCTTGACGTTATGCACCGACAGGTTCAGCGGCACCTCATAGGGTTCGCCCATGCCTTCGACCATAGTGCTGTCGACGCCGTTCTTGACCATGAAGGCTTCAAACGGCGTGCCGGTCAGGATCGACTGGCCGACAATGGTGTGGTTCCAGGCTGCGATATTGCCCTTTTCGTCCAGGCCGATCTCGGCCCGGTGCACATGCGCAGGCCGGTAATAGCCGCCCTTGATATCGTCTTCGCGGCTCCAGATCACCTTCAACGGCCCGCTCTTGCCGGCCGCCTTATAAGCCTTGGCGACCTGCACCGCTTCGACGATATAGTCGGAGCTGGGCACGGCGCGCCGGCCGAAGCCGCCGCCGGCCATCATCGTGTGCAGCGTGACTTGCTCCGGCTTCAAGCCGGAAGTGCGGGCAATGGCGCCCTGGTCGACGCTCTGGAACTGGGTACCGGCCCACACCGTGCAGGCCTGCTCCCCCAGGTCGACCACGCAATTGAGCGGCTCCATCGGCGCGTGTGCCAGGTAAGGGAATTCATAGACGGCGCTGATTTTCTTCGGCGCCGAGGCCAGCTTCGAGATATCCGCCGTCTTCACGGCAATCCCCGGCGTTTGCGCCAGCGCCTTGTAGGCGGCCAGTTGCTGCGCGCTGCTGACCTTTTCGACGGCGCTGCTATCCCAGTCGATCGCCAGCGCGTCGCGGCCCTGTTTGGCCGGCCAGTAGCCCTCGGCGATCACCGCCACCCCGCTGCCGCCGCCGTCAGTCGGCACTTCCAGCACCGCCAGCACACCCTTGACCGCTTTGGCCTTGGCGGCGTCGAATTTGGCGACCCGGGCGCCAAACACGGGCGGGCGCGCCACCAGCGCCACCTTGGTGTGCGGCGGCTTGAAGTCCATGCCGAACTGCAACTGGCCGCTCGACTTCAGGCGCGCGTCGAGGCGCTTGACGGGTTTACCGATGATGCGGAAATCCTTGGGGTCCTTCAGTTTGACGTTGTCCGGCACCGGCTGGCGCATGGCCGCATCGGCCATCGCGCCGTAACTGGCTTTGCGGCCGGCCGGCCCCAGCAACATGCCTTTCGAGGTCTTGACCTGGTCCGGCGCCACCTTCCATTGCTCGGCGGCGGCCGCGACCAGCATGGCGCGCGCGCGCGCGCCGATTTCGCGGTATTGCGTATACGAGTGGGCGATGCTGCCCGAGCCGCCCGTCATTTGCATGCCGAACAGCGGGTCCTTGAAGGCGTCGCCGGCCGGGGCCATCTCGCCGCGCATCTGCGACCAGTCGGCGTCGAGTTCCTCGGCGATCAGCATCGGCAGACTCGTTTGCACGCCCTGGCCGAATTCGAGCCGGTTCACTTGCACCGTCACGCTATTGTCCGGCGCGATGCGCAGGAAGGCGTTCGGCTGATACAGCGTCGGTGCCGCGTTGGCCGCAGCGGCGCGCGCGAACTTGTTGGCGCCGGGGACAAAGAAGCCGAGCACCAGGCCGCCGCCGGCCAGCGCGCCGGCCTTGATGAAGCCGCGCCGCGACACTCCAGCCGCCGCGTCCGCGCTTGGCGCATCTTGATTGAGCCATTCAAACCGCATATCGTTCCCCTTAAGCGAGCGTGCCGGCCGCGTCCTTGATGGCTTCGCGGATACGTTGATAAGTGCCGCAGCGGCAGATATTGCCGCTCATGGCGCCGTCGATATCGGCGTCGCTCGGGCGCTTGTTCGTCTTCAGCAGCGCGGTGGCGCTCATTACCTGGCCGCTCTGGCAATAGCCGCATTGCGGCACGTCATGCCGGACCCAGGCCTCCTGCACCGCCTTGCCGACCTTGTCGTTTTGCATCGCCTCGATGGTGCTGATCTTTTGTCCGACAGCGGCCGAAATCGGCGTCACGCAGGAACGGATCGGCTGGCCGCCCAGGTGCACGGTGCAGGCCCCGCACAGCGCCGCGCCGCAACCGAATTTGGTGCCGGTCAGGTTCAGGTTGTCCCGCAGCGCCCATAAAATCGGCGTCGACGGATCGGCATCGACTTGCATATCGTGCCCGTTGATGTTCAATGTAATCATCTGCTGCTCCTTTTTGGATTGCAGTACTGCGGATACAAAAGCGGCGCGCCGTATGCGGGCGCGCCGTGCGGCGAAAGCCTCGGTCAGACCCTTCTTATTGCTTGATGCTGGCGAACTTCGCTTCCAGCGCCTTGGTGTCGATCGCGCCCGGTATCCGGCTGCCGTCGACGAAGAAAATCGCCGGCGTGCCCGTCACGCGCAATTTCTGCCCCAGCGCCATCACCTTGTCGTTCGGTGTGACGCAGGCGGCTGGCGCCTCCGGCGCCGCCTTGCCGCTCACCATCCACTCGTCCCAGGCCTTGTTGCGGTCGGCCGAGCACCAGATGTTCTTCGACTTGACGGCCGAATCGGGTGACAGGATGTTGTACATGAAGGTGTAGACGGTGACGTTGTCGATGTCCTTCAGGGTGTTCTGGCGGAAGCGCTTGCAATAGCCGCAGTTCGGATCTTCGAACACCGCGATGACGCGCTTGCCGTCGCCCTTGACCGTCTTGAGCGCCGACTCCAGCGGCAAATCGGAGAACTTGACCTTGTTGATCTCGTCGATGCGGTCCTTGGTCAAGTCTTGCGAGGTCTTGGCGTTGAAGATATGGCCGACGATCAGGTATTGGGCGTTCTTGTCGGTGTAGATGATGTCGCCGCCGGTGCGCACTTCGTACAGGCCCGCGTAAGGCGTTTCCTTGACCGATTCGACCTTGGCGCCCTCGCCCAGGCGTGGCTCGATCAGCTTCTTGATGGTCGCTTCGAGCGGGGTTTCGGCGCCGACGCAGGACATCATCAATCCCGACAACAGCAATAAGGCGATCTTACTTTTCTTCATGGTGTCTCCAATTACATCTGTAAAAAGCGCCGCCGCGCGAAGGCGGGGCGCTGCTTCAATCCATTTGGCGGGCCCGCTAAGTCGATTTTCCGAGCGCGTGGGAAATCAAACGGCGTTTCAAGCCCGGCAATTTATCCAGCAAGTTTAATCCCAAATTGCGCGCCACGCGCAGCGGCTCGATATCGGCGCCGAACAGGCGCGCCAAACCGTCGGTAGCGAACTGCATCAGCAGCACGTCTTCCTTGCGTGCGCGGGCGTAGCGGGCCAGCACGCGGGCCTCGCCGATGTCGCGCTGCGGTTCGCGCGCGACCAGGGTCTTGATCAATTGCGCGACATCGGCAAAGCCCAGGTTCATGCCGTGGCCGGACATCGGATGCACCACATGGGCGGCGTCGCCGACCAGGGCCACGCGCGGCGCGACTATTGCGTGCGGACGCATCAGCGCCAGCGGGAAGTCGCGCACCAGTTCCGGCTGCAGCGGCGTGAGCGTGCCCAGTTGGTCGCGGCAAAAGGCCGACACACGGCTCGCCAATTGGGCCGCCGATTCGGCGCGCAAGGTATCGGCCAGCGCATCCGGCGCCGACCAGACCAGCGACACCCGGTCGCCGGGCAGCGGCAACAGCGCCACGATGCCTTCGGCGCCGCTGAACCACTGGTGCGCCGCGCCGTGGTGCGGCTTTTCGCAGGCAAAGTTGCTGACCACGCCGCGCTGGCCGTAGGAGCGGTAATCGAGGCCGATGTCGCACTGGCCACGTACCCAGGACTGGGCGCCGTCGGCGCCGACCACCAGCGCGGCGTCGACCCGAGCGCCGCCGTCCAGGTGCACGCTGGCACCGTCGGCGCCGACTTCCAGGCGCAGTGCGCGGCCGTCGACCAGATGGACGTTTTGCGCGAACTTGAGGGCGGCGTCGAGCGCCTGGTTCAGATTGCGGTCTTCGACAATCCACGCCAGCGCGCCGACGTGGGCGCCGTAGGCGTCGAAGGCCAGGCCGCCGGCGCGGGCGCCGTCACCATACACCCGCATCGCGTCGACCGGCGCCACGCGCGCGGCATCGAGCGCGCCCCACACCTTGAGTGAAGACAGCAGCTTGTGCGCGGTGTGGTTGAAGGCATACACCCGCACGTCCCAGCTCGACTCGGGCGCGGCGGCCGAAGGCGGCGGCGGGCCCAGCAAGGTCACACTCAGGCCGGCCTGGGCCAGGCCCAGAGCCGCGGTTTTCGCAATGGCGCCGTTGCCGACGATACAAACGTCGCTCTGCATCAAGCGGCGGGGGGATGAGGGACTGTTCATGCCACCATTATAGCGTTTGCCGGCGCCAATCCTTTAACCATGGAAAGAGGTCGCGCCGCTTGTTTAAACTATATGTTCAGGAAATTGCTAGCGAGCTCTTGCATTCCCTTGCGGGCCTGCTATAATTCTCCTCCTTGGCCTGGTAGCTCAGTCGGTAGAGCAGAGGATTGAAAATCCTTGTGTCGGTGGTTCGATTCCGCCCCGGGCCACCAAGAATGTTTTTATAGAACGCCAACCCTTGCCGGTTGGCGTTTTTGCGTTAGCGCCCTGGAAAACCATTCCGTGAGCGCGCCACGATCAATGCGCCAGGAAATCGAGTATCAGAGCGGTGACATGGTGGGGCCGCTCCAACATCATCCAGTGCCCCGCCCCATCCACTCTTTCATAGCGCCATTTCCCGCTCACCAGCTCACCCGAGGTTTCCATTTGCGCCTCGGTCAGGTAATGATCGCGCTCGCTCCACACGCCTACCACATCGCACTTGACTGTCGGCGGCGCAGGCGGACCATCCGGCGATGGCATCAGCGGCTTCGAATTGGCGCGGTACCAATTGAGCCCCGCCGTCAGGGTGCCCGGACGCGCAAAATGCTCGATCGCCGCCTCGGTATCGCCTTCGTTACGGCTCAGGCCGCGAAACAATGCCCAATCATTTTTTTGCATTTGCGCTTCCGCCACGCCCTCGAATTGGAAGAATAGCGAATACCAGGATTTCTCGCGTTGCGCAATGCTATTGAATTCCGGGTTCCAGGGCGCCCCTACCGACATCACCATCAAGCGCTCGACCCGGTCCGGGTAATTCGCCGCCAGATACCAGCTGACGACCGCGCCCCAGTCATGCCCGACGACGCGCGCCTGCTTGATTTCCAGCACATCGAGCAAGCCGACGACATCGCCCAAGACCTTCGACAGGCGGTAATCAGACACCTCCGGAAAAATCGGCGCATCGCCAAAGCCGCGCAAGTCCGGCGCGACCACGCGAAACCCAGCCCGCACGAGCGGGCCGACCTGCTTGCGCCACACTTGATGCGAGTCGGGAAAACCATGCAGCAGCAAGACGACAGGCCCCTTGCCGACATCGAGCACGGGGAAATCGAGGCCATGGACGCGGACGGTCTTGACGCCGGCCTCAAACGATTGCTCGGCGTCCGCCGCCGCCTGCGCCGTCACACTCGTCAAGGCGACGATGACAAGCAGGCCGGCCACGCGTGCCAGCCAGCCATGCAGGGACCATCGGGAGGTGGAGTGCCTGCTCTTACTGATCATATTCATATGCTGAATTCCCTTAAGTGAGCTTGGTGGATAAGGACAAGGGCAGGGTCGGCCAGCCGCCCCGCACATGTGTTTACAGCCCTGGCAACCGGGCGCTGTTTGACCCGATTAGCAAGCCGTAAAGTTTGTCAAGTTTGCCACATTGTCGAAGCCGCCGGCCACAACAATGTGATCAAATGGGCAAAGTGTGGGACGAACGCTTGCGCCAGGGATGAAATGCCGGCAATGGCAGCTTAAGCAAACATGGCTTGCACTTGCTTCAGGTAACTGGAACTGACACGCACGGTGTCGCCTTGCCTCAAGCGCAAGGCGTAACTGCCGTCGCTCTCGCCGCGCAAGCCCGTGATGGCGCTTCTGCGTACCAGGGCGGTGCGGTGAACCCGGACAAAGTCTTGCGCGGGCAGCCGTTCGGCCATCGCGCTAATGGTCGCGCGATGCAAGACGACGCGCCCGGCCAGGTGCAGCTCGACATAATTCCCGGCCGTGCCTATCCAGACAATATCGGCAATCGCAATGCGCTCCAGCCCGCCAATTGTACGCACCACCAGTTGCCGCAAGAGCGGTGCGGCCTGCCCGGCCACGCCCGCTTCCCGGTCGCGCAGGTAGTCGTGCAAGGCACCGCTCAGCGCCGCCTGCTGTTTCAATTCCAGCGTCCGGGCGGCACGCTCGAGCATCAGGTCGAAGCGCTCGTCGTCGAAAGGCTTGAGGACGTAGTCGAGCGCGAAGATGTCGAAAGCGCTGAGCGCGTGTTCGTCGTAGGCCGTAATGAACACGATCAGCGGCGCTGCCGGCCCTTGGCACAGCTCGCGCGCGAACTCCAGGCCGCACTGTCCCGGCATCTGAATATCGAGCAGGATCAGGTCGACCGGTGCCAGCCGCAATTGCGCCCTGGCCTGTTCGCTCGAACGGCAAGCGCCCAGCAAGCGCCACTGCGGGCGCCGCGCCAGCATCCACTCCAGGTTGGCGATCGCCGGCAATTCGTCGTCGACGATCAGTACGCTCTTAGGCCGGCTGATCGTCGTTGGCGGGAAATCGCAGCTGGATGGTGTAATTGTGTTCATTGGCGTCTATGCTCAAGTCGGCGCGCTGCCCATACAGAATGGCCAGGCGCTCGCGGGTCGCGGTCAGACCAAGGCCGTGTCTGGCGCGCGGGGCCGCCAGCACCGGATTGGCGATGCGCAGGCTGACCATGCCGGCGAGGTATTCTAGCGTGATGTGGATGCTGCAGCGCTGATGCTGAGGTTCCACGCCGTGATGCACGGCATTTTCCGCCAAGGGCTGGAACAACAGGGGCGGACAGGCATGGCAGGTCCAGTCGCGCTCTTCGATGGACCAGACCAGATGCATGCGTTCGCCATAGCGCAAGCCTTGCAATGCGAGGTAGGCGCGCAGGAATACGAGTTCGTCGGCAACGCTAGACTGGACGCCCTTGCCAGCAGCAAGCGCGTAGTTCAACAGTTCGCCCAGTTTCCCCAGCGCATGGTCGGCCAGCGTGCAATCGGCGGTACGCACCAGGGCGCTGATCGTGTTGAGCGCATTGAACAGAAAATGCGGTTTCATCTGCCCCTGCAGCAGGCCAAGGCGCAGCGCGAGGTTTTCCCCGTACGCGCGCTGCGCAGACAGTTCTTGCTGCTGAGCACGCCACCAGGATGTGTACATGGCTTGCGCCAGGAATGCCAGGCCCACTACGAAGATGTTGTACCACCACACCATGCGCCCGCCCCGGGCCAGCATGGCGGGGAAATCGCTCGCGGGACGGCCGTCACGCAGGAGTACGATCAAGATGTCGCTGCCGGTAAGGAAAGGCAGGAAAACCGCCATCGACAGCAGCAGCGCCAGCATCAACTGCGGGGGCCGCAATATCGTCTCCTGAAAGCGCGTGAATACCAGCGCCAGCACCCAACTGCTTAACACCAGCGGCAGGTATTGCAGCATCAAAGTCAACCACAAAGACCGCAGCGCCACGGCATGCCCGCCATGACTGGCGTCGACGTAGGTGGCGCATGCTTCGAACAGCGCCAGCAATTGCCAGCCGAGCAGGATCAGTCCGAAGAGCCAGCATGGGCGCGGCCCGCTACCGGCCGCCGGCGCAACCTTTGCCTGCACAGGGATGACAGCGCGGATGGCCGCCTCACGCATCATGCGGCGATACCGGATAAGCCAGCCGGAGGTGGCTGACATCGCCGTCGTCCTTGGTGTCCAAGGTGGCGCCGTCGCCATACAGCATGGCCAGGCGTTCCCGCATACCGGCCAGCGCCTGGTCTGCGCCGGCGCCATGCGCATAGCGGACGTCAACGCGCACCTGGGCCGCCCCCCGTGCGATGCTGACGGTGATGGACGGTGTGGCGCCCGCCAGGCATGCGCCTAACGCCTGCTCAAGCATTGGAAACAGCAACAGTGGCGGACAGCGGTAATCAGCCCAGTCGCATGCTTCAAGCTGCCATTGGACCGGCGCGGCCATGCCGTGGCACAGGCATTGCATCTCGACATAGTCGCGCATGAATTGCACTTCATCGGCCACGCTTTGCCAGTCCGACTGGCTCGCGCGAAGCGCATAACGCAGCAAGTCGCTCAGGCGCGCCAGCGCCCGTGTTGCATGCTCGCGCTGTTCGGTACGGATCAATTGACCGATACCGGCCAGTGCGCTCGACAGGAATTGCGGTTCCAGCTGGCCCTGCAGCAAGCGCAGGCGCAATGCCAGATTGCCTTGCTGCGCACGCTGGCGTGCCTGCGTCTGCGTCTGCGCATGGCGCCACGTGCTGTATGCCATGTGCGCGCCGAAGGCGACGCTCAGCAGCAGGGCGTCGAACCACCAGCTGAGCGCGTTTTGCCGCTTGAGCAAGACTAAGGGCGTGGCCAGCGCCTTGCCGCTGAACACACTATCCGTCGCACTTTGCCAGATACACAACAGCGGCACGCAAACGAGCAGCGCGCCAAGATAGGCGAGCATTAATTGAGCAAAGCGGGGGCGTTGTCGTTCTGCACGATAAAAACCCAGTGCCAGGACCAGGCTGAGTACGGTCAGCGGCAAGTGCCGCAGAGCAAAACGCAGCAGCGTCAACACAAACGAAGCGGACGCGGCGGCATGTTGTGCATCGCCATGGCTGGCCAGCGCTCCCAACAGGGCTATCAAGTTCCATAACAGCGCCGCTGCGGCAAATGGCGGCCACCATCCGGACGGGCACGCCATGCCGGATGGCATGACAGGAGCAGTACAAATGTTTGACATAGGTGACTGGGCGATGCTTGTGGGGCTGGGCAGCAGCATAAGCAAGCCGTGCCATTTAGTCCAGCCCCACAAGATTCCGGCCGGCCAGGCGTCGCGCCTGACCGCTTCACGAACCAGGCCAACAGAGAACACTTTAAGTTCAAAAAAAGTAATAATTTTTAGCCACTTTAATTACTTCAATGATACTATGTGTTCCGTTAGATCATATTTACCGTTGCTTGTCTGAAAAGCCCGATTTTTCACAATCCCGCTCATTCCGGCTGAAGCGCTGCCCCCCCCCCAAGGGACGAGGCGTGTTGAAGTGTCAGAATGAGATCATTCAGTTATTTAACTTTCAAGAAAAGATATCCATGTTCCGTAAAACCGCCATTGGACTGACCCTCGCTGCCGCTTTCATCACCACCTCAGCCTTCGCCAACCCGATCCATGACACCGCCTTATTTACCAGCAACACCCTGGCCGCCAACGATGACGGTTCGACCGGCGCCGTCAATATGGGCTTCCAGATCAATTTTTTCGGCAAGAGCTTCAGCCAGCTTTTCGTCAACAACAACGGCAATGTGACCTTTGATCACACCTTGCAAACCTTTACCCCGTTCAGCCTGCTCAGCACCAACACGCCGATGCTGGCGCCGTTTTTTGCCGACGTGGATACCCGCAACGTCAACAGCGGCCTGGTCCAGTATGGTCAATCGACCCTTGATGGCCACAATGTTTTCGGCGTCAACTGGCTCAATGTCGGTTATTACAATAGCGCGGCCGACAAGACCAATAGCTTCCAATTGATCGTCACCGACCGCGCCGACACCGGCGCCGGCAATTTCGACTTTCAATACAACTACAGCAACGTTCAATGGGAAACCGGCACCGCCAGCAATGGCCAAGGCGGCCTGGGTGGCACCTCGGCGCGTGCGGGCTGGTCAAATGGCACCGACCACGCCTATGAGTTGAGCGGCTCGGCCGTGAATGGCGCCTTGCTGAACAACGGCGTCAATTCCCTGGTCGATCACTCGCTGAGTTCGAGCATGGCCGGCCAATACAATTTCCAGGTACGTAACGGCATCGTCGCGCCGCCAGTCCCGGAACCGGAAACCTACGCCATGTTGCTGGCAGGTTTGGGCCTGCTTGGCTTTATGAAACGCCGCAAGTCGGCAACTGCGTAAGCACGCCACGAATGAAAGAAGAGCCCGCCGCAAGCGTAATGCCGTTCAGTTAAGACTGGATGGCATTTTTATTTTGGGCTTGTAAACGCCCGGGCCAGCTGTTAACCTACGCGGCGATGCTCGATGACACT
>JBEONR010000067.1:0-23310 GCA_040544385.1 Oxalobacteraceae bacterium GrIS 1.11
GTCATCGAGCATCGCCGCGTAGGTTAACAGCTGGCCCGGGCGTTTACAAGCCCAAAATAAAAATGCCATCCAGTCTTAACTGAACGGCATTACGCGCATGGCGGGTTTTTTGAGCGCTAGGTACTGAAAACTTAAGCGACTTTTTTTGCTTTACGGCGAGCCATGAAACCGACCAGGCCCAGACCCATCAGCAGCATGCCGTAGGTTTCTGGTTCTGGCACGGCGCTCACGTTCAGCGTGCCGGCATAGCTGCCGTGTTGCGAACCGGTGACTTGACCAATCACTTCCAGCGAGTAGCTGCCGGCGGCGATGGTGGTCGAATCGATACCCCAGTTGCCTTTCAGGCCGGAACCGGCGACGACGATGTTGCCGGTCGAATCGAGCAGATTGAAAGCGCTGATCGATGCGCCGTCAACGCGGCCTTGGTTGGCGCGGAAACCAGCGTCCAGATCGCTACCGGCACCGACGGTGAACGTGAAGTGATCGATGAAATTGGTGTTTTTAACAAAAACGTCGTGGCTGAAATTGGCCGCGTCGTTCACCAGGTTCAGCGAAGCCGTGTAGGTAGGTACGGCAGCTTGCGCGCCTTGGGCAACAAACCCTGCGCTAGCAAACAACATGGCGGCTAAAACTGACTTGGTATTGATTTTCATAATTCATCCATGATTTTATTGATGCCAAGGTGACATCAAAGGTTAAAGAAAACACATTACAGAATCATAGCACAAGAAAAACAAAGCATTGTCGTAATTTCAGCTTTTATTCCTTTTAAATAATGATTTAAAGAAAAAATTTTTGTTCCAAACTGCACACTTCTCATCAAAAAATGGTGTAGAAATGATATTCATTCGGGGGACTGAAGCGCATCGTTACTGGGCTGCTGCGGCTCCGGCTCGGGCCTGAGTTGCGCTGGCTGCGGCTGCTGCGGCTGCTGCGGCTGCTGCGGTGGCGCCGATGGTGGCGCCAGCGGCTGCGGTGGCGAGGGCGGAGCAATGGGCAGATTCTGGCCCTGCACCTGCGGCACGCCCGAATCGGCGACCGTAAACTTCCAATCCGACAAATGGGCCTTGTCGTCGAAATTGGCAAAGCGCGCATCGAAATTACCCACTTTGACGGGCTTGGCGTCCGACAGGCTGTAAACACCGACGATGCCGGTGTTGCCCGCCATATACATCAAGCCCCAGTCCGCCTTGCCGGTGATGGGATCGACAAACAATTTGCGCAGATGGCGCCGGATACCGGGAAAGCGCGGGTCCTTGAGCAAATCCTTCAGCGATGCCGGTTGTTGCGGTTGTCCCGGAGGCGTCACGCTGGCATAGCTTTTCAGCGCATCGCTGAAGGCGGCGCCAATGTCGAGCAATTCCTGTTCGGCGGCACTGCGCTGCAGCAAGGAACCGAGTTTCAAGCCGGCCGCGCCAACCAGGCCGATGATGGCGACCAGGATGATCAGGCCCAGGTAGGTGAAGCCCCGGTTGCGGCGTAACGGACGCGGCATCGTCTTACCAGTCGGCGTAGGGTTTGCCGCTGCGGTCATTGCCGGGGGCGCCGCTCTTGATACCGTACAAGCCGCCCTTACTCGCATCTTCCGGCGCGATCACGATCCAGCTGCTGGTGCTGTCGGTGATCGGGTCGACCGGCAAGGCGCGCAGGTATTTTTTCTCCACCAATTGCTCCAATGAATCTGGATAGCGCCCCGTGTCGCCATAATACTGGTCGATCGTCGAGCGCAGATTGCGCAAATTATCGGCCAGGATGGTTTCCTTGGCGCTATCGATGCTGGGGAAATAACGCGGCATGGCCAGGCTCAGCAACAAGGCGATGATGCCCAGCACGACCAGCAATTCGATCAGCGTAAAGCCGCTCCCCCTCCTACTGTCTTGCATGTCTGGCCTCACTGTCGCTCCCCTACCATTGACTACCATTTTCGATACGGCACGTCGTTCAAGCCGGTCCCGTTCGAGACTGAATAGACATCGTACACATCCTCGCCCTCTTTCGGCTCGTCCGCCTCGCTGGCGTAACTGCGCTTGCCCCAGGTTTGCCCATCGCTCAGGGCCGGATCGGGGTTGAAAGGGTCGCGCGGCACGCGCCGCAAGAAAAACACCTTGGCGCGTTTCGGGTTGCGCAGGTCGGGCACGCCCTCCACCAGCAATTCCAGGTTTTTCGGATAGCCGCTGCTGTCGACCGTCTTGGCGATGCGGCCCTCGTCGAAGGCGCGTTTGTAGGCGTCGATACCCTGCCTGATCTCGCGCAGCGAACGGCGCAATTCCTGCTCCTGGCGGCGCTGCACCGTCACTTGCGTCACCGGCAGCACCAGGGTGCCGAGCAAACCCAGGATCGCCAGCGTCACCAGCAATTCGATCAGGGTGAAGCCCCGGCTTGCCATCATTTTACCGGCGCGGCCGGCGGCGGGACGGCTTGCACGGGAACCGGCTGACCTGAAGACAGCGGCAACGGCGTCGATGGCAACGGCGCCGGCTGGCCCGACGATAGCGACAAGGCTGGCGCCGGCACCGATTGCGGAACTGCCTGCGGCAGCGCTTGCGGGACTGCTTCGGGCGGCGCGATCGGCAATGGCGTCGTCGGCGCCATGGTCGGTTGCGGCGGCGGTGCCTGCAAGCCGGACGACGGCGGACGCACCATCACCGTGCCCGGCATTTGCACCGGGGCCTTCACGCTCAAATCGGGGCGGCGCCGGAAACTACCCTCGGTGCCAGCCGAAAATTCGGATGCCGCCGCTTCGGGGCGCTGGATATTGCGCACCAGGTGGGGCGTGATCGACAAGACGATTTCAGTTTTCTCGTTATTGTCCAGGGTGCTGCCAAACAGGCGCCCCAGTATCGGAATATCGCCGAAGCCGGGCACCTTGTTGCCGGTGCTGCGGTCTTCATTATTGATCAAGCCGGCCAAGACCTGGTTTTCGCCATCCTTCAATTGCAACATGGTGGAAGCCTGGCGGGTGCCGATCTGGTAGGCCACGGTGCCCGACTTGGTGGTGATCTGGTTGACCAGGGTGCTCACTTCCAGGGAAATCCGGATCGCCACTTCATTGTTCAAATAAATGGTCGGCTCCGCGTTCAAGGTCAGGCCGACATCGACATAGCTGACCGATTCCGACGCAAAACCGCCGCTGCCCGGCGAAATCGTGGTGGTAATCACCGGCACCTTGTCGCCGATCACGACCTTGGCTTTTTCCTTGTTGCGCACGCGGATGCGCGGATTGGCCAGGATATTGGTGTCGCCATCGGTCTTGTTGGCGTTCACCGTCGCCGCCACGCCGCCTATGCCGATCGTATGCTGGTTCAGATTGTGCAAGTCGGCCAGGGTCAACGAGGCCCCGCCCGTGGTCGACAGCGGCGTCAAGGTCAGGCTCGATGGCCAGGCGATGCCCAGCGCCATCATGCGGCTGCGCTTGATTTCCAGGATTTCGACGTCGAGCATCACTTCCGGTTCCGCCACATCTTGCAGATTGATCAGGCGCTCGGCCAGGCGGATCGCGTCCGGGCTATCGCGCACGATGATCAGATTGAGTTTATCGTCGACCACCACGTCGCGCGATTTCAAGATAGTCTTGAGCGTATTGGCCACCGTCTTGGCTTCGGCGTTGGCCAGGAAAAAGGTCTTGACCGCCATTTCCTGGTATTCCTTCAGCTTCACCGCGACGTTCGGATAGATCAGAATGGTGTTCGCATCCATCACCTGCTGCTCCAACTGGTTGGTCACCAGCAAGAAATACACCGCCGATTCCACCGTGCTGTTTTTCAGGAAAATCGAAGTCTTGGCGTCGGTCTTGACATCCTTGTCGAACACGAAATTGAGGCCGGAACGGCGCGCGATCACCTCGAACACTTGCTTGAGCGGGGCGTCGCGAAATTCAATCGAAATCGGCTGCTTGAAGGAGCGCGCCAGTCCCGATTCGGCCAGCGGCGGCGCCGTCTTGAGGTCGATCTCGCGCAGCAGCGCGCGGGCCTTATCGTGGCCGGGGCGCTCGCTCAGGATCGCATTCAGCTTTTGGCGCGCCGGCTCGTACTGCTTGGCTTCGGAGGCAGCCAGCGCCTCGGCCATCATGGCGTCGTGGCGCGCGCCCATCTCGACGTTGCGCAAGCCGGCGCGGGCGCGCTCGTTTTGCGCGTCCAGCGCCAGCGCCTTGCGGAAGCTTTGCGCGGCCGCGTCTTGCTGGCCGTCGGCCAACTGGCGCTCGGCCTGCTCCAGCGCGCGGTTGGCGGCGCGGTCGCGCACTTGCAGGTAAGCGAGCTTGTATTGGGCGTTACCGGGATCCTGGGCCAGCGCTTCCTGGAACTTGAGCAAGCCGGCGTCGACCTGGTCATGGGCGACCAGGTCGCGGCCATCGCGGTAAGACAATTGCGCCGCGCAACCGCCCAGCGCCAGCAGCAGCATGGAGGCGCTCAATTTCATCAGCAGGGGCTGGACGCCCGCCGGGGACTTGCGTGGGTGACTTGACATCAGTCGGTAACTCCAATGTTGATCTGTTGAACCTGGTTCAAGGGCAGATAGGTAAGCTTCAATAATGGCGGCGCGATCGAATCGACCCGGTACGCGCCGTCGATCACGCTTTGGTTGCGCACGATGTAAGTCTGGTCGCCGCGCGCCAGGAATACTTCCCAGTTGCCGTCGCCGACCGCCTTGCCGATATACGTAAACGGCAGCGGCGGCGCGCTCGGCGCCGGTGGAGGTGGCGGTGGCGGCGGCTTGGGCGGCGGCGGGGTCCAGTTCTGACTCAGGAAAAGCGCGTCGGCGGCGCCAAATTCGCCGGCCTCGCCGATCAAGTCGGCACGCGGGCGCAACGCCAGGATCACGGCCTCGACCGGTTCCGCCTTGGCGGCCGTCTTGGCCGCCTTCGGCGCGCGCGCGGCCGCCGTGGTGCCGCGCACCACCGCTTCCGCTACCTCGGTATTGGGCGTCTTGTCGCCAAATAGCGCCAGCGCGGCAGCGCCGGTCAGCGCCGCGACCATGCTCCATTGGCGCGGCGTCATGGCGGCGTATCCTTCAAATAAAAGGTCAGGCGCAAGTGCGCCTCCAGGCTGGGATCACCGATCAATTCGCGCTTGAAACTGAGTTCGTCGAGCGAGGCAAACGGCACCGTGCGCAGCACTTGCAGGGCGAATTGCCAGATCGCCTGGTACGAGCCCTTCACCGGCAGCATGACCTGGTAAGTGCTGACGCGGCTGGCCTGGTCGTAGCCGACCTTGTATTCGCCCTGGTTCAGGCTCAAGCCCGCTTTCGCGGCCAGCGCAAACAAGGTCTGGACTTGCTGCTCGGCGTAGCGGCGCTCGCCCAGGCTGTCGTAAAACAGGGTCAAATTCTGGTTCGCGCTGGAGGCCGCTGGCAGCGCCAGCGCCAGCGGCGGCGCCGCTGCGGGCGCGGGATGGGCCAGCTCGCGCGCCAGCGCCGCGCGCTGCTGCCCGACCCAGGTCCAACCGCCCGCGCCCAGCAGGCACAGCGCCAGCGCGGCGCAGGGGATCGCCCCCAGTCGCATCAGCAACAGGCGCGCGCGCAGCAGCGCCACGGGGAAGTCAAAGGCTGTCATTGGGCCGCCCATTGCGCTTCGATCTGGAAGCGGATTGGCCGGTTGGGATCTTGTTCATTGATTTCATGCCGACTCAATACCACACTGGTAAAAAATTCCTGCTCCTTCAATGCTTCGATGTAGGCGATCATGGCCTCGCTGGTCTTGGTCTCAGCGCCGATTTTCAGCGCATGCTTGCGCGCGTCCGGCTCCAGCGCCAACAGCGCCACCGTGGCCGGCGTGGCCGCCGCCACGGCGTCCTGCACATCGCGCCAGGGCAAATTGAGCTGCAGGATCGCGGCGTTCACGGCCGCCGCCCGGGCCGGCTCGATCGGCACCTTGGCCACGGTCGCCGGTACAACCTGGCGTGCCGCCTGGCGCGCGCGCGCCAGCAGCGCCTGCGCTGCGCGCCCGCGCTGCTGTTCCAGCAACTGGTAGCCAGCCAGCGCCGCGCTCACGCACAACGCCAGTCCCAGCGCGGCGCCAGCCCACGCCGCCGGATGCACATGGTACAGGGTGCGC
This sequence comes from Oxalobacteraceae bacterium GrIS 1.11, assembly GCA_040544385.1. Lineage (GTDB taxonomy): Bacteria > Pseudomonadota > Gammaproteobacteria > Burkholderiales > Burkholderiaceae_D > Janthinobacterium. The sequence goes on from JBEONR010000067.1 coordinate 6,050, forward strand.
CACAGACTGGGCCGGGCGAAATCGATGCGCATGCGCGTCATGCTCCACTCCCGCTACGCGCCAGCGTGGCCGCTGGCGACAGGCCGGCGGCGCCTTGCGTCAGGTCCAGCGGGGCGCAGGCGATCTGGCCGGGATTGGGCTGGTTCCACGACAGCGGCCCCTGCCCGCACAATTGCAACAGGGTGGGCGGGCTCAGGTTGAGCAGCAGCGCTTCGCGCGTCAGCATCTGGCTCAGCCAATAATGCTCGGCGCCATGCGGCACCGGCAGCGTGCGCACGGCGCGCAAGCGGCCATTCTCGAGCGCGCCCAGGGTCAGCAATTGCTCGTGCAGCAAGCCGAACCAGGCGCCCGGTTTCAAGCCGCCCTGCCAGCGGTTCCAGGCCTGCACGAAATGCGGCACGATGGCGACAATGCGTAAGCCATGGACGCTGGCGGCGCGCTCGAGCTGCGCCTGCAGCGCGCGCGGAATGGCGGCGAAAAACGCGGCCCTGGTGTCCAGGCTGCCCACCATATTCCAGTCACCGGCGGCGCCCCCGTACAGGCTCTGGAAGCGCATCGCGGCAGCCGCCTCGATATCGGCCAGGCGCGATGCGCCCTGCGGCGGCGTGACTTGCCACAGCCGCACCAGTTCGTCGTCCAGCACGAAGCTGACCGGCCAGCCAACATGCTCCTGGCCCGCCAGTACCTGTTCCAGGGCGACGCCGATCGCGCCGAACACTTCGCCCGACGCAGCGGCGCCCGACGCGACGGCATGCTCGGCCAGCAGCACCGGCGCGCGCCAGCGACTGCTGCGCAGCAGGCAGACGGCATGGCTCGATACGCCGATGCGCAATGTTTGTCCCCAGCCCTTACGCATGCAAAGTCACCCGTTTGATTTCGGTCAGTGTGGTGGCGCCGCGCTTGACCAGTTCCAGCGCGGCCAGGCGCAGGCTGCGGGTCCCGTTTTCATAGGCGGCGGCCTTGATCTGGCGGATCGGCCGCTTGTCGACGATCAGCTCGCGGATCTCGTCGTTCAAGGTCAATATCTCGGCGATCGAGCGGCGCCCCTTGTAGCCGGTGCCGCGGCAATCGCCGCAACCCTTGCCCTGCATGAACTGGAAATCGAACACGTCGGCGCGCGCCAGGTTGACACCGGCCAGTTCCAGGTCGCCGGGTGTATATTCGCTCGCGCAATGGGGGCAATTCATGCGGATCAGGCGCTGCGCCCAGATCCCGTTGAGCGCCGACACAAAGGCATAGGGATCGATGCCCATGTGGGTGAAGCGGCCGAACACGTCGAACACATTATTCGCATGCACGGTGGTCAACACCAGATGGCCGGTGAGGGCCGATTGGACCGCGATTTCGGCCGTCTCGCGGTCGCGGATTTCGCCCACCATGATCTTGTCCGGGTCATGTCGCAAGATCGAGCGCAAACCCTTGGCGAAGGTCAAGCCCTTCTTTTCGTTGACGGGAATTTGCAAGATGCCGGGCAATTGGTACTCGACCGGGTCTTCGATGGTGATGATTTTCTCGCGCCCATTGTGGATTTCGGTGAGCGCCGCATACAGCGTGGTGGTCTTGCCGGAGCCGGTTGGCCCGGTCACCAGCAGCATGCCGTAGGCTTCCTGCGCCAGCATGCGCAGCGATACCAACGAGGGCGCGTCGAAACCGAGCGCCTCCAACGTCAGCGCGCCATAGGCTTCGATCATGGCGCGCTTGTCGAGAATGCGGATGACCGCGTCCTCGCCGTGAATGCTGGGCATGATGGAGACCCGCAAGTCGATCTCGCGCCCGCCCGACTCGACCCGGAAGCTGCCGTCCTGCGGCACGCGGCGCTCGGCGATATCGAGTTCGGCCAGCACCTTCAGGCGCGAAATGATATGTTCGGCCACTTCGATCCCGTTGACCGAGGTGGCGTGATCGAGCACACCGTCGACCCGGTATTTCACGGCCAGGCCGCCGGCCGTGCTTTCCAGGTGGATGTCGGAGGCGCCTGCCTTGAGGGCGTCGTACAGGGTCGAATTGACCAGCTTGACGGCCGGGCTGCCGGCTTCCGACACCGAGGCGAAGGACAACACGGCCGCAGTCTTGCCGTCGCGCCGGCCCTCGCTGGCGCCGGGCAGCAGAGTGTCGACCGCGCGCGCCGATTCTTCTTGCTTGGACAGGTAAGCCTGGATGTCGGACTGCAGCGCCAGCCGGATCTGCAGCGGCGCGTGCGCCGTGCAGCGCGCCCGCGCCCCCAGCCAGGTCTGCAAATCGAGCTCGAAAGGGTCGGCGATCACGCCGATCACCTGGCCATCCTGGGCCCGCAGCAGCACGCAGTGGCGGGCCAGCGCCTGCGCCAGCGGCAATAAATCGAAGGCTGGCGTGAAGGCCAGCATATCGACCGTTTCCAGCACCGCCAGGCCGAACGGCAGCGCCAGCGCCTGCACCACCAGGCGCGGCTCGACCCCGCTCAAGGCTTGCAACTCCTCCACCAGCGAGCGCTTCGATTGTTCGCGCAAGGCGCGCGCGCGCATTAGCAGCGCGGCGTCGATGAGCGGCTTGGTACTCATGAAATATCTCCGGCCAAATCGAAAATCGGCATATACAGCAAGACCACGATGGCGCCCACCACCAGGCCGATGGCGGCCATCAGCAACGGTTCGAAAGTGCGCGTGAAGCGGTCGATCCAGCGGCTGATCTCGCCGTCATAAAAGGCCGCCGACTGGGTCAGCATCGGCCCCATGTCGCCGGTGCGCTCGCCGACCCGCAACATGCGCAGCGAGATCGGCGTAGTCAAGCCATGCCGCTCGAAGGCGCTCGACAGCGGCTGGCCCGCCTCGACGTCGGCGCGGGCCGCCTGCAGCGCCGCGCGCACGGCCGGCGACACCATGGCTTGCACGGTCGCGATCGCGTGTACGATGGTGATGCCGCCCTCGGACAGCATGCCCAGCGTCAGGTACAGGCGCGACAATTCATAGATGCGCACCCGCTCGCCGATGCCGGGCAGCTTGGCCAGCAGGCGCGCGGCACCGCCCTGCCCGGCCAGACGGCGTGCGCCGGTCGTGAGCAGCGCGACGGCGCCGGCCAGGCCGCCCAGCAGCAGCGCCGTGTGGGCGCCGGCGAACTGGCCCCAGCCGAGCAGCACTTGCGACAACCATGGCAAATTGCGGCCGGCGCCTTGGTAGACCTCGGCGAAGCGCGGCACGACGTAGGTGATCAGGAATCCGCTGACGCCGCCGCCCACCAGCAGCAAGATGCAGGGATAAATGGCGGCGCTGATGATCTTGGCCCGCACCAGGTCGATGCGCTGCTGATAATCGATGAAGCGGGACAGGGAACGCGGCAAGTCGCTGGTGCCCTCGGCCGCCTTGACGATGCCGATATACAGCGGCGGAAACAGCTCGGATTGTTCAGCCAGTACGGCGGAAAAACGCTTGCCTTCGCGCAAGCCGTCCAGCAAACGCCCCAGCGCGACACGGGTGCCGGGATTGGCTTCCTTTTCCAGCAAGGCTTCAAGCGCCTCGACGATGCCCAGGCCGGCCGTCAGCAGGGCCAGCAATTCCTGGCTAAACAGCACCAGCGGCAGCGCCTTGCCTTGCTTGCGCCCGGCCGCGCTGAACGGCGAGGCGCGCAGCGCCCGCACATCGCTGACGAACAAGCCGCGCGCCTCCACCTGACGGCGGACGTCGGCCTCGTCGCGAGCATCGACGAGCAGGGTGGAAATATGGAGATCGGGCGCCAGGGCGCGTACTTCAAACTGCATGATGAGGCTTTTTACTGGGAGCTGATATCGGCGTCTTCGCCCGTGCCGCCCGGTTGGCCGTCCTTGCCGGTCGAAATGATTTCATACTCGCCCTTGGTGCCGGGCGAACGGTATTGATACGGGTGACCCCAAGGATCTTGCGGCACGGCTTTTTTCAGGTAAGGGCCATTCCACTTGGTGCCCGCCGTGGCCGGCGCCACCAGCAGCGCGCCCAGGCCTTCATCCGTGTTCGGATAGCGGCCGACGTCGAGACGGTAAGTGTCCAGCGATTTTTCAAACGACTCGATCTGGGCCTTAGCCACCGTCACTTCCGACTTGCCCAATTGGGCGAAATACTTCGGCCCCACATAAGCGGCCAGCAAACCGATGATGACTATCACGACGAGCAATTCCAGCAAGGTGAAACCGCGCGCGGCGCGCTGTCGCCGGTGGCCCTGATTCTGTGCTGCGTGCATCCGATCGACTCCTCAATTTACCGCATGAATATATATACCATCAAGCCGCAAGTAATTCCCGGCTTGAATAAAAGTGGTTTTGGGCTGCAAGGCTAACACGCCATTTAAGGTTGCGACAACTTTTTCTTTGTGCCCCGGTGCGTGCCATGCCCCAGCTGTCGCGAAAGGGGGCCATCCCGTCACACGAATGACATATTTTCAACGTTTTCTTTTTTAACTTTTGGTTAAAAAATGTGAGCTAAATGGAAAATTTTATTCACGCAAAATTTGTAACTGGCAAATATTAAACGTTGGAAATGTTTCCAATTAAATTCCGCTTTTGCTATAGTCATTGACAAGCTGTTTGTTGCACGAGTGTTATGACAGCCGACTGTAAATCGCAAAAATATATTGCATAACCAGATAAACAAGGGAAGATTTTATGAATCGCACTGCGCAATTTCTTGGAAAAAACAAAACCCGTCCTGTCATCAAAACGCTCGCGGCCGGCCTGCTGTTGGCGCTTGCCGCGATGCCGGCCGCGCACGCCGGCGTGATCGATTTTGAAGGCTACAGCAACACCGTTGTCAACAATCTCGAGACGCCGTTTGCGCAAGCCGGCGTGCTCGTCGGCGGTTTGTCGATTGCCCCCGGCGCGCAGGCCGGCGATTTGGTCGGTCTGGTGGTCGATGGCAGCGACCCTGGCGCTTGCGCCGGTCTGGCTTGCCCCACCGGCAATAGCGGCAGTTATTTCGCGGGCTTGAATGATGGCGTGCTCGACTTGAGCACGGCGAATGCCGCCAATCATGTGCAAATCAAGGGTTTCGACGCCAGCTTCATCGGCGCGACGGCCGGCGCCACCTACCCGGCCCGGGCCGGCTTCTTGCGCGTGCAAGGTTTTTACGCCAACGGCACCACCAAGTATGAAGATTTCAACTTGCTGAGCGGCACCAATGGCTTCACGTTCCAGCATTTCAACGCCAGCACCTCCTTCGGCGCCCAGCAATTTTCCGAAGTCGCGATCTTCGCGTTCAGCTGCAAGAGCAGCAATGATTGCAGCGCCTTCAATTCGGACAAGGGACAATTTGCGATCGACAATGTGGTCGTCTCGGTGCCCGAGCCAACGACTTACATGATGATGCTGGCCGGCTTGATCGGCATTGGCGCCCTGAGCCGCCGTCGCGCTTAATCCGTTCTCCCCCATTCAAGGAATTATTCATGTTGAAACTTCGTCCTATTTCCTTCGCGGTCTTGATGCTGCTGTCCAGCCTGAGCGTCGCCGCTCACGCCGAAGACGTGCGCCGTCCGTATATCGTCCAACTGGCCGACCAGCCTGTCGCCTCTTACACCGGCGGCGTGGCCGGCTTGAAAGCGACCCAGCCGGCCGCCGGCCAGCGCCTGAACCTGGCCACCCAGGACGTGCAAAAGTATTCCGACTATCTCGACGGCAAGCAAGCGAGCGTGCAGGCAATCGTCGCCTCCGCTCCCGTGCAATACCAGTATAAAGTCGTGCTGAACGGCTTTTCAGCCATGTTGACCGACGCCGAAGTGCGCCAGTTGCAAGCGAGCTCGGACGTGGCCCGCATCTCGGCCGACGAACCGCGCAGCCCGCTCACCAGTTACACTCCGACTTTCCTGGGCCTGGACCAGCCAGGCGGCTTGTGGAGCCAGCTCGGCGGCAAGGTGCACGCCGGTGAAAACGTCATCGTCGGCGTCGTCGACGGCGGCGTCTGGCCGGAAAATACCTCCTTTGCTGACCGCGTCGACGGCAATGGCGTGCCGACCTTCGATCCAAACGGCACCCTGGTCTACGATGCACCGCCCGCCGGCTGGAAAGGCGTATGCCAGACCGGCGAAGGCTTCCTGCTCAAGGATTGCAACAATAAGCTGATCGGCGCGCAATTTTTCAACGCAGCCCGCATCGCCGACGTGAGCAAGATCCAGCATTGGTCCGAATTCACTTCGCCGCGCGATTCCATCGGCGGCAAGAATGGCCAGGGCGGCCACGGCGACCATACCGCGTCCACCGCGGCTGGCAATAACGGCGTGCCGGCAACGGTGGGCGGCTTGCCCATGGGTTCGATTTCCGGCATGGCGCCGCGCGCCCGCGTCTCCGTCTACAAAGTATGCTGGTCGTATAACGACGCCAGCGATCCGACCGGCGCCAAGAATACTTGCTACCAGGGCGACAGCGTGGCGGCAATTGAAAAAGCGGTCAAGGATGGCGTCAACGTCATCAACTTCTCGATCAGCGGCGGCAGCGCCATCGACGATCCGGTCGAGCAAGCCTTCCTGCACGCCTCGAACGCCGGCATTTTCGTGGCGGCCTCGGCCGGCAATTCCGGTCCTGCCAACACCGTGGCCCATTTGAGCCCATGGCTGACGACGGTGGCCGCATCGACCCATGACCGCCAATTGCAGTCGACCGTGACCCTGGCCAATGGCCAGGCTTACCGCGGCGCATCGATGAATAACATCCCCTTGCCGCGCACCGCGCTGATACGCGCCGAAGACGCCGGCGTGGCTGGCGCCGACCCGACCAAGCTGTCGTTGTGCTATAGCGCTGGCGGCAATGGGCATGTGGCCTTGCTCGACCCGGCCAAGGTGGCCGGCAAGATCGTCACGTGCACCCGCGGCGCCAACGCCCGCCTCGACAAGAGCTTGGCAGTGCAAGAAGCGGGCGGCGCCGGCATGGTGCTGGTCGACAATGGCGCCGGCCTGGTTTCCGAGTTGCACTCGGTGCCGACGGTGCATGTGTCGGCGGCGGACGGCGCCCTGATCCGCGCCTACGCGCAAACGCCAGCGGCGGCGGCGGCCATCTCCAAGTTCGTGGTCGGCAAGGGCGCAACCCTGGCGCCGGTGGTGGCCGACTTCTCGTCGCGCGGACCGAATCAGTTCGACTTGAATTTGCTGAAACCCGATGTCACCGCCCCCGGCGTGGATATCCTGGCGGCCCTGACGCCGTCGCTGTCGCAAGAAGAGCATGACGCGGTCGTCAGCGGCGCCCTGGTACCGCCGCCATTCTTTGGCTTCTACCAAGGTACGTCGATGTCGAGCCCGCACGTGGCCGGACTGGCCGCTCTGTTGCACCAGGAGCATCCAAGCTGGAGCCCGGCCGCGATCAAGTCGGCCCTGATGACCACCGGCAGCGCCACTTATCCTGACGCCCTCACCGACGACACCCGCGGCGTGCTGCCGTTTGCCCAGGGCGCCGGCCATGTGACGCCGAACAAGGCCGCCGATCCTGGCCTGGTATATGACTTGCACCAAGCCGATTACAAGAAATACATGTGCGGCGCGGGCATGGCGACAGAGTGCGCGGGCGGCAGTATTGCCGGCTACAACTTGAACCTGCCATCGATCACGATCAACAACGTGCTCGGCAGCCAAACCGTGACCCGTACCGTGACCAATGTCGGTACCAGCGCGGCCACTTACACGGCATCGGCCACGCTGAGCGGCTATAGCGTGGCAGTAGCGCCAAGCAGCCTGACCCTGGCGCCGGGCGAAAGCAAGACCTTCAGCGTGACCCTGAACCGCACCACGGCACCCGATAACGTCTGGCAATATGGCGCCATGGTGTGGAGCGACGGCGTGCATGCCGTGCGCAGCCCCGTCACGGCCCGTTCCGGCCGCTCGGTCATCGCGCCGGCCCTGGTCACGTCCGACCGCGCCAGCGGTTCGCGCATGCTGTCGGTGTCCACCGGCTTCAATGGCAAGATGGGCGCCGCCACCGGTGGCTTGAAAGAAGTCAGCCGCACCGCGCTGACCGTCAGCCAGGCCGCTTCCGGCACGGTCGATAGCCTGGTCCAGGTCGTCGCGGCATGCAATAGCGGCGCCGAAGGCGTGCGCGTGGTGCCGATGGCGATTCCCGCCAACACCGTGGTAGCCCGTTTCGAAACGTTTGACCGCGACACCGATGGTGGTACCGGTAACGATATCGATATGGTGGTCCTGGATGGCAGCGGCGCGGCGGTCGGCAGCAGCTTGCATAGCGGCTCGAACGAAGCGGTCACGCTGGCCAGCCCGGCGCCGGGCAATTACCGGGTCTGCATGGTCGGTTACGCAGTGAGCAATGGCGTCTCGACTGGCTTCACCTTGTCGTCGGCCGTGGTGACGCGCGCCGACCTGGGCGGCAATCTGAAGGCCAGCTTGCCAGGCAAGGTGTATTCGGCCGGCAGCGCGACTGTCGTGCTGGGTTGGTCCGGCTTGCAAGCCGGCAAACGTTACCTTGGCGGCTTGCAATTGCTTGACCTCGGCAACAACGTCGCCTCGACCACGGTCTTGTCGGTGGAAACGAATAGCCCGATTCCATTGGCCAGCCCGACCGACCATGTGATCCGGGGCGACCACGGTCTGTAATCGCTAGCCTGGCCCGCAAGGGCCAGCTTGAAAGGCTGCGCGCTGACAAGCCCGCAGCCTTTTTTCATGCCGCATCGCTTCAGTCGGCGCGGCCGCCTTCCGGCGCGCGCAACACGCACTTGCCGGCGTCCGCGCCCGTGGGCTTCTGGCAGACGGCGCCGGGGTCGCTCACCATGCGGCAATCGGACATGGCGCCGGATGCCGCATCCTCGGCCTGGCGCAGCCCCTGGAAGCGCGCCGCCAGCGCGGCCAGCTTGGGCGCCGTGGTGTTGGCAGTCGACCATGCCAGATAAAATTCGGGACCGCCGCAGGATTTCGCGCCCAGCGCCAGTGTCGCGCATTGGGCTGACCCGGTGCACGGCGCGGCGCCGATCAGGGCATGGATCTGGCCCAGCGTGCCGGATGCCGCCTGGGGCGCGGATTGAGGAGCGGATTGAGAAATGCCGCAAGCGCTACAACCCAACAGCAACAATATGGAAAGGTGGCGCATGCGATGGCGGCGGCGGGAGCCGCGAAAAAGAGAGGCTTTCATCATGGCGCAGCGGCATGGCGCCGTCAAGCGTGGCCGCCGATCTCAGGCGCGATCGAGCAGGCGCAGCGCCATCGCGCGCGCCACGGCCTGGGTGCGATTGCTCACACCCAGCATCTTGTACATGCGCTGCAAATGATTTTTCACGGTCCAGGCGCTGATGCCGAGGATGCGCCCCACTTCGCCATTGCTCTTGCCTTCGCCCACCCAACGCAGTACCTCCGCCTCGCGTGCGCTGATGGGCCGCGTGCCCGGCCGGCCCGCGCGCGGGCCCAGGCGCTGCAAGTTCAAGTGCAGATAGGGCAGCAATAATTCCAGGAAATAGGCTTGGCGCAGACCCGGCTGTTGCGGCATGCCGAACAGCACGAAGACGCTGGAGCCGCCGCCCAGGCGCTCGGTGCCGTGCACCAGCACATGCGGCATCTGCCCCAATGCAAGCTGAAATGGCGCCAGCGCCAAGGCGCCGCTCCAGGCCGGCAGCGGCGCCGTGCTGCGCCAATGGCGGGCCAGACGCAGCGCCAAGCCATGCTCGGGGTCGGCAAGATGGCGCAAGCCGGCTCCATCTTGCAGCTGCGGGCATTCGATGCGCAGCACGCGGTCGTCGGCGTCAAATTGCAGGGCAACCATGATGCGGTGCGGCAGCAAGGTTTGGAATTGGCCCTGCGTCCACAGGAAAAAATGCTGCGGTTCGCGCACCGCAAGGCCGGCTTCTATCGCGCGCAGCAAATATTCCTGCTCCAGCGCGCAAAGAATGGGCAAGGCTGGCACCGGGCTCAAGCGGCGACAAAGCGGTAGCCGCTGCCGCGCACGGTAACGATGCATTGCTGGTGCCCGCTCGGCTGCAAGGCGCTGCGCAAGCGCCCCACGTGGGCATCCACGGTGCGCTCCTCGATGCAAGCGTCGCGGCCCCACACCTGGTCCAGCAATTGCGGGCGACTGTGGACACGCTCGGGATGGTGCATCAGGAAATTGAGCAAATTGAATTCGACCCGGCCCAGCGCCACTTGGCGCGCGCCCGCCGTCACGCGCTGGGTGCCGGGATCGAGCCGCAAGTCCGCCATCTGCACCGCTTGCGGCGCACGCCGGCGCAGCAAGGCGTACATGCGGGCCAGCATTTCGCGGGGACTGAGCGGTTTTTTCATATAATCGTCGGCGCCGCTCTCGAGCGCCAGGATCATGTCTTGCTCGCCGTCGCGCGCGCTCACCATGATGATCGGCAGGTCGCGCGTGCGCGCCTGCGCCCGCAGCCGGCGCATCAGCGCTATGCCCGACTGGCCGGGCAAGGTCCATTCCAGCACGAGCATGGCGGGCAAGGCCGCCTCGAGCAAGACCAGCGCGCTTTCCGCGTCGGCCGCGCGGCGCACCAGATAGCCGGCCCGCTCCAGATTCAAGGCAATCAAATCCTGCGTCGCAGGATCGTTTTCAAGCAGCAAAACCTGTATTGACATGCAAGCCATCCCCGTGATTTGCCGCTTCCCGGACCGCGTCCGATGCGGCAATGGCTTGCACTATGCATCAAGTCGAATTCGCTGACCAATACCATTTAGCTGCCAGATTGATAGCTTTTTCAACTAAGTAAAGGAGGCAAAGGCGGCACCGACTTGCCGTGCGAACGGCGGCCCAGCCCGCCCAGCAAACCGAGGCCGGCCACCAGCATCAGCCATGCGGACGCTTCCGGCACGGCGCTGATGGTGACGTGGGCGCCGTCAAACAGCAGCGTCTCGACGCGGCCGCCCTGCGCGGTGGGTGTCCACGAAAATTGTAGCAAGCTGCCGGAGGCGCCATCAAAGTTGCCCAGCGCCGTGATCTGGTCGGCGCCATAGGCCGACACCGAGAAGAGCGACTTGATCAGGTTCGGCGAAGGATCGGCCGCGCCGCTAAAGCTGAGGTCGAAACCGATCTTGCCGCCGAAATTGAGCGCATGAAAAAGATCGTTATAACTGCTGCCATTTCCGAAATGCACGCCGCCGGCCAGGGAACCGCTCACGTCGCCGCTCCATATGGGCGTCAAGCCGCTCGTGGCGCCGCCATCGAAGGCGCCCGTAAAATGCGTGGCCAGCGCGCTGGCCGGCAACACGCCATTGAGATTGCCGGGATTAAATTGCAAGTCCAGCCAGCCGGCCCCGCCAAAGCTGGCGGTATCGATTTCCACGTGGTAGGCCGGCGCCGCAGCGGCCAGGCCAGCGCAAGCCGACAGGGCCAGGCCCAAGGCCGCGCGGCGGCCAAAGAGGGAGGGGAACATGAGATTTTCCTTAGAATGAGCCAGCATAGATTGTTGTCGTATAAGCGATATCGAGGCCGGCCGGCTTGCGAAAGCTCAGCGTGAAACTGACGCTGGCGCCCGGCGCCAGGCTGGCCGCGTTCACGCTGACATAGGGCGCGCCGGCATGGTTGCCGCTGGCGTTGAGCAAGCTCACGCCGGTGGCCAGGCCGCCGAATGCGACTTGAAACGGACCGTTCAAGGTCGCGCCGCTGCGGTTGCTGATGGTGAAGGCGCCCGTATATTGCTGGGTGGCGCGGTTCAATACCAGGCCGCCGGCGACGGCGCCCATGCTGCCCGTCACATCCTCGAAGGCTGGCCGCAAGTCCAGGCTGATCACCACCGGATCATGATCCGAGGCGCGGTAAGGCAGGGGCTGGTACAAATCCTGCGGCTTGCCGTCGGTGTTGTAATCGATCACGCTCGGCTCGTCCGCATTAATATGCCATTCGGTGGCGCCGGCCACCTGGCTGTTCAAGCTGGCGCTGGCGAGGGCATGGTCGAGATAGCCGCTCTGGCTGTCAAAGATGAAAGAATACGGCATGCCGGACGGCCGCACATAACGTTCCAACTGATTGACGTAGCCGTTGGCCGTGATGACATTGATCGGGTCTTCGTAACCGTGCGAATTCATGTCGCCGATGATCAAGACATCGGCGTCGCCGGCCGCCGCCACCACTTGCGGCACGAAGCTGCCGAGCAGGCGTTGCGCCTGCAAGATACGGCTCGCGTTCCAGCAACCCTGGCTGTCGCCCTGGTCAGCATCCGGACCGGGACCGGTGGGACAACCACCCTTCGATTTCATGTGGTTGACGATCAGGGAAAATTTCGCGCCATTGCCGGCCCGGAAAGTCTGCGCCAGCGGCGCCCGGTTATGAATGGCGTCGGCGTCCGACAGCGGGCCGCCGACCAGGCTCAGCTTGGCCGGCTTGTAAATCATCGCAACCCGGATCGCATCGCTGCCGGTGGCGGCCGGTTTCGGCACATAGGCGTAGGTCGGCGCGCCGATCGCCGCGTTGAGCTGCTCGACCAGGTAGGCAACGGTGGTGTCGCCATTGTTCTGGATTTCCATCAAGCCGACCGCGTCGGCGTCGATGGCCTTCAATTCGGCCACGATCTTGTCGCGCTGGCGCTTGAACTCGTTCAAATTATCGGCTCCCCGGCAATTCGATTTCGAACTGGTGGCGCCCAGGGTACAACCCTGCCCCGTTTGCCCGAACACATTGCTGCCGTCAGTGAAGGTCGAGAAAAAATTCAAGACATTGGCGCTGGCGACCCGCACATTGCCGGGCGCGAGCAGTGGCGCCACGGTGCGCGGGTTGTCGCGCGAGAACAGGGGCGCTGCCGTCGGTTGCAATTTGAAAGCCGCCCCGCCGCCGCCGATGGCGCCGAAATCGAGCACCCCGGTCAAGTCCAGCACGCTATCGCCGGCGCGCACGGTGCCGTCTTGTCCGATATACGGAATCACGGTGGGCGCCACGGACAGGCCGTCGTCGAGCACGATCAAATTGGCGGAATTGGCCGCTGCCAGCGCGAGTGCCTCGGCCGTGCGCGGCCGATAGCGATTGGTCGGCACTTCGCGCCGCCCGGCCGACAGGCTCAACTCGCCACGCGACCCCAGAAATTCCGTCTGCGAGACCGTCAAAGGCTGGGCGAAACGCACCAACATGCCTTCGAAGCGGCCCAGGTCGGCATCCGGCAAGGCGATATTGGTCGGTGTCACGCTATGGCCGCCACTTTCGACGAGGATAGCCGTCACGTCTTTCAGCTCGGTAATGGAGCGCGTCGCGCCGCCCGGCGTGTAATCGACCACCGTGCCACTCACCCGCACGCGATCACCCGCCACGGCGTTATTGCCGACGCTGCCCGTATAAACAAAGATCGCGTCCGACGTGGCCGGGTCGCCGTCGCCGGCTGCGTCTTGCATGAAGAAGCCGGTGCCGACCTTGAGCGTGAGCACACCGGCCGTGGTCTGGAGCGTGCCGGCAAACGGGCTGGTCGGGCCGGAACCCTGGATTTGCGGAATCGTGTGCGTCAAGGCCGCCAAAGGCTGCACCATGACAGTGACCAGGCAAGTGGCACTTTCCGCCTGGTCGTTGCCGAAACTAATTTCCACGGGATAGAGTCCGGCCGCCAGCGCCGCGCCTACCGTCAGACTGGCGCTGGCGCTGGCGCCGATGGCGCCGGCCGCGACAAAATTGCTCAGCTCGATGCCAGCCACGGGCGCCGAACTGATGCGGGCGGCATTGACGATGCCATCGGCGTCGCGCGCAGACAGCGGCGCGCTGGCGGCGCTGCCCAAAGCCAACGCCAGGCTGGCCGGGCAAGTGGCGACGATGGGATGGTGCGCCGGCGCGCCGCACACATTGCGTTCGGATGCGCCATTGCGCGGCGCTGGCGCGCCGGTGGCAAAGTCACTGCTGTTATTGTCGCCATCCTGGCAACCATTATTGGCGCGCAAGAGCGCCAGTGTATTCGATGGCGTCGGGCCGACCGCCGTTTCAAAGCCGCTGGCCGCGCCGAAGCCGAGCAAATCCTGCACCGCCGCGCCCGATGGATTGACGCCGCTCAAGGCGCTCTTGCCATTACTCAGCAAGACCTTGCCGGAACTGCTGGACAGGGCCAGCGCGCCGCTGGCGTCCGGCGTCGGCAATTCGGCGCTGCCGCCCGCCCCCTTGGCTTCTTGCACCAGCAAATATTGGCCCGGCTCCAGCGTCACGTTCGGCAAGGGCGTGACGCTCCAGCTGGCACCGGCTGCAGAGGCGTATTGCACGCTCCAGTTGCCGAGATCGACGGCCCTGGCGCCGCGATTGAAAATTTCAATGAAATCATTCTTGTAGAGCGCCCCGGAATTGCCGCCGCCGCCATACACCTGGCTGATCACCACGTCCGATGCGGCCAGCGCCGGTGCGCTCAAGCCCGCCATCAGGGCCGCAATCAAGGGGCGCGGCAATTTATTGAGTGTGAGTGGTTTCATGAAAAAGTCCTGATCTGGAAAGGGAGCAACAAGGCGCAAACGGGCTTTGATTAAAAAGCCCTATTGACTTAATCATAACTGCATCGAATGACGACTTGATGACACAGGATTAGTCCGAACGGACTAATCGGCACCGCCCCGTATCACAAAACAGGGCTTGAAGCTGGCTTGAAATGTGCTAAATTTCAATCAAGGTAGTTTCAATAAATTAATAATAAGTTCAATAGGGGAATATATTACCGGGCAAACCCCAAGCCCGAGTCCAGCCTTGCCTATCACAAGCCGCTTGCAAAGGCTGTCTTTTTAAACAATAACATTTTGCTCCCAGACAAGGAAACCCTCGCGTTCAATGCTATGCTCAAACGCGTCGTCCAGGTAAATGCAATCGAGAAATTATTGCCGTGAATGCCACGGAAATATCGATTGTTGCACGGCACCGCGCAGGTAAAATGAGATCGGTCAACATGAAAACCATCACATGTTTTAGCCGCACTGCCCTGGCCAATACGCTGGTCCTCATGAGTACGCTTGCCTGGGGCGGCAGCGGCTTGCACGATCAAGCCTCGAAACAAAAGTTGGTCGATCCCGATAAAAAAAGCTGCGCCGAGACCACCGAGGCCGTCATGTATACGCGCGACGGCGCCATCGTGCTGGGCCGTGTCGACCAGCGCCCGACTACCCCGGATTGGCGCGGCGGCGACAGCGCCAGCCTGTCGCCCCATATGCGGCAAGTGCTCAGCAGCGATGCCGATTTGAATGGTGTCTATAGCGCTTGCCGCCTGGTCGACGCCGATGCGGAAAAAGACGTGCACCTCAATGACGGCGTCGACATACAGAAATTATTCGATCAAATCAATGAGTTACTTGAATTCAACAAAATACCGCTAGCCGAGCAAGAACATGCGCTACTTGAAAGTAAAAAAACCCACACCGTGCGCATTGAACTCAGCGATGTTGATGGGCAATTGCATGCCTATCTCGGTGTGGGATTGCACCGGGTCGACCTGGGCTCCGTGCGCGAACGCGAGGCCAGGCATGACTGGGGCGATGGCCTCGGTCGCAGCGCACTGCCAGGGAATCGCCAGCGCGCCGCGACCGATTGGCAAACCGATGCCCCCCGCGCCAGCTTGAGCGCCGTGCCAGAAGCGCCAACTTACCTGATGCTGCTGGCTGGACTGGGCTTGCTCGCTTCCATACGCCCGGGACTACCTCAACGCCGGTAAGGCGCTGCCAGCGGTTCGCCAATGAACACGCCCTGCGCCGGCCAGGCCACGCTCTTCCAATACGCTTCGATCGCGCTATCGCCAAACAGATATTGCCGCAGCAAGACGGTCGGATTCGGGAATTTCTGCCAATAATTACACGGTTCGCTGACCGAGCCGTAGCTGGCGGTCGCGCCCGCCTCGAGCCAGCGCAGGCTGCTCATCTGGGAGTTGCCCAGCAAATCACCGCCAACCGAGGTCAAATGGTCAGCCAGCGCGCCAGGCATGAAGCGCAAGGTGTCGAGCTTGTCCACCCGCGCCATGCCGGTCTGGTACACCATCACGTCTTGCGCGCCATCGATGCTGTCAGCCTTGATTGTCTTGATGGTCAGCTTTTTCCTCGGCACCACGCCGGCGGCGGGAAAAAACTGGGCCCGGCTATTGCGCGCCATTTCGCTGGTAAACAAATAATAGGCACTGGCCGTCGGCACCCGGAAACCGCTGGTCGTGCCACGGTTGATCAACGCCTTCGCTTGCGCCACCGACTCGGTCGGCAGCAACATCGACAGACGCATGCCGAAGTCGCCCATCGGGCGCGTGGAAGCCGAATTGAAATAGGCGCTGGGCTTGCCCGGCCCGCACGGTTTGGCGCACTGTTCCGCGTCGTATCCCAGCGTATAGGCGGAAGTGATGGAATTGCATTCGACCGCATAGGGCGCCGTCCACACCATCAGCACGGCCTGGATTTCCGGCCCCAGTTGGGCATCGATGCGCGCCTTGAGCTGGGCAAACTGTTCGGCGTCGAGCTTGTGCGGCTGATTTGGAATGCGTACATGGATCATATTCTTGGCCGGAATATCGCGCGCCTGGCGGTAATACTCGCCGATCTCGACGCTGTTGGCCTCGCTGTCATTAACCACCACGGCCAGTTGAAAGGCTTGCAAGGCAGCCCCAGGGGCGACATTTTGGGCAAGGGCGGCGCAGTTCAAAGTGCACGCGGCGACAAGGGACAGGAATAGTTTGCGCAAGGCTGGCCAACGATCAGGTAAGGGAAATAAAAAAACGGAAGCCATCAGCTTCCGTTTTTATTATAGCGGCTTACGCCGTCTCGGCGTCGCTCCGGCCAGACTTTTATGCAAACACTTCCGCGTCGGCCAGCAAGCTCGCTTGCTGGTCCTTGCCAGACAGCAAAGGCTGCTCGCTCATCGGCCAGACAATGCCGATGGCCGGGTCGTTCCACAAGATCGCGCGCTCATGTTCCGGTGCCCAATAGTCGGTCGTCTTGTAGAGGAATTCGGCGCTGTCGCTGGTGACCACGAAGCCATGCGCGAAGCCGGGCGGTATCCACATCTGGCGCTTGTTTTCAGCCGACAATTCAAATCCCACCCACTTGCCGAAAGTTGGGGAACTCTTGCGCAAGTCGACGGCCACGTCAAATACGGCGCCGGCCGTCACACGCACCAGCTTGCCCTGCGCCTGGGTGATTTGGTAATGCAAGCCGCGCAACACATTCCTGGCTGATTTGGAATGATTGTCTTGCACGAATTCAGCCGTCACGCCGCTCAATTGCGCGAATTTGCGCGCATTGAAACTCTCATAGAAAAAACCGCGCGCATCGCCAAACACGGCCGGCTCAAACACCAGCACATCTGGAATCGAGCTTGGTATGACTTTCATTAACGTATCACTTTATCTTCGAGAATATGCAACAGGTATTGGCCGTAGCCATTCTTTTTCAAGGGGGCCGCCAATTTCGCCAATTGGCCC
>JBEONR010000068.1:0-23206 GCA_040544385.1 Oxalobacteraceae bacterium GrIS 1.11
TATGCCAAAACCGGCTTCAAAGGAGGACGAAAAAGTCAAAATTGCTCCCTAAACTATCTGCAAAAATGGTCTCAAATAGTTTGACACTTTCCGGGGCGTACGAATATAACCTCTCGCTTCGTGAACTCGAACGACTGAAAGCGAAAATAAAGTTGTTACTTAATCCGACCGAATCCCCTTCAATCAAACTGGTAGATTTTATTAATGACGCATCGTCCGTTGCGACATCTGGACATTCGGTTATTGCAGCCTGCGAAGCGATAATAAGTGCATCTCAGCCAATACTGAAGAATGAGTGGGAGAAAGTTAAGGCGTTGCAGTGAACTGAGAAACACGGCTACTGTCATGCCGAAATTTCCAGTGTAAATCACTTCTACTTTTCCGTGCAGTCGCCTTCTGAAGATCTGAAGATGACAACCAGAGCGTATTTTCAACAATTCGTACCGTAATCAACGTCAACTTTTTGTTTAGGAATTAAGTTGCGAGCGCATGCAAGTGGGTCGGATATTTACTATTGATAAAAATGGTTATCAATAGTAAAGTGTGGACTTGTTCCTGTAAAGGCTCACCTGGCGGTTTTGGAGTGAAACATGGTTCGGAAAAAATCGCGTAGCAATCAACCCAGCGCACGTAAGGCCATGAGCGATGCGGGGTTCCTGCTCGATCAGATCATGGAACAGGAGCGGCAAGTCGAACGGCGCTACGATCTGCCTTTTCGCGCCCCGCAAAAAGTCATCACCAGCTTGCAGCAGTGTACCCATTGCGGCCAGGACATCGCCTTGCTGGTTTTTGGCGACAACGCGACCGATGCCACTGGGCTGCAGGCGTATGCAAGGCTGATGGATGCGCCGATCAGGAAAACCGCTCTTCCCGCTTATATCATCACGCCCCCTGCCGATCCGAGTTCTGTGGAAAATCCGTCTTTGTTGATGAAAGTCTATCCGGTTGCTGAAACGCCGTTCTGGATCACGCCGGACGAATGGCTCGGCCTGATCGACACGATAAGCGATGCACACTGCAAGCGGCTCCCACCATTGCCGCCCGTCGCCGCTTTGACCACTGTTGCGCCCCCTGCCCTGTCGGCGCCGGCCGGCGCGGCAGCGGTGTCGCTGACGGCGGCGCAATTTCACCAACTGGCCGACGTGCCGCCGGCGCTGACCTGGTTCGCCAATATCGACAATCCGCAAACGCGCCGCGCTTATCAAAACGATTTGACCGAGTTCATGGCGTTCGCCGGCATCGTGCGGCCGGAGCAATTTCGTAGCGTCACGCGGGCGCATTTGCTGGCCTGGCGCAAGGATTTGGAGCGGCGTGCGCTCGCCGGCGCGACGATCCGGCGCAAGCTGGCGGCGTTGTCGTCCCTATTTGAATACCTGTGCGAAGCCAATGCCGTCGTGAGCAATCCGGTCAAGGGCGTCAAGCGCCCGAAGATGGAAAGCCAGGAAGGGAAAACGCCGGCCATCGGCGACCACCAGGCGCGCTCCCTGCTCGATGCGCCGGATGCCACCACGCTGCAGGGGCAGCGCGACCGCGCCATCCTGTCCACCCTGCTCTATCATGGTTTGCGCCGGGCCGAGCTGTGCGCTCTGACCGTTGGCGACGTGCAGCAGCGGCGCGGCGTTCCCCATTTGTGCGTCCACGGCAAGGGCGGCAAGCTGCGCTATGTGCCGCTGCATCCCGGCACCGCCGAGCTGATCCACACGTATCTACAGGCGGCCGGCCATGCCGGCGACGCCCAAGGCGCGCTGTTCCGGCCGCTGAAGAACAACACCAGCGCCGATGATCGCGCCTCGATCACCGCCGATGGCGTGTACAAGATGCTGGCCGGCTATGCGGCGTCCCTGAAAATCGATGTCGCCGGCTTCGGGCCGCACGCGCTGCGCGCCACGGCCGCCACCAATGCGCTCGATCATGATGCCGACATCGCCAAGGTGCAAGAGTGGCTTGGACACGCCAACATTGCGACCACACGAATTTATGATCGGCGAAAAATGCGGCCGGAGGATAGCCCGACGTTCAAGGTGTCATACTAATTAACAGGAAAAGGAGAGCGACATGCAATTATCGGCAAAGGATATGGCGTGGATGAAGGGACAGGGTGTGTGGCAGCCGGGCGCTGATACGCTGCAGGTGCTGGACCGCGCCAAGGAGGCGGGATTCGATGACGCGCACCCGCACTTGGTTTCGTTCGTCATGGGTTATTACGACGCCGCGAACGAGGGCGTCTGTTCTACACTGGTGGACCAGGAGGAAGCACGATGATGAAAGACGGCCGGCCGACATGCGGCACCTATCGCGTGCCACCGCTGCGCCCTGAGCTGCAAGCTGCTTATGACGAAATGGACGCCAAAGGGGGCTATTTCGCCACTGCCGTGTGCCGCACATATGACGGCCAGGCGTGGGAAGTGAACACCAGGCAGGGGAACATCTCCAGCGCCCTTGATGGCCGCTATACCGGCCATGACGAGGCGATGGCGGCCGGCGAGGCATGGCTGCAGGGGCAGGCAGCCCGCGACGGTGAACCGGATGCGGATGAGCTGGCCTTCAGGACGCTATGGGAAGAACACAAAACATGCCAGATGAAAAGCATATTATAAAGAAACGAGATACCCAGATGATTACAGCCGCGACTGTGGCGGCAACCGGGAAGCGCTTTTGCCTGGATCATCAAGGGTTTGCCGATGCGAATAATGGCAGTGTGATTAAGCGCAATAAGGCGTCGCGTTGGGTTTGCGCTCTATGTCAAGAAAAGCGTGTGGCTGCGCTTGCACACAGGGGCTAGTCATGGCACTTCAATCGGTTAAGGTTTATTTGTGAAATCTTTGACTGTAATGTAAGGCTCGATGATTTCAAGAAAGCTGCGGTCTTTGCGCTCATATGCTTCCCATACGGCACCAGCAATCATGTCGGCGAAGTCGAGTCCCTTTTGCATCGGCTGTTTGCGGTCAACTCGCCTTATATCCATCTTCAGTTCATTCTGAATGAGGAGCCTGTAGGCAACGATGTTGTCTAAAGTCCGTTGCCCTTCATTCAGTTCGTCAGGGCAATATGTAAATGTATCCAAGGGTGGAAGATGTGTAGCCAAAGTTTCCGCGACCATCATGGCATATACCAAGTGTGTGCGGCCACGATAATGTGATTCCAATATTTGTATCTGGGATTCCGTTGCGGTCGGATTCATGGCGCGTACATCGATGGTGCGCAGAAAATCCGGTGCTGTTTCTTTATGGTAGACGGCGGCGAAGACATGGGTTTCAGTGTTGCTAGCCAATTCTTTGGCCGCAAGTTGGCAAAACACTTGTCTGGCACCTGGGCCGATGGTGGCCCATTTCTTTTCTTTGGCGGATGTCCACTTTTGTTGAGCGTGGAGCGATTCAACGACCTTGCCGAATCGGCGGTGATTATCGTTGACGCCAATGGCGATAGCAATGACAAAGTAGCGACTCGATCCGCCATTTTGATATGGTCGATCCAGCTTCCAGCCTAAATCGCCGCTTTCGTCCAAGTATGCAAAGGCTGTATTTGGCATAAAAAAATGGCCTCCTGTAAGGGAGGCCATTCCATTCCGAATGTTAGTAGGCTATGCCATGCAGGCCGCGCGTTTAAACCGCGCTTAGGACAATCAAGCTTGCGCTTGCTCCTCCGGTATCTACAGTGGGCTTACTCAGCCTGACTACCATTATAGTTGAATTATTCAACCACGGGGTGATGTTTTTCAGTTGCGTTATGGTAATCCAGGGGCGCAGACGAGGAGGAATTTCCGGCAAGCCGGAAACCGGGCTTTCGTGCTGCGCATCGAGCCAACGACAAACCGTCGTCTCGCCTCCTCCGGGCGTCAATCCCACGCTTCGCTTTTCCCAACGTCAAAGGCAACACCGCCTCATCAAGGGGCAGCTTCGCACCCCCTTGGCCGTCCGGCTAATCCCCGCTACGCGCAAGGCGCTTTGCGCCATGCTTACGTCCTGACGCCATAACGCCATAACGCCATAACTACTTGACACCGTGAAGTCGTCATGTGAGAATGCTTCATGACGCCATGAAGCCACGGCGTAATTACGTAAAGACGCCATGAAAAAAATAGCTTTTCTCAGTCAGAAGGGCGGCAGCGGGAAAACAACCCTTGCCGTTCATACCGCCGTTGCCGCCTATGAAGCTGGTGAGCGTGTTGTCATTGTTGATACCGACCCGCAGAAAAGCGCTACCGTTTGGGGCGACACGCGCAGCCAAGATGCTCCGGTTGTGGCGACGGCCGCCGCCGCTGAATTGGGACGTGTGCTCGATGCGGCACGCCAAGAGCGGATGACGCTTGCCATCATTGATACTGCACCTCATGCAGCGCCGGACGCCACGCGGATCGTGCGTGTGGTTGACTTGGTGGTGATTCCTTGCCGACCTACGGCCTTTGACATAGCGGCAGCCGGCAGTGCTGTAGATATTGTGAAGGCCGCTGGCGTGCCGGCAGTGTTCGTGTTGTCAGCTTGTCCGTTCCGTTCGCCGGAGATTGCGGAAACACGGGTCGTACTTGGCGAATATGGTTTGCCGATTGCACCTGTTGAAATTATTGACAGGCGGGCATTCGCCCGCGCCGTTGCCACTGGCCGCGCTGTTACTGAATTTGAAAGTGACGGTAAAGCCGCTGGCGAAATCAGAATTTTATGGAAATGGTTAAAGGAGCAAATGAAATGAGCAAAGCAACCGGATTGGCCGCATTCACCCGCAAAGGTGTGACGGTATCCCAACAACCTACCCAGGGGCAGAACGCAGAGGCTCCCATCGCTGAGCGACAGCGCGGGCGTGGCAAGGGTGATGTAGTCGCTTTGACGGTGCGCTTGCCGCGTGCCGAATGGGAACGTGTACACCAGCTCGCCGTTTCCGAGGGCGTCAGCATCCAATCTCTGGCCGTCGAAGGACTTTCAAAGCTCTTCAAAGAGAAGGGCTTGCCTAGTTTGACGTAATGACGTAATGACGTAATGACGTTAAGACGCCGTGACGCATTGGCGTTAATATGAAAAAAACAAATGAGTAAAAAATGAAGCCAGCGAAGGCACTCAATGACGCTCTCAATCGCTTGCATGCGACTAGGCAAGCCAAGGCGGCGGAACATCTAGCCAAGCAGCCGGAGCTATTCGATACCGGTAGCGACACGCCGTTATCGCCGGCCGAATTGGCAACTACGCCGGCACTGGCGGTCGACACGCCGCCGGCGTCTTCCAGCGCCGGCGTGGAGATCGATGCGGCCAACGCCAAGCGCGAGCGCTCCAAGCTCTTGCCAATGCGTCACGTCGAGCGGGATTTTTTCCTGTGCGATATGTTCGACTACGCCATAAAGGACGACGGCGCAAGTATGGAGGCTCCCATATTCACGTTAGCGACCAAGCCAGATTTGGCCGTGTGGAATTGGGCGAGTAAAGACAGTTCGCGCAGTGTCGAAGTCTATCCGAGCGTGAAGGGCAGGGCAACACAGTTCGACAAGGACGTATTGATTTTTGTGGTGTCGCAAATGACCGAAGCGCTGAATTGCGGGCGGCAAGACGCCAAGAATCGAACGGTGCGCTTCGTGGTGTATGACTACCTGGTGTCCACCAACAAACCGACCGGCGGTAGTCAGTACGGGCGGCTAGAGGCCGCTTTTGATCGCTTGGCCGGGACACGCATTAAGACCGACATTAAAACGGGCGGCCAGCGTGAAAAACAGAATTTCGGCATCATCGACAGTTGGACGATCATCGAGAAGTCGCCCGACGACGAACGCATGATTGCCGTCGAAGTCACTTTGTCGAAGTGGCTTTTTAACGCAGTGCAGGCGCACGAAGTGCTGACGATTCACCGTGACTATTTCCGGCTTCGCAAACCGTTGGAGCGCCGCTTGTACGAGCTGGCGCGCAAGCACTGCGGACAGCAAGCGTTTTGGACGATAGGGCTTGAACTGCTGCGCGAAAAGTGCGGCGCGCATAGCCACATTCGCGCATTTCGCAGCCAAGTGCTTGAGATCATCAACGCCGACACTTTGCCGGAATACCGCATGACCTATGATCGTGAAAAAGACCAGGTGATGTTCTACACTAAAAGCACCAAGAAGCTGACGGCGGCGCTGGCATCCAGGAAAAGTCAGCTTTCGACGTAGGCCAAGGGCATAGGAGCGACAGCATGGCCGGAACCGCCGACCGTCAACCATCGGGCTTTGTCCTTGGAGTCAATTCGGGTAACTTGGCAGCCGGCCATGTCACCAATTCGGCGGTATCGTCATATCGCTGACGCCTGTGGATAGTATCGTCATATCACTGACGCTTTTCTGTGGATAGTATCGTCATATCACTGACGCTCACTTCGTCATATCACTGACGCTTCAAAAGTTGACGCCATAGGGGATTTTGAAGGTTATCCACAGGCGTAACACGCGCGCGTTCTTTAACTCTTTTAAAATCTTTAACGCAAATCCCCGCCGTGGCATGCGCCGAGCGTACCCGACAGCAATCAAATAATGACCCCGCAAGCGGGGTTGACGCGCTTCGCGCTTGTTGACCCCATCACTTCATTAACACCAGGCCCCGCAAGCGGGGCAGACGCGCTATCGCGCTTGTTGTCCCCAATCCGCAGGGGGCGTGCCGCCCCCTCTCTCTTCGTCGCTTCGCTCCTCGCCGGACTCGCACCCCCTGGGACAACCTACGGTTTCCCCCGCTTCGCGGCTCCCCCTTCCCTTGCGCCTTCGGCGCGGTCTACAAGAAAAGGAGGTTTGCGGCGCAATGGAACAGTCAACCGACTTAACGACGGCCAGCCGTATGCACATAGCTGTAATTCCCGCCACGTAGACGCGACCGCAAGGATTCCTGCGTAAATGCGTAACAGCGATAAGCCGGAACCCCCGAAATTTTTGACGCCTGGTGTTTTCACCCGCCGATAGCCGGTATTTGACGAAAGGGGAATCAAAGACCGTTTAGAAAACGGCACCAGACGGCACAGGGCAGGGTGTCAGGCCGAAATTGCCGCTGTGCTGGCACATGTCCACCGGTATGGCCGAAAAAACGGCTTAAAAGCGGTTTTGCGCGGTTTCACGGGCGATTTTTTCAGGGGCGACGTTGCTTTTTATCAACGGCGCATAAAATCCTTGCGCTTTTTCATATCATAACGTATCATATAATTCATAACGTAACATATTGTATCAATCAAAAAGGAGCAAACAGCATGGGACGCGAAGCCACAATCAGCTATGAGCAAGTCGTCGCCGCCGCCGACACGATGAAAGCCACCGGCAGCAAGCCCACATCCCGCGCAATCCGGGAGCGTTTGGGCAATATCGGCAGCTTTGGCACCATCAACCGGCATTTGCAGGCGTGGCGGGCCGGTCAGGAACGGCAGATCGCCAGCGCCCTTGCCCTGCCCGCCGCCTTGCAGCGGTCGATTCTGGACTTCATGAGCCAAGAACTCGCCAGCGCCAAGGCCGCGCTTGAATCCGACCTGGCCGAACAGCAGCAGGAAGCCGCCGACCTAGCCACAGAAAACGAACGTCAAGCCGCCGACATCGAGGACAAAGCCGACGCATTGACGGCGCACCACGCCGAGCTTGCGACCCTGCAAGGACGGCTAGGCCAGATGCAAACCGACCTGGCCGCAGCCAAAGACGACGCCGACCGGGAGCGCAAAGCGGCAGAGGCAGCGCGTACCGAGTTGGCAAAATCGCTATTGCGGCTGGAAGCCATGCCGCGCCTGGAAGCCGATCTAGCCGCCGTGCGCGCCGAATTGGACAAAGAGCGGCAAGGCCGCGTGAGCGCCGAGCAGCAAGCCGCCGTCCTGGCCGCGAAGCTGGAAGCCACGGCCGACCGGGCCGCTAAAGCGGAAGCCGCCGTCATTGAGGCGACGGCGCAGGCGCACAAGAATGGCGAAACTGTGTTCCTGGAAGCGGCCAAGGTGGAAGCAGCGAAAAACACAATCGCCAATCTGACAGGGAAGGTGGACGCCATGCAGGCGCAGATTCAGCGGCAAGTCAACGAGCTGGACGCTACCCGCCAGGAGGTAAAAAAAGCCAGCGAGGAAGCGGCAGAGCTACGCGGAAAACGTGCCGGCAAAGCAACTTAGCTGTCACTGTAACGGCTGTTTCAACTCTGATCCCATACCTCTATCGTCAGCACCTGGTCAGGTGGGCAAGCGTCGATCTTTTCCTGGTGCATGATGATATTGCCCTTCCAGCCGGCCGGCATCACGTAGTCATCGCCGATGATCGTCATGTCGCTATGGTCGGGGATGCCCTTGGCAAGCAGCGGCAGCACGTCGCCAGCCTTGGCCGTGTAGCGGTTCGGATAGCCGCCGTGCAATAGCTGGACGGCCTTGCCTTCCTTGGTAAGCTTTGTCACCCAGTCGATACCGCCTACGCTGCTTTCCCAATTTGCCAGCACCGCCGCCTTGCGGTCGTTGTTGGGCGCGTCCCGTTCTTCAGGCGTCTGTTGTGCAATGATGATCCACCAGCCAATCATGGCATTCTCCATCCGTGTATTTTTTAGGGCACATGCCAGCCATACGTGCCGTCCGATGCCGGACTTACGATGCATAAGCGGTTTTTATCAAGCGTCCAGCCCGGCCTATTGCACTTCACCAGCGCGTCGAAGTCGTTGTTTTGTGCGAACTTGTAAGCAGTTTTTCCCTGCGGTGTGTTCGACCATGCTGCCGCCGCTTTTTCTTCTTTGGCCTGGTCGTAGCCAAGCGCCTTGCCATCATCGACACCGGCACTATGGACATACCAAAGCAAGGGGCCGAGCATTGCCACGACCACGGCAATGCACCCAGCCGCCCACTTGAACATGCTTTTGGTTGACGCTTGCACCGCCACCTTATCGGCCAGTTGTACCAATGCATCGGCATGCGCCGCTTCGCTTGTTTTGAATGCAGCAGTCGCCGTTTTCTCAGCGGCAAGCTTGAAGCTTGCCAATGTCGCTTCAGACTCTTTTCTGATTTTTTCCGGCATTGCTTCATACATGTTCTGGTAATAATCCAGCGCCACCAGCACCGCCAGCAAGGCATCGTTCGGCGCGGTTCCAAGCGCCTTGCACAGACGTTCAAAGCGCAATACATCGGCTGGCATTGCCTCACGTCCATTCAGTTCCTTGAACGTCTGTTCAAATCTCATAGGTCACATTCCTTGAATGTGTTGTGCAGTTCATTACGCAAGCGTTGACCTTCAGCTCGGTTGCCTATTGGTGTTTCCGTTGCAATCTGTTTGAGCGTCATTCTGTCAATGCGTAAATGTTCCTCGATACGTGATGCGATCTTTGGAAAGCCGATTATTTTTACATTTGATGCGCTAGTAATGCCGCCAATAGTCTTGCTATTGTCGAAAAAATCAAAGTTTGTTCCTTTGCGGTAGTTCTTCACAAGGATGATTTTGTCAGCGTCTTTGATGGCTTCCCATGCGGCATTCAAGGCATTAACTGGTGTGCGGTCGGTGGAATCCACGAGCCATACGAAGACTGACTCGATACCGGCCTCTTTACATGCGCCTGTAATGATGCTGCCGGCAGTGGACAGCAAGGTAGAATCGCCGGCAGGCGCATCGACAATGATGGTCTGCGCCTCGGTTGTCGAAGCCATGTTGAGTGTATCAATCAAGCCGGAAGCGTCAATTTGACCGCTAGAATCTTCCGCACGCACGTTAGAGCGTATTGCCGTCACATTGTCGTCTTTTCCTTCTTTGTATGCGACAGATGAATCCGCATTGGTTGGGTCTGTATCAATCAATAATACTTTACCGTTGAGTGATTTATAGTCTGCAATTGCCAGTGCTGCGGTTGATTTACCGATGCCGCCTTTACCGCCAGTGACATAGATGTATTGTTTCTTTTTTGACATGCTCATTACTCCACATCACTAATTGTTGTTACAGGTTTTTTAATCTGTGATTTGGCGACAGTGCTGGTCAATGGCTGTCCCTTTTGTTCGGCAGGAGCGGCCGGGGTGTGACAGCCTTTTGACGTTGCCTTTGTTTGCTTAGTGCTGACAAGCTGGGTGATCGTTTTTGGCAGTATGCCGAAAATATCATTGCTCAACGCATCGGCGATCTGCTTTGCCGTGTAGCCTTTTTTAAGCAACTCTTGTATCTCTTTTTTTGCTGCATTGAGTACGTCTGTTTTACCGCCTTTGCCTGACTGCTGCCCAGGCTGTTGCGTCTTTTCAAGGTTTGAAAGCGTTGCTTTTACCTTCTCGCTATACTCTTTAATGTCGAATACCCGTGGCTTTGATTTTGCATCGCTCATGTAACTTGCTCCTTATAGGTTGCATTTTTATCACGCGATAATATTTGCATCATAAGCATATCATGCCTTGAAAGGCTTGCAAAGTCTCTGAAAGTGCGATAGCCTTAATTCTATTTAATGTAGGTAAAAGTATATACAGGTTGGCCCTTGTCACACATATAGCTCCGCTATATGATATGCCAAGGGACGGTGTGCGTTTCGGCGCTACGCTTCTCACCTTCACCTCAACCTGTCCTGCGGAGCAAAAGCATGTGCGGCGCTACGCTTCTTACATCAAGAACCAAAAGCAGACACGCCCCGCCCAGGCGGGGAAGGAGCAGAAGCAATGCCATTTCAAAAGCTAGGCAATGAAGCCCTAGACGCCATTGTGAATGTGCGTCTGACTTCATCGGAAAAGGAAAGATTGAAGGAAGATGCCGACATGGCCGGCTTAAGCATGAGCGAGCTAGTACGCCGTCGCTACTTCGGCAAGCCGATCATCGCGAACGCCGACGCGATCATGCTGAAAGAATTGCGGCGCATCGGCGGCCTGGTAAAGCATGTCCACAACCAAAGCAACGGCGCGTACAACGTGGAAACAATTGCAGCGCTCAGCACACTGAAAAAGTACATCGAAAAGTTGACCGCAAAATGATCGGCAAGAAGATCGGCAATCCGAGCAAGTCATCCAGCAAAGCCAGCCGTGCCGGCGGCTTGCTAGATTACATTGACGCGCCGGAAAAAAGCAACGCTCTCGAAAAGTGCGTCTACTCCAACGCAAGGAATTTTCTCACCGAGACGCACGAAGGCATCAAGGCAGAAATGATTGCCCTCTCTCAAGAGGCGGTCAAAAGCAAAGACCCTATCAATCATTATGTGTTGAGCTGGCGAGAAGGCGAGCAGCCGACAGCGCAACAGGTAGAGCAAGCCGTTGATATTGTGCTCGACGAGCTAGGCTTAAAAGATCATCAAGTATTTTACGGTTTGCATGCCGATACCGACAACCTTCATTTACATATTGCGGTGAATCGCGTCCATCCAGAGACATTGAAAGTCATCAAACCGAACAAAGGCTTCGACATTGAATCGATGCACAAGGCCGTTGCGAGAATAGAGCACGCGCAAGGCTGGCAGCGGGAAAAGAACGGACGTTACACAGTATTGGAAAATGGCGACCTAGCCCGCGCAAACAGCGACAAGCAATCAAGGGATGTCGGATCGAAACAGCGCGACATGGAATTGCACACCGGCGAGAAGTCAGCGCAGCGCATTGCCATCGAAAACGGCGCAGCCATCATCAAGGAAGCCAAGACCTGGGCCGAACTGCATCAACAGTTATCCAGCAAAAACATGCGTTATGAGCGCACAGGAAGCGGCGCAATGGTGTACGTCGGCGAGATAGGTATCAAAGCCTCAGACGTAGACCGCAGCGCCGGATTTTCAAAACTGCAAAAACGGCTTGGCCCGTATGAGCCAGCCACACAGGAGAAACCGAATGTCTACTTTACCCACACCGCAGAGCCGCACCTTGGCAAGCCTGGCAACCTGTCCGAACACGGTTTGCACAACCTGTCCGAACGCCGTCTGGCACATCACGGAACACCAGAAATTGAGGGTGTTCTGTCGCATAATGCACGCGCTTATCGACGAGAACCTGAAGGAGTGCGACGGGAACCCGACGCCGCCGACCGAGTAATCTGGCAGAAAGCGCCGCAACCGCCACAACCGCCACAACCGATCAAACAGAACGTGCCGGGATGGAATGAGTTTATCAACGGACGAAAAGCGCATTACGTAGCCAAGAACGTGGACACGTTAGCGCAGGCGATGAAGCAGGAAGCAGAACGCAAGGTGCTTGGCGATAGCCTGAAGGTGCAGAGAGCCGACTTGCTGAAAGGCGACTGGAAAGGCAGGGGGCCGCTGTTAAACGCCATGCGCAGCGTGATCGCCGCCCAGCAAGCCAGCGAGAAAGCCGACTTGCAGGAGCGCCACAAGCGAGAACGCGCACAAATGCGCGAGCAATACCGGCCTTACCCGACGCTAGAGCAGTGGCAACGACAACGGCAGCGGCCGGAGCTTGCCGAGCAGTGGCGGCACCGCGATAGCGAACCGCAACAGATACACGGCGACCAGGCCGAGCCGCCCACGGCGCGAGACATACGCGCCTATGCGGCGGAGATCGTCGGGCACCAGGTGCATTACACGCGCAAGGACGAAGCGGGGCGGGGAGGGGGTGTGTCTGCCTTTGTAGACAATGGCAAGAGCATCGACATTTACGACTGGCGCAACCGCGACGCCACGCTGGCTGCCTTGCAGTTGTCAGCGCAGAAGTGGGGCAGTTTTCAAGTGACCGGCAATGACGAGTACAAAGCCATGTGCGTGAAGCTGGCCGCCGAACACGGCTTCAAGATCAACAATCCAGAACTGCAACAGAGCATTGCCGCCGAGCGCGACAAGATCGCGCAGGAAAGGGCGCAAGCCATGAAATCCGAGCAACTACGCGGTTTTGAACAATACAGCGAAGCCGTGGGCGCGGAGCGTTACCGCGTAACGTCAATCAAAATGCGCGAAGACGGCAGCAAGCAAACATTCATCCTCGATAAAACGGACGGCGTGACCAAGGGATTTACGCCGGATGAAATCGCGCAGCGCACAGCGGAGATGCAGCGCTTGCAGAGGCGTGGAGAGAATATCTATTACACGCCGCTGTCTGACAACAAGCACCATATCCTGATCGACGACATGAACCGCGCCAAGCTGGAAAAACTGGTGCAAGACGGCTACCAGCCCGCCGCCGTGCTGGAGTCCAGTCCCGTCAACTACCAGGCCATCATCACTGTGCCGAAGCTGGGAACGGCGCACGACAAGGACGTGGGCAACCGGCTGGCCGAACGGCTCAACCAGGAGTACGGCGACCCTAAGCTATCGGGCTGCATTCACCCGCACCGCGCCCCCGGCTACGAGAACCGCAAGCCCAAGTACCAGCGCGAGGACGGCAGCTATCCCGAGGTGAAATTGCTCAAGGCGGAAAAGCGCGAGTGCGAAAAGACGCTGAACTTATCCCGCGACATCGACGCGGAATATCAGAAGTTGCAGCAAGTGCAACAGCAAGAACGCGCACCAACGGCGGCAATGAAGATCGATGCGCCCGCCGGCGGCGTGGCGCAAGCCTACCAAAAGCACCATGAGGACGTGATTAGCCGGCAGCGCGGCGGCGCTGTCGATTTATCCCGCGTAGACGCAATGATTGCCGTTCGCCTGCGCGTCACCGGCTACCAGCAAGGCGAGATTGAAAGCGCGCTGCGCCAGTGCGCGCCGGCCACCCGCCCGGACGAGCAGGGGCGCGATTGGAGCGACTACGCGCAGCGCACTGCCCGCTATGCGTTTGGCGGTGCCGGCGACCGCCAGGCCGCCGATCTTGGTAAGTACCGTCAGCAGTGGGAGAAGCTGGAAGGGCGGGAGCAGAAGCCGCAAATCGAAATCGCGCAGCCTAAAAAAGAGAAAGAGGTTGTGGTCGAGGTAAAGCGGGATAGGGGGCCGAGCTTGGGTAGGTGATTGGTTCCGCCACATGTAGCCGTGCTTTGCCGTTATAGGTCGTGTAGCAGCAGCGCATTGGAAGGTAAGACAGGATTTGCTCGGGAAAGTCTGATGGGATGGGCGCGGTTCGAAAATTGAGGTGCGGCATAAGTGTGCATCTGGCGCATGGTTCAGCTTGGCGCTATGCCATAGGTCACAGATACGACGCGCACGGCCAAAAACTTCGCCGTGCTCAACGGCTTTGTCAGTGTGTTCACGTTCCACCAGCACAAAATTTCATCTAGGCTGCTTGCGCGCAATCGCCACGAATCACGCTTCACAGCCAGTCTGGCGAACAGTGCGCGCTCCTGCGTCGTTTGCAGCCGCGCTTTGCCGTCACATTGACGCTTGCGCGCATGGTAATGTATCGGCACCAATGCACAGACCGCCTAGCGTGGCGATTACCGGATTCGATATGCTAAAAAAAATTATCGGCATTAAAAATGTCGGCAGGTTCCGCAATTCAGCTTCCAGCGGCGATACGACGCTAGCCAAGCATGCATTTATTGTTGGCGCGAACGGCTTTGGAAAAACCACCATATGCGCGGTTCTGCGTTCGCTCAAGACGGGCGACGCGGAGCATGTGCTTGGACGGAAAACCTTGGGCGTGACGGACACGGCAACCATTGAATTGCTGTTGAGCAGCGGCGCAGTTCGTTTCAACGGAACCGCTTGGGATACTGTTCATCCTGCCATAGCTGTTTTTGATGGTGTTTTCGTTGCCGAGAATGTCCATTCAGGCGAAGTCGTCGAGATCGACCACAAGCGGAATCTTTACCGGGTCATCATTGGCGATGCTGGCGTGAAGCTGGCAGAAGAGGATGCGAAGCTGGCAGGCGAGAGCCGTGCCAAAACCGCCGAGATAAGCGCCATCGCGAAGGCGCTTCAGCCGCACGTTCCGACTGGCACGAAGCTAGACGCTTTCATTGTCGTGCAAAATGTCAGCGACATCGACAACCAGATTGCCGCGCAGGAGTTGAAATTGACGGCAACCCGTCAAGCCGCAGACATCGCCTCTCGGGCCGTCTTGTCGGAGCTGGTTTTGCCACCCCTGCCGGGAGGCTTCACTGATTTGCTGGCAATGACTATTGATGACATCGGCCAAGACGCGGAGCAACGCATCAATGCACACCTGGCGGCGCACGGTATGGAAGCTGATGGCGGCGACTGGATCGTGAAAGGCATTGACCATGCGGCAGAGGAGTCTTGCCCATTCTGCGGTCAGGATATTCACGGTTTGCCGCTCATTACTGCTTACCGGGCCGTATTCAGCGAGCGCTACAAAGCCTTGGGGACGGCCATTTCCACGATGAAAACAGAAATCGGACAGGCGTTCGGCGATACGGCCTTGGCCCGGTTGGAAACGACTGCCGAACAGCTTAAAAGCGGCATCGAATTTTGGGGCCGGTACTGCGCGTTTGATGTGGCACCTCTTGCTTATCCAGATGGACTTGCCTATGCAATCCGTGGTTTGTCCCAATCTGCCCTATCCTTGCTCGATAGCAAGGCGCGCGCGCCGCTTGATGCGGTCAAGGTGGACGAGGCTTTCACCAAGTCTTTTGCAGCGTATGCGGCGATACAGGACAAGGCCGCCACCGTGAATCAGGCTATCCGTCAGGTTAATACGTTGGCAACTGCCAAGAAGGCCGAAACGGGTGCGGCGGACATTCGCGTGGACGAAGCCGAACTTGCCAGATTCAAGGCCATCAAGACGCGGAACAGTGCGGCGGTAACGGCGCTGTGTGACGACCACAAGCGGTTTTCTGGTGAAAAGGAGGACATTGATACTCGGAAGGCCGCAGTTCGCGGAAAGCTCGACAAGCACACCAGCGAGGTAGTGACGCCATACGAACGCAGCATCAATCAGTACCTTGACGGTTTCAACGCCGGATTTTCGATCACAGAAACGAAACATGGCTACCCTGGCGGCGTTGCCAGTTCTACTTATCAGCTTGTCATCAATGATACTGCTGTTGATGTCGGCGACGGCAAGACGTCCGGCAGCATGCCTAGCTTTAAGAATACCTTGAGCGCTGGCGATCGCGCGACGCTCGCTCTCGCTTTTTTTCTGGCCCACCTTGAACGTGACGACGAACTTGCCAGCAAGATTGTGGTGTTCGATGATCCATTCAACAGTCAAGACGCTTTCCGCCGCCGCCAGACGATCCACGAAATCATGAAGGTAGCGGGCAAATGCGCTCAAATAATTGTCCTGTCGCATGACGTGACATTCATGAAGCAGATTTGGGATAAATGCCCGGTTGCCGAGAGGGCGGCAATGGCCATCGCGGATCATCGCAAGCTCGGCTCAAAAATTACACCGATTGATTTTGAAAAAGCGTGTCAGGGCCGGACGGCGAACGATATTGATGACTTGCAAACTTACCTGTCCAATGGCGCAGGGCAGCACCTCGACATCATCCGAAAAATGCGCGTGGTGCTTGAAACTTATGTCCACACTACTTATTCGGCTAGTTTTGATGCCAATGATTGGCTTGGCGTGATTGTCGGAAAAATTCGTGACGGCGGCGCGAGTCATCCAGTGCACGCTATTTATGATGAATTGAATCAAATTAATGACTATACCAAGCAATATCATCACGGTGAGGACGCGCAGGACATTACGCCTGACCAGATTGATCCGGCAGAGCTAACCGGCTACACCAAACGGACGCTGCGGATCGTGAACGCGCTGGAAGCGTGATTTTGGCCAGGCTTGCAATGCTCCGATCAACAATGATATTTGTCCCGTATATGGCGGTCGTAATAAGCACCCTTGGAGCCAGCGGAAAGCAGCCCGTCAAAAATGCTTTGCGGCACATGGCAGAAGCTATAGGTATGGCCTTGTTTAAACTTGATTTGCATTTGCCGTGTGTTCGGATCGTAGCCGACGGCACTTATTGCACTTGAGTTGACGCGCGCGAATCATGTCCATACAATTCCCACGGTTATTTCTCGTATTATCCACCACCGCTAGCAGAAAAAGTCACATAGGCAAGATGCCCCATGAATGCAGTAGAAATTGAAGCAGCCATATCGGAACTAGCGTTGCAGCCCTTCGACGCGGCAGAATTCCCGTTCGCGTTTTTGGCCGCTTTCGGCAATAAGGACACCGCCCTCAGTCGCTTGCGCGCGGGCAACAACAACACCTCGGATGTTCCTGGCGGAGTGCTCCAACGCAACAATATACATATAGCCATTTGCGAAGTTGGCGCAGTAGGCGAAACCCTCAAGGCGTTGCGCGCCAGCCTGTCCACCACAAAAGCGAAGGCAAAGTTCATCCTCGCTACCGACGGGCAGACCCTTGAGGCCGAAGACCTGATTGGCGGCGAAACCAAGACCTGCGACTATCCAGACTTCCCCAACCACTTCGGCTTCTTCCTGCCGTTAGCCGGTATCTCCACCATCAAGGAGATCAAGGAAAATCCCATCGACGTGCGTGCCACTGGGCGCATGAACAAGCTGTACGTCGAACTGCTGCGCGAAAACCCGGACTGGGCCACGAACGAACGCCGCCACGACATGAACCATTTCATGGCGCGCTTGATCTTCTGTTTCTTTGCCGATGGGACCGATATCTTCAACGGCACCGGCCTGTTCATCCAAACAGTAGAGCAGATGAGCGAACGCGACGGCTCCAATACCCATGAGGTATTGGAAGCTATCTTCAGGGCCATGAATATCAAGCTTGCCGAGCGCGCGAATGCCCAGCCCCGTTTGCCGAATTGGGCCAATGGTTTTCCCTATGTGAACGGCGGCCTGTTCTCCGGCGGTACCGACGTTCCAAGATTCACGCGTATGGCGCGCACCTATCTGCTGCACGCGGGTGGACTGAAATGGAGAGAAATCAACCCGGACATTTTCGGTAGCATGATCCAGGCGGTGGCCGACGACGAAGAGCGCGGTTCCTTGGGGATGCATTACACCAGCGTGCCAAATATCCTGAAAGTGTTGAATCCCTTGTTCTTGGATGAGCTGCGCAGTCAATTGACTGAGGCCGGTGATAACGAGCGCAAGCTGTTGAATCTGCGCAAACGCATGGCGCGCATTCGCGTATTCGATCCGGCCTGCGGTTCTGGTAACTTCCTGGTTATCGCCTACAAGCAGATGCGCGAGATTGAGGCAGAAATCAACCGCCGCAGGAAAGAACGCCATTTGGGAAGCGAGATTCCTCTGACAAACTTCCGGGGCATCGAACTGCGCGACTTCCCGGCGGAGATTGCGCGCTTGGCACTGATTATTGCTGAGTTCCAGTGCGATGTGCTGTATCGCGGACAGAAGGATGCGCTTGCGGAGTTTCTGCCCCTGGATGCGCAAAATTGGATCGTCTGCGGCAATGCATTGCGGCTGGATTGGTTGAGCATTTGCCCACCAACAGGCACTGGTGTAAAACTGATCGCTGATGATCTGTTTGGAACTCCGCTAGATCAAGTAGAAATCGACTTCGAGAACGAAGGTGGTGAGACATTCATCTGTGGAAATCCGCCATACAAAGGTGCGCGCGAGCAACTTCCAGAGCAGAAAGACGATTTAAAGCGGGTATTCGAGCGTTGGATAAAAGATTGGAAGTCGCTCGACTATGTAGCTGGTTGGTTCATGAAAGCCGCTGAATATGGAATGAAAACCGATTCGATTGCAAGTTTCGTGTCCACCAATTCAATCTGTCAAGGTCAGTCCGTTCCAATCCTTTGGCCGCAAATTTTTCAAACAGGGCACGAAATCGTATTTGCCCAAGCAAGTTTTAAGTGGGCAAATCTTGCGAGCCATAATGCTGGTGTCACTGTTTCAATCATTGGCATTTCAAGCCACCCAACGAAAACACGCAAACTATTTTCTGTCGCTGATGATGGAAATTCCATCGTTAAAGAGGTAGGGCATATAAACGCCTACTTAATAGGTGGTGAAAACATAATAGTTTCGAAGCTATCTACACCAATTTCAGAATTGTCAGAAATGAGTTATGGAAATTATCCTGGAGATGGCAACTACTTAACTCTTAATTCTGTGGAAAGAATGGAGCTTGAAGCGAGACGCCCAGAATTAAAGGCAATTATCAGACCGGTATTTGGGGCGCAGGAGTTTATTAAGGGCTTGAGCAGGTTCTGCTTATGGATTGACGACGACAATTTGGATTTAGCGTTGAGTGATCCAGTAGTGTCACAAAGAATCGGAGCAGTCCGATCAACAAGATTGGCCAGTCGGGACTCTTCACTAAACAAACTTGCGATTCGCTCTCACCAGTATCGAGATCGAAAAGTTGCCACGGGCAATTTAATCTTAATTCCAACGGTATCTTCAGAACATAGGGAGTACATTCCTGCTGACTTTAAGCGTGCCGAGGCTGTAACAACCAACCAAGCTTTCGCGCTCTACGACGCTCCCCTCTGGAATATGGCGCTAGTCGCGTCGCGCCTTCATCTAGTTTGGATTGCGACAGTATGTGGAAAATTAGAAATGCGTTACCGTTATTCCAATACCCTCGGCTGGAACACTTTTCCCGTGCCGCTGCTCACCGAGCAGAATAAGGCCGACCTAACTGCTTGCGCCGAGGATATCCTGTTGGCCCGCGAGGTGCACTTCCCCGCCACCATCGCCGATCTTTACGACCCGGACAATATGCCGGACAACCTCCGTCGCGCCCACGAGCGCAACGACGAAGTGCTGGAGCGCATTTACATCGGTCGTCGCTTCAAAAACGACACCGAGCGTCTAGAGAAATTGTTTGAACTTTATTCTAAGATGACGGCGGCCAAGTCCAAGCCAACAACAAAAACAAGGAAAAAATAGCGTGAGTGAGCATATCAACAATCCGACTAATACCTACACCGTGCCGTCGGTGTCAATCACTACGGCGCGTACGGGCGCTTCCAGCAAGGCCAACGAGCTGGGAATGCGCGCCATGCAGGAGCTCGCTTATGCCAAGCGTGGCGAGCAATATCTGCTGATTAAATCACCACCGGCATCAGGCAAGTCCCGCGCACTGATGTTCATCGCACTGGACAAACTTAACAACCAAGGCTTGCAGCAGGCCATCATCGTAGTGCCGGAGCGTTCCATTGGCGGTAGCTTTGCCGATGAGCCACTGAGTCAGCAGGGCTTCTATTGGGATTGGCAAGTGGTCCCTCAATGGAATCTGTGCAACGCCCCTGGCGTGGACGAGCCACGTGTGGCGAAGTCCAAGGTGGAAGCAGTGCGCAAGTTCCTTGAGAGCACCGATAAGGTGCTGGTTTGCACCCATGCGACCTTCCGCTTTGCGGTCGAAGAGTTGGGTATCCAAGCCTTCGACAACCGCCTGATCGCCATCGACGAGTTCCACCACGTCTCCAGCAATCCTGACAATAAGTTAGGTAGTCAACTGAGCGCATTCATCGTCCGTGACAAAGTCCATCTGGTGGCCATGACCGGGTCTTACTTCCGTGGCGACAGCGAAGCGGTGTTGGGGCCGGCAGATGAGGCCAGATTCGAAACGGTCACTTATACCTACTACCAGCAGCTCAACGGCTATCGTTGGCTCAAGTCGTTGGATATCGGCTACTTCTTTTACACTGGCCCTTACGTCAATGCCATCGCAAAGGTGTTGGACCCGGCGCTGAAAACGATTGTCCATATTCCCAATGTGAATGCCCGTGAAAGCCTCAAAGACAAAGAGCGTGAGGTGAATGAAATTATGCACGGCTTGGGCGAATGGAAAGGCATTGACCCAGCCACTGGCTTCCATCTGGTTCAGGCTCGTGATGGCCGCACTTTGAAGGTAGCGGACTTGGTGGATGATAGCGATCCGGCCAGGCGCTCTAAAGTGCTAACTGCGTTGAAAGACCCTGCACAGAAGGACAATCGCGACAGTGTGGATGTCATCATTGCGCTGGGCATGGCGAAGGAAGGCTTTGACTGGATTTGGTGCGAACATGCACTCACTATTGGCTACCGTAGCAGTCTGACTGAAATCGTGCAGATCATTGGCCGCGCTACCCGTGATGCTGAGGGTAAGGAGCGATCACGCTTCACCAACCTGATTGCCGAACCGGCGGCTGAACAAGCCGCCGTGGCCGAGGCGGTGAACGACATGCTCAAAGCCATTTCCGCCAGTCTGTTGATGGAGCAGGTGCTTGCGCCGCGCTACGAGTTCACCCCAAAAAACACCGGCCCGAAGGAAGGTTTCGATTACGGCGAGGAAGGCTACAAGGACGGCGGCCACAATCTCGGGGTAAACAAGGACACCGGCCAGATTCATGTGGAAATCAACGGGCTGGCAACGCCGCAAAGCCCGGAGGCCACGCGCATCTGCAAGGAGGACTTGAACGAAGTTGTCACCAGTTTCTTGCAGGATAAAACCGTGTTGGAGCGCGGCCTGTTCGACAAGGAAAACACCCTGCCCGAAGAACTAACTCAACTACGCATGGGCAAGATCGTGCGGGAGCGTTACCCGGACTTGATCGAGGCCGACCAAGAGGCTATCCGACAACACGCCATCGCAGCCATGAATATCACCCAGCAGGCCAAGTTGGCGTTGGCCCAGGCCGATGCCAACGGTGGCGGCACGGCGCAGGGCAATACGGCGTTGCTGGATGGGGTGCGCAAGTTCGTCAATGTGCGTGATCTGGACATTGATCTGATCGACCGCATCAATCCCTTCGATGCTGCCTATGCAGTGCTGGCGAAAGCGATGGATGAGAAATCGCTGCGCCAGGTGCAGGCCAGCATTGCCGCCAAGAAGCTGAGTATTCCTGAAGATGAAGCTCGCGAGCTGGCAAGACGCGCCTTGCAGTTCAAACACGAGCGTGGCCGTCTGCCAGAAATAAATTCCGCCGATGCTTGGGAAAAACGTATGGCCGAAGGCGTGGCCGCGCTGGCACGCTACCGTGCGCAGGCCAAGGCGGCACAGGCGCAGGGAGAGTCCGGCAATGGCTGAGATGAACGATGACGAACTACTGGATGCGCTGGGCGTAGAAGTTGCTCCGCTGAAGGCTTCGAGCCGAACCCCGCGAGAGGAACGCATCATCGCCGGCTTTGAAGACATTCTGCGCTTCCATAAGGCCCACGGCCGCGCCCCACTGCACGGCGAGGGTCGTGACATCTTCGAGCGCCTGTATGCCGTGCGCCTGGATCAGCTACGCAAGTTGCCGGAAGCGCAAACCGTGCTGGCTCCTCTGGATAGTCCCGGCCTGCTTGCCGGTGCGATAGCGGCCTTGGCCAATGTAGATGACTTGGACGAAGACGCTTTGCTGGCCGAGTTGGGTATTGGCGATGAACCCGACGACCAAAACGACATCACCGTGCTGCGCCATGTACGTTCTAGCGTTGAAAAGCGCGCCGCAGAGGAAATCGCCGACCGCACGCCGTGTGCGGATTTTGACAAGTATCAACCGCTGTTCGAGCAGGTGGAGCGGGAGCTGAAGTCTGGCGTTCGCATAACGCGACGCTTCGGACGCGATACCAGCATTGCAGACGGGAACTACTTCATCGTCGGCGGGCAGCTCGCCTATGTGGCCGAAACCGGCGAAACCATCAAGGCCCCGAACGGCGAAAGCGATGCACGTCTGCGCGTCATATACGCCAACGGCACGGAAAGCAACTTGCTGCGCCGCTCGCTGCAGCGGGCGCTCTACAAAGATGACACAGGTCGCCGCCTGACTGACCCGGACATGGGGCCGCTGTTTGGCGATGCGCCAGAGCCTGACGATATTGAAACGGGAACCATCTATGTGTTGCGCAGCCTGTCCAGCCACCCATTCATCGCCGAACACCGCGATCTGATCCACAAAATCGGCGTGACTGGTGGCAAGGTGGAGGCCCGCATCGCAAGCGCGGAAAAGGATGCTACCTATCTGTTGGCCGACGTGGAGGTGGTCGCCACCTACAAGCTGCACAACCTGAACCGCACTAGGCTGGAAAACATCTTCCACCGATTATTCGGCGCAGCACAGATCGACTTGACCATCGAAGACCGCTTCGGCCATCCTGTCAAGCCGAGGGAATGGTTCCTGGTGCCGCTCCATGTGATTGACGAAGCGGTTCAGCGCATTCGGGATGGGTCAATTACCGATGTGATCTACGACCCTAAGACAGCCCAGTTGGTCGGTCAGGCTTAGTAGCGATTGCCACATGGCGGTGGCAGTAGCCCTGTGGCAATCGACACGTGGCGTTTGTCGAAACGCTGCTGGGTTTTGAACTACTATTTTTTTGGTGGCTTTCCAGCCCCATTGTGGGCCGGGCGGTGCATGGTATATGTTTGCCATGGCGTTGGCGGCAACGGTTTACCTTTAGCCCCAAATTTCACGTAACAACTACACTAAGGAATAGAGTTAATGCCTGATTTGCGTTTTCCGCGCCAAACTGGACACCCATTCCATGGCAAACTGGACACCTGGTCCAGCGCAAACTGGACACGCATTCCACGGCAAACTGGACAC
>JBEONR010000069.1:0-22658 GCA_040544385.1 Oxalobacteraceae bacterium GrIS 1.11
CGCCATTCTGGATAGCCTGCTGTGCGATGCGGTTGGCACCGGGCCGCGATGCGAACGCTGGCTTCGGTTAGCTGAAGATCAGCGCTAATCAATTTCTATTTTGTGTGGGAAGCGAGCCGGTGGAATTACATATCGTCATCGATGGCGACCAGGATCTGGCCGGCCAGATATACCGCCAATTGAGCGCGGCGATCCGCTGCGGGCGCCTGGGCGACGGCCAGCGGCTGCCCCCTTCGCGCCTGCTGGCCGCGCAACTGGGCCTGTCGCGCAAGACAGTCACGCAAGCGTATGCCCGCCTCACTTACGAGCAATTACTGGTGGGCCGGATCGGACTGGGCAGCTTTGTCAACGGGCCGGCTGCGCCCCAGCCGCGCCGCCAGGGCGCCGGGCAACTGGCCAGCGCGGCCCGCATACGGCACTGGGAAGGCATGGCGACGCCGCTGCGCCAGCGCCCGCCGGAAGGGCGTTCGCGTTATGAATTTCTGGGCGGTTGCAGCACGCCCAGTCATTTCCCGCAAGATGCCTGGCGCCGCTGCGTGCTGCACGCCTTGCGCCAGGATGGCCGATTGCGCGGCCGCTATGGGCAGACGGCCGGCTTGCCGGCGCTGCGCGAGGCGATCGCGCGCCATGCCGCCTTTGCGCGCGGACTCGCTTGCACGGCGGCGCAAGTGATCGTCACCAGCGGCGCCCAGCAGGGCCTCGACGTGCTGGGCCGGCTGCTGCTCGAACCAGGCGATATTGTCGCCGTCGAGGAACCGGGCTATCCGATGGCGCGGCTGGTGTTTGCCAGCCAGGGCGCGCGCGTGATCGGGGTCGCGCTCGACGCCGAAGGCATGCTGGTCGAACGCATCCCGGACGGCACGCGCCTGATCTATGTGACGCCGACCCACCAGTTCCCGCTCGGCATGCCGATGAGCGCGGCGCGCCGCCTGGCCTTGCTGGCGCGCGCGCGGCAATTGGGCGCCATCATCATCGAAGACGATTATGACAGCGCCTTCCGCTACGAAGGCCGACCCAGCGCTACGCTACACAGCATGGATACAGACGGCCTGGTGGCCTATCTCGGCACTTTCTCGAAAATCCTGCTGCCGGAGCTGCGTCTGGGTTACCTAGTGCTGCCCGAGGCGCTCTTGCATGGCGCCCTGACGGTCAAGCACTTGAGCGACTGGCACAGCGCCACCATGCACCAGGCGGCGCTGGCCAAATTCATCGAGGACGGCTATCTGCTCAAGCATATCCGGCGCTGCCACGCGCTCTACGCGGGCCGCCGCAAACGCTTGCAAGCCTGGTTCGACGGCGCACTGGCGCCCTGGTTCCAGCTGGTGCCGGCCATGGCCGGCTTCCATGTGGCGGCGCTGTGCAAGACGCCGCTCGACGTCGCGCTGCTGCTGCGGCTGGCGCGCCGGGCCGACGTCGGCCTGTATTCGCTGCAACCGTTTTACCATGGCACGCCATCGCAAGCGGGGCTGCTGCTCGGCTACGGCGCAATCGACCAGCTCGATATCGATGTCGCGCTGGGACGGGTGCGCGACATCTTGCTGCAGATGGACTAGAGTAGCTCCCGGACGCGCAGGGTCGCCAGCATCGCATGCGTGACGCGGCGCGTATCAAACATGGCCGCAGCCGCAGCGGCGTCATCGCCTGCGTCCGGCAAGGCTTCGACGGCGCCGTACAACATGCCAAGCATGATGCGCGCCAGGCGCCGCGCGTCACCGGGCGCGCACACCCTGGCCGCCTGCAAATCGACAACCGTGCGCATCAGCGCGCCCAGGCCGTGCCGTTCGCGGATCGCCAGCCAGGCATCGGCGCCCAGCACGGCGGCGGCGTCCGCCAAGCCGATGCGGCGCGCGCCCGGGTCGGTCCCCGCCGCCAGGAAGGCATCCACGCCTGCCAGAAAGGCATCCCACGGCGCCCCACCGCGCGCCAGGACGGCGGCGCTGGCCGCGCCCGCCAATCGCGCCAGATCCGCATCCAATTGTTCGGCCACGGCCGCGAACAAGCCCTTCTTGTCGCCATAATGGTGGTATAGCGCGCCGGCCGTGACGCCGGCTTGGGCGCACAACGCACCGACCGAACTGCCGTCGTAGCCGAGCGCGCCGAACAAGGCGCGCCCCGCCGCGCACAAGGCGGCCTGGGTGGCAAGCGCGTTTTCCCTGCGGCCATCAGGCTTGGGCAGCTTCGGCGTATGTTGCGTCATTTCAAAAACCTGTTTCAGATAGCGATTGACAAAGCATAACATGATTATGTATTGTGCTTGCAACCACCAGGAGAATGACATGGCTTCCCACATCTTGATCGCGGCAATCTTGCTGCTCCACGTATATTTCGTCTTGCTTGAAACGGTGCTATTCAAGACGCGCGGCCGGCGCGTGTTCGGCCTGAGCGCCGAAAAGGCCGAGATCATGGCGCCGGCCATGTCCAACCAGGGTTGCTACAATGGTTTCCTGGTGGCCGCGCTCGCACTAGGCCTGCTGCACCCGAATCCCGAGGTGGCAGGCGCCTTCGCCGTATTTGGCCTCGTTTGCATCGCCGTGGCGGGCCTCTGGGGCGCGCTGACGGTCAAGAAAACCATCCTCTATATTCAAACCGTGCCGGCGCTGCTCGCGCTCGGCCTGCGCTATGTCGCTTGAGGCGGCAGTCGCTGGCGAGCTTGAATAGGGACCCGGCGGCCCGCGCCAGCAAGTAAAATGATGGCAGCCGGCGGCGCTGCGCCGTGGCATGGCATGCCGTTTTTCCGCTCCTGCTTTGCGGGCACACTAGACTGGACCGATTGATGCGACTGACTTCTTACACCGACTATACCTTGCGCACGCTGATGTATCTGGGCGTGAACCGGGATCGCCTGGTGACTATTCAGGACATTGCCGACCTGCACGCCATCTCGAAGAATCACTTGATGAAAGTGGTGTACCAGTTGGGTCTGTCGGGCATGGTCGAGACGGTGCGGGGCCGCAATGGCGGCTTGCGCCTCAGGCGCGAACCGGGCGAGATCAATATCGGCGCCGTGGTGCGCGCCACGGAAACCGATTTCTTCATGGCCGAATGCTTCGACCGCGCCAACAACACCTGTCCGCTGACGCCCAATTGCAAGCTGAAGTCGGCCCTGGGCGCGGCCACGGTCGCCTATCTGAGCGTACTCGACAAGGTGACCCTGGCCACCCTGCTCGAGCCGGACGCGGCGCCGTCCGCCAGCGCCCCCCTGCTATTCCACCCGCCGGCGCCAAGGTAAGCGCGCACGTATCGATATTGCTGCGGCGAGCAGTTCAAAAGCCGTTGCGCACGGCCCAGCCGAGAAAGAGTTCGGGCCAGGCTTGCGCCGGCGCGTTGTGCGTTGCCATGCCCCAGCCATGCCCGCCGCTTTGAAAAATATGGGCTTCGACCGGCACCTCGGCCAGTCGCAAGGCGCGCAACATCAGCAAGCTGTTATCGACGGGCGCGATCGGGTCATCCAGCGCTTGCGCCAGGAACGTCGGCGGCATTGCATGGTCGACCCGCCGCTCGACCGAATACGCCGCTGCCCGCTCGGGCGTGGGCGCAGCGCCCAGGATGCTTTTCCTCGCATGGGTCTGGTCGAATGGCGCCAGCATGGTCAGCACCGGATAGATCAGGGCCGCAAAATCGGGACGCGCCGACAAGCGGTCGACGGCATCGGTCGGCCGATAGCGCGCTTGCCCGGGCGCGGCCGCCGTCATGCCGGCCAGATGCGCACCCGCCGAAAAACCCAGCACCCCGATGCGTTTCGGGTCGACCCCGAATTCGGCCGCGCGGCTGCGGATCAGGCGCATCGCCCGCTGCGCATCCTGGAACGGCACCTCGCTGCTGCCCCACCCTTCTTGCGGCAAGCGATACACCAGCTCGAAGGCGCACCATCCGCGCGACTGCAACCATAACGCGGCAGGCGTACTTTCCTTGCCCAGTTCGATATGGGCATAGCCGCCACCGCTGATGAGCAGCACGGCGGCGCCGTTGGCGCGCGCACAGCGGTGCACGATCATATAGGACTGGGCGATATTGCTCAGCGAATCGTTC
Source organism: Oxalobacteraceae bacterium GrIS 1.11 (assembly GCA_040544385.1). Classification (GTDB taxonomy): domain Bacteria; phylum Pseudomonadota; class Gammaproteobacteria; order Burkholderiales; family Burkholderiaceae_D; genus Janthinobacterium. The sequence goes on from JBEONR010000069.1 coordinate 4,030, forward strand.
TTGCCGCGCCGCTCGGCGCCTTGCGGACCGGGCCCGTCGGGCGGCGCGCCAGCCCACAAGGCCAGTGTTTCCGAATCCGCTTGCGGTTCCGCTTGCGGGCCCGCTTGCGGCTGCGCCTGCGCGCCGATTGCCCAGCTTGCCAATACCAGCAACACCCCATGGCGATAGCGCATACCTGCCTCCGATACATTTTCCCGCGCAATGGCGCTGATGGGCGATTGTATGCGCTAGGCAAAATCGATGCCGCCAATTGGGCGAATCTGACAATATCTGTCGCAGTTAGGCAATAATGTTAGGGCGGTATTTTTTATAATGCAGCACCACTCTCCGTCCGGCAGTCCGGCTGGCGCAGAGCGCAACATTTCCCCACCTATTGACGCTGGAAGCCCATGAACACATCATTTTCGATCCGCCCGGCGCAACCGTCCGACGTCGCCCACATTCACGCCATGATCGTCGAACTGGCCGTGTTTGAAAAACTCGAACACACAGTCGTGGCCACCGAAGCCATGCTGCACGAAGGCTTGTTCGGCGCGCGGCCCGCGTGCGAAGCGATCATTGGCGTGGCGGACGGCGAAGTCGTCACCTTTGCCCTGTTCTTCCACAATTTCTCCACCTTCTTGACGCGCAAGGGCTTGTATCTGGAAGATTTGTATGTGCTGCAGGCGCACCGCGGCAAGGGGTATGGCCGCCGGATGCTGGCGCAACTGGCGCAACTGGCCGTCGAGCGCAACTGCGGGCGCTTCGAATGGACGGTGCTGGACTGGAATCACAGCGCGATCAAGATGTATCAAGGCATGGGCGCGCAATTACTACCGGAATGGCGCATCTGCCGCGTGGCCGGCGATGCGCTGACGCACATGGCGGCCCTGGCGACGCCCTGACGATCGGGCTCCGCACGGGAGCCCGTCACACCTTTGCCGACTAGGCAAATTTCTCATCCCCGCTCTCGACTGGACGGCGCGGCAGGAATCCGATCAGTCCCAGACCAATCAACAGCGTGAGGTACATTTCCGGCTCCGGCACCGCAGCCACCTGGAGTCCCATGCCATAGGCGCCGCCATTGAAGCCATCGGCCTTGCCCTTGATCGTCAGGGAGTAATTGCCGGCCAGCAGAGCGGTGGCGAAGTCGGTGTTGTCGCCAACAAAGTTAGCAAGCTTGGTGCTGCCCATCAACAAGGAATAGTCCAGATTTGAAATGTGGCTGATGACCATGCCATCGAATGACAGGGTGAGCGGATTTGCCACCGAATTGAGGGTACCGTCGCCAAGCGAAAAAGTGACGGTATCGGCAAAGGTGCCGGCATTGTGATTAAACAAGTAAAAGAAGTCATTTGGCGCGACAGGAATGAGGCCGGCATTGACGCTTAAGTCATTCGCCATAGCGCCGCCGGCGCCCAGGGCCAGGGCAGCGGCGGCGGCGGCGGCGAGTAGTGTATTGCGTTTCATTTATTATCTCCGACAGAACAATTGCGGATGGAATTGGCAGGCTCGCGCCCACATCTGACGTCAGAATAATTAAAAAATCATCATTAATTTCCAATTTCTCCTGCACGTAAGAAAACAATATCATTTCGTCATCGCAGCCGTTTATATCCAACTCAAGCGAGCTCAGATTAAAATCGGACTCGTCCAGACCCTCAAGCAAGCCAATCCATGTTGTAAATTAGCATGCAATTTTGACTTAATTGTCAATTAGCATTTTTTGGCATTGACAATATACCAATTCACTATATTCTTGCACTCACGAAATAAAACTTGTCTGTTGTATCCATTAATGATTCATCCCGTTTGATTCGATTATTTTGGAGTGTGTATGACCTTGTTGACGCGCAGAGCAATGATAGGCGCCATCGCCAGCAGCCCGTTCTGGCTGCAAAATGCCTGGGGCCAAAGTACCGCGTTGAAAATTTCCCATCAATTTCCTGGAGGAAATATCAATGAGGGCGACTTTCGCGATCGCATCAGTCGCATGTTTGCCGACTCGGTGGAAAAGCGCAGCAAAGGCAGCCTGACGTTGACGGTGTATCCCGACTCGACCCTGATGAAAAGCAGCATGCAGGCTTCCGCGATCCGCAAGGGCGACCTGGATCTGGCGCTGATGCCCTTGTCGTATGCGGGCCTGGAAGTGCCGGAATCGCAAATCGGCCTGCTGCCGGGCCTGGTCACCTCGTACAAGCAAGCCTATGCCTGGAAAAACGCGGAAATCGGACGTGAGTTGAACCGCGCCATGCTGGAAAAAGGCATCGTGATTGTCAGCTGGATCTGGCTCTCGGGCGGCGTGGTGTCGCGTAACAAGGCCATCGTCGAGCCGCAAGATGTGAAAGGCATGAACGTGCGCGGCGGTTCGCGCGAAATGGATTTGCTGCTCAGGTCGGCCGGCGCGAATATCGTCGAAATGCCATCCAATGAAATTTACAAGGCCATGCAGAGCGGCGCCCTCGACGCCGCCATGACATCCTCGACCTCGCTCACCTCTTTCCGCCTGGAAGATGTGTCGAGCGTGCTGACCATCGGGCGCGGCAAGGCTTATTGGTATATGTTCGAGCCTTTGATGATGTCCAAGATTGCGTACGACCGCCTGAGCCGCGAGCAGCAAGCAATCATCATGGCGGCCGGCGCCGAGATGGAAGCCCATGCCCGCATGTTCGCCGAACTCGACGATTCGGTGGTGGCCCACGTCTACAAGCGCGCCGGCGTCAAGGTGGTCGATTTAAGCGCCGCGACCATCCAGAAATGGCATGAACTGGCCCGCACCACTTCGTGGGAAGATTACCGGGCCAAGAGTGCCAGTTGCGCCAAATTACTGAAGATGGCGCAACAGACCATCTAAGTAATCTAAATCAATAGGCGCCCCACAGATAGACAAACAGGGTATCGTTGCCCTTCGCGTTGCGGCCGGCGCCATCGTAATTGCTGGCCGAGCCGTTGTAGCGGCTGAACTTGAAGTATTGCGCCCCCAGTCGCAGGTGCTGGTCGGGTATCCAGAATATCTCGGGTATCCAGCCGCGCGTATCGGGCTTGTTCGCGCTGCTGCCGGAAATGGCGATCGGATTGACGCCGCCGTTGCCGTCATCCTGCAGGCCCGGGTACAAGGTTTCGTCGGCCGAACCCCAGGTATTGAAGTAAGTCAGGCTGGCGCCATACTTGGCGTCATAGATATAACTGCCTTTCATGCGTAATTGGCGCAAGGTGTCGGATGCCTTGCTGCTCACGCCGCTGACATCGCCGCCGCTGATGGTTTCCGAAATATAGCTCAATTGCCCGGTCGCCGTGTGGCGATCGGCCAGGAATTGATACTGGGCGTCAACGCCCCTGTCGCGGTATTGCGTGGTTGGGCCGGCGGCCACGTTCGGGTCTTGGTACACGCTGGCGTTCATGCCGAAGACGCCGAGCATGGCATTGTGATTGCCCCAGTTATGCGTAAGCGCGAGCCGCACGTAGGGATTCACACCCTTCAGGCGGGCCTCAAGCTCGTCGCCTTCCGAGAACAGGGAAAAAGCCCCCTTGGCGCTTTGATAAGCGGCCGCTTCGGCATACACGGTATCGTTCCACAAGGTATAGGCGCCCAGGCCGACCGCTTGCTGCCCCAATTGCGCCACCATCGGTTGCGCCGTGGGGCCGGTAAAGCCAAATCCGGTCGGCACATATTGCATCCACGCGGGCGCCGTATTCCACACGTCCGAGACCGAAGGATTGTTATTAAAACTCACGCCGCTGACCCAGTCATAGCCGCCCCCCGTCCATTGCGTGGCGTAGCGTATATCGATATTGTCGGCGTGCGTATGGCCTTTCCAGGCCAGCGTGTTGGGGTCCTGGTTGGCATAGTTTTCATAGGTGATTTGCCCGAACATGCCGACTTTGTCGGCGATCTTGCCGCCAAACAGGACACTACCGGTCTGGAAGAGCGCGACGGCATCCTTGGCGAAATCGACCGAAGGCTGGTCGCTGACCGTGTTCTTGGTGCTGGTGTAACTGGCCACGCCCATCACCGCCAGCGGCACGTCGACGCGCTGCCCCAGGGTATAGCCGGTCAATTTAAAAGTGCGGCCAAATGGCGTGAGCTCGGGAAACTGGCCGCCGGCGTGGCAAGTCATGCATTGTTGACCGGTTTGACGCGCAAAAACCGGGGTGGCATGGGCCAGCAAAGGGCTGGCCAAGCCATGCGCCAGCCATATCGACAGCGCGATGCGGCGGGAATGCCTGCTCCATTGCCTGGAAACGGAAACCTTCAATTTGTTCTCCTTGATGTGCGATTTGCATGACTACGGTGGTCTTACAAAGGGGTTTTGCCGGCGCGCTCCTGCCTATCTCCGGCATCCAATTTCAAAATAATACTAATTTGATAAGGTCATGAAGTATATACGCATCGTCGGGCAAGGTTCACCGCGCGCGGTCCGATTGTTGTAGCGCCCCCACAGAAGCGAAAAAAATATCCGTCCCGCTTTGTGTCGCATGCGACACCTTTCCGCACCGTTGCTGGCACCCGACACGGGCAGCAGCAGCGGTGCGCCGCGACTCACGCGCCATTGGCGCGCCGCCCGCCTCATTCCAGCGCGCCACGCCGCAGCGCCTATGAGCGCTAGCGTACAGATTGCCGCCGCCATATCACGCAGGCTCAGTGAATGCATGCGAAATGACAGTGGCTGTCCATGACGCGGCCCGCCGCCTCAAGCGGCCTGCGCGCACAACCTTGATTTGATCGGACACCATGCTTCACACTAGCGCCAGCGCGGCAGCCGCCAAGACGGCGCCACCCGACACCCGGCTGAGCCTGCCAATGCTGACGGGGGTCGTGATCGCCTCGATGATAGGCGGCGGCGCCTTTAACTTGCCGCAAAACATGGCCCAGGGCGCCAGCCTGGCGGCCGTCATCATCGCCTGGATCATCACCCTGTTCGGCATGTTCTTTCTGTCGAATACTTTCCGCACGCTGGCCGACCAGCGCCCCGACCTCAAGGCCGGCATTTATTCCTATGCCAGGGAAGGCTTTGGCGCGCTGGCCGGCTTCGAGATGGCCTGGGGCTATTGCCTCTCCGCCGCCTTCGGCAATGTCGCATTCGCGATCCTCATCATGAGCACGCTCGGCAATTTCTTCCCCCTCTTCGCGGGCGGGAAAAACTGGGCCTCGATCGCCGGCGCCTCGGTCTTGATCTGGCTCATGCATTTCGTCGTGCTAGCCGGGGTCAAGCGCGCCGCCTTCTTGAACGTGCTGTCCAGCGTGATCAATATCGGCACGCTCACGGTGGCCCTGTGCGCGCTCGCCCTGGCCGTAAAAGCCGATATGTTCTCCCACGATTTCTGGGGCGCCCAAACCCACCTGGGCAGCCTGCTCACGCAAGTCAAAGGCACCATGCTGGTCACGCTCTGGGTCTTCATCGGTATCGAAGGCGCGGTAGTCGTGTCCGACCGCGCGCGCGACACGCGCCAGGTCGGCAGCGCCACGTTTGCCGGCCTGGCCGTCTGCACCGTGCTGTATTTCCTCTTGTCGGCCCTGCCCTTCGGCATCATGCATCAACATGAACTGGCCGCACTGCCGGCCCCTTCCGCAGCCGCGCTACTGCGCGCCGTGGTGGGCGAATGGGGCGCGCTGTTCATGTCCGTGGCGCTGCTGGCCTCGCTGCTCAGTTGCTGGCTGGCCTGGACCATCCTGGTGGCGGAATTGCCCTTCCAGGGCGCCAGGAACGGTGTCTTTCCCCGCTTCCTGGCGCGGGAAAACCGTTTTCATGCGCCCGCGCCTGCGCTATGGGTATCCAGCGCGGCCATGCAAATGGTGGTGTTTACCGTGCTGTTCGCCCAGAACGCGTGGATCTGGCTCATTTCCGTCACCGGCGTGATGATCTTGCCGCCCTACCTGGCCAGCGCCATCTTCCTGTGGCGCTCGGCGCGCCTGCCCTCTTTTTCGGCCAAGGCCGGCGAAACGGCGCGCCAATCGCTGTGGACCGGCGTGTTTGCCGCGCTCTACGCGCTGTGGCTGCTGTATGCGGCCGGGCCGAAATTCTTGCTGATGTCGAGCGTGCTGTTTGCGCTGGGCTTGCCGGTGTTTTGGTGGGCGCGCCGCGAACACGCGCCCGGCCAAGCCGTGTTCGAGGGACGCGAAGCGCTGCTGGCGGGCTTGCTGGTCTTGCTGGCCCTGGTGGCCATCGCCCTCTTCATGCTCGGCATCGTCGCGCTCAACTGAACCCGGCCAATTATTTTATTTCACTGGAAATGACAATGCTTTATATAAAGAACTTTTTAAACAACTTATCCCGCGCCGGGCAGGTGGCGCCATGACGCTCGGCGTACACTCGGAAGCGGGCACATTGCGCAGCGTGATGGTGTGCCGCCCCGGCTTGGCGCACCGCCGCTTGACGCCCGGCAATTGCGCAACCCTCTTGTTCGACGACGTGCTCTGGGTCGACCGGGCGCAAGCCGACCATGATGTATTTACGGCCGTGATGCGCGCGCGCGGCGTCGAGGTGCTGGAATTGCACGACCTGCTGAGCGACTTGTGCGCCCAGCCGGTGGCACGCACCTGGATGCTCGAGCGCCGCGTTGCCGAGGAACAGGTCGGGATCGGCATGCAGATCGAATTGCGCGCCTGGCTGGACCAGATGGCGCCGGCGCAACTGGCCGAATTGCTCGTCGGCGGCGTCGCCAAGGCCGAATTGCCATTCGACTCGCGCGGCTTGTTCGGCGGTTACCTGGAAGGCTCGGACTTCGTGCTGGCGCCGCTGGTCAATCTGATCTTCCAACGCGACCCCAGCGCCTGGATCTATGGCGGCCTGACCTTGCACCCGATGTATTGGCCGGCGCGGCGCATGGAAACCATGTTGCTGGCGGCGGTTTACCGCTTCCACCCGCGCTTCGCCGGCAAGGCCCGGGTCTGGTGGGGCGACACCGACCGCGACCATGGCGCGGAAACGCTGGAAGGCGGCGACGTGATGGCGATCGGCAATGGCGTGGTCTTGATCGGCATGGGCGAGCGCTCCAGCCCGCAGGCGGTGACCCATGTCGCGCGCCGCCTGTTCGAGGAAGGCGCGGCGCGCCGCGTAATCGCTTGCCAATTGCCGAAGTCGCGCGGCGCCATGCATCTCGACACCGTGTTTTCCTTTCTCGACGCCGACGTCGTCACCATCTTCCCCGAAGTGGCCGGCGCCATCATTTGCACCAGCCTGTATCCGGCCGAGCAAGCGGGGCAATTGCGCTATGAACGCCACGCCGAGACGTTGCTCGAAGTGGTCGCGGAGGCGCTCGGGATCGCCGCGCTGCGCGTCATCACCACCGGCGGCGATATTTACGAATCCCAGCGCGAGCAATGGGACGACGGCAACAATGTGCTGGCCCTGGACCGGCGCGTGGTGCTCGCCTACGACCGCAATACCGACACCAACCGCAAACTGCGCCAGGCCGGCATCGAGGTCATCGAAATTCCCGGCGGCGAACTGGGACGCGGGCGCGGCGGCACCCATTGCCTGAGCTGCCCGATCGCGCGCGATCCGATCACTCTTTGACACCATCTCACCGAAAGCACACCATGTTCAACCTGCATAACCGCAGTTGCATCACCCTGCTCGACTACACGCCGCGCGAAATCGTCTACCTGCTCGACCTCGCGCGCGACTTGAAACGCGCCAAATACGCCGGCAACGAGCAAGCCCGCCTGAACGGCAAGAATATCGCACTGATCTTCGAGAAAGCCTCGACCCGCACCCGCTGCGCCTTCGAAGTGGCGGCCCACGACCAGGGCGCCCACGTCACCTATATCGACCCGAGCGGCACCCATATCGGCCACAAGGAATCGATGAAGGATACCGCCCGCGTGCTGGGGCGCATGTATGACGCCATCGAATACCGCGGCTTCGCCCAGAAGACCGTGGAAGAGCTGGCGGCGTTTTCCGGCGTCCCCGTTTTCAATGGCTTGACCGACACCTACCATCCGACCCAGATGCTGGCCGACATGCTGACCATGCGCGAATGCAGCGACAAGCCGCTGCACCAGGTCAGCTATTGCTACCTGGGCGATGCCCATAACAATACCGGCAATTCCCTGCTGATCGTGGGCGCCAAGCTCGGCATGGACGTGCGCCTGTGCGCGCCGCGCCACTTGTGGCCGGCCGAGGCCCTGGTCGCGCAATGCCGCACCATCGCCGCCGCGACCGGCGCCCGCTTGAGCCTGAGCGAGCAGCCGCAGGAAGCCGTCAAAGGCGTCGACTTCATTTACACCGATGTCTGGGTCTCGATGGGCGAGCCGTTCGAGAGCTGGGGCGAACGGATCAAACAATTGCTGCCCTACCAGGTCAACGCCGCGCTGCTGGCCGCCAGCGGCAATGCCCGCGTCAAATTCATGCATTGCCTGCCGGCCTTCCACGATGCCAGCACGGAACTGGGCAAGCAGATCGCCGACACCTATGGACTCGAGAACGGCGTCGAGGTCACCGACGAGGTATTCGAGTCGGCCGCCTCGGTCGTCTTCGAGCAAGCCGAAAACCGCCTGCACACCATCAAGGCGATCCTGGTCGCCACCCTGGCCGAATGAGCACCATCGTGGTGGCGCTGGGCGGCAACGCGCTGCTCAAGCGGGGCGCGCCGATGACGCCCGACGAGCAGCGCCGCAGCGTGCGCCTGGCCAGCGCCCAACTGGCGATCGCCGCCGCCGGCCATAGCCTGGCCATCGTGCACGGCAATGGCCCGCAAGTGGGTTTGCTGGCGCTGCATAACGAAGCCTTGCCGGCCGCCGAACGCTTCCCGCTCGACCAACTGGGGGCGCAAACGGAAGGCATGATCGGCTACGTCCTGGAGCAAGAGCTGCGCAACGCGCTGCCGGGCCGGCGCAGCGTCGCCAGCCTGCTGAGCATGACCGAAGTGGCTGCCGACGACCCCGCTTTTGCTCATCCGGACAAGCCGGTCGGCGCCATGTACAACGCGCAGGAAGCGGCCGTGGCCACGCGCGAGCACGGCTGGACCATGGCGGCCGACGGCGCCGCCTACCGGCGCGTGGTGCCCAGCCCCTGGCCGCTGCGCCTGCTCGAAATCGACGCCGTGCAATGCCTGCTGGCGCACGGCAGCGTGGTCATTTGCGCCGGCGGCGGCGGCATTCCCGTGCTGGTCGACGCCGACGGCCGCTTGCGCGGCGTGGAAGCGGTCATCGACAAGGACCGCAGCGCCGCCTTGCTGGCGCGCGCCATCCAGGCCGACCAGCTCTTGATCGCCACCGACGTGGCCGGCATCATGCTCGACTGGGGCACGCCGGCGGCGCGCCTGATACGGCGCGCCCATCCCGACGCGCTTGACGCCTTGACATTCGCCGCCGGCTCGATGGCGCCCAAGGTGGCGGCGGCGTGCGAATTCGCCCGCCGCACGGGGCGCGAAGCGGTGATCGGCGCACTCGGCGACATCGCCGACATGCTGGCCGGGCGCGCCGGCACCGTCATCAGTTGCGCGCAGGCTGGCATGGTGACGGCGTGCGCGGCGCCACAAGGGATTGCATGAATCAGCACATGAGCCAGCAGCGCACCACGACGGCGCTGGCCCGCAGTTTGCTGGCGCTGCTGCTGGCGGCACCACTGGCGGCGCAAGCCCAGAGCGCCGCCGATTTTGCCGCCATGCGCGGCGAAATCCGCGCGCTACGCGCCGAACTCGACGCGCTCAAGGCGGCAGCGCATCCCGCCGTCGCCGTCGTTGAACCCGCGCCCAGTCCGCCGTCCGACGCCATCGAAACCGTCGCCGAACCGGCCTTCCACTCCAAGGAGCAAGTGGTGCTCGGCGACATCCCCGACTCCTATCGTTTGCCCAATTCGAGCGCCTCGACCCGCTTGTATGGTTTCGCCGAAATGCATGTGACGCATGACATCAAGGGCGACAATAGCGACAGTGACTTTGGCAGTTTCTTGCCGTATGTCCCGCTCAATGGCACGCCCGAGGCGGCCAGGACCGGGCGCACGTTTTTCACCGCGCGCACTTCCCGCATCGGCATCTTGACGGTCATGCCGACGCCATATGGCCGCATGGCCATCAAGCTCGAAGGCGATTTCAGCAACGACCCGCACAGCGGCAACGCGGCCGTGAACGGCAGTGCGGCCAATCTGTCCACCCAGCAGGCCAGCAATGGTTACGACTTCCGCCTGCGCCACGCCTATGGCCGCCTGGACGGCTTCCTGGTCGGGCAAACCTGGTCCACCTTCATGGATGTCGACAACGCTCCCGAAACGGTGGACGCCAATGGGCCGATCGGCTCGACCTTCATTCGCCAGCCGCAGATCCGCTACAGCTATAGCAGCGAGCACATGGGTAAATTCAGCGCGGCCCTGGAAAATCCCCTTAGTTACGTGCTCGACGGCAGCGGCGCGCCGATGCCGAGCGGCTTCGCGCGCGTGCCGGACTTGATCGCGCGCTGGGACGGCAGCTATCCCTGGGGCGCGCTCAGCGTGCGCGGCGTGACGCTCGAACAGCGCGTCGACGACGGCGCCGGCGGCGCGGCGGCGCGGCGCGGCTATGGCCTGGCCGCGAGCGGCTTGTACAAGGTCGGCGCGGGCGATTTCCTGACCTGGGGTGTGACCGGCGGCAAGGGCATCGGCCGTTATTTCAATTACATCGAAGGGGCCGCCTACGATGCCAATCAACATGCCATCGTGCTGGAACAGGCGCTCGGCCTGGTCGTCGGCTATCAGCACAAGCAATCGGACAGCTTGCGCTTCAACCAGGCCTTCGGCTGGCAGCGCAACGCCGACAATGCCTACACCGAGTTTGCCCGCGAGCATGGCATCGATAGCGGGCGCTTCGGCATCAATCGCCAACTCTGGCAATGGCACCTGGGCTTGATCTGGAATCCCGTGCCACGGGTCGACGTGGGCCTGGAATACATCCTCGGGCGCCGCACCACGCTGGCCGGCCAGAGCGGCGATATGCAACGCCTCGACCTGTCCGCCAAGTACAACTTCAACTAAGCCAAAGAGGGTAGATATGCAACGGAGCATCCCATGAGCGGCCTGCCGATCCCCATCGCGCTGGAACGCCTGCCCGCCGCGCCGGCCGGTTGCGGTGTGTGCTCGGCACGCCAGGCATGCCTGCCCAAGGGACTCGACGACGAGGGCGTCAAGCGCCTGGAGCAGATTATCCAGGCGCGCCGCCGCGTGCCGCGCGGCGCCCAGCTATTCCGGATGACAGACAGCTTCCGCAATGTCTACGCGGTGCGGGCCGGCCATTTCAAGACTTACCGCATCAATCCGGCCGGCGCCCAGCAAGTCATCGGTTTCCATCCCAGCGCCGACTTGCTGGGCGTCGATGCGATCGGCAGCGGCCAGCACGATTGCGGCGCCGAGGCGCTGGAAGACAGCGAAGTGTGCGAAATCCCTTTCTTGCGTCTGCAAGAATTATTCGCCAGCACGCCGGTGCTGCGCCGCCATTTTCACCGTGTGATGGGGCAGGCGATCGTGCGCGACCAAAGCGCGATGTTTTTGCTGGGGAATATGCCGGCGGAACAGAGACTGGCCTTATTCGTGGTCAATCTATCTACTTTTTATGCGGCGCGCGGCTATTCTTCCACCCATGTCCAGTTGCGCATGTCGCGCGAAGACATTGCCAGCTACCTGGGCTTGAGCATCGAGAGCATCAGTCGCATGTTATTGCGCCTGAAAAACAAGGGTTGGCTGGAAGTCGACCGGCGCGCCATCGTGATCGTCGACATGGCGCAATTGAAGGCGCTGGCAAGCGGGCAATCCACGGCCTAACGGAATGGCGGTGCGGGGGCGCTTGAAGGATGTCGGGAAAAGTGCTGTTCCGACAGGATTGCAAAGGCGTGACTTGCGCTACAATCCACGCTTCCCAGGCAAAACCAATGTGAAGATGAATCATTCTCGACAGCGCAGGACATTTTTGTTGGCAGCCGCATCAGTCATGGCTGCCCCCGCCTCGTGGGCGGCCGAGGGCAGCGCGGCCGCGTCGGCCGAGGCGCAATTGGCGCAACTTGAAAAAACATTCAACGGCCGTCTGGGCGTATTCGCATTCAATACCGCCGATGGCGCCCAGATCAATTACCGCGCCGACGAGCGTTTCCCGTTTTGCAGCACCGCCAAGGTACTCATTGCGGCGGCCATCCTGGCGCACAGCGCGCGGGCCACAGGGCTGATGGAGCAGCGTATCGAGTACGCGAAAGGAGATCTGGTGAGCTATTCCCCGATTACTGAAAAACATGTCGGGCAAGGCATGACGGTCGCCGAGCTGTGCGCCGCCGCGATCCAGTACAGCGACAATACCTCCGCGAATCTATTGATGAAAATACTCGGCGGACCGGCCGCCGTCACCGCCTACGCGCGCACCATTGGCGACCGCGAATTCCGGCTCGACCGCTGGGAGACCGAACTCAATTCGGCGCTGCCGGGCGATCCGCGCGACACGTCAACTCCGACTGCGATGGGGCGCAGCCTGCAAGCACTTGCGCTCGGCGAGGCGCTGGCGCCAGCCCTGCGCGAGCAATTGCAGGACTGGTTGCGCGGCAATACGACCGGGGCCACGCGCATACGCGCCGCCGTTCCCGCCGATTGGCAAGTTGGCGACAAGACGGGCAGCGGCAGCTATGGCAGCGCGAACGATATTGGCGTGCTGCAGCCGCCCCATCGCGCGCCCGTGGTGCTCGCGATCTTCACCACGCAGCACGACAAGGAGGCACATACGCGCAGCGAGATCGTGGCGGCAGCGGACAGGATTGTCGTCGATAGTCTGGTGTAGCGCATCAAGGCGTGGGCAGCGAGGCCGGCTGACGGCACGCTTGCCGGTTCTGCCCCTGCATGAGGGGATTGTTTGGATCAAATCGGATACATTGCGCCAACCTGGCTTAAAACCACGGTTCGCCATACATTGACTCGTCTTCGGCGATGTGGAAGCCCTTCATCCACTGCTTGATTTTCTTGATATCGGCGAAGCCTTCGAGGTCCGCCTCGATGTGCTTGACGTTGGCGCGCATCTCCTTGATGTCGGCGCGCAAGCCCCTCAGCATGGCCTGCGGCGTGCGCCGCAAGCCGAACTCCCAGCCCATGTCGAGCGCGAACGCGCTTTCCAGCGCATGAATTTCAGACTTGATCTGATTTACCTGGCCATCGAGAATCCGGTTGTACTGTTTGATACGGTCGTCGCCCAGGTTGTCCAGTCCGGCCTGATCGATCTGATCGACCTCCAGTTGCAACTCCAACAGGGCGAGCAAGTCGTTGGCCGCATACGCCACATTCGCACGTTGCATCAAGGCTGTCTTGCGTGCGTGCTGGGCGGGATCGGTCTCGCGGTCCGGATGCAGGGCGCTGGCGAGCTTGCGGAAGATGTCGCGCACCGATTGCTTGAGCTTGACCTCCTCGGCCTGATGGCGCGCCTCGCGCGCCTCGCGCGCGCTGAGTTTGGCAGGCTTGGCCGGGTGCGCCGGCCCGGCCGGCTCTTCCGCGCGCGCGCGCTCGGCCATTTTTTCCTGCATTGTCTTGAAAAAGGCGTCCGGCGAGCTGAAGTCGGTGTCGTCGTCCAGTTCGACGCCGGTCATGGCGGCCACCATCTTGCACATGACCGCCTGTTCCTGCTCCAGGTCCAGATTGAAGTCGCGGCCGCTATGTTTGTTGTAGAGCGCCTTGACCACTTCGTCATCCTGGTCGCCCGACATCAATGCCAGCGCCATCGAGCAAATCAACTCGACCAACTTTTTCTTGTCTTTCTTGCCCATCGCCTTGTCGTAATAAGCCCGATCGAGCGCCAACAACAGCGCCTTGCGATGAGCATCGAAGGTCTGCGCCAACGGTAGGTATTCGCTGTCGGCCAAGGCGTGAATCTGCGGCAATTGCGCGCGCCAAAGTGCCAGCTTGACGCGTTCGGCCTCGAGCTTCTTGACCAGGGTATTGAATTGCTTGCGGACGCGCGACTGCGGCCCCGGGGCGGTAGAGGCGGCAATGCGAACGCAGTATTGGGCGGACAGGGTCATGAGCGTCGGAGAAAGAACAGGGGTGGATGGTGGCATCGCCTCATTATAAGGCGCGCCTCGGCATTCGGGACATCAGGCAGGTGCGCGTGCATGGGCAATCGGATGGCTTGCCGCTAAATTATAGCGTCACTCCCGATGGACTGGCGCACATCGGAAAGTGCCTATGTCGGCTAGCGCACGGTGCGCGCTGCGCGCGAGCGGTATGGTGATGACTGACCGAACCCGGTCACCCAGCCATGTCCACACAGGAGATTTCAATGACACCAGGCCCCGCTGCTCCGCACCATCAACCCGCTCCACCGAGTGCCGCCGAAGACGCAAAAAAGAAATTAGCCGAACAGAAAGAAGTGGCTGGCCGCCATAAAAACGATGGCCAGAAAGATCATAAAGGCGCGCGCTAATAGTCAATGCGCGGCCGGCGCGCGGCAGCGTGCAGCGGCTTTGCACCGCCGCGCCGCACCGGCAATGTCAATCATAACCAATCTGATAGGAAAATCATGTCCCCATCACCCACAGCGGCCCGCGAACCGAGCGACCTGTTTCTTCCCATAACGCTCGGTCCGTATGAATTGGCCAATCGCATCGTGATGGCTCCGCTGACCCGTAACCGGGCCCAGCCAGGCGACGTGCCCGGTGCGCTCGCGGCCGAATATTACCGCCAGCGGGCCACGGCGGGCTTGATCGTGGCGGAAGCAACCCAGATTTCGCCCCAGGGCAAGGGCTATGCTTTCACCCCCGGAATTTATGACAGCGCGCAGGTGACGGCCTGGAGCGAGATCACCGCCGCCGTCCACCAGGCGGGCGGACGCATTTTCCTGCAACTCTGGCATGTGGGGCGCATCTCCCATCCATCGCTGCAGCCCGACGGCGCGTTGCCGGTGGCGCCCTCGGCGCTCAAGCCGGCCGGCCAGGCATTTACCGAAACGGGTTTCCAGCCTTTCGTCACGCCGCGCGCGCTGGACTTGGCGGAAATCCCCGGGATCGTCGAGCAATACCGTCTGGCCGCCCTGCGCGCGCTCGACGCCGGTTTCGACGGTGTCGAAATCCATGCCGCCAACGGCTATTTGATCGACCAGTTCTTGCGCGACGGCAGCAACGAGCGCCAGGATGCCTATGGCGGCTCGCTGGAAAACCGTTGCCGACTCTTGCTCGACGTGACGGCAGTAGTGTGCCAGGTGTGGGGCGGGCAGCGGGTCGGCGTCAGAATCTCACCAATCAGCCCGGCCAACGATATGGCCGACAGCGACCCCGAGGCGCTGTTTACCTATGCGGTGGAACAGTTGAACCGCTTTGAACTAGTGTATTTACATGTGATCGAGGGTGCCACGGGCGGTCCCCGCCAGGTGGCAAATGGCTTTGATGTGCAGATCCTCAGACGCCGCTTCAATGGCTTATATATCGGCAACAATGGTTATGACCGGGCGCGGGCCTTGAGCGCGCGCCAGGAAAAATTGGTGGATCTGGTCGCATTCGGCCGTCCCTTCATTGCCAATCCGGATCTGGTGCGCCGGCTGCGCCTGGACGCGCCCTTGACGCCGGTCGATACGGCTACCTTGTATGGCGGCGGCGCCAAAGGCTACACGGATTATCCGTTTTTGGATGCCAGCGACTGAGCGCGGCAGACAGCGCCGTTGGCCGATGGCGGTGAGCGCAACGCGCGACCTGTCCGGCCGGCGCGGCCTGCGGAATTCACATTTTCTTTTCGTTCAACAAAGAAAAACATGGGCAGCTTGCGGAATACGGATCGCAGGGCACCTCGAACTTCTTGCATAGCGACACAGGCCTCACACTGCCGTTGTGCATTTTCTCCCCGGTTCCCAGGGAGTGGGAACAAATCAACAAGGCGTCGAGTGAAATTTTCTCTGCCACGTATTCCTGCAAGAGCCAGCGCACCGCGTAACCGGGCTTGAATTTCGCCAGTTCAAAATTAGCCAGTATTTGATCGACATGCAGTTGTCGCTTCATGTCAACGATCATCGCGCCGCCCCATCGCTCGGTTGCCTTGCATTTCCATGTTGCCCCCGAAGAAAAATCATCCTGAAGTATGTACTCAAGCATGCAAATAAGATAGGGGTTGTAAGCCGGAACCGCCGACTTTCACACACCAGCTGATAGGATTTCCCTGATCCGCTTGATATCGCGGTGAGGCGGCTCGCCAAACAAGCGCCTGTATTCGCGACTAAATTGCGACACGCTTTCATAGCCGGAGCGTGTTGCCGCACTGTTGGCATCGATGTCCTGGTTGAGCATCATTTGGCGCGCGCCTTGCAAACGAAGTTGCTTCGAATATTGCAGCGGACTCATGCCGGTGAAGGCGCGAAAGTGTTGACGGAAGGTCGATGGGCTCATGTGCGCCTTCTCGGCCAAATCGTCCATGAGAATATTTTCCGTACAATGCTTTTTCAGCCACGCGATGATTTTCGCGATCTGCTGGCCCGGCGAATCCATAGCAATCAAATGACGCAAGGTCGTGCCATGTTGCCCCATCAGCAAGCGAATAATTATTTCTTGCTCGATGAGCGGAGCAATTATTGGGATCAGCTTGGGTTCGTCCAGTAGCCTCGTCAGCCGGGCCACTGCGTCGAGCAGTTCCACGTCCAGCGTGAGCACAGACATTGCCCTTGCCGTAGGTATGCTGTTCGGCGCGGCAAAGATCGCCTCTCTCGCGTACTTCGTTATGGCCTCAGGCTCGAAGTCAATCCGTATCCCGAAATAGGGTGCGGCTGCGCTGCCCTGCGTGACATACGCGGCCAGGGGTAAATCTATCGAGGTCAACAGCGACTGGCCTGGCCCGTAGTCGAAAACCTGGTCTCCCAGGAGGACACGCTTGGCGCCCTGAACTGTGATGCCCAGTCCCAAGCCGTAGACACTGGGCATCGGCACTGTCGCGGCGCTGCGGCGATAGATCATCAGCCCGGGGATCGCAGTACTGAAGTCACCGTCAGTTTGTGCAATCTGCGCCAGTTTCCTGCTCAGTGCATCCAAGTCATTGCGCAGTATGTCATGCCCTGTATTCATGGGACTCCCCTGTGATAGCCAAAGGGTAGCATCGGAAGTGATAACGGGCCATTACATCGACTGATGTTCGCTGAATCAGGCAAAAAACTCATTGGGTTTGACAAAAAATCCTGACCTAATCGGCGCATACTGGCAGCAGAAACAGCAAGTTCTCTTCACCCTCTCAACAAGGAATATTTCGATCATGACTCACCATATTGCCGCAGTAAAGAAGTTCTACGAAGTTTTCAACACCGGCGACGTATCCGGATTTGATGACATTCTTGCCCTTGATTGGCAAGCTCTGCCGGCTGTGCCGGGTAATCCCGGCGGGCGGGACGGACAGAAAGGCACAATCGGCTTTCTGCGTTCGGTATTGTCGGATCTCACTTATTCCGTGGAAGAAATCTATGCATGCGGTCCAGACGTTGTCGCCTGCAGGTGTGTGCTGCGCGGGACACAGCAGAGGCCTTTTTTGGGCCTATCGCCGACTGGTGCACCCCTGGAATTGATGACGATGGAGTTTCACTACTTTAAGGACGGAAAGATAAGCTCGACGCGACATTTGGAAGACTTTTTTGGAGTCTATCAGCAACTACTGGCGGCCGGAGCGCAGCCGCTGTAGCAGCTTATTGAAACAGGCATGAATACCTTCGGGGTTTATCGATGATCAGTCGAAATATGTCGATTTCAAACTCGCCCAGCGCCTCAATTCCCGCTTCTAAGCAAGCTAACAAAAATCAGCGTGAAACGACGCCAGAGAAAACCTGGCTGACTAGTGCCTCGCCGTATTGTTCGCTGAGCGGTTTTTGTCCGGTCAACATCTTAAAATATAATGTGCCGAAGATGGAGTCGAGCAGCAGCGCCGGGTCCGTGCCGGCTGCCAGCTCGCCCTGTCGTATGGCTTGCATGATGTCGGACGCCATCTCCGCGCGCCGCACTGCGATGTGCTGGTCGTAGAGCGCGCGTAACACCTCGGGGTCGCTTTGGCCTTCGGCGATGAGGTCGCCGACTACCTTGCCGAACAAGCCGTTCAGCTCGCGGATCAAGCCTGTCGCGCGGGCGTTAAGGTTTTGTTGCAGCGATTTTTCCGGCGGCCTGATATCGGTCCTGACCAATCGCTCGTGAAACATGGCCATGACCAGGGCCGCCTTGCCTGGCCACCATTTGTACAGTGTGGGCTTGCCGACCTTGGCCCGCTTCGCCACTTCTTCCAGCGTCAGATCGCGCACGGATTTTTCCTGCAGCAGTTCAAAGACCGCATCCATGATGGCTGTGTGCGACGCCGCGCCGGTACTTGGAGGGCGTCCTCGTCGTGGCGAGTCGATATCGGGAGTGGACATGGCGTCATTTTATCTGAACCGGCCGTAAAAACAATTGACAGTTTTCATATTTAAATTTACTGTACGTAAAGTTAAAGAAAATATTAGCTAAAACTCGATCCACCCTTGACCATATTTCTTTCATGACTAATCACTTTACGTTCGCCAGCCAGCACGCCGCCTGGTTCCATACCCATCCGGTCTCGGACGCCGACCGCACTGCCATGGCTGCATTGCGGGAACTCACCGCTGCCCATAAAGGGAAGCTGCGTGGCATAGTGCGTATTCCGGCGAACGTGACCGGTCATTCCGGGGAACGTGACCGTTGCGCATGAGATGGCGTTACGCGGTCAAATTCTAATTCATGCGGTCAC
>JBEONR010000070.1:0-20744 GCA_040544385.1 Oxalobacteraceae bacterium GrIS 1.11
CAACGGCAATACTCATCAGGCGTTCTTTGTCTTCAAAATGGCAGTGCCCGCTATGGTACTAGAAGTCAAGTTCCACACGAAACGGCATAGAGCCTGTATCTCGCAGTCGAATTGTAATTCATTTGGCAACGTAGGAGGGATGGCAATCGTCAATTCCAGCTTGGCCGCGCCGTCGGGCGCTTGCCGCCCAAAAATGCCGCGCCGCCCACGACCAGCATGGCCAGCCAGGGGCGCGGGGAACACCTCGTCAGCTAGGGATTCACCGATCGCCTCACTGCGTCGTACTTGTCGATGCAGGCGTTGAGTTCACGCACCGCCCAATCGCCGTCTGCGGCGATGTCGATAAGAGCGAGAGCAGCCGACGGCACAAGTTCGGCTCGCGCTTCGCTATCCCCAGCGCCGGAATGTCCACTGGCGGCGGCCGGATCGCCCGGGCGGGTGGCGACTGACAGGCGGATAGCGCCATTGCGCACGTCAGCGCGCAAAGAATCGATGGTCTCTTGTGCATGGTCTTGCTCCTTGGTGCGCGCTGCGTCGATGGTGGCCAGGTTTTGCGTCAGGTGGCGCTCGGTCTCGCGCACGCGGTCGGTGGCGATCGCCAGCTCCAGCTTCGCCGCGCCGTCGGCCGCTTGCCGTTGGGCGGCGCCGGCACGGCCTTCGCGCCACTCGCCGCCCAAAAATCCCGCGCCGCCCACGACCAGCATGGCCAGCCACGGGCGCGGGTCGGGGAACGGCATCACGCCAGCGCCCGCACGGCGGCGGCGAATAATGCCAGGCGGCCGGCCAGGCCGTTTTCTCCGCCGTTGACGCGCCGTGTCACCAGCACCTGGTTGCCGGCGTCGGCCAACTCGTTCAAGCCGTGCGTCTTCCAGAACCAGGCGGCCGACCGGCACGCGCCTTCGGGCGTTTCGAGCCAGGCCGCGATCCGGTCCAATGGGATACCGAAATAGAGCGCGCAAGCGATGTGGTTAGCCAGGCCGGTGATCTGGATCAGGCCATGCCCTTTCCAGCGCTGCCCGTCACCATCCGCTTCCGGCGTGTTGCCCAACCGCTTGGCCAGGGCGCCGGTATCGTAGGCGGCGCCCGATGCCAGTTCGCGCGTAAATTGCAACTGGCCCGACTCCTGGCCGATTTGCGAGAGGAACGACGCCTGGCGCGCCTGGGTATCGATGCCGAACTCGGCCATCGCGGCGTTGAGCGGAGCCAAAAAAATGCCCGCTCGGGAGCGGGCATACGGCATAATTTTGTTCAGTTGATCGAGCGTCATAGGAAGTTCGCCAATGCAAGGATGCCAAGGAAGGAAAGGGCGAGCGTGCCGGCCGTTCGCGTGTGAAGCCTGCGATCGAGCACGCCCCACACGCAACTGGCCAGCACGATGCCGGCGGCGCAATGGACAATCATTTGTCGCCCCCGAAGTAGCGGCGTTTCAAGGTGCCGATGATGTCGGCCGAATTGATTTCGGTGAACAGTTCGCGGCAAGTGGCCAGCGCGAACAGGCCGACTAAGAACTCGACACCGGAATGAACGCGCTCGCCACCGATGCCGAACAACTCGATCAGCGCCGGCGCGATGTACACCGCGCAGGCGAAGCCGATCGCAAACGAAATCAGCTTTTGAGAAAAGCTCAGGCCGTCACCGAGAAACTTTAATGAAACGGCCGCCCCGGCCGCGCCCAATCCACCGGACTTAAGCATGCCAAATTTCCTTCAAATTTAGTCCCCAAAGAGCTTGACAAAACACACGCTTCGCGCGGCCGCCGCCCTGATTGCGAGGCTTTTTTCGCGAGCAGGGCGGCGGCCAATAGAGACCTTTTTTGTCTCTATTGGCCGCCATGTTGGAACAACTGCTCCTCGCCTTTTCCGAATACCTGCATTCCAGCCAGTTCCGCGATTTGGCGCGGCACTCCGATTTCCCCAACGCGTTCACCCGCGACCGCAAACTGCCTCTGCCCGTACTGCTGGCCGTGCTTCTGACCGGCATGCGCAAAAGTATCCAGGCCGAACTCGACGAGTTTTTCGCCCATCTCGAACAGCGCGCCCAACCGGTGCGCCACGTCTCACAGCGCGCCTTTTTCAGTGCCCGCGCCAAACTGAACGCAATCGCCATCCCCGCGCTCAACGCCTGGTTGGTCCGGCAAGCCGACGCCTTGGGCTTCGTGCCACTCTGGCATGGATTCCGACTGGTCGCCGCTGACGCCTCGACGCTCCGGTTTGGCCACCGCGCCAGCCATGTTCCGCGCGCCGCGTCGACCGACCAAATCGCCTTCGGCCTGTACCTGCCGGGAGCCGAACTGATGCTCTCGGCGTCCCTGCACGGCGTCCACGAGAATGAACGGCAGATGCTGTTCGAGCACCTCGACCTGCTCGGCAGCGGCGATCTGCTGCTGATGGACCGGGGCTATCCGTGCCGTTGGCTGGTCGCCTTGCTCAACCATCGCGGCATCGGCTTTTGCATGCGTGTCGAGAAGGCTGGCAACTCCGGCTTCGCCTGCGTGCGCGACTTCCTGCGCTCGGGCCTGCAAGAACAAGTCGTTACCCTCGCCGCACCGGACAGGGACGATGCCCGCGACTACGAATGTCCCGCCGCGCCACAAACCGTGCGCCTGGTGCGCCACGTCGCCTCCACCGGAAAAGTGCGCGTCCTCATGACCAATCTGTTCGACCAACGGCGCTTTCCAGCGGCCGATTTCGGCGACCTCTACCATCAGCGTTGGCGCATTGAAGAAGCGTTCAAACGCCTCAAGCATCGGCTCAATCTGGAGCACGTCTCCGGCCTGTCCCAGTTGGCCGCCGCTCAGGACTTCGCTGCCAAAATCGTCTGTGACAACCTGCAAGCATTGACCACCGCCGCAGCGACCACCCAATTTCCCATCCTGCCGACACGCCGTGTCAATCGAGGGTATGCCCACACCGTGCTCAAACCGCTGCTGCCTTCACTGCTGCTGCGCTTTGCCACCGCCGTCGACCTGTTGTGCGATGCCATGGCGCTCATTGCCCGCCAGACCTTCTTCAACAAACCGGGACTATCGAAACCAAGAAAAAAACAGGCAAAGCCGCACAAGCCGATGACGCAAAAACCATGCTAAATTATTAAGCTGCTATGTCCGGTGGATTGCGGCCGCGCCGGGCAGGAATGACAAAGCGGACTTGATGACGGCGGCAAGGAGTGCGGCTATGGTTGATACGGGCTCTGGCATGCAGCCTCCTATTAAAAAAAACCCGCCGAAGCGGGTGGGTTGAGATTCGTTGCTGCTACTGAATGAGTCGCAACCGCAGGGCGGCGGCCTCGGCTTCCAGCGCATCCACGCGCTCGGCATTTCGTTCGCGCATGGCACGGATGGATTTTTGGTCGATTTCAATGAGCTGCGCCAGGATCGGCGTATTGACCGCATTTTTCGCTTCGAGCGCGTCGGCCGGCAATGGCACGTTCCCCGCCGCAACCCAAGCCAGGTAGCTTGCGTAATCGACGTTACCCAGGTCGGCCGGGATGAAAGCGCCATCGGAAATCCGGACGATGCCGGTGCCAGGTGTATTTTTATATGCCATGTTAAAACTCCGCGCTTGCTTGAACGGTGAATCCGAATGCGATGCCCGCTACGCTGGTGCCGCCGACTGCGAGGGAAATCCCAGAAGCAATGGACTCGGCAATGCTCCATGAAGATGGCATGGCATTGGTGCCGCCGCTGTTCCAGGTCGAAGAGGTTATGGCGGCGGATAACACGCAAGACGGCGCCGCCCGTTTCATTACTTTAAATGCATAGTCGGCAAACCACATCGCGCTGGTAAGTCCCGCAAAGTATCGGCTAGGCGGCTGCAAAACTTCAAAGTAGCGCTGGCATAGCGCCAATTCCGTACCGTATGGCCTGCGCTCGAACGGCGTGGCGACCGGCGAAACCTCAAGCTGTAAGCCGGTGAGTACGAAGGCGCACGGTCCGTTAGCAATCGCATTGATGGAATCGGGGGTGCGGGCAAATCCGCCGGAAACCCATGCGCCAGGCGCGCAAGTGATATCGGTGCCGCTCCCAAAATCCCAAATAACCATCAGCCCCCGGCCATTGGTGACGTTCCAATTATTGACCGACAGCAGCACATCGCCCGGAATAGTGATGGTTTTCAGCTCAAACGTGAACGCCGAATTAATGGTGTAGTTAGTAACATAACTGCGGCGCGTGCCTGGGGTGAGGTAATCATTCAGGAAGGCGACGGAATATTTTCCGGGCAATTGCGAATATACCCAGAAACTCAGCGTCATCGTTTTTGCGCTCGCCTTGCCATAATCAATATCGGCCACATCATATCCTTCGATTGAATAGACCATAAAATTCCCATCGCCAGCCGCCGGAAGCGCGCCTTTTCCTATCGTCACGGCAGTCCCGTAAGGAAAGCCCGCCAGGTTGATGTTTTGACGTTGAAACGTATGCGTCGCGCCGGCGGCAAATTGAAAGTTGCAGCGATCGGCGCCATACGTGATCGACGAGGCCGGCCCAACGGTCACGGGGGCGCCGTTCCTTCTCTGGTCGATCCGCATGTCGCCATTGATGATACGGTTGCGCATGCCCGCAAGCGCCCCACCGTTCAAGCTGGCGACAGCGAAGTCTTGCGAGCCGCTACCGCCTATCTGCGCCTTGCTATTCAATGCCGCCTGCTGCGCGGCCGACACTGGCTTATTCGCGTCCGAAGTGTTGTTCGCGTTGCCCAGGCCAACCATCGCGGCCGTAATGCCGCCCACGGGGCCCGTGAATGTTGGCGAAGCGAGCGGGGCTTTCAGCGCAAGATCCGTGTCATCGGCGATCGTCCCATTCCGGTCCTGGAAGGTGTAGCTGCGCGTGGCAGTGTTGGCATTCGTAAAAAAACTCTTGACCGTGCCAAGCGCATTTTTGAAGTTGATATTGAACAGCGTGAGTCCGGCATAGCCATTACTGGCATCCTCGGCGGCCATATCCTGCTTCAAGTCGAGCGCCGCTTGCTGCGCGGTCGACACTGGCTTGTTCGCATCCGGGGTGTTGTTCACATTGCCCAGGCCCACCATGGCCGCCGTGATGCCGCCCACCGGGCCGCTAAATGTCGGCGAAGCCAGGTTTGCTTTCAATGCCAGGGCGGTGGCCACCGCGTTCTGTGACGGCGCCCGGCCGGTGATCCCCGGCATGATCGCGTCTTCCAGGTCCGTGTTGGCCAGGCCGACGGCCCAATTCGCCAGCAACTGGCCGGGAGCGTCGAGCGTGGCGCGAATGGTCTGGCGCGGCGCGAGAGAAATACCCCCGAGTGTGCCGGCGATGCTAATGGTCCAGATATCGCCCTTGAGCACCGCGCCGCCCACGCCGGAGCCGCCCGCAATCGGAAACGTGTTGATGGAGGCGTTGTAGTTGCCGCGGTCGTCCCACAGCCCCACCACAAGGCTCTCGGCATAGGCGTTTGCCGCAGTCAACGCCGCGGCATCGCCGCTGGCGATGGCGGCGAAGTTGGCATCGAGTTCGGCATTGCTCAGCGGGGCGCCTTTCCCGGCCCGTGTCGTGATCGCCATGTCAGCCTGCCGCCTGGGTAACGGTCCAGTTGATCTGGATCGTGTCGAGCGGACCTTTATTGACGACTGGGAATGTGGCGCGGTTGAGCATCGTGCCAGCGGCCGGGGCAGTAAAGATGCCGGCTTCGGTGATGGCGCCCGAACCCACGCCAGCGGCAAACATGGCGCTAAAGGTCGAGACGTTGAGCAATGACGTTTGGGACGTGAGCGCGGCGCGCCCCAACTCGGCGCCAAGCGCCGTATTGGCCGGCGCGGGGGGCGCCACGCCAGCCCCGACGGCCATATGGCTCATCGCGGGCGGCGTGCCGACGTAACGCGCTGCCATCCATGCCAAACCCGATGCCACCACCAGGTTATGGATATGGCGCTCGTCCTTGAGCCGGCCAGCCTGGTCGAACAGTCGGATATTCAATTGGCCCAGCACTGTTTGTTTGTCGTTGAAGCGCATGTCATTCCTTAAAAAATAGTCGAAATGCCGACAAAATCGTCCGCAAAATAGGAGAAATCGCCGTAATCGCTCATCAAGAGGCGCCCTGTATCGGCCGCGATGGCGCTATCGCTGGCCGCCTTGTTGACGTTCATTTGCGCAAGTTCGGCGGCGGCGACGGTATCGGCCAGCGCTTTCGTGCCGGTCAACTGCATGACATCGCTTGACGACGCCGCGTCCGAGCAAACCTTGCCGGTGACGATTTCCGTGCCGTCGCTGGCGGCGGCCGCATCAGCCAGCGTCTTGCCGGTCATGAACTGGGCGGCCTCGC
Organism: Oxalobacteraceae bacterium GrIS 1.11; assembly: GCA_040544385.1. Taxonomy (GTDB): domain Bacteria; phylum Pseudomonadota; class Gammaproteobacteria; order Burkholderiales; family Burkholderiaceae_D; genus Janthinobacterium. The sequence continues at coordinate 6,279 of JBEONR010000070.1, forward strand.
TGGAACTGGCCACCTCGGTGAAATCCCGGAAGAACTGGCATACGGTGGCCATCATGTCGCCCGCCATCATCAACTCTTGCAATGGCTTGGCGATGCCCAGTACCGGCTGCGGGTTGCCGGCCATCGCCGCATCGGCCAGCCCCTTGACGAGCGCGATGGCGGCCAGGTCGATGGCGTTGATGCGATCGGACAGCATGCGGTTCATGCCCCGCGAGTCCGTCACCGCGCTGGCCACCATCGCCACCGTCGTGGTGGTGGCAACAGGTACTTGAACCGATACTTCCAGCGCCGGATGGACGAAGGACAGTGACAGCGCCATCTAATATTGGCTCCGCACCTTGAATTTCAGGGTCTCGTAGAGGGTCTGCACGCCGCCATCGAAAAACGTGATCTCCAATTCGCCCTCGTACTCGCCCTCGGCATCGAGCGCCGACGCCGACCAGTCCATGAACGCGCGCCCGCCCGCGCCGGGCGGCCCGTAGGCGTCGGCGTAATCGATACCCCCCATCGCATCGAGCCTGCCCGACAGCTTCCCGCACGCCATCGTGGCCTTGATGTCCCGGGCGCCGATCTTGCGAAACTTCAGCGCGACGGAGGTGGCCGGATGGGACAGGTCGATCGGCAAGCCGGTCACGTCGTCGGTGATCGAGAACACCAGTTGCGGGCGCGTGTCGCCGGCGACCAGCCTGATTTTTTCACCCATCGTTATCCTCCAAAGCGGCGGGGCGCCACGCGCAGGTTGCATGCGACGCGATCATGGAAAAGTTCCACCTTCGCGTTTGCGCACGCCAGGCGGAACTCATTTTTGAAATAGGCCGCAAGCTGGGGGTTGCTCCAGCCCTGCCCCGGCACCAGCATCAGGCGGGCAAGCGCGCCGGCGACGATCGTTTGAAAGTGCCGCTCGACCAGGAAATTGGGCAGCGTGCTTGCGCCGCGCGTGGGCGCCAGCGAGGCACGCACGCTCAAGGTGCCGCCCGCATCCCCATCGCCAGGCGTCGGATAGACGCGCAGCTCGTCCCAATCTTGCTGGTTGTAGTAGGCCGGCGTGCCTTGCGCGCTCTGCCAGTCCGGCATCAGGGCGGCGATATCGTCCATGGTTTTCGCCACCAGCGCGCCGTTCCTTGCCCACACGTTCTTGACGACCAGCGCGCGCGCGTCCTTGGGAACGTCTAGTTCGTAGGAATGGGTGCCGGCGCTCATGTGGATCGGATCGAGCGTTTCAGTCCAGGCGCCGGCATCGCCGCAGAACTCGATGGCGGCCTCGATGATGGCGCTGCGGATGCTGAAATCGGGGCAGGCGAGCACCGATGGCAGGATGTGCGGGATAAAAATATCGATCGACGCCGCCATGGTCAGCGCGCCCCCGCCGGAATTTGCGCCTGCGCCGCGAACGGTAACGCCGTCAAATTCGGGTTATTGCCGGTCAGCGCCTGCACCTGGGCGTTGAGCGAACCCGTGAACATGCTCGAATACGCCGATGCGTTGGGCTGCGAGGATGCGAAATCGGCGTCTTTCATATAGGCGCGCGCCAGCACGTAGTTCACCAGGTCGTCGATGTACTTGTCGTCCACGGAGATGACGGTGGCGCTCGTCCCGTCGGCGCCATACAGCGGTGCGGCCACGGTCCCTGTGTTGGGCACATCAACCGGGTTGGCCAGGTAGGATATTTCCACCCATACCGGGGCGGCGCCGACGGCCGGGGTGACGTAAAAATTCTTGGGCGCGCGCGGGTCGAACACGAACTGGTCCACCCGGCCCGGCCCGACATTGGTATGCCAGTCGGGATTCTGGCTGTCCAGCACTTCGCGCGAGACCACGCGCACCGCGCGGCCGGCCGTCGCGCCATCGGCGCCCATGTTGCGCACCACGTCGTTGAGGTAATTGCCGTAGACGACGGCCGCAACGGAGCCGTCGCCGGGCTTCACGTCGCCGGCCGCGATCAGTTCGATCGATTGCTTGGTCCCGGCCCTGAGCTTGACGGCATCGACGCGGGTGCAGGACGCCGGCATGTATTTGGCGATCGCCTTCTGGCCGTCGTTCAGCCAGGTCACGAGTTCGCGCTCTTGCCAGCGGGTGAACTGCGGCGCGATGTCCTGCAATTGCGTCGACACGCGGTAAATCGCATCCTTGACTTTGGTGGAAGGCATGGTTCGTTTAACCCCTGCCGTGGACGGTGTAATTGAAACGTTTCAGCCTGCGCTCGCGCGTTTCGCCGCCAGGCAGCGATTCATAGATCGTCTGCACGCAGTTGTCGAGCGCATGCACGACTTCGGCCGGGACGCTGAACGGTTTGCCGCGCGGGATCAGGTAGCCCACGCCGTTGACGCCGATCGGCACGGCCTCGCGCCCGACATCGCCCTCTTGCTCGAAAATGGTCAAACTGACGCGTTCGCCGCTCAGGGCGTCGTCGTGGTTGCTGCCACGGATGGCGGTCGATTCCGGGATGGCCTGGATATCGTCCGGGCCGTCGTCCAGGGTGGAGATTTTGGTGTTCTCGGATGCTGCTCTTTTATCGTTCGCCATGCTGGAAAGTCCTTGAATGTGAAGTAAAGGTATCAATGCCGTTCAGGTGAGCCGCAACAGGGAGCTGTCGCGGCTACCGGCCTTACGCCGTGGCGCTCGCCTCCACGCGCACCATCCAGAAGTCATTCAGGATCACGGCCGTTTGCATGGTCTTGAATGCGGCGTGGCCGCGCTGGCCCAGCGGGTCGCTGTCCGACGGTTTTGGATTGACCACCATCGGGGTCACGGCGAACATGCCCTTCAAGGCCACGATGCCGTAAGCGTTGGCGGCCAGGTACAGCACCGGGTACACGTCGGCATTCGTGCCGCTGGTCGAGAGCATCAAGCCCTTCGCGCCGCCCGCATCGGCGAACGCCTCGAAGATCGTGGACGACAAGTAGCGCGTGTCCTCGACCTTGCCGATTTCATTCTCGAACGGGGTCATCGCGCCGTATTTCTCGGCCGGGACAAAGCCCACCATGTTGCGGATATCGCTATCCAGATCGGGGTGCGCCAGACCGATGAAGCCCGGCGCCACCGTTTCGGTGCCCCAGGCGGCGGTGGACTTGATGACGTTGGTGATCGGGCGCCCGTTCTGGCGCTTGAGCGTGCGGGTCGCGCGGCGCTGGATACCGAGCGTCAACGCGCTGTTGACCGTGTTGCGGGTCGCGCCATTGGCATAGACGACATTGGTGCCGGCCTTCAATACGCCGAAGCGCATCTTTTCGATCATCTGCGCGGCCTGCTCGCCCAGCAAGGTGGTCGCCTCGGCCAATACCGGGTCTTCGTGGGTATCGATAATCACGTCGGTGATCTGGATGCGGCTGCCGTACTGGGTCAAGTTGGCCGTCACGTCGGTGACGGTGAGCGACTGCGACGCCGGCGTCACGCCCTCGGTCAAGGCGGTGGGGGTGTTGTCGAGCGCGTTGTAGCGGCGGAACTTGATCGTCTTGGACGCATGCTCGGGCAAGGGCTTGGACTGGCCGAATTTTTCCAGGATCAGGTAGGGAATGCCGCGCTTGAGCAATTCCTTGGCTGCGTAAGCGGCGGTGCGCGGGGAGATATCGCCATAGGTGGACATGGGTGTTTCCTTGAAAGTGGGAGCGAAATCGAAATGGGAAAATTGCCTTGCACAGTCGATTCAGCGGGAGCGGGGGCGATGCCTGTCCGTTCACACCATGGAATGCAAAAAACCAGTCGTATGCGGGCGCGACAAGGCGCCACCCCGCCGTAGGGCGGGGTGCCTTGTGTTGTCTGCGCTATGGTTTTGTTTCTGTGGTTCCCGCCGTGACGCCGGCGGGAGGCGATCCGCGAGACTGCGCGGATGGCTCTACAATTTAATGCTGGTTCCAGGCCGCGGCGAAATCGTCCTGGCTGGAAGGGGTGTCCGGCAATTTCAAGCCGCTTGAGCGCACGCCCTCGGCGTTGTCGATCGCGCTGGACATGTCCTCGTGGCTCTCGTGGGACTGGTCGGAGCTGGCGGGCGCCGCCAGCGTGGCCTTGTACTGCTCCAGCATGGCAATGATCTGTTTGGCGTTGCCGGACTTGGCCACTTGCTCGGTGTGCGCTTTCTGAGCCGGCTCCAGGCCATCGATCCAGCTTTTAAAGCCGTCCGAGTCGGCGATGTCCATGAAGTCGGGGTGGGAGTCGGCGATTTTCTCGTAGTGTGCGCGCTGCTTGTCGTCGTGCAACTCGGCGATCACGGCATCGATATCCTTGCGGTACGGCGCCGTATGTTCGGTTGCCGCTTCCGTCGCGCATTGCTTGGCCACCCTCTGGATGATCGCTGTAATTAAGGCGACGAATTCCGGGCCGAAGTCGTCCGCCAGCGCCTTCAAATCCTTGTCCCCGTCGCCGCCCTCGCCACCCTTGTCAATTTTTGCGCCAGCATCTTCGCCGCCCGCCGATTCCAAGCCTTCATCCTTGGGCGCTTCGGCGGGTTCCTCCTTGGCCTTCGCCGCCAGGTCGGCCGCCTGCGCTTTCAAGCGGCCTTCCCATGACTTCAGGCGCTGCGTCTCCTTCTCGACATCGAGCGCGGGGGCGGCGGCCGTAGGCTCTTCGGCCTGCGCGGCCGGCGCTGCAGCTTCGCCGCCGGCATCCTGGGCGGGATCGGCGGGATCGGCTGCAATGGTCTCGGTGGGCGCGCTGCCCGTGGGTTCGCCGGCGCCTGCCGCCTCGCCGGGTTCGGGCGTCAAGCCGAACGCCTCGTCGTCGCCGATGTCGGCCGGCGTTTTTTCATCCTGATAGCCGGCCGCGAAATCGTCGGCCGCCTGGTTTTTATCCGCTTCGGTAGTCGCCATGACATCTCCTGTGCTTGGCTCATAAAAAATGCCACCCCGTGGAGTGGCTCTGGCTGTCCCGCTCGCGCGGGGGTCAAAGTTGGTTTATCCGATCGGCGACACATGCGCGCCGGTGTGGACGAGCGCATGGCGCAGCGCCCGGATCTGCGACGCGGCGCCTTGCAGGTACTGAACCCGGTCCATCTTGGCCGTCAACAGGCTTTCCCTGTGCTGCGCGTCCACCGCGTCGAGCAGCTTGACGAACGCCAGGTACAGATCGGCGCCGCGATAGGCACGCGCCGCCGCCAAGGCGTCGTTCAGGTCCGCATTGATTTCCTGGGTGGTCTTCATCCGTCGATCGCCTGCGTCTCGATGCCGGCGTGCAGTCCCTGCCCGGGACCGGCCATCGGCGCGGTCGGGGGCAGCGGCGCGGACGCCGGCGCCGGGTTGGCGCCGGGCGGGGTGGGCAAGTCGTTGGCCGGCGCCGGCGCTTGCACCGTGCCGGCCGGCGCCGCCGGCATGGACTGGGGCTGCGCGTCCACCCAGCCGGCCGAGCGCAAAATCTCGTCGGCGCCGGGCGCGATCGTCGCATTGGTGGCCGCCACGCCGCTTGCTTGCGTCGCCGCGTACACCGCGCCCACGTTCTTGGCCACCGCCTCGGCGTTCAGGCGGCGCGCATCGGCCAGCGTGCGCTCGACGTTCGCCGTCAACTCGCGCAGCGTCGCCATCTGGATTTTCATGGCCAGTTCTTGCTGCTGCTGGGCCAATTGCTGCTGTTGCTTGGCCAGGTCGTTGTTCTGCTCGGCCGCCACTTCTTCCTCGGTCTTGACGATATCGACCAGATCGTGGGCTTCGGCGCGCTGGCGCAGCAATTGTTCGCGCTTGATGAATGGCGCATCCATGGGGTTCGCGGTCTGCGCGGCGAAGGCGTCAAGCTGCTGGGAGCGGATTTCCTTGGCCACCAGGGACGCGCTGCCGCGCGCCTTGATGTTGAAGTCGCCCTTGACCGCGTTATTCGTGTTGAACTGCATGTTCCAGCGGTACAGCGCCTCGATGAACGGCGTCGTGATGCCCTCGTCGTAGGCCGTAATCAAATCCTTCATCACAATCGAGGTGTTCCCCATCAACATGGACAGGCCCGATGCGGTCCCGGCCGCGCCCTGAGTCGGGTTCTCGCCGCCCATATAGCGCGGCACGGCCGTCACCTCGTCGGCGTTGGTCTCGAACATCGCCACGATGGGGTAGAGCTCTTCGAGCTTGCCCGGGATGTCGAGCACCCGGATCGCCGGCGATCCGGCCTCCTTGCCGTTGCGAGCCCAGATTTTGAAGGGAAACATCTGGTCGGCCTTTTCGGTCGGCGCCATCAAGTCCATGTTGACCTCCAACTGGGGGCCGGCCGTCAACGCGGCGTTGTCCAGGATCATGCGCACGCCGGCGTTAATCATGGTCTGGTCGTCGCGCATGATCGTGGCCAGCCCCTCGCCGAAGATGCTGGTCTCGTCCTTGTCGAAGTAATACAGGTGATAGGGCCAGGTCACGCCATTGATCGGCTGCAAGGAGGCGCGCACCACTTCGCCGTTGGGCAGCAACCAGACATTCGCAAAGAAGGTCTCGTGCATGCGCGCCAAAGGGACCGTCACGCCGCACGCGGACAATTGCGCCGCGTCGACCCAGCCCCAGCGCTCCAGAATCTCGTACTGGCCATCGGCGGCGCTAGTGAGGCTGCGCTCGCCGACCCGGCGGATTTCATCGTCGTAGGTTTGCCGCGTCTGGGCGCCGTCCGGGTTCGATTGCACGTACTCGCGGATTTTCGCCGCATCGAAACTCTTACGTTCGGCCAGGGCCAAGGTCGCGGCCTTGCTCAAGACATGGCGCTCGTACACGTAGCGGCAGTTTTCCAACTCGGTGGCGCTCATGTCGGGGAAGAAGCGCCACAACGGCACGTAGTCCACGAACGGGACCACATACGATTCGGTCTTCATCACCCACTTGCCCGACTCCATCGTAAAACGGGTGCGTACCTTGCGCTCGATCAGCGGCGCCTTGAGGATGCCGGTGCCGTACAGATGCCCGGAATGCATGACCTGGCGCGCGGCCTTCTTGTAATGCGATTCCGTCAGTTGGTCGTCGATCGCGGCACCCATCTCCTTGGCCGCCGCATCGACCATGTTCTTGATCCCCTGCTTCACCTCGTCCGGCGTGGGCGCGCGCTGTAAGGCGCCGGCCAGCGCCTTCTGAATTTCCTGTTCGATTTCCGGCGGCACGCTCGGCACGGGCGTCGCCTCCAATGACCAGTTGCGCTCCGAGTTCGCCGGAAACAGCAGATCGAACACGCGGGAATCGACGGTTTTGACTTTTACGCGGGTCTTGCGCACGAATGCCTTGGACCGGATCGGGTCCATGTTCGCCAGCACATCCTCGTCGTATTTGCCGCGGTACTGGCGCAAATCCTGCAACCAGCGCAGTTCCGTCGTGCGGCGGTCCTGCACGGCCTGGCTGAACTCGGCCAGGAATACCGATCCCAGGCCGGCCAGCGTCTTGAACGCCGGCGCGCCGGCCTCGTCGGACTGCATGGCTTCACGCGACGCCTGTTCGTACTCTTGCTGTTCGGCCTCGCGCCGGGATGCCGCTTGCGCATTGAGCATGGCATGCGCCATCGCTCCCAGTTGGCCAGCGTCGTCGGGTGCGCTGTCGTCCATCATGTGCCCGCTCATAAAAAAAGCCATCGGCTAGGGTGGCTTGTGGATGGTTAAATGCCTTGTCGCGCCTGGTCAATACCCGGCGTTGGTCGGCGCGCGATGTTCCCTGGCGCCGCCCCGGTCAATCCCTTGGGCGGACTTCGGGGCGATGTTTTCGGCAAACGTCAGCGCGATGGCGTCGGCGATGTCGGGGGAGCGGATCTGGCGCTTGGCCATTTCTTCTTTCGATTCGATCAGCTTGCGCCCGTTCGAGCTGGTCTTGTACTTCGGCGCCGACATGTCCGCCGTCATGGCGGCATTGTTCGGCAGCCGGCAAGGCGCATCCTCGATCCACTGCTTCATCCGATACCACATCTCGGCGCGCTTGTTGGCATAGGTCTCGCTGTCCTCGGCCTTGGAAGCGCTGTTCACGCCGATGCATGGGATATTCAACTCCTTGAGCCGGTCCACGATGCCGGAACCGATGCCGATCTTGTCGATCAGCATGCCGTCGGGTTGAAACTCCTTCCAGTAGGAAGCCAGGATGCCGGCCACCTCCATCGGGCCTTTTTTCTCATGCACCTCGATCCGGAACACCACGCGCCCGCGCCGGAAGGCAATCGCTGTGCGGTCGGGACCGTACTCGGCGGGATCGCAGCCGATGACCAGGGGGCCGCTCATTTCCTTGAAGCCGCTGTTGATCGCGGCCATCACATCGGTCGGGTTAATCAGCGGATCGGTGGTGGCGGACTTGAACGCCAGCGCCGGCGTGGCCGGGTATTCCTGGTCGAACAGCCACGCGAAGCCTTGGCCGTAAGTGATGATCTTGTTGCGGCGCCATACCATTTGCTCGCTGTCGAGCTTGTAGGCGTCCTTGTACTTGACCTCATCGCTGGAGAGGGTGAACTCTCGCGGCACTTTGGTGCGGTATTCGTCTTGCCAGAACCACGGCACGAAGATGGCGATGAATTCGCCGATCCCCGCTTCCGCGTCTTGCCACATCTGATGGAACTTGTTGCCGATGCCGTTCGCGGTCGATTCGAGAATGATCTCGGTGCCGTCCAGGTCGGCGATCGTGTTGCCCAGGCCGGCCAAGTGCATCGCCGCGTTATCCCAGAATCCGAACTCGGAACCATGCAGCAACTGCGCGGTGTTGGAGCGGCCGACATCTTTCGAGCCGGCCGTGGCCAGCTTGTAGCCGCCGTCCAGCACATCGAACACCAGCGCTTTCGCATTGGTGGCACTGGTGGACGGCGCCAGCGGGTTATGTTCGTGATAGCGTTTCACCATCGTGAACAGGTTGTCGGTCGCCTTTTGCTCGTGCGCGACGATGAACGCCGACAGGCCCATCGACATCGAGGCGCGCCAGTAGAAGCGCCCGCCGACATACGTCGATATGCCCTGCTGGCGCCCTTTCAGGATCAGCGCGCGGACCTTGCCGGTGGCGCGCAGTTGCTCGTTGAGCTTGGCGTCGACGTGGCGCTGCGCCCGGTTGAACAGGAAGGGCATTCGCTTGCCGCCTTTGTCGAGCACGAACAGGCAATACGCCGCGTACAGTTCCAGCTTGCGTTTCAGGCCGGCATAGACCGCATCAGTTGAAATCGACATCGGTGCTGGCCAGCCGTTTCAGGAACGACTCGACGCCGCCCTCTTCCTTCTTGCCCTCCACGCCGATGCCAAACGCCTCGCGCTCCAGGCCGATCAACGTTTTCAAGGTGTCGGCCATCTTCTTCATGGCATCGACGCGCCCCGGCATGGCGATGATCTTGGTGTAGAGCTCGTTGAGCTTGTCGACACCATTCTTGTCGGGCGAATACATCATGTCGGCCAGTTCGCGCAGCAACTGGTTGTCGCTCGTGGCAATTTCCAATTCTTCCAGCAATGCCATGCCAAGGCGACGCGTGCGCTCGATGTCGGTGCGGTGCGCCAGGATGATGTTGGTCTGGACTTGCGCGTTGACCTCGACCACCTCGCGCTCCGACGCGGCATCGAGCGTGCTCACGACCGCGTGGTGCAGCATTTCTTCCTGCTTCGACTTGATCTTGGCCGTCAAATCCCGGGCCCAGCCATCGCGCGCCGCCCTCTTGCGTATCGTTGACTCCGCGACATCGTTCTCGCCGGCGATCGTGCGCAGGGATTTTATGCCCGCGCGGTAATCCTTCTCGATCGCGCGCCAGCAGGTTATCTTGGCGCCGCTCATGGCGTCACCATGTCGATGGAAGGCGGGACCAGTACAAGCTGGCTATCTGTTATCGCCCCCATCCCGCCGCTGCCGGTCAGCCAGGCGCACGCGTACTGCCGGTCTTCCGCATCGACGAACTCGGCGGCGGCCAACCACGGCATGGCGGGATGGCGCGGCGTTTCGTAAGTCATCAGTTCTTCAATTGAATGCATCGGCGCTTCGTCCACAAAAAAGCCCGCAATCCATTGCTGGGTGCGGGCATGACTTAAAAGTGAAAAACCCGCACCGAATCGAATCAGGCGGGCTCCGTGATAACGGCGGGAGGCGCACCCGCCAATGTGGCCGCAGGCTTCACGGCCGCAATGCCGGCGTCCCCTATCTGGTCGTTGATCCGGCCGCCGATCCAGCTCATGCACGGCACGGCCATGCTGTTGCCCAGCGCCTTGTAGCGATGGCCGTCCGGCGCGAGCAGCCGCGCCTCGGCCCGGGTGATCGAGGGGTAATCGGCCTTGAGATAGGCCAGCCAATCGTCCATGTCGCAGTCCTTGACCGAGCCGCGCGCACGGGGGATGAGCGTGAAATCGTCCGGAAACCCCTGTAGGCGTTCGCATTCGCGCGGCGTGAGGCGGCGCACGGCCATGCCGGCATGAATCTGCGGGGTGCGATTGCCGTTGCGCAGCCCGGCCGCTTGCAAGGTGGGAGCGATTTCATGCTCGGAATAGACTCGGCTCGACTGAGGCAGAAACTCAGTCGCACTCGAATATGCGGCGACGATCGGATGGCCCCGCCCGGTTCCATCCTCGGACCCGTCGAACCCTTCCGCTTTCAGGGTGTGCGTGATTTCGCCCGTGACGCAAGTTGCGACATAACATGTTTGCTTCATGCCTGGCTGCGCGGACAGGGCGCCGACGATCTGGCCATCCCCATTCATCAGGCGTACCTCGTCGCGGGTGTTTTGCGCGAACGCCACGGCCAACTGTCCGCCAGCATTCGCATGACTGCCGGCGTGGCCCATCGCGCGCATGGTCGGCGCCAGTTCCACCGTAGCGTCGGCACCGTGATCCTTGCATGAAAAGCAAACGGCTTGGACCTCGGCGCGCGCTTCCAACGTGTAGGCGATATCGGCTTGAACGCCGATGCCATCGGGACCGCTATTGGGATTCGTGCGCAGCGCACCTGCCTGAATTGCGTATGAGATTGTGCGCAAGCACCCTGCAACCCCGCCGCCCACCTCCGTCGCGGCGCCCCCATCACACCCGAGTGCGGCCGTGCCGTAGACGGCAATCGGCGCTTCGTGATTGCAAGTAAGTGTCGGGCAACGTCCGATGCTCACCTCCGCGCCGCCTTGGCCGTGGGCCATGCATATTACTTCTCCGGTTCCGGACACATCCCAGCGACAGCCTGCAAGGCATCGAGCAAAGGGGCGGGCATGGATTTGCCCCGCTTCTCGGCTCGGCGCAATATCCCGGCGCACGCCGTCATGCTCAAATAATACCGTCGTGGGATCGAAATCTGTTCGAGCACTTGCGACAACGAAGACACGGCGGCGGCGTTGGGCCACTCCGCTATATTGGGCATCGAGGATGCGCCACGCGACTGCTCTTTGGGGACCAAACACACAACCAGCGTTTGTCCATTTTCCCCCTGCCGGTTGGAGTGCGCCATCTTCGCCGGCAAGTGCGCCAACAAAACAGCCGAATGCATTGTCTTGAGTGGAAAGGACGCCAGGGACGTTTTCCCAGACGATGACGGCGGCCGGCTGGCCGGCGATGATGCGAACGGTGTCAATGGCATTTGCGAGGTCTACATAAGAAAGGGAAAGTTGACCGCGGGCGTCGGCAAGCGAATTGCGCAGTCCCGCGACGGAAAATGCCTGGCAAGGTGTGCCGCCGACCAGCACATCCGGGGCGGCGACCGCACCCGAACGCACCAGGGCGGCAATCTTGGTCATATCGCCCAGGTTCGGCACATGCGGATAGTGGTGCGCCAGCACCGATGAGGGGAATTTCTCAATCTCGGCCAGCCAGGCCGCCTGCCAGCCCAGAGGCTCCCAGGCCACGCTGGCCGCCTCGATCCCGGAACATACGGAGCCAAACCGTATCGTCATGCGCGGAACGCTTCACGGTACTGTCCATGCTCGATGCATGGCTCTTGCCGGTGTTGATACAGTGCTGTTTGTTTCATCTGCGCCCAAAAAAAAGACCCGCGGGAAGCGGGCCGTGTTGTTGTCGTGTGGGTGCTCAAGGGGGACACCCAGAATTCGGAGAAAATCGGGCGCTAAGCCAAATCAGAGCCTTCAAGTGAAGAACAGGGGAAACGGAAAAAATAGTACGTTAAGGACGTTGCGCAAACGATCCTTTGCGCACGAACAGCGTTTTGGGCATTCACCGGGCCTAGATCGTTGCACAAACCTGTTGCAATAGCGTCGGCAACTGCAACAGGTTTTTGCATCGCCCCCCCACGCCTCGATAACGGCACCGTGGTCTTGGCCGGTCAGTCGCTGGCGACTGCACCTGTTTAGCCTGTGGCGCGGGTCTTAACGTACTATTTTTTCCGTTTTCCCTGTTCTCTCCCCAACCACGATTGGACATCGGCTTTTAGCGATTACATTTAATTAAATTATCAACTACTTCGTCGATCTATTATGCGTTTCATTGAATGAAATCAATCTATGCAGCGAACGCGACTGAAGAACAAGTGGTTGGGTTAGCCTTGGAAACATGCGCAAAAATTACGTAGATTCAGTTGCACGCATCCTGAAAAGTGACTGATGCAGGCGTGGGGATAGCCGAAAACCCAGAAGAGAGTAGGCACGAAAACCGAGAGAGGATCTGACCATGTTAATTAAAAGTAAGCAAGGAAATGCAAATTTAGGTGGTGCGATGGGCCTATTCTGGGGCCAAGCGGCGGGGTCCATCGAGAATGCGATCCAACAAGCCGTCGATGCGGCCCAAGCAACCTTCGCTGGAGCAACCCTCGAATGGCTTGAGCTTGTTGAAACGCGTGGAGGATTCGATCAGGGCGTTCTGCAATACCAAGTCTCCGTCCGGATCGGGTACCAGCTACCTGAATAGGTGTCAGATTGGCTCTGGACCCTGCCGACAGTCACTGGCGGGGCGCGCGCATCAGCCTGCGCATTCACCAACATGCAATCCGATTGCCGCACGCCCGCCGCTATAGTGGGAAGTGAATGCGTTTTTTTGAATCAGATTGCATGTTGGCCCTGCCGCCCAGCCGCCGAGAGACAAGGCAACTCTCACACGAACGGCTAGGATGACCGGAATATACACAGTTTGTCCCAGAGGGAAAACGTTTTTAAGCCAAGAGCCGCGTGCGACTTCACATCGCATTAGCCTGGATCGCCTTCAATGATGCCATCGGCAACGAAGCGGGCATGAAGATTCGACAACGCCAGGTTTTCCAGCGTGCCCAGATGCTGCTTGAGTGCCGCCTCGGCGCGGTGTATGGTGGATTTTGAGAGACCATATTCGGTTGCGATCATGCGCAAGGTAAAGTCTTTCTTGCGGCTGCGGTCGACATGTTGTCGCCACATGAGCGCCAGGGCGACGCTTGGGTTGATGCCGACGACGGGGCCGCAACAGTCGGCCAGCGCGCTGATCGCAAAGCGCTTCGTGTCCCGGTCGCTTGAATACCGCGCCTCAAGGGCTTTCGCCTCCATGGGGCGCAGATGGCTACGCACGCACGCGCGGATCATGGCGCACTGGCCGCGCACCTCAAGGGGCGTGAGGCCGGCGAGGTCGATGCTGGACAATCCGGCGCCGTCACTGATCCCGAGTTGCCGCATGACGCTGTGCATGATCCTCGCCATCTGTGATTGCGGGGTGGCGTCGTAGCCTTGGATCACATAGGAAAAGTGGACGGCTTGTCCGGACGTTTGAAAAATGGCCATGCGTGGAATCGCCTCAATGCAATGATTTTTTGCATTTTAGGGTCGTTTTTTGAGTTCCCCGGGCGATTTTCGGCCTATGCCGACTCATTGGACACTGAAGCGCTACGTGTAGCGGCTCGCATTTCAAACTGGTCAGGCTTGTATTCGACGCTGATTTCGGCTCACATTAACTGCAAATGAAACCGTGCGCGGGCTCACGCTATCTGCAAATGAGCTTGCATTCGACGGCGCCGGCTCGCATTTCATGCCGACGTGCTCACGCTATATGCGAATGACAAAGAGGAAAAATTCGTCTCGTTTGGGTCTAGACTTACCGCTGTGAATGTCTCAGATGGACCGTATCAACCCTTGTGAGACGCGAAAATCGCCTCGAAGGCGGCGCCTCCATGGGTGTACCCGTACGGTACAATCCGTCTACCGGCAATGGCAGCTTCCCGGCCAAAAGCGATCATCACCAGTGCTAAGGCACCGCTCGTTTATGTCGCTTCGAATAGTTGTCGAGTCTCGTGCCTTGGCGCACGCATGATTTTTCATCGAACACTTTAGGAACACATGTCTATGATTACCGTGCTACTTCTTCCCGGCCTATACAATTCGGGGGACAAACACTGGCAGACCCATTGGGAAGGTGCGCTCCCCGATTTCCGCCGTGTGCAGCAGACTGAGTGGGAAAGGCCGGTGTGCAGTGACTGGGTCGAGACCCTTGATCGGGCGGTTGCCGCGATAGAGGGTGAGGTTGTGCTTGTGGCGCACAGCCTAGCGTGCACGCTTGTGGCCAAGTGGGCCGAACGTTATCCCCGCCCGATCCGTGGTGCATTCCGGGAGTGTCAGTATTTTTGTGTGTCCGAAGTCATTTAGCTAATTTCAATGCCTCGTCACAGGTAAGCGGTGAAGCGCTCGGCGAATAGAATCGCG
>JBEONR010000071.1:0-20610 GCA_040544385.1 Oxalobacteraceae bacterium GrIS 1.11
ACAGCCCCAAACCACCCCTAATAATGACAATCAATAACTTGTAAGTCATTGATTTATAAAGAAAACTTGGTGGAGACGGCGGGAATCGAACCCGCCGTATTCCCTGTATTCATGCGGCTTTCGACGGTGTGGCTGTCTTAATGCTGTCATTCCAATTGATACGGTATCCTACATTGCCAGGTTAAGAAATACTACCGTTTTTTGAGCTGCATTCGTAAAAAACGACATGATTGGTATCAAAAATTCATCATTCATTGTTGGCCAGGCGATGTTTGATTGTTGCGACTGGCTGAAACAATGCTTCCGCGCGGCTCCCTGCAAGCGTATCTGCGTCGGGCATCCACCGACCATAGACGCGCGCGATCATCGTCCAGTCCTTGTGGCCCATCTGCTTGGCCACCCACATTGGATGCTCGCCAGCCGACAGCATCATGCTCGCGTATGTGTGGCGCGTCTGGTAGGGGTTCCTGTACCGGATGCCGCCGCGCTTGAGCGCCCAGGTCCACAGCGTCTTGCGGATCGGCTGGTCGCCGGCCCAGCGTTCGCCCGTTTGCGGGTTCTGGAAGACTTCCTCGCCTTTCAGCCAGGTGTGGGCCTTCTGCGCCTGGAGCGCGTCGATGGCCATCTGCAGCATCTTTATTTCACGCCGGCCCGCCGCGGTCTTCGTGCCCTCGGCCGCCTTCGATTGCTGCGTGATCGCCCGGGTGACCATCACTACGCCGCGCACGAAGTCGATGTCTCCCCAGTCCAGGGCGACAAGTTCGGATGTGCGCATGCCGGTCCAGAACGCGAATTGGAGCAGGTTGCCGCCTTGGCCGGGCGCATGCGCCAATATGGCGGCTTGCTCTTCCTTGGTAAACGGGTCGATGTCGTCCTTTACCTGCGGCGCCTCGATTTTTGCGTAGCACCAGCCGGCGAGCGGATTGACCTCGATAAGTTCGTCCTCGATGGCGTCGTCCAGGGCCTTGCGCAGCACGCTTTGAATGTTGGCCAGCGTCTTGTTTGTCGCCTGAATCGGATCGAGCCTTTCTCGGACGTCCTTTTTCCGGAGCGCGGACAGCATCAATTGCCCGAACCATGGGATCAACTGGCCGGTCACGATCTTGCGGTATCCGTTGTAGGTGCTGGCTTTGAGGTGTTTTTTCTGGCGATCCAGCCAGGCTTCAAGATATGCCTCAAGGTGTTGGACATCGCCTTTTTGGTCGGCGAACTTGATGGCGTTTGCTGATGCTGGGAAAGTTGCTGCGTAGTCAAAACTGTTGGTGGCAATAGCGTGCAGGATCGCCGCGCGATGGTTTTCCGCACGCTTCAGATTAGCGGCGGTGGGCTTGAGCGCGATCCTTTCCCGGCACCGAGTGGAGCGATACATAAAGGAAATTTCGATGCTGCTTTCCGATGCAGCTTTAACGCCCCGCCCGTCTCGACCCATTGTTCATATCCTTGTATATCAATTAAAATTCGTCCGTCTGGCGCCTTGATCCAGACCTGATCCTGCGCCCAAATGCTATCCCGAATTTTCGTGCGAATGGCGTCCTCGGTATACCCCGATTCAGCGGAAAATTTAGGAATTGTAAGGTAACGTAACATAGTTTTTTGGACGGACGAATCTGAAAGGTTGTGGTACGTGTTACCAAATAATTACTGTTAGAATGCCGGCGGTCAGCACATAGGGCGCGTGGCGGCCAGCGCGGCCTTATAGCTGACCTTGGCATCTTTCATGCTTAACTTCCACTCACCTTTGGCCCGGGGCGATACCATGCGGTATTCCCGGCGCTTGCCAAAATCGTCCTGCATTTCAAATTTCGGCAGGTTGTAGTAGCCCACCAGCCATTCGCCGAACGATTCGCAGCATTCGGCGTCGAGATATTGCTCGTAGCGGTTGCGTTTGCGCGGCACTGGCAAGGCAGCGATCGCGTGGTCGCGTCCGGCGTCGGTGGCGCGAAACAAATCTCCGTGGCCCATCCATTCCGCTACGGCCGCGCGCGTCATCATTCCGGCATTGACCAAGTCCAGCAGATTAGCCTGGTCGTGGTGACCATCGCCGGCCATAAAGTGGTTGCGCCACGGCTCGCGCCGGCGCTCGCTCAGGCCCAGCGTGTGATGTAATAGCCCGACTTGGTAGTCGGTGATGGTTGGGGCGTTCATCCGTTAGCCTTTCATGATGCGAGCGATCGCCGCACCGTCAAACCCGGCGGCCTGGACAATAGAATGTTTAATGGAGGCCCGGTATTGACCAAGGGACTGGAATGTCGCCGCATGCCGGTCGTCGGCGACCAGCCTGGCCATGGCGTTGGTGCGCGCATGCGCGTCATGCAAGTGCTGCTGGAGGTCGGCGCATCGTTCGCACATCTCATGCAGCCTTTGCTGAAGCTGGCCAATCTGGTTGTTCGCGTGATGGAGCTGGCCCGCCAATGCCCCCGACTTTATCTTGCGCGGATGCCTGGCGTCGATGTTCTCAATCATCGCGAGGGCGAGGCCGATCTCGGTATTGAGGATTTTCTCAAGCTCCGGCATCGGGGGCGTCTGGCGCCGTGCGATCGCGAGATCAATTTCCCATCCGATGAGGTCGGCTTGTAACTGCATTTTGCTCAGATAGTCCCGAACGCGGGTGAACCAGGTGCGGATCATTGGGCTACCCCGGCATCTGCTATTTCGGTGGCTGCTGTGGTCAGTTGTGTATTGCTCATGCGACGCTCCGTAATTTAAATTTATTGATGGCCATGCTTGGCTCCATGGCAAAATGATGATTCAGCTAATTTTTTAGGATTAAAATGGAATTCGAAGAAAGACTTGAAGCCTTAAACAAGTCGCGTAACACCCCTTCCTACGAAGTCGATGCGGCCGTCAATATTTATGAGCGACTGGTATCGGCGCAATCGATGTGCGAATCCGTGTTCGGCAAGGATGCCCCGGCTGCTGTTGTGGCGAAGGTGCTGGTGGAGTTGTCAGCGGAGGCTCGGTTCATCTTATTGAACGACGAGCGTTTGCTTGCGGAAGGAGATGAGGACAGTCCTGCGTAGGGCTCGTGGCCGATGAGTAGTGCGGCAAACAACAGGCCTTCTTCGCCGCATTGTCCGCAGTCCGCACGCATTGTCCGGCATGGGATATTGCGCGGGCCATACACCAGGTCTTCGATTTGCGTAGCCGGTGCGGCGCAGAACGCGCCGGACTTACTATCGCGAAAGTGTTGGCAGTCCTTGCAAAACACGGGGGTGACCAGCGGTGCTTCTAGTGTTGCGATACTTACTTGCGTGTTATTCATGTGTTTGCTCCAGGTTGAGAAAGTTAGCGTTGGTAGTGATGCAGA
This sequence comes from Oxalobacteraceae bacterium GrIS 1.11, assembly GCA_040544385.1. GTDB lineage: Bacteria > Pseudomonadota > Gammaproteobacteria > Burkholderiales > Burkholderiaceae_D > Janthinobacterium. The sequence continues at coordinate 3,308 of JBEONR010000071.1, forward strand.
TTTTTAGAGTTTCGTAGCCGCTGGCCAGTTGACCGAATTGCGCGGCCTAGGCCCGGCGCAGTGTCATCGCACTGCGGACCGGGAAGACGAGGCCGCGTAGTTCGCTCATGGGGGCGTTTGAGCATGAGCGCCATGCTTGCGGGCGCGTTGTTCACCGCAGATCCTGCTGGATCTGGAAGCGCAGGGTGACGCGCGCGCCGCGCATGCTGACCGTGACGAGCCAGATGGTATGGCCACAGTGCTGCGGGGCTTGTGGCTTGACGGGTACGCCGACCGTGTAGCCGCGCTTGCGCATTGCATCGAGTACGCGCAGCAAATCGAGGCTCTTGCCGTCGTCGGCCGACAGCTCCAAGGGATCGCAGCCTGTGGCATCTGCGAACGCGCGCAGCTTGCCGGCTGCGTTGAGGGCGTTGAGGGCGCTCATGAATTTTCGGCCGCCACGATATCGCTCCACACTCGGCGGCCTTCCTCGGCGCCGGCGAAAAATGCGTCAGCCTGGGCTGTCCCCATGGCGAACGGGCATGGGAAGGCGCGGTGGTGCATGTGGCCTTTCAGGATGCTGTGCTCGCCAGCCATAAACTCGGGGCTGTGCGACGCCGTGCGGTAGATCGCCTTCGTCAGCGCGTGGACTGTCGCCGGGATGCTCATTTGGCGGACGTGGTTGACGTTCATGCTTTCCTCGCGGCCTTGGCTTGGACGTTGCGCCAAATAAGCACTCCCTCGGCATGTCCGGCATAGAACGCGTCCTCCTGGGCCGTGCCCGGTGCGTATGCATGCTGGATGGCTTTGCCTTCGATTTTCATCTCCAGCACGGCGCGCACGCCCGCCTTATATTCGGCGCTGCGCGGGTCGCGGGGACCGTCGAAGGCTTGCTTCATGAGCGCGTCGACGCTCGGAGTGGGTGTGTGTGCTTTTTGGGGTGCTTGGCTCATGCTGTTTTCCATAGTGTTGTTGAGTTGATGGAATGAATAATAGCAGTGCTATTTATTAATGTAAATAGCTTTGCTAGTTTATTGGTCAGAATTTTCCTGCATGGCTAATCGGCGTGGCGGTCGGGTAGGGTGGGCGTTAAAAAGCCCGCGCTAGGCGGGCTTTGGCAATGTGGCCAAGGTGGCCAGCAAGTCAGGTTTGGAAGCGCTTGGGCCAGCGCCGCGCTGTATGTTGAACCCGCAAGATTTCAACCACATCGCCGCGCATCCGGTACGGGATGATGTAGTTGGGGTGGATCACCAGTTCGCGGGTGCCAATCACTCGGCCAGGCCGTCCCAGGCCGGGAAACTCGGCCAGGCTGTTCGTCTTTGCTTGGATTTCCAGGGCAAAGGACTTTGCCCGCTCGGCGTTGTCTTTCTCAATGTACTCCACGATGGCCACGAGGTTGGCCAGCGCTGTTTTCGTCCACTTAACCGCCATATTTTGCAAAGAATGAATTTACCTCGTCGGTGCTGGCGAACTCGCCCCGGTCTGCTTCTGCAATGCCTTGCTCGATGTCCTGAATCTGCCAGGCCTCGGCTTCGACATAATCCCGGAGCGCGGCCACGGTGATTGCGCTCTTGTTCCGACCTGTGGCTTGAGTGAGCTTTTCAAGTTGGCCGGCCAAGTCGGCCGGAAGGCGGACGGTCATTGGTCTATCAGTGCTTGGTTTCATGGTTTCGTTTGGAAGAAGTGAATATGTCATACGTAGACAGTGTACGTATGACAGCCACGAAGTCAAACGCATTTCTTCAACTCACCTGTTTTTTGTCGCCCGGCCTAATTAGTTCCAATGGGAAGAATTTTTAGGTCACGGCTGAGTTAGCCGATCCAGAAATGAAGATTTATTGCTATCGAAATTTTAAGAATATAGAAATGTTGCAAAAATGCGACAATATAAAATCTATCCAAATGTCACATTAGGCGTGTGTGCGGCGCTTAGTCATCAATGTCACAAAATATTGTCCTGCGGCACTCATATCAGCGAAGTTTCGGGTGAGTAAGTGGAATTCTTGCATTGCCCAATTGTCTTCCAGGTGAATTATTTTGATGGGCTGCGACTTCGCGGCCCGGCGCGCAATCGACTCAAATGTGACGCCGATGCTAAGGGGAATTTTTGCGACGGTGGCGGCTTGTGCCTCGAGGTTGCTGAAGCGGATGCGGCAGTGCATCGTACTGCCTTCCCCGCGCGCCTTGCCGTCAAGAAAGCTGCTCATTCTTTTGGTATTGTCGAGTCCTACAAAGTCGTATAACAGCACGTCCCGGAAGAAGATCGCCTTTTGGCGTTGTGCAAGTGGATGCCCGTGCGGCACGATTAGGCAGATGCGATCTACCTTGTAGAGGGTTGTCTCCAGGCCAGGTGTCGGCGGTGAAAATGGTAGTAGGCCGACGTCGATTTCTCCACTCAAAACGCCTTCTGTAACGATGCCAAAACTTCCATCGGTTGTTGTGATTGTCACCTCGGGCATGTCTCGCAAGATGGTGTTAAAGACGCGCGGCAGGTCGTCAATCATGAGCGAGTCCGCAGCCATAACGCGCAAGTGGCCCGCCGTATTCTCTTTTAGCGTGCGTAGCTGCCGCTCAAAATGTTCAAATTCGGCGGTGATTATAGTGGCGGACAAGTTGAGTGTTTTTCCGATTGGCGTAAGGCCGAACGTGCTTTTTCTACCGCGAAAAACCAAGGGTGCGCCAATATTTTTTTCAATGACGAGCAGCCGCTGGGTGACGGCGGAAGGCGTTATTCCCGCGCGTTCGGCTGCCCCCGCAAGCGTGTTTTCTTCGCTGATGTAGCGGATCAGTTGCATGTCGCGCAGTTTGTACATTTGTCCCCCGGTCATGAAGGAAGTCTAACCAAATGTAACGAACATGCAATGGAGAAAGTTTCACATTGGCAACAGATTAAGTTTTGCTTAATTGAGATTAAGCAAAACTAAATTGGAAATTTTTAAAAATTGAGATACGATAAATCTTGCCCATGGGAAAACATTGCTTTTGGGGAGGGATGGCAACCGCGCGACTGTGGCGGTCTTGTTGGGCTTGCATTTATTGGGCGAGTTCAGCGGCTAGATGGTTTATCGATCACTTACCATATTGAGGATTTCGCGGACCATTTTTTTAATGTCGGCGATGTCTTGGGTAAGTTTGTCGAGCCGTTCACTGACGGGCCCGGCCTGCAGGCGTGTAATGACTTCAGCATTCATCGATCTGCCGTTCTGCTCAGCCGTATCTCTCATCTCACCCCGTAGTTCGCGAGGAATGCGCATCGCCGTTCGTACATAGTCGTCTTGAGTGGGCGTTTGGGTTGGTGGTACAGGCAGTTTTTGCATCGCGCGATTGTTGCAGGGTCGCGTGTGCTAGTGGTAAAAGTGGCTTCAAATTGAAGCAGGTTTATAAGGAAAAAGAAATTATTAAATGAAATATATGCGTAAGAATAGGGTCATCGCCGCCTTCGATAAGATGGACCAACAACGGCAGGACGAGGCGGTGGTCCGCATGGAGCGAATTGCCAAGACTCACCCCGCAATGGGCGCAGAAAAATTCAAGCTGCACCTCGTTGTTGCTTGCAGTTTCAACGCCCCAACGAATAAAGGCAGAATCACCGCCGCCTTCGATAAAATGGACCTGCGGCGGCAGGATGAGGCTGTAATACGAATGGAGCGAATCGCAAGGACGCACCCCGCAAATCAACCCGCAGTACGGGCGGAAAATTTTAAGCTACGCCTCGTTGCTTGCAACTCTCGTTAGTTCGCGCTTGCGCCCTTCGGTGGCGGTTGCCATGATCTCTGTTCGCGTGTCGTCATCTGCGGCGTAGTAGAGTCCCAATAGTTTATATGCCTCGGAGCTGATCCACCCAGGGCCTTGACTATCAGACGGAAGTGTCTCGCCGGCTTGACCGCATGAGTCAACCACCAGGGCGGCACTTCGAATTTGTGCCGCAATAGTTGGGCTAAAAGCAATAATTCCAACTCCTAGACCTCGTGCAAACGCTACGGCTGCCTCAATGTTCAGAGGGCGCCTACCAGCCAAGTACTGCCAGACCATCCCCTGAGTGCCAATGCCATGCAAATCGCCGAATTCGGCTTGCGATACCTTTGGCATGCGATTGTCGAATAGCTGTCGCAACCGCTCGGCATCATCGGCTTGCCACTGCTCAATTTGTTTAGGTTCTTTGCTCATACTCGAATCATAGCGATGCTATTTAAGTACGCAACGAGCATAGCTATTTACATTTCAAATAGCTATGCTATTATTGCGTCCATGAACCTTCAAACCTACCTTGAAAAGACGAATACAAAAACGGCCGACTTCGCCCGCTCGCTCGGCGTTTCGCCCAATCTTGTTTACCAGTGGGCACATGAAATTCGCCCGGTTGCCATCCGTCACTGCAAGGCAATTGAAGATATGACTAAAGGGGACATCAGCCGCCAAGACCTTCGTGCAAGTGACTGGCACCTGATCTGGCCCGAGTTGGGCAGTTAGCTCAAGGCCGTGCTTATCCTATCCCGTGTCGGTGGCCTGCAGTAATCCAGCCAACAAAGGGTCGCCTCCGGCGCACCCCGCACTCTGTTGGAGTGTCGAATTGACCAGCCACCATTTTTAGCAAAAATTCCCCCTGTTCTTGGAAGCCTCGATGAATGAAACCACTCTTTTGCAGTTGAGCAATGAAGGAAAAATAGTGCCGCCACCTCCCGCAAATCTGAATTTGTATACGGGCGATGACTACTCGCGTGTTGGCTGCACGCTGGCCATTCTGCTGACTGAACATGGTTGGAGCCTGCGAGTGTACGCGCCAGGATACGCGCCGGTTGGTGACGTCGGTTGCATTGAACGATATCCAGCGCGGCCCCACGGCTCGACTGGCATCTGCATCGACGCATATCTTGCCGGCGCCATGGGGCCGCCCAGTAGCTCCAAGACCCTCGATGCATGGCGTCTTGCAATGCCAAAAATGAAGCGCGCTGAGGATGCCTATGCGTTGTCGTCCGGGTCCATCGTCACTTCGTAAAGCTGGTTGAATTCGATGTTGACGATTGCTGGTGTCTTGTCGTCGGGCTGGTAAAGGCGCGTTTTTGCGCGATAGAAGTTCAAGTCGCCTGCGCCGAAAGACACTTCGGTTTCGTCCGCCAAGTCCCATAGCCAGGCCAATTGCTGTTTCAGTTCGCCGAGGGTAATGGTTTTGGGTTTGATCATAGGGAGTTCCTGTTGTGTTGGTTGATGTTGAGGAACTGAAATTGTACATGGCGGGAACTCCTTTCATTTTTTGTAATTTATTTTTTGTAGCAAGAATATTTCATTTGCAGCAGTTGGCGAACCACCAAATAAAAGGAATGTAGTGGAAATCAGAAAAGCATACCTTGAGATGATCAAGAAATTTCCCGGCGGCTGGGATGCAATATGCGGCGCGCTGGCGATGACGCGCGACGCGCTCGAGAACCGCATCTATGAGCGAAAAGGCCAAGGTGTCTTGGTCGACACAGCGATGCAGGTACAAAAATTCTCGGGAACGACGTATTTTGCCGAGGCGGTCGCGGCGGCCAGCGGCGGCACCTTCGTCAAGCTGCCCGACGACATTTCAGCGGACAACGAACTTTTAAACAAGAAATTCCATGACCTTTACGCGGAACTTGGCCTGTTCTCTTCGCACTTCAGCGACGCGACAGCGGACGACGTAATCGACAAGCGGGAAAAAGCCGACCTCACGGCCATTGCTGACGAAATGCATAAAACACTGTCCGAATTGCTCGCATTGACGTTTCGCATTTACTGCCGTGACGAGGGCAAGCCGGAGAAGAAGGGCGGGAAATGACTACTTCAAGAGGCCCCCGAACCGGTAGCAAGGCATTTATCGCGCTGCAAAAATTGCATGGACTTGGCGGCGTTGGCCAGTTGGGAACGTGGATGAATTCCATGCTATGGAGCGATTCTATTTCCGAATTCCTGCGCCAGGCGGTCAACGCCCTGACCGCCAGGAACCTCGTTTCCCTGGACGGCACCGACTACAAAATGACTGCCGCCGCAATGCTGTTCCTTGATGTCGACCCCGAAGCTGCGGCGATCATTCCGGCCACCATTGTTGGCCCGCGCTACCAGGTGGAACGGCAGGCGCTCGATGTCGCTCGGCATTGCCGGCGGCCGTTGATGCGCGAGGGTGCGCTCGCGTTCCGCGACATCCCGTCCTTGCTTGGCAATGAGCGTGTCGCGCACGGCGAAATGGCCGGCGATAGAGCTACGGGCGGGCGGCAGCGGTGAGTGATGTAAGCCAAGTAGTTGTACAAATGATCGCTGCGGGTATGCCGGCGCTACCGGCGAATCATCCAGTGTTGGATGGAAAATACAAGCGCTTCGGCCCCGGGAAAAAGGCCTGGTACATTTTGCGCATCATGACGCTGCGCTCTGGCCGTGATGTCGTGACGGGGGCCTTTGGTTACTTCCAGGGGCAAGAGCGCAATACCGTGCCGGTCACGATCGACTTTGAAGAAATGTCGGACGCGGACAGGGTCGATCTCGCGCGCAAACAGAAAGAGCTAGCCGCGAAGGAAGCCAAGGACAAGCAGCGCGCCGCCGATCTGGCGGCAAACCGGGCACGTGACCAATGGGATAAGGCTGAAAAATTCGCCGTAGTCCATCCATATCTGGACAAGAAAAAAATAACGCCCGAAGGTGTCCGCGTCAGTGGCGACGGCTTTTTGCTGATCCCGCTCCGGCGCGACGGCAAGTTGATCGGTTTGCAAAAAATCGACCAGGCTTGCGCCAAGCGCTATAACAAGGGCGCCAGCCAGGTCGACGCAGCGTGCGTGCTGGGCGTGCTGGCCGGGGCCGAGATCATCGGCGTGGGCGAGGGCTATGCCACTTGCCGCACCGTTCGCATGCTGGCGCCCGACCCGGCTAACGCTTTTCCGGTTGTGGCGGCGTGGGACGCCGGAAACATCATGGCGATCGCATTGCGGTTGCGGGTCGCCTTCCCGGACGCGCATCTGCTGTTCCTCGCTGACGATGATTACCTGCTTGAGCCTCGATTCATCGCGCAATTGCGCGACGACTTTAAGGTTTCCGCCGCCGTGCCGATCGACGGACAATCACATACATTGTTGGCCGACGACGGCGAGAGCGTGCAGGCCATGGCCACGTGGCGCACCGACGCCCAAGGCATCGCCTACATCGAGGCCGACATCCGCAAGGGCCGGATGATGCGCATGCCCAAATACGAGAATGCCGGTGTGGCGTGTTGCCGGGCGGCCGCTGTGGCGGTTGGCAACGCGTCGGTGGTGGTGCCGGTATTTGCCGACAGGGCCGGGCGCAAGCTGAGTGACTTCAACGACCTCGCCGTCGAGGAGTCGTTCGATATCGCCCGGGCGCAAATCGATTTTGCAATCCTTGCTGCGAAGCAGCCTAGACTTGTTCCTCCCGCCCCCTCCGCCGCGCCAGCGGCCGTCCCCGTTTTGCCGGTATTGCCAGTGGAAGGCGCCATTGCGGAATCCCCCCCTCCCCCTGGCGCGGAGCAGCCAGCCCGCAGGACCTCTGACGGCGCAGAGGCGGAAGGCATAAGCGATCCGCTGCTGGCCGCCACTTTGGAAGCCCGATATGACGAGGGCGCCGTCGTGGGGTCGCCTGACGATGCTGGCGACGCTTTCAGCGAGGGGGCGGGGGGCAAGGGGCACAAGGAAAAGCCCAAAAAGGTCTACGGCCGCGAGCATTGGGACCAGGTCGAATATGTCCTGCGCAACTTCGTCCTGGTGTACGGCGAAGACTTGGTATGGGACGTGTCGCAGCGGATGCTCATGAAGACGTCCTCCATGCGCATGATCGTGGCAAACAACGACGTGATGAAGTTCTGGTCGGGCGAGGCCCGGCGCTGGGTGCTGAAGAAAAACATTGTGTTCGATCCCAAAGACATGCCGTCGCCGGCATCGAGCGGCGCCACGGCGACAGTCAACCTGTTTTCCGGATGGAAGATGCAGCCCAAGCGGGGCGCTTGCCTGAAAATTCAGACGTTGCTTGCGCACCTGTGCGACGGCAATGACGAGCTGGTGGCGTGGGTGGAACGCTGGCTCGCCTTCCCACTGCGCAATCGCGGCGCGAAAATGGAGACTTCCATCATCATGCATGGCGACGAAGGCTCGGGGAAAAACTTCTTTTTCGAGAAGGTCATCAAGAAAATTTATGGCGAGTACGGCTACGTCATCGGCAACGCCCAGCTTGAATCCCAGTTCAACGACTGGGCCTCGATGAAGCTGTTCATGGTGGCCGATGAGGTCGTCACACGGAGCGAATTGAAGCACATGAAGGGCAAGCTCAAGTACCTGGTGTCGGGCGACATGATCATCATTAACCCGAAGGGCTTGCCGGAGCATGGCGAGGCCAACCACATGAATTTCGTGTTTCTGTCGAACGAGCTGCAACCGCTGGCCCTGGACAAGACAGACCGGCGCTACCTGGTCATCTGGACGCCTCCGGCATTGTCGAAAGAGTTTTACGTCGAGGTGGCCACGGAGATCGCCAATGGCGGCATCGAGGCGTTTTATCACTACCTGATGCACGACTTGGATATGGGCGACTTTGACGAGCATACGAAGCCGCTGTACACGGACGCCAAGGACGATCTGATCGAAAAGAGCCTGACGCCGGCGGAGCGCTTCTACCGCGACTGGTCCAGGGGCTTTTTGCCGCTGCCGTTCATCAGTTGCGGCGCGACCCAGCTATACGACGCATACAAGGTCTGGTGCGAGAAATCGGGCGAGTCCCGCTATATCTCGCAGACGGTGTTCTCGCCTACCGTCACCCGGTACGCGGGCGATGCGCTGGAAAAGAAGGTGATCAAGTATGAGTATGGCAACGTCGTCAAGCAACGCAACGTCTTCCTTGCCGGTAAGAAGCCGGAGGGCAAGACATTAAGCGCATGGGTGGAGGATGCCTCGGCGCTATTTGAAGCGAGTTTGAAGGTGTACCGGAGCCGGTCGTCTATAAATGTTGAGGCTTAACCCATCACATCGGGCGCAACCCATCACATCGCAAACCCGCATGAATGCAGGGATGTTACGGGTATGACGGGTGTTTTGACTTGTTCTCGCGTGCACACATGCGTATGCGCTGGAAAGATGACTCAAACAGTGCGGGGAAACAGTATTAATTTTTATATAAATCTAGAAATAAGTAGTAATACAGGTAATACCCATAACAAGTGAGTATCCATGCGGGCTGGCGATGTGATGGGTATGTTAGCGGTGTGATGGGTTTCAAAAAAATCAATTAAAGCAAATTATCGGAATCGAAGCCCAAGTGAAAAAAATAGACTTGAGAAGTGAAATGCCAAAAACGGCCGCATTCATCGACAACCTGCGGGAAGCGTTTGGGGCTGAGTTCATCAATGGGCGCATCCGGGCCGGTATGCGGGGCGAGGCGGTCTTCTATGCCACCGAGAACGGCCACAGCGTCGGCACGCCGGTGCCGCAGGGCGTGGCGATCAGCACGAACGAAAAGGGAAATCGATACGTGAACACAACTTATGATAACTATGGAAAGGCGGTGAAATGATGGGTGCGGGATTGGAAGCCGGCGAGGCGGTTTTTGCAACGGCGGGGCAGGCTGTGCATGTCGCGTTCGTCCTGTTGTCTCAACCGGCGCAGCAAGACGCACCGTTCCGGAAGGCTTTGATCCGGGCCATGGAGTCGATCCAGTTGACGGGCGACCAAGGAGATTGGCTGGACCAACTTCGCGGCGCGGCGTCGGGGTCGGGATCGGTCAATTTTGGCGGACTGGATGGCAACGAGGTGCGGGCGCAGTGCGCAATGATCATGCAAGCGGTGAAGTCATTGCCGCCGCTTGAGGGATGGGTGCTGCAAGCAAAGTTCGGGAACACCGATTTCGAGTGCAGGCAAGAGGATAGCCAATTGCCGCAGTTGAAGGAGCCGCGCCGCCGCTGGGCTTTTTCTGCCGAGCGGATCGAGGCCATCAAAGGGCTGTCAGACCACTTCGCGCCGATGTTCCCGAAGATTAAGCCGTTGGCGGTCGATTGCATGCTGGGCCGGCTATTTGCGAATCACAAGAAGCTAGACATCAGCAGCAGGGACTTGGCGGACTCTTTCGGCGGGAACCACACGATGTATCTGCGGGCATCGATCAAGATGAAACAGCGGCTCCTGGAGCTTGAGTATCAGGCTATCGACCGGCTTGAACCTCAGTTCATAAGGCATGGTGTTTCCAACTAGCATTAAAAATACCGTTTGACGAAAGTGTTCCAGCCGCTGTATATTTCGGTCATTCTCGAAGCAATAACGCCCAAAGCCCGCATACGCGGGCTTTTTGTCATTTCAGCATCGCCATATCACTGGGCGATGTGTCATCTTAGGCATTCGGCCAAAGCCGATCAACCACAACCAAGGTGCAATTTCCGTCCTGCGTGGTGGGGCATTGGCATCAATTCATTGAAGGTAATTTATGCGTCTACGGGATTACAAAGACCTGCTCGTCCGCGCGGCGAATCTTTATGCCGACAGCCTGAAAGCGGATGCGGTGTTGCTTAACAAGCTCGCGGCCCAGTTGGCCGACAATGAGCGCACAAAGGAAATCTTGCGTAGCAAGGGCTACGGCGCTACCGGAGCATCTGCCAGCGAAAGCGCCAGCTTGGTGCCGCAGTTGCTGCCTGTTCGCCGTCATCCCTGATGGCCGCGTTCGATATTTCAATTCAAAGCAATTTACGAGAGCTGCAGCGAAGCCTGAGGGCGTTCGCGGCAAAGCAACTTCCATTTGCCGCCGCCACGGCCATGACATCGCTGGCCAAGCTGGTGCAGCAAGGCGAGGTCAAGAACCTGGAAGCGACGTTCATCAAGCCATCGCCGTTCACGCTCCGGTCGGTTCGGACCACGGCAGCGCGCAAGGACAACTTGAGCGCCACCGTGTTCGTGATGGACAAGGCGGCGGCATACCTGGACCCATATGAGAATGGCGGCGTCCACAAGTTGAACGGCAAGGCGCTGCTCAATCCGAAAGATATCGGACTGAACCAGTACGGGCAATTGCGCCGGGGCACGCTGGCCAGCCTGAAGGGGCGCAGCGACATCTTCATCGGCCCGGTCAAGACCAAGAAGGGCATAGTGAATGGGGTATGGCAGCGTGAGGCGGGGTCGGCATCCGTGACGAACCAGCGCACGGGCCGCACCTCGATCACGCGGCGCGGCGTCAACAAGTCGGGCGCGCTGAAGCTGTTGATACGCTTCGGCGATGCCTTGCCGGTCAAGAAGCATCTCGGCTATCAAGCCAGGGCCAAGGCGATCGTCAACGCCAACATCGACAGGGAAATGAGCCGTGCGCTCGCCCAGGCGATGGCAAGCGCCCGCGTCTGAATGAGCGCGCCATTTGCATGGATTGTTGTGCGCGATTCCAACGGTGAGCATGATGGTGGCGAACCCATGCTATGTGAGGATGAAGCAAAAGACTACATCAAAAACCGTTGTCTTCCAGGTTGGCACTTGGAGGGGCTTTATCGCGTGCCCGCGCTTGACGATCAAGGCCATCCGCCTGGCCGGCCTAGCCCGTGTGGGCGCCATGGAAACGCAACGGGTCCCTCCTGGGCACTTTGAACCCGAGGGCATTGCGCACCTCGGTCTTTCTCTACTGTAAAAAACTTCCTAAGGGGGTTGTATGGTTGACCTCCAGTTATCAATATCCCAGCTTCGTTTCGGCGAGCTGATCGGCGTAAGCCAGCAGGCGGTTAGCGACCTGGTTCGGCGCGGAATCCTGGCGACGGGTGAACCTGCCTCGGTCTGGCTGCACGGCTATTGCTTGCATCTGCGCGAACAGGCGGCGGGCCGGGCCGCCGCCGGCGACCTTGACCTGGCTGGCGAGCGGGCGGCGCTGGCGCGGGTCCAGCGCGAACGCATCGAAATGCAAAACGCCGTCACGCGCCGCGAACTGGCGCCGGTGCCCTTGCTCGAAATGGCGCTGGCCACGATGGGGCGCAAGGTCGCCGCCATCCTGGAGGCGATCCCGGGCGACATCAAGCGCCGCTCGGACCGCCTGACGGCCGAGGACATCGACATCATCACCGCCGAAATCACCAAGGCGCGCAACGTGGCCGCGAGCGCCCAGCTCGATATGAGGGACGACGATGAATCAGATTCACCAGGCGATCCGGAGGGGGCTGAAGAGCCTTGAGGCGCCGCCACCGCTGCGCCTGTCCGAATGGGCGGCCGAGCATTTTTACCTGAGCGCCGAATCTTCCTATGTGGAAGGGCGCTGGCAAGCTTACCCGTTCCAGGTCGCGATCATGGATGCGATCAGCAACGACGATATCGAAATGATCGTGTTCAGGAAGTCGGCGCGGGTCGGCTATACCAAGATGATCGTCGCGGCCATGGGCTACTTTGCCCATCACAAGCGGCGCAACCAGGCAATCTGGCAACCGACCGATGACGACCGCGACGAGTTCGTCAAAACCGAAGTCGATACCATGCTGCGCGATGTCGTTGCCATGCGCGATGTGTTTCCGATGCATTCCGCGCACGACAAGCGCAACACGCTCAAGGCCAAGACTTTCTTGGGCTCGATGCTGTACATGCGCGGCGGCAAGGCCGCGAAGAGCTACCGCCGCATCTCGGTCGATGTCGTCATCCTGGACGAGCTCGACGGCTTCGACATCGACATCGAAAAGGAAGGCAGCCCGGACAAGCTGGCAAAGAAGCGCACCGAGGGCGCCACCTTCCCGAAACAGATCCTCGGCTCGACGCCGAAGCTTAAGGGCTTCAGCCGCATCGAGGCGTGCGAGGAACAGAGCGACTTGCGCTTCCTGTTCAACGTTCCTTGCCCGTCCTGCGATGAATTGCATCCGCTTGAATGGGGCGGCAAGGACAAGCGCCACGGCTTCAAATGGGTAGACAACGATCCCGAGACGGTGGCGCATGCGTGCCCCCAGTGCGGCGCGCTGTACACGCAAGCCGATTACCTGGCTGTATGGCACAAGGGGCGCTGGATTGCCGAGGACGGCACCTGGATCGATGAGGCTGGAAAATTCCGCTCATGCGCCAGCGACATCGTGGCGCCGCCGCGCGCGATCGCCTTTTACATCTGGACCGCTTACAGCAAGCAAGCCACCTGGACCCAGATCGTGCGCGAGTTCCTGGCCGCGAAAGACAAGATGCGCGCCGGCGATACCAGCGAAATGAAAACTTTTGTCAACACGACGCTGGGGCAGACCTGGGAAGAAGAGGTCGAGAAGACCGAGGCGGGCGAACTGGTCAAGCGCGCCGAACAATACCCGCTGCGCACGGTGCCGATGGGCGGCCTGATCCTGGCCGCCGGCGTCGACGTCCAGTCGAACCGTTTTGAAATCGTCGTGTGGGCGATCGGTCGCGGCGAGGAAATGTGGGTCGTCGATTACCACGTCATCGACGCCAATCCGGCCGACGAGCGCGAATGGGAAGAAAAGCTCGATCCGTATCTGAAACTGCGCTTTGCCCACGCGGGCGGGCAAACCCTGGCGATCGAGGCGGCGGCGATCGACACCGGCGGCCATTTCACGCACCAGGCGTATAACTTTTGCCGGCTACGCACGCGCCAGCGGATTTACGCGGTCAAGGGCGACAGTCGCCAGGGCCAGCAAGTCAAGGGGCGCGGCAGCCTGCAGGATGTCAACTACCGGGGCGCCATCTTGAAACGCGGCGTCAAGCTGTGGATGGTCGGCACCGACACGGCAAAAGACTTGCTGTATGGCCGCCTGCAAGTGAGCGCGCCCGGCCCCGGCTATGTGCATTTCTCGGCCGGGTTGCCGGCCGAGTTTTACGAGCAGTTGACGGCGGAAGTGCGCGTACTGCAAAAGACAGCCGGCGGCGAGCAATACCGCTGGGTCAAGCGGCAGCAGCGCAATGAAGTGCTCGATTGCAGCGTCTACGCGCTGTTCTCATCGCACATGCTGGACCTGAACCGATACACGGACCGTATGTGGGCCAAGCTGGAGGACGCCGTCTGTCCCGCGAACGGCGACATGTTCGCCGGCTCGCCGCCCGACATGCCGGTCGCGCAGGCTGTGCCGCTTGACCAGGGTGCAGCCAGTGCAGACGTCTGCACAGTCTCCAAAAGCATGGCGATCAGCCGCGAACCAAACGGACCATCCGCCGCCTTGGCGGCCAATGCGCCACCGAAGAAAACACTCGCCAGTCGTCTGGCATAGGAAAAACATGGCTTCATTCAACCGCAACACCAGCTTGCTGGCCGGCATGCCGGCGACCACGCTGCAAAAATCGCTGGCCGACGCGCAGCAAGCCTATATCGACCTGTCGACGGGCGCCAAGGGCGCGTCCTATTCCTACACCCAGGGCGATGGCGGCCGGGCGGTCACCTATAACGCGACCAATATCCAGCAACTTGTCATGCTGATCCGCACGCTGCAACTCCAGCTCGGCATTATCAGCCAGGCCAGGCGGCCGGCAAGGTTCAGGTTTTGATGGATACCTCCGTGAAAATACTCGGCCCTGATGGCTTGCCGTATGCGTCCCGGCGCGAGCGCGGCTCAAGGGCGTCGATGCTGATGGGTGCGAGCAATACGCCCTACGACGCCGCCGACCAGCGCGGCGACCACATGGCGGACTGGAACCCGACTCTGGGCTCGCCAGACGGCGAACTCAATATGTACCGCGACCGCATCGTTTCGCGCGTGCGCGACATGGTCCGCAACGATGGCTGGGCGTCCGGCGCCGTCACGCGCATCCTGGACAACGCGATCGGCGCGAGCTTCCGGCCGATCTTCAAGCCCGATTACCAAGCGCTGGCCGCGCACACGGGGATAAAAGCGTTCGACCATGTGTGGGCCGACGAATACGGCCAGGCGCTGGAAGCGGCCTGGCGCACCTGGGCGAACGATGTCGGGCGCTACTGCGACTCCCAGCGCAATCTGACGGTGACGCAGATCATGCGCCTGGCGTTCCGCCACAAGATCATCGATGGCGATGCCCTGGCCGTGCTGCACTGGCTGCCCGAGCGCGTCGGCGAGGGTAGGGCGCGCTATGCGACCACGATCCAGGTGGTCGACCCGGATCGGCTATCGAACCCGCAATTGAATTTCGACGCGGCGAGCATGCGCGGCGGGGTCGAGATCGACGCCCACGGCGCGGCAATCGCCTACCACATCCGCAAGGCGCACCAGGGCGACTACTTCAGCGCGTCCAAGGCCGTGACCTGGGAGCGGGTGGCGAAGGAAACGAGCTGGGGCCGGCCTATCGTGGTGCATGATTTCGATCACGACCGGGCGGCCCAGCATCGCGGCGGCGCCGGCATCTTCGCCCCCGTCTTGCAGCGCCTGAAAATGCTGGTCAAGTACGATGGCGCCGAACTGGACGCCTCCATCATCAATGCGATCTTCGGGGCATACATCGAGTCGCCTTTCGATCCGGCGATGGTCGAGCAGGCGCTTGGCGATACCTCCGACCTGGGCGCCTACCAGGATAGCCGGGCGTCGTTCCACGACGAGCGCAAGATCAAGCTGGGCGGCGCCCGCCTGCCGATCATGTTTCCCGGCGAGAAAATCAACGCCGTGACGGCCGCGCGCCCGAACAGCAACTTCAAGGATTTCGAGGCCGCCGTGCTACGCAACTTCGCGGCCGGGACCGGCCTGTCGGCGCAACAGGTCAGCAACGATTGGTCGGACGTGAACTACAGCTCGGCGCGCGGCGCCATGCTCGAAGCGTGGAAAACGCTGTCGAGGCGCCGCAACGATTTCGCCATCGGCTTCGGCCAGCCCATCGTGTGCGCCTTCACGGAAGAGGCGATGGAAGTGGACGACTTGCCCTTGCCGAGCGGCGCGCCGCCATTTACGCAATTCCGCTCGGCCTACTCGCGCACCAAATGGATGGGACCTGGGCGCGGCATCATCGATCCGGTCAAGGAGCGCCAGGGCGCCATCCTCGGCATGGATGCGGGCCTGTCGACGCTGGAAGACGAGGCGGCCGAGCTGGGCGGCGTCGACTGGCGCGAAACGGTGGCGCAGCGCGCAATCGAGATCGCCCGCTTCAAGGAACTGGGCATCCCGCTGCCGGAATGGGCGGCCGGCTTTGACGCGGCCGAGGTAATCAACGAACCGGAGGCGAAATAATGAAATTTGAATTCCTGGCACAAAGGCTGTTCAACACCCCGCTGGCGATCGCACCCGGCAAGGCCGAGGTGATCATGGCGGCGCTGGCCGAACGGCTTGGTATCGGACGCGTCGCGCCACAGTCCAGCGCCGCCATGATGGAAGACGACGATCAAGGCTACAGCGCCCCGGGGCGCAATCCGCGCGCCGGCTATGACGTCGTGGCTGGCGTGGCCATCATCGCCGTGGCGGGCACCCTGGTGCAAAAGCTCGGCACCCTGCGCCCCTATTCGGGCATGACGGGTTATGACGGCATCCGGCAAAACTTCCTGATGGCGCTGACCGACCCGGAAGTGTCGGCCATCATGCTGGACGTCGACAGCCCCGGCGGGGAAGTGGCCGGCTGCTTCGACCTGGTCGACGCGATCTACGGCGCGCGCGGCAAGAAGCCGATCTGGTCGATCCTCAACGAGCGGGCCTATTCGGCCGGCTATGCCATCGCCAGCGCGGCCGACCGGGTCATCGTGCCGCGCACCGGCGGCACCGGTTCGATCGGCGTGATCTGGATGCATATGGATTGGTCCAAGGCCCTCACCAGCGCCGGCTTCAAGGTAACTTTCGTGACCTATGGCGATACGAAGGCGGACGGCCACCCGGAAATCCCGCTATCGCCCGAGGCGCTGGCGCGCTTCCAGGGTGAAATCAACACCATGGGCGAGCTGTTCGTCTCGACCGCCGCCCGCAACCGAAACCTGCCGGTCAAGGCCGTGCGGGGCATGCAAGCCGCAACTTACCTGGGGGCCGAAGGCGTAAGCCAGGGCTTGGCCGACGCCGTGATGGCCCCCGATGCGGCGTTCCGGGCTTTGCTTGCCGAGATCGCCTAACTTTTTTTAATGGAAACCACGATGAAACAAACCACGACGAAATTATCCAGGGCATTGAGCGCGTTACCGTTCGCCCACTTGCTCGGCATGTCGGCGGCCCACGCCGAAGACGATGAAATGAAGCAGGGCGCCGACGAGTCCGACGAGGACTTTGCGAAGCGCATGGAAGAGCAGGACGAGCAGGAAAAGGAAAACGACGCAAAAAAGGCCGAGGAGGACAAGAAGAACGCCGGCGAAGACGATGGCGATGACGATGGCGATGACAGCAACGATGGCGACGAAAAGAAGGGCAAGAAAGCCAAAAGGGCCGAGGAAGCTGGCGACGACAAGGAAAAGGCGGCGCGCACATCCGAGCGCGCCCGCTGCGCCGCGATTTTCAAATGCGACGCCGC
>JBEONR010000072.1:0-20143 GCA_040544385.1 Oxalobacteraceae bacterium GrIS 1.11
TCTGAATTTGACACCGTCACCCTCCTGAAAAATCGAAAGAGCCAGTGTGACTGGGCCGATCATGAATTCATAGGTGGGCCGGCTGGCCGCTTACTTTCATGGCGACAAACATTTCTGCCCACTTTCAGTAGGAGGCCTTGATCCCCAGCCTGCAATCGAACATAGACAGGTCGATCTTGCCCTCCTTGTCCAAGCGGTGAAGGATGGTGATGACACGTGCGATCAGTGCGAGCGTGATGCTGTGGCTCAAGCGCCTGGAGGCGGAGATGTTCGCTTGGCGGCGCGAAGGTCAGGGCGCGCGCAGGTGCTCAGCGCGCAGCAATTTGAATGGCCGCTCGAAGGTTTCGACCTGTGGCGCCACACGCTCCACAAAGAACTGCAGTGCACTTCTGATTCGTAAAGCGAACTGTTAACATGTCTATGTCTTCAGCCGCCGTCAAATCACCCATCATGCTGCCCGACATCGCGCTGTCCGAGATCGGCTGCTGCTTGCATTTATATGTAAGATGCAGACAGCGTGGCTGGGTCCTCCCCCGAGGTGTATGGTTGACCCTGTCGTACAGCGCCGTAACCGACAGCGGCAAATTCAGATAAGCCTTGGCGGTCGCATGGAGCGACGGGTGCAGCCCCACCGCCGCTACTGACATGATCTCCCCCGACCGCTGCGTGAAATGGCTCGTGAGCTTATCCAACACCAGGACATCGCTCATCAACATGCCAGGATCAGATTGGTGCCGGGCACGCCTTGAAAGGGGTATGGCCAAGGGCCTGTCCCGATAGGGAATATGCCACCTGCTGGTGGTCCCTAGCGCCACGAAGGAGTGCCCCAACGTTCCGGGACCGGAACGTTCCGTGCAGCTTTCCGAGTATCAGCTGCCGTTTTTGCTACAGCAATGCGGGCACGACACCTCATACACATATTCCGGCGACAATTGTTCGCGCGGTGTGACCACGGCGCGGCAGGCGAAGCATTGAGTCGTCGTGACGGCCTCCAGTTGCGCATTGAGCGCGGTGCGGTAGTCGAACACGAAGCAATCCCCCGTGTAATGGGCGCCGCCCACTTCCTCGAAATACTTCAAGATGCCGCCGTCGAGTTGGTACACGCTGTCGTAGCCGATTTCCTTCATGTGGATGGCCGCCTTTTCGCAGCGGATGCCGCCGGTACAAAAAGTCACCACGGTCTTGCCCGCCAGTTCGTCCTTGTGGGCGGCGGCCACGGCTGGGAATTCGGTGAATTTGTCGATGCGGTAGTCGAGCGTGTTGTCGAAGGTGCCCACATCGACTTCGAAGGCATTGCGGGTTTCCATCATCACCACCGGCTTGCCGGCGTCGTCGACGCCGCTGTCGAGCCAGCGCTTGAGCGTGCGCGCGTCGACCGAGGGCGCACGCCCCAGTTCCGGCTTGATGAGCGGCATGCGCATCGTGATGATTTCTTTTTTCAGTTTCACCAGCATGCGCTTGTGCGACTGCTCTTCCGAATAGCTTTCCTTGACTTCGATGTCGGCGAAGCGGGCGTCGCCGCGCAACCAGGCCAGGAAGCGGTCGATCGCTGCGCGCGGGCCCGACAGGAACAGATTGATGCCTTCCGGCGTGAGCAAGATGGTGCCCTTGAGTCCCAGTTCCAGACACAGTTCCTGGAATTGCGGGCGCATGTGCTCGGTGTCGTCGAAGGTGACGAATTTGTAGGCCGCGATATTGACGTGGGCGGCAGCGTCGGAGGCGCCGTGGGCGAGTGTGGCTTGCATGAGTGCGATCTGAATAAACTGTACAAACCATATTATAAACTTTGTCGCGATGCGGTCCCAAGCCCGGCGGCAAGGCACGGTAAAATAGCGCCAATGAAGACAGCAAAAGAATGGCAAACAGTATGGAAATGGTAACGCAACACGCCGCCGGGGCGGCCATCGCGGCGGACAAGCCGCAGGGGCCGGCCTTCGTGCATCTGCGGCTGCACTCCGAGTATTCGATCGTCGACGGCCTGGTGCGCATCGACGACGTGGTCGACGCGGCCGCCAAGGACCAGCAGGCGGCGCTGGCCATCACCGACTTGTCAAACCTGTTCGGCATGGTCAAATTCTACAAGGCGGCACGCGCCAAGGGCATCAAGCCGGTAGTCGGGGTGGATGTCTGGATCAGCAACGACGACAACCGTGACAAACCCTCGCGCCTGCTGCTGCTGGCGAAAAACCGCATCGGTTATCTGCAATTGTGCGAATTGCTGTCCAAGGCGTGGCTGGAAAACCAGCATAAGGGCCGCGCCGAAATCCGCGTCGAATGGTTGCAGGCGCTGGCCACCAGCCGTTCCGCGCTGCTGCCCGACACCGACCCGGCGAACGGCTTGATCGCGCTGTCCGGCGCCCATTTCGGCGACGTCGGCATCGCCATTGAAAACGCCAACCTGGCGCTGGCCGAACGTCATGCGCAGCGTTGGGCGGCGCTTTTCCCCGGCCATTTCTATATCGAGATCCAGCGCGGCGGCCAGCCCAACCAGGAACGCCAGGTGCGCCAGTCGGTCGCGCTGGCGGCCAAGCTGGGCTTGCCCGTGGTGGCGACCCACCCGGTGCAATTTCTCGACCCGAACGAATTCATCGCCCACGAGGCCCGCACCTGTATCGCGGAAGGCGAAATGCTGGCCAACGCCAAGCGCGTGAAACGCTTCAACGACGGCCAATGCTTCAAGTCGCAGGCGCAGATGGCCGACTTGTTCGCCGACTTGCCGGCGGCGCTGGCCAATTCGGTGGAAATCGCCAAGCGCTGCAACCTGACCCTGGTGCTGGGCAAGCCGCAATTGCCGAACTTTCCGACCCCGCCCGGCATGACCATCGACCAATTCCTGGTGGCCGAGTCGCAGGCCGGCCTGGAGCAGCGCCTGATCCAGCTCTATCCCGACGTGGCCAAGCGCGAGGCGCAGCGCGCCCGCTATCAGGACCGGCTCAAGTTCGAGACCGATACCATCAGCAATATGGGTTTCCCCGGCTACTTCCTGATCGTGGCTGAATTCATCCGCTGGGCCAAGGAAAACGGCGTCCCGGTCGGACCGGGCCGGGGTTCGGGCGCCGGTTCCCTGGTGGCGTATTCGCTGCTGATCACCGATCTCGATCCGCTGGCCTACAATCTGCTGTTCGAGCGTTTCCTCAATCCGGAACGGGTCTCGATGCCCGACTTCGACATCGACTTTTGCCAGGAGGGGCGCGACCGCGTGATCCAGCACGTCAAGGATTTGTACGGCAAGGATGCGGTCTCGCAAATCGCCACCTTCGGCACCATGGCCGCCAAGGGCGCGATCCGCGATGTCGGCCGGGTGCTCGATTTCGGCTACAATTTTTGCGACGGCATTTCCAAACTGATCCCGTTCAAGCCCGGCAAGCCGGTCACGATCGCCGACGCCATCAAGGAAGAACCGCTGCTGGCCGAACGCCTCGAGAACGAGGAGGAGGTCAAGCAATTGCTCGACCTGGCCCAGCAAGTCGAAGGCATCGCCCGCAATATCGGCATGCATGCCGGCGGCGTCTTGATCGCGCCCGGCAAACTGACCGATTTTTGCCCGCTGTATACCCAGGGCGGCGATTCCGGCGTCGTCTCGCAATACGACAAGGATGACGTGGAAGCCGTTGGCCTGGTCAAGTTCGACTTTTTGGGCTTGACCACGCTCACCATCCTCGACCGCGCGGTGCGCTACATCAAGCAGCTCGACCCGGCCCAGGCCGACTTCGACCTGGCCCGCCTGCCGCTCAACGACAAGGCGTCCTACGACTTGCTGACCAAGGCCAAGACGGTGGCCGTATTCCAGCTCGAGTCGCGCGGCATGCAGGGCATGTTGAAGGATGCCCGGCCCGACCGCTTCGAGGACATCATCGCCCTGGTCGCCCTGTACCGCCCCGGCCCGATGGACTTGATCCCCGACTTTTGCAAGCGCAAGCACGGCGAGCGCTTCGACTACCCTGACCCGCGCACCGAGTCCATTTTGTCGGAAACCTACGGCATCATGGTGTACCAGGAGCAGGTGATGCAGATGGCGCAGATCGTCGGCGGTTACTCGCTGGGCGGGGCCGACATGCTGCGCCGCGCGATGGGCAAGAAGAAGGCCGAGGAGATGGCCGAGCATCGCCAGATTTTCCGCGACGGCGCCGCCAAGGATGGCTTGACGGAGCAAAAAGCCGACGAGATCTTCGACTTGATGGAAAAGTTCGCCGGCTACGGTTTCAACAAGTCGCACGCCGCTGCCTACGCGCTGCTGTCCTACCATACCGCTTACCTGAAGGCGCACCACACGGCCGCCTTCATCGCGGCCAACTTGTCGCTGGCGATGGACGACACCGACAAGATCAAGATCCTGGTGGAAGACGCGATCGATGTCTGCAGCCTGACCCTGCTGGCGCCCGACATCAACCTGTCCGATTACCGCTTCACGCCGGACGGCCCGCCACCCTCGGTGTCGGGCCAGCGCGTCAGCCAGATCCGCTACGGCCTGGGCGCTGTCAAGGGTTCCGGCCAGAGCGCGATCGAAGCCATCATCGCGGCCCGCCAGAGCGGCCCGTTCACCGACCTGTTCGATTTTTGCAAGCGCGTCGACAAGCGCCAGATCAACCGCCGCACCATCGATTCGCTGATACGCGGCGGCGCCTTCGATTGCTTCGGCGTTGACCGCGCGATCCTGCAAGCCTCGGTCGGTTTCGCGATGGAATGCGCCGAGCAAGACGCCAAGGCGGCCAACCAGGTCAGCCTGTTCGGCGGCGACGACAGCGACATGGTGGCGCCGCCCGAATACGTGAAGGTGGCGCCGTGGAGCGACAAGCAAAGGCTGACCGAGGAAAAGATCGCGCTCGGCTTTTACCTGTCCGGCCATTTGTTCGATTCCTACGCGCCGGAAGCGCGCCGCTTCGCCCGCACCAAGCTGGCCGACCTGGACCCGTCGCGCGAGCCGCGCATGATGGCCGGCGTGATCACCGGCATCCGCACCCAGATGACGCAGCGCGGCAAGATCAGCATCGTCACGCTCGACGACAAGAGCGCCACCGTCGAGGTGACCGTGTATAGCGAATTGTTTGACCAGAATAGGAAGATTTTCAAGGAAGACGAATTCCTGGCCGTGGTCGGCAAGGTGTCGGAAGACCGCTTCTCGGGCGGCTTGCGCATCACGGCCGAAAAGGCCTTCGACATCGTCGCCGCGCGCATCCAGTATGGGCGCCAACTGGGCCTGGCCTTGCCGGCCGGGGTGGATGCCAGGCGCATCCGCGAAGTGCTGGCGCCGCACCGCGCCGAGAGCGGCTTGCCGATCGCGGCCCGGGTCAGCCCGCAGGGCGTCGGCTGCACCCTGCAATTTGGCGACGAATGGCGGGTGGCGCCGTCCGACGAGTTGCAGCTTGCGCTGACCCAGTTGCTGGGCGCGCAAGAGGTGGCCGTTGAGTATTGAGGCGGTCGCCGGCGCCGGCGCGAACACGGGAGGGCCGGTCGCGCCGCTGAAGGTGCTGTTTTTTTCGCACGACGGCAAGCTTGGCGACGCCGTTGTCAGCACCGCCTTCGTGGCCGGCTTGCGCGCGCACGCGCCCCATTGCGAGATCCACGCCACTGTGGCCGGCGCCACCGCCGTCTTCTGGGCTCGCGACGCGCGCTTGCGCACCCTGTGGCCGCTGGCCAGGCGCGGCTGGCGCGCCGTGTTCGCCACCGGCCGCGCGCTGCGCCGCGAGCGCTTCGACTATATCGTCACCTGGCGCCCGATGCGCAGCGAGAAAAACCGTTTTTTGCTGTGGCTGGCGCGCCCGGGTCGGGTGATCGACTTGCGCCAATTCCACGCCAGCCCGCCGCGCCACCAGATCGACGCTTGCCGCGAGGCCTTGCTCCAGATAGGGTGGGATGGCGACGGCGAACTCGCTTACGCGCTGGGCGCCGGCGATGGCGCCCAGTTGGGCGGCGTGGCGGCGGACGGGCGCGAAATCATAGTCGTCAATTTGTTTGCGGCCGACCGCGAGCGCAATATCGACGCGCAGGCCGGCGCCGCCATCTTGCGCGGCTTGCGATCGAGCGCGCCGGAGGCCTTGCTTTGCCTGGTCTGTAGCGATGCCACGGCCGGCGCCGCGCGGCACGTGCTGGCGCAACCGGGCGTGGTCGCTCAATTGCTCAATTGCGAGGGTAACCTGGAGCGCCTGATTGCCTTATGTGGGCGCGCCGACCTGTTGATCAGCACCGATACGGCGCTGATCCACCTGGCCTCGGCCTTCGATACGCCGGTGATCGGGATTTATCAAAACGATGGTGTCAAAGCCTTGCAGTGGGCGCCGCGCTCGCGCCTGCGGGCGCAAGTGCTGGCGGCCGGGGCCGACAGCATCGCCGGCTTTTCGGTGGAAGGCGTGCTGCAGCACGCGGCCGCCTTGCGCGCGCAGGCGCGGCCCGCTTGAGTTGCCGAGCCGCTTCCCGTAGGATGCGGCGCCCGATGGTGCTTCCTCGGGAACGCGGGCCGCGCAGACGATGCGTGGCTGGCCTTGCTACGTAAGCAAGGCAGTCCCCTTGCCGAGGAGCCGCCAGCAGGTGGCGTATTACCTGCTGGGACAGGTTACAAGTGTCGGAGTCGTTCAGAAATGGCTGTCGCTTCTGGACCGGCTCTGCTGCGAATGTCGTCGGCCTTTTGCCGTACAGTTCCTTGCCTCGACGAGCGCTGCCTTGGCCCGCAGTATTACTAATATAGTGGACCGGCTGCCAGATTGTTAATTTGTGGCGCCTTGAAAGGTTCACGAATGCTTATCTTGTTTTTGGCCAGATACGCGGGAACAACGCACTCGGGATAGAAACCGAATTTTGAAGAAGACAAGGTTTCTATAAAGGGAAGCAGAATCTTTCCTGCCCAACTCTGAAGCGCCGACCAGGCTTCATTATTGAGCGCCGCATCATAGCCGGCCGCGTTGTATATGCCTGCTTCTTGTAAGCTTTCAAATTCAACATGAGCGACCATTTTTTCCAGCTCCAGGAGGGGCCCGTCGCATCGCAAAAGGTAGTTGTGATACAAAATATCATACTCTGAGCCGAGTTCTATCCAGTCACTTTCAGGGAAGTTGAAGCCATTTTGCTTCTGGAACGCCACCAAGTTACGGGAGAGCTGAGATGCTACATGCCAAACAAAGGCGTCGTCGTATACCGGAGTCCGGCCTGGATTGGCCTTGGTGGCACCAAATGCGAGGCATCCGAGGACGAATAGCAGAAAGGTGGTGGCGCGCATGGTGTGATGCCTAAGGTTAAAATCGAGTCGCGCCGGCAAATGTCGGCTGGAACGCAGGGGAAAGCGAGTCGGTTGTTTCATGAGCCCAAGAAATAGCGTTTATCTGGCGCTCAAGCATCGCCGCTACTGTCCAGCGGCTGCGGCTACATCTTGTTGGACTGAACCGCCTCACCGGACGCGCTGCACGAGGCCCTGGCCGGTATCGCATGATGTTGACCTTGCCGCGAGTCGTGCCGTCCATGCCGGAAGGTAGCCCGGCCGGAATCGCGACAGAAAAAATCCTCGACATCTTCGGTTTAATTTTCTACACCAGGCGAACACAGCGTACGGTTATGCGATTTTGCATCAAGTTCCCGTTTGCTCAAAAAGCATCAGTGTTATACCAGGCGCCAAAGATGGTTTAAGCGAGCGCCGCCGTGTAATCGCGGTCCATCCCGGCCACCGTGACCGCGCCGCGTACCGGCGCGGCCGGCATGGCGATCTCGGCCAAGGGTGTGGTGCCCGGCGTGCTTAGGCTGGCACGCATGGCATGGATGATGCCTTGCAGGGTTTCATGGCGTTTGCGCGCTTCGGAGCGTTTTTTCGATGCAATCGCTTCCATCACGGGCGCCGGCAAGGCTTCGCAAGCCAGCTCGAAATTGCCGTCGCCGCGCGCGTGGGCGCCCATTTCCAGCCACAGGGCGTCGTAATCGGCAAATACCAGGCCTTTCTTTGCCGCCTGGCGCACGGTACGGTTTGGATTGCCGACCAGGATCACGGCCTGGCAATGGAAGTCGTGGCCCAATTGGCGCACCAGGCGCAGCATCAGGTTTTTCGGCCGCAAGCCGTGCAAGTCGCGGGTTGCCTCGCGCACCAGCGCGAGGCTGTCGGCGCCTGTCGGCCCTTGCATGCAACCGATGCCGACGCTCATGCGGTGCTCGGCTTTCATGAAGGAAAACGCGGTGGAATAAATCACGCTGGGGCCGCAGCGCAGTTGCAAGATCAATTCGCCTTCGCGTTCCATCGCATTAATTGCCCGCAACTCGATCTGGTACACGGCGCCCGATTTGCCTTCGATGACAGCCAGCGGCACCGGATGGCGGGTCGCCTGCGCCACGATGGGACCGAGGCCATGGCGGGCAATGAAGCGGTAATGTTCAGACAGCAAGGCCAGGCGGGCCTGGCAATCCATGGTATGGCTGAAATAGGGGCGGTAAATCTTCTGGATCAGGCGCGGGCAAGCCCGCGCCAGTTCGCCCAGCACGGGGCTGGAATTCAATAAATGCAGCCAGTCGCTGGTCTGGCGCCGGTTAAACAGGGCGCGCAACTGCAGCTTGATGATATCGCGCACATAGTACATGCCGCGTGGCGTCTCGCTCAGGCAAGAGCGGAGGGTAATTAACTGCGTCATCTGGTTTTCTGTAAGATCGGAATAAGTGGACGGCAAGCCGTTCATGAAGCGTGGGCCGGGCAACGCATGCCGTCCTGGCCTGCCAATACCACGGTGGCGCTGCGGCTGGAGCGGGCGATGCGGCGCGTCAAGTCGCCGGAAAACAGGCGCCAGGCGCCGGGGGCCGGCAGCACGATTTCCCGGCAATCGAGCATTTCCGCCGCATCCAGAATGGAAAAGACAATGTCGCCCGAGCGCAGGAAGCTGCAATGATCGATCCGCGAACGGCTCAGGTACAAGGCTGCTTCGCGCATCACCTCCTCGGCTTGCGCATCGTCCTCTTCGCCGCGCTCCTGCACCAGCGGCGCGCCCGGCTGGCGCCCGGCGCCCGTCACATGCAACAGGTGGACCTTGACTTGAATGCCCCATTCGAGCAGACGCTTGGCGTAGCGGGCGCCATAGATCACATCGCTGGCGCGCTTGATTGGCAATAACAGCAGCAACACTTGCCCGGCCTCGCTGCGGCAAACGGGCGCCGGGCGCGCGTGCTCCCCGTGGCTGGAAAACGACAGTGCGGGCAGCAGCATCATGGCGGGGCGCTTGGATGAAATTTGGAATGTTGCATATGGTATAGAGCACTTCCCCCTTTGTACATTCGCGAAATGGCGTACGTGATTCCCTTATGTGGTCGCCACAGCGCTGGCTTGGCGCGGCGGGCCGATGCATAATGCGGAGTACCGCGACTCCCTCCAGCCCATGCGCCTATTCCGCCAATTCCCGCTCCGATTTTTGCCGTATCCCGCCTTTGTCGGGCTGTACCTGTTGTTCGACTGGGCCACTTACATCGATCCCCTGTACGGACTCAATATTACGCCGTGGAATCCCGATCCGGCCCTGGGACTGGTCTTCTGGCTAAGTTATGGCAAGCGCGCGGCCCTGCCGTGGTTCCTGGCCTTGCTGGGCGGCGAGATCCTGGTGCGCGGCATGCCGGCCGGCATGCTCTTGACCGTGCTCGGCTCGCTCTGGCTGACGCTCGGCTATGGCTTGATCGGCGAAGGCTTGCGGCGCATCTTCCGCGGCGGCGACATCTTCGACAACCGGAACCGGCTATTTATCTGGGCCGGCATCGTGGTCGGCGGCACCCTGGTCAACGATGTCGGCTATATCTCGCTGCTGTATGCGGGCGGCATGATCCCGCATGGCGAATGGGGCGTGGCGGCGTTGCGCTTTGGCATCGGCGACACGGTCGGGGTGCTGGTGTCGATGCCGCTGATCTGGATGGTGGCAGGCGCACGCGGCCGCGCGCGCCTGCGCGCCGCCTTGTGGTGCTGGGAAACGGCGGCGTATCTGGCGCTGGCCGCCTGCGTGCTGTGGGGCGTGTTTGGCTCGATCGCCAGCGCCGAACTGAAGCATTTTTATTTTCTGTTCTTGCCGGTGATCTGGGCCGCCTCGCGCCACGGCTTGCCCGGCACGGCCCTGATGGTGTTCTTGCTGCAATTGGGTATCATCGGGCTGGTGAAATGGACCCGCGCAGTCGATATCGAGTTTTACGAATTACAAATGCTCGATGCGATGCTGGCCCTGGTCGGCTTTTTCATTGGCACCGTGGTCGATGAAATGCGCCAGGTGGCCGATGAATTGAAACACAGCTTGCGCCTGGCGGCGGCCGGCGAAATGGCGGCCGCGCTGGCACATGAATTGAACCAGCCGCTGACGGCCCTGTCGACCTATGGCAAGGCCTGCGAATACTTGCTCGAGCGGGGAGAGAGCGGCGCCGTGCTGAAGGGGGCGATCGGCCACATGATCGTCGAATCGGGGCGCGCGGCCGAAGTGGTGCGGCGCTTGCGCGACTTTTTCCGCACCGGCGCGATGCAACTCGAAGCCCTGGAGGCGGGTAGCCTGATCGCTACCGTCAGCCAGCAATTCCTGGCGCAATTTCGCGAGCACGGGGTGGAATGGAGCGTGCCGGATGCGGCGCCGTATGTGATCCATGCCGACCGCTTGCAAATCGAACTGGTGTTGCGCAATTTGCTGGCCAACGCGCTTGACGCGGTGCTGAGCCAGTCGCCCGGACAGCGCCGCATCAGCTTGACGCTCGAGCGCCTGGGCGGCGGCCGTCTGCGCTTCTCGGTGCAAGATAGCGGCGCCGGCATTTCCAGCGCGCTGGCGGCGCGCCTGTTCGAGCCGTTCGTATCGTCCAAGGCCAGCGGCCTGGGCCTGGGCCTGGTGCTCAGCCGCGCCATTGTCGAAGCCCACGGCGGCAAGCTGTGGGCCGAAGTGGCGGAACAGGGTATTTTCAGATTTGTCTTGCCTATGGTGGACTCGGGAGAGCAGCATGCCAACTAATTTGACAGTCTTTGTCGTCGACGACGACCCTGCCGTGCGCGATTCACTGGGTTTGCTGCTGGGCGTGCGCGGCTACCGCAGCGCCGTCTTTGCCAGCGGCGAGAATTTCCTGCTGGCCTGGCGCGAAGAGTGGGCCGGTTGCCTCTTGATCGATATTCGCATGGCTGGCATGGATGGCTTGAGCCTGCAGCGCAGCCTGGCCGAACGCGGTTGCCGGATTCCCGTCATCATCATCACCGGGCATGGCGACGTCAGCCTGGCGCGCGCCGCCTTCAAGGCCCAGGCCAGCGACTTCATGGAAAAGCCTTTCGACCATGACAAGTTGATGGCGGCCATCGATGAAGCCTATGCGCGCGAGCAGACGCAGCGCCTGCAAGTGCGGCGCCGCTCGGAGAGCCTGGACTTGCTGCGCGGCTTGACGCCGCGCGAACACGAGGTGATGCAATTGGTGGTGACGGGCCAGCATAACCGCGACATCGCGCCGACGCTGGGCATCAGCGTGCGCACGGTGGAAGTGCACAAGGCGCGCTTGATGAGCAAGCTGGGGGTCGATAATGTGGCCGACCTGGTGCGCCTGAGCATGCTCGACGGGCAAGCATGAGGGCGGCACGCGCCCGCCTTAACGAGGGCGAGCAAGTGTCAATATACTATAATCGATCATTGCAACAAAAATCGGCAGCTTTGCCGATGAACAAATTGAATGGATATCACGATCATGGGTCCCTTGCGCAGCAATGGCGTGGAAAAATTTGCCACCGCCGTCATATTCATGATGCCGGTACTCGCGCTGACCTCGTCGGCGGGCATGAGCGTGGTGCAACTGCTTATTCTATTGATGAGCGCAGCGTATGTCGGCAAGGGGTACTTGGCGTATTGCGCCCAATATCGCCGCCAGCTCGCGTGGATCATGCTTGGTTTTGGTGGGTATTTTGCCATCTCGCTGGGACGCTTGCTGGTTTTCCATCAAACCATACACACGCTTGACGGACCGTCACGACTGTTGTTCGCCTTGACTTGCATCGGTTTCGTCGCCTATTTTCGACCACGCATACGCTGGTTTTGGATCGGCGTGTGTTGCGCCGCGATCGGCTCTGGCGTGCTGGCCCTGGTGCAGCACTATATATTCGGGATGTACCGGGCGGTCGGCTTTACCTACCACGCCATTACCTTTGGCGACTTGGCGCTGGCGCTGGGCGTCATGTCCTTGTGCGCCCTCTCCGAGTTTCGCAAGACGAGACTGGCCTACCTACCCGTCACGGCCTTGCTGTGCGGTTTGCTGGCCTCGGTCTTGTCGGAGTCGCGTGGCAGTTGGATCGCCTTATTGTTTGTCGTGGTGCCCTTGCTGATATATGGTCGCAGTATCTATGGCAGGCGGATCGTGTTGGCGGTTGTCTTGATGGGTGTGATGTCGGTTTTGGCTTATTTCATTCCCGCCACCGGTGTTGCCGAGCGGGTCGGGGAGGCTATCATGAACGCGCACGCCTATATCAACAGTGGCGATGCCAACAATTCAGGTGGCATCAGGCTTGAATTGTGGAAGGCGTCATGGATGATGTTTGTGGATCATCCCTGGTTTGGGGTGGGACGCGACTCCTTCCACGATGCGCTGCAGAGTTTGCTTGCACAAGGAAGATTGCAACCATCGCGGGCGTTGACTTATGCCAGTAGCCATAACGACGTACTGAATTTTCTTGCAACGGGCGGATTAGTCGATTGCAGTTTTTTACTGCTGATGTATTTTGGACCTCTATGCATTTTTTTGTCGGTGCTCAGGAAAGCGCACAGTGAATACCATGCGGCGGCATTGGCCGGCGTCATCTTGGTTGCCTGTTTTGTCGCGTTTGGTTTGACCGATGTGATGTTCTGGTTGATGGCCCCCAAAGTTTTCTACGGTATGATGGTGTGCACCTTGATCGGATTTTGTCTGGCCCCGTTTGGGTCCGAACTTGCCCGCGCCGCCGATGACACGCATGCCGTGCCAATGAATACCTGAATGCCGATTTCTTGCGCGCATCTGCACGCCGGCGCCGGCGCCGGCGTGCGACGCAGGCGTGCGACGCAGGCATCCGCATGGTATGCCGCCTGCGCCCCCTTGGGTGGGTAGCGCGCTTTGCGCGATCAGGTGAGCGCATCTGAAACCGATGCGGCTATTTTTCTACACGTGGTTGTTACGGCGCTTGCCAGATTATGTCGATACGCGGGCGCGATGATCGACAATGTCGCCAAAGGCGCGGCGGCGGGCCATGATCGTCCTGCCTACTTGGCGACCAGGCCGCGATAAGCCTGGGTGGTCTTGTTGGCGGCCCGTTCGAGGACCAGGTGTCGGTTGCTCAATTCTTGTGCGCGTTCGTTCTCCTTGTGCCACAGGTGAAATACCTCCGTTGCAAACGCGCCATCCTTGCGCATCACGCCGGCGTTGAAAAGGCGCACCACGAGGTCGGAGTCTTCGTGCCCCCAGCCGAGGAAGCTTTCGTCGAAGCCATTGACCAGTTCCAGGTCGCTGCGCCAGACTGCCAGGTTGCAACTTTTGATGCGGCGCCACGAGAAACGCCTGCGCTCGCGTCCGACGTCAGGCCAGGTGAATAGTAATTGTGGCAATTTGTTAATGTCGCCGATCAAGCGCAGGCGAAGCTTGCTGGCCCAACTCATGCGCCACAGATCCAGTTTGCGCTCCAGTATTCTGCAAGTCATTGCCGGACTCAGCAACACTCGGCTGCCCGATACCAGATAACCGCGGCGGGCCAGCTTGCGGTGTTGCGCGATGAAATTGCGCTGGGGAATGCAATCGCCATCCATGAACACGATATAGTTGCCGCTGGCGGCCAGGGTACCCTTGTTGCGCGCCATCGCGGCGCGAAAACCCAGGTCCGCTTGCCACACGTGTTGCAGCGGCACGGGCGAGCGTCGCTTGAGCCCGTCAATGCAATCCCGCGTGTTGTGGGTCGAGCCGTCATCAGCGATAATGATCTCGAAATTTTGATCGCTTTGCGCAAAACATGCCTCGACCACGGCGCTGAGCGCGTCGGGCCGATTATACGTAGTGATGACGACTGAAATCGTTGCTGCTTGCTGCATGGTGTCGATGCCGCCCAGGTTGGTTATTCTTATAGTTTGTTCTCAAGGAAACAGTGTTGAATAATACCTTAAGAAAAAGAGTCGACGTCAACCTAATGTGGATTATTCGCATGCTATTTTAATGAATGCGTGCCGGACCGGGTGCGCCGTGCTCCCGATTTCCCGGGCCGCGCCACTTCCCTTTTTGAATCCTTCGCGGCCGCGCGCGCAAGCGCGGCCCGATATTGTTAATGTTTTTGCCTGAATGCGAAAGAATTCGATGGAAAATAGCGCCGTCATTGGCCGTCTCTTGAAGATTGTTAAACCTTACCGCACGCGCGCCATCTTGTCGCTGCTGGCGATGGCTGGCACGGCCAGCACCCAGCCGATGTTGACCAATTCGATGCAATTGCTGCTGGACAATGGTTTTGGCGCCCATAAGGTGAGCTTCAGCCTGTGGCTGGTGCCGCTGGTACTGATCTCGATCTTTTCGCTGCGCGGGGTGTTTACTTTTTCCACCGCCTACCTGAACAACTGGGTCATCAGCCGCGTGCTCAACGATCTGCGCCGCGCCATGTTCGACCGCCTGCTGCGCTTGCCGGTGGCGCGCTTCCAGGAAGAATCGACCGGCACCATGATCAATACTGTGATCGGTGACGTGCGCCAGGTCGTCGACATGGTCAATTCGGTGTGCCTGGCTTTCGTGCGCGACGCGCTGACGGTGCTGGCCCTGCTCGGCTTTCTGCTGTACCTGAACTGGATGCTGACCCTGGTGGCGCTGGTGATCGTGCCCTTGACCTCGGTCATCGTGCGCAGCACCACCAAGCGCTTGCGCAGCCTGAACCGCGACAATCAGCGCGTCACCGGCGAAATGACGCAAGTGGTGGAAGAGGCGGCCCGCGGGCACCAGGTGATACGGGTATTTTCCGGCGAGCGCTACGAACGGGCCCGCTTCGAGGCGCGCAGCGAAGCCTTGCGCGGCTTTTCGCAGCGCATGACGGTGGCCGCCGCCGCCACCGTGCCGATCACCCAGATCGCCACCTCGCTGGCGGTGTCGGTGGTGGTAGTGCTGGCGATGTACCAGGATATCTCGGTGGGCCAGTTTACCGCCTTCATCACCAGCATGCTGATGCTGTTGTCGCCCCTGAAAAGCCTGGTCGAAGTGAATGGCCCGCTGCAGCGCGGCATGGCTGCCGCCGAAACCGTATTCGCCATGATGGACGCGCCAGTCGAGGTCGACCCGGGCACGCGCGTGATGGGGCGTTCCAGCGGCCATTTGCGCTTCGAGCGCGTCTCGTTCGCCTACGACGGCGCCGGCGCACCGGCCCTGAGCGAGGTCACGCTCGATATCGCGCCCGGCGAAACCGTGGCCCTGGTCGGCATTTCCGGCGGCGGCAAGTCGACCATGGTGAACCTGGTGACGCGCTTTTATTCGCCCAGCGCCGGTACCATCTCGCTCGACGGCGTGCCCTACGACGAACTGACCCTGGCCAGCCTGCGCGCGCAATTGGCGATGGTGAGCCAGAATGTGGTGTTGTTCGACGATACCCTGGGCGCCAATATCGCCTATGGCGTCGAGCGGGTCGATCCGCAGCGGCTGGCGGCGGCCGTCAAGGCGGCCCACCTGGACGCCGTGGTGGCGGCCTTGCCGGACGGCTTGGATACCTTGATCGGCGAAAACGGCGGCCGCCTGTCCGGCGGCCAGCGCCAGAGGGTGGCGATCGCGCGCGCCATTTACAAGGACGCGCCTATCCTGATCCTCGACGAAGCCACCTCGGCGCTCGACAATGAGTCGGAGCGCGCGGTGCAAGCGGCGCTCGATACCCTGATGGCCGGCCGCACCACGTTGGTGATCGCGCACCGCCTCTCGACCATCGAGCGGGCCGACCGCATCGCCGTGATGGACCATGGCCGCATCATCGAAGTGGGGCGGCACGCGCAATTGCTGGCTAATAATGGCATGTACGCCAATCTGTATCGCTTGCAGTTCACCAAGGAAGCGGCGTGAAGGCGGCGCGCACGCTGGTGATTTCGCCGAACTGGATCGGCGACGCGGTGATGGCGCAGCCGCTGCTGCGGCTGTTGCGCGCGCGCCACCCGGAACACGCCATCGAAGTACTGGCGCCGCCCGGGGTGGCGCCCGTGTGGCGCCAGATGGCTGAAGTCGATGAGGTGCTGGAAACCCCGTTCCGCCACGGCGCGCTGCAATTGCGGCAGCGCTGGCGCTATGCCCGCCTGTTGCGCCGGCGCGGCTATGCGCAAGCCTATGTGTTGCCCAATACGCTCAAGTTTGCCCTGATTCCATGGCTGGCCGGGATTGCGCGCCGCATCGGCTACAAGGGCGAAAGCCGTTACGGCTTGATCAATGTGATGCACCATGACGACGCTCCGCCGCGGCCAATGGTGGCGTTTTATGCCGCGCTGGCCGGCGCGCCGGGCGCACCGCTGGTGGTCGGCCTGGCGCGCCCGGCGCTGGTGGTGGACGCCGCCCAGATAGACGCCGCTTGCGCGCGCCTGGAACTGGCGCAGTCGCGCGCGCTGATCGCGTTGGCGCCGGGGGCTGAATTCGGCGCCGCAAAACGCTGGCCGGCGGCCCATTTCGCGCAACTGGCGCAAGCGGCGCTGGCGCGCGACCCGGACACCCAGATCGTCCTGCTCGGTTCGCCGAAAGACTGGGAAGTGTGCAACGATATCGCCGCCAGGGTGGGGGCGGCCGGGGTCGTCAATCTGGCCGGCGGCACCAGTCTGGCCGAGGCGATTGCCTTGATCGGGCGGGCCGAGGCCGTGGTCAGCAATGACTCCGGCTTGTTGCACATCGCCTCGGCCCTGAACCGGCCCGTGATCGGGCTGTACGGTCCGACCGACCCCGACCACGCGCCGCCGTTTTCCGACCTGGCCAGCGCCATCTCGCTGCGCCTGGCTTGCGCGCCATGCCGCCAGCGCGAATGTCCGCTGGGACACCAGAAGTGCATGCGCGATATGAGCGCCGACCTGGTCTGGCAGCAATTGCGCCCGATGCTCGACGCTGCCGGTTCAGGCGCCAGCCGGAGCGCGTGACAGGCATCGTCACACCAGGGTGCAACTCATCACCGCATAAAAGACGTTTGCAATCCTCAGCCAAAACATGGCATCGCTGAGACGTCGTGATGAACACGGGCGCCGTGCATGGTCAGCGTGAAATCGAGCATGTCGCCCGTGGCCGGGAAGAACCGCAAGCAGACTTCTGGCCAGGGGCCTAGGATTGCTTGAGACTGTTTGCTTGAGATGTGGGGTCGCGTCGAAGAAGCGGCCTTCGGCTGATCACAAAACATCTTTCATGAAACTTTCCGCAGTCGGGTCCCGATCACCGCCAGGCTCAGGCCGGGGTGTGGCCACGTGTCGGAGAGGAAAGTAAAACGGTGTTTTTGTTTGCTGGTGGATGAAGCGTCATGGTAACCATTCAATTGTTTTGCGCCAAGACGACGATGTTTCTGCGGGGGCAGGCCGGCACAATTGTGTATTATATTAAAATATATAACTCCAAGGCTTCAATGAGCATTGCTTTCAATCACTTGCTGATCTGCCGCACCGATAATATAGGCGATGTCGTGCTGACGTTGCCGCTGGCCGGTTTCTTGAAAAGCCGCTACCCGGATTTGAAAATCGATTTTTTGTGCCGCGCCTACGCTGCCCCTCTGGTGCGGCAATGCAGCTTCATCGACCGGGTCATCGAGGTCGAGACATTGGAGCAACCGCAGGCGTATTTTGCCACGTCCGGCATCGACGCCATCATTTTTGCCTTTCCAAACCGGCGCCTCGCGCAGGCGGCGAAACGGGCCGGTATCCGCTACCGTGTCGGTACCAGCCACCGCTTGTTCCACTGGCTTACCTGTAACAAGCTGGCCCATTTCAGCCGGGCCAGGTCGGCGCTGCATGAAGCGCAATTGAATTTTTCCCTGCTGCGCCCGCTGGGTATCCGCTTCACACCGCCGCTGGCCGAGGTGCCGGCCTTGTATGGCTTGTCGGCGCCGCAGCGGCCCGAGGTGGATGCCTTGTTTGCCTCCCACGCCTTCAACTTGATCTTGCATCCAAAGTCGAACGGCAACGGGCGCGAATGGCCCTTGCATCATTATGTCGAGCTGGCGCGCCTGTTGCAAAGCGATCCCGGCATCCGGGTCTGGATCACCGGCAGCGCGGCTGAAGGGGCATGGCTGGCCGAACACGGGGCGGCCTTGTTGCAAGCACCAAACGTCAGCAATATCTGCGGCAAGTTCGACTTGAATGGCTTGAGCGCCCTGATCGGCGCCGCCGACGGCTTGATTGCCAGCGGCACCGGACCCTTGCACTTGGCGTCGGCCCTGGGTCGGCCTGCCCTCGGCTTGTTCCCGACGTTGAAACCGATCGATCCGGCGCGCTGGGGCGCGCTCGGTGCGCGCGCGCAATCGTTGACCGCCGAATCCGATTGCACGCCATGCAGTGGCGCCCAGAGTTGCGACTGCATGGAAGCGATTGCTCCGGCGCGCGTGGCGGCGGTGGTGCGCCAGTGGCAGAGCGTCGCCGCCTAGGTGACTTAATTGCCAGCTAGCCCGGCCTTCTTCCCTGATCTTGACACGTGCTGGTGGGCTACTCGGCGACGGCCAGCGGCGGGCGGGTGGCCACGCCGGATGCGACGGCGGCCTGCGCGACGGCCGGTGCGACCCGCTGCAGCAGGCGTGGATCGAATGGCGACGGAATCAATTGCGTGCGCGACAGGGCGCTCTCGGTGTCGCCCGGCAAGGGCTCTTTTGCCAATTGCGCAATGGCCCGTACGCAAGCGAGCTTCATTTCCTCATTGATGGTGGTGGCGCCGACGTCGAGGGCGCCGCGGAAGATGTAGGGGAAGCACAGCACATTATTGATCTGGTTCGGATAATCCGAGCGGCCCGTGGCGACAATGGCGTCGGCGCGGGTGGCGTGGATCAGCTCGGGCGCGATTTCCGGGTGCGGATTGGCAAGCGCGAAAATCAGGGGATGGTCAGCCATCGAGGCAACCATCGCGGCGTCGACCACGCCGCCCTTCGAGACGCCGATGAAGATGTCGGCGCCGACCATGGCGTCGGCCAGCGTGCGGTCCGTAGTAGCGTTGGCGTAGCGCGCCTTGTTCGCTTCCATGTCCAGCTCGCGGCCGGGATAGATCACGCCCTGGCTGTCGCACACTTTCAATAATTGCTTGTTCAAGCCCAGCGAAACGAGCAAATCGAGGCAGGCGATGGCGGCCGCACCGGCGCCCGACACGGCCACCCGCACCGCGCCGATCGGCTTGCCGACCAATTCCAGGCCATTCAGGATACCGGCCGCGACGATGATGGCGGTGCCGTGCTGGTCGTCGTGGAAGACCGGGATCTTCATGCGCAGGCGCAATTGCTGCTCGATGTAAAAGCAATCGGGCGCCTTGATATCTTCCAGGTTGATGCCGCCGAAGGTCGGTTCCATGCGCACCACGGTGTCGATGAACAGGTCGGGGTCGTTTTCGGCCAGTTCGATGTCGAACACATCGATGTCGGCGAATTGCTTGAACAGGCAGGCCTTGCCTTCCATCACGGGCTTGCTGGCCAGCGGGCCGATGTCGCCCAGGCCCAGCACGGCGGTGCCATTGGTGATCACCGCCACCAGGTTGCCGCGTGAGGTATAGGCGCCGGCCGCGCGCGGATCGGCCACGATGGCCTCGCAGGCATATGCCACGCCGGGCGAGTAGGCCAGGGTCAGCGCGCGCGCGTCGCCCAGCGGCTTGGTCGGCACCACTGAAATCTTGCCGGGGCGCGGGTTGGCGTGGTAAGCCAGCGCCGCGTCTTTCAGGGACAGGGTGTCGGCGGCGGGAACAGCTTTCAGATTACTGTGCGAAGTAGGCATAAGAATAGTGGTTAAACGCTGCGGGAGCGGGTTAAAATGAATGGGTTTGCAGAGTTTCATGCAAACGTTTGCATTGCCTGTGATGAGTGAATCACCGGATGATAGCCGAAATAAAATGAAATTTCTTGCCTATTATTGCGCAAACGTTTGCCTGACTGTTTGTCTGACTTTGTTCCGATTCCAAAAATGCCTCCCGGTTACCTAATGCCGTTCAGTTAAGACTGGATGGCATTTTTATTTTGGGCTTGTAAACGCCCGGGCCAGCTGTTAACCTACGCGGCGATGCTCGATGACAC
>JBEONR010000073.1:0-19838 GCA_040544385.1 Oxalobacteraceae bacterium GrIS 1.11
AACTACATCATGCCAGTAATGGGCGCCCACGCCTCCCCAATTTGCCGGTTCCGGCGATTAAATCCCCAAGCGCGACGAGTTTTGCAAGAGGCTCGACATGACCTGGTATGGCGAGCCAAGGTTTAACTTCTACTCGGCCAAGGTTGGACAATCCGTATATTTCGAAACCAAAGTTTCGCTCAATAATACTACTTTCACACAAGACTTGTTTTCCCATTCGTTTGCCTATAACGAGACAGGGTATGTAGACTTTACCCATGTAATGGCTGTTCCAGAACCAAGCACTGGCGCCATGATGCTTTTTGGAATAATCGCAATTGGCTTGGTAAGGCGTCGCAAACTCTCTGGCAAGACACAATGCTCGACAAACAGCGCACTTACTAAGGAGTAACAAGGAAATAAATGTTGCATTTGACCGGTCCTGGCGGGAGTGCAGTTGGGGCGCCTGCGTAATGGATTGCTGTACAGAGATACTCCCGATGCAAGGCACGAAAAAAGTGTCACGGCGAACTATATCTACGACACCCCCCTCGTCGGGCACCTTGTAGCGCGCTCGCCAGGGCCGGTCCAAATGTGACAGTAATTTCTGAACGACTCCAAGCTAAGAGTGACGGCGAACCTGGCTGACGACAATCTGGCTTGGACTCAAAGAGGTTCACCTCGCAGCGAGAACGCTGCGCGGGCTACACGCCGGTAACGATGGTACTTGTGTATAGGCAAATGGCTTAAGCGAGCCGCACCAGCGGATTGGCAATCAGGTTGTCGATCTGGCGTATCGCTTCCTCGCAAGCGGCGGCGATCGCGTCGTCTTCCTGATCGCGCACGAATTGCATGGTCGCGCCCTCGAACACTTCGATGCCGTCGGCGCCGGCGCGTTCGATATCGCAACTGGCACTCCACTTGGCGTCGCTGGTCGGCAACGCCAAAGGAACAATTTCCCAACCTTTGTATTGAATCCTGGAACTGCCGCTCATAGTCGCCTCCCTGTGAATAAGGGAAATCCTAGCATGAAGCCGCGCCGGAGACGCTTTTATCGCGCGAAAAAGCACCAAACGGTTTATCCTGCCTCAAGCGCCAGCAGGTTGTCGACCTCGATCCTGGCTAACTCCCAACCGGCCAGCCGTGCCGCCTCGATCGTCAAATGGCCGCCCAGAGTCTGGCTGCGTGTCACCGAGCCGGCCGTCTTGTGCGCCACCGTCTCGCTGTCGCGCGTGATCCGATACTCGAAATCCCACAGGTCGTCATGGTCCTTGTTCGGCGTGACGGCAATCGTATAGCCGCGATATTCTTGCTTGAGTTCATTCATGTTCGATTCTCCATTAGTCAGACAGATTAGCATGCGCATGCTGCCCGGGCCCGCCCGATATGGGAATATTGCACGAGCTTTGCTGAAGCGGCGAAAAAACATCACTATAATGTCATTCATCCATTAGACCCACACAGCCAGCGCGCGCCAAGATGACACCACAAATCCAAGCATTCTTCGATCCCGCCACGTCCACCGTGACCTATATCGTCTACCAGGGCGACGGCCGCGATTGCGCCGTCATCGATTCGGTGCTGGACTACGATGCGAAGGCGGGCCGCACCTCGACCGGCTCGGCCGACCAGGTAATCGCCTTCGTGCGCGAGCATGGCTTGACTTGCCGCTGGCTGCTGGAAACCCACGCCCATGCCGACCACCTGTCGGCCGCGCCCTACCTGCAGCGCCACCTGGGCGGGCGGATCGGTATCGGCGCGGCAATCCGCGCCGTGCAGCACGCCTTCGGCACCGTCTTCAACCAAAAGCCGGCCGCGCCGCAAGACGGCTCGCAATTCGACCATCTGTTCGGCGCCGGCGAAGTATTCCATATCGGCGCCCTGGAAGCGCGCGCCCTGCACGTGCCGGGCCACACCCCGGCCGACATGGCTTACCAGATCGGCGACGCGGTGTTTGTCGGCGACACCCTGTTCATGCCGGACGTGGGCACGGCGCGCTGCGATTTCCCCGGCGGCAGCGCCAGCATGCTGTACCAGTCGGTGCAAACCCTGCTGCAACTGCCGCCGCAGACGCGTCTGTTCATGTGCCACGATTATCCGCCGGCCGGACGCACGCCGTGCTGGGAAGTGACGGTCGCCGAACAGCGCGCCGGCAATATCCACATCCGCGACGGCGTCACGCAACAGCAATTCGTCCACATGCGCACCGAGCGCGACGCCACGCTGGGCATGCCGACCCTGATACTGCCAGCGATCCAGGTCAATATCAACGCCGGCCAATTGCCGGCGCCCGAAGACAATGGCGTGCGCTACCTGAAGATTCCGCTCGACGCGATCTGAGCCCTACTCGACCTGGGCCGGCGCGCGTCCGATCGGCTGCTCCATATTGGCCAGGAACCAGGTCAGCGACGACAGCAGCGCAACGTGGCGGCGCAGGTTGTCCGGCGCCACCTTGTCGAGCGTGTCGGCCGCCGTGTGGTGATAATTAAAATAGCTGTGGTTGTCGACCAGCGGCTCGAAACTGGGCACGCCGCCCGTCTCGAGCATGCTCAAATCGCCCGTGTCGAGCGCGTCGCGGCGCGTGAACGCTTGCGCGCCGATTGGCGCCAGCGCGGCGCGCAGCGGCGCGAACAGCGCTTCGGCGCGCGGCCCCACGCTGGCCAGCACGCCGAATGGCCGGCCCGAGCCGGAATCGCTTTCGATGGCGGCGATCTGGGTCGTCAAGCGGTGTGCGTTGGCGTCGAAATAGGCGCGTCCGCCGCGGCTGCCGTTTTCCTCGTTCATCCAGGC
This sequence comes from Oxalobacteraceae bacterium GrIS 1.11, assembly GCA_040544385.1. Lineage (GTDB taxonomy): Bacteria > Pseudomonadota > Gammaproteobacteria > Burkholderiales > Burkholderiaceae_D > Janthinobacterium. The sequence continues at coordinate 2,770 of JBEONR010000073.1, forward strand.
GATCACGCGGATGGTGCGGCGCGGCCGCAATTGCAGTTTCAGCAGTGTGTCGAGCACGCCCATCGCGCCCGTCACGCCGGCGCCATCGTCATTGGCGCCGGTCGCCAGATCCCAGGAATCGAGGTGGCCGGACACGATCACCACTTCATCGGCCTTGTCGGTGCCCGGCAAGTCGGCAATCACATTGAAGCTGTCGACCTCGGGCAGGATTTGCGGCGTCAGCGTCAAATGCATGCGCACGGCGCCGCGCGCGGCCAGGCGGCTCATCAGCATGGCGTCTTCGGCCGTCACGGCGGCAGCCGGAATGCGCCGGTCAGCGGCCATGCCAGTCGCCCCGGTATGGGCGATGCGGAAGTCGGCGCCGCCGACCGAGCGCACCAGCGCCGCCACCGCGCCCAGTTCGGCCGCCGCCTTCGGACCGCGAAAGCGGAATTTAGCGGCCTGTCCATAGGCGGTGCCGGCCTGGCCGCGCTCGGCCATTTCCTGGTCGAAGGCCACGTCGAACAGCACGATGCGGCCCTTGACCTCGGCCGCGCGTTCTTGCAACTCCTCGAAACTGCGCACCACCAACACCGGCGCCGTCAAGCCGGCGGCCGGCGTCGCGCCCGATCCGCCCAGCGCCGTCAACACCACCCGCTGGCTCAAGCCCGATGGCCGGCCGGCATAGTCGACCAGCTCCGCGCTTTCCGCGCCGCGCACCCAGTGCGGCACCTTGACCGGTTGCAGCGTGACCTTGGCGCCGATCTTGCGCAGCGCCGCCGCCACCTGCTCGACCGCCGCCGCCGCGCCGGCCGAACCGGACAGGCGCGGCCCGATCAAGTCGGTCAAGTCGGCCAGGCGCTCGTAAGCCCAATCGCTTTTCATCGCGCTATCGCGAATCTGCGCCAGCGCGGCGACATCATTGCCGGGGGCTGCGGCCAGCGCGGTGGCGCAAAACAGGCAGCCTATCATGGCGCCCAACAGGGACTTGGTCGGATGGGGGAAGAACGATTTCATGCGGGTCCTATTCATATCGATACGGCGCGCTGGCGCAAAGGGAGGCAAACGATAGCGCATTTAGCAATCTTGCGCCAGCCGGGCTTGCATTATCCTGTCGCGCCGCCTGGCATGCTGCCTGCAACGGCGCCATCGGCCACATGCGAGTTGTTACCAAACCAGTTCGACATGTAAGAATGTGTATAAGGCATGGTGAATTTTAGCGCCTCCGATATAGTGCAGTTCATGTACAGATCATTTCGATCTCGCCGAAGTGGAAGGAAACGCCATGTTGAACAAAAAAATCCTGGGTGCGGTGTTGTTGGCCTCAGTCACCATCTCATCGGCCGCGCTGGCCGATGACCGTGACTTCAATACAGTCGCCGGCGCCGTGGTCGGCGCCGCCATCGGGCACAACACCGGCGGACGCAACGGTGCGATCGTCGGCGGCGTGCTGGGCGCAGCCGTCGGCAACAGCTTGAGCACGAATGACCGCTCATACAACCGCGGCGGCTATTACGAAACGCGCAGCTACCAGCCGGCCCCCGTGTATTATGAATCGGCGCCGGTGTACTACGCCCCGCCACCGCGTTACTATGAACGGCCGGCCGTGGTCTACGTGGAACCGTCGCGCGATTACTATTACCGCGACCATGGACGCCATTGGGAAGGCCGACGCGATTACTATGAAGGCCGCCACGATTATTATGAAGGCCGCCACGATCACGGCCACTATCGCTGACCCCCACCGCCCCGCCTGACACGGCCCGACGCGTTCACCCGCGCCGGGCCGTGCTGCTTTGCACCTCCCCCGACTAGGTTGATGGGACGCCGACCGCCGTGGTCGCGAATCGGAGATCGGGGGAATCATGCTCACAGCGGGCGACAGCATCACGCTGGAACGCGGGCAGTACCGCTTGCGCGAGCAAATTGGCGGCTCCGCGTATGGCGTGATCTGGCGTGCCGACGCCCTGCAGACGTCACGCGCAGTCGCGCTCAAGCTCGTCAACGAGGTCCAAATGGCGCTGGCCGCGCCGCCCCAGCGGGCGCGCTGGGCCGCCAGCGCCACCAATGAAATCGCCTTTCTGCAAGCGCTGGCGCCCTGGGACGGGCGCCATATCGTGCGCCTGCTCGACAGCGGCCTGCACCAGGGCTTGCCGGTGCTGGCGCTGGAATTGATGGATGGCGACCTGGCCCGCCACATCGCCGCGCTCAAAAGCGCGGGCCGGGCCTTGCCCCTGAGCCGGGTGCTGGACTGGATGGAGCAACTCAACCAGGCCCTGGCCAAGGTGCACCAATACGGCTGGCGCTATCTGGACTTGAAACCGGCCAATGTGCTGCTCGACGCGGGCTTGAACAGCGTCAAGCTGGCCGACTTCGGCACTAACCGCCCGGCCGCCGACTTGCATCCCCACTCGTATGCCGGGACCGCCAACTGGCAGGCGCCGGAACAGTTTTTTTCGGCCGCCGGCGGTGCTTATTTGACCGACGCGCGCAGCGACTATTTCGCGCTCGGGGCGCTCTTCTATTTCCTCGTCACGGGCGGCGCGGCGCTGCGCTTTTGCAGCGCCTGCGGCCTGGCGTATCGCGAACACCCCGGCGCCGAACGGCTGCGCCAGCGCGGCGGCGCACTGGCGCCAACCCTGCTGGCGACGGAAGAAGCGCTGTTCGCGCGCCACATTGGCGCCACCGGCGGCGCCGCCGCGCTGCTCTTGCTGCGCGCCCTGCTGGCCCCGGCCCCGGCCGGGCGCCCGGCCCACGCGCTGCACATCAGCCGCATGCTGGCCGCGATCCGGCCGGCGGCGCCGAATCCGCCGCCAGATCCGCCAACTTTACGCCGCTCGCCTCGGGGTTGGTCATGCTGAACGCTGTGCCATGGCGCGCCACCGCCGTGGCCGGCGCGGCGGCCGTGATCGTGCTCACCGGCTTGCAAGCGCTCTGCCTGTGGCGCGCGCCGCCGGCCTGGTTCCCGGCCGCAATCAACGTCACCCTGGCGCCCGGCGAGAGCGTCATGCTGGGCCAGCGCGAACTGGCCGCGCCGCAAGCGGAGCGCCGCCACATCGCCTTGCGGCGCGACGCGCTAGGCGCCTGGTGGATGCGCAAGCTTAGCGCCGGCAAGCAAGTCATCGTGCAAACGGCGGCCGGCGAACAAGCCATGGGCAGCGCCCGGCTACGATCAGGACAAGTATTCCAGCTGGGACCAGTCCGCTTTGACGTCGAGGCGGTCGACGCCACCAGCGTCAGCTTCACGCACGCGGGCCGGCATTGGCTGTACGACGGCGCCGTGTTATACCGCGACGGCCGCGCACAAGCGCCCTGCCCCGATGCGCACTTCGCCAGCCGCGCCACGGCCTTGTGGAACCGCGCCGCGCCGGCCGCGCTGACGCTGGCCCGGCCCCTCGTTTTCGGCGGCAACCTGTATTGCGACAATCGTCTCGGCGCGGCCGAACTCGCGCTTGGCGCGGCCACCCTGGCGCGCGTCGACGGCCATTTACGACTGGCCGGCGGCAATCCCGACGGCGAAGCGGCCGCGCTGTCGATCGGAGAAGGCGCGCGCACCGTCGACTTGCGCGACCAGGAGCAGGCGCTGGCCGGAGTACAGGCAATCGTGCTTGGCTACACCCGCTTCCAGTTGCTGTTACGCGACGGCCGTCTGAGCATGCTGCCGAGCCGGCGCGTCAGCCTGTTTGGCGCACCCGACTTGCCGCTGGCGCCATCGATACAGTGGGAATGGCGCCAGCGCACGCTGTGGAGCGGCACCACTGCGCTGTGGCTGGCCCTGGCCGGCGCCGCCGGCGCGCTGCTGGCGCGCACCAGCGGCGGGCAGTGGCGCGGCGCCGCGCTGGCTAGCGCGCTGTTGCTGGGCGCCGGGATCGGCGCGCTGGCCATGCAGCGCGCCGGCCAGGCGCCCGGCGCAGCCTGCTCGATGGCGCTGGGCGCGCTCGCGCTGTGGCTGTGGCTGGCCGTGCCGGCGCGCCTGCCGCTGGCCACCGCCGCCGGCGTGGCCTTGCTTGGCGTCGGCTTGCTGGCGCAACTGGAACTGGGCCTGGGCGGCATGGAATCGTCATGGTTGCGCTACTACCAGAAAAGCGCGGCCATGCTGGCGATCGGCTCGGCGCTGGCCGCCGGCTGGCAATTGTGGCGCCAGCACAATCCCGCCATCGCCCGCCAGTGCAACGTCGAATGGACGCTAGCCCTGTACGCCGCCGTGGCCCTGGCAGCGCTGGCGCTGCAAGTGCTGTGCGGCGACGAACAGGGGGTGTTCGATGTGCAGCCGGTGGAATTGGCCAAGCTGGCATTGACCGCCCTGAGCGCGCATTGCCTGGCGCTTCGCCTCGGCTGGCAGAGCGCCGACGGCGCGCGCTGGCTGCGCCTGATCGCGCCGGCGCTGCTGTTTCTGGCGCTGCTGGGCGCGGCCCTGGTCCAGGTGGACGATTATTCGCCGCTGATCTTGCTGCTGGTGTGGGCCACCGGGATGGCGCTGGCCTATGCGCTGGCCGCGCGCAACGGGCGCCTGGCCGCAGTCCTCGGCTGCCTGGTGCTGGCGACAATCGGCGCGATTGCCGGCCTGCGCCTGGCCGGCGCCGACGACGCGCTGCAATGGCCGCGGGCCGGCGGTTTTTACGCCGAGCGCTTCCTGGTCTGGCTGGACCCGGCCGAGCATCCCCACACCGGGCGCCAACTGCTGCTAGGCGCGCGCGCCATCGGCGCCGGCGGCTGGTGGGGCGCCGACCAGTGGCTGGGACTGGCCAGCCTGGGCCAGTCGGCCGGCGCCGCGATCCATATCCCGGCCGTGCAAGACGATTTCGCGGCGGCGTTTTTCCTGAACCGCCACGGTTTAATCGGCGCCCTGCTGCTATGGGCCTTGCAAGCAGCCTTCATGGTCGGCATCTTGCACATCGCGCTAGACGGCCACGCGGCCGGCGCCGGCGCGCGCGATCACCGCCAGGCCTGGCAAGGGCGCTTCCGCTACTTCCTCATTTGCGGCGGCGCCGCCTTCGTGCTGGGCCACTTCCTGCTCTCCTGGGGCACCAACCTGGCGATCTTCCCCATCATGGGCCAGCCGATGAGCTTTCTGTCAGCCGGCGGCAGCCACTTGCTATTTTTCCTGTGCCCCCTGCTAGCCTTCTGTGCGCTCAGCGCCCCATCCTTGGAGGAAAATGAATCATGCCGATCTATGTCCAGCACGAAGTCCTAGGCAAGCTGCCCGATGTATTCAACGGCGAAGCGATCTGGCAGGCGCCCGGCCTGGCGCTGTTCGCGCGCCGCCCGCTGCTGCGCGACCTGCTCGAGCGCAGCCCGCGCGAACAGCGCGGCCGCGCCGCCACGCGCTGCTTCTCGCACGTGACCCTGATGCTGCCGCAGGAAGAAGTCGACGACGACTATCACCTCAGCCGCGGCGCCAGGCTGCGCGACCTGACCCAGACCCTGACGGCGCTGCACCAGAAGGATTTCGGCGATTTGCTGGGCGTCGACCAGGTGCGCTATCAGGTGCTCGGCGCCGACGCGCTGGGCGCCGGCCAGATCGAAGTCAAGTTCGGCCACGCCGTGTATCTGCCGGCGCCCGACGAAAAAATCTTATACAAGGTCAGCGTCTCGCGCGACGGCGCCGCCTGGCAGCCGGTGTGCCCGATTTACCCGGACCAGCGCCTGGCCCTGATCGGCGGCGGCGGCGCCAGCTTCGTGGCGGCCGGCTGGCCGTTCGGCGCCGATGGCGCCGTCCTCTTGATCAACGATGGCCCGGACGCGCCGCCGGAGGTCCAAATGCGCCCGAAAGAAGGCTTCGACTGCCACTATGACGCCGCGCACGGCTATTACACGATCACATCCAAACGCGCCGACGCCGTCCGCCTGCTATTGAAAATCACCCGGGTCGGCACACCGGCGCCGCAGAAAATGTCGGGCGCGGCGCCGCCGGCCAGGCCGGCCGTCTGGCACAGCCGCCCACCCGCCGGCGACGAATCGACCGCCCTGCCCCAGCGGCTGCAGCAGCCACAGCAGCCACCCGCGCCCGCCCCCGAAGGCGACGCCACCTACGCGCCGCTGGCGCAGCGCAGCGTCAGCCTGGTGGCGCTGGCCTTGCCGCGCCTGAGCCGCTACCGCGACACGGGCGCGACCGCGCTGGAAATCCCCTTCGACCGCGCCCTGGCCCTGTCCGGCGCGCCCGAAACAACGCAGCTCAGCTTCATCGTCAACGCGGCCGACCAATTGTATGCCTGCACCGAAGCCGGGCGCCAGCGCATCGTGGCGCCGGCCAGCTTCGCCCCGGTCGACGCTCGCAGCATCCGCGTGCTGCCGGTGGCGCCCGACATGGCCGAACGTTACTGCGCCACGCTATGTCTGGCGCACGCGCTAACGCTGCCGGTGGCGGGTGGAGCCCGCTTCATCTTCGGCCGCAACGCCCCGGTGCTGGCCGAGCTGCGCCCGCTCGATTCGCCCCGCTTCCTGCAACGCGCCGGCGCGCCCGACGGCGCCAGCGCTGACCGCCTCGGCCTGTCGCGCAACGCCTTCAGTTTCGAGGCTGGCGCGCAAGGCTTCCAGATCAGCCGCCTGGCCCAGGCCCAAGCCCTGTACCACCTGGACCGGGATTTGCAATTCGTCGCTGAAATTCGCGCCGCCGATGCGGCGTATTTCTTGCCAAGCGGCCATCATCTGGTGGCCGGCCATTATGTGCTGCGCTTTGACGCTTGACGGCGCCACGGGAGCTTCCATGCAGCCGGAAACTATTTATTCGATAGCCGCCTTTGCGGCCGGACTGGGCTTGACCCTGGCGCTGGCCGCCCATTTCACGCCGCGCGCCTGGTGGCGCCGCCCGAACGCGCGCGCGCTGCTGGTCCTGGCTGGCGGCACCTGGGGCTTGGGCAGCCTGATCGCGGCACTGATGTACGCCCCGCCGCCCGCGCTTGCCGTACGCGCTCCCCCCGCACTGGCGCCGGCCACGCTCATTGTCGGCCAGGCTTACCGCGTGTATCGCGACTTGAACCTGCGCGCCGGCGCCGGCGTGAATGCGGCCCGCGTGGCGATCGTGGCCGGCGGCACCACGGTCACCCCGACCGGCGCGCGCGACGGCGACTGGTGGCAAATCAAGGCGGCCGTCGCGGGCCGCGAGCAGATCGGCTGGGCCAGCAGTCTGTGGCTGCGGCGTGCCACCGAAATGCCACAATAGCAACAGCCGCAGATTTTCCGCGAGTGCCGGCGATTTTTCGGCTAAGCTGTCGCCCACGACCAACGCGACAATATTGCGCCAGCTCCAATGACCACACCGCTTGACACCCTCGTTTTTGGCGCCTGCCTCGACATCGCGGCGCACAGTTGCGCCAGCGTGAACCCGCTGCAAGTACCGGAAAACCAGGATAATTTTGTCTTGATCGACGCCTCGGGCCGGGCCGCATTCTTGCGCGACCAGCAGCGACAAGTCAGCCAGGTGGCAGGATGGCCGTCCGGCCATGTACGCCTGGCCGTGCTCGACGGCATGGGTGGCCACGGCAACGGCCGGCAAGCGGCCGAAGCGGCGGCGCAAGGCTTGCTGGCGCTGCCGGCCTGCCATACATTGGAACAACTCGGCAGTCAGCTCGACGCACTACACGATGACTTGCAGGCGCAATTTTCCCAAACGGACCCCACAGCCAAGCAACCGGGCACCACCTTGACGCTGCTGGAATTGCGCCCGGGCTTGCCCCCCCTGCTTTACCATGTCGGCGATTCGCGCTTGTATGAAATCACGCCTGGGCAAGCGCTGCCGTTGACGATAGACCATGTCCCGGCCACCACCTTCGCGATGCACGGCTTGCTTGACGAACAAGAGTGGTGGCAGCAAGTGCATGGCGAACACCGCGCCCAGATTTCGCAAGCCTTCATTCTCGGCAATGCCATCAGCGACCCGCATGTGTTGAGCGGCCCCCTGTACGCCCTGGAGCAGGGCAATTTGCCGCCCTTCTTGCAACACATGAGCGACCGGCGCGCCTTGACCGTGCGCGAGGATGCGCTCTACCTGCTCGCCAGCGATGGTTTCTGGGCTTGCGCCCGGCCCGACACATGGGTGGCGCGCTGGCCGGCGCTGCTAGGCACACTGGACGCCGCCGCCGCGCTGGCCAAACTGTTCGGCCATTTCGGCCGCCATCCGCCGCCCGGCTTGCACGTCGATAATCTGACCGCCATTGCGCTACGCTTCAAGTTGAGCAATATTGATGAAACGGCATTGCCGCAAGACGCCCCATCCAAGCCGGCATAGAAAGTGTTGCGCTTAGGCTAGCGCAATAAATATGCGCGCCAATCGACAAGAAAGTTGCCACGCGCCACCAAATGCGCGTAAGCTCTGGGGATCTTGTCGGTAAATCAGCCATGAAAAAATGTAGTAGCCCGGAGCACCCGCACTGCACGTTCTGGGTCATGCCTGGGGAAAACGCTTGCGCCGGCGGCCATGGGCAAGCGGCGCCGTCAAGCTACGAACTGCTCAGCAAACTGCGCGGCGAAGCGCCCGCCCGGGCGCCGTTTAAGGAAGTCAGCCACGCCCACTTGCATATCAGCGGTTTCGACCCGCGCGCCGCCGGCGGCCGCCAAACCCTGAAAATGGAATTGCGCGGCATGCCGGCCGCCTGCGCGCCACACATCACGCTGCACCTGCAATCGGACTTGATACCGAACGGCGCCGCGCGCCAGCAATTTGTACGCACCACGCGCGGCGACTGGCGCCCCGTGTTTGTCGAATTCTCTTCGCGCGACAAAGAACACGGCCAATACCAGATCGAGGTCGAAGTGCATAACCAGGTCGAGGGCAAGGCGGTGCAAAAATGGGTCTGCACCTTTGTCATCCTGGTGCCCCGCCTCGACGCGACACTGACCGAAATCCACCAGATTTTCCTCAGCACCCACAAGAACGTGCGCGTGATGGCCGACGACGCTTCGATCGCCCGCGTCACGGCGCAGGCGGGCGCCGGCTTCAACCTGGACGTGACGGCGCGCAATGCCGGCATCGCCCACGTCGACTTGAGCGCGCCCCAAGGCAAGATCGACATGGGTTTTACCACCATCGCGTGGGACGAGGAATTGATAGAAATCGACGTGCCCGGCGCCAGCCACCCGCATCCGAGCCGGGCCGCCTGCCTGGTCAACGCGGCACCGGAAGCGGGCGCGCAACGCCACATCCGCCTGTTCGCGCTGGACGAATGCGTACTGGGCCGTTTCGAGCTGGTCGACCCCGAGGCCGACATGCTGCTGAGCCACTTCTGCGCCGACGGCCAGGATAACGGCGGCTTGACGCGGCGCCTGTCCGGCCGCCACGCCGTGATCCGGCGCGGCAACAACGGCTTTGAAATCGAAGACGTGTCCCGTTACGGCCTGTTGCTCGACGGCGTGTGGCCCGGCAAGCACAAGCCGACGCCACTACGCCTGGGCATGCGCATCGAATTGAGCGCCAGCATCAAGGGCATCGTCGTGCTGTCGGTGGGCGCCATCATGCCGCATGGCGTGATCCTGCACCGTATCGACGAGGGCGAGCGGGCCGAATGTTTTTACCTGCTGGCGCCCGACAAGCATCCCGGCTACCCGCTGCCGAATTTTGCCGCCGCGCCCAACGCGGCCGCGCTGCCGCTACTGTTCCACCACGACGGCGGCTTTTGGCACTTGAACCAGTTGACAGGCAAGGAAACAGCGCTGGGGCCGGCGACTTCGCTCGACCAGCTGAGCCGCGTGGCCAAGCATAACCGCTTCGCCAGCGAACCGTATCCGGAATGCTGGATCATCCGCACCGGCGCGAGCGACATGTCCAGCACGGTGACACCGACCGCCGCAGCCTCCCTGTCGACGGCTTGATACGGCGGCGCTAACGCGGCGCCAGCACCAGGAAAATCAAGGAAAAGCCCAGCAACATCACCGCTTCCAGCGCAAACACGATGGCGGGAATCCTGAGTCCTTTGGGAATAGACATGATGGCAGCCTTTCAAGGTTTGCAAGCGCAATACCTTGTTAGGCTGGCCACGGCGGGAAAAGTTCGCTGCCCGGCGAGACAATGTATAGTGGGCTTACCGTTGTGGCAACAGGCGCTCGGCCACTACTTGAAAATTCACAGCGGGCACCACAAAGCAAAACGGCTCGCCGCGCGCGCCTATGCGGTCCAGGAAAGGGCTGGCCGTCATCCCCGGTACGGCTTCCAGCGCAAGCACGGCGCCGCAATCGATGGGCAATTTGATATCGGCATGGCCGATGCGCCCCACATCTTCGACCCAGGTAATGGCCGCATGTTGCAGGCACATGTATTCCACCGCCGCGCTCCAGGAAGAAAAGAAAGCCTGGAAGGCGGCCGGCAAGCGCCGCGCCGTACTTTCCTGCGCCTCGTTGTGAAATGTCGTCGCGCTGCCCAGTCCGCCCTGGATGTCGGTGCGGTAGTGGCCGCCTTCCTTTTGGTAAGTAAACGCGGCCGCCAAATGGGATGGCAAGGTTTCGCTGAACAGGCGGCTGCCGACGGCATACGCGGCCATATCGAGAACGTTATTGACAAATAAAACCGTCCCGTCGGCCTTTTGCGCGCCGGGCAAGTCTTCGACATACAGGCGCCAGTTCGATTGCAGCGGCGAGGGGAAGACGCGCCGCAAGGGACCGGCCAGCGCCGGACCGAAATGCCGGTGCGCATAAGTGAGCACGGTAAACAGGGTTTCGCCGTTCCGTTGCCAAAGCTTCACCCCGGGCGGCACCATGTCGGCCACATCGGCAACTTTGACCACCCAGTTGCAATACACGACATCGCGCACATCGCTTTCCAGCACCAGGAACGGCAAACGGGAAAACACCGCGCGACGTGCCGCCATCACGCGCCTGGAAGCCAGCAACTTGCCGATCAGACGGCCGACGATGCCGGGCCTTGGGTGGGTAAATGTATTACTACGCATGGCGGGGAACTCAATGGAAGGTGACAGGACTTGCGTCAAGGTGCTCAATCAAGCCGGCATCCTGGTCGATTGCATGACAAATGTCAAAAAACATAGAAAGACGGGCTGCCTATCTATTGACACGATGATTTTGCCATTGTAACAATGATTATACGGGATTATGGTGTTTACTAAGCGCCAGACCCGGGTATTTTCATTTTATATGAACGATATCACCCCACATTCAGTTCTCCTTACTGTATATTCATCCAGTTATTTTTCCACCACTTTAAAAAACGCGGAAACAGCGTTACTTATGGCCTCAAATAAAGCGCACCATGCAACAGGCTGGGCCGCCGGCGTCACCGCCGCTGCGGTGGTCGCGCATGCCGGCGCGGGCGGGCCGTATTATCTGTGGAGCTTGATGACGTTTGTCATGGGCGTGCTCGGTGGCACCGCGCCCGACTGGCTGGAAGTGGCATGGTGGTCGCGCCGGCATCGCCTGTGGATCACGCATCGCACCTGGACCCACTGGGGCATCGCCTGGCTGGCCTTGCTGGCGTATTCTTATCTGGCCTTGCCAACTGACTGGTGGGCGCCGCCGTTATTTGGTTTTGCCGCCGGTGGCGTCACGCACTTGCTGGCCGACTGGCCCAATCCCATGGGCGTGCCCTGGATCGTCGGACGGCACTCGCTCAATCTATGGAAAAGCGGACGCTGCGACATGATCGTCGTGAGCGCCTCATGGATTATCGCGGGCCTGGTGGCCGACCATGTCTTTTTCGGGGATGTTCATGCGCTCAAGGCACTCGCTTTCATGCGCTCGCTGCCAGCCTGCTCTTGACGCGGCAAGGCCGCCAGCCATTGGCGAAACGGCACTCTCAAAAAAACAACCATCGTATTGAGGATGCTAGAATTGCATTCTGGAAAGTGTTATTATTGTAAAAACCCGCTTGAGCTTGACATAAACTCGCCGTCCTCCTGGCTCAAATACCGGCGCGCCGCTCCAAATCCCTTGCTCACCTTCAGGGAATGGACTGTCAGCCGCATGCCGCCACGGCACCGTTGGTGAGATATTCGGCCTCATGGTTTCAAATTTCTATCAATGCCCATTTTCTATTTACCGAGGTAATCTATGAAACGTATTGTCCCAGGCTTGTTGATCGCTCTATTCGTCCTGTTCGCATCCGGTTGCTCCTCCATGGCCCCGAACTATCCAGTATCCATTGAAAATGTGGAAACGCTGAAAAGCGCCGGCGACTTCCATGCCAAAGTGGGCGATTTCACTTCGATTAACGCGCCGGGCAATGCCAATCCTATCTCGTTGCGCGGCGGCTCTCTGGTTTCCCCGTATCAGAATTCCTACGCCATGTATGTGGGGGAAGCGATTAAGCAGGAAATGACGATGGCGCAGAAATTATCGCCGACAGCCAATGTTGAACTGAGCGGCGTCCTGCTGAAAAACGATGTCGACGCGGCCATCGTCACCGGCCATGCAAATATCGAAATCCAGATCATCGTTAAAAAGAATGGCAAGATTGCTTACGACCGGGTCAAAGCCGTCGAACATCAATGGGAATCGTCATTTGCCGGTCCGATCGCCATTCCCCGCGCCACCCAGCAATACCCCATCATGATCCAGAAATTGCTCGCTTCGCTGTACGCGGATAAAGACTTCCTGAACGCGATCAAATAAAACACCTTCACTCACTCATCAGGATACTTATGAAATTATATCAATTCGCAGGCGCGCTGATTGCAGCCGCCGTGTTAACAGGTTGCGCGCATCCAGTCATGATCGTACCGAACATGGCCAAGATCGAGCGTAGCGCCGATGCGCCACCACGCATCAAATCGAAGGTCGGCTATTACATCAATGAAGCCTCCCGCACCCAGGTAGTGACGACGCCGGGTGGTGGCGGCGACAAGGTGACGTCGATGCCTTACCGTGACCTCGAAAGCGGCCTCTACATGATGCTGACCAATGTCTTTGACGGTGTCACGCGCCTGAAAACCCCGGATGACAAAGAAGCCATCAACAACAATCAGATCGCCTATATCATCACTCCGGAAATCGTGCCTTCGTCGTCATCGTCGAGCGCGCTGACGTGGCCGCCGACGCACTTCGATATTGATTTGACCTGCAAGATCACGGATGCGTCCGGCAAACCCGTCGATAGCATCAAAGTGACTGGCAAGGGCGACGCCGAATTCAGCGAATTCAAGATGGACCACGGCTTGTCGGGCAAGCGCGCGGCGGAAGACGCGCTGCAACGCATGCAGCGCAAACTGCTTGAATTGAAACTGACGCCAGGCGCGACGGTATCGCAATAAAGCGCTTCCGGCAAATTCTTGCCATGCGGGGCCGGACGCTGAATCAATCGGCGCCCGGCCCCGCCAACATTCCACCTATGGCCGCGCCGTCGGCAACGGTATCCACTCCGTCTCGCCGGGCACCTGACCGAGGCGCTGCGCCGTCCAGTCATCGCTCGCCTGCGCAATCGCCTCCTTGCTTGAGGCGACAAAATTCCAATAAATGAAGCGATGTCCGATTGGCTCGCCGCCGATCACGACAAAGCGCGCCGCGCTGGCGGCGCACACCAGCGGCGCATTGTCGGCGTCGAGCAAGGCCATGGTGTGCGCGGCCAGCGCGACGCCGTCGACCTCGATCTCGCCGCTGATCGGATAAATGGCCGCTTCGACCGGCAAGTCGGCCAGGGCCAGCACTTGCCCGGCCGGCAAGCTGATGTCCAGATACAAGGTCTGGCTATAGGTGCGCACCGGCGACGTCAAGCCGAAGGCGCTGCCGATCAAGACCCTGACAACGGCCCCATCCACATCACGCACTGGAATGGCCGACTGCGGCGTGTGCGTGAAACTCGGTTCATCCTGTTCGTGCGCGAGCGGCAGCGCGGCCCACAATTGCAAGCCGTGGGTGCGGTGCGGCGTGCCGGCCAGATCTTTCGGCGTGCGCTCCGAATGGACAATGCCGCGCCCGGCCGTCATCCAATTGATCGCTCCCGGTTCGATGCGCTGGAACGAACCGATGCTGTCGCGGTGGTCCATCGCGCCTTCGAACAGATACGTCACCGTGGCCAGGCCGATGTGCGGGTGCGGCCGCACATCGTGGTTGGCATCCGGCGCCACGTCCATCGGGCCGAAATGGTCGAAGAAAAGGAAGGGACCGACCGCTTGCTGCACGACCGATGGCAACAAGCGGCGCACCACCAAACCGCCGCCCAAATCTTTTTCATGGCTCTTCAATACGTTCGAAATCGTCATCGCCTAGCCCAGCTTGGTTGTCACTTCGGTGCTCACGGCCGTCATCAACTTATGGATGGGGCATTTTTCGGCGGCGCTCAGCAATTCCTGGCGCTGCGCCTCGCTCAATTCCCCGCTCAAATGCAGGGTCACGGCCAGGCGGTAGACGCCCTTGCGCTCTTCGCTGGCGTCGCGCTCGGTCGTCGTTTCCACCTGTTCCAGCGCAATACCCTTGCGCTTGGCATACCAGACCACGGTCAGTGCCTTGCACGCGCTCAAAGCGGCATCGTACAAATCATGTGGCGATGGTCCGGCGTCATTGCCGCCCTCTTCCAGCGAAGCGTCGACGGACAGGATATGGTTGCGCACATGAACGATGTGCCGCATCGGCAGCGACTGATCGCGGATGGCTTTGATAGTCATGGTTTTCCTTTGGTGCTATAGAGTCAGAAAAACGCCAATTTACACTGTTTTGATGAGCCTTGTGCAGGGGCGCGATTTTTTTGCGGCCGACAATGGGACTGGTCTGCCGGGTGCGCGCCCCGGCCGGCCCATGCTCGCGCGACGCTCGCTGCGCGTCAAACATTGCGGCTGCGGCACAGACTTTGCCTATAATGATGCTCGGCATTGGACGGCGGGCCGCGAGGGAGGCGTGCGGCGTCGCCCGCAGATGGTGCGACCAAGAAGCGGCACAAAAAATGTTAGACAAAATTGGAACAGCTACACAAATGACTTTGAAAATATCCAGAATACTTCACGCCGGTTATGTCTTCGAATGCGAGGACACGTTGATCGCCTTTGATCCCATTTTTGAAAATCCCTTCAGCCGCAATTGCCATGCCTACCCCGCTGTCAGCTTTGATCACGACCGGATCAAGAATTTGAGCTTCGCGGCCGTTTTCATTTCGCATTTTCATGACGATCATTGCTCGCTTGAGAGCCTGAATTTTCTGGATCGGAAGACGCCGATTTATCTGTACTGCCTTTTTGATGAACTGTTCTCGATGATCCGCGAGTTGGGTTTCTGCAATGTCCAGCAATTGCGCATCAATATGCCCATCAGCGTGGGGCCGTTTGAAATATTTCCACGAGAAGCATTGGATTCGGAAGTCGATTCCATGTTTCAAATCAAGGCAGCCGGCTTGAATGTGCTCAATGTCGTTGATTCGTGGATCGATCCCGATGCGCTCGCCGAGCTTGCGCAGGACGCCCCCTGGGATATGGTGCTGTGGCCGTTTCAAACGATGCGCGAAATTGAAGTGCTGTCGCCGACCAGGGCCGCTGTCGCGTCGCCAGGATTGCCCGATGAATGGATAGATCAACTCAAGATATTAAATCCGCGCTATGTGGTGCCGAGTTCCTGCCAATTTCTTCAGGAAGCGTGGTCCTGGTACAACCACGCGTTTTTCCCCATCAGCTACCGGCAGTTTCAACAAGAAGTGGAATCCGCGCTACCCGGTACGCGCGTTGTCAGGCTTAATCCATCCGTATCGGTCATCTTGGACGGCAAGTCACTCCAGGCGTCCTCGCCGCTGGCCTGGGTCTTGCCGATCGGGGAGCAAGATGTCGACTATCAATACGAGGGAAATGTGGTGCCGCCGCCCACGGCCGACATTGCATGCCATTTTCCAGCGCTCACGGCGACGCAAACCGAGAGAGTCATCGCCTACTGCCAGACCGGCTTGCTTGAAAAGTATAGGGAAATGGAACTTCCGGAAGATAGTTTTTTCGAAAAATCGCGCGTCTGGCGCCTGTCCGTCTACGACCATGCAGGGGCCGTGACGCATTTCCACTATCGATTAGAAGGCGATGCCATAGCCCACCTTGTCGATGGCGATGAACCCTTGTCCTGGACCACCGAAATCCCGACGTCAAAATTATATGCCGCGCTGGAGCTGGGCGAATCGCTCACCTCGATGTATATGCGCATTAACGATGCGGTTTTCGATGCGGAAACTGAACAGGAAATCCAAGCGGCGGATATCGTGGATGATCCCCTGATCCGCTGCCTGTTCAACGACGTCTTTGGTGCTTACCAATCAGCCCAGTTGCGTCGACTAAAGGAACGGACAAATATTGCATTGGACGAAGAATAATAATTTCAGACTAATTTTCGGGACTCGTGGGATCATCTACAGTCCCAACATCATTCAATAAATGTTGAATTGTCCATTCAAGCGCGTCTTGATTGCACACATACTCGTCAAGTACGCCAAATTCGCTGTATGTGGAACGATTGAAGCCATCCTCGATATCGTTATACCAAATTACGGTGCAACCGAAAATGGCAACCACCCAGAAGCCACCGCCTGGCTCTCCATATGATTTCTCAAGCCACTTTTGTGGAGATATCCGAATGATTTTCCACAGCCAGAATTGCTGTGGACTCATGCGAAATTCAGCTCTATGAATTTCATTCTCGATTGATACTTCGGATATCGGCGACCAATTCATTTTTTAAGCCGCCGAAAAGTAACTCACCGAAACAGCTGAATCGACATATCCAAAGACACGAAAACCAGTCGGCAACACTTCACCCGGTACATGTATTCGCGAGAGCAAGCCACGCACTTCGTGATGCTGCGCAGGCGATTCGGTGGCGATCTCCAGCCACTGAATCGATTTATACCCTCCCTCTCGAAAGTGATAAAACCAGTCAACATCCCAGCTGGAAAGATAAGCATTTTCAAGATCCATGGTTCGCCAACGGGGAAATGGCTTCACCATATACATGGCGAGCCGTAATTCATCCCACTTTGTATCATTCATCACTGGATGCATGGCGGATTCCATTAAAGAATATTTCATTATTTTTCTTGCCGCCGATTATAGCCCATGGCGTACCGCGCTCGAACATTCGCGCAGCGCTTGACTAGGCGGTTTCAAATTCCAAGCGCAACACTGGGTTAATTAACAGTGTTCGTCGGATGTTGTAGCAGTGCGATGTGCTGAGTATAAACGACGAGCGGT
>JBEONR010000074.1:0-19813 GCA_040544385.1 Oxalobacteraceae bacterium GrIS 1.11
GTTGCCAAGCGCGCGGCGGCCGACCTGGGCATTGGCCGGCAGACCTACTATGACCACATCAAACGGTTCTCCCGCGCCGCGTATGTGCTCAGCCAGAGCCTCAAGAAGGCACAGGAGGCGATGCAGGGTCATGCGGCAAGCGACGCCGCTCATGGAGAGAGCGGTGGCGCCCACCCATCCGCATTTAGCCGCGTGTAGCGGGCGGCGTCTTGCTCGCGCTCACCACTCACGCAGAAAAATAGCTCGGTGCGTTCACGTCGCCATTTTTCGCCCTTCAATGTGCGGATCTGCCAGTCGCGCGCCACACCAAATATCGCATCCACGCCGCCACCGTGCGGATTGATGCGGTGGCGACGACCCGGAGACGGCCAGCGTAAACTGCTTGCTTCGTGCGGTTTCGTTTCATATCATATCAATCGTAACGTATCATAATATACGAATAAATCCCTCGAAATGGAGAATCCATGCCCCGTGCTCCCACCATTACCTTCGATGACGTGTGCGCCATCGCCGACCGGCTCAAGGCAGCCGGCACCCGGCCCAACCCGCGCCTGATCCTCGAACATCACGGCAGCGGAAGCCTCGGGACCATCCATCCGCTATTCAAGCAGTGGGAAGCGCGCCAGGAGTCCAAGTTCGGCGCCGGACTTGCGTTGTCGCCAGCGTTGCAGCGTGCCATTCTTGAATTCATGGGCCAGGAGATTGCCCGTGCGCGGGCCGACCTGGAAACCGGGCTGGCCGACAGCGAACAACGCGCCGCCGATCTTGCGCGGGAGAACGCGCGTCAGGCGGCCGACATCGAGGATAAGGCGGAATTGCTCGCCGCACTGCAAGCGGAAGCCGCCGCGCAGCAAGGCAAGCTCGATCAGATCGAGGCCGATCTGGCCGGCGCGCGCGACGACGCCATGCGCGAGCGCGCGGCGGCCGAGACGGCCCGCACCGAACTGGCCAAGGAGCGCCTGCGCCTGGAGGCAATGCCGCGCCTGGAGGCCGATCTGGCGGCCGTGCGCGCCGAATTCGATGCCGAGCGCCGCGTGCGTATCACCGCCGAACAGGCGGCGGCCGTGCTGGCCGCGCAAAAAGATAGTTACGCCGAGCGGCTGGCCGAGGAAAAGGAGCGCACGGAGCAGGCGGCGGCGCTGTTGTCGCAAGAGATAGAAAGCGGGCGCCGCCGCACTGCGGAACTGACCAGCGCCCGCGTCGCCGTCGAAGCCGGCAATGCCCGGCTTGAGGCGGCATCGCGCGAACTGGACGGCGCCAAGGAAGCCGCCCAAGCTGTCATTTTCAGAAGGCGACTGCACCATTTTGCTGGCCCAGACGGCGACTGTGTACACGAGTCCTGACTTACTTTTGTCAGTAGCCGCCTGCACCATCATCGTCTATGCTTAATACTCCTATGCACAAAAGTGAGGTGCGAACGCGGCAACAGAAAGACAGCGCATAGCCGAGCAAGGGGTCTTGACACTGCCGGATGCCGCCTGGAAGCGGGCACGACAACGAATGGATGTCGTAGGGCCGCTTGCGGCACTTGATCCCCCGTCGCTCATCAGGCCGGAGCCACCCTGTCGGCTGATCGGCTCAGAGTTGTGTAACGACATGAGTTAAAAGTTAAAGATCGTCATGCCCGATCAAAGTAAACGTATTGGCGAAACCATAATATTCGTGATTTGAAGAAATTATGAAGTTTACAACGTCGATATATCCTAGCGTCGAATTGTATTGTTCAAACGGGAAATCGAAAAGAATCCAACCAAGCTGAGATGCACGATTGGACCCCGGGATATACCCAAATTCCCTCAAGAAATTTTGCATCACGTAAACGCCAATCACCTTAAAGAACGTAGCGCTCGCGAAATTCCAGACAACGTTATTGGCTGTCTTTTTGGATATGGCGTGTATTACAAGTTTGAGTTTTGCGGCATTGGGGTCTACAACGGATAGGTCTTCATATTGATCCTGTACAAATACCTGGAATGGGCGATTTTGGCATGGAAAAATCGGCGTGCCGGAAGTGTTATCGGGAATGTTTAAAGGAAAGCCGAACCGAGAATCTGCAGGTGTGGTTATACGATTAAAGAGAACAATTTTTCCCCGTACTTGACCCAACGTCGGCATCTGGGTTACCTGAGCAATAGGATAGCTAAGAAGAACCGCGCATAACTGGTCACTAAAATCCGCCAAATTATAACTTCCTCTATCATCAATTTTGAGCGAAATAATTATCGTTTCTTTTGGGTGATTATTCAAAAATGCTTTGCATTCATCCAGGAGTGAAACGAACGATTGGTAAACGTTCGCGTCGACACCAACTCCGATATTCCCATGACATGTCATAAATACGTATACGTCGCTCGGCCTAGTAACTTTTAAGCGGACGTCAAGAAGCCGTATTCCCCCGTTCAATTGCTGGGAAATAGAAAAGCGCTGACACGCGTAGGGTGTAAGTACAGACGCATTTATAGCTGCGGAATCATGCGTTCCAGCGATACTTATGTTGCCTATAGGAACGTGATCAGCAATGCAAGAAAGCCAGTCGGCTTGTGCAGTGGAAGGCTGAAACAAATCTATCGCTGCTAGTCCTACGAATACCGGGGTTGTTGCGGAGTGGTCTAACGAAACCGTGAGGCTATTGTCACCCGCCGCTAACATAGATGCTGGGATCGGCCATACTTGACTATAAAATTGCCCTATATGGGGATCAAACTTACTTATCAACGGTTGTCCGTTGACGTAAATATTAATAGGACAATTGGATTGCCCGTTTGTCACTGAACTCGACAATTGCAGAATTAAGCTTACTTCCTGACTTTGCACAAGATTAATATTAAAATTGATGTACGCCCCGTAGGATGCACTTGTAATGTTTAATGCGTGGCAAGCGTGGTCAGCTTCCCAATCGAAGGCTGAAGTGCTGGTAACCGCGAAGTTCGCAGTGCCGTGGAAGGAGCTTGTCGTAAAAGAAATGGATTGTTTAAGACTCATTTAATCTCTCCAGCCGCAACATTGACGATGGTGCGGCTCAATTGCGCCAACGATTTTTCCCTATCTGTCTCAGGGTAATGAGGAAGAATGGGTACGTTATTACCAGCCCGCGCTCTCACAATTTCGGAGCGCGCATGAAGCATTTTCGATTTAATTAGAATTATGTGGCCGCAGTCATTTGAAACGCAGGCATCTCAAACGGGAAAAGCAAAGCGGGTAGATCTACCTGAAAAAAAGACATACCTTGGAGCGATACTTGTCCATAGGTGTTCAAAACAAGTTGAATATTTCCTCCACCTTCATAGCGGCCAACTATAGCCATTCCTTGATACACAATCAATACGCCCCAGGTGATCCCAGGAGCGTCGCCCGGAATGTGAGCAGATCCAATATCTTGGATAACACACGTTCCAAAACCTGGAACCTGCAACATAAAGTTTTCGTATCCGGTCCAGGAAGCACCATTATTAACAACCACGTTGGACGGCATCACAGTAACTGGCGTTGCAAGGTTGTTGACTACTGTCGTATTGAATGTCATTTGCTATTCCTTTTTTTTACATGCCTCTTGCAGTGCAAGAATGCATCACGGCGACCATCTATCGAATAAAACGATGAAACGCTATCGTTTCCTTGTCGGCTATTGGCCAATCGCCTTTGAGCGCGGGCTCAGACTTGCACGGGTGGCCCTTAAGCGTTTTGGCTTGATTCTTCCCCATTTTGTGGCATCCAGTACGTGTAAATACCCCGAACCTATTAGACGCTTCTAGAGGCCAGAATACAATAAAAATATTTAATTTTTAATGCTATCAAAATTATTATGTTGCTTTTTTGTGACTGGACGAAATCGATCGGTTACGGACATGGTCATTAAAGGATGTACGTAAAATAGCATAAAACTGTTTCGGACATGATTTATAATAAGTACATCTATTTCGTACACTTTATGCCGCCTGACATGTCTCGCACCTTCATTTACGCACGCGTCAGTACCGCCGATCAGAACACTGACAACCAGATCCACGAGATTGAGGTCGCGGGCTTTGCGGTCAACAAGCGCCGTATCGTGTGCGAAAGCATCAGTGGCAGCGTCGCGGCCACTGAGCGGCCGCAGTTTGCTCGCTTGCTGGATCGTCTGGAACCAGGCGATGTGCTCATTGTAACCAAGCTGGACCGGCTTGGCCGTAACGCCATGGATGTGCGTGCCACAGTAGAGCAGTTGGCGGCCGATGCTGTCCGTGTACACTGCCTAGCGCTCGGCGGGGTCGATCTGACCAGCGCCGCCGGCAAAATGACCATGAGTGTGTTGAGCGCGGTGGCTGAGTTTGAGCGTGATTTGCTGATCGAGCGAACCCAGGCGGGTATTGCGCGCGCACGCGCGGAAGGCAAGACGCTGGGGCGCCCGCCAGCGCTGACCAAGGTACAGCAGGCCGAAGCCATGCTACGCCTCACCAAAGGTGAGTCCGTTGCCAAGCTGGCGCGCGACTACGGCACCACCCGCCAGTCCATCATGCGGGTTCGGGACCGGCTTGGCCGATCCAGTGCAGCCGACACCTGACAATGGGTGCAGTCGCCTTCTGAAAACGACATTATCCCGGCTGTACCTCTATTAAAAAAGCTGGTGACGCGGGGGAGAAGCGTTGCAGTGCCCCAGCAAGCGCCACTACTCGCTGACCGGCGAATACGCTACGCACTTACACATTCACGTCGATGCGACCGGCAGGGGCGCCCCCCTCTGTTGTGGCCTCGATGACGCCGTTCCGGCCTTCAAAGGAGCCCACCATCACCATCTCCGGGCGCATCACGGGTATCGCTGCGGTTGCCAGGGTGCTCGCCGAGTGCCCACGATGGCGGATCGATCAGCAGGACCGACGGAACTGTCGGGTCGGCCAGCCGTAGATAAAAGTAGCCGATTCCTGCCCGCCCCAGCATGAGGCCTGGGGTGTCTCCCTGGATGGTTCCGCAAGGCCAGTTACCGCTCCCCCCGTACAGGCGCAAACCTTCGGCGGCTGCCTCTTCGGCTTGAGCGCGGTAGGTAGCCGCTCCGCGCGCGGATGCCCATTCGAGCAGGATCTCGGCATTGCCCAAGAGGCCATGGCACAGGCTGTAATTCTCGACCTTGCGTCGCAGCGACACCGCCAACCTGGCTGCCGTCGTCTCCATCCCGACGCGAGCATGTTCGAGATACTCTGTCGCGCCGGTCAGACGCGTGAACGACAGCCGCTGCAGTGCGATGCCCGGCGCGCCATGGCACCAGTACAGCGAGCAGCATCTATCCGCGCTGCTCTTGCCAGGGAGCGGCGTACGAAGGTCGGCCCAGTTTCCCAGCGCGGCGTCGAAATGCTTCTGCTCGTAGCAGATCGCTTCGATCGCCATGGTCCGGTATGGCTCCTCGCGCGTGCGTTGCCACAGGAGCGCAAGGGCATGCGCCACGCCTGCGGCGCCGTGGGAAAGGCCGGTCAGGTTCTGCTTCCATCGCTTGTCCTGGCCGGGCCAGGAGCTGCCTTCGGCCGAACGCTCAGCCGAGCGCAGCAAGGCTTGGCCGAACCGCTCGGCAGCGCTGCCTGCGGCCAGGCCCAACAGGGATTCCAACGCCAATGCGCCCACGACCCTGCCGGCTGTACCGTACATCAGATCGTGTTCGCCAAGCACGACAGCCCGGCGCAGCACCGCGCGCGCGCGCCTATCCGCTCGCTCGAACAGCCAGTCCTCGCCCAGCAATGCGCCGATGCGGGCGGCGGCGAGGGCAATGCCAGTCGCGCCCGGATAAAGCCCAACCTGGCCGTTGGATTTGCTGAGCGCTTGCCGGATGGCGCCCGCGGCGGTGCGCCGGGCGCCCGCGTCGCCGGTGCGGCTGGCCAGCTCAGCAAGGAACAATGCCACGCCGGCGGTTCCGTTATACAAGCCGGCCGGTAACGTCCGGTAATCGATGGCCCCCATGCCGCGCTGTGGGACTGGCTCAGCGCCGAGCCACTGGCATCGCCCCCGGTACCATACGGCCTCCGCCACAATCCGCGCACCTATCGCTTCCGCTGCCCCGACCCAATCCGCGCGCACGGTCCCTGTCCTCCGTGAAGCAGGGCGGCTTTGGACAGCCGGTTTGTCGAATTTAGTGGATTGGCCTGTTTGCATCGTGGCGAAATCCGGCTCGGGAAGTCCGGGCTGCAGATAAGGCTTGGCAGGATCGATGCCGGCGGACACGAATATGCTGGCAATGAGCGCCGTGCGGGCATTGGCGTCGGGCAGTTTCTGCTCGTATGCAAGGATGAGGGCCTCGGCGACGAGTCCGCAGCGGTGCATCCCAAAGCTGTCCCCGTTGCCAGGATCGTCGGCCGTTGCGAGTCCCGGCGCCAGACGGCGGGTAAATGCCGGAACCAGGTCACGCGGCGAACCGATCGCCGCATAGATCTTGGCGACCACGTCCGATACGGCGGCCGCCCCGGATCTTGCGACATACAGCACCGCAGCGTCGCACCGGTCGTACGCCTGTGGATCCGCCAGTACCTTGAGCCGGAACGGCAGACCGGCCGCGTTCAGGCGGCTTGTCGCCTCACGCACGAAACCGGCAGCCATGTTCGATTCGAGGTTCCAGTAAAAACGCAATACCGGTTGTCCGCCTGCCAGGTCGAATTCACCAAACAGCAGGCAGAATCCTGGTGCAATGCGGAGCGAGTCGCGTCCCAGGATCAGCCTGACCCTCGCGGCTTCCGCGAGTGGCGACGTGGTCGCGCTGCATTCCTCCGGCCGCGCATAGAATTTGAGCGCGCCGCGCTTGATGATCACGCAGCCATCACGAATTTCCGAAACGACACCGCCGTAGCGCCAGTTGTTCCTGCCGCAGTTGGCCTGCAAGATGTCTTGGACAAACTGCGTATGAGCCACGCCCCCTTGTGGCAGCCCTGCGCGCGGCTCGCGCGGCTCCCCGCGAATGTAGAAGTTGGCGTAGAGGAATTTTTTTAATTGCTGGACCCTGAAGGTCCGAAGCACGCCCGCATCGAATTCTCTCGCGACGTCTGGCGACAAAGCCGGTATCTTCCTGCCAAGCCATCGAAACGATCCGGCGTCCGTGGATGAAAAGGCTTCGACGACCCGATAAAAATCGCTCATGGGTTCCCCAATAAAAACTCGGCACCCTGGGATGGGTTCCAGAGGATATTAGCGGCCATTTGCATCATATAGATGGCGTTTGCGGTGAGTCGCGAAGCATGTTGCATGTACTCATAGGCCGTCTGCATCAGGCGACCGCCGCAATAAGCCATGGCCTCTTCGCGAAACGGGCCTGACGGGTCGAGCCCGCTTGTCGATGCGTAAGCAAGCCAGAACCAACGGGCGCTTGTCTGGAGCTTGTCGATGTGGAGCCGGGCTTCCCGGGTCATCAGTTCATGACTTGCGCCATGCGCCATCGGCATCGATCCGACCCAGTTGGACAGGAAGCTTGAAAACACGGTACCGACGTCCCAACGTGGATCGCCGATCGTCGCCAGTTCCCAATCGACGAGCGAGACCGAATCACGGGCGACGACCATATTGTCCAACTTTGCATCGCCGTGAATAAAAGCGCAAGGCTGCCAATTTGCGCGTAGCCTATCCAGGCCGGATGACAACGCGTGGTCGTTTTGTATGGCCTCTAATAGTTTCAAGTTGGCCGGGCTTAGACTATTGAGCAGCGTATAGTGGGGTCTATTCAGCTCGAGCGTGTGGGGGATTCGGATGCCGTGGTCATGATTGGCCGGTATTGCGCGCCTGTGAACGCCGGCAAGCACGGCGCCAGCCATGCGGGCGTGTCGGGCCTGGATCCTGCCGCTATGAAGCAAAACGTCATGCAGGCTGCGACCATCGGCGATCAATTTCGTTACGAGCAGCCCGAAGCCATTATTGAACGCTATTTTTTTGGGAAGATGATTGCTCAAGTCATCTTCCGTGAGACTGAGCAGGTCGAGGGCTGCTGATTCACGCTGGAGCGTTATCAGCGCCTCGTAACTCTTTGCCTGTTTCGTGAACAAGCCATCCGTCCCTTCGAGCGCTATTTTCACGTTACGGTTTCGCCGATCGGCCAGAGTAAATCGAACACTGCCGCCTACAAATGCCTTTCGGGAAACCAGGTCCATTTCAATCAGGACTCTGGCGAGTTGGGTCTCGTCGAGAAGCAGTGGTGCCGACCGTGTCATTCTTCCACCGGCGGCAACACGCAGTGGACGTGATCGACCGTATCGGGACTTTCGCAGTCGGCGGTTTCCCCCGGACTGCCGCAATCCGCCGTGAGGCAATCGGCGGTGCCACAGTCGACGCTGGCGCAATCGGCTGTGGCGCAATCTTCCGTGGCGCCGCAATCGAACGTGCAATTGGCAGTGCCGCAATCTGCTGAGCAGCAATCTGCTGAGCCGCAGTCCGCTGAGCCGCAGTCGGCAGTGCCGCAGTCCGCTGAGCCGCAGTCGGCAGTGCCGCAGTCGGCAGTGCCGCAGTCCGCTGAGCCGCAGTCGGAGGTCGCCGGCGGCGGGCACCCGGCATCAGTCGCCGGCGGCGGGCACGCGGCATCAACCGTGGGCTGGGGATGACAGTGGCCTGCCGGCGGCACATTGGTGTCCTCGCATAGTCCGCAACTCGGCAATGCGAGGTCGACGGTAGGACAAGCAACTGGGTCTTGCGTGGCGTTAGGACAGCCTAAAAAAAAGGTTCCACAATCGGGCGACACGCCGATCTGCTGTATCGGCACGTTTCCCCTCGCGTATATTGCCAGTGTGGCCTCGGATCCCGGGAGAAACGTATCAACGATATTCCCGGAAAGCAGATCCACAATCATGCGGCTTTCATTTGAAACCGTCGCCGCCATCGAATCATTTCGCGCCATCAAGACCTCCCTCATGTGGCCAAAATCTACGCCCTCCACGTCCTGATTGGCTTGCAGCGTGGCGAATACGTCATGGTCCATTCTGGGGCGCGGATCATCGGCCGCACTGTACTGCCGCGCCACATACGCACCGAACAGTGTGTTGCGGACGGTGCTCTTCTCCACCTTATAGTCAAGGCTCCAATCCGCGCCGTAAAAGATGGAAGCCAGCATATGTATCAGGGTTTCCGGATCAGCCACACCGCTTCGGGCGAGTTGGTCCTCCGCCCGGCTGAGCAAGGCGATATACTGCTGTTTTGAAAGGTTGCCCATAACCGCATCCTCCTTTTCGAGTCCTTCGCCCAAGTCTACCGCCGGCCCCCAAAGGCGGCGAGGTCCACTTAGTGAAGTCGTCCGCCACCGACCCTTGACAGCCATTCAAAAGGTCCGCTTTGGGGCGTTACCTGTCGTTCGGTGACGCGAAAATACTTTGATTCCAGAGCTGTTTTCGCCTGTTACTCATTTACGTAGGAATCCTTACGGTCCCCCATACGGGCAAGCTCTTCTGGACTGCTAGCAAAATCCTGCAAGAAATCGCGCCGAAGTTCGGCTTTGTCCGGGCCCCGAATGTTCCCGCCGTTTTGGCCAATCCTCATAATCTTTTTGGCCATATCTAGCGCGTAAGCTTGATCTTTTGTAGCTTTCTCCACCACTGCTGCCAAGTTTTTCATGAAAATCTCTACGTAGATAAATAATAATTAGAAGGATGATTTACCGCCCATTGTGGCCCTGATATGTTTCCTTCGCTTAATTCGTGGCCACTTGCAACGCTTGTCACCGGAACCCATTCTAGGGACTTCGGCCGTGCTGCGGAATCCCGCGTTCACGGTACGCGTGGCCAGCGGCCAGCTCCAGGGTGAGCGTGACGACCGCGCCCCGCTCGGGACCAGGCTCGATGCTCACGGTGCCGCCCAGCTGGTGGGCGCGCGCGACCATGTTGCGCAGGCCCCGCCCGCTTGCCGCCGGCGTGGGCGGGAGCCCGACGCCATCGTCGGCGATGCGCAGCACGAGCCGACCGTCGCGCACCACCAGCGACAGCTCGACCCGGCGCGCGTGCGCGTGCTTGGCGACATTGGTGAGCGCCTCCTGTGCGGTGCGCAGGACCTGCAGCGTGGTGTGCGGTCCCAGTTGCACCGTGTCATCGGGAAGCTCGACGGTCCACGCGCAGTGCACGGCGATCACCTGCAGCTCGGCCCCCCAGCGGAACATGAAGTCGCCAAACGCGATCCGCAGGTCGTGGTCGTCGGGCGCCAGGGCTTCCAGCGCCAGGCGCATGTCGGCGATGCAGGCCCGCAAGGATGAGGCCATTTCGTTGGCGTCCATCGCGCCGCGCTCGACGCGCGACAGCGAGGTGAACAGCTTGGAACCGAGACCGTCGTGGATCTCGCGCATGATCAGCTTGCGCTCCATGGCGGCGGCGTTCTGCCGTTCCAGTTCGGCCATCCGGTCGAAGTTGGCGGTCAGCGCACGCTCGCGGTCGGCGACGCGCGATTCCAGCGTCTCGTTCAGCACGCGCAGCGCGCGGACGCTGAGCACGAAGCGCGTGCACAGCAGCACGCCCATCGCCACCAGCACCAGGTCGGCGCCGTAATGCAGCAGGAAGTAGCGTTCGCCCACCCAGACCGGCACGCAGCGCGCCAGCAGCTCCCGCTTCCAGACCAGCAGATAGTCGTGGATGCCGGTCAGCGTCGCCAGGCTCAGCGCGGCCGGCAACAGCCAGGCGGCCGGCGTGCGGTGGCGCCTGGCGGTCATGACCGACAAGACCACGACACCGATGGCGATGGGAATCAGGCCGGCGGTCCACAGCCGGTTGACGGGCCCGTCGCTATCCATGCCGCTCACCAGCAGCCAGGCGGGGCCGATGGCCCAGTAGGCGAGCAGCGCGCGCTCGGTCCAGCGGCTGTGCCGGCCACCCAGGCGGCCGGCGAACAGTGCCAGCACCACAATGAAGCCGCCCGTGCTGGCCAGGTAGAGCAGGCGCCACCACGGCCAGCGCTCCGCCGGCACGGCCTCCATCACGAAGGTCAGCGTACGGATGCCCCACAGCAGAGCCGCGATGCCGAACCAGCCGTACAGCACCTCCTCCGGCAATCGCCACCAGATCAGCAGCATCAGCATCGCGACGACCAGGCAGCCGCCGACGGTCAGTTGGGGCATCGTCTGCATCCAGAAGTTGCGCCGGTCGAACTGGACGCGCAGCTGCGCCAGCGGGCCGACGCGCGGCGGCGGAAGACTCAGGACCGTTTCACCGCCCACCGGGCTGGCGCGGATCGCCAGTTCGTGACGTCCGGCGCCCAGATAGGCTGGTGGCAGCACGATCAGGCACGGCCGCTCCCAGCGCACGTGCATGGCCGGGCTGGTGACGGGCAGCTCGCCCACTAGGTGGCCATCGAGCCAGACCTGCCCGCCGCCATACAGGTACAGCAGCAGGACGGCCCAGAGCTCCTCGGGCGGGCGGGCCACGTCGAACTGCATGCGCAGCCAGGCGACTTGGGGCTGCTGACCCGGCGCTGTGGCGCGCGACAGCGGCAGCGCCGCCGCCTGCCAGCCAGCGCTCGCCAGCGGTGGCGCCGTGGCGGCGGATTCGAGTAGCAGGGCTTGGCGGATTTCCGCGACGGCGTCGTCCGGCGCCCGTTCGAAGGTCAGCCACAGCAGCACGGCGGCTGCGCACGCCAGCACGGCGCCGCACAGCCGCCACCACCTCATAGCAACCCCATTTGCGTGGCTTCGTAGACCGCTTCGGTGCGCGAGTGGACGGCCAGTTTGCGGTAGATTTTCTTGACGTGGGCGACCACGGTGTGCGGCGAGATGCCCATCAACTCGCCGACCAAGTCGAAGCTGAGGCCCTTGGCCGTCAGCTTGAGCAGCTCGATCTCGCGTGGCGTGAGAATGGAGGCCGATGCCGCCTGTCCCGGCGGCGCGTCGGCCGGCGTGGCCGTGCGCATGCGCGCCAGCACGCGGCGCGCGATGCTGGGCGAGATGGGGGCGCCGCCGGCGCGCAGCTCGTGGATGCTGGCCGCGATGCGCTCGGGGTCGACATCCTTCAGCAGGTATCCCGTCGCCCCCGCTTCGAGCGCCGCGAAGACGTGGTCGTCGTCGCTGAACATCGTCACCACGAGCACGTCGCACTCGGGACAACGCTGTACCACATGGCGGATAATGACGATGCCGTCGAGATCGGGCAGGCCGAGGTCGAGCAGCACCACGTCGGGCGTGCTGGCCGCCAGCACAGCCAGCGCCTCAGTGCCGCTCGATACCGCAGCGATCAAATGCAGGCGTTCCTCGGCCAGCAGCGCCGCCGAGAAACGGTGCAGCAGCTCGGGTTCATCCTCGAC
The DNA here is from genome assembly GCA_040544385.1 of Oxalobacteraceae bacterium GrIS 1.11. GTDB lineage: Bacteria > Pseudomonadota > Gammaproteobacteria > Burkholderiales > Burkholderiaceae_D > Janthinobacterium. Next base: position 12,205 of record JBEONR010000074.1, read on the forward strand.
GATCAGCACGGACGTCGGCACGGGTGGGAGGGGCGAGGGCGACATAAGTTAATTCTAATACAACTTTGCGGCCGCGTCGATGACGTGTTCGCGTGATTGCCAAGTCCGCGTGACAGGCGCACAGTGGACGCTTTTTGGGAGATTCTGATGACCACTACTGCAGAACAAGTCCTCGCGCGTGCGCTTTCCGCCACCGGCCAAGCGATCCTGTACTGGATCGGGCAGGGCGGACGCGATCCGGGCGCCGCGCTGCCATCCAAGCTGGTGCTGGTAGCGCAGGAATGGGCGGGCCTGGAACCGGCCGAGCAGCAGGCGCTGGCGCCACTGGCCCAGGCCATGGGCATCGACGTGCACGACCCGGCGCTGCTGCGCGAAGCCTGCGACTGCAGCGGCTTCGTCTGCTGGGCGCTCGGCCTGGCACGCGTTCTCCCCGGGCCCGGCGGCGGCGCCTGGATCAATACCGACAGCATATGGGTCGATGCCAGGGGGCCGCACCAGCGCTTCCAACAGATCGCGCGGGCCCGCCCGGGTGCGCTCGTGGTCTATCCCAAAGAGGGCAGCGGCGAGCACTTCGGCCATGTCGCCATCGTCGTCGAGGCCGATGCGGATGGCCAAGCGACCCGCATCGTCCACTGCTCGGCCGATAACATCAAGAACGAACCCCACGACTCCATCAAGATCACGTCAGCGGACAAGTTCAAGGCGCAGCATCGCAGCATTTATGCCTGGTGCCGCAGCGTGGACTAAGCCGTCCACCAGCCGTGCTCGACGACCGAGATGCAACCGCACTGGTCGGTCCGCCAGGAGGCGACCAGGTAGGGGGTCTACGCCGGAACCCCACCCAAGGATGTGGCCAAGAACCTCGGCGTTTCCATCCCTACCCTGTACCGCTGGATTCCAGCCTCGACATACCCTTAGCGAGTTTTTTCAGTCTCGTGCTTTGCCGCCTCAGGTCGCTTTGCCGATACTTCAAAATCCTTAAGTCGGTTCGACGCTCCATTGCGCCAGAGGCATCAAATCGCCTCTGACGCTTTTCGACGGAATTTTCTGGGGTTCCGGCTTACAACCCCTGATAGAGCGAACCCAGGCAGGTATTGCGCGCGCACGCGCGGAAGGTAAGACGCTCGGACGTCCGCCCGCGTTGACCAAAGTACAGCAGGCCGAAGCCATGCTACGCCTCACGAAAGGTGAGTCCGTTGCCAAGCTGGCGCGCGACTACGGCACCACCCGTCAGTCCATCATGCGGGTTCGGGACCGGCATGGCCGTTCCAGTGCAGCCGACACCTGACAATGGGTGCAGTCGCCTTCTGAAAACGACACGCTTTTATCCGCTCGCCGGGCGTAAATCGTTGCACAAAGCTGTTGCGATTGCGTTATCAACTGCAACAGCTTTGTGCAACGGCCAAGTCGTGGCCGACCGGCCGTGCCAGCGTCGGTGATCCGATCGAGGCGGCCGCCGGTGCCGACGTCATGGACTGGCGGCGAGCTTGGTGAACATTTCAACCATTTAGCCCGTGGCGCAGACCTTAGCGTGCTATTTTTCCGAATTCTGCGTTCTCCCCTTCAAGATCGATATCGAGCAGTTGAATTGGTGTCGGTGGCGCGAACGGCGATTCGACTTGATTGAATTTTCCTGACACCACGCGCACGCTTGCACCCGGCAGACGCACGACTGGAACCTGTTCGGGCGCCAGACGTAATACCTGCGGCGCAGCGGCTTGATGTGCCACGGGCAAATTGACGAAAATCTGTAAGCTGTGGACCGTCTTGCCGACCTCCACCGGAACTTCCTCATGGACGATGCCCCGTCCCGCCGCCGTCCAGTGCAGCCCGCCTGGTTTGATGATTGAGGTATCGCCTAGCGCATCGCGGTTTTGAATGCTCGTTTCGGAATCAAGAAACAGATATGACACGGCGGAAAACCCGGCGTGCGGATGGGGTGGGAACGTCGGGCCACTCATCCAAGCGTGGTCGACACCGAGAAACGGATCAATGAGTGCGGTCTGATCGTCGCCACGCAGGGTGAAGGCGCGAAAGTGCGTACCGTGCTCCATTCGCTCTAGGGTTGCAGTAGTCACGGGTGTGTTCATTCTCTTTTCCTCTATAGGTCAACAGTAAGCATTTCGGGCATGACGGGTGGGACCGCACTGCTTATTAGCTACTTGCTGAGATGACAGAATTCATCATAGTCCACGAATTCTGTGGCGCATAGACTGAAAAATGGATAGCATTGGTCCACTGTTGGAGCAATAAGGGAGGCAATACGGAACTCTTCAATCACATGGCCTTGTTTGTGGAAGTGGTGAAAGCTAAAGGCTTTCGGCGGGCTGCGGATGCGCTGGGCATGCCCAACTCTACCGTTTCGCGTCGCGTGTCCGAGTTGGAAAAAGCAATCGGACTGCGGCTATTTCATCGCACAACACGCAAGATCGAGCTGACCGAAGCGGGACAACTTTATTTCGAGCGATGTCGGGGCTTGGTCGATGAGGCACGGTGGGCACACGAACAATTGGGCGCCATGGTGCGAAATCCAAGCGGCGTATTGCGGGTGTCATTGCCCGTCGATCTCGCAACATATTTCCTGGCGCCACTGATTGCCGATTTCGCCGAACGCTACCCGGGAATTGTATTCGAACTGGACCTCACTCCGCGGCGCATCGATCTTGTATCCGAACCGTTCGACGTCGCTATACGTATGGGAGAGCAGCCGAATTCATCGTTAATAGCCCGTCAGATTGCCAGTCTGCCACGCCACTTGTATGCGTCTCCGAGGTATGTTGCCGCATTTGGAGAGCCTGGACAGCCGGAAGATTTGACCAGGCACCAATGCCTGCGGATGAGTAGCACGTCAGGCGGCAGCGACTGGACCCTGATCGGCGCGTCCGGGCAGGTGCACGTGAAAGTCGGCGGCCGATTTTCGGTCAATAGTGTCGGCATGATCCGGCGCTTGGCCGAACTCAACATGGGTATTGCCGCGCTGGCTGAAGAAATTGCCCAGGAAGGCGTTGCCCATAACCAGTTGAAGCGAATCATGGTCGATTGGCAAATTACACCGATCACAGTCTATGCGATGACAGAGACACGGTTGTTGCCGGCAAAAACGCAGCTCTTCATCGAGTTCATTCGCGATCGTTTTCTTGTCGCAAATACAAAGACACCGGCCTTCGGGTAAACATGTAACGCAGCCATGCGGTGTGGCTGGCTATGCTGAAGCGTCACTTGGCAGATCTTCTTTCTTATTGACGGGTGAACATCGTGTCGGTGTCGGGTATTGCTTGAATCAATTGCCAACTTGATAGGTACCTTACGCAACTATGCTACTACAAGTGCTGACCGCCATTGCCGTGGATAGTGACAACGAGATGGACAAATTCCGCCGGTTTGGGCTTACAACCCCGTTTAGCTGAGCATAACCGTTCCACTGCACCTCAGACCCCAGCATAAGCGCCGGGCCGGTGATCGGGCGCCGGCTGGCGGAGGAGGAGCGGCAGCTCGAGCAGGGCCCAGAGCCGCAGGTCCCATAGTGTCACGGCCGTGCGAATTTATTCTTCGACCCGGGGTTGTAAGCCGGAACCGGCGGATATGCAGAACTCTGCATATCCGCCGGTTAGGGCGTAGAGCCTCGACCTGACCGGCCCGCCGGAGCTCGCCAATGCGACAGAACCCTTGAATCACGCCCCTATTCATTTGCGCGACATATAAAGCACCGTTGCACTCGTACCATCTCCCCTATCGACCTGATTGGCGGAGATGGTCGGCAAAGTTTGCGCGACCTGCACCGCCAGCATTGGCATGAATTTGGATAGGTTGCCCGTGCCGTCGTCGGCAAGTTCGACGCGGCAGGTGTTTGAACGACATTCGACGTTGCGCATGAGGCTCTGCGCGTTAGGATTGCTGCTTAAGACATCGCGGATGTGGCTGCTTTCGGTGCTGGACCATTTGGGGTCGTTGGGTTCGTTGCGGAAATTGTTTTCCACCGCCACCATCTGTTTCTTACGCGCTTTTTCCGCTTCTTCACGCGCTTGCGGGTCTATGTGCTGGTTTTTTTCCGCGAGGGATGCCGGGGTGTTTTCCGGTGCGGACGCTGCGCCGCCGGAGCGTTTCAACGCCGCGATGTCCGAACGCAACAGGGCCAGCTCTTCACGCAGCATGGCGATGTCGGCGGCCCCGGTGTTCGGCAGGACTTCCGTCTGTAAGATGCCAGAACTCTGGCGGAAAGGAGAGTTTTTTTCGGGCGCGTTGCCGGCATGTGCTGCGTTTTGGGCGCGCGCCGAAGCGGCAGCTTCATTGCCGGGCGCGGGCGCGGCGAGGTAACCTGCCAAAGCAGCCATGCTGAGGAGGATGACGCCAGCCAGCAGGTAAAGGGGCAATTTCATTGTCGGTTTCCTCTCTCGTTTGATGTTGCTTACTTAGTCGCGTATGCAATAGCGGCGTATAGAAAACCGGCGATGCCCATCTTGTTCCGGCTGTTTCGTTCCGTCATGGGCATCGCTATATCACTTCCATCCGCCGTTGTTCTGCTCGTTACCTGCGGCTGTGTGGTCGAGCGCGCGTTACTGCACGACGTCGATGCCCGTGATAACACCCGCGTAGCTACCGGGGATATAACAGAGAAGGCTTAAGTTATCCCAGTAATTGGCCACCGGCAGCGATAGGAAGCGTTCCCAATCGCCGGCCGTTGCCGAAACGGTGAACGACGCAAAGCCGCGAAGGGTATTGGGCAAGAAACCATAGCTGTAGAGTGTGCAGGAAGTTGAGACGGTGTTGTTGCTATGAGTGCCACCCACCCATACAGAGGCGCTGTTGTTCGCCGTGGGTGCGCGGACGATAGGGCAAATGACGTAACGCGCACCGGCGTTGCTGTTTCGGGTGCCATTGGGTAGATAGTCGATATCGAGCGCTTGGCCTGCATTGTAGTTTTTGCAGATGGTGCCCGAGTGATTGGCGTCGGTGGCGTGCGCGTCGGGGGCAACGAACATGGCGCTGCTGGCGCATAGGGCCGTGGTAAGGCCGAGTTTGTACACGGAATACATATAGATTCCCTTCCTTGATCAGATATTAAATGAGCGCAGCCGCCTGCTGTTTGCGTTGGCAAGCAAGGGCACGCTCTGTTGTAAGTGCGAGCTGTTCATTCAGGGAGCGAAGGTATGCCCCACAGAATCAACCCATCAATTGCCTCCTCTTGCTTTCAATGTCAGCTGGCGATTCGCGAAATTGCGCAAGTCTATGCATCGTCGTAACAAGGTCCTGCCTCAAGACTTCGAATTGATGCCAATTGTCAATAATCGTCGTGAGAATAATTTGTAACTATTCAGTCCGTATGGCAGCGCGCGAAAAGCAGGGGAAATCGACTTGCAAATCCACCTTAAAACCCAGGGAAATCGACGGTTTCACGGGTTTTTTTGTGCTCCCTCGTAGGGACTGAGCAGTCGCAAAAATTCAACGATTAAAAACGTACTTCACTATAGCTCACGTTAGCGAAATGTAAAGTGTAAAGTGGACCCCACCGTCAAGACAATTCATCTCTGAATTTAAGCTATGGTCACACCACTGCCTGCAGCGGAACAGCGCTGCCCTGCCTTGCTTAATTTCCCACTCCCGAGATAGTGGAAACGATCGCGACGGACTCTCGGCAGGGCGGGGTTTGGGGCGCAGCCTCATGCCCCGCCGCAGTACCTGGAATTAGCCCTGCCGGCGCTTGCGGCAGCGCCGCGACCGAGGCGTTGCCATATTTATCCAGGATCATCGCGCCGCCGCCCTTGCCACTGGCGTACACCACATCCGGCGTCTGATAGTTCAACGACTGGTGCGGCCGCTCCTCGTTGTAAAAGGCGAAGTACCGCGTCAGCCCAACCGTCAGCTCGCCCATCGTCGCGTACCCGTTCAGGTACACGTCTTCATGCTTGACGTTGCGCCACAACCGCTCAACGAAGATGTTGTCGAGCGCGCGGCCCCGGCCGTCCATGCTGATGGCCACGCCTTCCCGCATCAACACGCCGGTGAACGCCATGCTCGTGAACTGGACGCCCTGGTCGGTGTTGAAGATGTCCGGCTTGCCATGACCGATCAACGCTTCTTCCAGGCAGTCCACGCAAAACGATGCATCCATGCTGTTGCTGATGCGCCAGGACAGCACGCGCCGCGAATACCAGTCGATAACCGCCACCAAGTATGCAAAGCCGCGTGCCAGCCTGATGTATGTAATGTCGGTACTCCAGACGTGGTTGGGCCGGACGACCGCTACCCCGCGCAGTAAATACGGATACACCTTGTGCCCCGGATGGCGCACCGTCGTACTCGGGCCGGGCGCCATCCCCGCCAAGCCCATCACACGCATCAGGCGCTGCACCCGTTTGCGGTTTACCAGCCAGTCCTGCCGCAACAGGATCACCACCATCCGCCGACTGCCGTAGAACGGATGCCGGGTGTACTCTTCATCGATCAATGCGCACAGCGTCAGGTCGTCCTCATCGGGTGGCGCGGCCACACGCGGCCGATACGCCGTCGCTCTCGACACACCGGCCAGTTCGCACTGGCGCGACAAGGACAGCTTGCTCTCCCGCTCGATCCAGCTCAACCGCACCGCGCCGCTTACAGGCCTGACTTTTTTTAAGCCAATCCAATTCCATCTTCAGGCGCCCAATCTCGCCATAGAGCCGGTCCTCGTCCTCGTGCGCCGCATCTATCTTGGGACCACGTTTGCCCTCGAATAAGGTGCCGGCGCGGGCGAGAATCTCCTTCTTCCACTGGCTCACCATCACCGGATGAACGCCGCGCAGTTGAGCGATCTCGTTGACCGTCTTGACCCCGCGCACGGCCTCCAGTCCAATCTTCGCTTTGAACTCCGCGCTGTGCACTTTCCGCTTCTTTGCTTCCGTCATTACCTGCAATCCTCCGTTGAGGACCATAGCTTAAACTGCTGTCTCAAATCGTGGATCCACTATAGTGAGCTCAACCGACAAGAAAAATTTTATACCTAGTTTTAGCCAATCGGACCAACCAGCCGAGGCGGCGTGGTTAAAAAGTGGACTTTTTTGGGTAACACGGGCGTGCCGGTTCCGCCCGGTGGGAACCGGGATTTCAAGAGCGCAATGGGCGTGGTTCAAACGAGGGTCACACGCGCCGCGTAGATTGTTGCGGTTGAGCGATACTGTTGGCCCTCTCCCCAGAACCGTGATCGCCCATGAATCAATTTGCTTGCCCAGCAGCCAAGCTGCCCGAAGTTGACCGCAAAAGTTTGGCCATTCAGGCGTTGGCGGGAACGGCAAGGATCACCGACCTTGCCGCTCAGAACGTCGTCAGCCGCAAGTTCGTGTACGAGCAAGTGAACAAGGCCAGCGCCGCTTTGGACGAGGTGTTCACCTCGAGCGCACCGGATGATGCAGTGTTGTTCGAGCTACAGGTCACCAAGATGTGGTTGCGTCAGTTGACGCTGGGCTTGATCCTGATCTGCCGCGGCTCGTATCGCGGGGTGGTTGAATTGATGCGTGATTTGCTGGGCGTGTCCATCAGCGAGCGGAAAGTGTCAAACTATTTGAGACCATTTTTGCAGATAGTTTAGGGAGCAATTTTGACTTTTTCGTCCTCCTTTGAAGCCGGTTTTGGCATA
>JBEONR010000075.1:0-19644 GCA_040544385.1 Oxalobacteraceae bacterium GrIS 1.11
TATGCCAAAACCGGCTTCAAAGGAGGACGAAAAAGTCAAAATTGCTCCCTAAACTATCTGCAAAAATGGTCTCAAATAGTTTGACACTTTCCGGCAGCGCGCGGCCGTAAAGGTGGAAGAAAGCCTGTCGTCACCAGCGCCAAACTGCAAAAGGCGAGGACGCTGCTGACACAGGGGCTGAATGTTCGTGAGGTGGCAACACGGCTAAAAATTGGGAAGACGTCGCTCTACGACGCTCTGCGCGAAACGGAGCAAGAGTACCAGCAAAGCTAAATGTCGCTTATTGCAGCTACACCCACATTGGGCCTGGAAAAATCGCAAAAGTTTGGCGTAACGCGAACAAAAAATTCGCGCTACGCCGGCGAACAAGCGGAATTCGATTTATTCCGCGTTTCCCTAGTGCGGCGCAGTTCACCATCCTGAAGTAAGAACGACCCGCTTTTAAGCGTCGCGCCAGCCCCCCCCCGCTGGCTTGATCCTTGGTTGTCATGAAGCACATCGCTGGCAGATGATCACGGCGGATGCAGGAAATTCGGCGGGCGTCGATTAGGTAAAGACGCCCGCCAGGAGGGCTGGCGTCGAGCTCGGCCGACGTCAGTTTTCCCGGATCGTCGTCGGCGACCTCATCTTAAAAGCTGATTTGCATGCTTGGTTCGCTGACCGTCCACGAATTCGGCTTGATGCCGGATCGGGGATCCTGTGCTGCGGTGCTCAGGGCCTTGTTCACGGCCTGCTCGTACTTGTCGAGCGCAAATGACGAATCGGTCTGATTGGTCTCGAAATCGATCGTCATCGTCTTCGATCCGACCTTGGCCGTGATCGACTTCGGCCGCAGGGAGCCGAACTTGTTGATCAACTTATTCAGCAGATAGGTCACTGCCGAGACGCTAAGCGCTGTGGTGAAGGTGCTCGCAACAATCAGCGTCGTCGATGTCGTCGGCACTTCCGGGTCGAACACGATGCGTGAGGAAGGCAGCGGTCCGGCCTCCCAAGTGCCGGCGGCGGTGTAGCTGATCGTCTGAGTATCGGTACCGTCGAAGGTGACGGTGCCGATGTTGCTGTTGTTGTTCGCGATAATGGTGCCCGTGTCCACCAAGCTGCCGAACCACAACTGGTATTGGTCCACCGGCGTGAGTGTCGCCGGTCCGATGTCCATTCCGCTACTTGTGTTGACGAAGATGGTATTGCCCTGGTTGTCGCAAAGGATCTCGTGTGGATTGGCCGCGAGGGCATTGGTGATCGTCAGCGTTCCGGTTGGGCCGCCGTTGGACACATTCTTGAACTCGCCGCCTGTCGTCAGGTCGACCGTCTCGCCGAGATTCATCGTAGCGGGTTGGCCTTTCGCGCTGAAGGTAACCAATCCGTCGGCCGTGGTGACGGTACCGTAGTTCACTTCGTAGGCCTGGATGGCAATCTGAAAGTTGTTGTTGTATTCATAGCCCGGGTTTCCGACCGTGGCGACCGGCCCCAGCGATTGCCAGATGACGTTAAAGACGCCGTTCACCTGTTTCGCGAGATAAAGGCTGTAATTGTTTGCTTGCTGGGCCTCCAGTTGCTGCACATCGATATAGACGCTGATGCTTTGAGCTGACATGACAATCTCCTTAAGGTACGCCGCACCATTGCGACGCATGCACAAGACATTCACCTAGTGGCGCATGAACCCTGCGCCGCGAACCGAGAAGGGCCCCGGTTTGATGTCATTGTCGGCGGTCGTCATTTGCACCGGCAGTGGCCCGACGGCCCGGCCGTTCGGGTGGTATCGCTGAACAACCGGTTGTGGTAAAACTAGCGACATCTCTGGCATGCCACCCGGCACGGAACCCATAATGAATATCTTGCTCGTCGACGATCACGCCCTGTTTCGCGAGGGCCTGTCCATGTTGCTGCATTCCTTGCTCAAAGACGTCAGCACGAACGAGGCCGGAAGCTGCGAGCAGGCATTCGCGCATCTTCATGGTGGCGCGGCAGTCGACCTGATCCTGCTCGACCTTGGCTTGCCAGGCATGAGCGGATTTGATGGATTGGCCCAGATCAGACACGAGTTTCCCGAGATACCGGTAGTTGTGCTGTCATCCAGCGAAGATCGTGCCAGCGTACTGCGCGCACTCGACAACGGCGCCATGGGTTTCGTGCCAAAGAGCGCCTCGTCGGGGGTGCTCGAAGGCGCGCTGAAAGTCATCCTCGCCAAGGGCATCTACCTGCCTGCCAACGTGTTCTTGGCCGAACGCAGCGGTGTCGAGGTGCGGGTGGTGGAAGCGGCGGGTATGCCGCCGCCAGCGGTCACCGGCGTCCAACTGGGGCTGACGCCGCGCCAGATCGACGTGCTGCACTTGGTGTTGGAAGGAAAATCGAGCAAACTGATTTGCCGCGATCTCAATTTGTCGCTCAGCACGGTGAAGACGCATACCTCGGCGGCGCTGCGCGCGCTCAACGTCACGACCCGCACTCAGGCGGTCATTGCGGCGGCAAAGCTGGGACTGAGGTTTGCGCCGTAACGGGCCCACCCAGCATCTGGCTGCACAGCAGGAACAGGCGAGCCGGGCCGACCGGCTTGCGCACCAGTTGGCAATGCTGCGGCAGCGTTTCCTGTGCGGGAAGATGGCTTTCGCCGGTGATGATAAGCGCAGGGGTCAATTGCTCGCTGTCTGAGCGCAGCGCTTCGATCAGGCGCAAACCGCTGTCGTCCGGTCCCAGGCGCAGATCGGTGACGATCAGGTCGGGCGTGCGCAAGTGCTCGGCCACAACCTCGAGCAGCGCGGCAGTGGAGGTGGCGGCAACGACATGGATGCCCGCTGCGCGGAATAGCTGCTCGGTCGCTTCGCAGGCATCGCGGTCGTCGTCCGCGATGACGATGAAGGCACCGCGCAAGGCCTCGTGCATCGGGTCCGCCATCAGCTGCAAGGCGTTGCGCGACGCTGCGTGGCGGACCAGCGGCAGGGAAATAGAGAATACCGAGCCGGCGCCCGGGGTGGACTGCACGTGCAGTGTGTGCCCAAGCAGCGCGGCGGAGCGGTGCACGATGGACAGACCCAGGCCCAGCCCCTTGCCGTGGGCGTCCCCTGTTCTGTCAATCTGATAGAACTCGTCGAAAATATGGGCCAGGTACTGCGCCGGGATACCAATGCCGGTATCGTGCACCTGCAGCAGGATCATGCCGCCCCGCCGCCGACAGCCAACCAGCACCTTGCCGCTGCAGGTGTAGCGCAGCGCATTGCTGACGAGATTGCCAACCATGCGCTCGAGCACCGCCGGATCGGTGCGCACGACGTAGCGGTTGCAGGCGACGCGCAGTACGATCTTCTTTTCCTGTGCGATCGGCTGGAAATTGAGCTCGATGAAGCTGAACAGGCTGTCGATCTGAACCGGCTGCAGGTCGATCCTCACGGCCTGCGTATCGAGCTTGGAAATGTCGAGCAGGCTGCCGAACAGAGCCTCCATGCCCAGCACCGCCGCCTCCACCTTCATGACCAGGCGGCTCACCTCCGGGTAGCGGATGTGCTGGCGCAGTATGCCCACCATCAACCCGACAGCATGCATGGGTTGCAGCAAGTCGTGGCTGGCCGCAGCCAGGAAGCGCGTCTTGGCGGCGCTGGCGCGCTCCGCCTCCTCTTTGCGCAAGGCCAGTTCACCAAGCCGGACGGACAGCTCGGTATTGACCGACGTCAGCTCGTCGGCCTGGCGGCGGACCTGCTCACCAGCCTGCTCAAGCGCTTGGGTACGCTGCCGCACTTTTTCTTCCAGTTGGGCGTAGCTTTCACCCAGCCTGGCCGCCATCAGATTGAATTCCTGCCCCAGCAATTCGACTTCGTCACCGCTGGACACGACGATGCGCGCCTGCAGATCGCCCGCGCTCATTCTGGCCGCGCCGGCCCTTACCGCCAGTATTGGCCTGGTCATGCGCTGGGCCAGGTAGTAGCTGGCGGCAATTGCGCCCAACATGGCCAGCACGATGATCAGCAAAGTTAGCCACAAGGAAGTGAGGATGGGCTGAAACGCCTCGCGGGTTGGCAGATTCACGAAGATCCACCAGTTCGGCCCCGGCACGGTGGCCGCTGCCGAGAGCACATAGCGGGCGTCGATGTCGTGTGTCAGGACGGTCGACTGTGTCGACCCGAGCGCCGCGGCCGCAGCCGACGAATGACGCAGGTCGAGGTGGCGCAGCACAAGGCTGTTGTCGGGATGGGCGACGAGCTGCCAGTCGCGATCGACGATGTAGGCATAGCCGGTGCTGCCTACGCGCACGCCGGTGACAGTTGCATGAATCTGGCGCAGGTCGATCTGGGCCAGCAGTGCGCCGCCATTGCCGCGCGCTGCGACCGCCACGTCGACATAGGGCGCCGAGCCATCGCGAAACAGCACGGGTCCGTAGGCCAGGCGGGCGCTGTGGACTCTGGCCAGCAGCGCCTGTTCGCCCGGTGACAAAGGCAACTCGCGGCACGATGGGCGGCGGTCGACCTGTATGCGCGAGAGTTCGAGCAGTACGCAGGCATGCGAGTCCACATAGCGCAATTGCGTCAACGACGGAGACTTGCGCAGCAGGCGCAGGCCTTCATCGCGTAGCGCGTCGAGATCGAGCTGCGCGCCCGGCTGATCGTAATCGAGCACCCAATTCATCGATGCGACGATGGACGAGAGAAAGGACTCGATCTGCACCGTGGCCAGGCGCGATTCGGCGATCAGCAACTCGTCGGTGCGCCGGCGCTGCTGCTGCACGCTCAAAGCAATTTGCGCCAGGCTAGCGAGCAGCAAGGTGCCGCATATCATCGCGCTTAATACACTCAGGTATTTGTGGAACAGGGACTGGCGCAAGCTCATTCCAATATCCTGTCGGCGCGGCGCAAGGTCTGCGCACTGAGGCGATAGCGGAGCGCGTGCCTGGCTTTCAGGTTGATCACCAGTTCGAAGTGGGTCGGTTGGCTGACTGGGAACTCGCCGGCTCTGCCGTGACGCAACACGTGCGACACGACGCGCGCCAAGCGCTCGAAGGCATCGTCCTGCTGCGCGCTAAATTGCATCAGTCCACCGTCGTCGACGAATACCTGTCCTTCGTAGAGTGCCGGTATTGCCAGTGCATCGATGCCGGCGATGAGCTGCTTGCGCATGGGCCAGGTCACCGCCGTCGCCGCGACGATTAGCGCTTGCGGCCGTTGCAGAGCGATACGTTCCAACAGCACCGGCAGCTGCGCAGCGTGCGAGACGTTCAAGTCGAGCAGGCTGATGCCGCGCTGGCCAGCATAGGCGCGGGCACGGGCATTGCATCCCGCGTCGGCAATCCCGGCGTTATGGACAAAGCCGATACGCTGCGCGGCCGGCAGCGCATCCTTGATGATTTCGACCAGTTTGTCGTCGATGCAGCGATAGGTGGTAATGCCGGTCAGGTTGCGTCCGGGCCGGGCATAGCTTTCAATGAGGCCGCGGCCCAGTGGGTCGTCGTGCGCCCGGAACACGACAGGCAGGGCCTGCTCCGCGCGCGCCTCGACGGCCGCCGCTGCGGCGTCGAAATCGAAGCACAGGATGAGATCGGGTTTGCGCAGGGCCAGCTTGCTCGCAAGCTGACGCAGCAGCGCTGGGTCGAGTTCGGCGTAGTCCTCGCTGAAACGGACGCGCAAGGCGAGACCGGGATCAAGCTTGGAAAGCGCAAGGCGAAACGTAACCGTAATTTTCGGGTCGGCCATGGCGGTGGACAGGCAGGCGATGTGGTACGCCGGCTCCCCTGCGTGCGACATCGGCGTCCATGCTGAAGCAAAACCCATCAGCAAGGCACGGCGCATGGGTATGGACGTGTGGTTTTTTCCTGCAAATTCCACGATAAACCATCCTCCGAAAAACAAAAGGCCGCGTGGCCGGAATTCCCTATACGATTGTCGGCGTTCCATAGTAATATTTCAACACTATTAATATATTTATCTTTTTTAACGTGAAGAGAGCCACCATGTTTACAACAGCATGCATACGCGCCATCGGCGTGGTCGCGGTCGCGCTTTCCGCGCTGACGATGACGAATCCGGCCGCTGCGGAGCCGGCGGTGCGGATGTCGCAGCAGTGTCAGGGCGTAGCGCTGAGCGGCCCGCCGGACCAAGGCCGCGCCGTGCCCAAGGTCACGCATCAGTACATGTTGCTGATTATGTTTAAGAAGGGAAAGGGTGGCCCGTATTTCGGCAATCCGGCTCCCGGCGAATATGGTTGCATAGGCGATGTCAAGCCCAACGCATTTCCACCGGAACCGACCGGCTCCTTCATCACGGCGGCAAATTGTCCGAACGATTGCGTGTACCCCCGCGATAACCGATCCCCGCTGAATAACGGCCACGATGCGCTGGGGAAGAATCCTTGGGGCATCGTTTCCTCCATCAATTCAGAAGTTCCGGGCGGCGGGCCCGGCAGATTCATAGAAGTATGGGAAATGGCTGTGCGTGACAAATGCCATGCGGACGCGCTGTATGCGTACCTTACTTTGCCGGGCGGTCCACTCGTGGGGGCCATAGAACGCGGCGATTATCGGGGTGAGATCCTGGTTGGCTACCCGAAGGCCACACATGAGGCGGCCAAAGTGGTGGAATGCTTTAAGAAATGAGCTTTTTCAGCGTCAGGCCAAGAACGCCCTGTTCTCGGCTAGATGGGAGCCGAAGACCGGCCTGACGCAGGATGTCGGCCGTTTGGGCGGAGGCGTGAAGTCTAAATGTCGTCAAATTGTAGCTTCGCCCACACTGGGCCAGGTAGGAAAGCCTCAAGTCGTTCCAAGAGGAACTAAGATCACGAACGATGCGGTATCGCTGGAGGCGGGCCGAAAGAAGGGCAGTATCAAAAAATCGAGGTCGATTTTTGCTTTCCTTATTGCGGATATCGATCGTGCTGCTGCAGAGCAGACTTCGCCGCAGAAGACTCAAGCGCAAATTGTTGACAAGGCAAAGAAAAAGGTAGGTGATCTGCAGGGGGAACTGGACGCAGCACTTGGGCGCGAACAGTCACTTCTCATCGAGTTATTCGAGACACGGGCCGCGTTGAATCAGCTTACCGGTGAAAGTATTCTCCCATTGCGGCGAAAGGGCACTGGCGCGCAACAAAAATAGCATAAGTGGCAGAAATCGACGTGCGATTTCCCCTGGTGGATCAATTGAACTGATCGGATAACCTTCCATGCCACACCGGCGCAGGCAAGCGCGCCGGCCTTGCCATTTTCAGTTTGCGCCAACGCCGGCATTCGGCGGCCTCGGCGCCCGGGCCGCCGCTCACCTGCCCGTGAGCGCCACCGGATGCGCCATTCACATCCCTGTCCATGCCGTGGGCGCCGTCCGCAATGCTTGCTCTCGACACCGGGCGCCCTTCAGCCATCGCCAATTTGTCGATGTGGCGCCGTGCCCACCACAGGGCGATACGACGCCGCGTTCGGACCTGGCCGTCTTCAGTTCAAGCCTGCGTTCAATCAGGTTCATGCTCGCGGCGCAGCGCACGGTCAGCCGGTCATGTCGCTCTTGCACCAGTTCGGCGCCAACGCCAACGTCTGGATTTTCGTTCTTGCTATCGACCGGCTGGCCCTTACTTTCAACTGGCGGTGGCGTGACGTTTTTGACACCTTTTGTCGTCCCGAGCCGACCCTGCAAATAGAAATATAGTCGAAACGGCTATCTTGTGTTTTTATTGTGCTATCATAAAAAACACTATTGTCAATATTGGCTATCAATGAAACAATTAAACGCCGTTCATCCAGCGCATTTGGACATTCGTTTCGCATCTGCATCACAGAGATCGTTGCGATTTCAAGTGCCCACCTCGTCGACTATTCATGACAGGCCCGGGATCGGGTTTCCTGCATCGCAAAGGTGCGCCAGGAGCGTCAGTCTATGAATCTTTACTTCAACCGCAACTTCGTGTTGACTTACGCGGCGTCGTTCATTTCCTTGTTCGGCTCAAAACTTCTGATGATGTCCTACCTCGCCTATATTTTCGAAGCGAGGGGGAGCGCTACGCTGGCGTCCGCCGTGCTGGCGGCAGAATGGGGAACCTGTCTGGTGGTTGGCTTGTTTGTTTCCCGCTACATTGACGGCATGAGCGCGAAACGCCTGCTGGTCGGATTAAACGTTTTGGCGGCAGCCGTGACGATGGTTTTTGTCACAGTCATACAACCGCAGCTATATCCTTTTGCCATCGCCGTCATTGTCGTTCGGGCGCTACTGTCGCACTCCGTCAATTCAACGAGAATCAAGGCACTGGTACAGTTCTTCTCCAAGGAAGAGACCACGCTGTTCTCACCGGTTTTTAACTCAAGCCTGTTTATCGCCACTGCAGTGGCCGGTGCCGTTGGCGTCTACATCCTCAAGTTTGTCACACTTACCACGGTCGTCTATATCGACGCGGCCACATTCTTGATCGCCTCTGGTCTGTTTCTATTTGTAAATCCCAATCCTGAACGGCTGGCAGAGTCGATCGCAGCCGCCAGGGATAGCGAGAAAGGCCGGCTGGCGTATATACGCAGCGCCTTCGGCATCATCAAAGCGAACCCCAAGCTTGCATCTGCCGTCTTCTACATTATTCTCTCTGTGACCTCCTTCCAAGCGACATACAACGTGCTGATGACGGTGGCCCCTCAGATTTGGTTCGGGCTGGGGAAATCCGGAACTGCACTCTTCTTCACATTCGAGTCGGTGTTTGTGACCGCTGGTGTATTTCTATACCAATTCCTGAACCGCCGCGGCCTTATCAATGATGACAATCAGCGCGGCTTGAATTTGGCAACAGTGGCGTTCTCGACATCCGTCTACCTCTTCATCCCGCAGTTACAGCACAACCTACTTTTATGCATGGTGGTCCTGAACACGATGGTTCTATCGTTCGAGTTGATATGGACGCATCAATTCAAGCAGATGATTGCCAATATCCCGCCATCGAAAATTGCTGCGGTGACTGGTCTGCAGATGGCAATCGGTTATAGCTTGATGGGCGTGTTCGCGTTCGCATTCTCTACCGGTATCGATCATTTTGGCATTAGCACGACCATTTATTTGAATGCCAGTCTGCTCGTGCTGCTGGTCGCAGGCTGGGAGTATTTGACGAGAAATTGGGTGTTAGTGGCGATGGGGACGGCATCATGAAGAAAGCGTTTGTTTTATTCGAATCAATGAATCACATGAACATCGTTCTGAAAGAAGCCAAGCGGCGCGGCTTTCAGATCGTTGTATTGAACCACGATCCAGTAGAAGCGACGGGCCCGTATGGCGTCGCGCCGGATTTGATCGACGAATCGATCTATGTCCATGCATGGGAAGACGCTGCCGATGTCAACTGCCTGCTTGCGGACCTTGCGCAGCGTTACCAGGTGGCCGGAACCTATGCCGGCTTCGAACCGACCCTGGTCTACGAGGCAGCGCTCAGGGAGCTAGTTGGGCTGCCCAACAACAGCGAGGCCACGACGCGCTTCGTGCTTGACAAGGGAAGCGTACGCAAGAGACTGTATGAGAACGGCCTTTCCGGGCTTCGGTCCGTATTGTTAAGCGAAACGGCCGCATGGACGGAATGGCCGTTCAAAGGCTCCGCCGTGCTCAAGCCGATCAATGGCACCGGCAGCGCACTGTGCTTTGTCGTGTCATCGCTTGCCCAGTTACGCGATGCGCAGCGCGAGGCCGGCAAGGTGACCGTCAATAATCCGCTGATGCGGGACTGGATTGCAGCAAGCGGCGAGTTTGTGCTGGAGGAAAAGGCCGAGGGCGAGCTTTTATCGGCCGAATCCCTCGTTTTCGACGGACACATGCATTGTATGGGCTTGTTCGCACGTTACGTCCTCGCCGCCGATCCCGTCGTGGAGTTGGGCGGATATTTTCCCTACCAACATCCGCGCCATGCGGAGATTATCGAGAAAGTCGCGGCGATTCATGCCTGCCTCGGACTTCGCTACGGCCCAACCCATGTCGAGGTCATGGTTCCCAAAACGGGGCCAATTGAGCTCATTGACTTCAACATCCGTTTCACGGGAAGCGATTCGCTCATATGCCTGAGCGAAGCGCTCAATATCCCCTTCGAGAAGTGTCTCACGGATCTCGCGTGCGGCACGATGCCCGATCTTGCCTTTCTCGATGCTAGGCCGCAATGTGCGGCCCAAGTTGTCGTACTGCCGCCGCCCGGCGCGATGGTATTGCGCTCACTTGAGTTTCCGCCGGAAGCCATTCGCCCACGACGGACCAAACAGATTGATAAGGTGCTATCGGGGCGCGCCGACCAACTCGATCATATTGGCATGTTTGTCGTTAAGGGCGATACCGAGGCCGAACTCCATAACATGGCATTGGCGGCGCGGCGCCGCGTTGTTTTCAACGGCGAACCGCTTGGCGACAACGGGAATAATATTGTCTCATTTTCGGAGTTCATGGGGCGTCCGAAATAAAACCCGCATTCGCCCCGGTCCTCCCTGGTCTTTGTAAAGCTGCCTTGCATTAAAAACCGGGCATGGACAGGCGCCCGGCGGACAAAGCATAGGAAATATCATTGTCTTCCATTCATGAGGTTTCTCCGTTGGCTGCCGACACTTGGCTGCCGCGTTTCCTAAGAAAATGCCGGGGAATTTTACATCGGCCTTTTTTTGCCGATGATCGTCTGCAGATGGCATCGGCGGAGATTCGGGATGGCTTGATTGTGTCCCCACGCCTGCATCATCCAGCGACGGAAAAATCCGTCGCTGGAAACGCCGATATCATCGCCGTGAACGATGGCATGCTGTGGTTAGAATAAATAGCGAAGCGGGCAAGCGGGAATCTGAATGCGCTCTCGAACACCATTTAGCTTGCGCCAATGGATTCAAGCTGAAATTCTTTGCGCACCGCCCCCAAGGCCAGGTCGATGTGCTGTTCATCGATCAGTACGGATATCTTGATTTCCGAAGTTGAGATCATCAGGATGTTAATGCCTTGTTCGGACAAGGTACGAAACATGCGGGAAGCGACGCCCACATTGCTGCGCATGCCGACGCCGAGTATCGACAGCTTTGATACGCTGGTAATGCCAATAATTCGAGCCGTCCCTATCTCGTGCCTGACGCTGTCATTGAGAACCAGCATTGCCCTGGCATATTCATTTCCAGCGACGGTGAAAGTGATGTCGCTATTTCCCTCCGCGGAGCGGCTTTGAATGATCATGTCCACGCCAATTTTGGCGGCGGCCACCGGCCCCAGGATCCGGTATGCCATTCCCGGCCCATCGTGGACACCGAAGACCGTGATTTTTGCCTCGTCGCGCTTGAATGTAATCCCTGAAATGACTGCCTGTTCCATGTGTAGATTTTTCTCAAACGATTTCTAATAAGGAAGATATTCGCGCCCCGATCCATCCATGGGCAGGCAAATCGGGCGCCGCGCACACAAGCTGGCATCGTCCGGAGCGACCGGTTCGATCAAAATCCTTTGACCGGGACGTTGTACATCATCCAGTAGGTGCGGAAACCCCGGTCGGGATAATTTTGCGTGCTCATGTGCAATGACATGATCAAGGAAATCTTTGAATTCTTGAGGATTCCCTGCTGTACGACATAAGACTGCTTCAGTCCGAATTCATGGTGGCTACCCTGCACCGGCTTGCCATTCATCCAATACAGCGTATGCAGCGAATCTGACAAGGCCGAATGCTTGTCCGCTTCCGTGGTGGCATCCGCCCCCCATCCTGTAACGCCCCAAACTTTAATGCCGAGTCCGGGAAAATTCGACGCCTTCCCGCTCCAGGTATAGGCAAGTTGAAGCGATTGTTCATGCGGCGCGTTATAGTCGACTGCAATCGCATTTGAAAGAAAGATGCCGTCAGTTTCCTTGATGAAATCCATGAACTGCTCGCCCACCATGCGTTGATAGGAAATCATCAGCGTCGACGCGCCATGCTCGGCAGATAGCGCCAAACTGAAAGCGGTATTATTGATCCCGCCCTGTATACTCGCGCCCTGGTCCCGAGTTCGATAGATACTCGCCTTTCCCTTCCACTTGAGCCGGTCTGCCACGCCCACGCTACGTTCGCCACTTGCATAATATTGATTCCAAACGGCGCTCGCCTGGCTGGCGTACAACAGAATCTTTCCTCCATCCGGGTATTCCAATTTGCCTCCCAGATAGGACAGGCGGTCAAACTGCGTACTGCCATAGGCGGTACGCAGCGGACGCAAATAGGTGCTGCCGCGTTCGACGATCGCATCGACACTTCCCATATCCAGCATCACCCCGTCGGAAACCTTGCTTACCATCGAGATGCCCCGATAGCTTGGCGGCAGGGCGCGAATGTCATTTGGCTCAAGAAAGGGATTGGACATCGCTTGCAGCCCGAATTTCACGACGGTGTCGGCGCTGCGCGCCTTGACGACATAGCCGCCAAGATATGCCCATGCTTTTTGATCTTGTCCGCCGCCATGCGGACCAATATGCACCATATTCCCGGCGCCATTTCCGCCGTCAAGCTTGAGCGCCGTGAAAAGCGCTGCGTCCAGTCCCACTCCGAACGCACCGCTCGTAAAGCCGGACGAATATTCCGCTCGCATCGCTTGTATCCATGCTTGGCGAACGCCCACATTGTCAACTTTGAAATATGCGGCATAGTTGCGAAATAACAAATCAAGATGGCTATCGCCGATGATGTCCGATCCTTCACCGGCCGCTGGCGCAAGCTCTCGATCCTGCAGATGGGGTTCAGGTCCACGCTTGGAGTCAGTCACAGGCCCGCTATTGACGCCAGGTGCCGCCTCGAACGGCACCATGGAGGCAAGGGCAGCACTTGCAGGCTCTTCCGGTGCCATGCCGGCGGCGCGGCTGGCGCACAAGGAAAGCCCCACGCTCAAGACATAAGCGGCTCTGGTGCTGGCCACCGAATTCACAGCGCCGCTATCCACGCGCGCGACACAACCATATCCGTACTCATGCGGCGAAAGCTTCCAATGCGTAGCTAATCGGTTCGTAATGGGCCAGGGCTTTGAAATCCCTGTATAGAGCATCGTAGTCGTCATTCCATACCAAGAATGTCCCGGCATTGGAAATGAGCGATTCCGTTTGCCGCACGCAATCGGTCGACGCCACCTTCCAGTTGATCTTGACCGCGCTTTCTATTTTCGGCTCGTGCAATTCGTCAATTTGGCCGGTCTTCAAGGGAATCACGCCATCGAAGCAAAATGTCTGTTCCTGATTGTAGGGATGGCTTTCAATTCCAGCTTCTATTTCAAACGCCAGATTAATAAATGCAATTCCATAATTTCGCTCCATCGCGGCCAGACCGGCCAAGCCCTTGAAGCGAGCAGCGACTTCAAGAAAGACGATTTCATTCTGCGCGGTGAGAAAAAGTTCCAGGTGCGATCCACCATCAAGCCAGCCGAGGGCATCCAAAGCCTGTTCAGCAAAGCCCACCATTCTCGCGACCCGCGGATCATGGTCGATCAGATTCACGTCCGCGTTGACCTTGCCTGATTGAATGTCAAAAGAATTCACCAGGTATTCCGTAACGCCGCCAAACACCGTCCGGCCGTTTTGCGATACGATATTTACGCTGTACATGGTGCCATCGATGAACTCCTCGTATTCATAGGCGCGCATCAAATCATCTGGCAAGGCCGAAAAGTCGCTGAAGCTGTTTATCTTGTAGACCCCGTCCGCGCCGGCAGAATCAACGGGCTTCATGATGAATGGCAGCCCAACTGCATCCTTGATGCAGGCAAAATATGCGCCGGCGTCAGCGGCAAATTTTCCAGGCAAGAAGCGCCCGAAATGCGGCACGCGAATCTGGCGGGCCAATAATTTTTCCTTCATCAAGAGCTTATCTCGGTACGGCAAAATATCATCGTAGCTTGGCCCCCTGGTCCCAAATGCGCTGCGCAAGCGCGCAGCGACCAGCATATTCTGCTCGTCGTAGCAATGAATCGACAGATCCGCCAAGGCCACGCTTTCCAGCACCTTCGCGATAATGGCGTAAGAGGCGTCATAGTCCACCAGCGACATGAGCATGGGCGACGGATTGATTATTGCACATGGAATTAAATGTATTGCATGGAAATGCGGCTTTTGCTCAGGAAGTACATTCGCGGCATCCGGTTCAGCGAAAACTCCAATAAAGTGCGTGCGCTCTGGCCATTTGAGCAAGTCAAAGTGGAACACGCCAAACCCGCGGGTTGAAATAATAATTGCCGTTTTCATTGAAATTTCCTTCTCTATGTGGGCGTGAGCCGTGGCCGCTCCCTGGAGCGCAATGGCGCCCTAGGGAGCGGAGACGCTATCGGCCGCGACGCTCGCTGGCGGCCCGCGCGCGTCAGGGACGGCGCTGCCGCTTACTGCTGCTCAAGACGTCGCTTTATGCAATACTGACAAGCCGGCACTTCCATGTCATCCATTTCTACGTGCGATCCGCGGTTCGGTGGCCTTGCCGTGCATGAGCTGCATTACATCGTGGATCAGCTCCAGTCCATACGTCAGATTGGCCTCGCTGATCGATAGCGGTGGCAATATCTTCAATACCTCATCGTCGCGCCCACAGGTTTCAACGACCAGCCCCCGCTCAAAACACATCTTGGACACGGCGCGTGCCTTGATATGGCCTAGCTTGCTCATATCGATTCCCCAAATCAGGCCCAATCCGCGCACCTGAATATCAAAATTTCGGCCTATCTCGGCGCGCAAGAAATCGCCAACCATTGCAGACTTTCTGGCGATCTCCAGTTCGAAGCCATCATCGCTCCAGAATTGACGTATTGCCTCCGCACCGGCAAGGAAAGCCATCTGGTTGCCGCGAAAAGTACCGTTATGTTGCCCAGGCTCCCATATATCGCATTCCGGCTTAATAAGCAGCAAGGACATCGGCAAGCCGTAAGCACCGATGGACTTTGACAAGGTAACCATGTCTGGGCGAATATTGGCGCGCTCGAACGAGAAGAAGCTGCCGGTGCGCCCACAGCCAGCCTGGATATCGTCGACGATCAGCAAAATCGCGTGGCGGTCGCAAAATGCGCGCAGCTCGCGCAGGAATTTAACTGGCGCAATATAGATTCCACCTTCCGCCTGTACCGTTTCAAGAAGTATGGCGGCCGGCATTTCGCTACCGGAGCTGCTGTCCTCGACCATGCGCTCAATGAAAGCCATGGAATCGAAGGAACCGAACGGCGAATCTGGAAATGGCACGTGCGTCACGCCCGCCAACGATCCGAACAGGCCGCGCTTGTAGTAGTTTGCACTGGTGGCGGCCAGCGAACCGCTGCTGACGCCATGAAAGCCACCGCCAAAAGCGATGATATTTCCGCGACCGGTCACCAGGCGGGCGAGTTTCATCGCCGCCTCCACCGCATTGGTACCTGACGGGCTGCAGAACTGCACCCGGTACTCTAGCCCCCTGGGAACGAGGATGTGATTCTGGAAAAGATTCAAGAATTCCGCCTTGGGAACCGTGGCGAAGTCCAAGCCGTGGATCAGTCCATCCTCTTCGAGGTAGGCGATTAGGCGGCGCTTGATCACCTCCGGATTGTGCCCGTAATTGAGAGCACCGGCGCCCGCAAAGAAATCGAGGTAGCACGTGCCGTCGCTGGCGTACAACCATTCCCCCTTGGCGTGGGAAAACACCGCAGAAAAGGCCCTCGAATAGGAGCGCGCATTTGACTCCATATTTTCAAAGATATCAAGCGCCCCCTCGTTTTGCTTGGCGCGCGCGCGAACCGACGCATGGTTGGGGGTCTTGATTTGAATTGCCTGGATGATGGTCAACTGGTTTCTCCTTTTCGTTCTGGACAAGTACGCGTCCGTTGTTCGAGTGCGTCAATTACCCCTGCGCGGCCGTATCGACCATCTCAGTGAAGTCGGTGATGCACGCGCTGTCGGCTGGCGCTGGAAGCAAGTTCGCGCCAATATCGGCGCGAAATCGCAAACCATCAAAGTGAATTTTCCCGACTTCTTGATACGCCCGCCCGATCGCTTGCGCCAAGCTGGTGCCGCGGCCCACCACATGCATGACCCGTCCACCACTGCTAGCTGGAAGGCCATCGCCTCCTCTTCTTATATTTGCGTAGAACACATCCGCGACATCGGGGTCGATCGCCGCAATGCCATGCACATTTTGTCCTGCCGAAAATTCGCCAAAGGGCCAACCAGGCAATATATCCAAAGCACCGCTGTTGATTCGACCTTGGGTAAGTGCGACCGAGCAACGGATTTGCCCATCGGTGCGCAGCGAGGCGCCTAGAATGGACTTTGCCAGCACTGCTTGGCACAGTCCCCGGAAGTCGCTCCGAATCCCGGGCAACACGGCCTCGGCCTCGGAGTCGCCAAAACGGGCATTAATCTCAATCACACGCAGACCGCTAACGGTCAGCATCGCGCCGATATATATGAAGCCGGTAAAATCAAGCCGGTCCCTTTGCAGCCCAAGCATCAGGGGATCGAGCAAGGTGTGGCAAATATCGGCACGCACGGCGCCCGTTTCGGCCGGATGCGGCGCGACCGAACCCATGCCATCACAGTTCTTGCCAACGTTGCCTTCCATTGCCCTTTTGAAGTCGGCAGCGGTCGGAAACAGCAAATAGTTTTCGCCATCAAGTAGAGCGAATACGGAAATCTCCTGACCATACAAACGTTCTTCAACAACGATATTGAACTGGGGACCAAACAGCGCGGCGAAATGATCCACCGCCGCCATGGCCTCGTCGCTCGTGCTGCAGACAATCGCACCGTCACCGTCTGGACAAAGGCCATCGGTCTTGACCACGCAGGGATACGGCAAGCCGGCGATGTAAGCGCGGGCTTTGGCTGGATCGACGAAAGACTGGAAATGTGCGGTCGGCAAACCATTTCTTTGGCAGAAGCGTTTGCAGTAATCCTTGCTCGACTCCAGTTGGGCCGCCTCGCGGTCCGGTCCGATGACCGTATGGCCGTGCTGACGCAGACAATCTACGTAGCCGCGCGACAAGGCGTCGATATTGGACACGAAGACAAATTCGACAGGATTGTTCGCGAGGAAATCTATCGCGGTTTGCGGATTATTTAATGCGATGGCCTCGACTGAAACTATGCGAGGGTGATCAATCAAATTGCAACCCGGACCATAATAGACCGTCAGCCCGGGGTTCGTCCGGGTGAATAATTCGCATATGGCATGGCCGCGGCCGGTGCTATCCACCACCAAAATCGGCAATGCACTTGCCATCTCGTTTTTTTCGCTCATAAGAGAATTGAACATTTAGTTGGTGGGAAAACTGGTTTTAGAAGCAAGCAAGCCTGAAGTTTGTTGAACTTGACCGGCGGCGTGCAGATGATCGAACAATGAACCCCATACCTCGGTGTAGCGGACCGAGCCACCCTCGATATCACTATTGCGTTCCTGGGCCGAATTAGCCCAGTCGCAAGTTGGTCGAATATGATGCAAATCGTGTTGCACCGTGTCGCCCACGAGGACGAACATGCGGTAAGGCGAATGCACAAACACGACGCGCAACCACCATCTAGCCAGTGCGGCAGCGCGGACAAATCGTCCCTGGCCTTGCATATCGGGAAGTGCCTCGCCACATACGCGGCCAAACGTGAGCTCATCACGCTGCTGGCGCGTCAAGCCTTCCGCATTATCGTAGAGCCACCATCGGTGCTCGGTATGCGTGTAGAGAAAAGTTGCGCACTGAAAAAAGAATGACAGCGGTATTACCCACAACAATATCCATTCCAGCCAAAGGCCGCTCAAGGCCACGCCGGTCAGCAGCGCAGCCATGAATGTCAGGGACATTGCGAGTCGGTAGGGGCGCTGTTTCAAGGTGAAATTGCCGCGTAGACGGTTGAAAAAAAATCGCGCGTGATGTTTGGGCGAGACCAGCGTTTTCAATATATACGCGAGGTGTTCCTGCTTCGTCATACCCGGACGCATGCCGGTCCCAAGCAGATACAAGGTATCGCCATCTTTTAGAGAACATGGGAAGGCGTGATGCAGCAGATGTTCACGCCGATTCACATCGTAGGGCATACGCCAAAGTAATGTGGTGATCAGCTCGCCAACGATACGGTCTCCCAATGCCGACTTGGTAACCATGCGGTGCAAGGACTGGTGGATGAGCAAAACGTCGGCACGCCGCATGCCGCCTGCCGTCGTCAGCCAAGCTAGCAGCAATGCGGGAAGGTGCATGTAGGTAAATGCGTGCAGCGCCCAAGCGCCCAGAGCGATGCCGAAGACAATTTGAGTTAGCGCCAATAACGCCACCTTGATCGGTGTCCAGCGCACGCGCTGATACTCGCCATGCAGTGGCACACCGGTTAACCATGTCAAATATGGTTGAATAAAACCAGGCATACCCCGCATGGTTTCACGAGGTTGTATGGAGCCAATGCTCATGGCGTCGGCCCGCCGACAGCGATTTGCGCGCGGCTGCCCAAGCCTGAAACTGGATCCAGCGCCGCACCACCGAACAGGATATCGTTGGTTTCATGTGTCTTGGGGATACGCAGATCCTGAGCATTTGCCCAAGTGGTGTTAATAATGGTGCGCCGCGCGTCGCTCCGAATCGGATAGACGCGATGCATGGTCGTGTCGGTCTTGATAAGGTATGCATCGCCCGGCTTCAATGCATACGAATGCACGGTACTGCTCAATAACGCACCATGGACATCAGGGTTTTGCTTGTTCCAGCTGGTGTGTGGCACGCCTTGCACGAAGCCGCCTTCACGATAATCGGGCGCTTCAAGAATGAGAACAAAGCCGTAGGCGTAGTCATCCCAGTGCCAGCCGTGCGTATCGCCCGACTTGCGCAGCTGGCTAATGACATAGTGCTCTCCCGCATAGGGGCAGGTGAACATCTCTTCCCCCACCACCTCGGACAGCACATCCTTGACCACGGAAGAGAAATAAGTGGAGTGGATCAGAGGGCCATGTTCGAGAATGGTGGGTTGACCGACTGTTCTCATGTGACGTGGGGTGTTATCGGTGATTTCCAAATTGAAATTCCGGGCAACGCCATGGCGATCCATGATCCCCAGCGTCTCATCCTTGAGCGCTTGAAACAAATCCGGCGGGCAGAATCCGCGCAGCGGCACGCAATGCTCGCGGCTGAATTGCTCACGCAAGGTCACGAGCACGTCGCCCGAAAAATATTCCCGCAGATGTCTTTTAAATGCAGAGTCAACCATTTCTTGCGTGGTTTCGGTCTCCGTGCAATCCATTACGTCTAGCATTTTTCTTCCTTATCGTGTCATGTTTGAATGAATCTGATATGTCGGTGACTCTCGCGCGCTCCGCAATTGGGCATGCTTCCGCCTCGTCGCCATGGCGGCCACAATTTTGGTGGTAAAAATACCATATTTATGGAAGTGGCATCGATAAATAGTGATTGCGGACAACAAACTGCATTTAAGATATGGCATGATAGATAATGTAATATAAAAAGGCAATGTTTACTTATAAAAAATATTAACTAGAGATTCACTTAAAAACACCAATTTATTATTTTATTTAGGCAACATTTCCGCGCCCTATATGGGGTACCGTAAGGATTCCTACGTAAATGAGTAACAGGTGCAAACGGCTATGGAATCAAGTTGTTTCTGCGCTACTGAATAGTAGGAACCGACCCAAAGCGGGAATGGCCCCCCTGTGTCAAACTGTTGTGAGACAACTTCATCACGCTAATTAAGGAAGTTGACACACATGGATTCTAAAATGACAATAATAGCTGAGCAG
>JBEONR010000076.1:0-19563 GCA_040544385.1 Oxalobacteraceae bacterium GrIS 1.11
CCTGCGCAAACAGGGTCACAACATGCTTGCCGTTTTACAGCACGCCTTCGCCGGAAATCCAATCCAGTCAGTTGCGTAGCGGCTGAATAGTTACCCCGTTAAATGGCCGAAGGCCACTTTATACCGCATTTTCCAACGATGGCCGGCTTTCATGCGCCGGGCCGGCGGCGGGACCGGTACATGTCGACCAGGGCCACGGCGTGGGGAACGATGCGCAATAGAAAGTAAAGGCGGAACGATGCGGCAAGGAGTTGGCCCATGCCCACCCCGGCCATGCTGGCGCGGTTCGATTCCATGGCCGGCAGCATGGCCCCTATCAAATACCCCATCCCCAGCCAAAAGACGGCGGCGATTTCAGACAAGATGTAATTGCGTATGATGCCTTCCACATGCAGCGCCGCCCCGTGGCTCAAGCGCCCTTCGCCGGCCTCCCACTCGACGGTGCCGCCACCGCCCGACCAGTAGAGCTTGACCTCCATCCGGTCCCGGCTAAGGTAGAACAGGCTGGCGCTGAAAGCCTGGTTTTTTGCCAGCGCAATGCCGGGGCAGCGCACTTCGTTTGGCTCGGGATGCTCGAGCGGGCCCCACTCGACTTCGCGCGGCGGATTGGTTGTCACCACAACATGCAGAAATTCAGCGCCCTGACTGGGAACGATCAAGAGATTGGCGGCGGTAATGGGCAGCTTGCCCGTATTGAGCGCTTCGACCTTGAACTCGGAAACATTGCCCGTCGGCGCGCCCGGCACCATGGCCCGCACGGCCTGGGGCAAGCTCTCGTTGATGGCAATCACCGGCCGCTGCACCAGCGTATAGCGGACCCGGCGCTTTTCATTTTGAAAAAAGCGCTTGATCCCTTCGGCCAGCAAGCCAAATAGAAAGGCGATAAAGGCCAGCAACAGCTTTGGCATCAAATCATCCATGCGCCCTCCCCTTGCGGCAAGCCGCCCGCCGCGTTATCGTCTCCCTATCATGACAATCATGCTACGCCGCTGTTCGGGCGCGTCAATTTGAAGCCCAAGCGTGCGCGCTCAAAGCCTGCGCCAGCTTAAGGCCGGCGCAAAAAAAAAGGCGCCTCGGCAAACGCCGGACGCCATGCATGCAAACAGTTTTCAGGGCGAGGCGGAGCGCTCCACCTCGCCCTGTGGCAATTATTCCTTGACCGCTTCGATCGCGAACGTCAGCGTCACGTCATCCGACACGTAGGGCGCGTATTTGCCTGCGTTGAATTCGGAGCGCTTGATTTTCGCCACCGCATTGGCGCCGCAGGCGTCTTTTTTCATCATCGGGTGCGGCATGCACTGGAACGAGGTGACGGTCAGGGTTACCGGCTTGCTGATGCCCTTGATGGTCAGGTTGCCGTCGACGGAAGCGAGCTTGTCGCCGTCAAAGTTGAGCTTACTCGACTTGTAGGTGATGGTCGGATATTTTGTCGTGTCGAAAAAATCCTCACCCTGGATATGGCCATTGAAGGTCGGATAGCCGGTGTCGACCGATTTGGCGTCGATCACAACATCGACCGAACCAGTCTTGGCGGCGCGGTCGAGCACGATTTTGCCGCTGGTGCCGTCGAAACGGCTGATCTGGGTCGAATAACCGAAATGGCTGTATTCAAAGCGCGGGAAGGTATGGGTGCCATCGATGATATAGGTCTCCGGGGCAGCCATGGCGGCCATCGAGATACCGGCGGCGGCGATAAAGGCGAGTAATTTTTTCATGATGAAATTCCTGTCTGAATAAAGGGAAACAAGTTTCAACCACCATGTGGCAGGCCGAGCTTGCTTTAACAGGGGTGATTATGCACTGTAGAAAATTCGTTGTAAAACTGAAAATTCACCTTCTTATTATCGAATAAATCGATTATGAGCTCGGACCTATACCAATATGGGATAAAAACGCCGCTACGGACCACGGATAGATTGCGGCGAGGCGCGCGCTTTAGTGGCCGAGTCTGGCCTTATGGCGCATATCCTTGCTGCGGCATAGCATCTCAGCGCAAAGAATTCTGGAACTCGACATCGAGCACCGTGCCGAACGCATAGCCGTCGGCCAGCAAGGCAATGACGATTTCCTCGAGTTTCTTCAAGGTGTTCGGATGAATTTCATGCATCAGGATAATACCGCCCTTGTGGGCGCGCACGGCCGACATGACGTGGCCGACATAATCGTTATGGTATTGCGCCAGTACGCCGCACGAAAGCGCCTCCTTGTCGTCGACCGCGCCGGCCTTGTCAAACGCCCAGTCGCAGGAATCGATATGCCAGCCAACGATCTTGTAGCCGCGCGCGCGCACAAAATCATTGGTCGCGCATGAGGAATTGCCATACGGGTAGCGAAACAGCTTGACCTGTGAGGCATCACTGAAGACGATTTCATCGCGCAAGACCTCGCCTTCCTGTTCCGCCATTCCGATCTCGTGGAAATTAGGATGGTCCCAGGAGTGATTGCCAATCACGGTTTGCTGCGCGGCGCGCACTTGCGCCATCAATTCGGGGTGTTGCTGCACTTTCTGTCCAACCATGAAAAATGTGGCGCCAATTTTGTATTTTTTCAAGACTTCCAAAATCAATTCGGTTCCGCCCGGCGTGGGACCGTCGTCGAATGTCAGCGCGACCCGTTTGAGCGGCGGGTGGGTCGCGATATCGGACTCGTAGCGGCAGCTTTGTTCCAGCATTTTCGGCTCGACGGTCAACCTGTCGCTCAAGCGGTTCAAGTGATGTGTGCGGATACGCCCCGCGTCTTCATCCCGCGTATGTTCGGCCGGCGTGTCGGCGCCCGCCTCCCGGGTGCCAGTGAACGCCGATGCGGCGCCGCTGTTGAGGCCGATCGCAAGGAGCGCGGCGGCGCGCAGGGTCTTGAAGATGTTAATTGTCATGATGATGAGTCCGGTAGTATAAATTTTCGCCGACACTATAGCGCACATCCCGGCGCTTGCCCGCAGGGGGAAGCAAACCACATGGCATCAAGGCGAATGCGCCTGGCCCGACCGGGGAGTGAAAAAACGCGCATATTCTGGGGTAGAATCCCATTCCTATCAAACTCATCAGGCAGTAATGCATTTCCACTGGTATGTCATTCACGCCTGTCTGAACTTGGTAGTTTCCGGAAGAAATGCCTTTCGGTATTCCACTTCACTTTTTTAACCAATGAGAAAGCATGCCAAATAACGTGATGCAGAATAAAAAAATGAAGCAAGCTTATGCGGCAAACCGGACTCAAGGCAACTCTCGCTTGCCTGGTGTCCTGGTTTTCCTGTTGCCATTATTGTTGGGCGCCTGCGCCGATATCCCGGCCGAGCGCAAGGCGACTCAGGCGGCGCTCACGGCGCAAGAGTCCGCCCAATGGTTCAAACTGCCCACCGAGGCTTACAAGGGCAAGCAAGACGACATTTACTTCGTCGACGCCCGCACTGGTTACTACGGCAATGGTGCGGGGAAAATATTCAAGACCGGCGACGGCGGGCAATCCTGGAAACTGGTGTTGCACAAACCCGGCACCTATATCCGCGCGCTCGGTTTCGTGGACGAGCGCCTGGGGTTCGCCGGCAATATCGGCACCGAGTATTTCCCCGACGTGAGCGACACCACCCCCATGTATATGACGCGCGACGGCGGCGAGAATTGGTCGCCGGTGACGGGCATCAGTGGCCCCGAAGTAAAGGGACTGTGCGCGATCGACGTGCTCAAGACCGGCTTCATCAATGCCGGCCACCTGCAACAGCGCACGCTGGTGCACGCGGCCGGGCGCGTGGGAGGGCCGGCCTATTTGATGCGCTCCATGGACGCCGGCGCCAGCTGGAAATCAATCGACATGAACCCCTACCTGGCGGCCATCACGGATGTCAAGTTCTTCGACGAGATGAACGGCATGGTCATCGGCGGCGACGACGCCGACATCGAGCGCTCGCACGCGGTGGTGGTCACGACCCGCGACGGCGGCCAGACATGGCAGCGCGTCTACACCTCGGAGCGTATCTTTGAAATCGCCTGGAAGCTGTCCTTCCCCAGTCGCGGCGTCGGCTATGTCACCGTACAGAACTACAATCCCGACAAGAGCGTCAGTGAGCGCGTGCTGGCCAAGACACTGGACGGCGGCAAGACATGGCGCGAACTGCCGCTGGCAAACGATTTCGCCGTGCAAGAATTCGGCGTGGGGTTTGTCGACGAGAATACCGGCTGGGTCGGCACCAGCACCACCGGCTTCGCCACCACCGACGGCGGCAATAGCTGGCGGCGGGTCCAGATGGGGCGTGCCGTCAACAAGATTCGCATCGTGCCGGACGGCGCCCATTTCGTCGGCTATGCGATCGGCGTCGAGGTATACAAGTTCGGCAGCCCGCCCGCCGCCGGCCAAGCGGCGCTGCCGACATCGGCCAGTCGCTAGTGGGACACTAGGCAACCGGGTAGCAATTTATGCAATAACGATGGGTGCCGGCATCAACGCGGCGCCGCCATTGCGCGGCGCGCGGCGACCGAAGCAAGTTTGTTAAAATGGTGTTTTACGGCACAGTATCCATCCCAGTCTTCATCGGCCCCGCCGCGATACTCTTCAAACAAGGCTATACGCATGCCACATGCATCGTTCGACATCATCGGCCAGGTGCAAGAGAGCGGCCATGCCGACCTCCACGCGCTGCGCGACTTCAGGGAAAACGTCTGGAACATGCGGGTGTGGCTGCCGGCCACCAATACTCCGGCGCCAAACGAGCAGACCAAGACCACCTTCCACATGGACGAAGGCGTCGATGGTGACTGGCCCACTCTGTCCGTGTATCTCAACGAGGCCGACGCGAGCGCGGCGGCGGGCCGGGATGGCTATATCGCCAGCCGCTTTTGCTTTCTGCAAGGACTGGCCGACGCGAACCGCATCAACGCGCTGCTGGTCGACGGCGAGCAGGAGCTGACGCTGGCTCACGCGGCGCTGCTTTCGCTGCGGGACCTGGCCACCCTGGGCGAACAAAACATTCCCATGGATGCCAACGAAGTGGCGGCCTTGCGCCGCGCCGTCGAACTGTTTGCCGCCGAAGCCCTCGATTATTGCGCCGCGCAGCCCGATGTGCAGCGCCTGCACCTGGCCGTCATGGGCACGAACGGCATCAAGGCTTGCCTCGGCGGCGCCTTGAGCGCAAGCAATTGCAGTCGACATATTGCCGCGCTGGAAGAGCTCAACCTGCAATTTTTTCGGCCCGGCTGGCGTTTCCTTCTGTTCGAAGACAACTTCGACGCCGCCCCCTTGGTCGCCGAAATGAAGGCACTGGCGCCGATTTACGACCAGCGCCTCAAGCTGGGTTGGTGGAGTCGCGTGAAACTACGCTTCAACGCACCGCCGGTGGGCATGGTCTTTTACAAGGTCGACGGCCTCGACGAAGCACAGCCGCAAGCCGCGTCAGAGCAAGACGACGGCGCTTGAGAACCTAAATGGCCCAGGCCAGTTGCGCCAGCGGCGGCACGGCCAGCGGCGCCGGCTGCCCCAGCACCCGCGCCAGGATGCGCTGCTCATGGGCGGCGAAGGCGGCAGAGCCGCGCACGCGCGGACGCGGCAAATCGACCTGGACATCGAGCGCGATGCGGCCATCCTCGATCAAGAGTACGCGGTCGGCCAGCGCCACCGCTTCGGCCACGTCATGCGTGACCAGGATCGCCGTGAAGCCGCGCGCCAGCCACAGCGCTTCGATCAATTGCTGCATTTCGATACGGGTCAGGGCGTCGAGCGCGCCCAGCGGCTCGTCGAGCAAGAGCAATTGCGGCTCGTGCAGCAAGGCCCGGGCCAGGGCCACGCGCTGGCGCTGGCCGCCCGACAGCGCGGCGGGCCAGTCGCCGGCCCGCTCGGCCAGGCCGACAGTCCACAGCGCGGCCGCTGCAGCAGCGACCGCGCGCGGCAAGCCCAGCGCCACGTTCTCGAGCACCGTTTTCCAAGGCAATAGGCGCGCCTCTTGGAACATGATGCGGCTGGTCGGCTGGCTGCGGCCGTCGCCGAGCGCGACGCTGCCGGCGTCGAGCCGCTCCAGTTGCGCGACGGCGCGCAGCAAGGTGCTCTTGCCGCAGCCGCTGCGCCCGACCACGGCGACGAATTCGCCGGCCGCCAGTTGCAAATCGACCTGGTCGAGCACGCGCCGCGCCGCATAGGATTTGGACAGGCCGCGCAGGGTCAGCGGCGCACCGTGGCGGGCTGCGCGCGCGTGGGCGGCGGGCGAGGGTTCAGGCGGATCGAATTGCCTCAGCAACGACAGCAGGTCCGATTCCAGTTGGGCAGGAGCGAAGATCATGCTTCCTCAATGGTAGGCGGGGTTCCAGCGCAGGCAGTAGCGTTCCAGCCCGCGCGCGAATACATCGGCCAGTTTCCCCAGCAGGGCGTATAGCAGGATGCCGACCAGGACCACGTCGGTTTGCAGGAATTCGCGCGCGTTCATCGTCATGTAGCCGATCCCCGCCTGCGCTGAAATGGTTTCAGCCACGATCAGCAGCACCCACACCAGTCCCAGCGAAAAACGCACTCCGACCAGGATCGATGGCAGCGCGGCCGGCAAGATCACGTCGCGGTACAAGGGCCAGCCGGACAGGCCGTAGCTGCGCGCCATTTCGATCAAGTCCTGGTCGGCCGAACGGATGCCGTGGAAGGTATTCAAGTAGACCGGAAAGAAGACCCCGAGCGCCAGCAAGAACAATTTGGCCGCCTCGTCGATGCCGAACCACAGGATCACCAGCGGAATCAAGGCCAGCGCGGGGATGTTGCGCGCCATTTGCAAGGTGGTGTCGAGCAGCGTTTCGGCGCGCTTGAAGCTGCCCGTCAGCAGGCCCAGCGCCATCCCAAGACTGGCGCCGATGGCGAAGCCGATGCCGGCGCGCCACAGGCTTTTTTTCAGGTGCAGCCACAATTCGCCCGACTGCGCCAGCGTCCAGAAGGCGCGCGCCACGGCCCACGGTTCCGGCAAGATGCGGCTCGACAGCCAGCCCACCCTGGCCGCCGCTTCCCAGGCCAGCAGCAAGGCGAGCGGCAAGGCCCACGGCGCCAGCACCCCGCCCCAGGCCCTGGCCCTGACTTTGCGGGGCGGCGCGGCGGCCATGCTCAAGCGGCCTTTTTCGGCACGATATCGCTGGCCATGATTTCGCCGAACGGCCCCGTGAGCGACTGTTCGCCGGCGGCCTTGCCCTTGCCCAACAGGGGAAACACCAGCTCGGCGAAACGGTAGGATTCTTCCAGGTGCGGATAGCCGGAAAAGATGAAGGTGTCGATGCCCAGCGCGGCGTATTCGCGGATGCGCGCCACCACCGTTTCGGCGTCGCCCACCAGCGCGGTGCCGGCCCCGCCGCGCACCAGCCCGACCCCGGCCCACAGATTGGGCGACACTTCGAGCTTGTCGCGCCGCCCGCCGTGCAGGGCGGCCATGCGGCGCTGGCCTTCCGAATCCATCTTGCCGAACGCCGCCTGGGCCTTGGCGATCACCGCGTCGTCGAGGTGGCTGATCAATTCCTCGGCCGCGCGCCACGCCGCCTCGGTAGTTTCGCGCACGATCACATGCAGGCGGATGCCGAAGCGCACCGTGCGCCCGTACCGCGCGGCGCGGGCGCGGATGTCGGCGATTTTTTCGGCCACGGCGGCCGGCGGCTCACCCCAGGTCAGGTAGACATCCATCTGTTCGGCGGCCAGTTCATGCGCCGGTTCCGATGAGCCGCCGAAATACAGGGGCGGATACGGCTTTTGCACGGCCGGATACAGATTCTTGGCGCCCTTGACCTGGATATGCTTGCCGTCGAAATCATAACCGGCGGCGCCGCCGTCGCCGGCCAGCGTGGCGCGCCAGACGCGCATGAATTCGTCCGAAATTTCATAGCGCTTGGCGTGGTCGGCGAACAAACCGTCCGCCTCCAGTTCGCCCTGGTCGCCGCCCGTCACCACATTGATCAAGAGGCGGCCGTTCGAGAGGCGGTCGAAAGTGGCCGCCATGCGCACCGCCAGGCCCGGCGTCGACAGGCCGGGGCGGATCGCGACCAGGAACTTGAGCTTGCGCGTGACGGCGATCAGCGAGGCGGCGACCACCCACGCGTCTTCGCAGGAGCGCCCGGTCGGCAACAGTACGCCGTCGTAGCCGAGCGTGTCGGCCGCCACCGCGACCTGGCGCAGATAGTCGGCGTCGACCGTGCGCGCGCCTTGCGTGGTGCCGAGGTAGCGGCTGTCGCCGTGGGTCGGGATAAACCAGAAGATATTCAAAGACATGGGTATTCCTTTTAAAGCTGGAACGGCAGCAGCGCGTCGCGTACCACGATCGTCCGGGGGATCAGTTTTTGGCGCGCAAACGCGTCCGCGATCTTTTGCTGCTCGGCGATGACGGCGGCGCTGATCGGCTGCACGCCATAGGCATAGCGCGTGGCGGCCAAGGCCACCGTGGCGCTATCGAGCCCGGTTTGCCGCGCCAGGATGGCGGCCACTTCGGCGGGATGCTGGCGGCCCCAGTCGTCGACCTTGGCCAGCTCATCAAGCACGATGCGCAGGATGTCGCGGTGCTGTTCCGCGTAAGCCCGGGCCGCCAGATAAAACTGGCGGTTCGATACCAGGCCTTGGCCGTCGGCCAGCACGCGCGCGCCCAATTGTTTTTCGGCGGCGGCCAGGAAGGGGTCCCAGATCGCCCAGGCGTCCACGCTGCCCCGTTCGAAGGCGGCGCGCGCGTCTGCCGGCGCCAGGTAAATCGCCTCGATGTCGCGGTAGCCGAGGCCGGCCCGTTCGAGTGCCTTGAGCAGCAGGTAATGCACGTTCGAGCCCTTGTTCAGCGCCACTTTCTTGCCGCGCAAATCGGCCAGCGTGCGCAGCGTCGACTCTTTCGGCACCACGATCGCCTCGCTGGCCGGCGCGGCCGGCTCGTGGCCGACATAGACCAGCCTGGCGCCGGCGGCCTGGGCGAAAATCGGCGGCGCCTCGCCCACCGTGCCGAAGTCGATGCTGCCGACATTGAGTCCCTCGAGCAGCACCGGGCCGGCCGGGAATTCGCTCCATTGCACGCCCACGCCATTCCCGGCCAGGCGTTGCTCCAGCGTGCCTCGGCCCTTCAGCAAGGTCAGCGTGCCGTATTTTTGATAGCCGATACGCAGCCTCGGACGGGCCTGGCCTTGGGCGGCGCCGGGCACGCCGGCCGCCAGCGCGGCGGCGAACATCAGGCCCAGGCTGCGCCGGCGGCTGGAGGATGGGCGGTTTGGATGGTGTGCATTCATCGTCTCTTCCCTGTCAAGCCGGCTGGCCGCTGTAGGGATGTTGTTTCAGCGAGCGTGCCGGTGGCGCGGCGCTGGCCATGACATTGGCGGCGAGACTGGCGGCGCGCGCCTGGCGCAGCGCCAGCAAGCCGGCGCCCAATTCCTCGACCCCGGCGCCGACCCGCGCCGCGATCGCCGGGTCCAGCGTCAAGCCGCGCTCCTCGCTCCAGTCGAGTTGCTGCGAGGTGGCGTAAATACTGCTCAAGACATGCCGCGCGGCCAGCGCGTGCAATACCGGGCGCAACGCGTAATCGAGCGCCAGCATGTGCGACTGGCCGCCGCCGGTGGCCAGCGGCAGCACCAGCTTGCCGGCCAGGCCGTCTTGCGGCAACAGGTCGAGGAAGGCTTTCAATATCCCCGTGTAAGAGGCCTGGTAGACCGGCGTGGCGATCACGATCGCGTCGGCGTCGAGTACGGCGCCGATGGCGCGCGCAATCGTCACGTCGCCAAGGTCGCCGTGCAGCAGCGCCTTGGCCGGCAAGTCGCGCACATGCAGCTTGCTGTAGCGGTGGCCCAGCAGCGCCAGCTTGTCGCCGATATGCAGCAGCAAGCGGCTGGAACTCGATGGTATCTGCGGGCTGCCGCCCAACAATAATATATGCATGATGTCTGCTTCCCCGGTGATGTATAGACGTTTCAATCAACAGATTAAGGCTGCGGCGCCGAAATCGAAACGAATGCTTTCAGCGTTCGATATGCCTTTTCCGGATATGGCGGGCGGCGTTTTTTGCATATGAAAAAACGCTTTTAATCGTTCACAAGCGACCTTGCGCGCTGCAATACTTTGCCCATCGACACCTTGGAACGAGTCTCACCATGCCTACCGCACTGCTCAAGACCTATGCCGCGCCGCTTCCCGACGACGCCATCCACATCGCCACCGAACTGGCCAAGCGCCTGGCCGGCAGCGCCAATGAGCGCGACCGCAGCGGCGGCCACGCCGCCGCCGAACGCGAATGGATACGCGAATCGGGCTTGCTGACGCTGTCGATCCCGCTGGAATTTGGCGGCCAGGGTGCGCCCTGGACGACCGTCTATCAAGTGATACGCATCCTGGCGCGGGCCGACAGCGCTCTGGCCCATGTCTTCGGCTTCCACCACCTGCAAGTGGCAGGTATCAGCCTGTACGGCAACGCCAGCCAGCAACGCCGCCTGCTGACACTCACCGTCGAACAGCGCCTGTTCTGGGGCAATGCCCTGAACCCGCTCGACCGCCGCACCACCGCCACCGAGGCACAAGATGGCTACACGCTGGACGGCATCAAGAGTTTTTCATCCGGGTCGGTCGGCTCCGACTGGCTGACCATTTCAGCCTGGCATGCGGCCAGCCAGACCGCCTTGATCGGCGTGGTGCCGACCCGCCAGCCAGGCATCGTCGTGCAGCCCGACTGGGATGCCTTCGGCCAGCGCCAGACCGATAGCGGCAATGTCCACTTCACGCAAGTGCATCTGGCGGCCGACCTGGTGCTGCAGGCGCCCGCGCACACGCCCACTCCGCAAGCGACGCTGCGCTCGCAAGTGGCGCAACTGATCATGAGCAACCTGTATCTGGGCATAGGCGAAGGCGCCTTCGCGGCGGCGCGCGAGTATACCCGCGACCAGTCGAAGGCCTGGTTCGCGTCCGGCCTGGCCAAGGCTAGCGACGATCCCCTGATCCAGCACCGTTACGGCCAATTGTGGTTGCACCTGCGCCCCGCCGCGCTGCTGGCCGACCATGCCGCGCTGGAGCTGGACAAGGCCCTCGCCAAGGGCGCCCTGCTGAGCGCGCGCGAGCGCGGCGAACTGGCGATCGCCTCGGCCGAGGCGAAGTGCCTGGCGCACCGCGCCGCGATTGAAATCAGTAGCCAGATGTTCGAGCTGACGGGCGCCCGCTCGACCTCGGCAAAATACGGCTATGACCGTTTCTGGCGCAACGCGCGGGTGCATACCCTGCACGACCCGGTCGACTATAAATACCGCGACCTGGGCCGCTATGCGCTCGACGGCGCGCTGCCCGAACCAACACCTTATTCCTGACATCATGCAAACATCCATCCCTTTCCCCGCCCCGGCGCAGCGCCCCCCCTTGATCCGCATCGACGCGGCCAGCAAATCGTTCGCCCTGCCCGGCGGCGGCCAATTCCATGCCGTCAAGGAAGTCAGCCTGGAAGTGAGTGCCGGCGACGTCTTCGGCTTGATCGGCAAGAGCGGCGCCGGCAA
This sequence comes from Oxalobacteraceae bacterium GrIS 1.11, assembly GCA_040544385.1. GTDB lineage: Bacteria > Pseudomonadota > Gammaproteobacteria > Burkholderiales > Burkholderiaceae_D > Janthinobacterium. Next base: position 11,439 of record JBEONR010000076.1, read on the forward strand.
GTCCACCCTGCTGCGCCTGATTAACTTGCTGGAGCGCCCCGACAGCGGCAGCGTGACGGTGGCCGGGCGCGAATTGACGGCCCTGAACAAGCGCGAACTGCGCGCCGCGCGGCAAAATATCGGCATGATTTTCCAGCAATTCAACCTGCTGCAAAACGCCACCGTGTTCGACAATGTCGCCTTCCCGCTGCGCATACATGGCGGCTTGAGCGGCGAACAAATCGCCGCCCGCGTGCAGGAATGCCTCGCGCTGGTGGAACTGGGCGGCAAGGTCGCCAGCTACCCGGCGCAACTGTCGGGCGGCCAGAAGCAGCGCGTGGCGATTGCCCGCGCGCTGGCCAGCCGCCCGGCCGTGCTGCTGTGCGACGAGCCGACCTCGGCGTTGGACGCGGAAACCACGCGCGCGCTGCTGGCCACGCTGCGCGACATCAATGCCCGCCTGGGCGTCACCATCGTCATCGTCAGTCACGAATTATCGGTGCTGGGCGCGATCTGCAACCGGGTCGCCGTGATCGAGGATGGCGCCGTCGCCGAACAATTCGCGCTGGCCGACACGGGCACCGCGCGCAAGACCGCGCTGGGGCGCGAGCTGGCCCATTACGGCACGCCCGCCTTTGAAGCGACCGCCTGGAAGGAGCTGGCCCATGCTTGAGCCTATCCTCGCCATGCTGCCTGAAATGTGGACCGCGCTGGGCCAGACCCTGGCCATGCTGGCCATCGGCCTGACGTCGGCGCTGCTGATCGGCGGCCCGCTCGGGGTGCTGCTCTTCCTGATCGCCGACGGCCAGTCGCTGCAAAACCGGCCCGCCGCCCTGCTGCTGGGCTGGCTGGTCAATACAGTGCGCTCCTTCCCCTTCATCATCTTGCTGGTCGCGCTGGTGCCGTTGACGCGCGTCATAGCCGGCACCTCGATCGGGCCGCTGGCCGCCGCCGTGCCCCTGTCCTTCGCGGCGATCCCCTACTTTGCCCGCATGGTCGAGCAAAACCTGCGCGACGTGCCGCGCGGCGTGATCGAGGCGGCCCATGCGATGGGCGCCTCGGAATGGCAGATCGTGCTGCGCGTGCTGCTGGTGGAAGCACGCTCCGGCCTGGTGCTGGCGCTGACCGTGCTGGCCATCAGCTTCCTGTCCTATTCGGCGGTGGCCGGCGTGGTCGGCGGCGGCGGCATCGGCGACCTGGCGATCCGCTACGGCTATTACCGCTTCGAGACCGACATCATGGTCGCCACCGTCGCGCTGCTGGTGGTGCTGGTGCAAACCATCCAGTTCGCCGGCAACCGCATCGCCAAACGCCTCGACAAACGCTGAACCCCAACTTTCTCCCACTACAAAGGAAACACCATGACTATCGCCCGCCGCAGCCTGATTTTGAGTGCCCTCAGCTTGGCCCTGGCCGCCAACTTCGCCGCCGCCAAGGACCCCAAGGAAATCGTCATCGGCACCAGCGCCGGACCCTACGCCGACCAGATCAAGCTGGGCATCAAGCCTATCCTGGAAAAACAGGGTTACAAGGTCAAGCTGGTCGAGTTCAACGATTACATCCAGCCCAATTTCGCGCTGGCCGAAGGTTCGCTGGACGCCAATGTGTTCCAGCACATCGTCTACCTGAACAAATTCGCCACCGAGCACAAGCTGGCCATCACCGACCTGGTGACGATTCCGACCGCGCCGATCGCCATTTACAGCAAGAAGCACAAGTCCTTGAATGAAGTGGTCGATGGCAGCACGGTCGGCTTGCCGAACGACCCCAGCAACGAGGCGCGCGCCCTGGTCTTGCTCGACCAACTGGGCTGGATCAAGCTGCGCGCCAATTTCGACCCGGTGCGCGCATCCGAAAAAGATATCGTCGCCAATCCGAAGAAAATCAAGCTGGTGCCGCTGGAAGCGGCGCAATTGCCGCGCTCCCTGGCCGACACCGACTATTCCTTCGTCAACGGCAACTACGCCCTGGCCTCGGGCTTGAAGCTGACCGAGGCCTTGATCACCGAGAAAATCTCGGCCAATTACATCAATCTGGTGGCGGTGCGCACGGCCGACAAGAACAAGCAATTCGCCAAGGACCTGGCGGCCGCCTACCGCTCGCGCGCCTTCCTCGACGTGACCAACCAGCACTTCGCCGGCTACGCCAAGACCGATTACCAGTTGGCCCTGCAAGGCGGCGCGACCCGGCCATGAGCAAGACCATCCGCTTCAACGCCTTCCAGATGAATACGGTGGGCCACCAGTCGCCGGGCTTGTGGACCCACCCGCGCGACACCAGCCACCACTACACGGAGCCGGAACACTGGACCGAACTGGCGCGCCTGCTGGAAGCGGGCCGCTTCGACGCCATCTTCCTGGCCGACGTGCTGGGCGTCTACGATGTCTACCAGGGCAGCGCGGACGCGGCCCTGCGGCATGCCGTGCAAGTGCCGCTCAACGATCCGCTGGCCCTGGTGCCGCTGATGGCGCAGGTAACTACCCACCTGGGCTTCGGCGTCACCTGCGCCCTCACGTACGAGCATCCCTACACTTTCGCGCGCCGCCTCTCGACCCTGGACCATTTGACGCGCGGGCGCATCGGCTGGAACATCGTCACCGGCTACCTCGACAGCGCGGCGCGCAACCTGGGCCTGGAGCGCCAGCTCGGCCATGACCAGCGCTACGACCTGGCCGAAGAATACCTGGAAGTGGTCTACAAGCTGTGGGAAAAAAGCTGGGACGAGGACGCCGTCGTCAACGACAAGGCGCGCGGCGTGTACGCCGATCCGGCCCGCGTGCATCCGATCGGGCACGCGGGCCGCTACTACCAGGTGCCGGGCATCCACCTGTGCGAACCGTCGCCGCAGCGCACCCCGCTGCTCTACCAGGCCGGCAGTTCGGCGCGCGGCACCGCGTTTGCGGCGCGCCACGCCGAATGCGTTTTCGTCAGCGGCCCCAGCAAGGCCGTGGTCAAGCGCCAGAGCGATGAGTTACGCGCGGCGGCGCGCGCGGCCGGCCGCGACGAGCTGCTAGTCTACGCGCAAGCGCTGATCGTCACGGGCGCCACGGCAGCCGAGGCGCACGCCAAGTATGAGGAGTACCGGCGCCACGTCGACATCGAGGCGGCCCTGGTCTTGCTGTCGGGCTGGACCGGCGTCGATTTTGGCGCCATCGCGCTCGATGCCACCATTGCCTATATCGACTCCGAGGCGGGCCGCTCGGCGCTGGCCTCGTTCAGCCAGGCCGACCCCAGCCGCGCATGGAGCGTGCGCGAGGCAGCCGAATTCATCGCCATCGGCGGACGCGGCCCGGTGCTGGTGGGCGACGCGGCGCAAGTGGCCGACCAGCTTGAAGCCTGGGTCGATGACACCGGCATCGACGGCTTCAACCTGGCTTTCGCCGTAGCCCACGAAAGCATGCGCGACGTGGTCGAATTCATCGTGCCGGAATTGCAGCGACGGGGCCGCTACCGCCGCGAGTATGGCGAGGGCGCGCTGCGCCAGCAATTGTTCGGGCGCGGCGCGCGCCTGCCGGCCTCGCATGCGGGCCGCCAGGTCAGCATTGGCAGTCCTGCCGGGGCGGGCGCGGCAGGCGCAGCTTAGACGCGCGAGCTTATTTGCCGGCCGGCGCCGGCGTGGCGGCGCCTTGCTGGCGCTGGGCCGCTTCTTCCTTGCTTTTTTTGTTCGCCATATGGTGGCCGACCGCGCAACCGGCCACCGCGCCGACGACGCTGTGGTGTCCGGCCACATGTCCGGCTACGCCGCCGACGGCCGCGCCCTTCAGGCAACCTTTCGCGCTGGCCGCGCCGGAGAGGCTCGCCAGCGCCATGACGAGCGATACTGCAATCAATTGGGTCTTCATGTTATTTTTCCTGTACCGGCTGCCGGCCGTGCGGGGCTTGCGCCTGAATTTTCACTTTACTGTTTCGGCAATGGGGTGCCAGATCCACGGTATTCGCACAGCATAGTCCCTCAACGCGCGAAGCCCGGGTTTGGTTGGCAAGCCATGTCCACATTGCTTCGGCAACATTTCCGTGGCAGCATACCGGACCTTTGACCAGATCGCGAGAATAACCATGCGCCACCTGCCCCTCACCCTGTGTTTCATCCTGGCCGCCGCCAGCGCGCCGGCACTGGCCGATCCGGCGCCCGCCTGCGCCCAGTGCGAACAGTGGAATGTGACCCAAAAACCATTTCAAGTATTCGGCAACACCTATTATGTCGGCGTCAAGGGACTCAGTTCGGTGCTGATCACCTCGCCCGAAGGCCATGTCCTGATCGATGGCGGCACGCCGCAATCGGCCGCCAAGATCGCCGCCAGCGTGCACGCGCTTGGTTTCAAGATGGAAGACATCCGACTGATCCTCACCTCGCACGCGCATTTCGACCATGCCGGCGGCATCGCCGAATTGCAGGAATTGAGCGGCGCGCTGGCCGTCGCCAGCCCATTGGCTGCGCTGGCGATGATGAACGGGCAAGTCGGCCCGAATGATCCGCAATACCGCGACGCGACCGCCTATCCGCCCATCACCGACATGCGCGTGGTGCGCGACGGCGAAACCATCGAGGCCGGGCCGCTGGCGATCACCGCCCATTTCACGCCTGGCCACACGCCTGGCGGCACCAGTTGGTCGTGGAAATCGTGCGAGGCTGGCCATTGCCTCAATATCGTCTACGCCGACAGCCTCAATCCGATCTCGCGCGAAGGCTTCAAGTTCAGCGCCAGCCCCGATTATCCGAACGCGCTGCGCGATTTCGAGCATAGCTTCGCCACCCTGGCCGCCCTGCCCTGCGACATCTTGCTGTCGGCCCATCCCGACGCTTCCGACATGTGGGGCAAGTTGGCCAAGCCAGCCGGCAAGGTTGCCCTGCTCGACCCGCAAGCTTGCCGCGCCTATGTCACCGACGCGCGCGAGAGCCTGCGCAAGCGGCTCGCCAGGGAACAGGCCGCGCCTTAATCGCTGCGCATCTGCGCCTGCGACACATTGCTGCCGGGCGGCACGCTCTGGGTCAGCCAGACATTGCCGCCGATGGTGGAGCCGGCGCCTATCGTGATGCGGCCCAGGATGGTCGCGCCGGCGTAAATCACGACGTCGTCCTCGACGATGGGATGGCGCGGATTGCCCTTGATCAGCGCGCCGCTGGCGTCGGCCGGGAAGCGCTTCGCGCCCAGCGTCACGGCCTGGTACAGGCGCACGTGCTGGCCCAGGATGGCCGTCTCGCCGATCACCACCCCGGTGCCATGGTCGATGAAGAAACTGGCGCCGATTTGCGCGCCCGGATGGATGTCGATGCCGGTCAAGGAATGGCCGATATCGGCAATCAGGCGCGCCAGGAACGGCGCCCCCAGCCGGTGCAAGCTGTGCGCCAGGCGATGGTACAGGATCGCAATGGTGCCCGGATAGCACAGCATGATTTCCGCCACCGAGGTGGCGGCCGGGTCGCCGGCGAAAGCTGCCTGCACGTCCGACACCAGCAGCGAGCGGATGGCCGGCAAGCCGGCCGCGAACGCGCGCGTGATCTCGTTGGCGCGGCGCGCCTGCGCGGCGTCGCCGTCGGCCGAAACGGTATCCGAGGCGGACGCCAAGGCGCTATCCGACGAAAACAGCAAGCCGCGCCGGACTTGCTCGGCGAGCCGGTTCAAGGTCGTGTTCAGGGTGTCGCCGACGAAATAATCGATGCTCTCGTCGGTCAGGTTGGGACGCCCGTAATGGGTGGGAAATAGCGCCGCCGACAAGCCGTTGACGATCACCGTCAGCGCCTCGCGCGACGGCAGTTCGCGCACCCGGCCCTGATGCCGGATATTGTGCGTCGCTTCGCGCGAGATGCGCAATTCATCGATGATCACGCCCAGATTCCACTGCCCGGACTTGGCTCCCGACTGATCAAATGTATCAATTTTCATGCTTACCCCATCCTAATAAATGATGCGCGTCCTGCCCGGATTGCGGCGCTCAGTCACCTAACGTAAAATACCGGTCTAACGGACATCCAGCACAACATGAACAAACTCTTGACACTGATTTTGGCGGGCCTGACCATGGTCGGACCGCTGGCCATCGACACTTACCTGCCCTCATTTCCCGCCATCGCGCAATCGTTTCACGCCAGCCCGCTGATGGTCCAGCAAACCCTGAGCGTGTTCCTGTTCACCTTTGCCTTCATGATGCTGTGCCACGGCACCCTGTCCGACTCGTTTGGGCGCCGTCCCGTGATCCTGATTTCGCTGGTACTGTACATCATCGCGTCGATCGGCGCTGCGCTGGCCCCGTCGCTGGGCTGGCTGCTGGCTTGCCGCGTGCTGCAAGGCTTGTCGGCCGGCGCCGGCTCGGTGGTCGGGAATGCCATTGTGCAAGACCGCTTCAAGGGCGCCGAGGCGCAAAAAATCCTATCCCACATCATGATGGTGTTCGGCCTGGCGCCAGCCATCGCGCCGGTGCTGGGCGGCTGGCTGCAAGTGACGTTCGGCTGGCATTCGGCGTTCTGGTTCATGGCTGCGTTTGCCTCCCTGATGTGTGCCGTGGTGTACCTGGGCTTGCCGGAGAGCTTGCCGCCGGCCCGGCGCCACCCCTTCCACTTGGGCGCCATCGCCGCCAATTACTGGAAGGTGCTGCGCCACCGCAAATTCCTGCTGCTGTCGCTGGCGGTCGGCCTGACCTTCGGCGGCTTCGCGCTCTACATCGGTTCGGCGGCCTATTTCGTCATCAACATCCTGCATTTGCCGGAAACCGCGTTTGGCTGGCTCTTCATCCCTTTGATCAGCGGCATGGTGGCGGGTTCCGCGCTGTCGGCCAAATTCGCCCACCATTGCACGCGATCGCAACTGATCTGGACCGGCTACGCCTTGATGCTGCTGGCGGCGCTCGCCAATATCGGCTACAACAGTTTTTACGCGGCCGCTGTGCCGTGGGCCGTGTTGCCGCTGTTCCTGTACTCGTTTGCGTTGGCCATCGCCATGCCCGCCATGAGCCTGAGCGCGTTGAACCACTTCCCCGACAACAGCGGACTGGCCTCGTCAATGCAATCGTTCATCCAGATGCTCTTGTTCGCGCTGGTGTCGGGCCTGGTCGCGCCGCTGTTGTTCGAGAGCGCCCTGAAACTGGCCTATGGCGTCATGGCCGGCCTGGCGCTCAGCCTGCTTTGCTGGTTGTCGGTGTCCGGGCTTAGGGCCACGGCGCCGGAGTGACGTCGACATACTGGACGCCGCCGGCCGCCGGTTCCAGCTGTTGACGCTGTGGAGCTGGGCGCGCCGCGCCCAGCTCCAGAATTTCCAGTCGCGCCTGCGTGAAATCGGCGCTCGTCAAGGGCCGCTGCTGGTCCGGCCAATGCTCGATGGCCCACTGCTGCAATTCGTCGTAGCGGTGCCACAATTCGCTCACGAATGCGCGCCTCTGTTCTTCTTGATCCATCATTGTCATCTCCCGCAAATGACTCAGGATCGCCGCAAATGGCGCGCCGGTCGGTGCGCAAACGCACCTTGTCGAAACATCGCCTTACAGCGTCGGCATTTTGCGAAAGCCCACCGCCAGCCGGTTCCAGCTATTGATGCTGCAAATGGCCATCGAAATATCGACCATTTCCCTGGTGCTGAAGTGGGCTGCCAGCGGCGCGAAGGCGGCGTCCGGCGCGCCGTTTTGCGCCAGCAGGGTCAACGTTTCGGTCCAGGCCAGTACCGCCCGTTCGCGCTCGCTGAAGAACGGTGTTTCGCGCCACACGGCCACGGCGTGCAGGCGGCGCTCGCTTTCACCGGCCTTGCGCGCATCGCTGCTATGCAGGTCGACGCAAAAGGCGCAGCCATTGATTTGCGAGGCGCGCAGCTTGATCAATTCGAGCAGCGACGCTTCCAATCCCAGCTTGCCAACCGCCACTTCCAGCGCCATCATGGCCTTCATCGCGTCCGGCGATGCATTGTAAAAATCGAGTCTTGCTTCCATCGCCTATTCCTTGTGAGGTGAGTGAGTGGCCTCATTGTAGGGTCGGGAAAAGACCGCAGCGGAGGCCAATCGATGGAAAATTGCGGGGTCCAAGGGCTTGCCAGACGGCGTAAAAGCGGGCAGTCTGAGCGCCATTCTATTTATTGATTAGCGCTGATCTTCATCACCGGTGAACTGGCCCGCCACAAGCGTTGTCAAACATGATAGAAGCGGCGCTCCGGCCGCAGAGGAG
>JBEONR010000077.1:0-18909 GCA_040544385.1 Oxalobacteraceae bacterium GrIS 1.11
ATTTCTTCAAACTTCTCTCGACTGATGTCGCTGGCGTAGGGATTTCTCATCCCGCCATTATCCAACAATTCGGCGAGATCGTGAACACGTTCTAAAGGTCAATGATGGCGGAGAACAGCAAACGGAATACTGTTTTTTGCGGTCAGTAGCAAGGCGGTCAGAACGATGCGTCAAACGACACGCAAGCGGAATTTCCGGAATTTTGGAGTCTGTCGGAAATTCTGCCGCCCAGCAATGTATCCAGTGTTCCGACATTGCAACATGCCGTTGGCGGCTTAAATCTCACTTGCGCGCAGCAATGTTTACCCGGTCGAGCCGGTAGCGCAAGCGTTCACGGGCGCCGGCCGTCGGCTTGATCAAGCTCGCCGGCAGGCTAGCCAAGGGCTGGCCCGTGATGCCGGCGATGGTCGCCTGCAGCGTCGCGTCGTCGTCGTCGAAGTCGCCGTGGTGGACCGCTTGCGCGGCGCCGGGCGTGCCGGGCGCCTCGGTGTTGGGCGAGCGTATCCAGTCGGCCCCGGCGCCATCGAACAAGGCTTGCAACTCCTCGTCCTTGCCAATGAATTTCTCCATGCCGAGGATGGCTTCGCCGTCCGGGTGCAGCAGCGGCACGCGGAAGGCGGCTTCGAAGGCGTTCGAGACCAGGTAGAGCAGCGACTTGTTATAGATGTGGGCGCAATTGTCGTCTTGCTCGGCGCGCTCGGTGAGGGTGAACAGGCGCAGCCTGGCGACAGCGCCGGCGCGCATCGCCGGCAAATAGCTTTGCTTGAACAACTCTGTGGTACAGGCCGGCGCCCACAAGGTGCAAGTGGCGACGCTCAAGCCCAGACCGGCGCTGCCCGCCATCGGTCCCGCGCCGGGCGCGCCCTTGCCGCATAGGTATTGCACCAGCGGCGCGTGGAACACGGCGCCGGCGCTGTGCGCGACCAGGTGCAATTCCACTTCGTGGCCGGCGGCGATCAGGGCGGCAATCTCGTCGGCGACCAGGCGTGCGCCGCCCGTCTCCGAGGTAGACGCTTGCAGCGCGTTGCGCTTCATTTCAGTCCATTCGGCCTTGCCAGTGAAGATACGGCTGATCGGTTCGAGCAAGTCGTCGAGCCGGTCCAACATGAAGTCGCTGGCGCTATCGAGTGCGCCTTCCGGACGGCGCCGCCGCACCGCGTCCGCCAGCATGTCGCCCAGCGTGCTCCAGTAATCGCTGTGCCAGACGAAGGCCAAGGGATAACATTCGGCGTCCAGCATGGCCAGCCGGCATTCGGCCACCCTTTGCAGGGCCGCGTCTTGCTCGGTCAAGCCGCCGTGCGCGTACAGCACCAGGCGCTTCTTTTTCCAGTTGGCCGTGATGCGGGGAAAGTCTTCGCGCAAGATGTGGCGCACCATGTCGGCCGAGGTGGCGATGTCGCCGTGCTCGTTGAGCTGGCCGTCTTGCTTGATGCTGACGACATGCGGTCGGATTTCATTGTAGAGATAGGATTTGGCGCGCACCGCGCCGACGCCGCCCGCGCGCGCCGCGTGTTCCGCGCGCGGGCCGGCCGCCAGCAGCACCGGCGCCCCCAGGCGGGCGACCCAGACATCGCTGCCGTGGCGCAGCCAGTCGCGGTAGGAAATATGGCCGCAACCGGCCAGGCCCCAAGCAGCGCCCCAGGAGTTCTGCAGCCAGAAGCCATGCTCGTCATAGCCGACGATGGCAAAGGCGTGGCCGCCGATAGCGGTCGGGTCGAATTCGATGATGCCATCCGCTTGCGCTTGCTGCCAGCCTTGATGCACGCTGGCACTGGCGTACAGCACGCCCGCCTCGCTGATGGCGGCATGCATATCGACCAGACTTTTGTGGTTGACGCGCAAATAGGCGCCCAGCGGGCGCAAGGCGGCGTCGCTGGCGACCTCCGCGCTCAGCACGCCGGCCTGGCCGGCGCCCCACAAGGCGGCGCCGCATACGCCATGCTTGTACCAACCCTTGATGGCGCCGCGACAACTTGAACCCTGGTAATCGATGCCGGCCCATTCGTCGTAGCGGCGTGCCATGTCATACAGCATGGTGGCGCTGACGGCCGCGTCGTCCGGGCCGACGCGACGCGTGCGCAGCAGGTAGTGGGCCACTGTCGCCAGGGCGAAACCGGTGCAGGCGCCGTCCAGGCCCTGGTCCAGCACCGGCACTTGCGCTTGAAGGTACAGGCTCAGTTCGCGGCGTGGCGGCACCTCGACCAGGGTCGCCACGTACAGGCGGTCGCGGAAATCAATCGAGTCGGCGCGGGTGAGCAATAGGCGCGGCTGGCCCGCCACGGTGAGGTGTGTTGCGAGGGACATGGTCGACTTTCCGGTGCGGCTTGCGGAGGGGTGAAAATCCCCGAAGCAATTATTATATTAGAAAGCTTGCCGATTTCAGTGCCGGGATGGGCCGGCGCGCAAGCGGGGGAACGATTTTTGCCCATATATTGCCGGAACGAGATCGTGTCTCTTGACGTAGAAATGTTTTATAAACGTTTCAATCGTGTTTCAATGTTTCACGGCGAAACATCGCCGCGCATGGCAGGGTGCGTCAATTTGCACCGCCGGGTAGCCGGGCGATGCCAGGCAAGCCATCTCAAGTCATTGATTAACAAGATAATCATGCGGCTGCCGCCGCCGCGCCGCACTGTTTCGCCGGCGCTGGCATGGCGCTTGCACTACTAACTTTATTCATCCTCCATGCAATATCCCACAACTTAATAAGGTGAAGACATGAGCCAATACTCCGCAGGCGCCGCATTCCGCAAGGCCGTGCAAGAAGAATCCCCCTTGCAAGTGGTCGGCGCGATCAACGCGAACCATGCCTTGCTGGCGAAACGGGCCGGTTTCAAGGCTATCTATCTGTCCGGCGGGGGCGTCGCGGCCGGTTCGCTCGGCTTGCCGGACCTGGGCATTTCCAACCTCGACGATGTGCTCACCGATGTGCGCCGCATCACCGACGTGTGCGACTTGCCGCTGCTGGTCGATGTCGACACGGGCTTCGGCGCGTCCGCCTTCAATGTGGCGCGCACCGTCAAGGCGATGATCAAGTTCGGCGCCGCCGCCATGCATATCGAAGACCAGGTCGGCGCCAAGCGCTGCGGTCACCGTCCGGGCAAGGAAATCGTGAGCAAGCAGGAAATGGTCGACCGCATCAAGGCCGCCGTCGATGCCCGCACCGACGATCAATTCGTGATCATGGCGCGCACCGACGCTCTAGCCGTGGAAGGCCTGGAGTCGGCGCTGGAACGGGCCATCGCCTGCGTCGAGGCGGGCGCCGACATGATCTTCCCGGAAGCGATCACGGACCTGGCCATGTATTCCCAATTCGCCAAGGCGGTCAAGGTGCCGGTGCTGGCCAATATCACCGAATTCGGCTCGACGCCGCTGTTTACCACGGATGAATTGAAGGGCGCCGATGTCGGTCTGGTACTGTATCCGCTGTCGGCTTTCCGCGCGATGAACAAGGCGGCCGAAAACGTGTATACCGCGATCCGCCGCGACGGTACCCAGCAGAACGTGCTCGACACCATGCAAACCCGCATGGAATTGTATGAGCGCATCAACTATCACACTTTTGAGCAAAAGCTCGACGCCCTGTTCGCAGCGCAGAAAAAATAATCATTTCCCTCGGAGAACATCATGACAGCACCACAAGTTGCAGGCTTCAAGCCGAAAAAATCCGTCGCCCTGTCCGGCGTCACGGCCGGTAACACGGCCCTTTGCTCGGTCGGCAAGACCGGCAACGACTTGCATTACCGTGGCTACGATATCTTGGACGTGGCCGATCGCTGCGAATTCGAGGAAATCGCTTATTTGCTGGTGCACGGCAAGCTGCCTAGCGGCGCCGAACTGGCCGGCTACAAGGCCAAATTGATATCGCTGCGCGGCTTGCCGGCGGCCGTCAAGTCGGCGCTGGAAGCCTTGCCGGCCGCCGCCCACCCGATGGACGTGATGCGCACCGGCGTCTCCGTGCTCGGTTGCACGCTGCCGGAAAAAGACGACCATAACGCGCCCGGCGCGCGCGACATCGCCGACCGCCTGATGGCGTCGTTCGGCTCGATGCTGCTGTACTGGTATCACTTCAGCCACAATGGCAAACGGATCGAAGTCGAAACCGACGACGAATCGATAGGCGGCCATTTCCTGCATTTGCTGCATGGCGTGAAACCGTCGGCGGCATGGGAAAAGGCAATGCATACTTCGCTGATCCTGTACGCGGAACACGAGTTCAACGCTTCCACCTTCGCCAGCCGCGTCATCGCCGGCACCGGTTCCGACATTCACTCGGCCATCACCGGCGCGATCGGCGCGCTGCGCGGACCGAAGCACGGCGGCGCCAACGAAGCCGCGTTCGAGATCCAGAAGCGTTACGACAATCCGGACGAGGCCGAGGCCGACATCAAGGAGCGCGTCGCCAACAAGGAAGTGGTGATCGGCTTCGGCCATCCGGTCTACACGATTTCAGACCCGCGCAACAAGGTGATCAAGGAAGTGGCGCGCGACTTGTCGCAACAAGCCGGTTCGATGAAGATGTTCGACATCGCCGAGCGCCTGGAAACGGTGATGTGGGATATCAAGAAGATGTTCCCTAACCTCGACTGGTTTTCGGCCGTCTCGTATCACATGATGGGTGTGCCGACGGCGATGTTTACGCCGCTGTTCGTCATTTCGCGCACTTCCGGCTGGGCCGCCCACATCATCGAGCAGCGCATCGACAACAAGATCATCCGCCCGAGCGCTAATTACGTCGGCCCCGAAGATCTGCAATTCGTGCCGATCGCCGAGCGCAAATAAGGCTCCCCGCTCCCCGCAACCCTTACCGACAAGAGCCATGAATACATCACACCGCAAATCCCTGCCCGGCACCGCGTTCGATTATTTCGACGCGCGCGCCGCCGTCGACGCGATCCGCCCCGGCGCCTACGACAAGCTGCCCTACACCTCGCGCGTGCTGGCCGAAAACTTGGTGCGCCGCTGCGAGCCGGCCATGCTGAGCGCCGCGCTGACGCAAATCATCGAGCGCAAGCGCGAACTCGATTTCCCGTGGTTCCCCGCGCGCGTGATTCTGCAAGACATCCTGGGCCAGACCGCGCTGGTCGACCTGGCCGGCTTGCGCGACGCGATTGCCGCCAAGGGCGGCGATCCGACCCAGATCAATCCCGTGGTGCCGTCGCAACTGGTGGTCGACCATTCGCTGGCCGTGGAATTCGCCGGCTTCGAAGCGGACGCCTTCGCCAAGAACCGCGCCATCGAGGAGCGCCGCAATGTCGATCGTTTCGATTTCATCCAGTGGTCGAAAAAAGCCTTCAAGAATGTCGACGTGATCCCGCAAGGTAACGGCATTCTGCACCAGATCAATATCGAGCGCATGTCACCGGTGGTGCAGGTGGAAAACCAGGTGGCTTTCCCCGACACCCTGGTCGGCACCGACAGCCACACACCGATGATTGCCGCGCTGGGCGTGATCGGCATCGGCGTCGGTGGACTGGAAGCGGAAAGCGTGATGCTGGGCCGCGCCGTCTATATGCGCCTGCCCGACATCATTGGGGTGGAATTGCGCGGCAAGGCCGCGCCCGGCATCACGGCCACCGACATCGTGCTGGCCGTCACCGAATTTTTGCGCGCGCAAAAGGTGGTCTCGTCGTATGTCGAATTTTTCGGCGAGGGCGTGGCCCACCTGACCCTGGGCGACCGGGCCACCATTTCCAATATGACGCCGGAATTCGGCGCCACGGCGGCCCTGTTCTACATCGACCAGCGCACCATCGATTACCTGCGCCTGACCGGCCGCGACGATGCCCAGATCAAGCTGGTGGAAACCTATGCCCGGCGAACCGGCCTGTGGGTCGACAGTCTGCAGGCGGCCGAATACGAGCGCGTGCTGACGTTTGACCTGGCCAGCGTGGTGCGCATCATCGCCGGTCCCGCCAATCCGCACCAGAAGATCCCCACTTCCACGCTGGCCGAGCGCGGCCTGTCCAAGCATATAGCCACCGAGCCGGGCCAGATGCCGGACGGCGCCGTGATCATTGCCGCCATCACCAGTTGCACCAATACCAGCAATCCGCGCAATATGATCGCCGCCGGCTTGATCGCCCGCAACGCCAACGCGCGCGGCTTGAGCCGCAAGCCGTGGGTGAAAACGTCGCTCGCGCCCGGCTCGAAAACCGTGGAACTGTACCTGGAAGAAGCCAAGTTGCTGCCCGAATTGCAGGAACTGGGCTTCGGCGTGGTGGCTTTTGCCTGCACTTCCTGCAACGGCATGAGCGGCGCGCTCGACCCGGTCATTGAAAAAGAAGTGTTGGAGCGTAATTTGTACACCACGGCCGTATTGTCGGGTAACCGCAATTTCGAGGGCCGCATCCATCCGCGCGCCAAGGAAGCTTACCTGGCCTCGCCGCCGCTGGTGGTGGCCTATGCCATCGCCGGCACCATCCGGGTCGATATCGAGCGCGATCCGTTGGGCCTGGACCGCGACGGCAAGCCCGTCACGCTCAAGGATATCTGGCCGGACGACGCCGAGATCGACGCCGTCATCAAGGCCAGCGTCAAGCCCGAGCAATACCGCAAGGTGTACGAGCCGATGTTTGCCGTTGCCGTCGATACTGGCGAAAAAGTCAGCCCGCAATATGACTGGCGCGCGCAAAGCACGTATATCCGCCGTCCGCCGTACTGGGAAGGCGCCTTGGCCGGCGCGCGCACCTTGTCGGGCATGCGTCCGCTGGCGGTGCTGGGCGATAACATCACGACCGACCATTTGTCGCCGTCGAACGCGATCTTGCCGGAAAGCGCGGCCGGCGAATACCTGGCCAAGATGGGCTTGCCGCAAGAAGACTTCAATTCTTACGCGACCCACCGCGGCGACCACCTCACGGCCCAGCGCGCGACCTTCGCCAATCCGCGCCTGAAAAACGAGATGGTGCTGGAAGACGGCAAGGTCAAGGAAGGCTCGCTGGCCCGCATCGAACCGGAAGGCAAGGTCAGCCGCATGTGGGAAGCGATCCAGACCTATATGGAGCGCAAGCAACCCTTGATCGTGATTGCCGGCGCCGATTACGGCCAGGGTTCCTCACGCGACTGGGCCGCCAAGGGTGTGCGTCTGGCCGGCGTGGAAGCCATCGTGGCCGAAGGCTTCGAGCGCATACACCGCACCAATCTGGTCGGCATGGGTGTGTTGCCGCTGGAATTTATGCCTGGCGTGAACCGTAACACGCTCGCCATCGACGGTTGCGAGACGTTTGACGTGCTGGGCGAACGCAAGCCGCTGGCCACCTTGACCCTGGTCATCACGCGCAAGAGTGGCGAACGGGTCGAAGTGCCGGTCACTTGCCGGCTCGATACGGCCGAAGAAGTGGCGATTTACGAAGCGGGCGGGGTGCTGCAGCGCTTTGCCCAGGACTTTCTCGAGTCGACCAAGGCGGCCTAGAGCGGATAGCTGACGCATGAAAGGGGCCGATCTCGGGTCTGCGATGCTCGCCGTACTCACGTACGGCTGCGCTTCTCGAACCGACCTCGACTCCCTTGCATGCGTCATCCCATCCGCTCTATATAGGAATGCCGGCGCATGCGGGGGACGATCTTGCTTTCTCTGCATGCGCCATTTATTCGCTCACACGCTGACGCATCGCCATTCCAGGCGCTACAGGAATGTATCGCCTGCATTCTCTAGGAAACATTCTCATGGCTCATCTACCCCAGATCAAGATTGCCGCCACCTATATGCGTGGCGGCACCAGCAAAGGCGTGTTTTTCCGCTTGCAGGATTTACCGGCCAGCGCGCAGGTGCCGGGCGCCGCGCGCGACGCGCTGTTGCTGCGCGTAATCGGCAGCCCCGACCCTTACGGCAAGCAAATTGACGGCATGGGCGGCGCCACTTCCAGCACCAGCAAGACGGTCATCCTGTCCAAAAGCGAAAAACCCGGCCATGACGTCGATTACCTGTTCGGCCAGGTCTCCATCGACAAGGCCTTTGTCGATTGGAGCGGCAATTGCGGCAACTTGTCGGCCGCCGTGGGCGCCTTTGCCATCAGCGGCGGCCTGGTCGACGCCAGCCGGATACCCCCCGACGGCGTGGCCACGGTGCGGATCTGGCAAGCCAATATCGGCAAGACCATCATCGCCCATGTGCCGATCAGCGGTGGCGTGGTGCAAGAAACGGGCGACTTCGAGCTGGACGGCGTCACTTTCCCCGCAGCCGAAGTGAAACTTGAATTTCTCGACCCGGCGGCCGAAGAAGAGGGCGGCGGCGGCGCGATGTTCCCCACCGGCAATCTGGTCGACGACTTGGTGGTGCCCGGGGTCGGCACGCTCAAGGTCACCATGATCAACGCCGGCATCCCGACCATTTTCGTGGACGCGCAAGCGATCGGCTACACGGGCACCGAATTGCAGGACGCCATCAATGGCGATGCCAAGGCCCTGGCCATGTTCGAGACGATACGCGCCCACGGCGCGCTGCGCATGGGCCTCATCGAGCACCTCGATGAAGCGGCCACGCGCCAGCACACGCCGAAAGTGGCGTTTGTCGCCGCGCCGGCCGCCTATGTTTCTTCCAGCGGCAAGCCGGTCGCCGCCGGCGAGATCGACTTGCTGGTGCGCGCCATGTCGATGGGCAAGCTGCATCACGCCATGATGGGGACGGCCGCCGTCGCCATCGGCACGGCTGCCGCGATTCCCGGCACGCTGGTCAATCTGGCGGCGGGCGGGGGCGCGCGCAACGCGGTGCGTTTCGGCCATCCCTCGGGCACCTTGCGGGTCGGCGCGGAAGCGAGCCAAAGCCAGTCCGGCGGCGAATGGAGCGTGACCAAGGCCATCATGAGCCGCAGCGCCAGGGTGCTGATGGAAGGCTGGGTACGCGTGCCCGGCGACGCGGTCTGAGGCGACGCCCAATAAGCTGCTTGAGTACCCCGGCCGGGACATCCCGGCCGATCGCGCCGACTGGAAAATACATTCGAGCCGCGCACCTGGATTCGCATGAACAAGGGAGGGAACATGAATTTCGCGCAATTTTACAAGCAATCGATCGACCAGCCGGAAGCATTCTGGCGCGCAGAAGCCGCATTGATCGACTGGAACACGCCATTTTCGCAAGTGCTCGACTATTCCCGGCCGCCTTTCGCCAAATGGTTCGTCGGCGGCCAGACCAATCTCTGCCATAACGCCGTCGACCGCTGGGCCGCGAAGCAGGGCGAGCATGCCGCGCTGATCGCCATCTCCACTGAAACCAATACCGAAACCGTGTATTCTTTCAGCGAGTTGCAGCGCGAAGTCGAGCGCTGCGCCGCCATCATGCTGGCGCTGGGCGTGGGGCGCGGCGACCGGGTGCTGATCTACATGCCGATGATCGCCGAGGCGGCCTTCGCGATGCTCGCTTGCGCGCGCATCGGCGCGATCCATTCGGTGGTGTTTGGCGGTTTTGCGGCCAACAGCCTGGCCAGCCGCATCGACGACGCCAAGCCGGTCCTGATCGTCTCCAGCGACGCCGGTTCGCGCAACGGCAAGGCGGTGCCCTACAAGTATTTGCTGGACGAAGCCATCGCGCTGTCCGGCTCCGGCGCCAAGGTGTTGCTGGTCGACCGCCATCTGGCGCCGATGGCACTGGTGGCCGGCCGCGACCTCGATTACGCGAGCCTGCGCGCGCAACACATGGATGCGCGCGTGCCGGTGACGTGGCTGGAATCGAATGAAGCCTCGTATATTCTGTACACCTCGGGCACCACCGGCAAGCCCAAGGGCGTGCAGCGCGACGTCGGCGGCTATGCGGTGGCGCTGGCGTCTTCGATGAAATACAATTTTTGCGGCCACCCCGGCGAAACCTTTTTTGCCACCTCCGACATCGGCTGGGTGGTCGGCCACTCCTACATTGTGTATGGCCCGCTGATCGCCGGCATGGCGACCATCCTCTACGAAGGCTTGCCCGTGCGCCCGGACGCCGGCGTCTGGTGGGGTATCGTCGAAAAATACCAGGTGACGCGCATGTTCTCGGCGCCGACCGCGATCCGCGTGCTGCGCAAGCATTCGGCCGAATGCCTGCGCCGGCACGACTTGTCGTCCCTCAAAGCGCTCTACCTGGCCGGCGAGCCGCTCGACGAAACCACTTCGCAATGGATTTCGGGCGAACTGGGCGTGCCCATCATCGACAATTACTGGCAAACGGAAACCGGCTGGCCTATCCTGTCGATCGCCAAGGGCGTGGACGACAGCCCGACCCGGCTCGGCAGCCCCGGCCTGCCGATGTACGGCTACCAGGTCAAACTGCTCAACGAAACCAGCGGGCTTGAGTGCGGCGCCAACGAAAAGGGCGTGCTGGTGATCGAAGGCCCGCTGCCGCCGGGCTGCATGCAAACCGTGTACGGCGACGACGTGCGCTTTGTCGACACCTACTGGTCCACCTTCGGCGAACGCCTGGTGTATTCGACCTTCGACTGGGGCGTGCGCGACGCGGACGGTTATTACTTCATCCTGGGCCGCACCGACGACGTGATCAATGTGGCCGGGCACCGGCTCGGCACGCGCGAAATCGAGGAAAGCATTTCCAGTCACGCCAATGTGTCGGAAGTGGCCGTGGTCGGGGTCGAGGATAAGCTCAAGGGCCAGGCCGCGATGGCCTTCGTCATCCTCAAGCATCCCGAGCAAGCCGCCACGCCCGAGGCTTGCCAGGCGCTGGAACGCGAGATCATGAAAGTGGTCGACCACCAGTTGGGCGCGGTGGCGCGGCCGGCGCGCGTCTATTTCGTCGCCCAATTGCCGAAGACGCGTTCGGGCAAGCTGCTGCGGCGCTCGATTCAAGCCATCTGCGAAGGGCGCGACCCGGGCGACTTGACGGCCATCGAAGACCCGGCCTCGCTGCAGCAAATCAAGGCCGTATTGACGGCCTGAGAGTGCGCCTTCTGCTTCCGTTGCGCGCAAGGTTCGGCGTAAGGGGGCGGTAAGGCGGCGGCGCTAATCTTGATCCTGCTGAAGTAAAGCGATAATAAAATCACGGGAGACGGAAAATGCAGCAAGATCTTGTTCAAAAAATCAAGGCCAACCAGGATTATCAGAAATTGGTGGCGACCCGCTCCAGCTTTGGCTGGAAGCTCACCTGGATCATGATGGCCGTGTACTACGGTTTCATTTTACTGATCGCCTTCGACAAGGAGTTGCTGGGCACGCGCATCGGCGAGGGCGTGATGACCTGGGGCATGCCGATCGGCTTGTTCGTGATCGTGTTCACGGTCATCATCACCGGCATTTACGTGCGCCGGGCGAATGGCGAATTCGACGAATTGACGGCCGCCATCCGCAAGCAGGTGTTGCAATGACGACGTTCAAGCGTAGCCTGACCGGTTTGGCCATGATGGCCATGATGGCGGCGGGGGGCGCCGCGCTGGCCGCCGGCATCGACCTGGGCCAGGCTGAAAAACAGCCGACCAACTGGACCGCGATCCTGATGTTCGGCGGCTTCGTGATTTTCACCCTGTTCATCACCAAATGGGCGGCCGCCAAGACCAAGTCGGCATCCGATTTCTATACGGGCGGCGGCGGCATCACGGGCTTTCAAAACGGTTTGGCGATCGCCGGTGACTATATGTCGGCCGCCTCTTTCCTGGGCATTTCGGCGGCCGTGTTCCTGAATGGCTATGACGGCTTGATTTATGCGATCGGTTTCCTGGTCGGCTGGCCGATCATCACCTTCCTGATGGCGGAACGGCTGCGCAACCTGGGCCGCTTCACCTTCGCCGACGTGGCCGCCTACCGCTTCAAGCAAGCCCCGATCCGGATTTTTTCGGCGTCCGGCACGCTGGTGGTGGTGGCCTTTTACCTGATCGCGCAAATGGTCGGCGCCGGCCAGTTGATCAAGCTGCTGTTCGGCCTCGAATACTGGATCGCGGTGGTGCTGGTCGGCTCGCTGATGATGATTTACGTGCTGTTCGGCGGCATGACCGCCACCACCTGGGTCCAAATCATCAAGGCGGTGATGTTGCTGGCCGGGGCCTCTTTCATGGCCTTTGTCGTCATGGCGCAATTCAATTTCAGCCCCGAGGCCCTGTTTGCCAAGTCGGTCGAAATCCATGCCAAGGGACAGGCCATCATGGCACCGGGCGCCTTCATCAAGGACCCGATTTCAGCGATTTCTTTCGGCATGGCGCTGATGTTCGGCACGGCCGGCTTGCCGCATATCCTGATGCGTTTCTTCACCGTGCCGAGCGCCAAGGAAGCGCGCAAGTCGGTATTCTGGGCCACCACCTGGATCGCGTATTTTTACGTCTTGACCTTCATCATCGGCTTCGGCGCGATCGTGCTGGTGAGTACCAATCCTGAATTCAAGGATGCGGCCGGCAAACTGCTGGGCGGCAACAATATGGCGGCGATTCACCTGGCCAAGGCGGTCGGCGGCAATGTTTTCCTCGGCTTCATTTCGGCGGTTGCCTTCGCCACCATCCTGGCAGTAGTGGCCGGCTTGACCCTGTCGGGCGCGTCGGCCGTGTCGCATGATTTGTATGCGACCGTGTTCAAGAAGGGCCAAGCCACCAGCGCCAATGAATTGCGCATGTCGCGCCTGACCACGGTGGTGCTGGGCATTATCGCGGTGGTGCTGGGGATCACGTTTGAAAAGCAAAACATCGCCTTCATGGTGTCGCTGGCCTTTGCCATCGCGGCCTCGGCCAACTTCCCGGTCTTGTTCATGTCCGTGTTGTGGAAAGATTGCACCACGCGGGGCTCCACCATCGGCGGCTTCCTCGGCTTGGGCACAGCGGTGGCCTTGACGGTGGTGTCCAAATCGGTCTGGGTCGACGTGCTCGGTCACACGGATGCCTTGTTCCCCTACGCCTCACCGGCACTATTTTCGATGACGGCCGGTTTCGTCGGCATCTGGCTGTTTTCCATCCTCGACCATAGCGAGCGGGCCAAACTGGACCGGGCCGGCTACGAGGCGCAGAAAATGCGCTCCGAAACGGGAATCGGCGCGGTCACGTCGTCCGGGCATTAAGCGGCATGGCAATGCTCTCCCCGGAGCCTTGTCATGCGGGCGATATGGCGATCCGCCTATACGCTTCATCATCGTAACGGGGGCAAGGCGCGTCGCAAAGCGGGTAGGCTGCATGGCCGGCATCGATTGCAATCGATGCCGGCGGGCCGACTTGCCGACCTGGCGCGGCCCGACCACGGTGGAGACGATATGAAATTTGCGGCATTGGATGAAGCGAGCGAGGTGGCAACAATATTATCAAAGGCGCAGGCGGCGGCCCGGCTGCCGCTGGAAAACTATCTGAACGGCCACGTCACGGGCGAGGCCGCCTATATGCGCCAGGCTTTCCACGCCGATGCGCGCATCGTGTCCTTCCGCGATGGCGTCCTGCACGCGCTGACGGTGGAGCAATTTTCCGCCCGCTTCCAGGGCCAGCCGGCCGCCGACGAAGCCCTTCGCCGCCGCCGCATCGAACAATTCGACGTCAGCGGCAACGCCGGTTCGGCCGCCATCGTGCTGGAATACCCGGAGGTGACATTCACCGATTACATGACGTTGCTGGAAGTCGACGGCGCATGGAAAATCATGAATAAAACCTTCAGCGCGGGAGCGGTCAAATAATAAGTCAGCAAGCGCCGCCGTCGGAACAAATGAAAATCGTACAACTCTAAGAAGAGTAGGGCGTCGCCGGCAGGCTGCTATGGGTGCCGGCAATTCTTATTTTCTTTCAATGGAGTGTGCGATGAAACCTAGACTGCTACTTCCAAGTATTATTGCAATTGCATTTGGCGCGGCCTGCCTGGCGCCGGCCAGTGCGGCGCTGCCCGCCAGGCTGGTCGGCGACCCGGCGCCATTGTCGGCCGCCACGCGCACCGTCGTGATCAATTCCGACACCAAATGGGTCAATATCACGGGCGGCGAAGTGGTGAAATTTGTCATCGGCGATACCTCGTTCGCGTGGAGTTTCGACGCGCCCAATGCCAATGGCGTATTTGACTTGAGTCAGATCGCGCCAAACGGCATCCTGAACCATCCGGTGCGTGCCTATCTGGCCGCCGATCCACTCTACAAGGGAGACTGATTTGCCAATGAGCGGCGGGCGCCGCTCATTGCGCTGTTGTTTTATCGCGTAGAACTTGCTGGAATCGGCAGGGATAGTTCACACTGCGGCATGCAGAAAACTCACTCCCAGGCAATACCGGCCGGATCGTCATCCCCATGCCAACCATTTTAACGCACGCGGCCGTACCGCTTGCGCTCGGCATCGGCCTTGGAGGGCGTCTTGTGTCGCGCCGGCTGCTGCTGGCGGGAGTGCTGGCGGCCATGTTGCCCGACCTGGATGTTCTCGCGTTTCGCCTGCACGTCGCCTATAGCGACACCTTGGGCCATCGCGGGGCCACCCATTCGATGGCGTTTGCCTTGCTGGTGGCATTGATGGGTTTGATATTCGCGCGGCAATTGCGATCTGACCGGTCCGGCGCCTTCATCTTCCTTGCCGTATCGGCCTTGTCGCATGGCTTGCTCGACATGTTCACGAATGGCGGACTCGGCGTTGCCCTGTGGTGGCCGCTGTCGGCCGAGCGCCTGTTTGCGCCGTGGCGGGTAATCGAAGTGTCGCCCCTCAGTGTGCAGCGCTTGCTTGGCGGCAGGGGGCTTGAAGTCATGCGATCGGAATTGCTCTGGGTCTGGCTGCCCGCGATGGCGGTGTGCGGTGCGCTATTTTTCATGCGGCGCCAGAGCGGGCACTTGCCGTCGGCTCCGCGCGAAGCTTAATGACAATGTGCTACATGACAATTCTGAGCACGACATCGAACGATGACCTTTCCGTGCATAACAATGAACTGGTGAAATTTTCTGAACAGATGCCGGGCGTTCCGGAAGAAAAATATCTGCAGTTTCCGAGGCAATGGTTCATTGGCTCGAAAGATGCTTGCAGTTGCAGTTTTCGCCACCTGTATGTGACGAGTGTCGAGCTTGGCTTCGGTGCGCCCGAGGACTGGTATCCCGAGGAGAGCGAGGATATTGAGGCGACGAGGCAAGTAATTGCCGTTACCAGGGGCTTGATTGAAAAAGGCGAGCAGGTCGATTGCGTGGACGCATGGATGAACGACGCCGCAGATGCCGATCCATTGGCTGGCGACCTGGTCGTGAACCTTTCCGAAGTGGACGACTTGGCATTTCGTTTTTTTGAAAGTCACCGATTTACGTTTGTAGGGACGGTATGAATCAGGCGTTGGAATCCGAGTGGCCTGCACCGACACATGAACAGTTCATGGAATGGCGTTCTCCACGACTCGGTGATGCGAATCCTAGTCGCATGAATAATTCTGTGTGGGAATGGTTAATTCGAATGCGAAAATTCTATTTGAGTGGGTTTTTTAGAAACTGTGTGATTTTTTGATCCCACGAGTCCAGACACCTAACCTCAACAATCATTCAGATTTCGGGTGTGATAGTTAACGTCTGGCCATTGTTGGATTTTTTAGGGAGTTATATGCGGAATGAAGGTGCGAAAGAGGCGCGTCGTATAATTAAACGATTTCATGAGTGCATCAATTCACCGCGCGTCGTCCCTTCACAGTGTTATCGGCCGTCGAGTCAAACGTACGTATTGGTGAACTATGTTAACCAAATTACCGGACTATATCTGAGCAAAAACTACGATTTGCTTCCTATATTTTTACAGCGTGCGCACGAGCAACTCGCCGTTATAAATCCCGAACGTGTGAGCGAACCATATCGACAACTTGTAATTTCCTATTTAAGTCATGTCGCCCGGTTTATACTGGAATTCGGATGCCTGGCCGACGACGATACATCAGGAAAATTACAAATTCCTGCAGCGCTTTTGCATGGTGATTTGTCGCCGCCACCTGATGATTTATTTGTTGATCATGAATTCTGAACCTTTTAATACACTGTTTGAGTCAGTCTGAGGGCGTTGATTCCTCATTGATGGTTTAAACTTCTCGAATCTTGAGTGCATGAAAAGAGATTTGCCCATTGAGTAGGAAATTACCTGGCTGCAATCGCCTTCAGCGGTGCTAATTGTTTGAGCAATCCTTCCAGTCCACCGTACACATTCAAGTGCTCGATTTTTTCAGTAATTTTCTCCAAGGTTTCCAGTTCCTTCAAGCGCAGCGCGACCGGATTGTCTTCCATGACTTTCGCGGTATTCATCAACGATCTTGTGGCAGCGGTCTCCTCCCTGCGTCGAATGACATTGGCTTGCGCCGCTTTCTCCGCCTCAACGACCTTGCTCAAGATCGCCTTGATCTCGCCCGGCAAAATCAAGTCCTTAATTCCCAAGGAAATCATTGCGATGCCCTGTGCCTTGGCTTTTTGTTTCATGTAGCCAAGAATCTGCTCATCAGTTTCATTCTTGTTTTCAAGTAGACCATCGAGTGTCTTGCTGCCGATCGATGCACGCAATGCAAACTGAATTTCCTTGTAAATGAAATCCTTATAGTCATTCAGGCTCGAGGTCATCAGACGCCCATCGACTATCTTGTAGCCCGCCGTAACATTCACCCGCAGTTGAACTTTGTCCTGGGTAAGCATTTCCTGACCACTTATTTCAAGCACCGTCAGGCGGGTATCGAGTGTGGTCAAGGAAAGCCGTTTGCCGCCATGCCAATATGCATAATAACCCGGCTGAAGAATCGCCTCGAACACACCGTCGACATGGAACATACCAATATGTTCGGACGGAACTTCGTAACTTGTTACATGGGGCGCCAGCAGTTTTGATACAGTCACATTGCTGCGCATTGCTAACGTAATGTGGGCTTCCACTGGTTTGGGAGCATCGTCAAGCTGGATGACTTCTGCTTTCAATTGCTTGCTCGCCAATACCTGAGCCGCCGATGCGGATATATGAACCAATTGATTCTTGTCCCACCATGCGGCCAGTTGTTTACTGCCGGTTTCAAGCAAAACAAGATGCTCGTCAAGGGCGGGATGCTCGCTTGCTAAAATCGACCTGACGATTTCTTTTGTCTCGAGAACCTGCGATTGCAGGCAGATCGTCAATTTTGTTTTCGGCAGCACGTCGAAATATGCGTGCCGGCCAGATGTCAGGTAATCGCAAAATATTTCCTCAACAAATAACAATCCAAACGCCGCTGCGGGTATCGATACCTGCTTGATGCCCACTACCGATACACCGACAGGCAACTTGGCAAGCCACTCGGAAGGTACTTTCAAATCGCAGCCGACGGTGGCGCGTAGCACTTCGAGCGTCAAACCTTTCTTCCAGAATGCCTGCAGCGAATTTGGCAGCACAATATGCCGCTGTTGCCCGCAAGTGACTATGGCGACTTCATCCACGCCAGTGCGGATTATTTCAAGGTGCGGGGCAAGCGCGTCAAGCTGCGTGGCAACCAGCCATTCCAGATTCGGCACGTTCGCGGGGAAATCGGACAGACTAAATAGGTGGAGCGTTTTGGAAGAAGCCAGAAAATAACTGCCACTCCCCAGGACTTTTTCGAATCCGGTGCTTGCAAAAAGCAAACCGATCTGACGATCTTCTATCAATTTTCGTGTAAACATATGCCATCTCGATAAAACCTTCTCGGCGGCCTTCCCCGTACTCAAGCGGATGACTGTATCTGGCGGACGCTGCCATGTCGTCCCGCATACGCTCGGCGACGAAGAAATGTCCAGGGCACAGGCTTTTCTTGGTTGTCGTTAATACTTTGGGTTGAAACACAGAGCCGGCACAGAGTGACAGCCATGCAAAGCCAGGACACGTTGTTCCAAGCAATGCCGCATCGGTGAGATGATGCAGGCAAAGGAAGGAGCAGGAAATTGGCTGCCTCGAAGGACACTACTAATGGGCAGGAATTACCCTGCCAGAGCCGAATGATTAGTTCGGTTTTTCCAACGTGAGCGTATTTCGGGACTCGAACCCGAGAAGGGTCGAATGGTGCGGTACACGAACGGGCACCCCGCCGCGCCGGCCTGAACTCACGAGTCAGGACCGCTGCATTCATTCGACAGACTTCCCACCTGGAAACGCCCGACGAGTATAGCGTAAATGCGTATGGCGAACGCAAAAGAAATTTTCTGTTTGCAATGTATGGACCGTGACATGGGCGCCATCATTTCTTGAGCGGCTCTGAAAAATCACCCAGAGTGGGCTGCTTGGAAATGCAGACGGGCCAGCTTGGCCTCATCCCCCACCCAGCAAATCATTCTCATTCAGAATCGCATGCGCAATATCCGGATTCCGGTCCAGGCAGCGGCGTATGGCCGCCGGAATGGCGAGCCGGGTCTTCCGGCAAAGTCCGGGGCGCTCCAGCAATTGGATATTGAAGCCGCGCACGGTGCGCACTTCGCGCAGGCTGGGGGTGATACGCAGTGTTATTCCCAGGAGTTGCAACATGCGCGCCTCGATTTTTTTCAACTCGGCATGACTGGAAATGGCGTCGATGCGCGCGATGAGTTTTTTTTCTTCTTCTTGCGTCAGCGTCAGAATGCTGATGTCGCCTTGCGGGTCGCCCAGCAGGCGCTCGCGCTCGCAGACGCAGGCGCCGGGCGGGCATTCTTTGCGAATCGGAAAGCTAACCGTTTGTAGCATGAGTGTTGAGTTTTTTTGCGCTGACATTGCCGATGAGCGCTGCTCGGGCGACGGGGATCTGACATCGCTCGTTTGAGTATCCTTTGCCGGCGCGGCGCTGTCAACCGCGCCGCATGGCCTGCTTTATGGTGATTGGTGATGCCCAAACCTGGAAACGGCTAGCCGAGTTCGCGTTCGGATGGCTCTGCGCGCCCGATGCCAGTCCGCTGTCGCTGATTTGCATCAATTCGGCGCGGAGGATGGCGGCAATTTGGGTGACGCTATTTTTTGCCATAAAGAAAGAGTATTCTTTGAGAACGTGTTCACGATTTCGCCGAATTGTTGGATAATAGCGGGATGAGAAATCCCTACGCCAGCGACATCAGTCGAGAGAAGTTTGAAGAAATCC
>JBEONR010000078.1:0-18556 GCA_040544385.1 Oxalobacteraceae bacterium GrIS 1.11
TACTGGGACGCACCATCGGCAATCCGGTCACGCGCGATGTCAGGAGCATCGGCGACGCCCTGGCCGTATCGCTGGACGCGGTGGGTTCGCTCGACTTGCGCGACGTGGCCAGCCGGATCGGCTTGAGCCAGGCCGAGACGATCGAGGCGCTGGACAAGCAAATCTACAAGACGCCGGAAGGGCAATGGCAGTTGGCCGACGAATATCTGTCGGGCGACGTGGTAGCCAAGCTCGATGAGGCCGAGCACGCCGTCCGGGTCGACCCGGCGCTGCGGCGCAACGTCGAGGCGCTCAAGGAAGTCCAGCCTGAAAAGCTGGGCCCGTCGCAAATCAGCGCCAAGCTCGGGGCGTCGTGGATACCCGCGTCCCACGTCAACGCGTATGCGCAAGCGATCGAGGCCGGCGCCGTGACGTTCGACCCCACCACGGAAACATGGCAGGTCGACGGCGGCAACCTGCGCAGCCAGCGCCGCGCCGGCGCCGAATACGGCACGGCCATGCGCTCGCCATCGGAATTGCTGGAAGCGGCATTGAACAGCCGCCCGGTCAAGATCGTCGGCAAGGACGCCAACCAGAAGAGCGTCACGGATGTGGCGGCGACCACGGCCGCCAACGAAGCGCTCAAGAAGATCAAGGATAAATTTAGGGGCTGGGTCTGGACCGACACGGAACGCGCCTCCGAACTGGTGGAGAGCTACAACAAGCGTTTCAATAATATCGCGCCACGCCGCTTCGACGGTTCCCATCTGACGCTGCCGGGCGTGAGCCTGCGCTACACCCTGCATCCACACCAGTTGCGGGCGATCTGGCGCATGATCCAGACCGGCAATACCTACCTGGCGCACGCGGTCGGCGCCGGCAAGACGATCGAGATGATCGCCGCCGGCATGGAGCAAAAGCGCCTGGGTCTCATCAAGAAGCCCATCTACGTAGTGCCGAACCACATGCTCGAGCAATTCTCCAACGAATTCATGGAGTTGTACCCGCTGGCTAACATCATGGTGGCCGACGATGAAAACTTCTCGGCCGAGCGCCGCAAGGCATTCATCGCCTCGGCCACCATGAATGCGCCGGACGCCATCATCATCACCCACGACGCCTTCCAGCGCGTCGGCGTGAAAGAGGAAACCGTCGCGCCGATCCGCGACGCCCTCCTGGCCGACCTGGAAATCGAGTTATCGGAGACCGCCAGCGGCAACGACACCCGCGTGCGCCGTAGCCAGTTGGAGCAGCAGATCGAGGCCGTGACGCAGCGTTTCGACCGCATCATCGGCGCCGGCGGCAAGGATTCCACCATCAAGTTCGAGGACATGGGCGTCGATTTTGTCTTCGCCGACGAGGCGCACGTCTTCCGCAAACTCGATTTCCACACGGCGCAGCAGATCAAGGGGATCGACCCGAACGGCTCGAAGCGCGCGCTCGACATGTATGTCAAGACGCGCTGGCTCGACCAGCAGCGGCCGGGCCGCTCGATGGCGTTCGCCTCGGGCACCCCGGTCACGAACACGATGGGCGAGCTCTACACCATCATGCGCTTCTTCGCGGCCGACGAACTCGACCGCGCCGGCATTGCCACGTTCGACGCCTGGGCCCGCCAGTTCGGCGAGGTGACGCCGGCCCTGGAGCCGAACGCGGCCGGCAAGTACGAATTGATCGAGCGCTTCGCCAAATTCGACAATGTGCCGGAACTGATGTCGCGCGTGCGCCAATTCATGGACGTGCTCACGTCGGAGAGCCTGGGCGCGTTGGTCAAACGCCCCGACCTGGCGGGCGGCAAGCCGCGCCTGAACATCGTCGCGCCGAGCGCCGCGCTCGACGCCTACATGAAGACCCAACTCGGACCGCGCATCCAGAAATCGAAGGACTGGAAACCAACGAAGGAAGAACCGAACAACCCCGACCCGATCGTCGCCATCATCACGGATGGCCGCTTCGCCGCCATCGACCCGCGTTTCTTCGGCGGGAAACTGGACCAGGACGGCGAAAGCATCATCACGACGATGGGCGATAAGGTCGTCGCCGGCTATCACGCCGGTTCCGGCAACGTGTATTTCGACAAGGAAGGCAAACCCGAACCGCTCAAGGGCAGCACGCAAATCGTGTTCTACAACCTGGGCTTCGGCGAGCAGTCGCAAAGGAACCGGGGATTCAATTCGCGCGCCGCCTTCACCAAGCGCCTGACGGATGGCGGCATCCCACGCGCCCATATCGCCTGGTTCGACGACGCCAACAGCGACGCCAAGAAAGAAGCAATCTTCAAGGCCATGCGCAGCGGCAAGATTCGCGTGCTGATCGGCTCGGCAAAGAAGATGGGAACCGGCGTGAACGTGCAAAAACGCCTGGCCGTGCTGCACTACCAAGATCCGCCGTGGTTCCCGGCCGATGTCGAGCAACCGCACGGCCGCATCATCCGACAGGGCAACCAGAATAACGAGGTGGCGATCGAGTGGTACACCACCAAGGGCACCTATCAATCGACCATGTGGCAAATGGTTGCGCGCAAGCAGCGTTTCATCGACCAGGCTTTCACGGGCGACAAGTCGATGCGTTCCATGGACGACATGGGCGAGGCATCCTTGTTCGAGCAGGCTGCCGCCGTCGCCTCGGGCGACCCGCGCGCCATCCAGTTGGCGGGCTTGAAGCAAGATGTCGAACGCTACCAGCGCCTGCAGGCGGCCCACGCCAGCGAGCAGATCGCCGTGCGCAGCGCCTTGCGCGGCGCCGAATGGGAAGCGGAAAGCGCCGCCCGCGCCGTCGTCACCTATGGCAATGCCTTCAAGGCCATCGGCGAGCGCTTTTTCACGTTTACCACGGCGAAGGTCGGCGCCGCCGAGTTTCACAAGATGGGCGAGTTCGGCCAGGCGCTCAAAGAGGCATTCAACCAGACTGTGGCCAATGCGATCACGCACCCGGCCGCGGCCAACGCGCGCCAGGTTGCCAGTCTGGGCGATCAATTGGGCATCACGATGGAAGGCACGCGCGAGCCGCAGCATCAGGAATTGACGGGCAATTTTGAGTTACTGATGAACGTCGGCGGCTTGCGGATGCAGATTGCGCTGGCCCCGGGCATGGGGGCCGAGATCGATGCCACCGGCCTGGCGCGGCGCGTCGTCAACAAGATCAACGGGATCGAGCCAGAGCTGCAGGCGGCGCGCCGCCGCAAGAACGGCAGCGAGACGGACGTGGTGCGCCTGCGCAAAAAGCTGGGCGCCCCGTTTGAGTATCAGCAGGAGATGGCGGAAAAATATGGCGACTTAAAACGGCTGGAGGAAGAGTTGCGCCAGGAGGGGCTGAAAAAAGATGACCCCGCCCCGGCCACCGGGCGTATCAACGCCGACGGCTCCACCGGCCAGCAAGCCGTCAAGGCGCCCGCCATGCCCTTACGACGCGCCGATGGGTCATTTGCGCGCCAGGCGCCGCTGGACGGCTTGCTGTTTAGCCGCGCCGGCGAGTCCGGCGATGTTTTACAACAGATCAGCCAGATCGGCGACGCGTTCCGGTATCGCACCTCGGACAAGGACACGGTGGCAGGCATCACGCACGATGTCGACGCCGACGTGAAAGTCAAGAAGATCACCAGCATTCCGGGCGAGACCCGCTATGAATTCGCCTTTCCGGACCAGACGACGGCTAGATTGATGGTGCGACCGTTCAACCAGTATGGCAAGAGCGTCTATGGCTTCGACCTGGACATCGACGGCAACATGGACAATGTGGTCGATGAGCGCCCGGGCCAATTCAGCGACGAGGCGTATGGGAAGGGCGACGTCTGGATCGATGTCTCGCTGTTGAACGAGGGCGGCGGCTATGGGGCGAAGATGTACCATATCGCGGCCAACTACGCCCACAACACCAATAAGGTGTTCATCGGCGATCCTGCCGGCATGTCGCACGCGGCCCTGCTGCGCCGGCCCGAGCAGATGCTGTCGTCGGCGCTCAAATTCGGGACCACCGAACACCTGGCGCCGCATCCGAAGCAAATCAGGGGCAACGCGGCGAACGGCATCGCCCCGCTCGATTGGATCTACGGCGACCACCTCGGCAATATCCACAAGCTCATTGACGTGAACCTGAAACATATCGACAATGCCGGGGGAAATGGAGGTATAGGCTATGACAAGCACGCAGGACAATTCACCGCGGAAGATGGAAGCGGACTTACGCGAAAAGATTTACTCGGACTGGCAAAAGCTGGACTGGCAAGAACAGCAGCGGCAGGTGGCGGTACACTTGCGCGATACGCACTCTTATCTGCCGGCCTACAAGAACTTCGGGCCGGACCAGGAGAACGGCGACCCGGGGGAATCCTGGTATTTCTTCGCGACCAGTTGCGCAACCATGTGTCCGCCGTGGATCAGGGCAGTGGCAAACTTAAAGAAATCTTCTACAGCCGAAGAGTAGACGGCACGCCCAATCCGGGCGTAGACGCACATGACTTCCATACCGATCTGCCGGCGGCGCCCACGATCGAGGCCGGGTCCGGCGCAGACGCAGTGCCGGCCCCGGCCACGCTAAGCGGCCGGGATCTGTTACAGGCGCGAAAAGACGGCCAGGTGCTTAACCGCGCGCTGGCCGGCGCCGGCATGGACCCGGTACGCATTCTGCGCACGGCACCCAACCAGCAGTTCGCCATCGCGCGCAAGATCGGGGAAGCGCTCGGCATCAAGGTGAACTTCATCGGCGGCGCCGATGGTTTTGACGGCGTGGCCTACAAGGGAGTTGCCTATCTCGCCGATGGCATGACGCATCCGGCGCTGGCGATCGCCGGCCATGAAACGCTGCATGCGCTCGAACAAAGCAATCCCGCCCTGGGCGAGCGCCTGCGCGCGCAGATCCGCGACTACCTGAAAGATGGGGTCGTGCTCGACCGGCAAGCGCGGGAAGAAGTCTTGAGCGGCTTCATGGACATTCCCTACGCCAAAGCCGAAGGCGAGGTGCTGGCCGACATCAACGGCGCCATGTGGATGGACCCGGTATTTTGGCGCGATCTGGCGAAGGCCGACCGCAACCTGTTCCGCCAGGTGGCTTACAAATTCATGCAGCTAGCCACGCAAGCAATCGAGAGCCTGCGCGGATCGCGCTTCG
This sequence comes from Oxalobacteraceae bacterium GrIS 1.11, assembly GCA_040544385.1. Lineage (GTDB taxonomy): Bacteria > Pseudomonadota > Gammaproteobacteria > Burkholderiales > Burkholderiaceae_D > Janthinobacterium. The sequence goes on from JBEONR010000078.1 coordinate 5,086, forward strand.
ACGTATCAAAGCTGGTGCGCGATGTCTCGGCCGTGCGCGCCATCATGGTGGCGACTTGGGCCGGCCATGCCCAAGGCTTGACTGGCGACGATGCGCGCGCGGCGCTCGACCGCCAGCGCACCGCGGGTCGCCAGTTCGCGGTCGCTGCACTACAATATGGCGGACGCGCGGCGTATGCCAGCTTGCGCGCCGTCGGCGCCACCATGCTGAGCTACCCGCAATGGGTGGTCACGAAGACGCCCAACTTTCAACAGTTTTACGGCGATTGGGAAAACAGTAATGCAACAGACCGAGATACATCCGGATTTTATCCAGGCGCTCAAGGCGGCGACGACAACCGAAGAGATCACGGCGGCGCTGATGTTGCTGCCCCCGGGAACCCCACCTTCCCCGGACAGTGCGGACCCGTTCGAGCGGTTGGAAGCCCGGAATCTGCAACAGGTGGAAGAGCGCACGCACGCGCTGCGCGAGAACCCGCGCTCTATTATCACGGCAGCCGGGCCGACGTCGACTCCTTCGACCTGAATCACGGGGACCGAAAGGATAACGGCTGGCTGGGCACCGGGGTCTATGTCACCACCGATGAAGACCTGGCCCATTCCTACGCCAGCTTGAAACGCGGCGCGGCCGGTCCCAACATCGCCCCGCTTTTTGTTGCCGTGCGCAATCCGTATGTCGCGACACCAGCACTCAAAGCGCAACTGCGCACGGCAAGCCGGGCCGGCATCGACCTCTTCACCTCCAAACTGGTGGCCGCTGGCCATGACGGCGTGGCGCTGAATTTCCCGGACGGCTCGCAGGAACTGGTGGCGTTCAATCCGGCCGCCGTCAAATCGGCGATCGGCAACAACGGCGGCTTTGACGCCGGCAGCGCGGACATCCGCTTTAGCCGCTTTGGTGTGGGCGATGCGCTGGCCAATGCCGCCAACAGCATCAACGCGGTGCGCCTGCCGGCGAACTACCTGGTGGGCGACCTGTTCAACGATGCCGGAAAACTCAACTGGTGGCAAAAAACCGTCGGCACGATGGACAACCTGGCCAAGCGCGCCCCGGCGTTCGCCAAAGTGTACGAGGCCGTGCAAAGCTTCATCGGCGATGTATCGCGCTATGCTGTGGTGGCCGCCGACCTGGCGCCAACGCTGTTGCCGAAACTGGAAAACGTCCGCGACATCGTGGGCGCGGCGCGCAAGAAGCCTTTGACGGCCGCCGACACCAAGGCAATCGGCGCGCCGATCTTTGAAGGCACGCTGGTGTGGGCGCGCGACGAACACGGCGACCCGATCAAGGTCAAGGAACTGGAAGAGCGCGCGGAGAAGCTGACGATCGACCAGAAAGCGCAAATTTTGCTGGAAAAGCGCATCATCGATGACGGCCAGAACAAAGCGTGGCGCAACAACCCGCTCGACTTTTACGAAGCAACCATCAAGCGCCGCTTCAACGAGTCGCAATTGAAAGCCGGCGTGGTCTGGTCCGGCGCCGAGCTGCGGGCGATGTTCGGCTTAACCGATACGCAGATCGGCCAGTACCGCGAATTCCGCGCGGCGACAGACAAGAGCCTGACCAACCTGTCGATCAGCGAAATGGTGAAGCTGGGCGGCAAGGATGCCAAGGGCATGATGGAGCGCGCGGTGGCGGCCGGCAACATCCACCAGGCGGCCGAATTGCTGCGCGACCATTTTATCGCGCTGGCCAAGGCCGAACCCGAGAAGCTCACGATGCACCTGGACACGGCCAAGCAGATCATGGACCTGGCCGACAAGGGCGCGGACCTGATGGCCCGTGGCTACGCGCCACTGTCGCGCTTCGGCAAATACACGGTGTATGTGCAGGAAGACGACGAGCAGGCATATTTCGGCATGTTCGAGTCGCAGTTCGAGGCATCCAAAATGGCGCGCAGGATGCGCACCGAGTACCCCGGCGCCGCAGTCGCGCACGGCACGGTGTCGCAGGAGGCATATAAACTGTTCGCCGGCGTCTCGCCCGAGACCATCGAACTGTTCGGCTCGATGGTGGGACTCGACAGCCAGGCCGACGCCAAGAGTACCGAGGTGTACCAGACTTACCTGAAGCTGGCCAAGAACAACCGCTCTTCGATGAAGCGGCTGATCCAGCGCAAGGGCATCGCCGGTTTCAGCGAAGACGCCGGCCGGGTGCTGGCCGGCTTCATCTACTCGAACGCGCGCCTCACGGCCGGCAACGCGCACCTGGGCGACATCGACGCGGCGATCATAAAAATCCCGAAACAGGAGGGCGAGCTGGCCGACGCCGCAGTGCAACTGCGCGACCACATCAAAAACCCGGAAAGCGGCGGGGTCAAGCTGGGCGGCCTGATGTTCGCGCAATTTTTGGGCGGCTCCGTCGCGTCGGCGATGGTCAATTTGACGCAACCATTGACGATGACGCTGCCTTACCTGAGCCAGTTTGGCGGCATCAGTAAGGCCGGAAAACGCCTGGTGGCCGCAGTGCGCGACGCCGGCAAGGCCACCACCGGCGAGGCCGGGCTGGATGCCGCCATGAAATGGGCGACCGAGGAAGGCATCGTCGCGCCGCAGGAAGTCCACTACCTGCAAGCGCAGGCCGCCGGTACCGGCGCGCTGCAATCGGGCGACGGCACGACCGTGGGCGACACGCGCGCCGCGCTGAACAACACGCTGTCAAAAGTCATGGTCGGCTGGGGCAAGCTGTTCGCCATGGCCGAGCTGACGAATCGCCGCGTCACCTTCATCGCGGCCTACCGCACGGCGGTGGAAGAAGGCATGGGCGACCCGGCCCGCTTCGCCCAGGAATCGGTGTCGCAGACGCAGGGCGTCTACAATTCGGGCAACAAGCCGGTGTGGGCGCGCGGCGCGCTGGGCGGACTGGCCATGACGTTTAAGCAGTATTCGATCGCCTACCTTGAACTGCTGTCGCGCATGGCCTTCGCCGGCGAACCCGGCTCCCCGGAGCGCGCGGCCGGCCGGCGCGGCGCGCTCTACATGCTGGCGGTCCTGTTCCTGATGTCGGGCGCCGATGGCCTGCCCTTCGAGCAGGATCTGGAGGACGCCATCGACGGCGCCTTGCAACGCATGGGCTACAACTTTTCGAGCAAGCGCGCCAAACAGGCGTTTCTCACCGACGCGCTGGGCGAGGGCGGCGCCGATTTCGCGCTCAAGGGAATATCGAGCATGCCTGGCATGCCGGTCGATATCGCCGGCCGCTTCGGCATGGGCAACCTGATTCCCGGCACCGGCCTGTTCACGAAAAAGGAGTCCTATGCGTCCGACATCGGCGAACTGGCCGGCCCGGCCGGCGACTTGGCCAAGCGCGCCTTCAGCGGCGCCGGCAAGGCGCTGGGCGGCGATATCGCCGGCGCCGCGCTGGACCTGTCGCCGGCGTCGGTGCGCAATGTGGTCAAGGGCGTGGACATGCTGACCACCGGCGCCTACAAGGACGGGCGCGACTACAAGGTCAACGATGTCACCCCGATGGAAGGCATCATGAAGATGGTAGGCTTCCAGCCCAGCAGCACGGCCGATATCCAGGATGCCAAGGGGCAAGCGCTCAACATGGTGAGCCAGAACCGGATGCGCTCGGCGGAAATCCAGGAACACTGGGCGCAGGGGCTGGCCAGCGGCGACATGGACATGGTGCAAGAGGCGCGCGCCATGCGCGACAACTGGAACGTCAAGAATCCGGACACGCGCATCACAGTCAGCATGCCGGCCGTCATCAAGCGCGTGCGCGCAATGCACCAGGACGTGCTGATGCGCACGCAGAAGATGGCGCCGGCCGCTCTGAAAGCGGCGGTGCGGGGCGAATTGTCGCAGACGCGCCAATAGCAAGGGCATCCCGGGAACGCCGCGGCGAGTGCTGGCTTTTCCGGGCGCAGCCCGTCTGCGGCCGGCCCCGCCGTCATTTATAATGGCGGGGTCTTTTTTCGAGTGAAGCGACCATGAGCGATTTTGATTTCTCCCCGCGCCACGAGGCGCAGCCGGCAATCAGCCCGGAGCAGCGCGAGGCGGCATTGCAAGCCAAGCGCAACGCCTACGCAGCGCTCAGTCCGGAACAAAAAGACGAGTTCGTCGCCACGTTCGAGTTGCTACGCGCGGCGGCGATCGCCCACCGCGCGCGCCTTGTCGATGCGAGCGCGAAACAGGCCATTCAAAGGGCGCAGCGCGGAGGGTGAATCAAAAAAATAGCCCCGACATGTCGATGCTATTTTTATAGGTGCCGGGGCGCATTTACAGTAACATAGGCACGGAAAATTTTGATTTTTTGCGACTCATGCCATCCTCGCGCTGCTTGGCTATCCGAATTCGATGGCACTCGATGCACCAATGCCCCCGCAAGATATGCATCGGTTTGGCCAGCCACGTATGGCCCATATCGCACTGCCAAGTCAGCTGAGATATGCTGTTCACGTACGTCTCCGAAAGACAGCGCCCGCTGTGCTGTGCTGCCAGGGCTTGCATCTTGATCAACCCCAGGCGCTTTCGGTCAAAAGCGCATGTCCGGCACCAACTTTTGTAAATTGTCTTCGGCGTCGCAAACCATGTATGTCCAACAGCACATTGCCATTCCAGATGCTCATGTGCAGTGGAGTACGTTGCAGAAAGACATCTGCCCCCTTTTTGCGATGCCAATCGCTGCATTTCACTAATGTCGCTCCGCATACTGTCGTAGTAACATTGCTGACACCAATTTCCCGACTGTACGCTCCCCGCAGTGGCTTGCCACGTATGCCCAGCGGCGCATTGCCAGCGCAATTTACGGTTGTGCTGGGCATAGCTATGGGATAGCAAGGTGCCGCCGAGTCGATGCGCCAACGCCCGCATACTTTCCAGCGCGAGGCGTTTCCCCTCGATCGCACATAGGCGGCACCAGGAGCCGCGCTTAACGCTGTTGGGTGTGGCAACCCATTGGTGTTGTTGGGCACACTGCCAAATAAGCGCAACGTCGGTATTGACGTAGACGCTTGAAAGACACGCGCCCCCGCGATCAAGTGCGATCTTCCGCATCTGCTCAATCGTCAAACGCCGATTAGATTTGGCAGGTTTACTGGCAAGAGAAGTGGACATATCGCCCGGCTCATGGCCGCCTATGGTTTGAATAATTGATCAATCTCAACGTTTGAAAAAACACCTTCGGTTGAGCGAGTTGTCGAAGGTCACATGGCAATGGTTCGCTGCGCCTCCGAATATCGCGCCGGGGAACGTGCTATTTCTGCCCGCTTCCAGTGGGGAAGGCATCAATTTGCACTACACCCTTTTCCAAGGTGATCAGCCGATCCAACGCCAGCGTGATCCGGGCGTCATCGTTAGGAACCCTCAGACAGGGAAATTGCTCGGCGACTTCGATCCAGTCTTCGATGGGACGCTGCACCTGCGACCACAGCGAGTTGAGCTGGGGGGCGAGATCCTCCCCAGCAGCAGGCCGCAGGACATGGACGAGTAGGGACACTCCCGGCAGAAATCCCGTGCAGCGCACCGGCTTGCCACCCAGCATTGCCGAACACCCCGCCGTCATTCCGAACAGCGTGTGTGGCGGATAGGCGCCGGACTCGAACGTGAGCCGCATGCCTTCTTTCAGGTGGATATCTTGTACATCCGGGTTCGCGTACGGTTGCATGACGTTTCCTTCCGTCGTGGTTTCTGTAATCACGGCTGATAATTGGCTGGATCGACCGCAAGGGGGCGTGCAGCCTTTAGCGAACCGCCCGCTGCCCCAGTAATCGCCATGCGCGGCAAACGACTTCAGGCGCGCTACCAGCCATATCAACCGCATTCAGCCGCGCCCGCTGGTCGGCATGGTCGACATCAGCACCGCGCCGCAATCGGCCTTATGGCCGTCGAACGCCACCGGAATGCCATCGATCAGCACGTTCGGGTCGCCCTCGGCGATCACGCAATTGTTATGGCCCCGATGCGGGCAACTAACATGGTCGCCCTTGCGCGCCACGGCCACGCCCTTGACCTTGCTGTTCGGCGCCGCCGAAATCACCTTGCCGCCGTGGCTGGTGGGGTCGTTCAAACGGATCACACCGCGCATGGTCTTGCCTCCAAGAGTAGGTTCAATTTATTCGGTGTCATTTCGAGTAGCCTTGCGAGCCATGCGGCGCATCGTGGCGCAAGCCCCACCACGTCAGATAGGCGTTGTTGCCGCCACGGGCGCGGAACCATGGCGCGTTCGGGTCAATGGGCCTGACCTTGGCCGGCGGCGCTACCAGTACGCCCGTCGGATGGGCGGCGTCGCTGGTGCCGGCCACCAGCACATTCTTGCCGAAGTGGTTGGCGTAGGCGATGCCCAGCGCGACGTTGGTGAGCGCGGTGCCGGCGCCCATCTCGCCCAAGAGCGCCGGAGTGTTGAAGGTTTGCTTGATGAAGTCGAATTCGACCAGTTCGGTGGTCAAAGTCTGTGCCAGCTTGCCGATCCGGTCCGAGGAATCGGGCTGGGTGTTGTTGGCGTCGTGGATCACGTAGCCGATGTCGATGTCTTGCTTGCCGGCGTTGTGCGTGGCCGTGTCCAGCACGGCTTTCCACGCTTGCACGGCGCGCGGCGGCAAGCCCTTCTTCGCCTCGAAGTCGGCCACGGCCTTGGTGGCGGGATAGCCGACCCAGGCCAGGGCGTCGCGTTCGGTCTTGTAATCGGGTCCGGCGAGGACCAGCAGCACCATGTTTTCATTGATCTGCGAATCTTTCGGAAAATTCGGCGCGTCCCAGTTCATGGCCCACACGGTTTCCTTCGGGTTCGCTTGCAGGTAATCGAGCGCCGCCGACAATGAAGTGAAACCGGCGTTCGCGCCGCCCATCGTCACGCGCACGTCGGGCGGCGTGGCGCGGGTCCAGGCCGTGGGGAAGTTGACATTGCCGATATCGAAAGCACTCACCATTTCTTTGCGCACGAAATTCGCCGCTTCCAGCGGATCGAGCTTGCCTGCCGGCAGGGCGTATTCGATATGTATGCCGGCCAGTTCGCGCCATGTCTTCTTGTCTTCGAGGGAGTGGGCGTTATAAAAATAGCGGGAATCCGAAAAGTAAATATCGTGAAAACGGCTAATCAGTTCCTCCGCATATTTATGGTGAAAGCCCTTGAAGGTTTCTGTTTTAGAGCTTGTTGCAATTACTCCAATCGATTGCAGTGTGGAAAACAGTTTGGGTTCCGTCTTGACCATATCATCATCCTTGTTCGGCTGCACCAGCCCCAGCGTCCACAACAATTGCCATTCGGTGGGATAGTCGCGCCGTTGCAGCGGGTTGAGCCATTGCAACCCGACGACCTGGGCCATGAACGGTTTGACCGGCTCGGCGGCGACCGTGGCGGCCTTTGCCGCCGCGACGGCGGGCGACACCGCGCAAGCGCTCAGCAAGGCCAGGACGGCGAAGGCAAACAGGATGGGCAGGGTAAGGAATCGGTTCACAATATCTCCATCGGTCAATAATTGGTTTACGGCGGGATCGGCGCGCATGGTAATCCACAGGGCGGCGCCAAAGGCGAGAATCAAGGTAAGGAAAGTCCAGCCAAGTCTTCGCGGGAGAGTGGAAATCATTGCATTCATCAGTTTTCCACCCTTGTATACACAACGTTTTGACGGTGGTTCTCGATTTTTTTCGGCATGCTGCCTTCGCTGCCTTTGGCGTTCGCCCAGTCATACGCAGTCTGTTCGTAGAATTTCCCGTATTTAAAATACTCAAGAAATACCTTGTTGGGATCGCCATCGTCCAGCCCTTTCAGTAAGCGCCAGTCCGCAGCAATCCTCAGTTTGTGCAAATCCTCTTCCGGTATGGTGCAATGGCCTACGGCAACATCATAGGCCAGCGCCTTTTGCGCATGCATCGGGTTGGTCATGATAGTCGAATGGTCGGTGGCATGGGTGTCGACGTTGGCGGCCATGTTTTTCTTGATCGTCTTACTGCGCCACGCCTCGTACTCGGGAGTCGCTTGGGTTGGATCGTCTTCTTGCACCACTTTTTCCTCGCCATGGTATTTACCTTCGCGCCTGGCCCGCATGCGCACGAATGCATGGTCGTCGTAGCGCAGCGCGGCTTCGCTTTCCTCATTGCCACGGGGCGCGTCCTTGTCGTCCGGTTTCGCGCCGCCATACGGGTCGCCGACCGGGTACTTGGCATCTACGTTGCGATACGCGCCGGGGGCATCCGTACCTTCGTCGAACTTTTCCGTGGCCTTGCCAAAGATGATCGCCTCGGGCATGAAAGGGTCTGGCAATGGACGCGCTTCCAGCGGAATTTCCCACTTTTCGGGCGGCACGGCATTGAGTTTCACGTTGAACAGGCTGACCGATTTGAGAAAAAACAATGCGCGCGCGAAAAACTTGCCCGTACCCGTCTCATTTGCATCGACCGATTTCTCGATGTTGTACTCCACAGCCTGCGATTCGGGGAACCAGAACTTATTTTTATCAATCTTGGGATCGGGATGGTTGTATTGGTTTCCCCAATATTGATACGAGCTTGGCTTTTCCCGGCCAACCAAGAAGCCCTCTGAAAATACCCGCTGGGCGAACACGCCGTCGCCGCCCGTGGCCTTGATCTCCGCCATACTCAAGCCACGCCAACCCATGCCTTGCACGGATTCCGATGAAATTACCTGGTCGTGCGGGTTGCAGTAAAGCGTGACGCGGCCATAGGTCGAATCCTTGTAGCCGTAGGCCGCCCGGTCCTGTTCAGCCGTGAAGCCATGCGCCTCGTTGGCCATGCACTCGTCGACACTGGCGACGCTTTGCTGGCGGGGAAAGCGCTTGCGCACGATGTCGAAAAAATTGGCCAGCGTTTTGACGCGCGCCGCTTCCGTCTGACGGCCGGTATTGCCATCGGGGTCTTTCATCCCGCTTTGGCTCATGTTTTCGGCCATATTCTTATCCAGCAGGCTGTAGGGGGCATTGCATAGCACATAGGTGTCGGCCACGCCTTCATCCTTGTATAGCTCGTCGCCGAGGAAAGCGGCCGCCATGCCGATCATATTGCCCTGGCTATGGCAAACGATGGTGATGGGCACGTCGGCCTGCTTTTTGCGAAGCGATTGCACCAGCTTGGCCAGCCGCAAGGCGGCCAGCACGTAGTAGGGACGGGGCGGGGTATCGTACACCTGGCGGTCGTTGGTGCTGTTCAAGCTCTGCACTTTTATCGACAGAAATACCTTGGTGTCCAGCCCCAACCCCCACAAGTCGGCCAGCGTCGTGCAGCCGTTGGCGAAGGGGCCGCCGCCCCAATAGTCTTCTTCATTGAGGTAGATGCCCTTGCCATAGGTTTGTAATTCTTTGGTGTTGGCCTTGTAACCCCAGCGGAAGCGGATCACCGGCGTGAAGGTGTCGTCGGTCTGGATGAACGTCAGTGGGGTCATCTTGGGATTGATGAAGCCATTGGGCGTGTGCTCGGGGATGTACTTGGCGGGCGTCAAATGGCCGGCTTCTGGCGTGGAGTATGCCAGGTGTTCCTCGCACCGTTTGAGGCGGTCGTTGAGGCCGGCGCACAAGCCATTTTCAGTCTGCTCGTACCATTCGCCATCCGAATTGACGCCATGGACGAAGATCATGACGCCCGGCAGCGGCAACTTCATCAGCACGTCAAGCTGGCTATGGTTCATGTGCGTGATGCCGCTTTTCATGCCGACCACGATATTGTTCGGGTCTTCTTGCGGCGCAACGGGGGGAGTTGCCGTTGCCGTTGCCGCTGCCGCTGCCGGATCGGCGGCGGGGGCGGCCGGGGCAGCGGTGGTGGCGGCAACGGCAGCGGCGGGGTCTGGAGTAGTGGTATCGGTCATATTCTGTCGTTTCTGTGGTTATTCGGGATCAAGGCCGGGCTGGCGCGTCAAGAGCGGGGCCGGATGAAAAATGCCTTGATCTGCTGCAGGCGGTCGGTAACGATTTTGGTGCCCTCGCCGGCACTGTCGCTTTTGCCACTGATGGGGCTGTCGTCGGAGCGCTCGACGTGCAATTTCATGCCTTCGACCGGTTTGCCATCGGTCACGCGCAACAAGCGCGGCGTGCGGCCAAAGTCGCCTTCGCTAAACTTGGGCAATTCCACGCTGCCGCTGGCCGGGCCGTCCCAGTTATGGCCATTGGTCTTGACGGTCAGCGATCCCGGTCCGCCCAGTTCAACATTGCCGCCCTTGAGCTTGATATACGCGCCGCCTTCAACCATGACGGTGTATTCGGCGCCCGCCACGAAAATCATGTTGGTGGTGGCGCTGACCTTGATATCCTTGGCCGAATCGATTTGCACGCCGTCATGCTGACTTTGCATCAGGAATTTGCCATAGTGGGCGATTTGCGTAATGCCATCCTTGTGCGCGAACAGCGAAATACCCTTGCCGGCGTTCAAGTTAAAACGCTGGCCGCTGGTCAATTGCATGTGCTGCTGCGCCACCGCGTCGAAATTGGCGCCGGCGTAGCTGACGATGGTTTTCGGCGTTGTCATCGCGATGCCGGCCGGGGCCGTGAGGCTCAGGGTCGGCTTGCCGCCCTGGCCTTTCGGGTCGACGTTGCTGCCGCCTGGCGCCGCGTGCACGTCGTCCTTGAGTTCGGCCTGCGGCGCAGAGTCCAAGGCCAGCGCCTGATGCTCGGCCGCATATTGCCCCAGCGATTTGAACAGGTCGAGGCAATCTTGCATGAGCGCATGGTGCTCTTCGCTGCTAAAATGGCTATTGCAGGCCTCCAAGCGCTTCCAGGCCGAAATCAAGAGAGCTTTGGCGGTGCGAATGGTGCCGCTGTCGTCGGTTCGCAATTCGAACCCTTCGCCACGCCTCTCGGGATGATTGCCGCCGCTGCGCGGTTGCGTCAGATAACCGAGGTTCAATTGCGTGGCGCCATGATCGCTGGCAAGCTGCGCTGACAGCTCGCCATTTGAATCGTCGAAGCGTAATTGGTTAACCCTGAAGCTGCCAAATTCCTGGGTGACGATGCCCGACAGCTGCCGCTGGGCCGGCAAGCTGCTGACGTGGCTGAAACGGGGCGGCGGCGTGTGGCCGCCGTAGGCGGCATTCAGGATAAACGGTTTATCGGGATCGCCAGCCATGAAGCCAATTTGCAACGAATTTCCGACGCGGGGCAAGTGGATCGCGCCATATGCCGGGCCGGCGGCGTAGGAATTATATTGGAGAAACGCCGAGTCATCCCCGACGAGCCTGTTTTCCGGCACGGACCGGCTCTCTGGCGTCTCCTGGCGGCAACCGGGGAAGCGCACTTTTATCCGCCCCAGTTCATCGCAATGGACGACCTCGCCCTCCGGCCCCACCACCACCGCCGTCATCGGGCCGATGCGTGGCAAGTCGACGCGCGGATCGTAGGCCGGCACGATGGGCGTGCCGCGCCGCACGCACGTGAATTGATTCGTGTATTTGCCGCCGCGATCGGTGCTGATCTTTTTCAGGGCCACGATCGCGGCGGTGTCGATGGCGATGCCCCAATGGTTCAGGGCGAACAGCCGGTTCACCTTCTCGCCCAGCGCCTTCGGCAGATTGTTTTCCGCCGCGACGCGCATTTCGGTGATGATGAAGGCACGCTCTTCGGCCGGGTGGCTGTCGATCTCGGCATGTCCGGTGAAAAAATTATACTCGCCGACACGAATGAGACGCACGCCGGACTCGGCCTGGAAGCATTTGGCCATGAATTCCTGACGCTTGACCCGCAAGGTTCCCAGCGCCTCGAAGTCGGCACGATCGTCCCCCGCATGCGGCACCTCGATCAGCTTGTCCACCAGATGCCTGGAGAAGGCGGTGCCCACTTCGCCTTGGTCGGCGTTGCTGCGCAGGGTGATGTAATCGATTTGTTCCGATTTATAATCCCAGCTCTTGCGGATGACGGTTCCGGGCGTCAAGGTGCGCGCGGCGTGCCAGGCCGTGATGCTGTCGGCCTTTTCGGTGCCGTCGTCGCGGTGATAGCGCACGGTGCCGGCCGCATTTTGGTCGAGCGACCTGCCATTATCAAAAAGAATCAAGGAATGGGCCAGGGTGTGGTTGTTGTTGCGCTCGGCTTCTCCCGCCTGGGCCAGGCCAGGCTTGAAAAACCAAGCCAGGCCGCGCCGCTTCCACAGGCGGCGTAAAAAAGCCGCATCCGATTCATTGATTTGCATCGTGAATTCGCGCCGGGGATAGCCGCTTCTCAGGCGCCACGTCTCGAAGCCGAAGGACGCTGTCAGCGCTCTATTGTTGTGACGCCATTCGGAAAGAATGATTTCCGTGATCTCGACTTCATTCTTGTCGCGGAAAATGCGGGTATTCGTACCCTTGTCCATGATGGATAGTGCATCCCGGACAATTAATTCGTATGTAGCAAGGCCCCCGTCGGCTTCGCCCGCCACCGCGCTGTCAATGATTCCGCAGACGGTGCGCAATGCATCCCTGTCGGTGAGAAATTGCAGTTCGACGGGCATGCCCATGAATTGCTTGAGTGATAAATTGGATTTCGTGGCGACGCACAGTAAACGGTATTCAAAACCGCCGCAGATTTGCTCGACGCCGCTGACCTTCTGCACCAGTAACACATCTTCCAGCACTCCTTTTTCATGCTTCAACCGTAGACGAATTGGTCGGTAGAGGTCGGAAAGGTCGGTGCGGGCATTGGAGAGGTCTTGCAGGTTCATTGGGTGGATTTCATGGTTGATCCTGATTGAGCGAGCCTGAACGCGAGTTTGCCAAGCTTAATCACGGAGACTGGAAAGTGGGGGCCGATAAGGAAAATGTGGAAATTATTATAATTATATCATATCGTTAGTGCAATGATAATGCTCAAGCAAATGGTTGCAGCAGGAACATCCAGCCCGTTGATAGCGGGCAGTGGAGGGAGAACCCGGATGTGTCGTGCGCCATGCTCAGGCGCTGTTTTCTGGGGGGTGCGCATCCCGTCCGGTCATGCCGTTCCGGCCAGAAGTGCAACAACGTCGCTCCGATTAGGACCTCAACGTGACGAAATACCTGCCCTGACGACGACCCGGTCGCATGGCAGCGGTAGGGCGCCATGGCGCGTTCTTGATCAAGGTTAAGTGCTCTATAATGGTACTTGTGATCATAAGTTGGCCAAGAAATACATTGGTTGAAGTGATTGAACCTCCTCCTTTCCTACGATTGCTCCATTTGATGGCTGATAACTACGACGATTACTCTAAAGAACAACTCTTGCGCCTATTGCGCGAGCGTGACCGCCGACCGAATTTCGGGTTGGTTTGGGAGCGAGACGAGATTGATCACGATTTATCGGTCAACAATGATTTTGTGGCGCTGGATTGGGACGAACGACTCTCCTGCGGTGACGGCCCGCAAAGCAATCTAATTATTGAGGGCGATAATTTCGACGCTCTACGGGCGCTGCGAATGACGCACTGCGGGCGAGTGAAGTGTATCTACATCGACCCGCCCTACAATACCGGCAACCGCGATTTCATCTACCGGAAAGTGTCAAACTATTTGAGACCATTTTTGCAGATAGTTTAGGGAGCAATTTTGACTTTTTCGTCCTCCTTTGAAGCCGGTTTTGGCATAT
>JBEONR010000079.1:0-18366 GCA_040544385.1 Oxalobacteraceae bacterium GrIS 1.11
CACGGCAGCCGGGCCGACGTCGACTCCTTCGACCTGAATCACGGGGACCGCAAGGATAACGGCTGGCTGGGCACCGGCGTCTATGTCACCACCGATGAAGACCTGGCCCATTCCTACGCCAGCTTGAAACGCGGCGCGGCCGGTCCCAACATCGCCCCGCTTTTTGTTGCAGTGCGCAATCCCTACGTCGCGACACCGGCACTCAAGGCGCAACTGCGCACCGCAAGCCGCGGCGGCATCGACCTCTTCACCTCCAAACTGGTGGCCGCCGGCCATGATGGTGTCGTCCTCAATTTCTCCGACGGCTCGCAAGAGCTGGTGGCGTTCGATCCGGCCGCCGTCAAATCGGCGATCGGCAACAACGGCGGTTTTGATGGGGGCAATGCGGATATCCGCTTTAGCCGCTTTGGTGTGGGCAATGCGCTGGCCAGCGCCGCCAACAACGTCAAAGCGGTGCGCCTGCCGGCGAACTACCTGGTGGGCGACCTGTTCAACGACTCCGGAAAACTCAACTGGTGGCATAAAACCGTCGGCACCATGGACAACCTGGCCAAGCGCGCGCCGGCGTTCGCCAAAGTGTACGAGGCCGTGCAAAGCTTCATCGGCGACGTGTCGCGCTATGCCGTGGTGGCCGCCGACCTGGCGCCGACGTTGCTACCGAAACTCGAAAACGTCCGCGACATCGTGGGCGCGGCGCGCAAGAAGCCGCTCACGGCCGCCGATACCAAGGCGATCGGCGCGCCGATCTTTGAAGGCACGCTGGTGTGGGCCCGCGACGAACACGGCGACCCGATCAAAGTCAAGGAACTGGAAGAGCGTGCGGAAAAGCTGACGACGGACCAGAAGGCGCAAATTCTGCTGGAAAAGCGCGTCATCGACGACGGCCAGAACAAAGCGTGGCGCAACAACCCGCTCGATTTTTACGAAGCGACCATCAAGCGCCGCTTCAATGAGTCCCAGCTCAAGGCCGGCGTGGTCTGGTCCGGCGCCGAGCTGCGCACGATGTTCGGTTTGAGCGATACGCAGATCGGCCAGTACCGCGAATTTCGCGCCGCGACAGACAAGAGCCTGACGAACCTGTCGATCAGCGAAATGGTGAAGCTGGGCGGCAAGGACGCCAAGGGCTTGATGGAACGCGCGGTGGCGGCCGGCGACATCCACCAGGCGGCCGAACTGCTGCGCGACCATTTCATCGCGCTGGCCAAGGCCGAACCCGAGAAGCTCACGATGCACCTGGACACGGCAAAGCAAATCATGGACCTGGCCGACAAGGGCGCTGACCTGATGGCCCGTGGCTACGCGCCGCTGTCGCGCTTCGGCAAATACACGGTATATGTGCAGGAAGACGACGAACAGGCATATTTCGGCATGTTCGAGTCGCAGTTCGAGGCATCCAAAATGGCGCGCAGGATGCGCACCGAGTACCCCGGCGCCGCAGTCGCGCACGGCACGGTGTCGCAGGAGGCATATAAACTGTTCGCCGGCGTCTCGCCCGAGACCATCGAACTGTTCGGCTCGATGGTGGGACTCGACAGCCAGGCCGACGCGAAAAGCACCGAGGTCTACCAGACCTACCTGAAACTGGCCAAGAACAACCGCTCATCCATGAAGCGGCTGATCCAGCGCAAGGGCATCGCCGGTTTCAGCGAAGATGCCGGCCGGGTGCTGGCCGGCTTCATCTACTCGAACGCGCGCCTGACGGCCGGCAATGCCCACCTGGGCGACATCGACGCGGCGATCACAAAAATCCCGAAGCAGGAGGGCGAGCTGGCCGACGCCGCAGTGCAACTGCGCGACCACATCAAAAACCCCGAAAGCGGCGGGGTCAAGCTGGGCGGCCTGATGTTCGCGCAATTTCTGGGCGGGTCCGTGGCGTCGGCGATGGTCAATTTGACGCAACCGTTGACGATGACACTGCCTTACCTGAGTCAGTTCGGCGGCATCGGCAAGGCCGGCAAGCGCCTGGTGGCCGCCGTGCGCGACGCCGGCAAGGCGACGACAGGCGAGGCTGGGCTGGATGCCGCAATGAAGTGGGCAACCGAGGAAGGCATCGTCGCGCCGCAGGAAGTCCACTACCTGCAGGCGCAGGCTGCGGGTACCGGCGCGCTGCAATCAGGCGACGGTACGACCGTAGGCAACACCCGCGCCGCGCTGAACAACACGCTCTCCAAGGTGATGGTGGGCTGGGGCAAACTGTTCGCCATGGCCGAATTAACGAATCGTCGCGTCACGTTCATCGCGGCCTACCGCACCGCAGTGGAAGAAGGCATGGGCGACCCGGCCCGCTTCGCCCAAGAATCCGTGTCGCAGACGCAGGGCGTCTACAACCCGGGCAATAAGCCGAAGTGGGCGCGCGGCGCGCTGGGCGGGCTGGCCATGACGTTTAAGCAATATTCGATCGCCTACGTCGAGCTGCTGTCGCGCATGGCGTTCGCCGGCGAACCGGGCTCCCCGGAGCGCGCAGCCGGCCGGCGCGGAGCGCTGTACATGCTGGCGGTCCTGTTCCTCATGTCGGGCGCCGACGGCCTGCCGTTCGAGCAGGACTTGGAAGACGTGATCGACGGCGCGCTGCAGCGCATGGGGTACAACTTCTGCACGAAGCGCGAAAAGCAGGCGTTCCTTACCGAAGCGCTGGGCGCCGGCGCCGCCGACTTCGCGCTCAAGGGCATATCGAGCACGCCGGGCATGCCGATCGATGTCGCCGGCCGCTTCGGGATGGGCAACCTGATCCCGGCCACGGGCGTATTGACCAAGAAGGATTCATACGCATCCGATATCGCCGAACTTGCCGGCCCCGCCGGCGATTTCGTCAAACGCACCTTCTCGGCCACCGGCAAGGCGCTGGGAGGCGATCTGGCCGGGGCCGCGCTCGATATCTCCCCGATGTCGGCGCGCAATCTGGCAAAGGGCGTGGACATGCTGTCAAGCGGCGCTTACAAGGACGCGCGCGGCTACAAGGTCAACGACGTGACGCCATTGGAAGGCGCCATGAAAATCGTCGGCTTCCAGCCCAACAGCACCGCGAACATTCAGGACGCCAAGGGGCAAGCACTGAGCATGATCGCCCAGAACCGGATGCGCTCGGCCGAAATCCAGGAACACTGGGCCCAAGGCATCGTCGGCGGCGACGAGGACATGATCCGGGAAGCGCGCGCCTGGCGCGACGACTGGAACAGGAAAAACGCCGACACGCCCGTCAACGTCAACATGCCGGCGCTCATGAAGCGCGTGCGAGCGATGCGGCAGGACGTGGCCACGCGGACCCAGGCCACCGCGCCGAAAGCGCTAAAACAGGCGGTGCGCAATGAACTGATGGAAACGAGGGGATAGAAAAAGCGGGTGCGGGGTATTCAGCACCCGCTTTTTTGCAAGAGTGTGTGCCGGGCCGGCGCCAGACTTGTCAGGTGAGAGCCAACACGGCCTGGTGGCCAGCGGCAAGGCCTGGGTGAACGCTCTCCTTTTATCCTTCGTGCCAGCAGTTCAGATGGTGGCGATCCGGATTTACCTTATTTTTCAGTGCACGGTCCACAATCGTCAGCTCGGCGCACGCGCCGACATGGATGCGCATAAATGCATCGATCGCGGATTTTTTATCGCTGAGAACATAGGAAACGGAAAAAATAGCTAAGACCCGCTCCCCTGGCTAAACGGTGGGAACGTCCGTCTACTGGTGCGGCCGTCGGCGGCTGACCAGCCAGGGCAACGGCGCTGACGCCGAGCCAGTGGGGCGACTCGATTGGATTACGGGTGCCACAAGGCTGCGGCGAGCACGACCAAGTGCGGCTGGCGAACGGCTGGTGCCCAGGCCCACAGCGCCAACGTCAAGGCAGCCGACACGAGAGTCCTTAACTTAACGCCTACTATTTTGCGTTTCCTGTGCTCTCCCCAATCCGCCATGGCGCTGGATGGTGGTACTGTTATAATTCTATTATATTTAGCTTTCTATAGATCAATAAGCATTATTGATAATATGTTGGCTTGTATGGGTTGCCCCCTTCGCCACCTGAAACACTTGCACTTAACATTACAATTACACCATCCATGAGCGTAGAACTGAGCAAACAAGTCATCACCGCGCTGGCCGCGTTTTCCAGCGACACCCGGCTGTATGCATTGACCCTCAAGGGTGACGACGACCTCGGTTCCGGCGGCTTGCTGGTGGAAGCCTTCGCCGCCGACGAGCAAGTGCAAGGCGTGGGCGTGCGCGACATCATCGCGCTGTCGACCAATGCCCACCTCGACCTGGCGGCGCTGCTGGGCCGGTCGGCCAGCCTGCAAGTGAGCCTGGCCGACGGCAGCCGCACCGCTTTCAGCGGTTACATCAATGAAGTGGCGATGCTGGGCAGCGAAGGCGGCCTGGCGCGCTTCCGCATCCGCCTGGTGCCGTGGTTGTGGCGCCTGAGCCGCGTGCGCAACAGCCGCGTCTGGCAAGACAAGAGCGTGATCGAAATTATCGATGCAATCTTTGCAGATTACAAGCCGCTGGCGCAATGGCGCTGGAGCGGCGAAGTCCCCTCTTTCATGGCCGACGCGGTGCGACGCAGTTATTGCTGCCAATACCGCGAAGCCGATCTCGACTTCGTCACCCGCCTGCTGACTGAGGAAGGCTTGAGCTGGCGTTTCGAGGAAGATGGCGCGCATGACGACGCGCAAATGTTGGTGATCTTTTCCGACAGCACCCGCGTGGGTGCCTTGCCGGTGGATGCCAGCGCCGGCGCCGGCATCCGCTACCACGCGGCCCGCGCGGGCGAGGCGCAAGACGGCGTGCAAGCCTTGCAAACGCACCGCTCGATGACGTCGGCGCTGCGCTCGGTGGCCAGTTACGATTACAAGTCCAAGCGCATCGTCGCCGTCAGCGTGCCGGGCCGGCTGGCGCCGGGCGGCAAGCACGCCCAGGCGCTGGAAAGCTACGATACGCCCGGTCAATACGCCTACACCAATACGGCCCAGGCCAAGCGCTACGCGCAACTGCACATGCAGGCGCTGGAAGCGCGCGCCAACGCGTGGCAAATGCGCTCGACCGTGCGCACCTTGCGCTCGGGCACGCAATTCGAACTGACGGACGCCCCGCTGAAACAGGCCAACACCAATTTTGCCGTTTTGCGCGTTTTCAGCGTCGGCGTCAACAACTTGCCGGCGCCGGCCAAGGCAGGCCTGGCCGAACTGTTTGGCGCAATTCCGGAATTGCTGGAAGAAACCGTGCGCGAGCTGGACTTGCCGCCGGAAAATGTCGCACGCGCCATCGCCCAGGCCGTGCTTTCCGGTTACGCCAATTGCCTCGACGCCATCACGCTCGATCGCCCATGGCGGCCCTTGCACGAAGGCGCCAACCCGAAGCCGACGGCCGGCGGCAGCCAGAGCGCCATCGTGGTCGGTCCGGACGGGGCGGCTACCCCGAATGGCGCCGATGAAATCTTTTGCGACCGGCTGGGGCGCATCCGTATCCGTTTCCACTGGCAAGACAACCAGAACGCAACCTGCTGGGTGCGCGTCGCGCAGCGCTCGGCCGGCGGCGGCATGGGTAGCCAGTTCTTGCCGCGCATCGGGCAAGAAGTGCTGGTCCAGTTCCTGGAAAATGATATCGACCGCCCGATCGTCGTCGGCGCGCTCTACAACGGGCAAGGCGAAGGCGGCGTATTGCCCACGCCGGGCGGACGCGTGGACAAGGAAGCGAACCTGACCGTGTTCGACCCTTCGCACGACCACGCGCCGTCAGGCCAAGGCAACCTGGCGGCCGGCAACAGCCCCGTCTGGCACGGCGCGGCGGCCGGCGCCCAGCGCAACAGCGCGGCCCAGTGGGGCATGCGCAGCAAGGAATTCGGCGGCACCGGCTACAACCAATTGCTGTTCGACGATAGCGACAACCAGGGCCGCATCCAGCTCAAGAGCAGCCACGGCGCCAGCGAACTGAACCTGGGCCACCTGATACATGGCGCCGACAATCACCGGGGCAGCCTGCGCGGGGCCGGCCTGGAATTGCGCACCGACCATTACGGCGCCATTCGTGCCGGCGCCGGCTTGCTCGTATCCAGCTATAAAATCAACCATAACGGCGTGCAACGCGACCCGGCCGGCGACAACGCGGCCGGCATCGCCCTGCTCAAGCAGGCGGCCAAGCTCGGCGAGAGTTTCAGCGCCATTGCCGCCACCCACCAGACGGTGGCCTTTGCCAGCCACCAGGGTGCGGCCAAGGCCCATGCCAGCGTGCTCGACGCCGACGCGGCGCCGCTCAAAGCCATGCTGACGGCCGCGTCCGGCATGGTGGGCGCAGCCAGCCTGGACGCCGCCCGGGCCGACGCGGGCGCCAAGGTGACGACGCCCGGCGACGACAAATTGCCGCACACGAGCGCGGCCATCATCGCCGTGTCCGCCAAGGCGGGCCTGGGCATGGTGGCGGGGCAAAACCTGCAATTTGCCGCCGGCGAAACGGTCACCATGATGAGCGGGCAAGACAGCCAGTTCAGCACCGGCGGTCAATTACGTATCCACAGCGGGCAAGCGATTGGCGTGCTGGCCGGCGCCGTCAAGGCAGGTGAGAACAATGTCGGGCTGCAAGTGATCGCGGCCAAGCAAACGGTGGAATACCAGGCGCAAAGTGATGTCATCAACATTCAGGCGCGCGATGAAATCAACGTCATCAGCGCCAACGCCCATATCGACTGGGCGGCGGCAAAAAGTATCAGCATCAGCACGGCCGGCGGCGCCAACATCACCATTTCGGGCGGCAATATCACCGTGCAATGCCCGGGCAAGATCATGGTGCATGCGGGGAAGAAGGATTTTATCGGGCCGGAGAAGCTGGAATATCCCTTGCCTAAATTTCCTAAAGAAGTATGCTTGGAGTGTTTATTGAAAGCAATGAAAACGGGAAGCATCTTTGCATTAAAATAGAAAAATTAATTTTTGGTATGATTTAATAATAATTTAAATTATTATTAAATATGTCAATATTTAAATTAACATCTACTATATTAAATAGGATTTATTGCATGGAAATGTATTTTGCAGTCGATGAACTGGCGCCAGATTTCGCAAGTAATTTACTTGATGCTTTTCATTCTGCCAGTTTGGCTGATGGCAATCTTTCAATGTATGCCTTAATAGATGCATCTTTTGAATATGTAAAATCGAGTTCGCCACGCACTGATTGGAAAAATGATGCAGTATCCTTATATAGAAATACAATATTTGATGCTCTAAAAGATGCAGCTCCTCATTTGGTAAAAATTCATGATGACCCCAATAAGGCAAAATTGCAGTTGAGGAGATTATTTAAAATTTGCAATGGCTTTCCCATGGTCAGTTTTATTGCCAGCAATTTAAACTTGAATGCACTCGCTAAAACATTTGAATACTTCCTGGAAATCAATATAGTTGACGAACAGAAATTTCTATTAAGATTTGCTGATACGCGATTACTTCCTCTATTAGATATTGTTATTCGTGAAAATACTGTTTTTGGATGGAGGCAAGGAGTATCCCATTGGTGGCTTCCTAATAGGAATGGCGAACTTGATATTTTGCCGGTTTACTTATGTGATAATAATAGTGCAGGCAATGAAAACAATCAATTTTCACTTCCCCAAATCTCTTTTAATAAATTAGTTGATGCTGGCGAGAGTGATGCAATCATTGATGTTATTTCTGATCAGAATATAGATATACTGAAAATTAATTACCCGTCAAACAATTACGCAATAATTCAGCGCTTGCGGGAGAAAATGCTTGAATTTAATATAGAAAATTTCCCAGATATGGTGATTTTTTGCACAACAGCATTGGCTACCTCAGAAGAATTTTATTTACAAGCTGATTTTAACTTAATACTTAAATCTAGATCTTGGAAAGTTGGAAAGCTTGGAGATGCTTTTTCTTCACTTAATGATTCATCATGGGCTGAAATTGAAACTGAAATTATAAATTGATTTTCCTGATTATATTTATATTAATTCGCCAGAGTTCGTCAGAATTTCTGGCTAGAAATCAGACTCGGCTTGTCATGCCACTAAGAGCGGCGCTGAACAGAAAGTAGACAAAGCCATGAAAAAATCGATGTCTATTGAGGTATGAACACAATTAAGTTGATTTTAATGTAATAGAAATATTGTAAAATGAAATTTAAATGAGATTTTCAAAAAATAAAACGTCCCAATGGAAGAGGTTGATGATTTTGTTATTTGTAATTACATTTTCAGCAATCTCATTTTTTATTTTTTATAACAAAATGCAGGAGAAGACAATGCCTGCATCCATAACTCCATATAATTTTACGGATACTGACGTTGTTGATTTCTACGTTGATGGAATATGGGGGGGGAGCAATGATGCTAAGTCTGGTGGTGGGAAGAGTGTTTGTTGCGTATTAATTCCTGAAAAATGGAGGCCTGGCTTAGCTGTAAATATTAAATGGAAAAAAACCATGGATGAAAAAATTTATAGCACAAAGGTTAGCATCCCGGCCTACAGTGAATCAGCGGGTTTGCAGGTTATTTTCATGAAAAATAATAAAGTAGAGGTTTATGTGATGGATTACTGGCCTTGTTCAGCTAAACATCCTATGCTTAAAAATATATGTGGAAATGGCGGTGAGAAATGAATGAGTCGGCTCAGAATTCAAAATTACTTCCCTTGACTGGAGAGAGGCCCCTTAATGCAAAGGAAAAAGTTAAGCGATCGCAAGCATTGGCGCGCAATCTTCCAGAAAAAAATAAACCTAGCTGTACCGGGCAGGCATTTCTCGGTGTCTTTTTTGACGGAACTGGAAATAATCGCGATGATGATTTAGGTTTTCATAAACAAAGTAACATAGTTCGGTTGTGGCGATCCCATTTAGATAATAGCAATGAGACTACGGTAGCCCCGCCGGCATATTACAGGGCAGAATATATTCCGGGTGTCGGCACCCCATTCCCGATTATTGGAGAATCAAGAGAATCTTCACTTAAATCTTATTTTCAAGGCAAGAGTGGGAAGGGAATGGCCAATGGGGGGCAATCTCGTATTTTTTGGGGCTTAATTCAAACAATAAATGTAATGCATCGTTATGTCATGTCGGGTAAGCCACTATTAACTGATGTCGATGCAGGGAAATTTGCAGAATCCAAATCTGATGGATTTCCAGAGTATGCGATTGCCAAATTAAAGCCATACGTAGTGCAATTAAAAGAAATTTTAATTAATTCAAAACCAAAAGTAATTCAATTTAATATTTCGGTATTTGGTTTCTCGCGAGGTGCAGCAGAAGCACGCGCATTTTGTACGTGGTTTTATCAGCTTTGTGAAAAGTCGGGTGATGACTATATATTTGCAGGTATACCCGTACATATATATTTTTTAGGTATTTTTGATACTGTTGCGGCTGTTGGCGCCACAAATGGTGATGTTTTCAAAGACGAAATTGCATCAGGACATGCAGCTTGGGCTAAGGGAACTTTGAAAATTCCTATAGCGATTGACCGTTGCGTACATTTTGTTGCGTCGCACGAGGTGCGAGCTAGTTTTCCATTGGACTCAGTAAGATATATGGGGAAATATCCAACCAACTGTATTGAAATTGTATACCCAGGTGTTCATTCTGATGTTGGCGGAGGATATACGCCACTATGTCAAGGAAGAAGTGGATTACCAGCGGATGGAATTTCTTATAGTTTCAGCGCCTTGATTCCATGTATTGATATGCATAAAGAAGCCATTGCAACAGGAGTTCCATTAAAAACCATACAACAAATGAATCCAGAGGGTGCGCGCGACTTTAGAGCATCACGACAAACAGTAGATGAATATAATGCCTATATTAAAGAAGATTCGGCTAGTGGTTCCGTGGAAGAAATTCTTAAGCAGCGAATGAATAAATATCGATTATATCGATATAAATACATTGAAACATTTATTGAAAATGCAGAATTTCAAGGCGCACCACGAGAAGATTTACGTTACTTAAAGATAACAAATAACGATTTTAAAGAGAAATGTGCTGAATTTAAAAAGAAATATGCGAATGTGGCTACCATCATGAAAAAAGAACAATTCAATAGATTGGCTAATATTGGTGGTAAACAACAAACAATAGAAGAGCAAAAAAAAGAACTTCTCCTAAAAAGTTTCAATCACGAAGATCTGGAAATGTGGGAAGGTATGCATCGAGTCGGTGAATTGTCAACCGCGGTTGTTAACTATTTCGATAACTATCTTCATGATTCCATTGCCGGATTCGCACAGGATGGGGTTCGTGAATATCAATATAATGGCCGTGGCCATTTCCGACCAAGAACAGTTTACGATAAGGGTGGTTTTGGTTTGTAAATTAATATTTCGATGGTACATTGCTCGAGATAGCCGGTGGGCGCCGGCTCCGGCATCCGCTACCACGCGGCGCGCGCCGGCGAGGCACAAGACGGCGTGCAAGCCTTGCAGACGCACCGCTCGATGACGTCGGCGCTGCGCTCGGTGGCCAGTTACGATTACATGTAGCGGCTCGCATTTCAACCCGGCACGACCTGCATTTGACGCGATTCTAAGCCAGCAATAACTGCAACTGACGCCCCCCTCAAACCCGCATTCTCTGCAAATTAGCCTGCATTTAGCCGCGTCGGCCTGCATTCCATCGACATGAACCAGCAATAACTGCAACTGACCGCACCAACCACTGCCTGCAACTGGACGTAATGGAACGGAGAACCGAGTAAAACGCCCCGCCAGGTTTTCTGGCACCACAGCGCGCTATGCTCAAGACCTTTTTGCGGTCGCTGGCCAGTTCCCCTTTGGTATGTGTAGTGACCTGCAATCGAAAACGGTCCGACCTGCATTTAGCGGCTTTTTCGACCAGAATTAACTGCGACCAACGGCCCCCTCAAACCAGAGATAACTGCGAATGAACCTGCATTTGATGGGACCGACCTGCATTCCACCACCGCCGACCAGAATTATCTGCAACTGACAAAGTTCCAGCAACCCATCGAATGGCGCCGTTGTTGGAGCAAGTTTGGTGGACTGCGTTTGTGGACTTCGAGCGCCTGGCATCCCGGCCAGAGCGCGCTTGCGTCCACGCCCGTCCAGAAAACCCTCATTTGTTGGACGGTCGAATTACAATCGGTTCAGCGCTCCTGCTATAACTAACCAGAGAAGAAACATGAATGCTATAGAGCCACAGGTTGCAGTCTTCCTGCGTCAAGTTCGCAGCCGCTCACACGAGCATCGACAGGGTATGAATTTGCTTGCGAGCGCTCGACTGGCGGGCCTGATGACAGCGATCCTCCGGCAGGAATTGGACTCGATGGTACGTGTTATCTACCTGCTTACGCAAACCGTTGAGCGCCGCACGCTGCTGATTGATATGTCAGTGGTCGGGACAAAATGGCCGAAAATCACTGACAAGGAGATGGTTGAGGTTGCTCAAAAGTTACAAGGCTGGACGCAATCCGTCTACAAATTTGGCTGCGCTTTTATTCATCTGTCCGGACTGCACGATTACAATGATCGCGATCCTCTCGCCCTACTTTCACAAGAGGAACGATCTGACATCCTTAAACATTGCCGCTACTATCATGGCGGGCCGATGCAAGAAAACGCCACCTTTGATGACCTCATTCAATTTTTGCCTCGCGTTTTTGAGAAGATCGCCAGCAACCTTGATTGTTACCTTGAAGCACTTGAACACGGCGAGGTGCTTGAGGTTCACGAGGTTTAAACCGAGGTAATTCGCTGCATGTGGGCCAACTGATCAGTTGCAGTTAATGCTGGTTTGTCGCTATCAAATGCAGGTCGGCTCGGTTGAATGCAGGTTCATTCGCAGCTATCTCTGGTTTGAGGTGGGCGCTGGACGCAATGAATTCCGGTCGAAAAAGCCGCTGAATGCAGGTCGGTGCGTTTTTAAACGCAGGTCGCTACAGGTATGCGTAAATCCGATTAAAATTCGTCCCAGTCGCCACCCGCCGTTGCCGCAGCGTGCGCGAGGCGTATGGCGGAGCGGGCTTTCTGCTTTATGCCGCCAGGTTCGATGGGGGCCACGCGCCGCGCCGGTGCGGTGGCGATCGCAGGCGACTTGTGGGTGTTGGACATTTTGAAGACGCCAACCGTTTCCACAAGGCTCGCAGCCTGATCCTGCAGACAACCGGCCGCTGCCGCCGCCTCTTGGGGTTCCACGCCCAAACCGGCGAAAATTTCAGAAAAGTGTCACTTCGAGTAAACCTTCACATTACTTTGACCAAGTGATGATCAACGTAACAACATTTCCGCTGATTTTGGGCTTTTGTTGGCCTGTCACGCGAACGACCGTTCGAGTGACACCCAATGTAACCTGTTGATTTTTATGGATCTGAAATTTCGGCCGTTCGAGCTTAGAATCCCAACCTGGGAGGGACAACTTATCCACAGAAACTGTGGGTAAGTTGCGCGGTATTCAGTGCAGAGCGAGCAACGGCGCGGCGCGGTCGGCCTGCCCGCAAAACAGGCACCTTGTGATGAGTGGGTCCGGCTAGGCGAGCGACTGCGGCGGCGGCGCCGGCCCTTGCCGCGAGTGAACGCATGATTAATACAGTAATCATGCGTTAACTGCCGCACCCGCCTTGTTGGTAGAATGCATTAATGTGCCAACCGGCGCCCTCCCCCGCCCAGGAAGACGATGCATCCCAAACACGCAATGGAACAAGCGGAATTCGTCCGCCAGGCGATCGCCATCCAGACCGAGTTCCTCGACCACAAGGGCGCCCACTCGGACCATGCCGCGGCGCGCGCCCGATCCGCGCTCGACCGCTTTCGCCTGATCGGCCACACGGCCGCCTACTTCGGCCGACACCAAGGCATGCTCGATTTGCGTGACGCCATCGCGGCGGCCGGTGGCGACAGGTACTGGACCACGGAAATGTGGCACGGGATCGATGGCTGGTCGACCTGATGGGGGGAGCAACAGGGGGGCGGCGAGCAAACGCATTGGTGGAGACGAATGTCATCCACGCCGCTTTGCCAGCACCCCTCCCCATCCCCCCTGTTAGGTCATTGCTCGCCGCCGACGGCGACGACGCGTTAGTGCGCGCCTGGCTGTCCCGGCCCGGCCTGTCGGCCAAGACCGTACGCAACAGCGGCAAGGAGGCGCACCGTTTCCTGCTCTGGTGCAACGCCTGCGGCAAGCACTTGCGCCAGGTCCGCTTCGAGGATCTGGCCGCGTATTCCGCTTTCGTGATGGACCCGCAACCATTCAGCCAGTGGGTGTGCGCCACTAGGTGGCCGCGCACTGATGAACGCTGGCGTCCCTTCGCCGGCCCCCTCTCCAGTAGCTCGCACCGGCAAGCGATCATGATCGTGCGCGGCCTGCTCGCGTGGGCAGTCGCCGCGCGCTACCTCGATCAAAACCCCGCTGCGTTGCTGGGCAGGATGCGGGCCCCGTCCGAGCGCATGGTCAAACGGTTCCTGTCACAGCCGGCAATCTCGATGCTGGCCGAAGCCGCCGAGCGCATGCCCGCGGCGCGCGCGTCCGATGCCCGGCGCCGCGCGCGGGCGCGCTTCCTCGTCAAGCTTTACTATCTCACCGGCATCCGCCTGCACGAAGGCGTCGGCGCCGACATGGGCGCGCTCAGCCAGTCCGACGACGGAAGGTGGTGGCTGCACGTCATTGGCAAAGGGAACAAGGCCCGCGACGTACCGGTGCCTGACACCCTTCTAACCGAATTCCAGCGTTACCGCCTCGCCTTCGGATTTGCCGCCTTGCCGGCGCCGCGCGAAGCGATACCGCTGCTGTTGACGACGCGCGGCACCCCTGCCCGCGCCAGCGACGATGCGATCTACCGGGCGTTGAAAACCTTGTTTGCCGGCGCCGGCGTCATCGCGCGCGAGCTGGGCAACAGCGCCGCCGTCGACCGCTTGCAGCAGGCATCGCCGCACTGGCTGCGCCACTCCGCTTTCACGCACCAAGTACAAGGCAAGGCACCGTTGAAAACAGTGCAACTGAACGCCGGCCACGGCTCGATCGCCACCACGTCGCGTTACCTCCACGAAGAGGACGAGGTGCGCCACGCCCAGACCCTCGCCGCCGCAGTCATTCAACCGCTGTAGCTGCGCCACCATCCCGCCGTATCGCGGACATGCCGGACGGTGGCATATCATCGTCCTCGCCGGCCGGCAATGCCAGCCTCCCCTGTGTCCCTGGGGTCAACGTCCCTATCCGCTCGATGGTATCCACAAATGCGCGCAGCGGCGCCCCGCCATTCTCAGCATCCAGCGCTGGCCAAGCCCCCCACCGCTGGGGACAACAAGTTCCTGATCGCCGACAAACCGAGCGCCACCGCCGACGGCATGGCCTTGCGCAGCGGCGCCGGCGCCGCGCCGGCAACCCCCGCGTCGCGCGGCTGCGGGCGCGATCCCGGCCGCAGCATGGCGCGGATCATGCCCAGGTTGTCGGCCGCGCCAGCCGGATAAGCGTGCGTGTCCAGTTGTGCCCTCAACGCTTCGTCTTGATCGGCCAGCGCGCTGTCGCGCAGCGCCCGGGCCGCGCGCGCCGCCCCGTCATTGGAAACGGCATCCCGCGCAAACGGGTTGCCCGGCGATGGCGCCACCCGCGCGATTTCCTTCAATACGCCATCCTCGATGTCGTTGACGACCAGGGCGATGTCGCGCCACGGAATGATTTTGATGAGCGCGCCGTTCTCCAGCACCTCGGCGTGGTCGGCCAGCACCATCACCGTGCGGCCTGGACCAGCTTGGAAACTTTTGAACTGGTATTTCTGCACCCCAGTCGCGGCGCCAGTCTGGGCGTTTTGCAGGGCGCCCATGCGCTCGATCTGCGCCGCCTTGCCGGCAAAATCCGTTCGCTTCGGATTCAGGATTACCGCCAGCACGTAGCGGTAGCAGCGGCCGGCGCTAGCGCCAATCTCTGTCAACCGCTTTTTAGCGACCGTGTACACGTCTTCCAATTTGTGCCCGGCCTGGTGCGCGATACCGCGCAGTTTGGCAATGCCAGTGTCGAGGATGCCGGTTTCACTCGCCATCTTCCGCAACGCGTCCGGTAGTTGGATTGGGGTGGGGTTTTGTAGACGTTTTTGTAAAGAAATCTCCTGTAGATCTTCTTTAAAACTAAGGTCTATGTATATAGCACGGTCGGACATTGTTGTCTCGCTGGGCAATGCGTGCAGGGGCTTGGCTTTCGTCGGCAAGTGCACGAGGGCGCAGAATTCAGCCGAGAAAACGTAGCGCCTGGAGCAGAATACGCCGTATTTCGACCTGCCTTCGGTCGCGGCTTTGAGCCAGCCGAGTTCCTCAAAGGTGCGCATGGCGCGCTGCGTCGTTTTGGTGCTGACGTCCGCTTCTATCGACACGGTAGCGATCCGCGCGCGGATCGCGGTGGTGCGGTTCCTCGCGCTGGCACGGGTGACAAGGGCTTTAAGCACCATGAGGGCGCTTTTGGTCAATAAACGGAATGTTGGGTGAGTCTCCACCCGCAACAGGGCGGTTTGCACAGTCTTTGGGAGGTGTAAGTATGGTCGAACAACGTCATCTAATGTATTGGCGTGCACAGTCTCTCCTTAAGTATAGCCGAGGCCATACAAAGTATTTGACGTTCACACAAAGGGGGTATAAGATGAAGTTCTCAGGTTTCACCAAATACCCGCTCCTTGATGTGGAACGGATTGTTTAAAAATGAAAAAGCCCCGGCCTGCAAGCTGGGGCTTTTTTCATGCTCAGTATATTTTCAGCATAATTTTAAGATTATCGGATTCCGATAATTCGTAAGTCATTGATTTATAACGAAATTTCATGTTTTTGACTTCGATTGATTCGAGGCATAGTTGTTTGCATCTTGCTCCAGCCAGGCATTCAGTCGTTCTTCAAAGTCTCCCATGCTCATTTCCAGCGCTTTAAGTCCTACTGTGATTTCCCTCGGTTTGACTTTCGTGGAATAGATTGTTCTGCGGCCGGCTGTAAATGTCTTTTTATCCGTAGGGGCTTGTTTTATTTTTCGGCCCGCAGTCACTATCATTTGCGCTACCCATCCTTTTAGAGACGCTTGCGCCATAATTCCATCGTTGATGCGTTCAACTCCTTTGACAATCAGCTCCAGATGCTCTGGATGGTCTGCGATCAAGTCCTTTATGAACTTTCCGCAACTCATGCCAAATAAGCTCGGTTTACGCTCTAGCATGCTAATAATCGGAGGGGGAAGTTTTAGTAAATCAAGAGCGCCGGAGATCATCGATTGTGACTTTGCGAAGAATTGGCCGGCGTCCTTTTGGGTGTTTACGAAGCCTTCATTCAATGCATGCGCACACATTTTCCCAAGTTCATAATCGCTTAATTCAATACCGCCAATCAGATGAAGCATTGTCGCTTTTTGTGCTTCCCGGTCATTCAATAGCACAATGAGTGCATCGATCTCGGTCCAGCCGAGTGACCTGGCCGCACGTACACGGCGGTGGCCGCTGATAAGTTCAAATCGGTCACCGATTGGCCGTACGGTGATCGGCTCTGACAGGCCGGCGGACTCCATGGTCTGAGCCAGATGGTCAATGTTTTCTGGATCGTACTCAATCCTTGGCTGATAAGGGCTGTCGTCAACCAGATGGAGCAGGATAGGGCGCGCTGCTTTGCTCGCCGCTTGCGCCTGCAACGCTTGTTCGAGTTGTTTTTTTAGCTCATCAACAGCAAGATTATCCTGCTGGGCTTGCGCTAGTTTTCCAGTGAGTTCATCTATAGCTTCTTGATAACGTTGCGCTTCTAGACGGAAAGCGCCTAGTTGCCCCGGCATCGTCATTGATCGAGCCTTTCCTTGGGCGTCAGCAATGGCTTCGGACGGCGCCCGCTCGATATCGGCTGTTCTGCTTGCCAAGCGTTGTTGTAGTTTACTAGCCATGGACCTTTTCACTTTCGAGCATACGGCTATACCAGGCGTTCTGAATTGCGCCTTCCACTTCATCCACTACCGCGTCGAAGGCATCGAGTGCGCGATTGAGCGTCCGAACGCTGCCGTCATAGGTCGACAGGTCGTAGAGCGTCTTGAATTCCGCGGCCGCGTTCATGACGATATCCGTGTCGATGATTTCGGCCGTTCCTAAGAGTTCATGGTAGGTTTGCTTGATCCAGGCCTTAACGATTGGAGTGGTTGCTGCCGATGGTTTCACTTTTGACAGAACTATCTTGATAAATTCAAATTCCTTTTCAATCGATTTAGAATCGTTGAGCGACTTGAACAGATCCGCAAACTGCCGGAAAAACTGAGTCGATGAGGCATAGTCGAGCGTTTCAGGCGGCAACGGAATGATCAGGCCATCGGTGGCCATAAAAGAACCGATGGCAAGATACGAGAGGGTCGGCGGTGTGTCGATCATAATCACGTCGTACTTGTCGCGCAGTGGTTCCAGGGCTGTATCCAGGATTTTCCAAAATTCAAAATTAGGGTCGGCCGCCTGCTTGTTTGGCAGATAGTAGTCCGCGCCGAACAGTGCCGGACACGCAGGAATCAGGTCGAGGCCAGACCAATAGCTTGGAATAGCCGCGTAGCTCAAGTCAGTCTGGTCGCCGTAGACCACAGGCATCACAGTCATTTCTTCATTAATTTCCGCATCTGGAACATAGCCCATCAACGTGGTCGCGCTGGCTTGGGGGTCGAGATCGACCAGCAAAACTTTGTGGCCATGAAGCGTCAAGCCTTGAGCGATAGCAACTGTTTGCGTGGTCTTTCCAACTCCACCCTTGAAATTTCCAACACTGACGACGATCGCTTTTTGTCCTTCTGGTCTTCGTTTGTAAGGGCCGTTGGCGCGCATGAATTCCTGTGCGTCCGAAAGTGTCCACATCCTGCTGCGCTTGCTTCCAGTGAGCGAGCCTGTTGGATAGGCGCCTTTGTCCCCCTTAGTGCATAGGTAGTTGATCTGGTAGCGGTCAAGCCCGCAGAGCTTGGCCAGACGGGATATGCTAATTTCAGGCGACATCTTCCGAGGCCATGGCTCAAGCAGATCATCCCGAAGGTTGGAAAGTGTTGCCTGGGCTCGATCAGCTATACTTGCTAATCCAGCAATGTTAATACGGGACTGGATTGGCGGGAGCGGTTTCAATGCCATGGTTAATTTCTTTCGTAGATTACGTGCAGTCATCGGATAATGCAGCAAGTTGCTTAATCCGATGAAATGACAATTTCCGCGATGTTATATCAATCGAGCGGAAATTGGTAGTTAACAAATATTTCGGTCGCGTTTGCACTTCGTTTTTTTGGGCCGCACGGCACAGCATGCCTGGGCTGGGTTCCCGTGCGCCTAACTGGTGGATTGCTTCCTATGTACTGGCCGGTGCCGCAATGATGGCGCGCAGCGCCGCCCACGGATGTCCGTGCATGGTATTTTTACAAAATTCCTTGTGGATCAACGCCTGGCCATCCAAGCTGGC
>JBEONR010000080.1:0-17873 GCA_040544385.1 Oxalobacteraceae bacterium GrIS 1.11
TGCAATGGTGCCCAGGCTAGTCGTTGCCATCATGCACACACTTCCGTGTCCCAAACGAAAGATCCTGGCGCCTCTGACGTAAGAACATAATCAGGATTAATTTTATAATATGAGTAATGTAAAACTGACGATTGAGGAAATGCGCGCGATCGCCGAGGAGCGCGATGGCTTGTGTTTGTCCGACACGTATGTCAATGGACATACGCACTTGCTGTGGGAGTGCGCCATGGGGCATCAGTGGCATGCCATTCCTGGCAGCGTGAAGCGAGGCACGTGGTGACTGGCTTGTCGTGATATCCGCGCCCGTTTCTCCGTGGACGAGATGCGGGCATTGGCGCAGCAACGTGGCGGCGAGCTATTGACCATGCGTTTTGTCAATAGCGAGCACACGCTGCGCTGGCAATGCGCGCGCGGCCACATTTGGGAAGTCGGTGGAAAAAACGTGCGCAAAGGGCATTGGTGTCAGTAGTGTTATTACGACAGCATGTTTGACAACATCGAGGAAATGCACACGCTCGCCGCCAACGAGGGAGGTCTCTGTTTGTCGCCCACCTACGGCCATTCCGAAATACATTTGCAGTGGCAATGCATCGAAGGAGATGTATGGGAATCCACGGCCAAGCAAGTTCGCGTGGAGTATTGGTGCCGCGAATGCCGTCGCATTGAGCTTGCCTTGAAGCGTGAACTGGAGCGGAAAAAGAAGAAGGAACGTTTTTCTGTGCGGAACATGTTGTAGCCGGCCGTCAGAAATAGTATCGGTTCCCGTCGACAGTGTCCTTGGCGCAGTCGCATAAATGATACGCTCGCCGACCGTCAGCCGGCAAGCTTCAATGGCCCGTCGAGCGCTGGTGTTTTCCCGCCGCGCGCCTGGCCGGCTTCCCCTTCCTCCTCATCAATCGAGCAAATTCCGCCCGCGCACGCATACGCCCCAGCAGGGTGAATATTCGTTTAAACCATTCATTTCTGAATATTATACTGGTGTTTCAATTAATCCACAATAATATTCGTTGCCACAATAAAACTATCACAACAATTTTATTCTTGCATCATTTCTAAATGCTGATAAAATTGATAACGGACATAGTTAATTCGGTTTCCGCATATGGGAAACCTGTCCATTCCACTCATTGAAGATATCCACATAAGGCTTAAAAAATGAATATCAATATCGACGCTGTCAATCCAACCATCGTCATCATCGACTCGACCGAATCGGAATACCTGCAAGATGACCTTGGCGACGCCCTGGCGGACGTCAGCGTTTCGTGCTGCACTTGCTCTTGCTCTTGCTGCTGCTAATGTAGCCATTCGCGGCGCGGCGCATTCGAGCGCCGCGCCGCGAATTTTCGAATTTCCGAATTTCCGAATTTCATGCAGCGTTCCAGGTCCAGTTTTTAGAGCAAAGTTTCTAATTTTTGCACGCCGATTTGCCTGTGCTGTTGCGACCTATAGTTAATAGAAAGATCGTTTATGAATCAACGCTTGTTTGTCTCACCATTGGCCGAAATTACCACGCTGGGCGAAGACAAGATCGCCATCTCGGTGGTCGGGCGTCGTTACACCATTGAAGATCCGTTTGGCATGATCCGCAATATCCTGGAGAGCGTCGAGAATGGCCTGGAACTCGATGTCATCAGCGCGGCGATGTCGGAACACTTTCCGGCGGACGCGGTGCAATCGACGCTGAAGTCCTTGGTCGACACCAAAGTGCTGGTCGCGCGCGACGGCCGCTCCCACGGCGACGCCACCCACGAACACCTGGAACACCGCCGTCAGCAAGACGGCACCGTGGCCGCCGACGCCCATCCGGCTTACGCGGCCGCCAATTGGCGCGTGGCGCTGGCGGGCGAGGGCGCGCTGGCCGACGCGCTGGCCGCCGCGCTTATCGCGATGCAAGTGCCGGTCGAGCGCATCGGCGCCGACTTGCCGCCATCGGCGCAGTCGCGCCAATTGATGCTGGTGTGCGCTGATTTCGAGAATTTCGGCTTGTTCCGCAAGATGAATCAAAAGGCCGTCGAGAACAATATGGCCAGCCTGTATGTCGGCATCGACTGGACCACCGTGCAATGCGGGCCGCTGGTGATCCCGAAGGCGACCGCCTGTTATGAATGCTATTTCCACCGGATGCGCTCGACCCGCAAATTCGTCGCCGAATTCGATGTGCGCAGCAATTCGGACAATATCCTGTACCACGCCTTGCCGAGCCGGCTGGCGGTGCAGTGGGCCGTGGCGGAAGCGTCGCGCGTGGTCTTGCAATACCTCAGCGGCACGCTCGACAATCTGCACCAGAGCGTGTTCAGCGAAATCAATACCCTGAGCGGCGAGATCGGTCGCAGCATGGTCTTGCGCCTGCCGCGCTGCCCCGTGTGCGGCAATGCCAGCACCGCTCGCCCGGTCGGCACGGTGTTCCAGCACGCCTTGCTGCGTCGGCGGGCTTGAGCATGGAGCGCCTTTCCGATAACGCCCGCCTGGCCATGGTGTACCAGGCCCTGGTGCATCGCCGCCACGGCATCATCACCACCTTGCTGGAAGAAACCGAGCACCCGGCCGCGCGCGGCCTGTTCGTCTTTAATGCCCTGATGGTCGACTTGAAGGCCTTGATGATCGATCCTTCGCGCGCCGGCCGCAAGACTGTCGCCTCGGACCGGGCCGGCCTGGCCGGCTCCGGCGCTGCCTTTGACCGCGCCTCGGCCCTGTGGGCTTCGTTTGGCGAAGCCATCGAACGCTATTGCGCGGCCGATTATTTCGACGATCAATTATGCATTGCCAGCGAAGCCGAATTGGGCGCGGCAGCCGTCGGACTCGATCAATTCATCTTGTTCGCGCCGGACCAGTACGATGCGCCCGATTTCGAGTATGCGCGTCCGGACCCAGCGCTGGCGCGGGCCTGGTGCCCGGCCGTCGACTTGAGCCAGATGGAGGCGGAAACCTATGTGCCGGCGCAACTGGTCTACCTGGGCATGCGGGTCAAGCACAAGCATGAAATCGTGGCCCAATCCTGTTCCACCGGCCTCGCTTGCGGCATGGACGAGGAGCGCGCGATTCTGTCCGGCCTGTGCGAAGTGATCGAACGCGATTCCTTCGCCGCCCTGTGGCAGATGCGTTACCAGCCGCGCATCTTGCGGCCGACCGACGAGTGCATGGCGCGCCTGTTGCCCGGCGTGCGCCATGCGCTGCAAGAGAGTCCGCTGGAAATGCGACTGTGGGATATCAGCAGCGACATCGGCTTGCCGGTGGTGCTGTGCCTGGCCCGCAGCAAGACCGACGGCACCATGTCGGTCGGCGCCAGCGCCAACCTGAGCGTCGAGCAAGCCATCAACAAGGCGGTGGTCGAGGCGCTGCACGGCTATGTGTGGGGCAGTTCCATCCGCACCGCGCAAACCCCGCTGCCCGAGCGCGAAGCGGTCAAGAATCCGTCCGACCATTTCGCCTATTTCCTCGACCCGGCGCGCCACGCCACGCTCGATTTCTTGTTCGGCAACGCCGAGGTGATACTCAGTTCGGACCCGTCGCTGCACCAATTCGACAGTCGCGCGCAACTGGTCGCCCGGCTCGGCGCAATGGGTTACCGCACGCTGGCCGTCGACGTCACCACTGGGGACATCGCCACGCTCGGCTTTTATGTGGTGCGGGTGCTGGTGCCCGGTCTGCAACCGCTGCTGTTCGGCGACGGCTTGATCAGCCACGACGAGCGCCGCTTGCGCCGCATCGCCGCGTTCTGGGGCATGGCCTCGGTGCCGGCGCCGAACCCCGATCCGCATCCATTTCCCTGAATACGAAAGAGATCCATGAAGGATAGTTTGCAAGAATTGCTGGTCCCGCAAGCGATGGCGGGACAGTTCGACATCGACGACGCGGCGGAAATCCTGCACGAGCAAACCAAGTTCCACCGTGCCACGCTGTCGGGCCAGGTGAAAAATATCGTGCGTTATCTGCGCCACCCGTTTTATATCGCGCGCGGCGCGGCCGGTTACAACAGTTTCGCCGCCTGCGAGAAAATCGCCTTGCCGGAGCCGACCCTGGCGCTGGGCGAATTGGCCGAGGCGATGGCGG
The DNA here is from genome assembly GCA_040544385.1 of Oxalobacteraceae bacterium GrIS 1.11. Classification (GTDB taxonomy): domain Bacteria; phylum Pseudomonadota; class Gammaproteobacteria; order Burkholderiales; family Burkholderiaceae_D; genus Janthinobacterium. Next base: position 4,054 of record JBEONR010000080.1, read on the forward strand.
GGCGGCGCAGCGCGCGCGGCTTTGCCGGCGCGATCAGCCTGGCGCAATTGTCATCCATGCTGCACCACTCGCTGCGGGTCAGCCATTACCGCAGCAGCGACAATGCGCCGCATGTGAAACTGGCGTTTCGCGGCTACCCCTCGCCGGGCGGCCTGTATCCGACCGAGTTTTACTTCTTCATCAACGCGGTCGACGGCGTGCCGCCCTGCATCGCTCATTACGACGCGCGCGAGCATTGCCTGCGCATACTGAAGGCGCAAGACGGCAGCGCCTTTGCCAGCGCCGAAGTGAAGTCGGGGCCGAGCGGCATCGACGCGCCCGTGGTGTGCGTGATGACCAGCGTGCCGCAGCGCGTTACCGCCAAATACGGCAGCCGCGGTTATCGCATGGCCTTGCTGGAAGCGGGCCACGCCTCGCAAAACCTGTGCCTGGCGGCGCGCGGCCTGGGCCTCGGCTCGCTCGTGTATGGCGCCTATTACGACGATGAATTGGCGGCCTTGCTGGATATCGACGGCGTCACCGAAACGGTGGTGTCGGTCATGTTGCTGGGCAAGGAAGTCGAATGAGTCTGCCCGCGCGCTTGAGGACGGCGCCGGACGGGGAAAGCGACGCCTTGCGCGACGCGGCCCACGACTTGTTGCGCCACGCCGTGGCCGGCAATGGGGACGCGGCTGCAGCCTGCCTGGAACAATTGTTCCAGCTGCGGGGGCGCTTCCAGGCTTATCCGCTGCTGCGCGAGATCGTCCACGGTCGCCAGCGGTGCGTGCGCAGCGGCGCCGTGCACGTGCTCGGCGCGGCGCCGCTGTCGCCCCAGATGGCGCGCAATTTCGAGGAAGCGGTGGCCCAGTGCCAGGCTTTCCTGGGATTGCCGGCGCCCTGCATCCTATTGCAATGCCAGGCCGAGACGCGCGATCTGCACTTGACCATGGCAAGCTTTCCCGGCCTGGCGACGCTGCGCCTGTCGACCCTGTCGGCAGGCTTTCCCGATAATTTGCGCCAGGTTCAATTCCACGAAGTGGCGCATTGCTTCCTCACGTGCGGCGTGCGCCTGCTCGACGAGGGCTTGGCGCATTTCTTTGCCGGCCGCTATGCCGGCGCCGCCATCGCGCGCGCCGACACGGGCGCGCTGCCGGGCATGCGCGTGCTGCTCAGCCGCGCGGCCGACGCCATGTTCGGTGAAAGCGTCGACAGCGACTTGCAAACCTATTTGTCGGCTTGCCAGGCCGGCGCCGACCTGATCGCCACTATCCATGAGCGCGGCGGCGCCGATGCCATCACCGGCTTGTTTGCCGCCGTCAGCCGGGCCGGCTCGGACCTTGAGATCGTGCGCGCCGTCGAGCAAGCCAGCGGCCAGATTTTCCCGCCCGCGTCCTCGGCGCCGGACCTGGTTTGCGAGGCCCACGCGGACTTGATCGCGCGCGCGCTGGAGGCCACCTTCCAGGCCTGGGAAAGCAATCTCGGAAGCGATTTCGACGCCATGCTGGCCGAACTGGGCGAGCACGATGTGTACGCCCAGCCGGCCCTGCTCGACAGCCTGCTCGGCTTGCAATTGAATCACGCCCTCTTGATCGTCAACGATGGCCAAAAGGTCGGGGCCGAGGAAGTGGCGCGCATCGACTTGCTGCTGAAGGCGGCCGAAGCCTTGCCGCCGGGGCGCCTGTGGCTATGGCGCGGCATGCGCGCGGTGCTGGCCATTTGCATGGCGCGCCCGAACATCATCAAGGTGGCGGTGGCCGGCCAGCACGCCGTGCAAGCGTTCAACAAGGCGGCCCAATTGATCCCGGACGATCCGGATTTGTTGGTGCAACACGCCAGCTTGCTGCTCAACGCGCCGCCCGATTACGGCGGCGACCGCGACCTGGGCGTGTCGAAATTGCGGCGCGCGATGGAAAACCCCATCTACCGCAACTATGCCCGCCACATCTTGCTGAAATACGGTGTCGAAGTGGCGCCGGAAGCCGAGGTGCCTTTGTCAGCGGCGCTGGTGCAGGGCGAGCCACCGGCGGCGGCGCTGGTGGAAGCGCCGGTGCTGATCGCGGTGCGCGGCTTGCACCTGACTATTTCGCCGTCCTTCACGCTGGCGCCGCAAGATTTTACGATACGGCGCGGCGAACGGGTCGCCTTCGTCGGCCGCAATGGCAGCGGCAAGACCATGCTGATGGAAGCCTTGCTGGGCTTACGCAAGGCCGAGCGCGGCAGCGTCGAATTACACCTCGGCGCGCGCGGCGTCGAACAGCGCCAACAAATAGGCGGCTTGCTGCAAGGGGCCGATTTGCCGGGCCTGGCCAAGGTCTCGGAAATCATGGCCCTGCATCAAGTCATCTACACCCGCACCGAGCCGGCCGTCACGCGCGCGCTGGGCCTGGGCGAGCTGGCCGGCAAGCAGTGGGGCCAGCTCTCGCGCGGGCAAAAGCAAAGGCTGATGCTGTGGCTGGCGCTGGCGCATGTGCCGCAAGTGGTTTTCCTCGACGAGCCTTCGCTGGGCCTGGACGAATGGTTTTTGCGCTCCCTGCGCGGCCTGTGGGCCAGCTTGCCGATCACGCTGGTGCTGGTGTCGCACATTCCGGCCGACTTGCTCGAGGTGGACCGCATCGTCTGCCTGCAAGATGGCCGGATTGTCGACCAGGGCGGCCTGGCGGAATTGATCGCGCGCCACGTCGGCGCTTGCAAGGCCCGCATCTTGCAGCCGCTGACGGAACCGCTGACGGAGCAGACCTTGCAAGCCATGCGCGCCTTGCCGCTCATGCTGCGCGCGCCGCTGGCCACCGCGCGCGGCTGGGAAATCACGGGCGCGCCCGGCTTTGAGCCAGTGTTTCGCAAGTTCATCGACCTGCATGGCATCGCTTCATTCAGCCTGGAAGCATCTTCGGTGGAAGACTTCCTGGCCCACCTAGCCCACCATTAAGCCATGTTAAAAATCCTCTTGCACCTCATCCGCGCCGATCTGGCCCTGTTTTTACGGGCCAAGCTGGCGCTGTTCTGGACCTTTGCCTTTCCCTTGCTGATGCTGGTGATGCAAATGGCGCTGTTCGGCCATAACGTCAAGCTCGGGCCGGTCTCGCTGGCCATCGTCGACCTCGATCGCAGCGCCGCCAGCGTCGATTATGTGCGCCAGTTGGGGGCCGGCTTGCGGGTCCAGCAAAGCGTCGAATTCAAGCGCCTTGGCGAAGCCGAGGCCGCCGGTGCCGATTTCGCCTTGACCATACCGGCCGGTTTTGGCGCCAATGTGGCGGCCGGGCGCGGCACCGAGCTGGCGCTGGGCGGCAAACGCGGCGGCGGTCCGGCGCAAGACGCCGCCTACGGCATGTTGCGCGGCATGAGCGACGCCTACAATCTGTCCGGCTTGACGGGGCCGCAGCGGGTCACGCTGCCGCCGCCGCCGGAAACCGGCGCCGGGCTCGATTATGGCTTGTATCTGGTGACGGGGCTGGCCGGCATGATCATCTTGTCGACCGGCTTGATCGGCTTTGCCGGGCCGCTGGTGGCCGCGCGCGAGGGCGGCATGTTCCGCCTCTATCAATTGTTCCCGATGCGCACCGGGCTGGTGGTGCTGGCCTGGTGGTTGTCGCGCTTGGCCATTACCATGGTGGCCAGCCTGCTGATGTTCTTGATCGCGGCGCTGGTATATGGCGTCAAGATCCAGGCCGGCGCGGCGGCGATCGGCATGGCGCTGCTGGTGCTGGCGCTGGGCACCGGCGCCTTCCTGTCGCTGGGACTGTTGATCGCATCGGTGTCGAACAGCGTGGCGGCAGCCACCATGGTGTGCAATCTGCTGTATTTTCCGCTGCTGTTTTCCGGTAATCTGATGATCCCGGTGGGCGGCTTGCCCAAGGCCTTGCGCGCGCTGGTCGATTGCCTGCCGCTCAACGCGATGGTGGGCAGCATCCGGCGCTGCGTGACGACGGGCCTGGAATGGCATGCCGAAGCCTATAGTGTGGCGATGCTGGCGGCAATGCTGCTAGTGTGCCTGATGCTCTCGGCCAGGCGTTTTAGCTGGATGCCGAGAAGCTCTTGAAAGACGACGATGGCGAGATCAGATGATAAGTAAGCGTTGTATGGTCGGTGGATGCATGCTCGCGGGCCTGGCCCTGTTCGGCTGTTCGCGTCCGGCCGAACCGGCGGCGGGTGGGGGCGCTAGCCTGGTGGTTAGCGTGAGCGGCATCGCCAGCGCCAAGGGTTCCATCATGGTGGCCGTCTGCGACCGCGCCGGTTTCCTGAAACAGTGCGCCTATAACCAGGTCGAGCCGGCCAAGGCCGAGGCCGGGGGCAAGGTGCAACTGAATTTCGCGCAATTGGCGCCCGGCGCCTATGCGGTGATGGTGTATCACGATGAAAACGGCAACCGCCGCTTCGATACGGCCGCCAACGGTATCCCGCTGGAAGGCTATGGCTTTTCGCGCAATGCCAGCGGCCACCGCGGCCCGCCCTCGTTTGACGACGCCATGATCACGATACGGCTCGGCGCCAACCAGGCTGCCATCGAGCTGGTGTACTAGCGCATGCCGACCATCCTGGAAGTCGATGCGCTGTCGAAGCATTATCAGCGCGGGGCCGAACGCATCGCGGCGCTGTCGGAAGTCTCGTTTCGCATCGAGCAGCCGGAAGTGCTGGCCATTGCCGGGCCTTCGGGCAGCGGCAAGTCGACACTGCTCAGTTTATTGGCCCGCTTCGACCGGCCTGACGCTGGCGTGATCCGGCTCGACGGCGTGTGCCTGGATCAGATCGCGGCGACGGCGCTCGATGAATTCCGCAACCGCAAGCTCGGTTTCGTATTCCAGCAATTTAATCTCCTACACGTCTTGACGGCGCAGGAAAATGTCGAGCTGGCGCTGACGCCGCAAGCGTTCAGCCGGCAAGAGCGGCGCCGCCGCGCTGCCGACATGCTGGCCCAGGTCGGGCTGGGCCAGCGCTTGACGCACAAGCCGTCCGAATTGTCCGGCGGCCAGCAGCAAAGGGTGGCGATCGCGCGCGCGCTGGTGGGGCGGCCGCGCTTCGTCATCGCCGACGAGCCGACCGGCAATCTCGACAGCAAGACGGCGCAGGAAATCCTGGCCCTGATCGACAGCTTGAACCGGCAAACGGCAACCACCTTTATCATCGCCACCCACGACCAGCGCGTGATGGATGGCGCGCACCGCACCATCGCGCTGGAAGACGGCAGGCGGATTTCATGACGCAATGGTTCATGCTGGCCCTGCGCAATGTGCTGCGCAATGCGCGCCGTTCGGCCATGCTCGGTTGCACCATCGCCGTCGGCGCTATGGCGTTGCTGATGTTTATCAGTTATATCGCCGCTTCCCTGTACGGCTTGCGCGAAAGCACCATCCGTGGCGGACTGGGGCACCTGCAAATTGCCACCCGTGGCCAGTTCGACGGTTACGCCGAGCAGCAATTGCAATTCGGCTTGGACCGGACCGAGCTGGCCCGCGTCGAAACCTTGCTGGGCCAGCAAGACGGGGTGCGCCGCCTGGTGCCGCGCCTGAGCTTTAGCGGCTTGCTCTCGAACGGCCCGCGCACCCTCAATTTCCAGGGCGATGGGGTCGATCCGAAGAGCGAGCAACAAGCTTTCGGCGCTTTCCAGAACCTGGTCGCGGGGCAGCGCCTGAGCAATGCCGAGAGCGGCCGCTATCAAGTCTTGCTGGGCGTGGAAATGGCGCGCCGGCTGGCCGTCAAGCCCGGCGATTCGGTCACCATGTTGACCACCACGGTAAACGGCAGCATCAACGCGATCGACCTGGAAGTGTGCGGCCTGATCTCGACGGGGATTCCGGCCAGCGATTTATACCTGTTGCAATTGCCGCTGGCCACGGCTCAGGAAGTCTTGCGCACCACGAAAATATCCTATCTGTCGGTGCTGCTTGACGATAGCGCAGCCTTGCCGGCGACGGCCGCGAGCCTGCGCCGGCAATTGGGCATGCACCAGGAAATGAAGACCTGGGAAGAATTGGCGCCGCTCTACACCCAGGTGCTGGCCCTGTACCGCAATCAATTTTTGGTGTTTGGCGCCATCATCGGCATCGTCGTGTTCCTGGGCGTCTCGACCATGACCTTGACCACCATTTACGAGCGCGCCAGGGAAATCGGCACGCTGCGCGCGATGGGCATTTCCAGCGCCGCGATCCGGCGCCTGTTTGTCTATGAAGGCTTGATACAGGGCGTGAGCGGGGCTGTGAGCGGCGCGGCGGCAGCCTGGGTGCTGATCGTGCTGGTCAACCTGGCCCATATCGAACTGGCGCCGCCGCCGGGGCGCAATGTCGGCGTCGCGCTCAATCTCTTGTGGGTGCCCGCCTATGCGCTGCCCATCATTGCCGCGCTGCCGCTGCTTGCCATGCTGGCGTCGTGGCTGGTCAGCCGGCGCATAGGCGGCATGGCGATTGTCGATTCGATTTCCTCACATTAAAAGGATGCCTACCTTGTCGTACCAGATGATTTTCCCAGCCTTGAGTTTGGCTTCGGCCTTGGCGGCCGGCCCGGCCATGGCCAGCGAGCCGGCGCCCGACGAGATCTTGCGCCGGGTCGACAGTTACCGCATGCCGCTACGCAGCTTCCAGGCGTCACTGCGGGTCACGCCCGTCAAGGATGGCAAGGAGCAAGAGGCGGGCACCTACATCATCCGTGGCGCCGGCCGCAACCAGGTGCTGGTCGAGGCCACCTCGTCCGACCAGTACGGGCAAAAATTCCTGACCACCGATGGCGGCTTGTTTTTTTACGCGCCGCGCACCAAGCGCGCCATCCGCCTGACGCCGCTGCAATCGCTGCGCGGCCTGGCCTCGATCGGCGACATTGCCCGCATCAGCTTTGAAAACGATTACCAGGCCAGCGCCACCGACGTGCCGCCCCAGTCTTGCCCTGACGCCGATTGCATCGCCTTGCAATTGACCAGCAAGAATGAAGTGGCGACCTATACCCGCATCGTGCTGGTGCTGAGCAAGCGGCAATACCGGCCGCTGTCGGCGATGCTGTATGTGGCCAGCGGTAAGTTGCTGAAAATCGCCCGCTTCGACGCCGCGCAGGGTGGCTTGCCGCCCACCACGCGTTACGTCGATCCGCAAGATCCGAAGGAAGAAACCAGGGTGGTGTTCGAGAAAGTTGCCGCCGCCACCTTCCCGGACAGCACCTTCAACCCGCGCGCGCTGGAACGATGAGGCCGCGTCACGCGCTGGCCTGGACTTTATTGCTGAGCGCGCCGTTTGCGCGCGCCCAGCAAGAGCGGGCGCCGGACCGGGCCGGCGGCTTCGTGCTGGCCGATGCGCAGCGCTTCTCGGTACGGGGCGCGCCCTTGAATGTCGATAATTTCGAGCACATCGCGAGCGGACAAATCGACTTCGCGGCCTTGCTGGAAGGCGAGACGGGCGGGGTCAGTTGGCGCCTGCGGGCCGAGGCGGCGCGCCCGTCCGGGCGGGCGACGGCATCCTCGGCCGTGGTGCAAGAATTGAACCGGGTGTTTCAAGTGGGCGAAAATAGCACCCTCTCGCTTGGCAAGCGCATCTATTCAATGGACCAATCCTATGTCAACCAGCCGCTGGGATTTTTCCAGAAACGCACCGACCTGGCCGACCCGACCGACAGCCTGGGCAATTCGGAAGGCTTGCCGATGGTCTTGCTGAGCTGGGTCGGCAAGAGCGCCAGCGCGGCCGCGCTCTACAGCAAGGATGTCGAGAGCGGCGCCGATGGCTATAACCGGGGCGTCGAGCAAAGCTTGTTGAAATTCGGTTACGAATTCGAGCGCGTCAGCACCGCCCTCATCGTGCGCCGCGCCAGCGGGGAATCGACCGGCTGGGGCGCCACCGTCAGCGGCGCGGCGGGCGAGGCGCTGTCGTATTACGGCTCGTATTACGCGGCGCGCGGCACCTTGCGGCCGCTCTTGCCCGGCTTGCTGACGGGCTTTGGGGCCGGGCGCGGCGTGCAAGCGCTGGAATTTGCCCGCGCCGATGACGGCGTGCTCTACCCGCGCGCCACGGTCGGCGTGGTGCTGGCCGCACGCGACTGGCCCAAGTTGCAAATCGAATATTCGTATGACAGGCGTGGCCTGTCGAACCAGCAATACCGCGCCTTTTCCGCGCTGGTCGAGGGCACGCCGCCTGATGCGCCGGGCAAGGCGCAATTGGCGATCGCCTCGCAAATGCTGTTGCCGCAAGGCGTGCGCCAGCGCTACCTCGACCTCAATTTGACGTACGCGCTGGCCGACTGGGAATGGGGCGGCGGCGTGTATGCCGGCGTGGCCGATTGGAGTCGTACCTGGTATGCCAGCGCCAAGGTGGCGCTCTCGCCCCATGCCAGCCTGATGTTTTCGGCGCTGTCGCAAGACGGGCCGGCACAGTCGGAAGGCGCGCTGTCGCCGCTGGCGGCCAGCGTCGCGGCGCGCATCCAGTGGCGCTTCTGATGGCGCGCCGCGAGCGGGGGCAAACATGACGTCGGCGCTGCGCAATGTGTCCGACACCGCGCTGTGGGTGGCAATGTGCCGCGCCATCGAATCGGAGCGGCCGGACGCGCTCTTTTGCGACCCCTACGCGCGCCTGCTGGCGGGCGGGCGCGGCGAGACCATCATCGGCGACTTGCCGCAGGGCAGGGCGATGGCGTGGCCCGTGGTGGCGCGCACGGCAGTGATGGACGAGATCATCTTGCAGCGCGTGGCGGCCGGCGCGCGTAGCGTGCTCAACCTTGGCGCCGGCCTCGATGCGCGCGCCTACCGGCTGCCCCTGCCGGCTGCGCTGCGCTGGGTCGACGTCGACTTGCCCGAATTGATCGCCTTGCGGCGCGAGCGCCTGGCGCAGGCGCCGCCGGCCTGCGAGCACGCCTCGCTGGCGGCCGACTTGAGCGACGCCGGCGCGCGCGCCGCAGCCTTGGCGCAAGCCGATGGCGGCGCCCCGGCGCTGGCCATCACGGAAGGCTTGCTGGCGTATCTGTCGGAGCAGCAAGTGAGCGCGCTGGCCTTGCAATTGCACGCCCAGCCAGCCTTGCGCTGGTGGTTGACCGACTTGATGTCGCCGCAATTGCTGCGCATGCTCAAGCAAAGCTGGGACCCGATGCTATCGGCCGCTAATGCCAGCATGCAATTCGCGCCGGCCGACGGCGCGGCGTTTTTCGCGGCGCTCGGTTGGCGCCTCGTCGAGCAGCGCTCGGTGTGGGACGAGGCGATACGGCTGGGGCGGGCGCAAGCGGGCGCGCCGGCGCAAATGCAGCAAGTCTACCGGCGCATGTCGCTGGTGGTATTGCTGGAACGCGTGGAGGGAAATCCGGACGGCGCTGTCGATGTTTTATGATGAGTGAAATTTGACCATGTTTTGACCGTTGACAGCAGCCATGGATCATCTATAATGCTGGCCTGTTGTCGATGACGCGGGAGTAGCTCAGTTGGTAGAGCGCAACCTTGCCAAGGTTGAGGTCGAGAGTTCGAGACTCTTCTCCCGCTCCAGTATTTTTGGGGCTGTCGGAAATAAGTTGTTGGAAGTAGTACTGGAAGTCTCGTCTGGTTTCTGGTATAATGTTGTTCCACTGCGGGAGTAGCTCAGTTGGTAGAGCGCAACCTTGCCAAGGTTGAGGTCGAGAGTTCGAGACTCTTCTCCCGCTCCAGTGAATGCTGGGCGGTGTGGTAAAGATAGTGTAGTAACTCCAATGCGGGAGTAGCTCAGTTGGTAGAGCGCAACCTTGCCAAGGTTGAGGTCGAGAGTTCGAGACTCTTCTCCCGCTCCAAAAAATTCCAGGGAAGCCGAGTTGCTTCCTTGATCGATGTGTAGTGCCGGTCCGGAAGCAGTGGGGCGGCGCGAAGAAGTTCCTCTGGCGAGGTAGCAAAGAGGTTATGCAGCGGCCTGCAAAGCCGTCTAGGTCGGTTCGATTCCGATCCTCGCCTCCAAGATTATAGAAGCTCCAATGCGGGAGTAGCTCAGTTGGTAGAGCGCAACCTTGCCAAGGTTGAGGTCGAGAGTTCGAGACTCTTCTCCCGCTCCAAATTCAAGCGTTTAGCACGTTTCGCGCTGGTTCAAATAGGGTGTCAACCTCCTGAAAAGTGAGGTTAACCTACCGTGATACGGCCAAAGGCCGTTGACATTTCGATGCCCCGTTATACGATGGGTTTATGGCATCGATAAAAAAACTCCCCTCAGGTTCTTTCCAAATTTGCATTCGGAACAAATTGTTTCCTGCGCTCGGCGGTTTCTGCCTCGATTTTTGCCTTTAAAAAATCGAAAACGTCGGTTCGTAAGCACACCCATCCCTTCCCGATACGCGCCCCAGGTAGCTGCCCTTTGCGTGCGAATTGCATGATCGTCTCCGGATCAGCGCGCAGCAAGGCGGTAACTTGGGTTGGGTCCATGGTGTCGTCGGTATTCATTGCGTTCCCGGTGCCGGTGATCGCGACCTATTCGCGATTGGTGTCGGTGATACATTAATTTTTTGCTGGCGCTTGTTTCGTATGTGACAGACACTGCGCCAACCTGCTCATTTTTTTGGGGGGGGCGGTGTTCTTGACACTCTTGCTAAGCGAGAGATAATTTTTATACACCGTTCCTGCTTCAAATTTTTTTTGTTGTATAGCTTAATTACAAAATATTACTCGGCTGTTTTTCTTACCTGATCTAGGTCATGAAGGGAATTGGAAATTAAATGTTGCCGAATGATTACGGGGCGGTTTTGATGTGTTAGCCCGAGGACGAAAGAGGAATGCGGCGTGGATGTTTGACTGCGCTCAAGGTGGTTGACAAGTGGCCTCTCGCCTGTGTCGGTGATCACGAACCGTGCCTTGCGAATCATGTGGATGAGTTCAAGGCCGGCCTGCACTACCGCCGTTGGCGTTAGCACCAGTCGCTGTCGATACGCCAGACCCACACGCCGGACGAGAAGCTGTTCATCGACTAGGCAGAGCAGAGCGTGTCCGTACCGCAACGACGAAATCCGCGAGGCGCAGATCTTCGTCGCCGTGCTGGGGGCGTCCAATACATCAGCTTGTCAGCATGCCAAAAAAAGCCACGAAATGACAGGTTTTCTTTCCGGCGCTGCAAATTAACACAATATTGATTTTGACTGCAAGTGGGTACATTCCAGATATCTGTAGCTCGATACCTGTAGTCGAAATCGATACCGCAAATAAAAAAGAATGATTTTTAACGGCTCACATGGATTTGTTTAAATATTAACAATTTAGGCATTTCATCCACACTCTCCCTGAAGTTCATTTTCATGCGTATCGCCATGCGCATGAATCCTGCCGTGTCGATCCGTATTTGCTCCCGGGGCTACGGTTTCCGACGCCAGCACATTTCCTGGATTTATATCGATTAGATATAAATAAGAAAGATAAAACGAATTTGTATGTCATTTTGTTGTCATGCACTATTGGCATAATTTCTTATTTAAAAACCGTAGTGTGGCACTTGTGGTTTTCACGCAGACCAGCGTGCGGACGGGCTGACACACGTTTTGATGATGATCGATTAAAGGCGCGGCGCCTTGTCGCGTGTAATAATTAAAATTTTAACAACATGTAGTGTCACTCATGGAGGCAAAATGAAAAAATTGTTAATTTGTACGCTTATCGGATTTTCGGGATTCGCCGCAGCGGAAAGTGCCCAGACAGATAGAGATTTGCCGAACCCCGCATACACGCCAGGCAGCACAAGCCCTGCCGTGACGCAGGCAAATATTCACAAAACCATTTGCGTACCCGGCTATACGGCGACAGTGCGCCCGCCGAGTTCTTATACCAGTGCACTGAAAGCGCGGCAACTGGCAAGCTACTACAAGGGAAATTGTACTGCGGCGACCGGTTGCGAGGAGGACCACCTGATTGCATTGGAAATTGGTGGCAACCCGACCGATGAAAAAAATCTATGGCCTGAGCCAAATGCTCAGGCGAAGGATAGTTGCGAGAACCGACTGAAAAAGGATGTGTGTTCCGGCGCCATGACGTTAAAGGATGCGCAAGTTGGGATTTCCGGTGATTGGAAGACGTTTTGTAGCGCGCATTAATACGGTGCAGCGCTGCATTGGTATGAATTTCGGGTGAGCAGGTCGCCCGAAAGTTATTTGTTCGCCACGCCTGCCGCGTCGCGTTTGACATACCGCGCTAACACCTGCCCGCAGCGCATTATAAATGCCAATGAAATGCATTGCTCACCACTCCGTGAACGATCCCTGTCTTCAATCCAATAATCTGCTGGATGTCGGTGTCACTCATTCCACTCTGCCAGTCATCATATAACGGTTTTTGACAGTTATTGTAATAGGTACATTGCAGGAGTGTACGGTAGGACGAGGCTGAACAATCTTTCCCAAGATCACAACCAGCAAGCATCACCGCGATTTCTATTTTTTTGAACTGGGACGACTCTGGCAGAACGTTCATTGAATTTGCGACTGCCGTCGCCAGAGCTGGCGCGGCACGTTCATATGCGCTCGGTGTATGTGCTTGCAGCAGGCCTATTAACGTCGCGCTGTCGATTGCTGCCGGCGGGTCGATCCCATCCATGATTGCTTCGACCGATCCCATTTTCTTGGCTTTTTCCCGCAGTGCTATGCCGGCTTCGTTCAGATCGCGCTCGCTCATGCGTTCAAACCCCCGACAGCGCTTCAGCAGTTCCTCGGAAGCGGCTTGCCTCTCGGGCGTCAACGGACCTTGTAATCCAGAAGGGTCGCCACCGGAAAACGCGGCGCGCAGATTGCTGGCATTTGAAACCAGGGACTGACATTCGATATAGGCGCGATATCCCTGGTAAAGAAGAGATGGGTCTTTCGATTCCTTTGCGATCATAAAAAATTGATGAAGATCAAGCGCAGACTCATAACTGAGCGGCAGATGGATTGTTGCCTCACTAACTGGGTGACTGTTATCGTGAGGGGAACTTATGGCTGTGCTGGCTTGCATCTCGACCAGACGCTTAAGCTTTTTATCAACGTATCCAGCACTGGCAGTTTCTTGCTGTTCTACGCTTGAATTTAGACTAAAATAGCTAATGCTTGCCAAGAATGTAGTTGCAACAATCATCCATAACATGCGTTTTTGGTTCATGTTGTATGCGTTCCATATTTTATGCAAAGAAAGACTAGATAGGATTGTGTAATATTTAAGTTTTCATCCGAAAACGCAGAAATTAAGATGGTATTGAAAAAATCAAGTGATATCGAAGATCATACTCCCGACAAATGAATGCGTCGATAAGTATTTAGCGCCTGAGCCGTCAGTGTGACATAGGCGTTGATATTTTCCGCCAAGTGGTTCGTCATCCAGTCCCAACCTTCATCAGTTTCACGCAACCATACTTTACCCGCCGGGAAACTCGATGGAATGTTATCAAGTTCAGCGTCGACTACAAGAATATGGTGTTTGTCCCACAGATACGGCGGCGGCGTCGGTTGATGCCATTGCATCTTGTTTTTGGTCGCGTATTCCCTATTATGACGAAACGTAAAATCAATCACTTCTTTCTCTGGGAATGCTTCATCGGCCGATTCGATCCAGCAATGAAATGCTCCACCTATCGGGTTGGCAAAGGCATTGTTGTCGGTCAGCTTAATGAAATTTCCTCGACCGCAATCAATCAAAGCGAGTCCAGAAACAGGCCGGTACACCCGGTCAAGGACAATACTCGCCATATTCGAGCCAACTATGGCATAGACATGACATAGGGAGCAATATTCATCGGGATACATTTTTCGTATGGTGGCATTGACAGCTTCGGCGATGTTATTTTTTATTATTTGATGCATTTTATATTATTTAATGCGCCACTCATGAGCCTCTTGCAAAACTAAAAATCTGAACTTTCCCGTGCAGGTATATTCGCGTCGAGCGAGCATTGTTTGAGGAAAACCCGCCAATCGTGCGG
>JBEONR010000081.1:0-16787 GCA_040544385.1 Oxalobacteraceae bacterium GrIS 1.11
CCTCTGCGGCCGGAGCGCCGCTTCTATCATGTTTGACAACGCTTGTGGCGGGCCAGTTCACCGGTGATGAAGATCAGCGCTAATCAATTAAAAAAACGCCCCGCAGGGCGTTTTTTGCGTGTGACGCGGGACTAAGGCTTATTTAGCCGTCATCAAGGCCACGGTGGTGTCGAGCATGCGGTTCGAGAAACCCCACTCATTGTCATACCACGACGATACCTTGACCAGGCGGCCCGATACCTTGGTCAAGGTCGAATCGAAATTCGACGAAGCCGGATTGTGGTTGAAGTCGATCGATACCAGCGGCTCGGTTTGATAGGTCAGGATATCCTTGAGCGCGCCTTCCGAAGCCGCCTTCATCAGGGCATTGACTTCTTCGACCGTGGTATCGCGCTTGGCGATGAAGCTCAAGTCGACCAGCGATACATTGATGGTCGGCACGCGGATCGCGAAACCGTCCAGCTTGCCGTTCAATTCGGGCAAAACCAGGCCGACTGCGGCGGCGGCGCCGGTCTTGGTCGGGATCATGCTCATCGTGGCGGAACGGGCGCGGCGCAAGTCTTCATGCATCACGTCGCTCAGGACCTGGTCATTGGTATAGGCGTGGATGGTCGTCATCAAGCCCGTTTCGATACCGATCGCGTCATTCAAGGGCTTGACCAGCGGGGCCAGGCAATTGGTGGTGCAAGAAGCGTTCGAGATCACGGTATCGCTCGATTTCAATACCTGGTGGTTGACGCCGTACACGACGGTGGCGTCGACATCCTTGCCGCCGGGAGCGGAAATAATGACTTTCTTGGCGCCGCCCTTCAAGTGGGCCGCAGCCTTTTCCTTGGTCGTGAAAAAGCCCGTGCATTCCAGCACGACGTCCACGCCCAGCTCGCCCCATGGGATTTCAGCCGGATTGCGCTGCGCGAACACGCGGATCACATCGCCGTTGACGATCATATTGTCGCCGTCGACCGTGACGGTGCCGGGGAACTTGCCGTGCGCCGTATCGTAGCGCGTCAAGTGGGCGTTCGACTTGGCGTCGCCCAGGTCATTGATCGCGACGATCTGGATGTCTTGCTTCTTGCCGCCTTCGTAAAATGCGCGCAAGACATTGCGGCCGATGCGGCCATAACCGTTTATTGCAACTTTGATCGTCATACTTTGCTCCTGATTAAAAAAATGAGGTACTTAGCACTACAAACTGAAGGTCAGGCTGGCAGCACCGACTTCACCTTCGCCACGACATTCTCGACCGTGAAGCCGAAATGCTTGAACAGCACGCCGGCCGGGGCCGATTCGCCAAAGGTGTCGATACCGACCACGGCGCCTTCCAGGCCCACGTATTTGTACCAGAAACCGGTCACGCCCGCTTCGATGGCCACGCGCGGCACGCCCTTGCTCAAGACGCTGGCCTTGTAGGCGGCGTCCTGGCGGTCGTAGACATCGGTCGACGGCATCGACACGACGCGCACCATGATGCCTTCGGCAGCCAGGGCGCTGGCGGCGTTGACCGCCAGTTCCACTTCGGAGCCGGTGGCGATCAAGATCGCTTGCGCCTCGGCCACGTCGTTCAAGACATAGCCGCCGCGGCTGATGGCGGCGATCTGTTCGCTGGAACGCTCCTGGTAAGGCAGGTTTTGGCGCGAGAAAATCAGGGTCGAGGGACCATCCTTGCGCTTGACGGCAGCGCCCCAGGCGGCGGCCGACTCGACCGTGTCGCAGGGACGCCAATTGTCCAGGTTCGGAATCAAACGCATCGATGAGACGTGCTCGACCGATTGGTGGGTCGGGCCGTCTTCGCCCAGGCCGATCGAATCGTGGGTAAACACGAAGATCGAACGCAGCTTCATCAGCGCGGCCATGCGCAGCGCATTGCGGCTGTAATCGGAAAAGGTCAGGAAGGTGGCGCCAAACGGGATGTAACCGCCATGCAAGGCGATGCCATTCATGATCGCGCTCATGCCGAATTCGCGCACGCCGTAATTGATATGGTTGCCCGGCTGGCCGGAACGCACAGCCACGCATTCTTTCCAGTTGGTCAGGTTGGAACCGGTCAAGTCGGCCGAGCCGCCCAAAAATTCCGGCAGCGCTGGCGCCAGTGCCTGAATGGCATTCTGGCTCGCCTTGCGGGTTGCGATGTTTTCTTTTTTCTCGACGCAGGAAGCGATCGCGGCAGCCAGCACGGCGTCAAACTCGGCCGGCAAGTCGCCCTGCATGCGGCGCGACAATTCGGCGGCCAGCGCCGGGAATGCAGCGCCATAGGCGGCAAATTGGGCATTCCATGCGCCTTCGGCGACGCCGCCGCGCTCGCGCGCATCCCAGGCTTCATACATGTCGGCCGGCATCTCGAACGGCGCGGCATCCCAGCCGATGTAAGCGCGCACTGCGGCGATTTCCTTGTCGCCCAGCGCAGCGCCATGCACCTTGTCGCCGCCCTGCAAGTTCGGCGAACCCTTGCCGATCACGGTCTTGCAACAGATCAGGGTCGGCTTCGAGGCGCCCTTGGCGGCCGCGATGGCGGCGTCGACGGCGGCCACGTCATGTCCGTCCACGGCGGCAATCACGTTCCAGCCGTAGGCTTCGAAGCGTTTCGGCGTATCGTCGGTAAACCAGCCCTCGACCTTGCCGTCGATCGAAATACCATTATCGTCGTAAATCGCGATCAGCTTGTTCAAGCCCAGGGTGCCGGCCAGCGAACACACTTCGTGCGAAATGCCTTCCATCAGGCAACCGTCGCCCACGAAGGCATAGGTGTAATGGTCGACGATGTCGAAGCCGGGGCGGTTGAACTCAGCCGCCAGCAATTGTTCCGACAGCGCCATGCCGACCGCGTTGGCCAAGCCCTGGCCCAGCGGACCGGTGGTCGTTTCCACGCCAGGCGTGACATCGACTTCCGGGTGGCCGGGAGTTTTCGAATGCATCTGGCGGAACGATTTCAAATCGGCCATCGTCAAATCGTAACCGCTCAAGTGCAGCAAGGCATAGTGCAGCATCGAGCCGTGTCCGTTCGACAGCAGGAAGCGGTCGCGGTTGACCCAGCCCGGATTGGCCGGATTGTGGCGATAGTGGCCGCTCCACAGGGCGACGGCGATCTCGGCCATGCCCATCGGCATGCCGGGGTGGCCGGAATTAGCCTGTTGGACGGCGTCCATTGCCAGCGCGCGGATCGCATTGGCCATCTTGGTGGTAGGGAGCGTAGATTTCATGTGGTCGATCGCGGAGTGTGAGTTCGTTTGCAGTAGGGCTTGCTACTTTCTGAGCTAAGTATTTTACCAGACCGGGGATGTCCGAATTAAAATTGCAGCGCAATCAAAGCCACTGTTTAACGGTTTTTGTGTGCTTTTTGCCTTCCATTGCCGCCTTTGGCGGCGCCGCAGCGACGGCGCCGCCCCGGTTCACCGCTCACCAGGATCTTGCATGCCGCGTTTTTACTGTCCCCAACCGCTCGCCATCGGCGCCACCGTCACCCTGCCGGAGGCGGTGGCCCACCATATCCAGGTGGTGCGGCTGGCCCCCGGCGACGCCATCACCGTGTTCAATGGCGAGGGTGGCGAATTCACGGCGATCCTGGCCGGCGTCGAAAAACGCCGCGTCACGGCCGAACTGAAAGCGTTTGCGCCGCGCGAAGCCGAATTGCCGTATGCAGTGACACTGGCGCAAGCCTTGCCGGAAGCGTCGAAAATGGATTGGATCATCGAAAAAGCCATCGAACTGGGCGCCTCCGGCATCGTGCCGCTGGCCGCGCAGCGCTGCGTGGTGCGCCTGTCGGCCGAGCGCGCCGAAAAAAAGCATGCGCACTGGCAAGGCATCATCGTCGCCGCGTCCGAGCAGAGCGGGCGCAACCGGCTGGCCCGTCTGGCGCCGCTCAATGATTTCCAGCCCTGGATCGCACAGCAGGATTTGCACCGCCGCATCATCCTCAGTCCGCGCGCCGACCAATCGCTGTGCGACTGGGCCCGCCACCAGCCGCCGCAGGCTTTGACCTTGATGGTGGGGCCGGAAGGCGGCTTCAGCGAGGCCGAGGAAAAAGTCGCGCTGGCGCATGGCGCGCTGGCGCTGTCAATGGGGCCGCGCATTCTGCGCACCGAAACGGCGGCGCTGGCGGCGCTGGCCATCTTGCATGGCTTGTGGGGAGATATGTAGAGAACGCCGCTCCGGTTCGGCATGGGGGCGGCCAGTTACCTCCGCAATTGCGCTTGCGCGTGTGCACCATGCCGGGCGCGCACGTAAAAAAACCGCATGGAAAATACATTCCATGCGGCTTACTACCTTAAATAAATTACAATTCTTTAAAAAACAAATTAAAAGAATTTATAGTTGGCACCAAGGTAGAAATAACGGCCGCGGGCGCTATACATTTGCGCAAAACCCAAGGTGCCGTATTGATTTGTGGAACCCATGATGCTATATGGCGGCATTCTGTCGAACAGGTTTTTGATACCACCGCTGATCGTCAGGTTTTTCATCGCAACATATTGCCCCGTCCAATCGACTTCGGTGAACGAAGGAATTGTGCGCGTGCCGGCAGGGATCAGTTCAATTTTCTTGTCGGAATCTATCATGCTGCCGGTGGTGCGTACAATCACCGAGGTGCTCACATTACCGGAATCCAAAGTCAAGGTAGCCGTGTTCCGATATTTCGGATTCATGTAGTTACCCTTGAAGCTCAGAGTAGGATCGGTCGGGTTGTCGCGGGTTTTTTCAGTGGTATAAATAGTCGACGAATTGTGCAGACTGAATTTACCAAAAGACGTTTGCCCGGTGCTGTAACGCATGTCGACATCGAAACCGGCGATATCCGTGGTGGCCAGATTTTGATTATTCAAGAGAACGCGCCCCTCGCCATTGACGATCTCGACATGGCCCAGTGCAACGGCTCCATCAACCGTCAAGGTACCAATTTCATTCTTTTTGGATATCTTGAAATAATCGATCCCTACCGACAAGGAATTCAAAGGCGAGAAAACAACACCGAGATTGTAGGTCTTGCCTGTTTCCGGCTTCAAATCTTTGTTCGATCCCGTTACTTCATAGTAGGGGAAATTCTGGCAATTGCCCGACAAGGTAGGGAAGGCGTTGCAAATATTTGCCTGATCTGTCGAATTGGCGCCGGCATCCACACCGCCGAACATTTGCTTGAGCGAAGGAGCCAAGAAACTGCCCGCATAGGAACCACGGAACATCAGGGTATCCAAGGGCTGGTAACGCAAAGCCACTTTCGGGCTGGTTTTGCTGCCAACACTGGAAATGCTGTCGTAACGCAGGGCGACCTGGGCTTCGACATTTTTCAGGAATGGAATGGAGAGTTCGCCAAAGACACCCTTCGAGTTGCGACTTGCATCCACTGCGGCTTGCTGGATGCTACCAAACACCAGGCCGTCGATCTGGTTTTGATCAGGCTGATCGCTCAAAGATTCTTTAATATAAGAAACGCCCACCGCATACGCCAGGGGGCCACCAGCCATATCCATGATCGGAGCCGATGCTTTTGCGTTAAAATAAGTCAGTTCCGACTTGCCGTCGCGGTGAGGCGCAATCCTGAACTTGTCGATTTCAGCTTCAGAATTTTTCTCGCTGGCCGGATCAATCAGGCGGTTCTTGATGGCGGCGTTGAACAGGTCGGACTGAGCGTAATTGGAATCGCTGTTGCTGGCTTCGCTGATGCCTTTACCAATCGATACGTCCCAATCGATGCCGCGCGAAGTACCTTCCAAGCCGGTGGCAAATTGCGACAAGCTGCCCTTTTTATCCGTCGTGCGCGGTCCCATCTGCATGAAACGACCCAGCACCGTGCGGCCTTGGGCATCTTTGAATGAACCGGGAGCCGGTTGGGCGAGGAAATGGTCTTTGTTTTCCGAATAAGTCAGCTCGGCGAAAGCGCGAATGCTGTCGTTAATCTTCAAATTACCGATCAGCATGCCGCTGACGCGGTCGGCGCCATTGTTGGCAGTCAAGACGGTTTTATTGAAGTCGAAACGGCAGCTAGTTCCGTTCAAATCTTCCGGAGGGCAAGGAGTCAACTGGCCACCACCGGCAATATTCCCGTGCGGCGAGTAACCACTGCGTCCATCGATGCCGCCAAGGCGGCGGAAATCGGCCGAGCTCGAAATATCGCGATCTTTACGGTAAATTGGATCGCGTTTCAACATATCCAGCGTGGCCAGGACATTGAAGCCCGACTGGTCATAATCACCCAAGCCATACACCATGCTTGCGGTTTTTTCTTTCGCATCCGAACGCGAGGATTGACCGTAGGATGTCTTCGCTTCCAAACCCTGGTAATTTTTCTTGGTAATAAAGTTCATCACCCCGGCAACCGCATCCGCACCATAAATGGCCGAACCGCCGTCCTTCAGGATTTCGATGCGTTCCAGTGCGCTCACGGGAATGACGTTGACATCGACGGCCGCGCCGGCGCCACTGCCATCGGCCAGTGCATTGGTTGGCAAGCGACGGCCATTCAGCAATACCAGGACATTGCGCTCGCTCAAGCCGCGCATTTTGATATTGGCGCTACCCGAACCGGATGGCGAATTCCCACTAAGCTCGCCCTGGTCGCTGATGTCAATCGAAGCCAAATTCTTGATCAACTCGGAGACGGAGGTGGCACCGGTGCGATCAATGTCTTTTTTAGTGAAGATTTCAATTGGTGCTGCAGTTTCCGAATCGACGCGTTTAATCGCAGAACCAGTAACAACCACGCGCTGAACTTTTTCTGTTTCTTGTTTTGATTCTTGCGCGAATGCCGACTGAGCCATGATGCCGGCACTAATAGCCAGACCACCCACGAACATCAGGCGAACCGACTTGGATAATTTCTTCTCTACCATTACTACATTCCTCCGTTTAAATTCAATGAGCGACAGCTACTTTGAGCTTTCTGAAACTCTTTGCAAGTCCGTTAAAAAATATCGAAAAACAGTCAGCCCCCCTCATGGATAACTGCCCAAGGCCATTTATATATTGAGTATATACCAACAAAAATATAATAAAAACCACATTTTGTCCGTATTTACCGAAAAATCAGGAAAATATCGGTGGCACGCTGAACCATTTTTCGCATCACATATTCAGGAACAAATACACCTCCCCGTGCCTTTCGTTCGAGTATGTGAAGTTGCATTATGAATGTCGGATGGACGCTCGTGGAAATTAGCTTTAGCGTCTCTTTGATAAAAATTAAATTTAATAGAATATTTTGATATTGCGCAAAAAAACATTGAATATTCTGTTGATTTTCATTTTTTGCAATTAAGTGCCGTCTCTATTTTACAACAACAAGGCGGAAGCATGGCCATCAATATGCCGTGAACCGTATTCACATATCGGGCGCTGCGTACGAACGCATGCAAATGAAAATGCCCGAACCGGCCCGGATGGGTTGAGCATCAAGGACGCGGCATGGACTAAGCGTGGGAAATTCCTTGCCATGTGTTCAAGCGAAGAAAAAACCTGTGTGCCCAGCCTGCGTGTGCCAAGCACTGATGATCACCGCCAGCGGCGGCAATTTCCGGTAAAGGCTTGCTTTCTTGCCGATGAAACATGCATGCCGCAATAAAAAAGCCGTTCAGCATACGCTGAACGGCTTTTCATGCAAGGCCGATGATTTTATTACATTAGAACTTGTAATTGCCCGTCAGGTAAAATGCACGACCGAGAGGATCGGCATAACGACCATCGTAACCAAGTTGATTGCCGCCGCCGCCATTTTGCAAGGACAGTGGTGGTTTCCGGTCAAACAGGTTCTTGATACCAGCCGTCAAGCTCATCGATTTGTTCAAATCGTACTTGCCCTGCCAGTCGAAAGTGATATACGTCGGAACATCCAAGCCTTCAAATGCGGTAGACGCGCCCGCCGTGCCATCCGGTTTGGCCAGGAAAATCGAGGTGCCGACTGGATAAGCCTGGTCCTTGTAACCGGATTTAAAGTTAAACACCAGGGTATTGCTGAAAGCGCCCGATTGCAGGGTGGTCGACAAATGCGACTGAACCCGGAATACCACAGCCTGATCCGGGCCAAACACGCCCAGATCGGTCAGCACCGGGCCGCCTGGCACGTTGGTATAGTCTTGCTTCATCATGTAAGTACCGTTCCAGATCGCCGCAATATTACCGATTGGCGTTTTGGTACGGTAGCTGAAGTCCCAGTCGATACCTTGGTAATTGGCGACGCCGCCATTGATCGGCAATTGCTGGTAGCCGATGGTGGCAAAACCGCCGACCGGATCCATGTACGGATTGATGAACAAGGCCTTATATTGCGCTGGATTGGCAAACGCGATCTGTTCCGCCACGCCGGATGACAAGACTTGATTCTTGATTTGCACATTCCACAAGTCGAAGCCGAGCGACAAGCCGGCCAGCGGGTCGACGCGGAAACCCAAGGTCCATTGCTTGGATTTTTCAGGCTTCAAACCGTCTGCGCCATTTTTGCCGTTTGGACCGGCCAGCAAGTCGTACTGAGCATTGCCAGGCAGACAACCGGCTGTGCCGGGGAAGGGACAGGAATAACTACCGGAGGTACTGCCACCGAAAGTAACCGCGCCGGCAATATCGGTGATGTTAGGCGCCTTGAAACCCGTGCCATACGCGCCGCGCACCAATAGCTTTTCCATCGGGGTCCAGCGGAAGCTGGCCTTGTAGGTGCCGGCGCTCGATGAATTGCCCAGGTCGGCATCGGCAATTTGCTGTTGCACGCCGTTAGCGTCAGGGATTGTATCGAATACATACTTGCTGTGTGTCTTGCCGTAACTGTCATATCGGGCGGACAGGGTGGCTTCCAGGGTTTTGGTAATAGGAAACAACATTTCGCTAAACAAACCCCAGTTATTCCGGCTTGCATCGAAAGGTATCGCACCGCTGTTGCCGCCGATGGGGACATCGGTCGATGCCGGCTGAGTCGAGAATCCACTATTCGCCAACAACAGCGAGTTATATCCGATCTGATATTGGGTTTTCGAATAGTCGCCACCCAAGGAAATAATCGATGTTCCGCCCGGCAGTTCGAACACATCATGCTGCGCGCCGAGATGCAGTGTATTCAGGTCCGACGTGCTTTCCGAAAACTGGGTTCCGTTCAACAAGGCCCCGCCCAGCGAAGCGGCACCAACTCCCATCACCGGATCATAGGTGCCGGCCGCGCCCAGCGCGGTCAGTTTATCGAAATCGGTATAACCGCCGGCCGCCTTATCCTTGTTGACGCTATGCGACAAGGTCAAGCTGCCATTGTAATTCCAGCCCATCACGAGGCCATTGATACCGGTCGAAAAATGGCGCGCATCGGTGATGTATTCGTCGGCCCGGCCGCCCACCAGTACCGAGCGGTAACCCATGGTCGCCGAGCTTGCAACCAGACCATTTGCCGCCAGATACGGGGTGACATAGGTATTGAACAAGGTCGGGAAGCGCGTCGTCGCGTTCAAGCCGAACGGTTGCGCCGACGGCGCGAATTGCGCCGTCATGTCGAAGCGCGACATGACCAGTTCGCCCCATACGCTGGTATCGTCATTGATCTTGAGCGTGCCCTTCAGCAGGCCGCTGTCGCGCACCGATTTGGGAATATCCTCGACCGTCGCCGCATAGTTGAAACGGCAAGAAACATTGGTGCCGTTCAACTGGGCTCCGGACAGCGGCGAACCGCAATTACCGTTGGCCGAGTAATACGGATTGAAGGAATAGCCGCTGACAGTCTTGGTCGGATCATTCGCCTTGTAAGCGTTGACGGTGATATTGGCCGGCTCCGTGTTACCGGTGCGCTGATCAAAAATATAATTCTTGCCGCCGTAAGAAAATGGCAGGTAAGCGCCTCTGGACGATACCGGGCGCTGCGAAGCGGCCATCTCTTTTTGTTCGTCGTGGCTATACGACAGCAGGATATTGAATTTGTCGGTGTCGAGGTCGCCGAAACCCTTGCTAATGCCGGCACTCCAACTCTTGCCGCCCGGATGTTGCGGCGACTGGATATTGGCAAATACGGTGGCGTCGGTCTTGTTTTTCTTCAAGATGAAGTTGACCACACCGGCAATCGCGTCGGAACCATACAGCGCGGAAGCGCCGTCGGTCAGGATTTCGACCCGTTCCACGGCATCGAGCGGGATGCTTTCCAGATTGACTGCGAAACCGCCGCCTTGGCTGGCGCCAACGGCCGTCGGTGCCATGCGTTGGCCGTCAAGCAAGACCAGCGTGTATTTGGAAGGCAGGGCATGCAGCGAAGCGGTCGTGGCGCCACCACCGCCGCCGTTCACCGAACTGGCTGCAGGCACGAAGCCTTGCATGGCAGGCAGCATCTGGATCAGATCGCTGGCCGATGCCGCGCCGGTTTTTTTGATATCTTCCTGGGTCAAGACCTGCACCGGCAAAGCGCCTTCCTTGGCGATGCGCTTGATCGCCGAACCGGTGATTTCTACCCTTTGTACCGCGCCTTCAGGAGCCGCATCCTGTGCCAGCACCGGCTGGGCCAACAGGCCAAGGCCGACTGCCACGCCGCTCGAAAACATCAGACGCAAGGAGCGCGATAGTATCGTTTCTTTAAACATTATTAGGTCCCTGATTTTAATATTTTAAATAATTCATCATCTGGTAGACGACGTGCTAAAAAGTTTCCTGATTTGTACTTTCGGGTGGACCTAGATGAGGTAATAGCCTCTTGTTCCGGCACGGACTGATGCGCCAGCTCTGGGTTTCTTGCATCTCGCTTCATGGGCAATTTCCTGACACAAATATTGTCAATCAAGCTCAACAATTTGTTCGAGAGGATCATGGAAACATGGGGTAACAATCAATGTCAAATATAGATCAAGCAAAATTGCGAAGAAACAACAGTAACTGCAGCAATAAACAACAGATTTGCGAATTTGTATCAATGCGGTGCGACTTGGCACCGCATTGGTGCGGTGCAGCACCATTTCAAGGCGCCGCGCGCGTCCCTTGCGTTCCGGACGCGGGCGCGCCGCGATGGGCGTGAAAACACGCTCCCGGCATTTTTCTTCAAGGTAACGATGCGGTAAAATACCGCCTTGCGCGCTCCAGCAGCGGCCACCCTGTTTTTGGAAATAAATCATGTTGCGATTAAATGAAGTAAAACTCCCGCTTGAACATGGCGACGCCGACTTGCGCGCCGCCATCCTGAGCCGCCTCGGCATCGACAGCGCCGCCCTGCTCGGCTACAGCGTCTTCAAACGCAGTTACGACGCCCGCAAACGCAGCGCCGTGACCCTGATTTATTCGCTCGATGTCGAAGTCGTAGACCAGGCCGCGCTGCTGGCGCGCCTGCAGCACGATATCCACCTGGCCGTGACGCCGGACACCTCTTACCACTTTGTGGCCGACGGCGAACGGGCCGCCGGCCACGCCGGCGGCGAGCGCCCGGTGGTGATCGGCACCGGCCCCTGCGGCCTGTTCGCGGCCCTGATCCTGGCACAAATGGGCTTGCGGCCCCTGATCCTGGAGCGCGGCAAGCAAGTGCGCGAGCGTACCGTCGACACCTTCGGATTCTGGCGCAAGCGCGAATTGAATCCGGAATCGAATGTGCAATTCGGCGAAGGCGGGGCCGGCACTTTCTCGGACGGCAAGCTGTACAGCCAGATCAAGGACCCCAAGCATTACGGCCGCAAAGTCTTGACCGAATTCGTCAAGGCCGGCGCGCCCGAGGAAATCATGTATGTCAGCAAGCCGCACATCGGCACTTTCCGTCTGGTCAAGATGGTCGAACAAATGCGCGCCAATATCGAGGCGATGGGCGGCGAATACCGCTTCGACAGCAAGGTGGTCGATATCGAGATCGAAGCGGGCCAGGTGCGCGCGGTGACGCTGGCTGGCGGCGAGCGCATCGCCACCAGCCATGTGGTGCTGGCGATCGGCCACAGCGCGCGCGACACCTTTGAAATGCTGCACCAACGGGGCGTGTATATCGAGGCGAAACCGTTCTCGATCGGCTTCCGGGTCGAACACCCGCAATCCTTGATCGACAATTGCCGCTTCGGCCCCAGCGCCGGCCACCCCATCCTGGGCGCAGCCGATTACAAGCTGGTGCACCATGCCGGCAACGGTCGCTCGGTCTACAGCTTTTGCATGTGCCCGGGCGGCACCGTGGTGGCCGCCGCGTCCGAGCCGGGCCGCCTGGTCACCAACGGCATGAGCCAATATTCGCGCAACGAGCGCAATGCCAATAGCGCGATCGTGGTCGGCATCACCCCGCTCGACTATCCGGGCCATCCGCTGGCCGGCATCGCCCTGCAGCGCGAACTGGAAGAACGCGCCTACGTTCTGGGCGGCGCCAATTACGATGCCCCCGGCCAATTGGTGGGCGACTTCGTGGCCGGGCGCGCGTCGACCGAATTGGGCCGCGTGATTCCCTCATACAAGCCGGCCGTGCACCTGACCGACCTCGGACAAGCGCTGCCGGACTATGCGATTGCAGCGCTGCGCGAAGCCTTTCCCGCGTTCAACCAGCAAATCAAGGGCTATTACCAGGCCGACGCCGTGTTGACGGGGGTGGAAACGCGCACCTCGTCGCCGATCCGCATCAAGCGCCGCGACGACGATTTGCAAAGTCTGAACACGCGCGGCCTGTTCCCGGCCGGCGAAGGCGCCGGCTACGCGGGCGGCATCTTGTCGGCGGCGGTCGATGGCATCAAGGTGGCCGAAGCGGTGGCGCTGTCGATGGCCACCGCCTAAACCGGCCGGCGCAGCGGCAGCCGGATTTGCACGCGGCATCCGCGCGCCACGCCGCCGTCCAGCGCGACCTGGCCGCCCAATTGCTGCACGATGGTATGCAGCACATGCATGCCCAGGCCGGAACCGCCCCGGCCGCGCTTGGTGGTGAAGAAAGGTTCGAACACCCGTTCCCGCACTTCGGGCGCCAAGCCGATGCCATCGTCGGTGAAATCGAGCAATAAGCGCACTGCGGCCGGGTCGCTATTGTCAATGCGCGCCTCGATGACGATCAAGCCGGGGCCGCCGTCCGGATAGGCGTGCCTGACGCTATTCATCAGCAAGTTCGACAATATCTGCGACATCTTGCCTGCTTCCAGCTCGACCGTGATCAAGGCGGGAATGCGTAACGCGACCTTGATGCCAGCCTTGCGCAATTCCGGGCTGTGCGCCGACACCACGCTTTGCACATAATTGAGCAAGCCCATTTCGCTGATATGGGCGCTGCTTTGGTCCACCGCCAATTGCTTGAAATTGCCGATCAACTCGGCGGCCCGTGCCAGGTTTTGTTCCACCAGCCCGGCCCCGACCCGCAGGCGTTCGGCCAGTTCCAGCAATTCGCTGCGGCTCACCTTTTCCCCTCCGACCATCTCGAGTAAGCGCCCGGCATACGCACTCATGCCGGACGCCGCCGTCACCGCCACCCCGATCGGGGTATTGACTTCATGGGCGACGCCGGCCGCCAGCGCGCCCAGCGCGGCCAGCTTTTCTTGCTCGATCAGGCTGGCCCGGGCCGCCCGCAAAGCCTCGCCGCGCTGCCCGAGTTCGCATTCCAGCAAGGCCACGCGGTCCTGGTATTGCAATTCGGCGCAGCCGCGCGCCGCGAAAACCGATAGCAGCGCGCATGCCAGCCGGCGCTTGTCCTCGTCGATAGGCTTGCCGTCGATGGCCGCCAGGATACCCACCGTCTTGCCCTCGGTATCGATCAGCGGCATGCCAATATAAGCGTCGGCCCCGAACTGGCGCAACAGGGCGTGCCCGGGATAGGCCGCTTGCACGCCGCTGGCGTGGAAACACATGCCTGGCCCATCCTGTTCCAAGCCCTGCGGCAAGCGGCATTCCAGGTTCGGCAAATAGGCGTTGCCGCCCCACAAGGCCAACGTGCGGATGCCATCGGCGCCGTCGTCGAGCGCTACCACCCGCCCGGCAATGACATAACTGACAGCGAGCGCGGCGGCCAACTCGCGCACCAAGGTGCGCAGGAAATCATCGCCGCGGGCGCGCGCCGTCGATGCCATGATCGAGCGCAGCGCGCCGACCAAGGCGCGGCCTTGATGCGCGTCGGACGGCGGGTCTTGATCGCTGACAGCCATCGCATATCCCCCGCATCAAGGCTAAACAGGTGGAAGGCGCCAGGACAACTGGCGCGGCGCTTCGTCATCGTCGAATAGCAACTCGTCGGCCATCAAGTCTCCTCGGTGCGCGGCCCGTCTAGGACTGGAATGACGCAAGTCCTCAACAATTGTACATCCCAAGATTGCCGCGATGACACTGCTGCAACGAGAATATATCCAGGCGCTGACTTAGAGCCAGCCCGAGCGCTTGAAGCGCATATACAGATAGCTGCACACCCCCACCATCGCCGACACGGCGGCCGGATAACCGTATTTCCACTCCAGTTCCGGCATCAGCTTGAAATTCATGCCCCAGACCCCCGCGAAGGCCGTAAAGACGGCGAAAATCGCGGCCCATGCCGCCAGCCGCTTGTTCACTTCATTCTCGTCTATGGCGACCATCGACAGATTCACCTGGATCGCCGTGCTGATGGTGTCGCGGATGGTGTCGAGCGTGCCGTTGATGCGGTGCAAATGATCGTGCACATCGCGGAAGTAATCCTGGGTATCGATGCACAGGCCCGGCACCCGGCCGCCATGCAACTTGCCGACCGCTTCCATCAGCGGCGCCACCACATGGCGCAGCACCATGATCTTGCGTTTCAGTTGGTACAGCCGCTCGATGTTGTCGCGCTCGGCGCCACGGTCGAAGATGCGTTCCTCGATCAATTCCAGCTCCGATTCGAGCGCGTCGACCACTGGGAAATAGCGGTCGACGACGGCATCCATCAGCGCATACAACACGAAGGCTGACCCCTGGCGCAACAAGTGCGGCTCGTGTTCGGCGCGCGCGCGCACGCCGAGGAAACCCTGGCTGCTGTGGTGGCTGCGCACCGACAACACATAATTGGCACCGACAAAGATATCGACCTCGCCCAGCACCAATTGATCGCCCACCAGTTCGACCGTCTGGACCACGGCAAACAACGAGTCGCCATATTCCTCGATCTTGGGGCGCTGATGGCCGCGCCGGGCATCTTCGACGGCCAGTTCGTGCAGGCAAAACTCTTCTTGCATCTGCGATAATTCCTCCGGCTTGGCGTCGCGCAAGGCAACCCAGACGAAACAGTCGGGACGTTCGACATAGTCACTGATGGCTTCGACAGGAATATCGGCCAGCTTTTTACCTTCCTGGTAGGCCACGCAATTAATCAGCATACAAATTCCATGAAAACGGGACGACGCGCCCCGGCAAGCGAGAGCTTACCTTATCCCGCGCCCGGCGGCGCGGATTGCGGCGCGGCGGCCCGGTTTAAGGAATGCAACTGGGGATCATCATCGGTTCAGCGCGTCTGTCGAGCCAAGGCCGGAAATATCAGTCCCACCGCCCACGGAGAGCGCCGGAGTTTTCTGAAATCAGTTCCGCCGCTTGACTGACAATGAACGGTAAGCCGCCAATGCGTCCCTCAGCCGGTAAGTGTGATGATCGCTGCTTGGATTGCGTTCCTTGCGGGTCAGCATTGCCAAGCAAAAAGGCGACAAATCCACAATTTTCGGATTATCGAATCCCAGCATTTCAAGAATTTTCTCGGCGTACAAAGCATCGGCTACGCTGGAGCGATAGGTTAAATACCAAAGGATGGCGCTGATTCCAAACAACGCACATGTCATGCCTAACATAATGGGAATAAATGTTTTATCAACACCAGTGAGAAATGCAAACATTATAAAAACAAAAACCCATCCAAAAATTGCAACACCCCCACACAATTTTGCTATCGACGTAGAAACCGCCTGCCGGCCTTTGTTGATACCATAAGGCATCCATAACAATTCGTCCGATGAGCGTAATACAGCATGAACGAACAACACATCATCATCAATCCGCGACGCGACAGCCTGAACTTCGTCGCCATCCTGAAATCTGACACACTCAAAATTACCTAGTACAACGTGCTCGCCAATATTGCATACAAATTTTTCGACGTCTTCACCACCATATGTCGCCAGCATGGCCGCGTTCACCACGCCAATGTCCATGCCGCCTATGACATTCCCGATTCCTATAGCTGCCATTGATGATTGCCATGGCGCTAAAAGATTGACCGTGCCTGCCGCTGTGCGCAAGTCAGTCACTATGCCTTCGATAATGAACATGGCATCGGATTCAGCATCAAAAACTTCAGAATAATGATTTGAATTGATGTTTGTTTTTTTGTTCACAATCTATCCATCATGTCGTGACCGGCCTTTTGCAATTAAATTGGTTCATCGTCGCATATCGAATAATGGGCGTCATTGAGTGAACGTTAGCCGGTCTGTCTCCTCGAGTATTAATGGTTTTCCTGCTGATATTTTTCCTCAGTTTCTCAACGAGCCGTGGCTCGCCATCGTAGCGCTCGGCCGGCACCAGCTTGCCCTGGCCATGGTATGCGGCAAACACGATGTCGAGGATCTCGAACACGCTTTTATTCTGGAACACGCGGCTGTCGCGGCCCGCTTCCCTCGCCAGCAATTGATTTTGGACTATACGGCAGCGCTGGGCGCGTGGGCCGGATGGGACTGAGCGCGCGCGGCAATCCTTGCTGACGATCTCGATAGCATTGAGCGCGACGACATCGTTGCTGGACGCTGATTACTTGTCGACATCGCATTTCAATAGAAAAAACTATCTTCGTTCATTGATGGGATAATTGTTCAACTTTACATTTCCTTATAAGAACGTGTTCACGATTTCGCCGAATTGTTGGATAATAGCGGGATGAGAAATCCCTACGCCAGCGACATCAGTCGAGAGAAGTTTGAAGAAAT
>JBEONR010000082.1:0-14401 GCA_040544385.1 Oxalobacteraceae bacterium GrIS 1.11
GGTATCGAACGTTTTTCGTTGTTTTGCCATGTAATGCTCCTCAGGTGGTGGATTTTCCACCTATTGAGGTGTCCGGGCAAATTAGACCACAGCAAAGTGATATGGCTGATACCTTCGATGGTCATCAAACTCCCATTTGTATGGAAAGTCGCGCATTCTACAGCGCCCGCACTTTCAAGGTCCCGACATGGAAACGGGAGCCCAGGCCCCCGTAGCGTTCAACACTGTCGCGCCGGATGGACGCAAATTGTTATGCGGCTTTGCGGCGCCGCCCCATGAAGCCGATCAAGCCGAGGCCGGCAAATAGCATGGCATAGGTTTCCGGTTCCGGCACGGCCGAGGTGATGGGGATGGTGTCGATGTCGAAACCGCCGAAACCGCGCAGGGCAACTCCGGTCGCGCTGTTACCCAGGCCGCTTTGAACGACGCTATTTAACAAGGTGCTGCCGTCGGCCGCAAACAGCTTGCCGGTGGCGGTCGATCCATCGGCGGAACGGGTGATCGAGATCAGATTCCAGTGATTGCCAAAGGTTTGGGCGGCGCTGTTCTGGTCGCGATAGCCATAAGCGGTATTGTCCTGGAATATCAGGGCATGGGTATTGCTGGCGGCCACGAAGGACTCGGCGCCGGCGCTATCGGCGCTGAAGCCGAAGTAGGCGCGGCCGGAAGAGTTGGCGCTCGGGCGCACCCAGGCGCTGAGCGTCTGGCCGGCCGAGAAAACAATCGAGGTGTTGTAAGTCCAGCTGGAGCCATCGAGCGTGACGCCATACGCGCCGTCATGCGCCGCGCCGGCGTTGACCGACCCGGCGCCGGGATTGGACCAGCCGCCGCCCCAGGCACCACTATCAAACGATTCCACGACGGCAGCGTGTGCCATTTGCGTGGTAAACAAGCCAATAGCCACGACAGATGCGATTTTTTTGAACATTTTTTCTCCAGATGTTGATTGAATTAAAAAAATGACTTTCCAATAAGAAATGTAATGCAGGATTATAAAAATGTCAAAGGAATATTGTTTAATTTCTTTTCGACAATGCGCGCGCAAGCGTGTTCACCGGCAAGGCGCCGTCCGGGCGGCTTGCCGGGTCGCCAGGTCTGGCCTCGCCTACCCGTTAATGGTCATGCGCTGGGTATGGGTCCAGCGATGATCCGAGGCCGATACCGCCGAGTTGTAAGTGCGGTAAGTCTGGCCCTCGCCTGGCCAAGGATTCATGATGTAGAGATAATTGACGCCATTCACGGTTTCATAACCGCTACCCACCAGGATATGCCCGCCGCCGTTAGTCCAGCCATAACGGATCACAAAGGGGCGATTTGCATTGATATCGTTCAACACGCTATTCCAGGATAAATAATTATTGATCGCATTGTTCGGCACACCCCAATTCTGGAGTATCCCTTGCACGCTACCATTCCCGCCATACATATTATTTGGCTGATTGGCATTGCTATTCCAGTTGAAACTGCTGTTACCACAGGCATAATTCAAACCGAATGCCCAATTAACTATCTGGCATTGGCTGGGCGTTTTATTATAAAAATTCAACACCGCCTTGCTTGATCCGGCCCAGCACCACTGGCTATGTTCCTGGGTCACCAGGGGTATATTCAGCGTCCGGACCTGGGCCTGGGCCGATTGAAATGCCAGTAACAGACTGGCGCCAGCGACGATGCGGCGTAGATGATTGTTCATGGTGTTTTCCTTCAATCAGTTGTGGTTCTCAGCGAAACGTTGCCATATTACTTTTCACGGCCGCGCGCAAGGGTTCGAGGAAATCGGCGGCGTCGATCAAGCCATCGCCGCCCTGATCGGTCGGACGCGCGCGCTGCAGCAAGAGCGCTTCGCGCGCCGACTGCAGGGGCGCGTAGCGGGCCTTGGCGTCGGTGCCGGAGCGCACTTCCAGGAAGTCGGACTGGGCCTGGAAGATGCGGATGAAACGCAGATTCGACGCTTGTGCGTTGCCGTGCACGACCGTCAAGGCCTCGAGATCCTTGGACAAGACCGCGCCGCCATACGCCACCGTTTCCCACTTGCCGTCCACTTGTTCGAGCGTCGCCAGGCCGATCGGCCGTTCATTGAGCATGATGAAGAAACGCCAGACGCCGCTGGCTTTCACCATCGTGCCGAAATCGCTGCGGCCGGCGACGATATCGCCCGGATCGATGGTATAGACCTGGAAACCACGACCGATTTTGGCATCCTTCAAATCGCCGACATCGTTCACGTCGAGTGGAAACCCGGCTGGCAAACCGCTGCGGGTCTGCAGATGATGCTGCGCGAATTGCGCGAAATCGCGCCTGGCGGCGGCGCCGGCCGATTGCGCTTGCAACTGCTCGGACAATGGCGCCGATGCTGGCTGCGCCAGCAAGGGCGCACTGGCCAGAATGAAACTTGCGCCCAGCAGCAGCGCGTGAAGCAGAGAAACGGGATGGGATATTGGCCTTGATTGCATTGTTAATTCCTCCTGGTAAGCGATGGAAAATCAAATACAACTCAATTAAACCGGCCATGCCGCGAGAAATTCAAATAATTTCGGTTTGCCGGCCCAATGCATTCTACATACATTTGTGCCGGTCGATTTGCATAAAATCGTGAATGAATAAATATTGAATTACGTCAAAATAATATTCATTTCCACGATCCATGTTGCGCATTTGCCTCAATATTTATTTTCAGTCATTTTGATAGACATTACCCGGAAAAGCGTCAGATTTTCCGTCGATAACATTGCAAAAAATCTGATTTTTTTGAAATTTATACAAATCATCAAAGGCGGCACAGCGGCCACGCGGCGCCGTCAACCGGCGCGATTCCACGCGCGCGCCCGCTTCATGCCAACGGCAACGCCAGGATGCTATCCGTGCTCATCACATCGCCAATGGTATCGGCAATCGTGACCAGGGCCGCCCGGTGCAGCATGGCGCGCGGCAGCAGCGCGCCATCCCTGCCATCGAGGTCGCGGGTGGCGCAGGCATCGTCCGGCACGATCACGTGATAACCGTGCGGAACGGCGTCGCGCGCCGCGCGCCGCGCCGGCAACGCAGGCATGGCTCATCAAGCCGGCAATGATCAGGGTCGTGATGCCGGTCGCTTTCAGGCGGACATCGATATCCGTGCTGGGAAACACACTGACCGAGGACTTTTGCAATAAGGTATGAGCAGCCGCCACCTTGCGCGAAGATGGGCGCGTCCGCCGGCAACACATGCTGGACGTGGAACACCGGCAAGCGGCCCAAAAGACAAATTGTGATAGGATCGAGCCATATCTCCTTGCGCCGCCGAACACAGCATTGCCTTGATCGCCTTTGACGGCATCAGCCCCTTTCACTTGTCGGTGCCCTGCATGGTCTCTTCGGCGACGACCTGGCCCGCCTGGGCGTGCCGCGCTACCGCCTGCTGATCTGCGCCGAACAGCCCGGCATGATACGCACCATGTCGGGCTTTAACATTGAAGTGCCCTACGACTTGTCGGCGCTGCATGGCGGCCAGGCCCAATATATCGAGCAGCCGCTACTGGTCGCCGGCGCCGGCGACCAGTAGACGGCCACGCTCGATTGGGCCATCGCTTGGCGGCGGCGCAAAGAATGTTGGAAACGAGCGATAAGGCAATTGAAAGGATTGCGGAAATGATAGGTTTCGGTTCGACGGTGTCGCAGCGCCAGCATTTTTCCGCCGCATTCTCGATTTCGCCGGCCGCATACCGCAAGCAATTCCGGCGCTGAACCGGGCGCGTCGCCAAGGCGGTGCGCCAAAGCGACAGGCCAGCCAGCGACAAGCGAGGGCGCTGTCGCTCAATGTCATGCGATCGGCTTACCCCCGTGGACTCGCTGCCCCGGTGTAAGCCGAACCGCGATCTTACTCGCCCTCGGTCTTGCGTGGACGACGGCTGCGCGCGGCCGGCTTGGCCAGCACATCTTGCACGACTTCGAGCGGGGCTGGCGGCGCCACTTCGGCCGCCGGCTTGGCTTTCTTCGCCGCCGGCTTGCGGCTGCGTCGCGCCTCCGCCACCGGTGCCGCATCGACTGGCAGCACTTCCACCGGAGCCAAGACCAGCACCTCGTCGGCAACGCTGGCAAGCTTCTCCTTGCGCGCGCCGCGTCCAGTACGACGCGCTTGCGGCGCCGGCGCCTCGGCTTCCACCTGCTCGAGCACGATCACGGCCGGCTCGGCCGCGACTTCCGGCTCGACTTCCGGCGCCACGGCGGCGCGATAGCTGGCACGTTCACCGCGTCCGGTGCGCTCGTTGCGCTCGTTGCGCTCAGTGCGGCGCGGCTCGCGTTGCTGCGGCTCGGCCGCTTGCACCACCGCTTCTTCCGTCTCGATCAACTGCGCTTGCTCGGCCAGGACTTCCGGCTCCACCTTGGCGCGCTGGCTTGAGCGCTCATTGCGGCCACCCCGTCCGCCGCGACGCGGCTCGCGTGGTTCACGCGATTCGCGGGCCGGCTGCTCGGCCGCTTCCATCTGCTCGGCAAAGGCTGCCTGTTCGGCCGCCAGTCCCGACACGGCGGCACCGCGCTGGCCGGAGCGTTCGTTGCGAGCGCCGCGTCCGCCGCGCCGCGATTCCTGCTGCTTGAGCGGCTGCTTGAGCGCCTGCTCGCCCGTGTCCGCGCCCGCTTCCATCTGCTCGGCAAATGCGGCTTGCTCGGCCGCCAGTTCCGGCGCCCCGCCACGGCTGGTGCGCTCGTTGCGGCCGCCCCGCCCGTTGCGGCGCGACGACTTGCCGCCGCCGGACGACTCTTGCGATTTGCCGCTGCCGGACGAC
Source organism: Oxalobacteraceae bacterium GrIS 1.11 (assembly GCA_040544385.1). Lineage (GTDB taxonomy): Bacteria > Pseudomonadota > Gammaproteobacteria > Burkholderiales > Burkholderiaceae_D > Janthinobacterium. Next base: position 4,764 of record JBEONR010000082.1, read on the forward strand.
TCTTGTGGCTCCACCACCGCCTCGAACAGCGCCGCTTCCGGCATCGCTTCGGTGCCGGCCACGTTGCTGCGGTAAACATAGGCGCCCGATTTCTCGTCGCGACCGAATTCCAGCAAGCCACGCGTCTGCGCCTCTTCCAGCAAATTGCCGAAGGTGCGGAAGCCATAGTAAGACTCGCTGAAATCGGGCTTGCGGCGCTTGATCGCCTCTTTCAACATGGAAGCCCAGATCTTGCCGCTGTCGCCACGTTCGGACACCAGCGCGTCGAAGGTCTCGACCGCCATCTCGATGGCTTGCGTCTTGCGCAATTCGTATTTTTCCTTGCGCCGGATTTCCTCGTCGGGCGTGCGCTTGACGGCCGTGGCCGGCGTTTCGCGCGCGTCGCGCTTGGCTGCCGTGCGCCGGCTCTCGCGCACCAGGTCGTCGTAAAAGATGAATTCGTCGCAATTGGCCACCAGCAAGTCGGAAGTCGACTGCTTGACGCCGACGCCGATCACTTGCTTGGCGTTTTCACGCAACTTCGACACCAGCGGCGAAAAGTCGGAATCGCCACTGATGATGACGAAGGTATTGACGTGCGACTTGGTGTAGCACAGGTCGAGGGCGTCGACGACCAGGCGGATGTCGGCCGAGTTCTTGCCCGACTGGCGTACATGGGGGATTTCGATCAATTCGAAATTAGCCTCGTGCATAGTGGCCTTGAAACTCTTGTAACGGTCCCAGTCGCAATACGCTTTCTTGACGACGATGGTGCCCTTGAGCAGCAAGCGTTCCAGGATGGGCTTGATGTCGAATTTTTCGTAGTTTGCGTCGCGTACGCCGAGCGCGACATTTTCAAAGTCGCAAAACACGGCCATGCTGAGGGTTTCTGGTGAGGACGCCATATGATTTTTTATTCTATAAAGAGAGGTTGGGCTAGTTCGATTATACCCAACAAGCGCGCCGCTCAGCGCCGTTTCAAGCGCGCGCTCTTTTTAAACGACACGGCGGCCCTTGCGCAGTGGCCAATATGGTAAGGTAGCGGCCCATTCACCGGGCCAGAAACCACCATGCACAACACCGACGCCGCCATTGCGGAACCAGAGCAATCGTGGCTCAAAAAACTGGGACCGGGACTCATCACCGGCGCCGCTGACGACGACCCCAGCGGCATCGCCACCTATTCGCAGGCCGGCGCGCAATTCGGCTTCAATATGCTGTGGACCGTGCTATTCACCTATCCTTTGATGGTCGGCATCCAGGTGGTCAGCGCCCGCATCGGCCGGGTCAGCGGGCACGGCCTGGCCACCAATATACGCCTGCACTATCCGGCCTGGCTGTTGTACGCCGTGGTGGCGCTGCTGCTGAGCGCCAACACCATCAATATCGCGGCCGACGTGTCGGCCATGGGCCAGGCGCTGACACTGCTGATCGGCGGTCCGGCGCCGCTGTACGCGGTCGGCTTCGGGGTCTTGTCGCTGCTATTGCAAGTATTCATTCCCTACCGCCGCTATGTACGCATCTTGAAATGGCTGACGCTGGCCTTGCTGGCCTATGTGGCGACCGCCTTCGTGGTCCAGATTCCCTGGTCGCAAGTGGCGCTGCGGGCGCTGGCGCCGCATCTGTCGTGGAAGCGCGAATACATCACTACCGTGGTGGCCGTGTTCGGCACCACCATCAGCCCCTACCTATTCTTTTGGCAAGCTTCGCAGGAAGTCGAGGAACAATTGAGCGATCCGCGCGCGCGCCCCCTGATCGATGCCCCCGAGCAAGCGGCCAGCAATCTGCGCCGCATCAAGATCGATACCTATATCGGCATGGGTTTTTCCAACCTGGTGGCCTTCTTCATCATCATGACCACTGCCGTGACGCTCAATTTGCATGGCATCACCGAAATTGAAACCTCGGCCCAGGCGGCCACGGCGCTACGCCCGATCGCCGGCGAATTCGCTTTCTTGCTGTTTAGCGCAGGCATCATCGGCACCGGCTTGCTGGCCATTCCCGTGCTGGCCGGCTCGTCCGCGTATGCCATGGCCGGCGCCTTCCAGTGGAAAAACAGCCTGGAAAGCACGCCCGGCATGGACAAGCAATTCTATGCCATCATCGCGATCTCGACCGTGATCGGCATCGCGCTCGGTTTCACGGCGATCGATCCGATCAAGGCCCTGTATTGGAGCGCGGTCATCAATGGCGTCATTTCCGTGCCCATCATGGCGATCATGATGTTGATGGCGGTGCGCGCCGACATCATGGGACGCTTCGTCATCACCCGCCGGCTGCGGGTGCTGGGCTGGCTGGCCACGGCGATGATGGCGGCTGCCGTCGTCGCCATGCTGCTGACCATTTAAGCTGCGTTAGCGCCCGCCGCTCCAGACCACTTTATGGTCGACCGAATACAGACGGCAAGGCTGGCTGCTCTTGAGCTGGCAAGCCGACAGCGCGCGCCCATCGGTATCCTCGCCCTCTTCGGCCCAGCCCCAGGCGCCGCTGGCCGACAAGGCAAAGGCGCGCGGGGTCAGCTTGTCGAGGAAGGCGCGGTAGGCGGCGCGCCCGCTCTCGGGCAAGAAGGGAATCGCCGCGACATCGGCGAGCGCGGCGAAACCGCTGCTGGCCGGTGCCGGCGCCGGCGCCAGGGCATGGATCACTGCGCTCGGCATGCCGATTTTATTGAGGAAGCGCTCGGTTGCCGGCAGCCACACGGCTTCGCCGTCGCGGCTGGCCAGCATGGCATGGGCGTCGCGCTTGAAGGCGCCGTAGGCGAGCAGGCTGGCGTTGCCGCCGGCGTCGACGAAGGCGCGGTGCATGCGCGCGGCCAGTTGCGGCCCGAAGTAGGAATCATTGGCGCCATACAACCACAGGCTGGCGCCGCGGCTGCGCGCGCCGAAGTCGGCAAAGGCCTTGACCAGCGCGGCTTGCCAGTCGCAGGCGCCGCCATCTTCGCGCAAGCCGCCGGCGAAATTGAGCACGCCCTTCAAACCAGGCACCGATTGCGCCGCCAGCGCCACGCTGGCCAGGCCGCCGTAGGACTGGCCAGCCACCACGATGCGGCCAGCGTCGATCCAGCTGAGGCCGCGCGCATAATTGATGGCGTCGAGCACGTCGGCGGCCTGGGCATAGCCGTTGGCCGTCATATCGCAAGCGTATTCGCGGTATTGCCCGGTCGAAGCGGCGAAGCCGGCGCGCATCGGCACCATCACCGCGTAGCCGCGCCGCACGAAGGCGCGCGCCATATAAATGAAGCGTTCACGCTGTTGCACATGCGGATTGCCGGCTTGCTTGCCATGATTGATGACCAGCAAGGGAAACGGGCCGGGTCCGTCGGGCCGGAACAGCGTTGTTTCCAGCGCCTGTCCCAGCCTGGCCGGCAGCATGATGATTTGCTCGTTCAAGCTGGCATCCAGCGACGGCTGGCCGACGGCCGACGGGAAGCGCAGGCACAGCAAGGCGACCGCGACCAGGCGGCGCGTGAAAAAATGGCGCAATGCGGCGGTGGGAATGACGGCTCCGGATCGTGGCTGGGCAGCCTTGATTCTATGCAAGCATATTCCCAAAGGCAATGCCAAATAATCCTTGACCCCGCTCTTTCGTATATGAGTCCGTTTGACCTCCCTCTCCCGTCGCGCCAAACAAGGGTGTACACTGATTGACATTACCGAAGGGAAACTAAATGACACTTTCCGCCCTCAGCACCGGACTCTCCAGCTTGAGCGCCAACCAGCGCGCGCTTGACGTTGCCGGCAACAATATCGCCAACGCCAGCACGGCGGGCTTTCAGGCGCAAGGCCTGGCTTTCCAGGAGAGCAGCCCGGCCGGCGCCGGCGTCAGCTTGTCGGTCGAGGGCCGGGCGCTGGCGGCCGGCGGCGCCAATGGCGTCGACCTGGCCACCGAGATCACCAATTCCCTGGTCTACAAGGCTGGCGTCGATCTGTCAGCCAAAGTAATCAAGAGCGCCGATGAAACGCTCGGTACACTGATCGATATCCGCGCCTAGCCGCCATATATCCAGGTAATACCCATAGTTAATCAATCCAGTCGCCGCCGTGGCCAGCCTGGCGCGCGGCCGGCGCAATGAGCGGCTCGGCCAAGGTGCCCGTCGCCAGCAGGCGGTCGATCAATTGCCCCACCTCGACCGCAGTGCGGTCGAAATAATGGGTGTGGGCGCCAACTCCCAGCCCGAGGTCGCAATGATCGGCGCCCGGCTCGCCGGCGGCATCCACCCCGCCGCGCCACAGGTCGCGCCCGACATAGTCGCCGCTGCGATAGGCGTTGAACCAGGAGGCGATTCCCAGTCCGGCCGGCCCGGCCGCCCTGGCCCATGCATACCATTGCGGAAAGCGCGCCGCGTACAGTTGCACCAGCGGACAACCGACCGTCAACAGGGCCGTCGGCGGCAAGCCCATGCCGCCGGCCGGGGCCACGCAAGCGTCGCGCAAGAGGCGCAAGGTGTCAGCCGTGATGACGGTGCCCTGGCTGTGGGCGACGATCACCAGGCGGTCATACTTACCGACAGCGATTTCGTTTTGTAGCAAGCCGATGTAACGCATCAAGATCCGTCCGCGCGGATTGTTGTCAAACGGCCGTTCCCGCAACCAGTTGCTGACATCGAGCATGATGCCCAGCACGGCGGCCAGCGCAGCCGGCAATTGGCCCCGGAACAGCAGCGCCAGCGGCATCGCCGCCGCCAGCAAGCCGCCTATCACGAGGAACCAGTTGCCATCGTTGCCGTCGCCAGGGGCCGGCCGGAACGCCCCGGCGCCGAGCACCAGCCAGGCCGCGACCAGGACCAGTTCGGCGCCCCACAACATGGCGTCGCTGCCATCGAGCCAATCCCACAGCCTTTTCGCCACCCCGGCGCCGGCCTTGCGGCTATCGGGCGCCGGATGGCTTTCATACCAGGCGCTCGGCAATACGCCCCAGACAGCCAGCAGCAGGGCCGCCCCGACCAGTATCAGGAAGGCATTGCCGAACCGGCCCGTGGTCAAGGAAAACAGGTAAGCGGCCAGGTCGCTCAGCTTCATCGATTCGTCCGAACAGAAGGCCGGCTCTGTGCCGCCGCCATACAGCTTGAGCAAGCCGCAATCCAAGGTCACGCCGCGCATCTGGGCGATGTCGGCGCTCAGGCTTTTCAGCAGCCAGGCCCAGAGCAAGGCCGTGGTCAGATAAAACAAGGTGGCCGATACCAGCACGCCGATGCGCCCGGTGCGCGCGGCAGCCCGCTGCGCCTGATCGAGGCCGGCGCGCCGGCCGGCAAACGGCAGGCAGCAGGCCAGCATGAGCAAGACGGCGGCCGCCACCCAGCTCACTTGCAATATGAAAAAGATGACTTGCATGGCCGATGCGGCAACCCTGACCATCAGATCGTCGCGCCCGGCGTAGACATGATAGAAATAGGCCAGCACCGACACGGTGACGAACACGCCGGCCACCGGTCCCCATTTGATCGCAGCATCGGAGTAACGGTTCAGCAAGCCCCGGCTGGCGCGCCACGCCAGGCCCAGGCCGAACAGCATGGCCGCCCCCATCAACCACGCCCGCACTTGTTCCAGGCCGAGCGAGTTCGGTATCAGCGCCGCCACGCCGCACAAGGCAATCACGCCTGGCGCCGCATAGCGCCAATTGCCCCGATAACACAACAGAATGGCGGCGCCGAACAGCAACGCCACCAGCAGCAGCATCGCGCTCGGCAACAAGGCCGGCGCCGGGATCAGCAATACCGCCAGCGCCAGCGTCGGCACCAGCAAAAACAGATTGGCGACCGGTATCGTGGTCGGCAAGAGCCAGGCCAGCGCCTGGTGGACCCAGGCCAGCAGGCGCAGCAAGCCGGGGCTGGCATGCTCCCCCGCCACACTGGCCATCAACGCCTGCAAGACGGTCTTGCGGCCCAGCGATGCGAGGTGAAACAGCAATTGATACAGCTCGCCGAAAAACTTCGGTCCCGTGCGCGCCGTGACGGAAAAGTCGGCCCAGTACATTTCATAGGCGTCGATCCGGGTCTCGGTGCCGCTGGCGCAATCGGTGCGCGTTCCCGTCAACCGGGGCGTGCGGTAGCGCCGCGCATCTTCGTTTGGATCGACGCCGCCCAGGGCGTCATAGCTGAAGGCGATGTCGGCCTGGTCCGGGCGAGTCGATTTCAGCGTGACCACGCTGACAGGAATATCGAGCGCGGTTTCGGTAAAGCTGGAATAGCGCACCTCGGGCGCGCCGCCGGGACCACGCTGCAGCAAGTCGACCAGGGTGCGCACCGTGCTGGCCGGCGCGGGCGTGCCGACGCCATGCACCGCGATCAGTGCGATCCGTTCATGTTTCGGGCCGGCCGTGCCGCCTCCCGCTTGCGACAGTTCATTGTCTAGCGCCATGGTTCCGCCTTTTCACGAAAAATTATCATCTTCCACACGATCGGATGTACCCAGCCGGTAAAAATATCAATAATGCAATCATGACGCAAGCGGTTTGATCAATAGTGCGCCCTGCCGGGCGCAGCACAAAAAAAAGCCCGCAGCCTTGACGGTGCGGGCCCAACCTAATCCTTGGAGGAATTAGAGGAGACAAGCCACTATAAGGCTTGAGCGCCGGACAAGATTAGATATTTACAATCGCTTACAGCTTGGCCGATCCGATCCCCGCCTCCTTTGACGCGGTGCGGTTTCCCCTGTTGCGCCACTGGTAAAAAGCCCGCAGCGCTGCTATGCGTGGTGACATACGTGGTGGCGGCGCCGATCGGCTTGGATTAAGATCGAAGCATCATTGTCATCTCCCGAGGCACCATGATCGCCCTGCTTGAAGCCCACCGCGCGGGTTTGCTGCGCCGGCAGCACTGGCTGCCCAATCTCATCTCCGGCGTGATTGTGGGCGTGGTGGCCCTGCCGCTGGCAATGGCCTTTGCGATCGCCTCGGGTGCCAAGCCGGAGCAAGGCTTGTATACCGCCATCGTGGCGGGTTTCCTGGTGACGACCATGGGCGGCAGCCGCGTGCAGATTGCCGGGCCGACGGGCGCCTTCATCGTCATCCTGGGCGGCATCACCGCCAAATACGGCATCGACGGCTTGCAGATCGCCACCCTGATGGCCGGTTGCATGCTGTTGCTGTTGGGACTGGGCCGCATGGGGGCGGTCATCAAGTTCATTCCGGCGCCCGTCATCGTCGGCTTCACGGCCGGCATCGGCGTCATCATCTGGGTCGGCCAGTGGCAGGATTTCTTCGGCTTGCACCCGCTCGCCGCCCGGCATTTCCACGAGAAATTATGGTATTTGCTGCAAGCGCTGCCGCAAGCGCATCCGGCCACCACCATGCTGGCCGCGCTGGCGCTGGCCTTGCTGATAGTGTGCCCGCGCATGCCCGGCCTGCGCCATCTGCCGGGACCCTTGCTGGCGCTGCTCGCCGCCACCGCCATCCAGGCCGTCGTCGGTTTCGACGGCGTGGCCACCATCGGCAGCGCCTTCGGCGGCATCCCGCGCGGCTTGCCGTCCTGGCACTGGCCGGCCGTGACCCTGGGGCGGGTGATCGAATTGATCGGGCCGGCGTTCGCGATCGCCATGCTGGGCGCGATCGAATCGCTGCTGTCGGCCGTGGTGGCTGACGGCATGACCGGCACCCGCCACGATTCGAACCAGGAATTGATCGGCCAAGGCCTGGCCAATATCGTCGCGCCCCTGTTCGGCGGCTTCGCGGCCACCGGCGCCATCGCCCGCACCGCCACCAATATCCGCAATGGCGGCACCAGCCCGCTGGCCGGCATCGCGCATGTGCTGACCCTGGTGCTCGTATTGCTGCTGCTGGCGCCGCTGGCCGTGCATGTGCCGCTGGCTGCGCTGGCCGCGATTCTGTTCGTGGTGGCGTGGAATATGAGCGACTTGCCGCACTTCATGAAAATGCTGCAACGCGCACCCCGCGCCGACGTGCTGATCTTACTGGTGACCTTTGTGCTGACCGTGTTTGCCGACCTGGTGGTAGCGGTCAATATCGGCGTGATCCTGGCCACCCTGCACTTCATGCGGCGCATGGCCGCCAGCGTCGACGTGCAGCAATTGAGCGAACAGGATTTACGCCTTGAATTGGCGCAACTGGGCGTGGCCGGCTTGCCGCCCGGGGTGCTGGTGTTCGACGTCGAAGGCCCGCTGTTTTTCGGTGCGGTCGAAAATTTCGAGCGCGCCCTGGCCAGCACCCACACCGATCCGCGCGTGCTGATCATCCGCCTGCGCTGGGTGCCCTTCATCGATATCACCGGCCTGCAGACACTGGAAGAAGCCATCCAGGATTTACACCGGCGCGGCGTACGCGTGATGCTGACGGGGCCGAACGCGCGCGTGGCCGCCAAGCTCGACAAGGCCCATATCACCGACCTGGTGGGCCGCGCCAATATCTGCGCCACGCTGCCGGCTGCGCTGCTGCTATGCCGCCAGGGCGATGGCGGCATAGCCGACGCGACGCACCATGCGCGGCGCACCGATCCGCAGCAGCAAGCCGAGGCGCAGACTTAAGGCCGCGTCACGCCACGGATGCCGCGCGCTTGGCACGTACGCCCAGCAACTGCGCAAAGCGCTGCAAAAGTTCTGCGCGCTCGGCAGCGGCGCGGGCGGCGTCGATCTCGAACAGCGGTTCCGGGCGCGCCGCGCCCAGGTCGAGCTTGGCGTGGCGCTGGACATGCGGCGGCGTCGCCGCCGATGCCAGCCAGGCCAGCACGCGTGCGGCGGCCACCGGCTTGCCGCTGGTCTTCAGTACGCCATACACTTCCGCCTCCGCGCCAATCGCATCAAGCGGCAAGGCCATCGCCAGCGCCGGATTTTCGCCCAGGCGACGCGTCGCGGCGATCCTGACCGTGCCCCCCAGCACCGCGTCCCCGCCGCCCACGCGCGCGGCCGGCTCCCTGGCGGAAGCGGGATAATCGATCACATTGCGGGCTATCGCATGCAGCAATTCCCAGCCGGCGCCGGAGCGGCGCGGATCGGGGAACACAATGCCATCCTTCAAGGCTGGGTCGGCCAGGTCGCTCCACGCTGCCGACAGTGCGCAAGCGCGCTTGGCCAGGCCGGTCGGATCGGCGACGAAAGCCACTGAAAAGCCGGTCGGGCGGCACCAGCCATCCGCGCCAGCCTCGATGCCGGGCGCGACCAGTTGCGCGATGCCGGGTGTTTTCGCGGCCGTGTCGACCCAGCCGATCACCATATCGGCGTCGACTCCCGCCAACAGATAATCGGTCAAGCTGGCGGTCGGCATGCGCCAGATTTCCAGCGCAATGTCGGGCAAGGCGAAGCGCAGCGCAGCGCCGCCAGATAGTCGGCCAGTTCATACGGCTCGAAGGAACTGAGCGCGATCAGTGAACCGCCGGCGCCGGCGCCGCTGGCGGCCTCGATGCGCACCGTCCCCTGTGGCAGGGGCAAGCCCGGGTTCATCACGCGCGCACGCCGGTCGCGACGGCGCTCATCGCTTCGAGCATTTGCCATAATCCCTGATCGCTAAAGTTGTCGATCACCGCGCTGGCGCCGGCGCCCTTCAAGGCCTCGACGGACAAGGAAGTGCGCAGGCCGAAGGTACGGATGCCCGCCGCGCTGGCCGAACGCACCCCGGATGCTGTGGTCTAATTTGCCCGGACACCTCAATAGGTGGAAAATCCACCACCTGAGGAGCATTACATGGCAAAACAACGAAAAACGTTCGATACC
>JBEONR010000083.1:0-14350 GCA_040544385.1 Oxalobacteraceae bacterium GrIS 1.11
GGTATCGAACGTTTTTCGTTGTTTTGCCATGTAATGCTCCTCAGGTGGTGGATTTTCCACCTATTGAGGTGTCCGGGCAAATTAGACCACAGCACAACTTTCAGGCAATTGACGAAAGAGAACGGCAGGCTCTCCTTCTCGCGCTCGGTAAAGATCCAACGCAAGGTGTCGAGTTTTTCTTCAAGAGGCGTTGCCGGGTCGCCCAGCCCGCCCACCTCCTTGAGAAGACGCCAGTGTAGAAATACGATGTCTTCCTCGTCCCATTCCGCGTCGTCGTCGAAGGGCGCGGCGACGTTCTGGAAAGACTCGATCGCCGTCAGTAAGGCGGAGCTGCTGGCTGCGGGCGGCCCCCTTCCGGAACCCATGCCGGGAAATCTTGCTGCCGATTGGGCCGAGAGTGAACTCTGCATCATTGCCTCCGAAAGAAAACGGGGGCAATGCACACCCTATGCGGGGCGATTGCCCTCATGGGGTGATGAACCGCCGGCATGGTGGCCGGCGCTGCTTGGACTGGCTTGAGTGCGTGACGACAAGAGCCGTTTGATCGGTGTGCCAGCTACCGATACGAGAAAGCTTTCGGCGCGAGATGAGATCCCGCCTCGAAAGCAATCTGCGATGGCGGCGTCAAGCGGGTACGGCATGTGACGCGACGGTGCATGGGATGCACGAGAAATTCCTGGGCTTGCCTATTCGTTTGCAGGGCCAGCTGCTGCATGATGCCAAGTTAGTTCGTCGGCCCGCCTAAGTCAATCCGGCTACAGCGCAAATCCCGGGCTGGCGCCGAAATGCCCCTCGTCGACGCGCCATTTCTGGTGGCGAATTCCGGCGCCCGCGACGACGATGGAACTTGTCGAAGACAAATCGAGGGAGCGCGACATGGCGGATACCCGCATCGTGGAAATGGATCAGGGCGCGGTCAACGAGCGCATCCTGGCGAAGGAGGTCAAGGCGGATTTTCGGCGGGTCGAGGCGGCGAGCGTGAAGCTGATGACGCATTTGACGAGCGCCGAGGCGAAGCGGATGTTCGTGCGGTTTTTCAGCACCCTGCAGCTCAATGGCCATTTCGTCTCGGTCATCGCCCGCACCAAGCTAAAACATGAGGATGTCGAGCGCGTCGAGGCGGCGCTGCGGGACAAGCTCGTGGCGGCGGCCGAGGAGTTGAACAAGGCGATCGATGGCGCCGAGGCGCTCTTCAAGGTAAACGGCATTACCAGTTTTGCGACTTACGATACGAAGCCGCTGTCGCTCGAAGTGGGGGTCATTTCATCGAGCGGCCGGCGCTACCTCGAGATAATGAACAAATTCGATCAACTGATGCCCTTGCTTCAAACGCTGGAGATCCATGAAGTGATCACGCCGCGCGACGCGGATATCCAACGCGCCGGCTTCAAGCGTGCGATCCGCGGCGTTGCGGTGGCGGCCCGCAATTTGGCCACCGGTTTGCGGCGACGGATGAACGCGCTCGATTCGAAGGGAGGCGAAGCGGACCATGAAAGATTTTCCGCTGATGGCGATATGCCGGCGCACATGGGCAGAGAATCGTTTGAGAGCGCGGAACCTGCCGTGTTATCGAGCCAGCCAGACGGTGCGGCACCGATGGTGATTGTGGAAGCCAGCAACCCTGATCCGACGCCGCGCTGATATGGAGGGCAGGATGATCCGGTTATAGTCGCCAAGCCTGACCGCCACGTAAATAGTGGCGGACAGGCTTGGCGACTAGCGTTCCGTCATTTTGCACCGTGTTCGACAATCCAGTGCCGGACATCCTCCACCCGCCAAGCCGTAACTCGCCGTGAAAGCTTTACCGGCGCCGGGAACGTCCCGGCCGAGACCCGCCGCCATAGGGTCGATTTGGAAATGGGAATGAAGGTCAAGACTTGTGGTTGGCGCAGAAAACCAGTTTCCGGAAGAGTTGGATTGCCGAGGATCGCGGTTGACATGATTTGCCCTTTCGCCGGCATGCAAGCCGGACAGAAGTAAGTGACCCGCTCTGTCACGATCATGCGAGGTCAGGGGGGCATGATCGATAGGGAACTGGAAGCTCGACAGCATACCGCGGCTGTCCCGGCCGTCGATATGGATTGGAAACTAAAATGGATTCGCATGAACGGCGCAAAAGCGGGCCAGGGACACGCTTCTCAACAAATATTTGTGAGGAGTCGGCCACAAGCACTATTCACAAGCGCAGCTTGGATTGGATTGAAAAGAAAGGGCAGGTATCGACTGCGACGCCGCCGTAGTGCGGCGGATTCAGCGCCAGGGGCGCCGTGGCCACGAACGGGATGTCGCGCGACCTCGTGAAAGAGTAGATCAGACTGCGTGGGGTTGCAACCACGGCCATACATGTCGCCGCTTAAGATAGCGAAAGCGCCTCTCCCATGGATATATTTTGGTTGGCAGTCAGATCCTGCGTGAGACGAAATAGAAGCGCCGCCAAAGTCAAGGACGATGCTGGCGTAACGTTTACTCTCCAGGTACATTCCCGCCAGTATTAACGGTATTTTGTTAAATCCGAAGATAATAGTTAACTCCGTCTCCTGCCATCAACGCTTCGATCAGCATGGCAAGTTCAGGCGGCGGGGGCGTGTTGGCAAAAGCGTTCCAGCAGCGCGTGAGCCAATATGCCGGGGTCAGCCAGGCGCGAACCGCACGCAGCGCCTGGGGCCAACATGGCCCCGTTGGCTCCTTGGCGTCGTTGATTTTTTTTCGCGCGGCTAACGGCTGCGCTGACACTGATGCAAGCGTTGATGGCACAGAGCCAGATAATGCGGGGAGAGCGGCAGGCTGCTCGGCCATGCGCCGCTGTACTACTTCGTGCCACCAGCAAAAGCAAAACGCGCAGCACACGAACTCCCAATGGCGACGAATGGCACGATCGTTTCTAACCATGAAGTCGGCCCAGCCAAGTTCGTCTTTCATTTGCTTGTAGCTTTGCTCCACCCAGTTCCTCAATCCGTACATCCTTGCGATCTCCCGTGTCGTCTATCACGAGGATACCCTTGGGCGAAGAGGCGGTTTCCGGATCAAAGGCCAGCAATGCCAAGCGCCGCGCAGTGATCGCATCGGCATCCCAGTTCGCCTCCGAAAGAAAGTATTGCAGCCGCTGTACGGGAGCTGCCAGCGCCTGCACCAGCGGCTCCCGCCAGCGCAGTCAGCGTCTTGGGCCGGTCGCGCCGCATCAACAGGGGCGCCAAATACTCGCGCAAGCCTCGCCGTTGAACAATATTATAAAAAATCGAATCGAACTGCACCGCAAAAATTTCCAGGGGCCAGGTGCGGATGGATATGAAAGATGAGTAGACATGGCGACAACACCTCCTATCTTCAATATAAAACCAGTCTAAAAATATCAAAAAATTACCTTTAACACTTATTATTTAACTATAAGAATAAGCTGCTATTATTTCGATTGGAATCAACTCTATTTACATTTACGGAGTAACAATGAAAAAATCCTTTATATTTGTAAGCTTGCTGGCAGGTTTGGCATTGTCTCCCATGGCATTTGGCGGCACACCGGGCGCAAACACCCGATACGCTTTCCCACCCGAAGTGAAAGCACTGGATTCGGTTGACTTTGCCATAACGGTCAACACAGATCCCGGTTATGACGCCAGTGTTTTCTGGTCAAATCAATTTTTACCGCTTGGTTCGCACTCTGCCTCCTATGTCGGAATGCAAAGCAACGGCGGCCAGCAACGGCTGTTCCTGCTCTCCGCATGGGGAGCAACGGATTTTAAGCCCGGCGATGCCGGAAGTTTTTGCAGTAAATTCACCGAGGGCGGCGAGGGCAGCACTTGCCGCATGCACGTGGAGTGGGTGCTTGGTCATACGTATAAATTTCATATCGCCTTCGAGGGCGATAACTGGATGGCCGCCACGATTACGGATGTCAATGCCAACCGGACATTTAAGTTGGGCAGCGTAAAGATTGCGGCAAGCAAAATTTCGACTGGAAATATGTCGACATGGACGGAATATTTTGAGTGGAGTAGCAGCCGTGCAACGTGCATGGGGCAGCCATACAGTAAGGTGACGCTGGGCCTGCCGCAAGCGATGAGCAATGGCGCGATGGTGACGGCGCATATCGCCAGCACTGTTACCAGCAAGTCTTGTCCGGATATCTCCCTCGTGACGCAAGAGGCGGCCGATAGCATTCAGGAAAATGCATTGGGCAACTCCGCGCGCGGCGCAGTGAGAAATGCCAACGGCTTATGTCTCGATCAAAACGATGCGCTCGCTGAGGGTGCGAAGGTTAGTGCCAGCGCCTGCACCGGCAAACCGAACCAGGCATGGGTGGTCGCCAAGGATAATTCCATTCAATTGCGCGACAGTTATTGCCTGACTGCGGGCAATGGCATTGTCGTGAAAACTTGCGTCGCCAATGCCGCCAACCAGAGCTGGAAATCCTACAAAGGCGGCATCATCAATACAGCTTCGCAACTGTGCCTTTCGACCAATGGCACGAATCCCGACCTGAGCCTGAATACTTGCGACAATTCATTATCAGAAGGCTGGTCCTTGCCGTGATTGCTTGGCCTTGTTTGCGAACCACTTGATTGCTCAATCATCTGGTTCGGTATTGTTGTAAGCGGATGTAATGTCCGTCAACGCACGACCGGGTGCGCCCGTTTTCAGATCAGTTACAAGGACGATTGGTCGTGCGTGACATGTTGACTCTCGCAGATGCCGGGATAGCACAGGAGTACAGATTTAGCTTTGTGTTCGTTTCTGATGAGTTACCCTCAGTTCAGAATATCCAGGAAAGGCAATAATTGGCAACGGCGCTTCAAGGGGCGACCATCGACCTTGATGTATATTTCGCTCAAAATCCTTACGTCATCAGCCAGATGAATCAGCGCTTTACCCAAGAAGTCGTAGAGATCGAGCAGCAGGCCGGTCCTAATGAGTAGGGGGGTGCTGGCTTTGGCTGCACGACGGAACATCCCCGTTGGCTCGATCTTTACTGCACGCTGATCGCGTTTTTGTCATCAAACAAGGTCGGTATTTGGCCCAACTCTATGAATATTCAGATCGTAGAAGTTTACGTCAGCGGCAGACAACGACGCAACAATTGTCACAAAAAAATCGTGCTCAGTTCGGGTTTGAATGCACCATCACCGGATGAACGCCGTGCAGTTGAGCGATCTCGTTGACCGTCTTGACCCCGCGCACGGCCTCCAGCCCGATTTTTGCCTTGAACTCCGCGCTGTGCACTTTCCGCTTCTTTGCTTCCGTCATTTCCTGCGATCCTCCGTTGAGGACCATAGCTTAAACTGCTGTCTCAAATCGTGGATCTATAGTATGTGCCAATGCCGAAATCGCCGATTGCAGAGACTGATTTTGGCTGGCACAGAAGGGGGATTCGATGGAAACATGGAGGTACTCGAACTGCAAGGCGAGCGCCCAATATGGACCCGAACTCAACTCTGATATCGATCGCGATGCTGAGGAAAATCATCGCTGGAAAAACCTACGATGCCGTTGCCGCGGAACACGGCGTGACCCGTACCTCTGTCGAGCGGCGCATCAAGACCCTTGCACGGAAACTGTACCGGGAAGTCGGCATCGAGGGACTCAACCAGAACGAAATCGCGTTCGTGCAACGGCTGCGAAAATGCAGCGCGGCGATCACGGTGGCCCTCGAACGGTATTCGCCGGACCTGGCGCAGGAAGCACGTCCCGGGCGGATACTGACGGATGAAGAGATCGGACTCGCCATTCGCAGGACGCGCATGCGCAGCACCTGTCCGCGCCGGGACGTGGCGCTTCTCTATATATTGTTGTCCACCGGCGCCCGTCCGCTCGAAATCGCACGACTTGAAGTGCGCGACTACCTCAATGCCGACGGGAGCGTCAGGGAAGAGTCGGCAATGCGTGAGGAAGTTGCCGTCAATCGCAACGCCAGGCCGCTGTTCTTTGCCAGCAGAAGGGCTGTGGAGGCCATCGATGGTTACCTGGCCGTGCGCTTGCGTCGGGATACCGGCGCCGCAACGCCTTCCCGGTATCGCGGATTCGCCCAGAACAGCCGCCTGTTCCTGACCGAAGCCGGCGCCCCGTTCGAGATTGTGAGCCATGGAGCGCCGGGACAAGCGCGATTCCTGTGCCGTGGCATCCTCGATACCTATCGCAAGATCTTCCGGCATATCGGCCTGGAGGGACTGTCGGCGCTCAGCCTGCGGCGCACGGTCGCCGCCCGTTTGCTCGAACGCGGCGCCGCCGAGGACCAGATCGGAGAGATATTGGGGATCAGCGAATTGAAATCGGTGCGTGAATTATTGCCGAACCTGCGCCGGCCACTGCAACTGATCGTGCGCGATCTGGTGTGAGCCTGGCCATGGATGACCAATGCTTTTTCATTAAGGGTTGCGTCTACGCGGCGACGGATGCGCGCTTGCAGGACGCGCTCGCCCGTATCTACGAGACGCCCGAGCGGCCCCGCTGCATGTGCGTCCAGGGCGGAATCGAGATGTATGTCGCCAAGCACCGGCTGTTCCTGATCAAGCGCATGCCCGAAACGGGTGCGCGGCACCACCCTTCCTGTCCCTCCTACGAGTCGGAGTTGCACCAGTCGGGGCTGGGCGAGTTGCTGGGCGAGTCCATCATCGAGCATTCTCCGGTGTCCGTCGAATTGCGCGTGGACTTCCCGTTTGTGCGAATACCGGGCCGTACCATCCCGCGCGGCGAACGGCAAGATCCTGCGGAAGTCCATGTTCCCCGGCGCCGGATGAGCCTGCGCGCCGTCATGCACTTCCTGTTCGAGCGCGCGGGGATGAACCGGTGGACGCCGGCGATGGAAGGCAAGCGCAACCAGGGTGTGCTGCACAAGTATCTGATGGAAGCGGCCGACGACGTGATGACGAAAGGCCTCCCGCTGTCGGAACGTTTGTACGTGCCAGAACCGTTCAACGAGGCGACCAAGGCGCAGACGGGCGAGCGGCGTCGCAGCAAGCTCGCGGTGCTTCAGTGCCCCGGCGATGAGACGCAGTTCAAGATGGCCCTGGTGCTGGGCGAATTCAAAAGCAGCGAAGCGACCACGTTCGGACGCAAGGTCTGGGTCAAGCACATGCCCGATACGCCGCTGCTTATCGACACCAAGGCGTGGGAGCGGATCGAGCGGGTCTGTGGCCATCTGTTCGAGGCGCGCGACGCCGATACCGCCCATAAGCCCCGTGTCGTCATGTGCGCCCTGATCTACGCGAAGCGGGAGCATACCTACCAGATCGACACGGCGAGCTTCATGCTCACGACGGAACAGTGGATTCCGCTCGATGGCATTCATGAAATCGGCTTGATCGATGCCCTGGTCGCGCAGCAGCGTCGATTTATCAAGCCCTTGCGGTACGACGCGAAGAGCGCAGCCCAATTCCCCAACGCGCTGCTGCTTGACGCCGGCGAAACGCCGGTGGCCCTGCATGTCTTGAGCGGATTCATGGAGCCCAAGGATAGGGGTATCAAGGAGAAGGTGCTGAAATCGGGCGATGAAACGTCCTGGGTCTGGATCACCGATAGTCCAATGCCTGCCTTGCCCGGCGCAACAAAAGTGGGTGCGGTGCGCCGTTGACGCGCCAGCGCGTCGGTGCAGCGTTTTCATAGACACTATCGGTACGATCCGCGTCGCAAATACCAACCCTTGAAGCGGCGACGATGTGCGGGATCATGAATTGGCGAGATGTCTCGCATTTCATGAAGGAGCGCACCATGACGAATACCATATTAGCCATCAATGGCAGCGGCGCGGTTCCGCCCACGCTGCTGGGACAAGGCCCCGCACGCATTGCAACCGGCGGCAAGATCCGCGCCGGCATCAAAGTCCTCACGAAGAAGGCGGCGGAGAACCCGCAAGCCCAGGAAATCTATGACCGGGGCGTGGCCGCCGGACAGTCTTTCGAGCAGATCGAACGATCCATCGGCGAAGCATTGCCCAATCTGAAAACGCCGTTGGTGCCCAGGAATGTGGCCTGGTTCACGGTGCGCGGGCAGGATTTCCCGAACCCGGCGATCGCCAGCCAGATTCTCGACGCCTACGGGGAGGAACGGGACGATGGCGTCAGGCGCCTGTACCGGTTCCCCGTCGTGTTCCCGTCGGACATGTGGCAAGCCGTGATGCCGCATGAGCTGGTCGCCTGGGGCGCGAGCGAAAAGAAATTCTGGTCGGAATATGCGCCGGATGGCCGCGTGCGCTATTGCAAGTGCTACGCGCCGGCGCCGATGGGCGATACCGGCAGGCGCGTCGTACGCGTGTTCGGTGGCCGCAAGACGACGCTGCGCAGCGAGAACGGCGGGCTGTGCGACCCGGAAAGCTGCGCCGAGTATCAGCAGCGGCAATGCAATCTGTCGGGACGTTTCATCTTCTTCGTTCCCGGCATCAAGTCGATCAGCGCCTTCGAACTGCACACCAACAGCTTTTACGCGATGAACGCGGCGATCCAGAAATTCGAGACCATCGCCTTCATGCGCGGCGGTCGGATATCGGGGTTTCTCGATAACAAGCGGACACCGTTTTATCTCACCAAAAAATTGATGGAAGTTGCGCATATCGATGAAGCCGGCCGCGCGGTACGGGTCAGGCAATGGATCATCGAACTCGAAGCCCCCATCGACGTGACCGCCTTGCTGCGCGCCCACGACGACGAAGAGACGGCGATCGTCAACGCGCAGAGCGCCAGCCGGATTCTCGAAGGACCGGCCGATGCGGGCAGCCTCTATGCATCGCAAGCGCAGAATCCCTTCGACCTGCCGGCCATGCACGCCTGGACGGATGCCGGCAAGGATAGCGGCGGCGCCACCGACGACGGCCGGGAGCCGGCGCGGCCGGTCGCGGCAGGCGTGGAGACGCGGGCGTTGGAAGAGCGGCAAGCCGGAGCGTCCACGCCCGGAATGCATGGCGCCGGCCCCAGCCAGGAACAGGTGATCGAAATCGCATCGTCCTACGGCATCGATGCGGCGCGGTTCGAGCAGTATGCGGATCGGCGGTGGGGACGCGGATGGAAGCTCAACGCGGGAGGGCGGCGGCGCGCGCTGGAAGAACTCGAACGCCACCGCGACGATCCGCAGGGCTACCTCGACAAGATCGAGTCCGAATTGAAATAGTTCTCTGGACGACGACCGTGCGCCTGTCTTCAAACCTACATGGAGAAAGACGATGAATACAGCAAATGGGAAAGACCTGTTTATTGATGAATCGATGGGGGAGGGCCGGCCATGATCCGCATCGCGCAATTTTCCGACCTGCACTATAGCGACAAACATTTGGCGGAAGCGGACCGCTGTTTCAGCCACGCGATCGACCGGGCCATCGCGATGCAGGTCGACGCAGCGGTCATTTCCGGCGACGCGACCGACCACGCGCTCGAATTGCATGCGCCGGCCGTGGAACGCCTGGCGCGCAACGTCAGGAGACTCGCGGATCATTGTCCGATCCTGATGCTCCAGGGAACCTATTCGCACGAGCCTCCCGGCACTCTTGCGACCTTCCGCTTGCTGGGCGGCCGCTATCCGGTGCATGTGGCGGACCGGATCGGCCAAGTCGCCCTGGCGCCGGACGGACGCTGGATCGCCTCCGAGGGTTGGCGTTTCGAGCAATTTCCGGAAAGCATGCGGGCCTTGTTTTCCTGCGTGCCGACGGTGAACAAGGCGACCGTCGCGGCTGCGGTGGGCGCGGCTGCGGCGGCCGTTGCCGTCGGCGAGCAGCTCGACTTGCTGTTGCGCGGCTTCGCGCCCGGCAACCACATGGCGCGGAAGTTGGCGGTGCCGACCATCGGCGTCTCCCACGGAACCGTCTACGGCTGCCTGACCGAGCATGGCGTGCCGATGGCGGGATTCGATCATGAATTCACGACCGGTTCCCTGTTCGGTGCGCAGGCGCAGGCGTTCATGCTCGGCCATATTCATCGCCACCAGGATTGGGAAAAGGATGGCCGCAGGATCGCGTATGCCGGGTCGATCGGACGATTCCACTATGGGGAAGAGGGCGACATGGGCTTTCTGGTGTGGGAAGTCGAAGCGGCAAGCGCGCGGTTCGCGCTGGAACCGACACCGGCGCGGCGCACGATCGACCTTTGTTTCGCCGGCAAACCGGACATGGAGGCGATCGAAGCCGCAATACAGGCACAGGACGTGGCGGGCGCCTTCGTGCGGGTGCGGTGGAGCATCGCCGATGAAGACCGGCATGAAGTCGACCGCGCGGCGATCGAGCGCATGCTGCGCGCCGCGGCGGAAGTGAAGCTCGAAGGGCGGATCGTACCGGTTGTGCGGACCCGCGCCGCCGGCATATCCCAAGCCGCGACCATCGCCGACAAGGTGCGGGCGTGGGCCAGGGCAACCGAGGCCAAGGCCGGTCCGCTGCTGGCCTGTCTGGAATGCCTGCAGACGCGCGGGCCGGAAGCGATTGCGTCGGACATTCTGGAGCGACGTGCCGGGGAGAAGGGGCAACCAGTAAAAGGCGCGGGTGTCGTTGCCTCGCAAGAGGCAAGAGGCGACGCCGCAGCCGTGTCCATGCCGGATCTGTTTTAGGCGGTTGGGACCACCGGCTTGACGCGCGCCGAGTGCGCGCGACACTGGATCGAGATCAACACAGGAGATCGACATGCAAACACTCAATCATGGATTCAATCGGAAGCGCTTGCCCGCCTGGCGCATCGGGGCCGTGGGAGCAAGCAGGGCGCGCATGCATCGGGACTCAAGCGCGACCCATCTTCGTCGCGCGGCGGCGCCGATGCGCATAGCAGACGGGAGGGTATCGCCATGACACCGCTTTCTCTCACGCTCAAGGGATTTCGCGGCATTCGCGACGGTCTGGGCCGCGACGAGCTTTCACTGGATCTGGAACGGCTCGCCGCTGGCGCGCAACTGGTCGCCATCGCGGGACCGAACGGCAGGGGCAAGACCACCTTGATGGACAATCTGCATCCCTACCTGACGATGCCGTCGCGTGCGGGCGTCGCCGGCCCGGGGGGCTTTTCCTACTACGACCATGTGTACCTTCCCGAAAACGAAAAGGACTTGATCTGGACGCACGATGGATCGCGATACCGTTCGCAGATCGTGTTCAGGCTCAACGGCAAGCGCAAGACCGAGGCATTCCTGTTCAAGCATGGCGGGAAGGGGTGGGAGCCGGCGCGCCTGCATGACGGGACCGTCTCCGATGGCAAGGTTGAAACCTATGAACGGTGCGTGGAGGCGATCCTTGGCAGCGCCGAGACATTCTTCACGTCGGTTTTCTCGGCGCAGGGGAAGCGGCAGCTCACGGCGTACAAGAACGCCGAGATCAAGACCCTGCTGGGCGACTTGCTCGGGCTGGACGAGATTCGTGTCTTCGGTCAGAGGGCCGCGGAGACGGCAAGGCTCTTGAAAGCGGGACTCGCCGCCATGCGCCATGAGCAGGCCGGGTTTGAAGACGAATCGCGCCGGATAGAAGCGGAGCGCGCTCGCGCGGGCGGCGCCAGGACGCGCGCGGCAAACGCCGTCGCCGCAAGGCTTGCCGCGCAGCAGGCGCTCGACGCGGGCCGGGCGGCGCAAGCCCAACTGGCGGCGGAAAGAACGGTTGCACAGCGCACCGAACAACGACGAGCGGAATTGCTCGCCGAGCGGAAAACATTGAACCAGTCTGGCCGGGATGGCGCGCAATCGCTGGATGCGCAGGAAGCGCGGGAACGGCAGCGGTTGGCGCAATTGCAGCAGCGCGTCGCCGGACGCGCCGAGCAGGCATGGTCGCGGCGGCGTTCGCTGGAAGAAAAGCGCATGAATCTCGACAGGATTCTGTCCCGCGCCGACGCCGTGGCGCATGCAGGGCGGCGGCTGTCGCTGGCCGGGCGCGTGGTCGCGGTCCGCGCCGCCGGCGTCGCGCAACTTCGCCAAGGAGTGCAGCGGCTGGCGGAATTGCAGGGCGGCGAGAAGGCGGCGCTGCAAAAAGTGGGTGCCATCGAGCGCGAAGCGGGCCAGGCGTCGCTCCGGGCCGTCGAGTTGGCGCGGCGTTTCGGCTTGACGAAGGAAGTGCCATGCTTCGGCACCGACTTGCAGGGCCGGTGCAAGCTGCTCGGCGACGCCCGCGAGGCGCAGGCATTGATGCCGAACGCCGACCTGGATATCGCCAAGCTGTCGCGGAAAAGAAAAGCGGCCAACGATGAACTGGCCGCGCTGCGCGCGCGGCGGGCGTCGCTCGTCGAGTTCCCGGCCCGGCTCGATGCGGCTGAGCGTCGTCTCGAACGGGCGAGGGCACGGGCGTCGCGCTTCGCCGTGCTGGCGGGCCAGGCCGGCGAGATCAGGCAGGCCCGCGCGGCGTCGTCCGGGCTCGATCAGGAGTTGAGTACTATGGCCGAAGCCGGCAACGGCGAAACGACGGAAGAGTTCGTGGAGCGGCAGCAGATCGCGGCAACGTGCCAATCCATTGTCGCGCAGCGGGAACGCCAGGCGGCGCAGCTGCGGCAGGCGATGCAAGGCATCGAGTCCGCCATCGGCGCGCTGCCCACCCCCTGCGATGAGCGGCAATTCCTTGCTGCGGCGCACGCGGTGGAACGGGCGGCGGACGCCGTGACGGCGGCCGAGCAGGCGCACGTCGTCGCCGTTCGGGATGCGCTATCCCTGGACATGGCGGATCGGCAGGCGGCCGACCTTGCCGCGCGCAAGGCGCAAGGGGTCGCGCGCGCCGCGGCGGTCGAGGCGGAGTTGGGGAACTGGACGCTGTTCGCCAAATGCCTGAGCAACGATGGCGTGATCGCTCTGGCAATCGACGATGCGGGACCGGTGCTGTCAGGATTGGCGAATGAACTGCTGTTGGCTAGCTACGGGGCGCGGTTCACGGTATCGATCAAGACGCTGGTGGAAACTGGGAAAGGAGAGCAGCGCGAGGGATTCGACATCGTGGTGCATGACGCCGAGTCGACCGAGAGCAAGAGCGTCGGCCTGATGAGTGGCGGTGAGCGGGTCTGGATCAACGAGTGCCTGGTGCGCGCCGTGGCTTTATATCTTGCGCAAAATGCCGGGCGACGCTATTCGACCTTGTTTTCCGACGAAGCCGATGGCCCGCTCGATCCTGAGCGCAAGCGGATGTTCATGGCGATGAAGCGGGAAGTGCTGCGCCTGGGCGGCTACGATCAAGAGTTTTTCGTGTCGCAGACGCCGGAGTTGACCGCCACGGCCGATGCGGTGATCGATATGGAGGCTTTTCGCGTATAGCGACATGGCGCGTTGGCTGGGGCGATCTGCTGGTAGGCAATGTTTTGAGTCTGTGGCATGGCCCGCCTTCAGTGCATCCGCAGGCGGCGCGTCGCATCATGTAC
This sequence comes from Oxalobacteraceae bacterium GrIS 1.11, assembly GCA_040544385.1. Classification (GTDB taxonomy): domain Bacteria; phylum Pseudomonadota; class Gammaproteobacteria; order Burkholderiales; family Burkholderiaceae_D; genus Janthinobacterium. The sequence continues at coordinate 13,281 of JBEONR010000083.1, forward strand.
CCGACCAATGCTCTCGAAAGTTGGAATATGCAAATCCGCAAAGTGATCAAAAATCGCGGCCATTTCCCGAACGATGACGCCGCGACGAAATTGATCTGGCTGGCCTTGCGCAATATCGCAAAAAACTGGAAAATGCCTGCTGTTACTTGGCGTGCCGCGAAAAACCAATTCGCAATTCTATTCGCCGAACGCTTCACCGCTTACCTGTGACGAGGCATTGAAATTAGCTAAATGACTTCGACCACACAAAAATACTGACACTCCCCCTCGATGCGCAGGTCCGACTCGTGGTACAGCAATCCGTCGAGCACATAGGTCGAGTCCCGCACGCCGACGTTGACCATCTTGGTGCTGAACGGGGCGTAGTTGTCGGCGATGTGCGTGTAGATTATCTTTCCCGGTTCGGTGCCGTACTTCGGATTGACGTGACCGGTGCTCTCGGCGCGACCGCCAGCGCGAAAGCGCTGCCCATCCGACGACGAGGTGCTGCCGTCACCCCAGTTACCGGCGAATGCATGGCCGGTCTGGGCGTTGACCAGAACGGCCAGAGCGGCCGAATAGGTTTTATCCCGAATATGCCAGGCTTGCAGCCACGACAGCTTGGAATAGCTCGCGCCGGGGCTCGACTCCACCATCTTGGTCAGACCGAGGTTGATCGCGTCAGCCAGGATCGCCGACAGTAGCAAGCTTAAAAGCCGAATCTGCACTTCACAAGCGTTCCTTCGCGCGTTGCGCTGCTAGCAACGAAACCATCCAAACCCCTAGTCCGCCGAGTGCCAACGTAGATCCCACCAGGCCGGTCGAGGACCAACCGAACCCCGCGCTGATCGCCACGCCCCCCAGCCACGGACCGAGCGCATTCGCTACATTGAAAGCGGCGTGATTGAGAGAACCAGCCAGCAGCTGCGCCTCACCCGCAACTTCCATCAGTCGCATTTGGAGGATAGTGCCAAGGCCTCCGCCGATGCCGATGGCGAAGCCCCCTGTGTCAAACTGTTGTGAGACAACTTCATCACGCTAATTAAGGAAGTTGACACACATGGATTCTAAAATGACAATAATAGCTGAGC
>JBEONR010000084.1:0-14174 GCA_040544385.1 Oxalobacteraceae bacterium GrIS 1.11
GTTGCCAAGCGCGCGGCGGCCGACCTGGGCATTGGCCGGCAGACCTACTATGACCACATCAAACGGTTCTCCCGCGCCGCGTATGTGCTCAGCCAAAGCCTCAAGAAGGCACAGGAAGCGATGCAGGGTCATGCGGCAAGCGACGCCGCTCATGGAGAGAACGGTGGCGCTCAGCCCTTCCGCATTTAGCCGCGTGTAGCGGGCGGTTTCTTGCTGGCCGCCGACTCGTCATTGCCCCCAGCGTACCTACCACGCAGTTCTGCGGCTTCTTCGCCGGCCTTGATTGCGGCGGCCCGAGCTGTCTCGGCTACTTTTTTGGCCTCGTCCAGTTCGCGCGTCACACTCTCCAGGCGCGCGAGGCCGGATTGGATGCCGATGTTCGCGCTGGCCAATTTAAGGGCGGTTTCCTCAGCTTGTTTCTCGAATTTTTCGGCACGGGTATTGATGTCGCCCATGCGGGTGGTGAGCACGGCGGTTTGCTGCTCAGCAGCGGCGCGGGCTTTGCTTTCCACAGCCACGGCGGTCCGAAGCTGGTCGATCTCGTTGCGCTGTTCCTGATGCGTTTCCACGGCAGCGGCAACCCAGGCCTTCGCCGTCGCAAGTTCAGTGGCGACGCCCTGGGCAGTTTGCTTTTGCTCCGTGAGTTCGACGCGCATTTGCGCAATCTCTTCACGCTGCTCCTGGTGCGCTTCAATGGATGCGGCAACTTTGGCCTTGGCTATCGCCAGTTCGGCGGCGGCGCTTTGGGTGGCGTGCTTTTGCTCTGCGAGTTCGACGCGCAGTTGCTCGACTTCGTGTTGATGCCTTGTGCGATCGGATTGGATGCCGGCATTCATCCGGTCTAGTTCCGAAGCGTGTTGCTTGATCGTGGTTTTGGCGGTTTGTTCGGTGAGAGCAAGGCGCTCTCGCACTTGGGCGAGTTCGACTGCTTGCCCCTGGGCGGTGGCCTGACTTGCAGCCAATTGCTTTTTTAAATCCTCAACAGAAATCTTCGCTTCCTCTAGTTGCGCCTCCAAATCATCGACGGTTTGGGAGGCGTCGATGAGTTCGACTTCTGCTTGATCCCGCTGCTCCCCGGCGGCCCGTACCAGATCACGGACGCGCCGTTCCGCGCCTTTCACTGCCCGGTCATTGAGTTCCACCGCCGCTGCTCCGATACGGTCGGATAGCGCCTTGACGACCGCCGCCATTTCTTCCGCCATTTCGACCGGCAATTCTGCCACGGGGTCGGTCACGGTGACTGATTGGCGCGTGATGTACTCGTCCCAGACCTGCCTGAGCCGCGATGCGCTGCCGCCTCCGACCTTTTTGCGCAGGGCGAAGCCGGTTACTTTACGGTCGGCGGCAAGAAGCTCTTGGCCGGCTTGGATGATTACTTCAGCGGAAAATTCGGGTGGGCGCATGGCTGGTCTCCGGGTGGTGGGAGATTGAATGATAACAAATATAGGAATAAATTCACGAAGAAACAAAGAAACTAACAAAAGAAAGGAAGTAATGAAGAAACAAAGAAACAAAGAAACAAATTTAGTTTGAAATGGTTTCAAACATCAATCATGCTTGAATTTTTGTCATGCTTGCTATTTAATGTTCTGATCGGCCAGTCGCGCGCCAAGCGATTGGGCTGGCGGTCGAACTGCGGGGCCGCGGCGGCATATTCGGCGCACGCACTGGCATGGTGGCTTCCGGTCGCGGTTGATGAAGCGGGCGGATGGCTCCGATATTGCGGTTACGGCGGCCGAGCGCAAATTTGCTGTGCGATTCGAGGTTGGGCGTGTCGAAATGGGGCGATCTGCGCCCCAATGCGCTGGTGGTATAGAATGGCAGAAGATGCCAGAATGTACTTCGACAATGGCCAAGGCAAGGCGACGATTCGGCGTGCTCGATGCACAGACAGTTTTATTGCTGCGAATAACAAACACCTGTATCCTTGGTAATTTGCTACCCAAAGATTCTCGATGTCCATCAAAGTCGCCGGTGTAACGTACACTCTAACGCACTTGAACACTCAGACGCACACTAAAGTCCCGATGGAGGATAGTAGGGGTGTCCCCTTTGAAAAGCATGTGATGGTAGTGTACTCTTCCCACTGCTATTCAACCGGAGAGAAGGCCGGCATACCTTTCTCCCCCCCTGCAGACGCTTTGATCTGGGATGGGCCGAGAAGAAGGCAGTTCGATCTGACTCGTTACAATCTTTCGCTCATATTACCCAAGATCGTGACTTCCATGCTGTATTCACCACATGCTGTTGTTTGGGATACAGGTTGGGGGAACAGGCACTACAGCGAGTTGATTGGCTCACCGAACATCAATGCTGGTCATCCCTACTATGTGTTTATGCGAGTTCAGAAGGAGAAGATCAACAATGGCCCGTACGCGATTAAACTGGCGGTAGAATCGGCCTATCCTGTTGTCACTCCAAATATCCGACCAAAGCAAAGTAATATGTTGCCTATTAGGCAATGGCTAGGTAAAACTTGGGCTGGAAAACCGTGATTCGACAATGAAGAAAGCCCCCTTGCGGAGGCTTTCAGTATGCGTGGTACGACTGTTTCTCGTTAAAAATTCTGCTCTTAGCAAAACACAGCATGCTGTGACGAGCGCCTAGTTTCTTGCATTCAGCCTTTAACTAAGCCTTTCTGACTGTTCGTCAGACCTCCGAAGGTAGTGAACTCCCGCTCATAACGTCCCGAAGTGAGATAATTATGCCAAATGTAATTTATGAGCGCGGGGACCACTGAGCACAAAGAACTTAGTACAGAGAACATAGAACATGAGTACCGCTTGCATCGTAAGTATATGATTTACATAGAAGTATGTGCAGTGTATAGTGCAAATACGTGTGGCCTTCATGCACTATGAAACATCAAGAATGGACATATTATGGCTGATGAAGCTAAAAATTTGCAAGAATCGGAACCTCAAAACAGTGAGGTACGTCGTATTCCTCGCAAGAAAGCTAGTGACAGGCGTAAGCAATTGCGTCAAAGATTATGGCCAGAAGTGTTGGACGAACATCTTTGGATAAGAACTCAGAAAACTGGCTTCACGACAATACCCCGAACCATGACTTTGATCATGCGAATCATGGACACGATGTCAGGGAAAGGGGTGCCTGTGGCAATGTCTTACTTGACATTGTGGTGCTGGACTTTTGACGAAGGCTTGGTAGAGATACGTAATCCGAAAGAGTTTGCTTACGAGTCAGGATTTAGCGGCCCGCGCGCAGAATCCTTATGGAAGGTACGGATGCGCCGACTTGAAGAGCTGGGCTTCATCCGTTCCCGTCCTGGCCTAAGTGGCGATTTCCACTTCGTGTTGCTACTGAATCCTATCTTGGTCATCGAAGGTCAGTACAAAGAAAAGCCCCACGATTTGGCCTTTGGCGCGTTGTTGGGCCGCTTGGTACACGTTGGGGCTGACGACCTCGATTTTTGAAAATGATGGGTTTATTGCCTGCAAAGTTGGAGCGCCCAGTAGCCACATCCATCACGCTTCTCTTGGGGGAAGCGACGATGCAAAAGATGTACGGGAAAACCCGTGCAAAATACCCATGGAAAAACCCGTACACTTTGCCGTAAAATTCGCCTCAATTCGATAGTCTGAAAAACTGTCTCTTGCGAAACCACCCCTTTTTTGTGGCCCATCGCGGGGGAAATCGACCAGGTGCGCACCCATCGTCGTGGCGCCTGGGCCGCCGATGCAGGCGCCACCTTCCAGATAGGATGGGGCGCACACAATGGCGCCGGCAACACCAGTTTTCAGCCGCATTTTTACAAAGCCTCGCCCTCACCGGCGGGGCTTTTGCATTTGCGCCGTTTAAAAGGCGTATCGGAATGGAGCGCTGGCCAGCCGTGATGGCTTGGCGGCGATCAACGCCACCCATCATCTTCCGCCTGATCCATCAGGCATCCGCCCCGGGCGCTGCAAAGCCTCCGGGGCTTTTTATTTCAAGCGAGCGCAGCAATGGCAGCAAAAAACAGACCGCGCATCCGGCAGGTATGGCAAGTCCCGTCTATTGAGGAAGTTCAGCCTACCTGTTACACCCCGCGCAACCCGGCAAGGCCGTGGCTGGCGGCGCAGACCCCGCTGACGGAGGACGACGAGGACATGGAGTACGTTCGCGGCTGGTTCCGTGCGGATAGACAATCGGCCACGATGGCCAGCATCCAGCCGCCGACGCCGCTCACCTTGGCCGAGAAGCGGCAGCTGCAGCGCGAAGCGGCCGAGGCGGAAGAGGTACTGCTGGCGCGGCACCTTCCGCTTCAGGCGCAGATCACGCGATTGCTCCAGTCGATGATCGCGCCCCATGGCGGCGATTAACCGCGCGGCCGACCTTGAGCGGACGATCGAGGCCCTGATGAGCGATATCGCGCTGCACTGCGAGACGTGCATGTATGTGCTCGACAAGGCCGGCAAGCGCGTCTTGCTGGAGTTCAACCGCGCCCAGCGCCATATCCACGCGCGTATCGAGGAACAGCGCAAGAGAACCGGCAAGGTGCGGGTGATCATCCTGAAAGGGCGCCAGCAAGGCGCGTCGACCTACATCGGCGCGCGCTTCTACTGCATCACCTCGATCAATCCCGGCCGCTCGGCGTTCATTGTCGCGCACGAACAGAAAGCGACCGATGCCCTCTTCAAAATGGTCAAGCGGTATCACGAACACAACCCGTTCGCGCCGTCCACCGGATCGACCAACGCCAAGGAGCTGGTATTCGACAGACTGGACGGTGGATACAAGCTGGCAACCGCAGGCACGAAAGATGTCGGGCGCGGCAATACGGCGCAAGTGGCGCATCTGTCCGAATTCGCGTTCTGGGACAACGCCCAGATGCACATGGCGGGCCTGGGCAACACCGTCGCCGACGTGGACGACACCGAAATCATCATCGAATCGACCGCGAACGGCATCGGTGGCGGCTTTCACAGTATGTGGCAGGACGCCGAGGCGGGCAGGGGAGAGTACATCGCCATCTTCGTGCCGTGGTTCTGGCAGGACGAATACCGCGCGATAATCCCGGCCGGTTTCGCGCTGTCCCCCGACGATCATAAGTACATGGCCGCCTATGGGCTCGACCTGGGCCAGATGGCGTGGCGCCGGAACAAGATCATCACATACGGGCAGGGATTTGAATGGCTGTTCGACCAGGAATACCCGGCGACGCCGGCGCTGGCGTTCCGCTCGTCCACCACCGACCCGCTGATCAATCCAACCACCGTCATGGCGGCGGTCAACAGCGCGTACCGGGAACGCTCCGGCGCCTTCGTCATCGGCTGCGACCCGGCCGAGTATGGACCGGACCGGACCTCGATCGCTTTCCGCCACGGGCGCACCGTTTTCCGCATCGAGTATCACGAGAAGAAAGGACCGATGGAGGTGGCCGGGATATTGGCAAATTACTGGCGGGAGTTTCAGCCGGACGCGATCTTCGTGGACAAGATCGGCATCGGCTCAGGGATAGTCGACCGCTTGAAAGAGCTCAATATCCCCGTTATCGGCGTCAACTCGGCGTCGCGCGCGGAGGACACGGAGCGGTACGCCAACAAGCGCGCCGAAATCTGGTATCGCTTCAAGGAGTGGCTGGAAGACTTGCCGAACCGCCTGCCCAACGACGTGGCCATGATCGCCGATATCTCGGCGCCCAGCTACAAGACATCCTCCAACGGCGCGCGCCTGATCGAGGCCAAGGACGACATGAAGAAACGCCAGGTGCGCTCTCCGGACGGCGCCGATGCCATCGCCATGACGTTTGCCGAGAATATCGTGCCGCGCGCCTTGCGCATCGGGCGCGAGCGCGGCGCCGGCGCCCACCAGGCCGCGACGAGCGCGGGCTATTGAACACCCACACGACAACAACACGGCCCGTTATTTCCGGGTCTTTTTTTATGGGCGGAAGATGAAACAAGCAGCACTGTATCCATACCGGCCTGCGCCGCGCATCGCGCGCGGACAGCGTGGATTGCGCGCATGACGATCCGTTTTGGCTCCGTATGTTCCGGGATCGAGGCGGCCAGCGTGGCCTGGGAGCCGCTGGGCTGGCAGGCGGGCTGGCTGGCCGAGATCGAACCATTCCCCTCCGCGGTGCTGGCGCACCACTATCCGCGTGTGCCGAACCTGGGCGACATGACCAAGATTGCCGCCCTGGTGCGTGCGGGTGCCGTCGAGGCGCCGGATGTGCTGGTCGGCGGTACGCCATGCCAGGCATTTTCCGTCGCGGGGCTGCGCAATTCGCTTGCCGACGCCCGCGGTCAACTTTCACTCTCCTACGTAGACCTTGCCAATGCCATTGATACAGCTCGCATCACCGCCGGCCTGCCCGCCGCCGTCATCCTCTGGGAAAATGTGCCCGGCGTCCTTTCAACAAAAGACAATGCGTTCGGCTGCTTTCTGGGCGCGCTTGCCGGCGAAGATAGCGCACTCCAGCCGGCAGGGGAAAAATGGTCAAACGCTGGTTGTGTGTTTGGTCCCCAAAGAACAGTCGCGTGGCGCATCATCGATGCCCAATATAGCGGAGTGGCCCAACGCCGCCGCCGTGTCTTCGTTATCGCAAGTGCTCGAACAGATTTCGATCCCACGACGGTACTTTTTGAGCATGAAGGCGTGCGCCGGGATATTGCGCCGAGCCGAAAAGCGAGGGAAGAAGTTGCCGGAACAATTAGCGCGCGCACTTCGGGCGGCGGCGGACTCGGAACCGACTTTGAACTCGGGGGCGGGCTTCAAGTAGCATTCGGCGGGAATAACCAGCGCGGGCCGATTGATGCCGCTGCGGCGCTGAATGCTTGCGGCAGCGGCAGGATGGATTTTGCGACAGAGACATTCCTCGTGCAAGCCGTAGCGGGAACACTGCAAGCGAACGGCAAGGCCGCAGGCAGCGCGACGCAGCAGGATGCCGAGAGCGGGATGCTGGTGCCTGTCATTGGCTTCAATGCCCAGCAAGACCCCGACTGGTGGCTTGAGCGCAGCGGCCCGCTTGCGGTCACGGGCACACAGGCGCAGGCCATCGCGTTCAGTTGCAAAGACCATGGCGCCGATGCCGCCGTTGAACTGGCGCCGACCATGCGCGCCATGGGGCACATTGGCAGCCATGCGAATGCCGGCGGACAGTTGGCCATCGCGTTCGCGCAAAACACCCGCGATGAGGTGCGCCTGATGAATGGCGATGGCCAGATCGTCGGCGCGCTCTCCGCGCAGCCAGGCATGAAGCAGACGTGTTACGTGGCAACAACTTGCGTCACGGGCGATATCACGCACACTTTGAAAGCCGAGGGGTTCGACGGGTCCGAAGACGGGACCGGGCGAGGGCATCCGATTATTGCGGCATTCCAGTCCAGCCAATCCGGCGTGCGACTAGGCGACGCACATGCCACGCTGGACGCTAATAACGGGGCGCGCCGCCACAACGACGTCCTGGTTGACATGGCCGTGCGCCGGCTCACGCCGCGCGAATGCGAGCGTCTTCAGGGTTTTCCGGACGATTACACGCTCATCCCCCATGCGCGCGGCTCGGTCAAGGCCGGCGACATGGACGACTGGCTGGCCTATCTCAAGGCCGATTACCCCTCGATCACCCGGGCCGAGGCGCGGCTGCTCGCGCCCGACGGCCATCGCTACAAGGCGCTGGGCAACAGTATGGCCGTTCCGTGCATGCGCTGGCTCGGCGGCCGGATCGACGACCAGCTATAGCGACTCCGGCGCGTCTCGCGCCGGGCGCACCACCATTCCTTTGGAGTTTGCATGATCACAGACGAGGCGCCTGCGGGCGAAGCCGCGCACGCGCAATACGTGGCCGCTGCGGCGGCCGGCATGGCGCGCGACGATGCCGCGTCCTATGTGGCGCTCGACTCCCTGGGCGTGCTGCTGCAAGCCGAGTTCGGCCAGGCCGAGATCGACCGGCGGGAGACCGAGCAGCGCTGGCTGAAGGATTTACGCCAGTACCGCGGCAAATACGATCCCGAGGTCGATGCGCTGATCGGAAAAAATCGCTCGAAGGCGTACATGCGCGCCACCCGCGTAAAAGTGAAGACGGTCGACGCGCGCGTCGCCGATCTGCTGTTTCCGTCCAATTCCGACCGCAACTGGACCGCCGAACCCACGCCGGTGCCGTCGATCGACACCGACAGCAAACACAAGCTGATCCAGCAACTCGGCCGGGAGCTGGAACGGGCGCCGACCCAACAGGAGTTCGATGCGGCCGTGGTGAAGATGGTGGCGACGGCGGCCAAGCGCATGACGGATGTGATGGACGACCAGCTCACCGAGGCGCGCTACAAGGAAACCGCGCGGCATGTGCTGCATTCGGGCCACCTGTACGGGACCGGCGTACTGAAGGCGCCGCTGGTCGAGCGCAAGACCCGCATGAAATTCATGCTCGAGCGCGGCAAGTGGATCATGAAGACGGAAACCTACGTCGTCCCGTTTGTCGACTACGTGCCGCTCTGGCGCTTCTATCCGGACATGTCCGCCACCACCCTGGACGAGTGCCGCTACGTCTTCGAGCGCCATTTGATGACGCGCGCGGCGCTGGGCGCCCTGGCCAAGAAGCGCTCGTTCGACAGCCGGAAAATCAAGGATTACATCCTGGCCAACCCGCGCGGCGCGCAGAGCATGCGCTCCTTCGACTCGGAAATCCGCGATATCGGCGACCGCGCATCGGCGCACCGCAAGGACGATGGCCAGTACGAGGTGCTGGAACGCTGGGGCTGGCTCGACGGCGAAGTGTTGTCGGCGGCCGGGGTCGAGGTGCCGCAAGAGCGCATGCACGAGACGTTTTTCTCGAACGTGTGGCTGCTGCCGAACGGCGACGTGATCAAGATCGCCCTGCAACCCCTGAACGGCGTGACTTGGCCGTATCACATGTATTACGCGGACAAGGACGAAACGAGCATCTTCGGCGACGGCTTCGCATCGATCATGCGCGACGACCAGACCATGATCAACGCGGCGGTGCGTATGGTGCTGGACAATGCGGCGCTGACCGCCGGCCCCCAGCTTGAAGTGAACATCGATTTGCTGTCGCCGCAGGAGCGGGCCGACGAGATGTATCCGTTCAAGCTCTGGATGCGCAACGGCAAAGACCCGTCGTCGCCGGCGATCCGGGTGATCAACCTCCCCAACGGGCTGGAAGAGCTGATCCCGATCATCAACATGTTCAAGGAGAACGCCGACGACGTGACGGCGATTCCCCGCTACATGCAGGGCGAGAACGCCACCACCGGCGCGGCCGGCACCGCGTCGGGCATGTCGATGCTGCTGGCCAACGCCTCCATCGTGATGAAGGACTTGCTGACCAACTACGACGAGGGCGTCACGCGCTCGTTCATCAGCGCCTTGTATATGTGGAACATGCAATTTAATCCCGACAATAGCTGCAAAGGCGACTACGACATCAAGGCGCGCGGCACCGCTTCGTTGATGGCGAAGGAAATCAGGGCCCAGCAACTGGACCAGTTTGCCGGCGCCACCGCCAACGAGCTGGACGCCCCGTATATCAAGCGCGCCGAACTGTTGCGCCAGCGCGCCGAGGCGCACGACCTGGCCAGCGTGATCAAAACCGAGGAAGAAGTCGCGGCCGAGCAAAACAACGACCAGGCCAAACAGCAAGCGGAACTGAACCAGAAGATGCAGCAACTCGCGTTGCAGAGCGCGCAACTGGAGGTGCAGAAGATGCAGGCGGAAGTCGCGCGCATCGGCGCGGAAGTGAGCCGCATCAATGCCATCGCGATCAAAACCAACGTCGACGCGGCCTATGCGGGCATGCAGGCGGGCGGCGTGGCCACCGAGCGCCCCGAGGTGGCGCCTGCCGGGGACGCAATCCTCAAGTCGGCCGGCTTTGTCGACAAGACCCCGGCCGACCCAACGCCGGCCGGCCCCGCCCAGGAAGCGGCGGGGCCGGAGGGCGCGGCCGCGCCAAGCGCGCCGGCGCAATGGGATGCGCCGGCGCGGGGGCGCGATCCGCTGGGCGGCCAGGTCGGCGCCAACGTCGGCGAGCGCACCGGCATCGAGACGGCGGCCATCGGATGAAAACAAGCGAGCAGCTACGCGCCGCGGTCCGGTTCGAGACGGCGGAATTGCTGGCCTACCGGGCCAGCCACCCGATGCGCCAGGTCGTCGCCTTCCTCGACGCCCTGAGCGACAGCACCCTTGCCGATCTGGCGACGGTGGCGCCGGACCGGCTCCAGTACACGCAGGGGGCGCTGGCCCAGTTGCAGGCGATCCGCCGCACCCTTTGCAGCGACAGCGCTCACGTCTCGCCGCTGGTGTAACAGGCGGCGCCTCATCACACACAACGAACGGCCCGCGCATTGCGGGTTTTTTTTGGCCCAACGATAGGGAAAACATCCATGGCAAGCAATCAAGTCTCGCAAGACGAGGACAAGGCGGCGTTTGCCGATCAATTCAACGCGGCCGACGCGCCCAAGCCGGACCAGAGCGACGACGAGGCTTTCGGGCTGGGGCCCGAGGCCGGGGGCGACGCGCCGGAAGCCGAACCCGAAGCGGTATCGCCCCCCGCTCCCGCGCCGGCCGGCCCGGGCGATGCCGGCGCGGCCCCGGCGGGCGAGCCTGACGACAAGGGCGCGGCGGAAGACAAGCGCCTGAGCGAATGGGCGGCCACCCTGCATGCGAAAGAGGTCGAGCTGCAAACCAAGGAATTGGCGATGGCCAGCTCGAACGTCAACGAGCAGCAAAAGGGCGGCGACGACGCAAGAGGCGCCGAAGGCGAACAGGGCGGTGCGGGCGGCGAGGCGGGCGACGACGATCCGGCTGCGGCGCTGGCGGAAGACTTCGGGCCGGAATTCGTGAGCCTGCTGACGGCGCTGATCGAAAAAATCTGCGCGAGGAAAGTGGGCGAAGGCATCGGCGGCGTATCCGATACGGTCCAGGAAGTCATCGATCACCTGCAGAGCGAGCGCAACGCCAATCACTTCAAGGCGATCGCCGGCGCACACGAGGATTTTAATGACATCGTGGTCTCGCCCGACTTCAGCGCATGGAAGGAAGCCCAGGCGCCGGAAGAGCAAAGCCGCCTGCAACACGTTATCGACGCCGGCAGCGCGCAGCAAATCATCGACATGCTGACCGCCTTCAAGCAATCGAAAGCGGCCGGGACCGATGCGGGCGCCGGCGCCGACGATGCCGCCCTCGACGCGGCCGAAGGCGTGCGCTCCAGCGGCGGCATGAAGCTGCCGGCCGAGCCGGCCCAGGACAACAACTACGCCGACGCCTGGAACAACGCGTAGGCCATTTTATTGCGTGCCAGTGCGGCGCCACTGGCAACCGTTGCTGTTGACGCCTCAACAGACCCGAAAAGACAGCCCACCAGCCAAGCACGGCGCTTGCGGTACGCCCCACGGCGCCGCAACGCACCCGCTCGCGCCACATCGATAGGAAATCCCCATGGCCAACACCACTTACGGCGATATTTCGCCGCGCACCGCCGCTTACGCTGAAAAAGAGCTATTGAAGCGTGCGCTCCCCTTCCTCGTCATCGAGAAATTCGGCCAGGCCAAGGCCTTGCCGGAAGGCAGTTCCAAAACCATCGTCTTCCGCCGCTATTCCGCGCTCGACCCGAGCCCGACGGCGTTGACCGAGGGCGTGACGCCCGGCTCCCAGACGATGACATCGACCGACGTTCCGTGCCTGCTGACGCAATACGGCTCGATGATCACGATTTCGGACATCGTGATGGACACCCACGAGGATAACGTCCTCAACGAGGCCATCGATCTGTTGGGCGAGCAGGCCGCGCAGATGATCGAGCGCATGCGCTACGGCATCCTGCGCGCCGGCACGAACGTGGTCTACGCCAACGGCGCGACCCGCAACGCGGTCAACACCGCCATCACGCTGGCTGGCCAGCGCAAGATCGTCAAGGCGCTGAAACGTCAAAACGCGGAACAAATCTCGAAGGTCGTCAAATCGACGCCGGCATTCGGCACCGAGGCGGTGGCCAAGGCGTATATCTGCCTGATCCATCCCGACATGGAATCCGACGTGCGCAACATGCTGGGCGCCGACGGCAAATCGTGCTTTGTCCCGGTGGAGAAATACGGTTCCCTGAGTCCGTATGAAAACGAGATCGGCAAGGTCGAGGACGTGCGCTACCTGTCGTCCACCATTTTCACACCGTTCGTCGACGCCGGCGGTGCCAAGGGCTTGATGACGTCCACGTCGGGCACCAGCGCCGATGTCTATCCGGCGCTGTACATCGCATCGAACGCCTACGCCATCGTCGCGCTCAAAGGCATGTTCGCCTTGACTCCTATGGTCGTGAACCCGAAACCGTCGGATTCGGACCCGCTGGCCCAGCGCGGCCGTGTGGCCTGGAAGGCAATGCAGGGCGCCGTCATCCTGAACGATCAATGGATGGTGCGCGGTGAATTCGCCGTCACCGCGTAACGGCCGGCCAGATTTCATGCGCCCGCCTTCGCGGCGGGCGCTCCCCCATTCCACGGCCCGCCAACGCGGGCTGTTCTATTTGAAGAGGCAACACCATGGCAGTATCGAAAGACACCAGCGTCACCACCATCGACGACGAACCGTCCCCCCTCATCGAGCAAGCCGCCAAGCCGCTTGCCGTCACCGACCATGGCGACAACTTCGCCGGGCGTTATTTCGATGTCACCATCCACAACAGCGAGGGCGAAGTCGGCCGCCAGGCGGTTTTCCTGGGCATCAACGGCCACGGCTTGAACATCCCGCGCGGCAAACCCGTGCGGGTGCCCGCCGAGGTGGTCGAGATCCTGGAAAACGCCATGCAGATCATCTATGAGCCGCTGCCCGGGGGCGGCACCATCGAGCGCGAGGTCTTGCGCTTCCCGTTTATCGCCCGCCCAGCCGCGAACCTGGCGAAGTGACCGCGCGCGATGGCCGCTATCGCCGACTTCCTCCCGCATGTGCTGCCCTACGTGAGGGGCTGCTCGTTCCCGCTGGCCGAGCTGCACGTCCGTAACGTTTGCATCGATTTTTGCGCCAACGCGCCCATCGTCCAGGCGAATATCGACCCGTTCGACGCTCTGGCCGGTTGCGCCGAATACGACATCGACACGCCCTACGGGACCGAAACGACGCTGATTCTTGGGGCGTGGTTTGAGGGGCGCCACCTGGCCATCCTCAAAACCGGCGACCGGGACAGCTCGGGCTTTGAGTCCGCGACGGGCGCGCCCACCGGACTTCAACAAGCCGCCGGCAATACGTTCAGGCTCGACATCGCGCCGGCCGTCAATTCGGTAAAGGCCATCACGATGCGCGTGGCGACGAAGCCGACCCGCAACGCCGGTGCGGTGGCGGACGTGCTGTTGAATGACTACGCCTATGAAATCGGGCAAGGGGTCGTCGCCCGGCTCATGAAGATACCGGGCTTTCACTTTAGCGATCCCGGCAACGCCGGCGCCTATGAGGCCGTCTATCTGCTGGCGCGCAACAGCGCGCGCATCCGGGCCATGCAGTCGTTCGGGACCGCGCCGACCAGGATCAAGCCGCGTCGCTTCGCATGACACGGCGCCGCCAGGCGTTTTTTACCTATAAGGAATACCCATGCCCACAGTCACCGTCAATTCGACGCTGGCGCGCGCCTCCGTGCTATTGCAAGACGGCACCAATATCCGCTGGCCACTGGTCGAATTGCTCGACTGGCTCAACGACGGCCAGCGCGAAGTCGTCCTGCGCAAACCCAACGCGTCGGTCAAGAACACGCCCTTGCTGCTGGCCGCCGGCACCAAGCAGGCCATCCCGGCCGACGGCGTGCAACTGCTCGATGTGGTGCGCAATTTGCCGGGCAACGCGATCCGGATTGTCGACCGCGAGATTCTGGACGCGCAGGTTGCCGGATGGCACAGCATGACGCCCGGTCCGGCCGTGCAGCATTTCTGCTATTCCGAGCTGGACCTGAAGAATTTCTATGTCTATCCGCCCAATAACGGCGCTGGCGTGATCGAGCTGGTCTACAGCGCGGCGCCCGCCAATGCCGCGCTGGGCGGCGTCATTTCGGTTGATGACATCTACCAGTCCGCCCTGCTCGATTACGTCATGTACCGCGCCTACAGCAAGGATTCCGAATATTCGGCCGACCCGGCGCGCGTGACGGGGCATTACACCGCCTTCTTCAACAGCCTGGGCGGGAAGTTGCAGATGGAAGCGGGCGCCAGCCCGAACGTCAAGGATTCGCCGAACCCCAA
>JBEONR010000085.1:0-14055 GCA_040544385.1 Oxalobacteraceae bacterium GrIS 1.11
GCGTCCGCGAAAATCTGAGCGATTGCACGTTGCGCCGGGAGTTCTTCAGCGCACCGGCCTACCCGCTGAGGCGCTGCAAGCGCGTCAGCAAGGCCAGCCAGCTTGTGCGGCCCTCGGTGCAGTCGGCCAGCTTTAGCAGGTCTTCACCAAGGGCGGCGAGGCCGAGCTGAAAGCGCACTAGCCCGCGACGTGAGGTCACCTGCCGAGATTTTTCCATCCGGCGTTGACGCCGCTACGTCGCCAGCCCGGACGCCATCCGCAGTTTCCAGCGATTTAAACTTACCCGGGTGGTCCAGGAAATATCTGGCAGCCACCGACGCTTCCTTGGCCTTTTCGGGCGTCGCAGGTGGGTTAGTCCTTGGGGTCTGGTCTGTTGCGCTCCATATGCGCGCGGATGCATTGCCCGTAGTCCTGACGAATGCGGGCAATGTCGGCATGGTCGTGAACGTGCAGGCCGCGAAGCTCTGCGGCCAGGCGGGCGCGCTCGGCTTCAAGCTCGGCGCAGCGGGCCTCTGTCGGCGCGTCGTTGTGTAGCTCTCCGGTGCATATCGCCATCATGTGCGTGATGCACTCGCGGGCGCACTCGTAGGCTATGGCTTCGTCCTGCGTCCACTTCGGGCGCGGTTCGCCTGCGGCCAGAATGCCCGCCTTGATGTCATCCACGGCGCGCGAAAACTCGCGCTTGCTGTCGGCCAACGGGTCGGCCTGGTTGGTGTGCTGCATGGTTGTTTCTCCTATCGTTCATGGCCGCGCGGCTTCCGCTGCTCGGGTTCGGGTTGCGGTGTGCGCTCCGGCTCCGGCGCTTTCTCCGGTGTCGGTTGCTTGGGTGCCTTCGCCTGCTCTGCTTTCTCTCTCTCGCTGGCAATGAAGGCTTTGCCGCGGGCTTGCAAGTCGTCGCGCTCTGCGCGGCGGCGTGTCAATTCGTCGTTCATGGCCTTGCTGTCGAACTCCACGCGAAGGCCGGTCTTCAAGGCCGCTTCGATCACTTGGCGCTTGAATTCGTCGCTGCCCTCGATCTTCAAACCGGGGCCAAACTTCTGCACGGCCAGGCGCAGCCCGGTTTCAACGGCCTGGCTGTCTTTGGCTGCGGCCACGGTCACGCGCTGGCCCGAGTCGATGACAAGGGCGCGGCGCTTGGTCTGGTCGGCGTAATAGGTGACATTGCCCGCGCGGTCGATGCTGTAGGCCAGTGCGCGCGCCAGGTGCGCGGCCCTGTCCTTCTCGTCGCGCTTGTGGCTCACGCCCTCGATGGTGTTCGGCCCGGTCGGTGCCGGGCTTGTGTCCCGTTGACGGCGAAGCTCGGCCAGTGCGTTTTCATCGCCCTTGTTCGCGCGCTCGGCCAGGAAGGCGCGGTAACGCTCTTGATAGGGCTGGCCGTGCTTCTCTTTGAGTTGTTGGCGTTCGTCGCTCACGGCCTCACGCAAGGCCATGTCCTTGGTGATGCGCTCCATGCGCGCGATAGACAAGGCGGCTTTGCGTTCTGCGGCGGGCTTGCTGCGGTCGTTCTGAATGGCTCGGCGCTCGGCCTGGTAGTCGTAACGGATAGCCGCGCGGCGCTCCTTCTCGTCTTGGCGTTGCGCCGCCCACTCCTGGGCCTTCTGGTTGGCCTGGTCGGGCTGCGCCTTGCGGAAGGCTTCCCAAAGCTCGCGGCGTGGCTCCGGCTTCGCCTCGCTCACTTCGCGGCCCTGCTGTGCTGCATACACCTGGCGCAAGATCGGCGCGGCCTCGTTGAAGGGTAGGCGCATTTCTTGGGTGAGGAAGTCGGACACGTTCAGATTGCGGGAACCGGCCTTGATGCGGTCGCCGCCGTCCTTGCCCTTGGTGACCTCGTACTTGTCGGGGATAACGCCGTGCGTCTTGCTGAGGTGGGCCAGCAAGCGGCGCGCGTCAAGCTCTCGCTTGATCTGTGCGAACTCGGCCAGGTTCGCGGCCTTGGCCCCGGTGGTGCGCTCCTGCTGATCGGCCACAAGCTGGCCGGTCACGCTGTCGGCGCTCCTATGCTTTCCGGCTCCTAGCTCTTGGCCTCCATGAGCGCGAGAATCGCCAGTTCGCGCCCGTCGCATTTCAGAATCGGCGGCTCGCCCTCGTCCCACACGATCAGGTGCATTCGGCTGCAAAAGCACTTGAGTTGATCGCTCGTGCTGAACCATACCGACGCCGGACAGGTTTCGCAGGCTGGCGAGGGGTCGGGGCGGTGCTTCGCGTCCAGATTTTTCAAGATCGGACTGATATAGAGTGGCGGCGCGCTGGCCTGGCCTGGCTCGTTCGGTGCTGATTCGTTCGTAGTCTGGTCGTTCATTGCGTGGTTCCTTGTCGTTGAAGGTCTTTAAGGTGCCTACACCAAGGGCGCGGCCCGCCTGGTGCTTGGTGTAAAAGCGTTCGGCCCTGTCGGCCAGAATGGCGCGCTTTTCGTCACGCTCGGCGGCGCGATAAGCGGCGTATAGCTTGCGGTTTCCGCTGTTGATGTATTTCAGTTCAGGGGCGCGGACTTCGTGCCACTCCTTCAACCTGGCGGCAAGCTCTGGCGCCGGTGGCCGGGCTGGCTGCTGGCTCTCGTATTTCCTGCGCCCTTCGTCGGCCAGAAATTGCCGCTTCTCGGCCTCTGGCTTCTCGATGAATTCACGGCTGAAAACGTAATCTTTTAGATTGATGCCTTTGGCCTGGTCGGCTGGCTTGACGTTCTGATATTCGGTATCTTTGCCAGCGTTGCGGGTGCGCGTCGTGCCATGATCGGCCAGCAATGATTTAAAGCTTTCATAATCGGATATTTTGCGGTCTAGCACGTCCGACAAAATCCGCTCTTTCAAATCTTTTGTACCGCCCTGGAACAAGTCGCCTTTATATCGGCTGATAATCTCGCTCTCGCTGGTGAACTCTAGGCGGCGGTTATCCTTCGGGCTGGCAAGTCCATATTTCGCGTTGGCGTGTTCTTGGAATGCCTCAAGGAATTTAATTTGCTGCTCTACCCTGCCAAACGGGTTAAGGTTTTGCCCGCTTAATAGATTCTGCTCGGGGATGACAATATGAATATGCGGCTTACGTTCGACCAATTCCCCGGTCTGCCGATTGGTATAGCTTTTGATTTTCGGTAAATGGGCCTCGGCGTAAAAATTGAATTCGTCCGCATCGAAGGCGCTCATAGCGAATTGTTTAAAATCGCTGGTGATGCTTTTCAATACTTCCGGGTCTAGTGCATCCTCTTTGAAAGCGATAGTGATATGCAA
Organism: Oxalobacteraceae bacterium GrIS 1.11; assembly: GCA_040544385.1. Lineage (GTDB taxonomy): Bacteria > Pseudomonadota > Gammaproteobacteria > Burkholderiales > Burkholderiaceae_D > Janthinobacterium. The sequence goes on from JBEONR010000085.1 coordinate 3,225, forward strand.
ATATCTCTCGCCCTCTTTTTCCATACCCTTAATAATGGCATCGGTCAATTCTAAATCGCCGTCCAGAATTACCCGCTCGTCCAACTCATCGCGCGACAATTCCCGGTCTTGCTTTTGACCATTAACCAGATATTCGGCAATGCCCGTACTGCCGCCAGTAACCCTAATCAGCATCTTTGATCGCCGCTTTCATGTAATGGGCCAGCATTTCAAGCTCGGCCAGGATGCGGGTATAGGTTGCCTCGGACACAACCCCGGCCAGGTGGTCAGCGTTGGCACGGTGCGCAAGCTGGTTAATGTTGTTGCTGGCCTTGTTCATCAGGTAGACCAATCGGCCACGCTCCGGGCTGGCCTTCGCGCGGGCGACGATCTGCGTTTTATTGGTCAAGACGGCATCGCGGAAGAACGCGGACGGATGATTGAAGCCGGATTCCTTGACCTTCACCAAGTAGGCGGCATGGTCGGCGGCGGTCAGGCGGAAGCTAACTGGCCTGGTTAGCTTCTCCGCGTCGTCCTTTGTCTTGCTGCTCATGCACTGGCCTCCGTAGGTGGCGCGGCCCCGTGGCCGCTCTGGCGCGTTAGCGCCGGGTTTCAAAGGGGAACCCTTTGGCACGGGATATGTTACTTCCCGCGTAGCGGGATGTAAACATATCCGACGTGCCTGTATTCTGCCACACTTTACGGCCTATGGTTGTTTAGTCGTTGCTCTTTGGTTGCCGCATGATTGTTATTGGTTGTTTTATAGTTGCATATAGTTGTTTTGTGGTGTGGTATGATTGCCATGCAGTTGTTTATGGTTGTAATGACGAATGAAAGCGGATAACATGGCCGGGGTTCAACATAAGGGCCAGAAAATGGACATAGAGGAGTTTGAGAAGCGAGTACAGCCACGGGCCAAACGCTCAAAGCTGGAACCCTTCCAGGCGCAGATTTTTGAACTAAAAGCCAAGGGCTACGCGAACTTGCAAGTATGTGAATGGCTCGCGGCCAATGGGGTGAAAGTCTCGCAGGAAGGGTTACGAAAATTCATCAAGAGCCGGGAAGGTAGCGCCCCGCCCTCGATGCCAAGCGCAAACACGGCCCCGGCCAGTGCAGCGCCCAAAGCATCGCCAGCCTCCCCGGACGTGCCGGAAGCTGGCGAGGGTTCCACCCCTACCAACACAGAGGGACTAACCCTAGGACAGCAGCGGATACAGCGAGAAGCTAAAGCCGCTGAATTTATCAAAACCAGTAATCCACTTTTGAAGCACATTAAAAAGGAACCTTCTAAATGAAAGTCGCAGTTATTAATTTCTCGGGTAATGTTGGTAAATCCACGATCTCCCGGCATCTGCTCGCCCCGCGTCTAAAAGACGCAAGCATTATTCCGGTTGAGTCCATTAATTCGGACGGATCGCAAGATGAGGCCATTAAAGGAAAGCAATTTGGAGAACTCCAAGAAGCATTAACCTTGATGGATGATGCCGTGGTAGACGTTGGCTCTTCTAACGTCGAAGTCTTTGTGCAACTCATGAAGCAATACCGAGGAAGCCACGAAGAATTTGATTATTTCGTCGTGCCTACAATTTCAAAGCACAAACAGCAACGCGACACCATCAGCACAATTGAGGCACTGGCGGAAATTGGCGTCCCGGCTAAGAAAATTCGCCTTGTCTTCAATATGGTTGAATTGGATGAAACACCAGAAAGAATTTTCTCCGGTCTTTTTGAATATCATGCTTCGGCTAAAAACTTTACCCTGCGGCCCGATGCAACTATTCACGTCAACGATATTTATGGAAAATTGAAGGATGCAGAAAGAAGCATCAAAGATATTCTCAATGACCCGACCGATTACAAAGAAAAAATCAAGACCGCCAAGGATTCGGAAGAAAAACTACACTTCGCCCAAATGGTTGGCATCAAGCGCCTGGCGGCAGGCGTGACCGAAGAATTGGACGCAGTTTTCAAAACGCTTTTCAAATAAGCTAAGGGGTAATTAAGCATGGCGGCAGAATCTACAACCCGTGATGCGCTTATCGCGGAAATGCTCGGTGATATTGGCAAATTGAATGATCGCGTTGAATCGCTAAAAGGCGTCCTACCTGGTCAAATTGAGGTGTTCGAGGCCAAGATTACCGGCCTTATCGGCCATCTTTCTAAAGCAGGTGACGATTACAGAAAAGCTCTTTCAACTTATTTCGACAACCTAAGCGAAGTCGCACAAATTCATGTCGGAAAAGAAGCACAGGCGGCAAAAGAGAGATTCGACCGCGATTCAAGCGCGGCCATACGGGCAGCACTGACAGAGGTAGAGCGCACCGTTAAAAGCACGGTGCAAACCGAAATCGCCGCACCAGTGCAAAAGGTTCTGAGGTCGCAGCAACAAAGCATCTGGCGAACCCTCGCCCTCTGCCTAGCCTGCGGCATGGTCGGCGGCGGCGTGGTACTTGGTGCCAACCTATTCACCTATGACAAGCGAGAAGCGGGCTTTACCGAATTGGGCAAAGTGGTAGCGGCTTCATGGGATAAGTTGGACAACAAGGCCAGGACAACTATTAATGCGGAAAGGGGGAAATAACACTGACAAGCGAAACAACTTGACAAGCGACTTGATATGAATTTCGCTTGCAACAGTAGTCTAATCAAGGTATTAGACGATCAAACGGGTAGCAACCGAAAAGGAAAAAATGATGAAGAAATTGACTTTGAAGCAGGTCGCGCAAGCAGCAACGGGCATTGCTGTGGTGGCGCTTCTGGCGGGGCAATGGGCATTGATTACCGGGCCAGTGGCCGACATTGCAGAACAAGGGCGCACGGCAGCAGCAAGCGGCCATGTGGCCGAATTCGCGGGCATCTTCGGGCTGAATGTGCTTCTGACGGCTGGCATTCCCCTGGTCTTCGGCGGGATCGGCCTTTGCGTCATGGCGGCTTATCTTGCTTTCGAGCGGATGCAAGAGCGCCAGGCGCAAGCCGTGGTAATTGTTCAGCATGGGGAGTATTGACCATGAAAACAATGGCATTCATAGCGGCCCTTGGCGTGGTTGTCTTCTCGTTATCGGCTTGCGGTAAAAGTGACCTTGAAAAACAGGTCGAAAAAGACACGGCCATTTCTAAAAAAATGGCCGGTGATGTGAATAAAGTTCCGCGCGTTATCGTGGCCCCTGATACCCCGGCTAAGGGCAAAGAAGGGGGCAAATAATGGGCGTTCCAACAATCCATATTTTTGAGGACGCATTTACTTTTGTTGATGGCGTCACGACAAAATATTTCACGGACGGCGCGGCGGCGGTTGCCGGTGCATTTCAAAGCACGGCACACACTTTGCTAATTGTGTATGTGATGCTGTGGGGATGGGCCATGTTGCGCGGGATGATTCAAGAGCCGGTAACGGATGGCTTGGCCCGCGTGTTGAAGGCCACATTCATCGTGACATTTGCAACTAACTCGGCGCTTTATTCGAGCAACATTGCAAATTTTCTCTATGACTGGCCCCCTGCATTTTCTGGCGTACTCATGGGCGGAGTAGCAACCAACACCACGCAGCTAATCGACCATATCGCCGGTTCTGGCCTCGATCTGGCAAGCCAGGCATGGCAAACCGCATCACTGGCGAACCTGGGCGGTTATGTGGTGTCGGGCATCATCTTTACGATGACGCTTGCAATTACGGCGATTACGGGAACCATCATCATCAGCGCGAAATTCGGGCTTGCGCTGTTGCTGGCAATTGGCCCTGTTTTCATCCTCATGCTGTTATTCGATGCAACCCGCGATTTATTCCATAAATGGCTAGGCGTTGTCATGACCTCGGGCTTTACCATTGTTCTGGTCAGCATGGCGGCGGCAATGGTCTTCAAGCTATACGGAGCGGCATTCGATGCGGCCAGCGCACAAGCTACGGCCAATGGCGGGGTGGTGTCGCTCACGGACATTGCACCGGCCACGGTGTATGGAATCATCGCTCTGTTTTTTATCCTCGGTGTTCCGGGGTTGGCTGGAAGCCTGGGTGGTGGGTTCGCCGGGGCAAGTGCGGCAGCGGCGGGATGGGCTTACGACAAGATCAAGGGAGCAACACCTTCGCCGCTTCGCATGGGCAAGGCTGGCTATCGAGCGGGTAAAGCCGCTTATGGCGGGCTTCGCGGGGCAGCGGGGCGCTTTGGTCGTGGACAGACTGAGGGAGGTAGCGTGCAGGGCACACGCACAGCCGCCCCGATGGCTATCTATCGCAAGATCACAGGCAGCAGCAGCCGTAGAGCCGCCAGAGCTGCATAACATCACTTCAAAACTTCAACTTTCAAAGGGTAGCAACCATGAAAAAATTTCTTCGTATCCTGGCCTTCGTGGTCGGTATTTTTGGCGGTAGCCAAGCGTTTGGAGGCATTCCAGTTATCGACGTGACAAGCGTAGCTGTGCAACAAACACAACTCGCGCAAGCAATCCAACAGGTGGCCGCCTGGGCGCAACAGTATGAACAGATGGTGCAGCAGATACAGCAGATGCAGCAGCAGATTCAAAACACCACGGGCGGGCGTGGCTTCTCTGCGTTGCTGAATGATTCGACTTTCCAAGCGGCCCGGCGCATGTTGCCGCCTGATGCGCAAACGCTGTTGAGCCTAGCTAACGGTGGGTCTTATGGCAACCTGGCAAGCTCAATCAACAGCATCAAGCAAGCCACGACAAGCCTAAATAGTGGGTCGTTTAGCAGTGCAACAGCGGCCAATCAATGGCAAGCTGATTTGAACCGGGCGGCGTCGAATAAAGCCCTGAGCATGGAAGCCTACACGGATGCCATACAGCGATTGCAAAACCTCGAAGGCATGATTAGCCAAGTCAGCCAGACGCAAGACCCCAAGGCCATTGGGGAGCTACAAGCCCGCATCAATGCAGAGCAAGGGATTATCCAAAACGAACAGGCAAAGATTCAGGCCATGTCGATGCTGGTATCAGCAGAAAAGCAGATTGCCGAACAACAAGCGCGGGAAACCTCGATCAAAACAGCCGGTTCCGTAGCGAGCATTCCACGCATTCAAGTCACGCCATAAAAGGGCAGGGCGCAAGTTTCAAACCGTTGACAGCGGCTTTTTACAAACCGGGTTCGCCCGGTTTTTTTTCGCCTGCATTTTCGCGGACGCGAAAATTTCCGGCTGTCGGTCAGAGGGCTAGAACAAAGTCAGCCGGTGCCAGCCACATCAACAGCGAGTCATAGGCCCAACGCAAGACGAACGCGGCGAAGCTCAAGCCACCAACACCCCAAACCATAGGCCGATACTGTGGCGCATGGTGAGATAGCCAAAGCCCGGCAAGGAAAGCCAGCAGGGCAGGGATGGAAACAAAATTGCACACCATTAGCACCGGAAAACGCAGCCAGTAAAGCACCAGAAAGAGCGGCAGGCGCAACAGAGACAACAAGCGGGGCAACACCCCTAGCAAGCCAGCGCGCGGCCTCTGTGCGGCTCCCTGGCGGTCTGGTTCATCCGTTGCCGCTGCTGCCACAGTTACACCTTTTGGAAATTTGACGATCTTTCCCATGTTCTACCCCTTTCACTGTTCCATCACTTCGCGCCCTGCGGGCTTGACCTGAAACCGCTTCGGTTTCAGGGCTTCCCGCGTCGGTTCTTGCCCGACTGGCTGCGGGGCAGGTACGGCGGGCGTTGCCCTTGACCTCCCCCTTGCTGATAGGCTTGGGTCGTTCCAGCCGCGTCAAGGGTTCGCTTCGCCTGCATCCTCACCCGTTCAGACTCGCTGCGCTCCCTTAGCTGCGGCTTCCGGTGCAGCCCTTGACACGTCTTCCACTCATTCCGGCTTCTTCGCCCTGGTTGTCTTTGCTGGCTTGGCCTCGCCTTCGCTGTCCGGTGCCTGGCGCGATGCAAGGGCGCGCAACTGGTCGGCGGCTTGGGTCTGCAAGGCTTCCACCTGGCCGCGCAGCTTGGCGGCTTCCTCGCGGGCGGCGCTGGCCTCGTTGCGGGCGCTATCGCGCTCGGCCTGGGCCTTGGTCATATGTTCGGCGGCGCGGTGGGCTTCCTGGGCAGTGGTTTTGCGCTGCTCCTGGTGCGATTGCTCGGCGGCTTCGGCCTTGGCCTGCACCTTCGCCAGTTCGGCGCGTAGCTGGTCGGCTTCCTGCTGGTGGCGTTGGCGTTCGCTCTCGATGCTGGCATTCAAGCGGGCAAGCTCGGCGGCGTGTTGCTCGGTCGCGGCCTTGGCTGTCTGCTCGATCAGGGTCAAGCGTTCGCGCACCTGGGCCAGTTCGACGGCTTGCGCCTGGTGGCTGGCCTGACTGTCGGCCAGGCGCTTTTCAAGCACGGCGGCGGCGCTCGCGGCCTCGTCCAGCTTGTTTTCCAAGTCGTCCACCGTTTGCGATACGTCGGCTAGTTCGCGCTCGGCCTGCTCGCGTTGCTCGCCAGCGGCGCGCACCACTTCATGAACTCGGCGTTCTGCTGCCTTTACTGCCTTGTCGTTCAACTCCACGGCCAGCGCGGCCAGGCGTTCGGTAAGCGCCTTAGTCACGGTCGCCACTTCCTCGGCAACCTCAACCGGCAGTTCTGCAACCGGCTCGGCCTTGGCCGTGGTTTGGCTGTTGATGTGTTCATCCCAAACCTGTTTAAGCCTGGTCGGATTGCCGCCGCCTACCTTCTGGCGAAGGGCAAAGCCGGTGATGTTGCGGCCAGTCGCTTGCAGTTCTTGACCGGCTTGAATGATCGCTTCGGGCGCAAATTCGGCGGGGCGCATGGTGGTGTCCTTTGGTGAGTTGATACCTCTATTATAGCAACAAACAAACTAATAAACAAACAAATAAACGAACTAATGCGAATTTTTCGCAACGGTCGGGCAAGCGTGACGTTTGACCTACGGCGGAAAAGGCCAACAGGAAGGCCATAGGCGTGTTTTTTCCTTCTTGTGGTGCCACGCTATAGGCAACGCCTAAAAAATCGCGCCACGGCCCGGAAAACAGGCGCGGCGGGCATCCTCGTTGCACTGCCTAACCCTTGGTTTTGTGCGCCATAGGTCAAACGACACGCTTTGTAGGTCATCCGTCACGGGTTTTGAGTGGAAGACGGGTCAAGGGTGAAACCGGAAGCCGCAGCTAAGCGAGCGCAGCGAGTCTGAACGGGTGAGGATTTCAGGGCGCAGCCCGGCCCTTGACGCGGCTGGAACGATTGACGCTCTAGTCATGGGTGTAGGGGGATTTAAGGCCGTAGGCCGTCCCCCTGCACCCATGACGACAGAGGGCGACTCGCTCCCCTTCCCAGTGGGAAGGGGCGGGGGGAATGGGAGAGCGTTGCGCACCCGTGCGCTTGTTCAACGCGCTGGCCGTCGCTTGTCTTTTCCTTGAAAGCCGGTTTTTGCCTTGGGCGAACGCTGGCGGTGTTCGTAGCCTGGGCGGTGGCATTGCGACCGGGGGGCACAATTTTGCCCCCGCTTGCGGGGGCCTCGATATATGGGAGGGGGAGCCGCCCGAAGGGTGGGGGAACCCCGAAGGGGTGCCCCGGCCTTTAGGCCGCAAGGACGTTAAAGACTTTATAAGTTAAAAATTGCGCGCGCGCGTTACGCCTCGGGAAAACTATCCTAAGTAATTGATTTATAAGCATATTTTTTTGTATATTGTGGGTGATAGCACAATAGGCTTGTGGGTGATAGCACAAGTCCATCCACAGCAAAACGTGGGTGATAGCACAAGTCCATCCACAGGCGTGGGCGATAGCACAACAAGCCGCGCGGGGGGGCTGCGTGGGTGATCGCACAATAGCGAGCGGCTGGCCTGGCCAGGTGTTTGGTTTGGATTGCCCGGCGCTTGCGACGGGCCTTGATAGCGCCAGGATGGCGCAAGGCTAGGGCGGTCTGGAAGGTGGCCGCTTGCGGCCAGTCGCGTAGCGACCAAGCGCGAAGGCGCGCGCCTGTAAGGGCGTCCCGGTTTTCGCGGACGCGAAAAAGCCCCAAGATTTAGGCGTTTACTGCCTTGGCGATGCCAGCAGACAAGCGCCGGGGATTCTTGGCGTAAAAAATTACCTTGTCGGAATCGTCCAAGAACATCCGGTAATCGGGCAACGTGTCGGCCTCGACCACCTCACGCACCATGCGCCGGAACTCGCGCAAGCTACATTTGCTTCCGGCCTTATCCTGCAACAACTCAAGGCCAATACTCCACATGGTTTGATGGCCGCAATGTTTCCTGGCCAGTTCATACAAGCGCCGCTCCAACGGCTTGCGAAGCCTGAAATAGTCGCTGTGAAGCGTCAATACCTCATGGGCTTGAACGGCATTAAAAAGCCACTCGGACAGGGTAACTTCAACGGAAACCATGCGAGTATCGTAAAGCGATTCACCAATAATTTTGGCGTTTTCAATTAGCCCAAAAACATTCCGCTCCGGTATCCCGCCAGTCTTTATATTGGTCTGCAAGGTCGTGCCACGCAGGCGCACAAAAGTATCATTAATTAAACGCTCGTAGCTACGCCCGTTGATGGCCTTATTTGTCGAAACTAAATAATCGTAAACGGTGAAACGAATGGTTCGGTTGTGCGCGTCGGCCCTGCGTCGGTTCAATGCTTCGGTCATCTGCGAAACGACATAAATCAATATGTCCTTATCGAACTGAGTAGCGCGGCCTCGTACACTCGGCGTAACAGTAAGGCTCTTGGAACCGTCTTTGCTCTCCCAATGCCAGATTGATAAATCGGGCTTGGTGGCAAGCGTGAAAATCGGCGCTTCCATGCTCACGCCGTCATCCTTTAAGGCGCAATCGAACATATCGCACAAGAAAAAATCGCGGCCTGTGTGATGGGACGGCAACAGCTTGGAGCGTTCGCGCCGCACCTTTGGCGGCGTGGCCTTGGGTGCTTCTGTGGCGCTGTCCTGGCTCGGCTGCTTTGGCGCGGCCTGGTCGTCTATGCCTAGATCAAGTTCAGGCTGTGCGGCCAGCTTCTTTTCCGCGTTCTCCTTGATGCGCGCTTCAACCTTTGCCATGAGGTCATTAAGGTTCTTCTTCACTGCGCGGCCTCCTTGAGGAGCTGGCCGCGCAACATCCGCGCAAGCCTGGTTAGGTCGTCGGGGGTCATCACTACAACATCACCGGCACCCGTAACCATGACCGGGAAGCCTTGGGCGATTGCGCCCGCCGTGGCCTCCTTTTTGTCAAGCGTTTTTGCTTGACATGCGTTATCATTGGCGGATGCCATACACCCCGAAAGGGGCGCGGTTGCTACCCGCATGAACTGGCTAAGGTGTGCCGAATGCCCGTTCGGTGCACCTTTTTTATTTGTGGCGACGCTCTCCATGTCAGTGCTGCCAGTAGTTGGCCGCTTCGATCACGAGGCGGGCCGTATCGACGTTGGGCGCTCCGTCCAACTCGAACATGACGGCATCAACAGAACGGAACTTGTAAGGCTTGCCGTCCTCGGTCAGCGTGACGCGCTGGCCCTGGTATTCAAGCGCCAGGGTCAAGCCCCGGCCACGGGTGGCCGTGACCACTGGCCGGGCAATGATCGGTGCGGGCAGAAGGTCGCAAAAGCTGTAGAGTTCTTGACGCTCAAGGCTCATAATTGCGGTATCCATGAAAGTATCCTTTGCTGGTGGTTTCGTGGTAGAGCGGCAAGGGTCGTACCCCTTGCCGTTCGCTTTTTGTCTCAAGGCCATTTCTACGCCGCGTGTTCGACGCGCAGCACTTCGGAACCTTGGCGACAATTCTGTAAATCAATTGGGAAAACTTTTCGTTCCAGATATTTGGACAATTACGGGCTGCTCTGGCAGTTCAGGAGCAGGGCTATAGGCTTTAGGCAAACCGAGTGCATCAGCTTTCGCAATTGCCTCCTGTACCGATTTAATGACAGCTTGATTAAACGCATCCGACATGACGTAATTTGTACTCATAGCGCCCTCAAAAATTCAAGTATCTCAAGGCCATTTCTGCGCTGCATGTTTCACGCGCAGAATTTCGGCAACCTTGCCGACAACTCGGTAAATTAAAATGTAATTGGGATGCGCCACAAGCTCGCGCGTCCCCTTCACTCTCCCCACACGCCCTAGCGTCGGGTGCTGGTCAAGTTGTGCGGCTTTCTGAATCAGCATGTCACCCATTTCGATTGCGGCTCTCGGGTTGTCCTGGGCGATGTAGGCGGTAATGCTCTTACGGTCGGCAATGGCGGCGGGTTTCCATAACGGCAAGATCAGCTCCCCATGCTTTCAGCCCGCTTGACCAGTGCCGCGCGCTCGGTCGCCCACTCGACCGCAACTTCGCTATGCGGCACACTGGGCCGGGGGTCGTCGATCGCCTCTTGCACCTGTTGAGTAAGCCAGCCCTTATAAGCGGCGGCTTCGTGGGCGTTCTTCATGCGGTCGGCGGCATCCGTGCGCTTGCGGTCGGTCTTGAGCGCCACGGGGTCAAAGTGGCTTGCGTCTACCTGGTACTTGGTAATGCCAATGTCCTTGAGGTAGGAAACCAGCGTTTCAAATTTGCGGAAGATTCGGATAGCGCCACGCTTGGCCGCTAGAACACGCTCGATCATCCCGTACTGGATGACCACGCCCCAGCCGCCAGGCTGGCCCACAATGTTGGCCCCGCGAACGGCCCCGGCTTCAACGAGTCGTTCAAGGGTCACATGGTCGATGGTGTCAGCAGTAATAGCCATTTCGTCACCTTATGGGGTGGTTGTCAATAAGTAGCACTATACCCGAATAATAATAAAATGGGAACCTCTGATAAATAAATTTTGCATGTTGCTTGACATAACGCCCGTTGCACGTAGTGGCGGGGCGTTTTCGCGTCCGCGAAAATCTGAGCGATTGCACGTTGCGCCGGGAGTTCTTCAGCGCACCGGCCTACCCGCTGAGGCGCTGCAAGCGCGTCAGCAAGGCC
>JBEONR010000086.1:0-13555 GCA_040544385.1 Oxalobacteraceae bacterium GrIS 1.11
TATTTGGGGATGGGCGTCTTGGACAGGTTCTCGATGGAGGTGTAGCCCGCTTCGATCTGGCGATCAACGGCTTCCTTGCCGGTGATGATCGTGCCGTCGTTCGCGCTGGACTTGAATTTCTGGCCGCTCGCACCCTGTTCGGCTGCTTCGTCGTCGGCCCGCTCTTGCTTCGCGCGGCGCGCGGCTTCGGCGCGGACCGTCATGGCGGCGTCCTGTTCGGGCGTGACGCCGGCCCAGGTTTTCAAGGCGGTCCACGAGGCGCCTTGCGCCTTGGGCAGCTTGGTTCCGGTGAACTCGGCAAACACTTTCTTGCTCTTCTCGTTCATGCCGTTGGTGATCCACTTGAGCGCGTAGGCGTCCTTGGCCAGCACGTCATCGGCGAACTTACGATGGAAATCCTTGGGATCGGCGCTCACGCCGTCGCGCCCTTCCGCAAGCAGCGCCGCGTAGCGGGCGGCAATCGCGTCGCGCTGCGCCGGCGCGTGATCGATGCCAGCCTCTTTTGTAGCATCGGTTGGCGCGGCCAGGTCGTTGGACGGGGAGGCCGCCGCCTCGTGCGTGGCTGTGTCGGCCGCCAAGACCGCGCGGCTACCGTCTGATTGCATGGTCGAGACCAACCCGCCCGCTTCCATCTGTTCCATCAGGCGCGCGGCGCGGTTATAGCCGACTTTCAGATGCGTCTGCACCAGCGGGATGGATGCATCGCGGTTCTTGAGGACGAAGGCGGCGGCTTGGTCATACAGCGCATCCGGCGCTGCGGGGGCGGCGCCGGCCGGGTCTTCCATATCCGGGCCATTTGTCGGGGAGGCTATCTCGGCATTCGTCTCTTCCGGTGCGTGTTGGGCAGCAACGGCCTCGACCGCCTCCATGGCGGGCGCCGCCATGCGCTTCATGGCGCCAAGGTAATGCGTTTTTTGCGCGCTGTTCAGGCGGAAAATTTTGGACGACCCCGGCTTGTGCAGCACCGACCCGCCCGGCGTCTTGAGGCGCATGCCGGCGGTGATCGCCGCGTCGACGGCCGCCGTGTTGGGCGCGGCTGGCGTTGCCGGCGCATCCTTGCGCTCGGGCACGGCGTCGACCAGCTCGTTCGGCGCGCTGGGCAAAGGCGCGATGGTGTCATCGATCTCGGCGTGGTCTTCCTGTGTCAGCGTGGGGTTGATGTATCCGTCGCGCTTGAGGGCGGCGGCATAGGCGGCTTTTTTGTGGCCGGCCGGAATGTTGTCGTTCGCCAGCACGGTGGCGCGCAGCGCCGCGCGGTTCTCGGCCGCGCGCCGCGCCCTGCCCTGCTCCACGATGGTATTGGTGACAGCGCTTTCCTGCTGCTGCCGCTCCGTTTCGGCCCGGGCGCGCGCCTGTTCATCCTGGTGTTGCTGCGCTTGCTCGTCGGCGAGCAATTGCTGGTATTCCTGCTCCTGTGCGATTTCCTGCGCGGCCTTCTGCTGTTGCACGGCTTCCTGTTGGGCCGCCTGCAGGCGTTGCGTTCTTTCCGTCGATTCCTCGGCCTGTAGCCGGCGGAATTGGTCCATCTGTTCCGGCGGGATGCCGGTGCGGTCGGCTTGCGCCTTGCTCAGGCTTTTGAATTGCGCCGCTTCGGCCGCCGTATATTTGCGCGCGGGAATGGAGGGAAACGTGACCATAATGCCGTTTTGGTCCTGCGCGCGGCGCGCGGGCGTGCCGCGCCCGATGGCGTAAAGCTCTTCCATGCGCGCGTTGATCTGGTCCAGGGCAAGCGGCGGGAGGCTTTGCGCGGCGGCGTCGGCTGTCGCCTTTGCGGCGGCCGCCGCCTGCCCGGCGTTCGCCGCTTGCGATAGCGGTCCCGTGTTGGGCAATGGCGTTGGCGGCAACGGAGCCGGTGGCAATTGGGGCGGCGGCGCGGGCGCGACGGCCGGCGCGCCATGGTTGCCTTGCAGCGCGCCCATGCCCGCGCCCATCACGCCGCCCGTGATCAGGCCTGCCCCGGCCGCGTTGCCGACGCCCTTCATGCGGTCCTGCTCGCCCTGCGCGACATTGGTGAAATACTGCTCTTGCGCGGACTGGGGCATTTCCTCCAGTACGCCTTCACTCAAAAACTCCTTCCCGACGCGCGCGGCCATGCCGCCATGCACGCCGGCCGAGCGAGCGCCGGTCGCAAGCTCGGTCGCGGCGTCCCCCATCAGCTTGCCCGCGCCGAAGCCGATCGCTGCCGTGCCGGTCCCGGCCGCCAGCGCCGGCAAGGCGTAATCGCTGTAAGAACGCCCGGCCGCCTGCGCGTCGTCGGCGATCTGGCCGGCGCTCTGCGCACCTTCGGCGGCGGAACCGATCCCCATCAGTTTGGTGCCGGCCGCCTCGATCGCGCCTTGCGCGGCGGTGCCGCCGGCCTTGGTGGCCAGCGCTGCTTTGGTGGCCGCCGCGGCCGACTTGCCGGCCGCCAGTTCGGCGGCGCTTGCTGCCGCGCCTTCGGCGGTGGCCAGCGCCGCCTTGACCGCGATCCCGCGCGCCACCGCGCCGGTCACGCCCATCCCGGCCAGCATGCCGGGCGCCGATTCCGCGATGCCGCCGACGATGGAGCGCGGATTTTGCACCGACGCAGCGACGGTATCCATGAAGCCATCGGCGGCCCCCACCTTGGCGTCGGCCGCCTTCTGGCTGTCGCTCAGGTAGTCGCCAAGGGCTTCATTGGTTCGCTTCGGGTCGTATCCCAGCGCGCGGGCGCCCTTGCCCACCATGCCGCCGGTCGCGAGGCTACCCAGGCCCACCACGGAGGAACCCAGGTCCACCGCGCCTTGCGCCAGCTTGATGCCGGCATCCCCGATCGAGCGCGCCAGGCCGGCTTGCTGCGCGGGCGGCGCCGGCGGCGCGTACCCAAGCTGCGCCGACAAGCTCGCCTTGTCCATGTCGGGGTAATACAGGGTGTGCAGCGCATCGACAAACTGCGCATCGTCGAGGCCATTCAGATTGGGGAGGTTCTTGCGTGCTGCGTCTAAGCCGGTCATTGCGTTCCTTGTTGCGTTATGCTGTGCTTACATGCCGACCGCGGTGAGTACGGCCTCGTATTGAGATTGGGGAATCGGGCCGATCGCCTGCTTGACCGCCTCGCGCGCGGCCTGGGCGCGCTGGAGCGCGGCGTCGCCGGCGGCCCGGTCGCCCGACGCGGCCGCCTGCCGGACGCCGGCCTGCTCGGCAAGAAAAGCCTGGGCGGCGGTCTCGATAGCGGTGGCGCGCTGGCGCACCATGGCGTTCATCGTCGCGTCGCCTGTAAGGCCCAGGATCGCCGCCACCGGACTTGCCGCTGCGGCTTGTTGGCCGACCCCGCCGGCCGGCGCAATGAGCGGCGCCTTCTGCGCCGGTACACTTGTCTGTTTGGCCGGGGCAACGGGGTTCGGCACGGTGGCGCCGCCGGCTGGGCCGCCAAGGGCGCCCGCGCCCCGGATATTGGCGGGGTCTGGCATGACGCCGCCCGCCGCGCGGCCGGGCAGCAAATCGGCTACCTGCTGGTTCAGCATCGCCGAGCGCACGCGCATGTCCCTGCCGCCGACCGACTCCGGTTGCCAGGTGCCGTCGGCTTGGGCCTTGTTCATGGCCTGCGAAATCTGGTCCTGTTCTTTCAAGAGGCTGGTCAAGCGGGCCCGGGTTGCCACCGGCATCGCGTCGACACCGAGAATGGTGGCTTTCTGGTCGGGCGTCATCGGTGCGCCGAGCGCCTTCTCCTTGGCGGCGATCTGGCCGAACGGCGTCGAGGCGTCGTACTGCCGGACGGCCAGATTGAGCTGGGCTTGCTGAATGGCGCGGCCGGCGGCGGAATCGCGTGCCCGCTGCGCCAGCTCGTCGCGCTGATACAGGGCGGTATCGGCATAGTGCTTCGCCGTCATCGCCGTGTTGGCGGCCTTGTCCTGGTGTTGCAACTGCGTGTTCATGTCGAGCAACTGGTACTGCGCCCTGGCCACATCCATGCGGCTTTGGGTGCCGTCGGCGTTCGCGACCGTGACAAAATGGGTTGGCGTATCCTGGCCGTTGATTTTGGTGACGCCCTCCTGGCCCGCGACGATGCGCGCGCCGCGCATGGCGCCGACCCCGTTGTATTTCTCCATTGCCTCGCCGTAGCGCCCCTGCGCCATCAGCGAGAGCGCGTCGTTGACGCCTTCGGTCTTGAGTTTGTTCAGGTAGCCGCTCTGGCTGGCATAGTCCTGCGCCGTCAAGTCGCCGCGTGTCAGCTTGCGGCGCAAAAACTCGGACTGCCTGTCGAGCGCATCATTGAAGTCGCGCGCCTTGGGCATACCGCCGGCCGCCTGGAGCGCCTGCAACTTGCCGGCCACCTCCGGGGTAAGCCTGGGCGAGTTGGACGTGTCGGCCGGCGCCGGCTTCAAGGACAGCAGCGGCGACGCGTCCGGGTCTCTGGCCAGCGACTGCGGCGCCGCGCCCGGGAAGGACTCGGCGGGCGCATCGAGCGCGCCCGCAATCGCCGCGCCGGTCCGGTCGCTGGCCACCTGGCCTTCGGCGATGGCCTGGTCCGCCGCGCCGGTATCCAGCTTCACCTTGGCGTTTGCGCCGGCATTGATGTCCGCGCGGTCGCTGATGTCCGCCGCCTTGATGCGGTCCGCCTCCTTCCAGTCGGCGCGCTGGCGCCCCCGCAATTCGTCCTGATACCCCGCATCCAGATCCGCGCGCGCATCGGCCTTGGCCTGGCGCGCGTCGGCATCGGTGCGCCGCTGCTCTTCCTTGTAGCCCTGGAAACCGGCCGCCGCCCCCGCCCAATTGATGCTCATGTCGATGTTCCCGATGCGGGCATCATCGTGCCCCAGTCATAATTGGCCGCGGGTGCCGGCAGCGCGGGGGAGGCGGTAGTCCCGCTGCCGCCCCAATTGATTTTTGAGAGGCCGCCGACGACGCCGTTGACCATGGCGCCGACGCCGCTGGCGGTCTGCCCCGCTTCCAGGGAGGCGTTGCGGGCGATGGTCGATGCGTTCGCGGCGGCGCTTGCCATGCCGGTGGAGGCGTTGGTGACGAGTCCCTTGCCCAGCCCGACGGCATCCAACTTGCGCGCGTAAGCTTTGTCCGTCACGCCCTGGCGGGCCTGGTTCTGCGCCGCCGCGCCCATTGCCGCCCCTCTTAATTCCAGGTTCACGCTTGCCGCCTGCGCCGCCGCGCTGGTCGGGTCATACCCTACCGTGCGCGACAGACGGTCCCGCGCCAAGCCGATCTGGCTCGATACGGCGCCCTGCGCCTCCCCGGCCGCCTTGTCATAGGCTTCCGGCTTATCGTAATTGGTCGCGTCCTTGACGAGCGCCTGTTCGAGGGGGCGATAGGTGGTCTTGTATTCTTCGTATTGGTCGGAAGCGATTTCGCCCTGGTATCGATTGGCGTCGATCGATTTCTGGTTGGCTTCGCCGGCCCGTTTGGATGAGTTGTTGGCGACGATGCCGCCAATGACGGCCGCGCCGACGACGGCGGTGGCTATTCCTGACATGGGGTTTCCCTTTGTTGAGAGGCAAGATTGAGGGCGACGGCCTGGCGGTAGTCGACCGTGATTTCGTCGCCGTCGGCGCCGCCCCGGCATCCGACGATGGGCGCGATGGCGACAAGATGGATGTCGCCGCCGGCGTTGGCCAGGGCCATGCGCGCGTTGGGCGACTTGGCGTGGTTGGTGAAACGCCCTGCCGGCGTGCGCATGCCGCCGACGCGCGCCGGCGCGATGATGGCGCCCACGGCAAAGTCGGCGGTGGCGATCAAGCCCCGGCCTTCGATGGCCGAGTCGCCGATCTTGGTCTGGTGATGCCCGAACGGCATCGGAACTTGGTCCGCTACGTTCTCGGATTGCCGGCGGACCGTTTCGGCGCAAAAGCCGAGTTCCGCGATGGCGACGGCGAAGTCGTCGCGGTCGATCTGCCGGCGGGCTTTGTCTGCCGCCGCCCGCTGCCGGGCGTATTCATGCCAGGTCGGGCTTTTAATCAGGAACAGCGCTTCCAGGGTGTCGATGTCTGTTTCGGCCGTCGCATAGGCGTTCAGCCACACCACGTCCTCATGTACGTAACCGATTTTCCGGCCGGGCTGGCCGATGAACATCATCGGGGCGATCAGCTCGTCGGTCGATCCGTCATCCTTGATGACCGTGACCCGGCCTTGGAGGAAGAGATTGAAATGCGCGAAGCGCTGGTGGTGACCGATCGCGAAGGTGCCGGCGGCCATGCGCACTTCGCGGAAATACATGCCGGGGCCGAAATGATGAGTGACCGGGCAGGCAAGCTGCGGTTGGGCGAGCATGGCGTGTTCGGCCGATTCCACCCGCTCGGGCGTGAGGGCAAGCCCGCCCAACAGGCTTGCGAGTGCGCCGAGTTCCTGCTCAACGGATGGCGCCGCGCGCCCTGCATCCAAATGCTCCAACATACAATCCTCCCCTGGGTAAGGCGGGGATTCTATTGGCGGATATCGGGAAACTTAGAATTGAGCGGGCTGGAGCCTGAACTCCGAATTTGAAGCCTACCAGATGCTGAGCTTGGCTGTATGAAGAGCTTGCTCGCCGTCGGCTCTTTTCTATAAGTTGCGGCTTGAAAATTGCGCTCTCGTGACACGCGACTACTGTTTTGACACCAGCGGTTTGCCATCCAACGAAATCCCCCCATTCAGCTTGAATAGGTTAGAATTTATATCAGGAGAGCGATATTCGTGTTGCTCGAAGGATGGTTCCTTGGTTCTGGCCGACCAGCAATCTATTCATGCCCGGTACGGTATTGGATTTCTTCGTTACCTACGTTCGATCTGTTTAAACGGCCAGCTAGATGATCGAATGATAAGGGGTTAACGATGCAATTTTCATATGATACTATCCAGAGTACGTCCAAGCAGTTCATCAAAGCTCTCAATGCGAGAGGCCTGTCCCTGTCGTTGAGTGCGCAAAGAAATCTCTGGACTCAAATTGTACTAGGGAAGAATCACTCAGCAGCCTTATCTTACGCTAGGGCTCACGGCTACGTCGATGCTATCCCTATAACGGTAGAGTCAATACGCACAAAACTCAAAGCGAGAAGCCGGGAGATCGATTACAACTCTGCTCATGCATTAATCGCGGAGGCCATCGGCAATGATCTGTCTGAACTCTCCTATTGCATGTCAAAACTTGTAGAGTTCATCAGAGCAACCAAGCCATCATGCCTTATCAGCATTGATTCTGACCGTACCGGACTGGGGGTAATGGATACGAGAAAAGCTGGCTATATTCCTGTCGGCAATATCCCATTCTGTAATGGGAGAGAACGGGAAATAGTGTGGTTACATTCAAGTTCAGGTTTAGCAGCTGTAATTGTCAATACACTGGCTGGAGTTAGCGGGAAACAATCCAGGGATATCTGTTCAGTGAGCTTCCGAGCCCTATGGAAGAAGGAAGACGAAGTGTTTGCCTTTTATATGGGGACGCGCGTGATGTCTTGCAGTCGATCCATCGCAGAAGGAATACTGGCGGTATTCGATCCAGTCTTGATAACAGACTGTGACGTAATTGACTACGATAGAGTGAGTGACATTGTTTTTGACGTCATTGATGCTGAATTGAACGAGACGCCCAATCAGTGGCTGAAGTCAAGTTGCCAATTGTGTGAGGCGATGGTTAATCATGTTGCCGCACGGATTCGAGGAGATTTAAAATGGTTATCTGAGCAGGCTAACGATGGTGAAGTTCTCGATTCTCCAATGGAGTTTCTGATATACACGGCTCAACTGTCCATTCAAAAGATACTCAACATTCAACAGGAATAAGAACCGTCCTGAGAACTTTTCAAGGCAAGGAAACCTGCGTGGTTTTCTTGCTATTCACCATGCCCCCATAGTATGCAAGTGGGACTTACTCGGAAAAATAGTACGTGTGCGATGTGAAGTCGTTGCGTACTATTTTTTTCCCATGATAGGGATGTTCCCGCACTTGTCTTACTAATTCGAAATATTTCAGAAGGTCAGTACCCCTTAATGAGATAGTTGCCAGATGCCATCCGCTCGCGAAGTATAAATTGCCCAAGTTGTGAAGCACATTTCAGGGTATAGCGTTTCCCGAAGAAAAAGAGAAGTTAGCGTTGTCGGGCACGACGATAAAGATTGACTACGCTTCGCCGTGCGCCAATATGTCGCAAACCTAATCCTCGCCGATACAACTCAGAAACCTCGTAAGGTGATGCTTCCCCGAATACAATTCCTTGTCGGATGAGTACGTCCACTTCTGGGTTGGTTATGCCGATTTCTTCGAGTGCTTCCTTACTTAGTGGCGCAACTACCTCGTCTTTTTTCAGACGAAATTTCGCGAAAATTGGTTTAAGCTCAGAAATCTCCTCTTCCGCCTCGGAAACTTTAGCGTTGCTGGTCGGCTCAATCGCATTCTTCAAAGCTCTTGGAACTAGTAATCGATTGCCATATGCGGTGATTTCATCGCCTTCAGGCACGGCCGTAGCAGCATTTGCGAGTAAACGAACCAAATCACGGGGAACTAGGCGACCACGCAAATCCGACAATACAGCAACTATCCAAGTCGCTGTATACGCTTCGCGTGTCCGCTTCCCTGGAATGTCGTCTGGACCGAGTTTGTTGCCCCATAACGACTCCAATCGGCGAGTTTTTTCTGGCAAAAGTAAGGTACTAAACTTAGTGTCCCAGAGACCTGGCAGTGCACCTGATTGCGTAGCAAGCCACGCTGCCAGTTCAAGTACGTCGTCTTCGGTCCATGACAGGGCGAACGATGCATGTTCCCGTCGATATTGATCCAAATTCTGTATGATCGCTGCTTCGACCGTGTCCCGTCTAACAAATATCAATGCGCCGACCGGGCGGCGACTTTCGGATCGAAGTCGCTGGGGAAGCGAAACAAGGGCAGCTCGCATCGCTACATCAACTCCTGAGTCCATAACGGATATGTAGAGTTCTTCAAGCCCCTCGATTACCGCAACTATCGAGCTTCCATCCTTCTTCCTTAATGCCTCAAAGAGCTTATCGCCAGCTCCGCTGATTCTAGGCATAAATCCAACACTCCAAGAAATGACATCAAGCCAAAGAGATACCCATACTTTTTCGGTGTGTGCCTTCCCAATTTGCTCTTTTAGCCATGCAGTCGTCTCGTAAACGTTCAGAGGGGTATCAAATCCAAGGAAATGTGCTGCTTTTTTTCTAGCCGCATTAACTTCGTCCTGAAATATACTACTGGACTGAACCGAAGCACAAATTGGAACAATATACGCAGCGACTGCTCCCTGCATACCAATTAGTTCATTAACCGCATTTGACCATTGGCTCTGCGAAATTAAATATCTTGCGGCCAGAGTTTTCCCTGTACCTTTTGCTCCTTCGCTGACGGCAATAGGTACCTCTGATTGAAAACGCTGAGCCATTGCCGCTAAAGGCTGTGTCACCAAAGGCTTTGGCACCATACCTTGTGAATTTTCCGCGGCAATTAATTGGCTTGCGTACTTTGCCAACCGGTCTCTTCCAGACCCCTGTTCGGGAGCTACAAGAGCTGGACTTTCTGTTGAATTTGAATAAACACTAACTTCTAGTTCTGACGCTATCCATTGGTCCATTCCGGGCCCAACAATTCTATTGAAACCACTACCAGAAATCTGTTCAACAAAATTAGTCCATTCACCTGAAGGCACTTGAATATCCGGCAGCTCTGGCACCTCTACCTGCAAAAAAGGATCCAAGTCCATCAAATTATCGTAAATACTTTGCGATGCTGTGATATTGACATTCTGATCAGAAACCAAGCTTGATAGTAAATCTGAAATAAGTGGTTCAATCAGAATTTTATCCATTCCAGTTTGTTTAAAAACGGCAGGAACACGATTAATTACCAACAAGGGACGCCGCGGCCAACCGCCTGCACGACGAATTTCTCTTGATAAAAATCGCACTAAACCTGCTGTGGCACGTATAGATTGATCTGCGAGTGTAGTCACGATTATTGGAGAAACTTGGGGATCCATCGCCAAGTTTACGCCAAGCGGAACCAGTCCAGCTCTCACATCGACGACGACGCCAGAACAACCTAGGTTCTGAGCTATTCGTGAAAGTATGTCGGCCAAGGCAAATGGACGCGCTGGAGTGGACAAGTGTTCGGGACGGATTGCGGAACTCGCGAGTTCCTCAATATCCCTCCGAAGTGGTAAAATGAATAAATTACCCGGGATAAGATGATCCCGCAATCGTTCCGAAGCAAAACTAATTGTTTCTGGTGCATCGGCCTCGCTTTCTGCATGCGCAAGCGTAATAACATCCTCCAGCGAAATTTTCGGCGTCCCAGCAAAACTCTCAAACAGGTAACTTATACCTGGAGCTTCAAGGTCTCCGTCAACTAAGAGGACCGGTCTCTTCGAAGAGGCGGCCCAGCGTAACGCGAATGCGGTTGCGGTAGTTGTTCGCCCGGTTCCACCCTTGACACTGAGCGCCGCAACTACGGGGATCGGCCTAGTATTTTTTGGCAGCGTTGAGGTTTTGAATTCGATAATCCCATCAATGATTCCGAAAGACTGGCGAAAATTTTCTTGAGCCTCAACGATTTCTAACTCAATGGGTAATTCGGCTCCCTGCGTTGGTCCTTCAAGTTCAATCCTTAAGGGGTTTTCTCGAATACGAGCGGGGAAAAGTCCTTCAAGCCAAGTGACTAAGGATGATAGTGGAATTGAGTCTATTGCCTCAAAAGTAATGCCATACCAACCAACACGAGCACGAATAAGATGAGGCGGGAGCAGGCCATCGGCCAAAGAAAGACAGGCCAAACGTCTAGCTACGTCCATCCATGTCATTGGGGCTTGATTAATTATACTCATTAGTTTATCCTACACCATTCAACAATTGAAATTAGCCACTCGCAAATCAAAGTAGTGTCCTTCACTTTCTCACCATATCGCCAAGCTTGATGTAGCGAAGATACATCTATCGAAACACCGGATCGCCATAACACTCTGGGGGGTACTGCTTTGAGACTAGCGCGCGGAATATTTAGGGAATCAATCAAGCGTAGCAGGTTGTGCACAAAGGTCCGCGCAGGTAATGCACCGCCGCGTGACTCATCCGTGTTCTTTAGATTGTTCCGTTCCATATAAGCTGCTTTAAGTGCGCACTCTGCAGCATAAAATAAAAGTAGAGCACCTGAGTCTTGGTCGTTGCTCAATTCTCGGCAAGCTGAAGCGTGCAACTCTTTCGCTCGACGGCGGAGCGCTGCCATTGAAGGGTCAATCACGAATAGCCTTAAGACAAACGAATTTAGTGCAATTTTTCATCGGGCTGGACACCTTGTAAACGTGCATGATGCCACATGATATTATGAATGGACTCATAAGGCCAGTTCACCTTTGCCGCAAGAACTCCGTTGTAGAGCATCCAAACGATTACTTCCTCGTTATGATTTCTCTCGCAATTGTCCTTCGTGTTGGATAGCTAGTCAAACCCGTCTGAATATTAACCTACTATTTTTCCCGAGTTCTGTGAGTTCTCTCACTCTTATTTTCCGAATTTTGAGACAGCCCGGTCTTGGGGAACCTGGCCTTGACGGCCGACATGGACGCGAGGTAGGCGTCGAGCTTTGACGCATCGCCCATACTTTGATGATAGAGCGCGTCGGCCAAGTCTTCCAAGGGGGGATATTCGGACCTTCTCAACTGGCCAACGTCGCCGACATGCTGGATTTTCATGCCTTTTCCATCTCGAAATGGGCATCCAGGTAAGGGAAACACTCCACGCGAACGCGGTAAATGCCCGGATAGGTGAATGCCAATTCGGCGCTTGCGTCCAGGCAGGGATACGGCGTGTCGTTGATGACAATGACGCAGGGTTGGACAAGGTTCAGCAACATTGTGTCTTTCAAGACCGCAGGATTGGCCGGCCGCGCCGTGATGATGCCGGCGTGGACATACTGGCTGGCGTCCCGGCCTGTGCCCTCCAGTAGCGTGAAGCCGCCATATTCCTGTAGCGCCAGGGCGTCGTCCGGGCAGCTTCCGTACTGGACTATCCGCCCTTCCCCGTCGTGCAGAACGTAGTGTTTCATCGCTTGGTCTCCAGTACAAAAAAACAGAAATTCCGAAAGCCCCCAACGCGCGAGCATCGAATGAAATAGGTCCGCACGCCCGGGCCGGGATGGTCCACCGTCATGACCGTCAAATTCGGGTCTTTGGTGCTGGCCCTCGATATGCAGGTTCCCCCGCCCTCGTAAGGCGAATGATCGCGCCACAGATCCAGGCTCAAGGCGTAGTTTTCGGCGGGCGCCTTCTCGGCGAAGCCGATGATGAAGATCGGATTTCCATACGACTCGAAGCTGATGCGCAGCACGTCGTAAGACGGGCCGGCATCGAGGTATGCGGTGTTGGCCAGCGTTACCGCGTTGCTGCCGATGCGCAGGGTATCGACTTGCGCGTTGCCGATGTGCGCTGTCTGGATCTGGGCATTGTCGATATGCGCCGCCTTGATCTGTGCGGCGCCGATTTTGGCGGCCGTGATCTGCGCATCGCCAATGATCGCCGTCGTCGCAAACAGGTCGTTGAGATAGACGCCCGGCGGTTGCCAGTAGCCGCGGCCGTCGATCCAGCCAGACGCCCTGACAATGAACGGCACCTTGGCGGGGGGAGCGGCGCCCGTCGCCGGCTCCCCCGGTCCCGCGATCCAGAATGTATCGGCGCGCACGCCGAACGCATAGTTCGGGCCGTTCGCGCTCGCCGATCCGGCAATGCCGAACCCCGCTTGCCGGAAGCCCATCGCCGCCCCGCCCGAGTCGAGGTTGACGAGCCATTTGGTTTCGACTTGCCCCTGCTTGTCTAACAGCACGCTCGTGCTTTGCCGGATCGCCGCCGATGAAATGAGGTTGCCGCCCGCATCCGACATCGACGCCTGCATTTGCGCCCAGCGGGTTGCGAGCGCCCCGCCGGCGCCGGATGTGATTTCATTTCCTTCCTGCACCAGCCCCGTGCTGTTGCCCACCAGCGCCCACATCGCATTGATCGCCTTGGCCAGCGCGTTGCCGCTGTTGACGCGCACGCTCGCCTCCCGGCCGAGCGCGCCGGCATTTTCGCCGACGGCGGCCTTGATCGAGCCAATGGACGAGGCGACGCCGCGCCCGGTTTCCTGCAACTGGCCGATGCTGGCCGTGGCGCCGCCGACGGTGCTGGCCAGGGAAGTGAGCGCCTGGGCCGTCGAGGCGGTCGTCATATTGAGGGTGGCGATGCCGGAGGCGGCGTTGTCGGCCCGCGTGCTCAGGGTATTGATCCTGGTCGCGCCGTCCTTCGTCGTCTTGTCGAGGCTAACGATGCTCGATTCGGCCGCGCCCATTCTCGTCGCGAGGCTGTTCGACGCGCTCGCCTGCGCCTGCGTCACCGTTTCCAGGGTGGTGATATTTGATTGCTGCTGGCCAAGCTGCACCGCCAGCGTTTGACGCTCCATGGCTTCGGCCGACAGCGCATCCGTGCGCGCCCTCGCCTCGGTCTGGATGGCCGCCAGGTTGTCGCCCGTCCTGGCCGTGAGCATGTTGATCGACTGGACTTGCGACGCGTCGGCGGCGCTGCGCACCATTTCCTCGCTCGTCATGGCGGCGCCGCGCCGGAACGCCTCGGCCAACAGC
>JBEONR010000087.1:0-12160 GCA_040544385.1 Oxalobacteraceae bacterium GrIS 1.11
AGGTACAGTACCGCGCAGAACACTTCGTACAAGTCCACCGTGGTCGGTTTCGTGCGCTTTCTCACGCTTTGCAGTAGCGGAAGGATTTCTTCAAATTTCTCTCGACTGATGTCGCCGGCGAGACCGGGCAGAAAATTTTGCGCGCGATCGTTGCCGGCGAAAGAAATGGCGAGGTATTGGCGGCGATGAAGAACGTGCGCATCCGTACCAGTACCGAGGACATCGCCAAGAGCCTGCAAGGGAACTGGCGAATTGAACATTTGTTCGCGCTCAGGCAAGCACTGGCCATGTTCGACTTCATTGGCGTCCAGTTGGGCGAATGCGACTAGGAAATCGCGCAGCAGTTGCGAGAGTTGCAGGTTCATGACGGACGGCGAACCGGGCAAGGGCAAAAAGCGCAGCCGCGCACGCAATGCGCCAAAGTTCGACCTGCGGACATATTTGTTTCAAATGTGCGGCATTGACCTCACACGCATCGATGGCATCGACGTGACGACGGCGCTGGCGCTCATTTCCGAGACCGGCGCGGACATGTCGCGCTTCGCCACTGTAGGCCATTTCACAAGCTCGCTGGGATTGTGTCCGGGAACCAAGATCACCGGCGACAAGGTCATGAGCGGCAGGACCGAGCACGTCGCCAATCGCGCAGCACAAGCCTTGCGACTGGCCGCAGCGGCGTTAAGAAGCCGCCAGTCGGCCTTGGGCGCCTACTTCAGACGCATGTGTTCGTGCATGGACACACCCAAGGCTATCACCGCCGCCGCCGCTCATAAACTGGCACGGCTCATGTATACGATGCTCACCAAAGGCGAGGAATATACCGATCAGGGACAAGAATATTTCGAAGAACGTTACTGCGAGCGTGTACTACACCACCTGGCCAAGCGTGCTGAACAGATGGGCATGAGAATCGTCGCCCAGGAGTGAGCAACCAAAAACTTACAGTAAATCAAGCGTCTAGGGTGAATTTCTTAAGAGCTCCCAGCATGCCGATCGACTCTTCAAACTGGTCGATCACCACTACCAAACCAAGAGTGCGGTATTGACAAGCGATAAAATATTCTCCGAATGGTCCGTATGAATAATCGCCCCCTATTTGCTCGACACGAAGATGCCATCTTTTTTTTAAGTTGTTGATTATAAAGGAGTCTCAACTTGAGACAGAGATAAATCAACGTCCTCAACCAGCTCTCACCAAGAACCGAAAGCTCCCTCCGGCATAGGCTACGTTTTTGCGCGGACCAGCTAGGTTCAGGCATTTTGATCATGCCGTCCGGGAAGAGATAGGGCAATTAATACCCACCAACTTCCGCATCATGCGCAGGTTGTCCTGCTTACCAGATGGAAGAAGAGAGTCCATGAGTTGGGCATCCAACCTGCTGCGTGCAGCATTCATGGCTCGCTCGGCCTGCCTCAAAACAGGAAGGCTATTGGCGATGGTATGCTTGGCTTTCAATGTCCTGCCATACATGAAGTTGGAGGCCTGCGCGCCGTCGATCTCTTGCAAGACCCCAGCGGCGTAATCTTGAGCCAGCTGGGCCAATCCATCAGCGTCGAGCTCGGAGATCTGCCCATCTGGCTGGACCCGCTGGCCGGCTCCATCAAATACGCGCACCAACGCATCATTACCGTCGATAAACTGGCGGTAGCGCAACGCTACCGTTGAAATCAATGGGGAAGAGGTAGCAGGAAGAGGTGCTGGCGTCCTCTGCAAATTCTGGACTGCAGCAAGCGTCGCCAAACGCGCGGTATCTGGTCTACTCCCATTAGTCGCTTGTATAGGGGTATTACCAGGAGTAAGTTGCCCACGTTCGATCTGATCATATAGCTCTGCCAGGTCGGTCCCGACTACTTGACTAATCGTTCCATCCCCTTTAACGATCTCGGCCCAGCCATCGAAAATCTTGACGAAAATTCCGCCTGCCCCGGTAAAGCGCTTGCCAGCATGGCTGCGCTTGCGCGCTCCTTGCACGGCATCTTGAGCCAGCCTATCCATCTGAGCCGCCTTGCCTGCATAGTCGGTCTTCTTCGGATTGAGGATGCAACGCCGGTAATAATTGAAAGCGCGCGTTGCCCGCAAGCCCAGCGTCACCATATGGTGTGCGATCGCGCCATACACATCCTGCAGTCGATAACCATGCTTATGCGCCAGTCCGCGCAACATGCATACTCCCGACTCGGAAATGCCATGCGTCTCGGCCATTGCCTTCAATTCCACGGGTAAAATGATCTGCCGGGGCGCAGAGTCACTGTTGGCCATTGCGTCCATACGTTGTTCAGCCCGGAAGTCGGGTTCACTTGTTCGATTGTCTGGCAGGCCAAGCGCATCCGGTCTAAGCTGCTCGAGATGGCACGGCACGGGTAGACGTACCAGTTCAATGAGACCAGCACCGAAAAGATACTCACGCTTGCTATATTTGCCGTTCTGGTCCCGTCCGTCGCTAGCCGCATGCAGCCAACCTAATGCATAAAATTGATCAATTGCGCGCTTGACGCTCTTGGTCGAACAGTATGCTTCGACTGCCAGCCGATCATTGCGCGCCGTGATCGGCTTCCTGCCATCTCGCTTGTCTGCCCGAGTGAGCAAGGCTTTTAGAATACGATGGGTCGTATCACTGAGTATGCGAAAAGCGGGATGGGTTTCCAATCGCAACAAGGCATCCTGCACAGTCATGGGCAGGTGTGCATACGGCGCCATAAGCTCTTCCAGCGTGGGAATATGCACCGATGTAGGCGCGATACCGATGATACCTGCCTTAGCGGTCGTGTTCGCGGCCCTCATGATGTCGATCCCAGAAGACCATTCCCCGCCATTTTTACATGTGCCAGTACCGGGAATAGATCGGTGAAAAATGTAAGAAAACGTCTGAATTTAAAGGCAAGCGACTGCAAAAGCGCATCCCACATGGACGAAACGGACATGAGTTTCCCTTAGCGTGTACGCGAAGTACAACTAAAAGTTGACAAGGTATACCGGGAAGAATAGGATGAGGGTTCTGAGGCCTCAATCCGGTGTGAATTTCCCCGGTGCAGTAAATGATGTAAGCACTACGCCCCGCCGCCAAGCGGGGCGTAGTGCTTTTTATTAAGTGTTTATCTCACGACAATTCCTTTTTTGATCCTTGTGCGTCAACACCAACCATTGCGGTGCGTATCAGGGTTTCAAATTGATCCAACCAAGCATCTGGAATTTGTTGTTTGGGAAAATCGATGATGACTTTATCCCCACGCACACTGATTGTCGAGAGGGTTTTTTTGCCCTCTTTGATTGAGCGTGTTGTATAGGTTTTTGGATTCGTGCGAGGATTTACGAACGCAACAGCTTGGCTCTGCGTGAATTTTTTAGGATTGACGATCATACGACGGATCGCTTCAAGCACCAGATCCGCACGGCCAGCCTCTGTGGCCGCGCCCAACTGCACCGCCGTACTACTGCTGAGAACGGCAGGGTGCGACGCCAACACATTCAGTGCATCCTGGCGTAGCTTATCAAAACTAAAATACCGTGATACGGTCGATTTCGGAAAACCTGCTTCGGCTGCAATCTCGCTTTGGGATTTTCCCGTACGAAGCTGTCGACGTTTAAATCCAAGATAACGTTCAAAATCGCATAATTCGGGCACCATCAGATTGGCATAAAAACCGGCAAGATCGGCTTCGGTTTCATCCATTGCGAGCACGACACACAAAATACTTGCTCGTCCAAGCTCGCCGTAAATTGCCACTCTATTGTTACCGGAAATGATTTCGTATCCACCTTCCGTTTTTGGGCGTACCGTTACTGGCGTGACCAGTGTGTTTTGGCGGAGATTTTCTTTAAGGCTAGAATACTCTTCGGCGCTCAGGATACGCCGACGTCCTGGGACTTCGTGCAATTCCGTTAACGCAATATCGCGTGCTTTAGCATTGGCGATTTCGTCGGCCAACAACACTTCCAGTTCGCTACTGCGCTTTTCGGCCTTGTGCATGCGCTCGTTGCCTTCGTGAAAGGAGATCGCAGCGGTACGCGTCGTCTTCAGAGTGGCATCGCTTTGCCCTTTGATTTCGTCGACAGGGCGGGCTACGACACCCGCTGTTTTTTTTGCAAGACGATCAAACGCTGTCATTGTTCACTCCACACCAAATTAAGTTGTTCAAACACATAGTTCGCAAGGCGATCGAGGGGGTCTTTGTAACGTCGATACGTTTCAACATTCCCTTCGGGTTTAGACAAATCGTAGATAGTTTTGAGTTGTCCGGCGGCCATGCGGGCAGCTTCGCTGTCGGGAATTTCGATGCCATTAATGTGCGCACCATAGGCTTGTTCCATCCATGACTTCACTAAACCACTCATTTTGCTCTGCTTGACTTTTGTATAGACAATCGTCACAAAGTCATAGGTTTTTTTGTCCATATCGGGTAAGGCGCCAAGTAATTCTGAAAAAATTCCCCAAAATTGTACACTTGACGCGAAATCTAAGGATTCAGGCGGGCAAGGCATGATGATGGCATCGGCTGCGATCATCACATTGATGGTCAAATAGCTTAATGAAGGCGATGTATCGATAATGATTACATCAAAATCGTCGCGGATTGGCTCCAAACCATCGCGCAGCGCTTCCCAGTAACGAAAACCGCTTTCTTTCATGGCCCGCCCAGGAAGTGCGAATTCAGCTGATAGGATCGCGCTCGATGCCGGTATGACCGACAAATTATGCCAATAGGTTGGCTGTACGGCGTAGCGAAGATCAGCTTGTTCCTTGTAGATGAAGGGCATGATCGTATCTGCAATCTCCACATCATGTTCAGGACTGATGCCACACAATTGGGTTGCCGTGCCTTGGCCATCACAGTCGACAATCAGCACTTTAAGTCCACGCAGCGTCAATGCCTGAGCTATCGCTACTGTGGTTGATGTTTTAGCAACTCCACCTTTATAGTTGCTAGTACACAATATTCTCGCTCTGGCGTTAGCCGGTCGCTGGGCCAAAGGATTGATCGTTTGCACCCAGGTGATTGCATCTTCCAAAGAATACGTCTTTGCCTTGGAGCCATCTACTTTAGTGCCCGAGGGTAGATTATGCTTGGTCGTCAACCACTTAATTTGCTTTTTATCAACACCACATAAATCGGCAATCGCGGTACTGCTGAATTCTGGGGCAAGTTTGCGGGGATGAGGTTCCATCAATGCAGTGCGCACCTGGGAAAGCACGTCGTCGGCTGTTTCGGCCATCTGATCCAACATTGCCATGCTTACCCGTCGTAATGCCATTGTTCTTGCTCCTATGTAGAAAATTCCGTATTTCATGGATAGTACATTGAAATGCAGAATTATGACAAGTATACATTTTTAGAATTTGCAAGCAAATTTGTGGCGCTAGGGCTGCTGTAGGGGTTTGCCTCAGGGGGCGATGCCATGGGAGGGCTGGTTGTTGATGGGGTTTAATTTTTTAAAGAAAATCTGGCGTTAATCTCTTTTTAGTTAAGATCACCTATATAGAGACCATGTCCCAAGCATGTCTAATGGTACTTGATGGCGCTCGATCGCTTCCCAGGCTCAACAATATGACGGTGCGACGACGGGTGTGTTGGCCTGAGCAAGCTCTGCTCATTTGCCAGATTGTCGAGTTGCTACGGCTAAAGGAGAATCGATTTCCATTGATAGCGCGCGGTGGAGCGAGGATAGTCGCAGAAATAATCTCTTATCGCGGGCGGCTAGGATTTGGCGCCGGCAGCTTTTACCTGTTTCGCCGCAGCCAGCGTATAGGTGTCGGTGGAGCGCGGCAGCGCCAATCCCAGTTGGTCGGTGAGCGCGGCCGCGCCGACGCCTTGGCGCAAGGTGTGGACCGCGAAGCTGTTGCGCAGGGTGCGCCCGCCGGAGCGTGTGACGGCGATATCGGCACGCGCGAGGCTGGCTTTGACCTGGCGATACACGGTGGCCTTGTGTAGCGGCGTGCCCGTCAGATTGGCGGGAAACAACAAGCGCCCGGGAATGCGCAGCGCGGCGCGCTCGGCCAGCCAGGCCAAGAGCGCCGGCACGGCTGCGGCATCGACGCGGGTGGCATGGCCATGACTGGTCGCATGCTTGGCTTCCGGCGTCAGGTTCACGGCCAAGGAGCCATCGAGGTCGGGCTGCCGGCCGATTTCCTCGACCAGCAACCCGACCGCTTCGGCCACGCGCACGCCCGCGCAGAGCATTAGCAATTGCATGGCGCGGTCGCGCCGTCGTTTCCAGGCGTGGATGGCCTCACCGCCGTTGGGTGTGGCAGCTGCCGAAACGAGCTCGTCAATGTAGCGCGCGCGTTGCCCGTCGTCGAGTGCGACCATGTCCTGGTCGGCGGCGCCGCGCCGGCCGGCGCCTTGTAGCAAGGCGCCGATGGCATGCTTAACCGCCCGCGTATCGAGTTGGAGATGCGCCTGGCAACGTTCAATCAAGCGCAGATAGCGGTAAGCGATTTTGCTGTTCAATGTGTTCTTGCCGTCAATCCCGCGCTGGACAAAAGCGAGCAGATCGTGTTCGTCGAGGGTGACGATGGTTTTATCCCGGGCCGCCATCCAGGTGGCAAAGGCGGAAAACATGTGCGTGTAGACCGTCGCCGATGCTTCTGACAAAGGAACCGGAGGGCGATTGCGGCGACGACTATTGGTGGATACAAAGTCTTGCGTGCGCACAAATTCCTTGAAACTGGCAAGGGGCGTGGAAGTCCAGGCGAGGGTTCTGGTGTCCATGAAAGAGCGGATGAATAGTGAGTGTTCCATTATAAGGTGTTTGCGTCTCAGACGAGATTTTTTGCAACTAACCAAAAAAGCGAGCGTGCAAACAGATGGATTGTTTCTGGCAGACGGTTTTTAGTTGGTGTGATGTCTGTAGGTTTAGTGCCGAAGAGGGGAGATTGATGGATAGACTGAGTTTGTATCGCCGTGGCCAGGATTGTGTTCATTGTGTTTGAAAATCAGGTTGGTTAGTTGCATAAATATGGTGAGTTATGACGGCAAAATATTTCGGGCAGGAATTCAAGGCCGGTAACGCCTCCTACCAAAACGCGCCATCCTGCCTGTCTATGAACCTGAAGGCTAGCCTTTCCACCAATGCTAATGCTGTAGGCGTTTACGGGCGGGAAATGGCAAAAACGATCCTGTTTTTGTGTTTAAAATTACTTAACCACGGCATGGCGCAGGCTCGTGGAAGCGGATAAACTGTCATTTTTTTTGAAAGCTTCCATCCATGAAACGGATCTTCCTCGCATCGCTGATGCTAGTCAGCGTCGCACATTCAGCCAGTGCGATTGACAATTCCGCCGCCGTCAAGGTGACGCCGTTGATGAAAACCAGCGCGAGCTGGGATGCCAAGCCCATTGTCTATCCGCAGGGACAGGCCGAAGTAACGGGGTTGGTAGTGGAAATTGCCGCAGGCGGCCAAACCGGTTGGCACGAGCATCCAGTTGCATCGTTTGCCTATGTTCTGGAAGGGACACTGGAAGTGACCCGTGCCACAGGGGAAACTAAACTGGTACACGCTGGCGAGATGTTTCCCGAGGTCGTCAACACCTTGCACAACGGACGTTCCATGGACGGCAAAGCCGTCAAGCTGCTTGTGTTATATGCTGGATCGACAGACAAAAAACTCACCATAAACCATCCTGAATTTACGCCTGACGCAGCAAGTCTTCGCTCGAATCCATAACTGTTAAGTATGGGCTTCTCCTAATGGCCTTGGCGTATGAATTTGCCCGTTTTCGCCGTTCTGCCCACTACTCAAAAACCTCATTATATTGAATTATTAATGGAGTATAATTATAGATAAAAAATAATTTGGAGTAATTCCCATGAGCAGCATCTTTCCTCGGACTGAACTCGCCACCCAGATGGCGAAGCAACTCATCCATCCGGGCGCGCTCGATGAAGGCTTACGGTCCGGACTCTTCCTTTCGGGTTTGCGGCGTACCGGCAAAACCACCTTCCTGCTGAACGATCTGATCCCGGCCCTCGAGCGGGAAGGCGCGATCGTCATTTATGTCGACCTGTGGAGCAACACCGGGGCCAATCCGGCCCTGCTGGTTCATTCCGCCATCCGCAAGACGATGGACGAACTACAGACGGCCGGCTCCAGCCTGTTGGCGAAGCTGGCCCGCGTATCCGGCGTCGACGCCGGCGCCTTCGGCTTTAAATTTGGTTTCAAGCTGGAGAAAGTGGGCGAGGCCGGCGGTGTCACACTGGCCCAGGCCTTGACCGATCTGGTCGATCAGGCCAAGACCGATGTCGTGCTCATCGTCGACGAGGTCCAGCACGCGATCTCAACCGAAGACGGAAACAATCTGCTTCTGGCGCTGAAAGCGGCGCGCGACGCGATCAACCCGCGGCCCAATACGCCAGGCCATTTTCTCTTCATCGGCACCGGCTCCCACCGCGCCCTCGTCGGTGAGCTGACCGCGCGCCGCAATCAAGCGTTCGTCGGCGCCACTTCTTTGCCTTTCCCGGTGTTGGGGGCCCAATACGTGGAACACCTTTTTGGTCGACTCACCAACGACGGCGTGGCGTTGCTTCCCTCTCGACAAGTGGCGATTGAGGCGTTCAATACGCTGGGGAACCGACCGGAGGAAATCATCAAGGCGATTCGGCAACTCCAGCGCATACCGGTGGGTAGCAATCTCGATGAACACTTTCCTGTGATTGCCTCGACACTGCGCTCGGCGGCGGCCGATATCGAGCTGGCCAAGGTCGAACAACTTGGCGGCCTGGCCACGGCCATTTTTGAACGCATCGCCGCGACCGACGGCGACGCCAAAGGCGTGTTTTCAAACGACGCAGCAAACGACTACTCGAAGGCCGTCGGTCGCGAGGTGCGGGTGGAGGAAATTCAGCCTGTGGTGAACGAATTGATGGCCGCGAACATCATCATGCGTCGCGGTCACGGACTGTATGGCGTGACCGATCCGTTTGTCCAGGATATCTGGCGCGAGAAAAAAAGACTGGACGGGTAACGTGGGGGAATGTTCGCAAAACGAAAAACTGCGCAACAGAACTACTAGTAGCGGGCCAGTCCCGCCGTTCCCGTGCTCGATTGTCCCGCTATGAACACGTGAATCACGCCACTGGTTTGACATTGGCGCGCTGTTTTTAGCGTCGCGTTGTGCCCGTTCCCCTTGTTTCATTTTAGCTTACTTAAGGGGGGCTAAGTAAGCTAGCTTGTATTTACAGGGTTTAATATACCTGTTATCGTACCTGCATCCAATCGACCCTCCTGCCGCCATGCGCCATTCCGCCTTCGTCATCTTCCACGCCAAGACCGGCCGCTGCGCCGCGCCCGACGGGGAGGGCGCCACGTGAGCCGCCCCGCCTTCACCCTGGCCGACGACGAGGCCCGCCTGCTGGTGCGCGCCCTGGGTGAATTACAGATTCTCCACCCGCTCGACCGGCGCGACCACCGGCCCTTCGTGCGCGGTTTCATCCGCGCTGTCCACGCCGCCACCGGCCGCGCGTTCAGCCCGGCCATCTACCGCCGCCTGTTGGCCGCCTATGCTCCCGAGCGGCGCCCGTCGACGGCCACCCTGGCCCTGGAAAAAGAAGTATTGGTGGACGAGCTGGCCCGCGCCGAGCGCGCCGCCTGCGAACTCTCCGCCCTGCCGTTCGACAACCTGGCCGCCCTGGTGCGGCGCGCCGTCGCCGAAGCCCTGGCCAGCCAGGCGCCGCCGCCCGCGAGCGATTCCTACGCGGCCGCCCGCTGCGACTTCCTGCAGACGCGGCTGGCGGACGCCGAGCGCGCCGAGCGGGATGCCCGCGCGGGCACGGCCCGGCTCGCCGCCGACCTGCAGGCGGCGCGGGAAGTGGCCCACTGCCATGTCGCCGAACTGGACGCGGCGCGCATCGCGATCGCTGAGCAGGCCAGGGCGATCGCCAGGCTGACGGCGGCGGTCGACGACGCGCGCACCTTTGCCTTGAAAGCCATCGACGAGGCGCGCGGCGAGACGCGCGCGTGGAAAGAGCGCTGCGCCCACGCCGACGCCCTGGCGCAACGCGAAACGGCGCTGATGGAAACGTTCCGCCAACTGGCCTACCAGCGCGGCGCCGCCATTCCGCCCGCGTTGCGGCAGGACGGCACGCCATGACCGGCCTGGCCGGCATCGATACCGGCCTTGACTTGCTGCGGGCGGCGCCGGCGCCCGACCATGGCCTCGGGCCCGTCCTCGACGACTGGGAAGCGGCCGAGGTGTGGCTGGCGGCACTGGCGCGGCGTAACCCGGGCGGGTCCAGCCAGACCGTCGTCACGTACCGTTTTCACCTGGCGAAATTGCGCTGGTATTGCGAGCGCGTGGCGCGCATCACCCCTTCGCGCTGGACCATGCGCGAGGTCGGCGCTTTCGCCGCCTTCCTGGAAGACTTGCCTTTTGACGCGCTGTGCGCGATGGATGGCAAGCGCAACGTCGCCCCTGGCGAGGACGGCTACACGCCGTTTCGCAAGCGCCCGGCGCCAAGCAGCCAGTCCGACATCCGGCGCTTCGTGCACGCCATGTTCAAGGCCTGGCATGGCATGGGCTACGTGCGCATCAATCCGATGGCTCTCGACGGCGCCGGCGCGCGGCGCAAGATCAACGCCGGCCGGGCCCTGCTGCCCGACCTCTACGAGCTGGTGCTCGCCACCATGGCCGAACAGGCAGTCGACACCTTCACCGAGCGCCAGATGGCGGTGCGCGACCGGTTCATCTTCATGGCCCTGCGCGGGCTTGGCTTACGGGCCAGCGAACTGGTGCACGCCAGGATGAACGCCTTCTACCAGCTGCCCGACCCGGCGACGAAAAAGCGCTACTGGGTCTTCCTGGTCAGCGGCGAGAACGCCAAGGGCGGCAAGGAGCGGCGCGTGCCCGTCACGCGCGAACTGCTTGCCGTGCTCGCCGTCTACCGCAGCGCCTTCGGCCTGGCCGCGCAACCGGCTTTGAATGAAACGGCGGCCCTGCTGCTGTCGCCGCGCACGAAGGCCGTCGCGATCGCGGGCAGGGCGGTGGGCCAGGCCGCCGACCGCCGGTATTTCGGGGCTTGGCGGGAAGTGGCCACGCGCCAGGGCTTGTACCAGATCGTCAAGGCCCGCATCGCCCAGGCGGCAAATAAGCTGCGGGACGAGGGACGGATCGAGGAAGCGGCGTCACTGGCGACCGCCTCGCCCCACTGGCTGCGCCACACTTTCGCAAAAGCGGCCCTGCTGAGCGGCCAGAGCATGCGCGAAGTGGCGGGCCTGCTCGGGCACGCCAGCGTCGATACAACCATGATCTACACGGACCAGGATGCGCTCGACCTGATCCGCGCGTTGGAACGCGAGTCGCCCGGGGCGGTGGCCGAGGAAGCCGGATAGGCTCAAAGCGCTGGTTTGTTGGCGCCAACACCAGATTGACCCACTACGCCGATTCTGCGTGACCCAGGCAGCGCCTCCAGGAACCGCATGGAGCCCAAGTTTACGAGGATTAGCCTGGGTCACCGAATTTCGGCCGCCTGGTTCAATCTGGCGTCGGCGTCAACACTCCGGCTGGCACTGGCAAGTCGTGCATCGCAGATGTCCCAGGAAATGGTGAAACCGGGCACGGAGCGGCATCGATTGTAAGCGGATGTAATGTCCGTCAACGCATGGTCGGGGCCGCCCGTTTTCAGCTCAGTGACAGGGGCAATCGCCCCGCTTAACGAACACCACTGAGGAAACACCATGAAAAAAGTCATCGCCACCTTGATCGCCACCGTGTTCGCAAGCGCCGCGTTCGCGCAAACCCCTGCTCCGACCGTTCCAGTGGTCAAGGCCGAAGCCAAACAAGGCAA
Organism: Oxalobacteraceae bacterium GrIS 1.11; assembly: GCA_040544385.1. Classification (GTDB taxonomy): domain Bacteria; phylum Pseudomonadota; class Gammaproteobacteria; order Burkholderiales; family Burkholderiaceae_D; genus Janthinobacterium. Next base: position 11,779 of record JBEONR010000087.1, read on the forward strand.
GGAAGTCGTCAAAGCCGATGCCAAGGAAGCTGCCGCCGTGGTGAAGGCCGACGCCAAACAGGCAAGCGCCGCCACCGGCACCAAGGATCAAGTCGCCAGCGCCAAGGCGACCGCCCATGTCAGCAAGGCCAAGGCGCACCGCAAGGCGGCCAAGAGCAAAGCCAAAGCCCAGGCGCACACCGATGTCGTCAAAGCCGAAGCGAAAGAAGCCGCCGCCGCCAAATAAATGGGACGGTCGATATAAAAAAGACAGGTGCGCCTGTAATGCCGTTCAGTTAAGACTGGACGGCATTTTTATTTTGGGCTTGTAAACGCCCGGGCCAGCTGTTAACCTACGCGGCGATGCTCGATGACACTCTCCATTTCCTGGCAAACCACCTCG
>JBEONR010000088.1:0-11440 GCA_040544385.1 Oxalobacteraceae bacterium GrIS 1.11
GGCGCCATTCTGGATAGCCTGCTGTGCGATGCGGTTGGCACCGGGCCGCGATGCGAACGCTGGCTTCGGTTGGCTGAAGATCAGCGCTAATCAATTTTTATATTGAGTAGCAAGCCGCGACCGGCTTGAAGCGCGCGCCGCAGCGATGTGAGGGTGAGCATCGACCTGCTCACCCGTTTGATGGCCCGCAGATCTTGTTCGACGATGTCGTTGAGCTGTGATGCACCGGGCACATCCCGGCCGGCGTTGACCACATCGCCGGCCGCCTTGTTGGCGCCGCTCTTGTCCATCGCGACCTTTGCGGGAATACTGTTGTCACGTATGGCCTTGTCGAAAAAGCGCCTCGCCGCAGCGATGTCGCGCTTGTCAGCAGGAACTCGACCGTCTTTCCCTGCTGGTCGACGGCGCGATAGCGCTATTTCCAGACGCCCTTGCCGCTGAAGCGCATCCGATTGAAGTTGAGCATGTCGATTCGTCCGGTACTCGGGCGTCGCCGCCCACCTGATCACTGATGGCTTGCTTATGCGACAGAGCCCACCCGTCCTGCTTCAATCAAAATGAATAATTGACGGTTGTGAATGCGCTGCAATTGGTCTTGACTAGCACCAACGGGCTGCTGGCGGCTTTTTGCAGATAATGCATCGCGCCGAGCATGCTGGATACCGACCAGGTCCGGTTGACAGTGTGGGTCCACGGCAGCGCGACATTCAATTTCCTGCGTTGCGCCGCAGGCCTCTCCGATGAAGAATTCAGCCTGCGCCGCTCTTGCGGCGCGGTAACAACTTCAGCTCAATCGCTGGCGTCCATGGACCGCGCTGGCACGACTAAACACTCTCGGCTTTTGCGGAGCACGCATAACAAGACTGGCCCCCGAACACCAAATCCCTCAATCGATCAACAATACGGCATTAGAACCCGCAAAACGTGTTTGGCTTTAAAGAGGAGCCAGCTACGAATTACTACATATGGTTTCTGAACCCAGAAATCTGGATAGACAACAAGGCCCCGTGTTTACGCGCCTATTGTAATTGCTGGCCAAGCAAATTCTGGGCATCGGGCCACGCAACCGCCGTGTCATGCATGCCATCGAGGCACGCTCGCACCGAGTCGAAAATGGTTTGCAGCAAGGCCGCCCGGCGCTTCGCTTCGGCCCGTTTCTTCGATGCCACGCCCTCGAAATCGACGGGCAGGAAATCGTGGCAGGACAATTCGAAATCGCCGTCGGGACGTTGCAAGGCGTGCATTTCGCGCCACATTTCATCGTAATTGGCCAGGATTTGCCGGCGCCGGCGCCAATTGACGGCGATCCGGTTGCGGTTGCTAACCAACAAGGTGCCGCTACAGCCGAAATACGCGCCCAGGTCGCGCACCAGCGCCACCAGCAGATTGCGCGGGCGGCAGCCGTACAGGTTGCGGGTGGCATCCTTGATCGACTGCGCCGCGTATTCCGAGCGCACCCCTTGCAGCGAACCGACCCGGATAGACGTCTTGCCTTGCTCGCAAGACAGGCTAAATGTCACGGAATACAGATCCGCGCCGCCCGCCGTCAGCCACAGGCACAGTTCGCCTTCGCGGTGACCGTCATTGATGGCCGACAATTGCAATTGATAGACGGTATCGGTCTTGCCGGCCACCGTCGCCAGGACCAGGCGCCGCCGCGCCGCGTATTCGATCACGGGGCCGGCGCCGGCCCGGTACAGCAAGTCGTAATGAGACATCAGGACGTCCACTCGCCCGGCGCAAGCGAAGTTGTTCGAGAGATATGGGCGGTAAATCTTGTACAAGAGCCGGGGGTGGGACTTGACCAGACCGGACAGGCCGGGATGGGACTTGATGAAGCGCAGCCAACGCTGGGTCGAACCGGGGTAAGCCAGGGTCCCCAGACATACTTTTAATGTCGATTTCACGCCGTCTTGCGCATTCCAGGCCGCCGATATTAACGACCACTTCCTCAACCAAAACTTCATGCCAACTCCACCCTCTCTGCAAAAACTACCCTAAAGACATGCAACAGGTCGACATTCCGGTAAGCATTAACAGCGCGCATGGCGCCCGATTGCGGAAGTTCGACAATTTATTCAGCCATCATGGCGCCATTCTGCCCCCAAATCGCCGGTGGCAACAATCAAACCAGCCAACGCAACGCGTTAGCATTGGAGACAATGTTTACCAGATAGCGTAAGAAGCATTGATTGATTTTTTCATGATTTGTTCGCCATCGATTGCCAGCAGCATGACGAAGACAGCAACATCGGAGAGCCAAGGTCATTGCCTCAACAATCACTTGCAATGGCGACATGCTTTTTCACTACTCTTGGACTGTTCACGATAGTCGAAGCCCGACGAATTGCGCGTCAATGCAAATCAAGAGCGGTGCGGCAACAAGATCCGCGCCAACAGCCCAGGCTCGGCGCTTTCCAGCAACAGCGCGCCGCCGTGCAAGGCGGCGATTGCGGCGACAATCGACAAACCCAGGCCGTTGCCGGGCAAGTGACGGCTTTTATCGAGGCGATAAAAACGTTGTGTCACTTTCGGCAATTCGCCGGCCGGAATGCCGGGGCCATTGTCGCGCACTTCGATTGCCGCGCCGCGCGCGTCGGCGCAGGCGTGCACCTCGATCAGCGCGCCCGGCCCGGCGTATTTGATGGCGTTGTCAATCAGGCTGGCCAGCGCGCTGCCGAGCAGATTGCGGTCGCCCAAGGCCGGCACCGGCTCATGCCGCGACACGCGCAGGCGCACTTGCCTGTCCTCGGCGGTGGCGTCATACAGGTCGGCAATATCGGCGACGATGCGACTCAAGTCCAGCGCCTCGAAGGTTTCCGGGCGCATGCCCGATTCGGCGGCGGCAATTTGCAGCAACTTCTCAAAAACCAGGGTCAGCTCATCGATGTCCTCGATCACATCCTGGGCCGTGTCGGCAAATTGCGCCGCCGTCAGCCCGGCGCCCAGGGAGCCGTCGAGCTTGCTGCGAATGCGGCCCAGCGGCGTGCGCAAATCGTGCGCGATGGCATTCGAGACATGCCGTACGCCTTCCATCAAATGCTCGATACGGTCCAGCATGCGGTTAATGTCACGGTTCAGCAAGCCGAATTCGTCATTGCTGAGCACCGGAATGCGCCGGCTCAAGTCGCCCGCCTCGATCTCCAGCGCGGTGCGGCGGATCTGGCCAATGCGGTCTTCGATCTGACGCCGGAACAGCAAGGCGCCAGCCGTCAACAGCAGCAAGCCGATGCCGGCGCCCATCGCCAAAGCGCGCCACACCAGTGCGCGGATCGATTGCCACTCCTCCAGATCGCGCCCGACCACCAGCCGCGCGCCATTCGGCAAGCCGCGGATGATGAACCGGGCCGGCACCGACTTGCCGTCGCGCGTGACGTCGCCGTGCAGCAGTTGCTCCAGCGGCAAGCCGGCGGGAGACCAGCCCGGCAAATTGCCGGCGATACGGCGCCCGTCGGCCGCCACCAGCAGAAAGATTTCCGTGTCGCTGTCGATGCGGTCGCTCAACTGGCGTTCGATATCGCGCGTCAGCTCCGTCATGTCGTTGCGGCCGTAAGCGTCGACCAGGCGCGCCGAAATCGAGGTGATCTTGCGGTCTATGCTGCGGTCGAGCACGCCGATGGTGCCGAAATAAAACACCCCGGCCACCAGCGCGATCGACAGCGCCACCAGCAAGCCATAACCGAGCGCCAAGCGGGCCGCGATCGAGTCACGCAAGCTATACATGCTTGCCCGCTGACAGGATATAGCCGACGCCGCGCACGGTGTGGATCAGCGCAGGCGTGAAATCCTTGTCGATTTTGTTGCGCAAGCGACTGACCTGAACATCGATCACATTGGTTTGCGGATCGAAATGATAATCCCATACCGCTTCGAGCAGCATGGCCCGCGTGACGGCCTGGCCCTGGTGCCGGATCAGGTATTCCAGCAGGCGGAATTCGCGCGGCTGCAGCGCGATTGCGCGCCCTCCCCGGCTCACGCGCATGGTGCGCAGGTCAAGGCTCAGGTCGGCGACCTGCAACTGGGTGGCATCCTGGTCCGACGCCGCGCGGCGCAACAAGGCTTCCACCCGGGCCAGCAATTCCGAGATGGCAAAGGGCTTCGACAGATAATCGTCGGCGCCGCTGCGCAAGCCGCGCACGCGCTCGTCGACGCTGCTCAGCGCGCTCAAGATCAGCACCGGCGTCTTCTTGCCAAGCGCGCGCAGGCGGGCCACGATGGACAAGCCGTCTATCTGACCCGGCAACATCCGGTCGAGCACCATCACATCCCACTCTTGCCCGCAGGCCAGGCGCATGCCATCGATGCCGTTCTCGCACAGGGTCACCGCATACGCGGCGTCGCGCAAACCCTTGCAGATATAACGGGACGTGTCGGTTTCATCTTCAATGACCAGGCAGCGCAAGGAACGTTCCTTCCATTCAGACATAAAAAAATGATGATGCCGCGCAGACTATTCCCACCGCCGCCGCGCCGACCGAACCCCACAGCAGCCAGCGTCGCTTCGTCAACACCGTGATCGCCGCCAGGGCGATGGCAATCTGGATGAAGGTCAGCGCAAGGGCAAGCCGTTCGTGCGGCCGCAATTTCGCCTCGGATTGCTCGCCGAGTTGTTGCGATTGCGCTTCGAGTCGGCGCGCCTCGGCCTGCACACCAGCCTTTTCCTTGTCTTCCCTGATCTTTTCGGCCAAATAATGCACCTTCACCCCAGGCTCGGCGGCAAGCGAGGCGGTGGCCTCGGCGATATGCCCCTTGGTCGATTTGGCCTGATACAGCGCCCATTGATCGCTCGCCCTAGCCTGAACAAGAATACTCTCGTTTTTAAGGAACATGGCTTGGTTCTGCGCGTTCCCGCTCTGATAACTAATGAGCGCGCCGACCGTGGCAAGAATGGCCGTCATCAGCGCAATGTTCTGCGCCATGCCATCGCGCGCTCTTTCAACGGCGTCCTCCAGCGCATGCTCATGTGGACTGGGAACCTCGTATTCATCTTCCATGGAGACACCTCTATCAAATAACACGAAAAAAAATGGCGGATCGATGCCGGCAACGGGCACTGATGCCGTCCACACAGCGATGCGGTGGCCGGTTCGGGCGGACAGTATCCACGCGCCCGGCCCCCAAAGCTGAAACATTACCAATTTGTAACCCAGCGCGGGAGTTTAGCCCCCTATAATTCGCCGCTGATAGCCAAAACGCGTCCGCTCCGGCGAATAATGATCAGCTCAACGATTCGAGGTTCCATGCATTCCATCAAACTGTGCGCCGCGCTACTTGCCGCCGTCACACTCAACGCCTGCGCCCCGGCGCCCAAAGTCGCCTGGGAATCCGGGGCCAGGAAAGCCTGGATCGTCAAATCGTATACGCCGGACACGCCGCGCGAGCAATTGCCGGCTTGCCTGGCCGCGCTGCCGCCGCATGATCTGGCGACCCACCACTATGTGCAAGTGCGCTACCGGCACGTGCGGCGCATGCATGTCACGGCCGCCGAATTGCCCGACAGCGTGCAAGCGGTCGATGGCGACGAGGTCGAACTGTGGCCGGAAGATTGCTCGATCGGAGCAGTCTCCCGCATTACAAAATTATTGCCGGCGGCATCCCAATAAGTTTCACCGCGCCGGCGCCGCTCGCGGCAGCCCGCAGAAAAATGGTCATCCTATGCTTTTCCCCCGCCTGACGCGCCGCGCCGCGCTCTTGTTAGTATTCTCTGCGCCGGCCGCCTTCGGGCAAGGCCTGGACGCCCTGAGCCTGGAACAGGCGGTCCGGATCGCCATCGAGCACAACCATGACTTGCGCCTGTCCAGCCTGGCCGTCGCCAGCGCCGAGGCCGCCGGCGTGAGCGCGGCCGCCGCGCCCAATCCCACGCTGACGCTGCAAACGGCCGGCATCAATCCGGCCCTCGGCATTGGCCCTGGCAGCTTGCGCAACAAGACGGTCGACAGCACGGCCCGCATCGACCAATTGATCGAGCGCGGCGGCAAGCGCGCGTTGCGCGGCGAAAGCGCCGCCCAGCTGGAGGCGGCGGCGCGCGCCGATCTGCGCGACGCGCTGCGCCAGTTGCGCGTTGGCGTCAGCCAGGCCTACTACGACGTGCTGGCGGCGCGCGAACGGCGCGCCATCTTGCGCCAGACTTCTGCGCTGTATGACAATACCATCACGGCGGCGCAAAAACGCTTGCGCGCCGGCGAGATCGCCAGCGCCGACCTGGCACGCCTGCAAGTGGACGCCCTGCGCGCGCAAAACGACGCGGCCCAGGGCGAGGCCGACTTCAACAAGATGCGCCAGGCGCTGGCCTTGCTGCTGGGGCAAGTGGGGAGTGCCAGGCAAATCGAGCCGGTCGACGGCTGGCCGGCGCCGCCCTTCGACGCGGCACCACCGCAAATCGACGTGATAGAGGGCCGCGCCGACGTGCTGGCGGCGCAGGCGCGGGTGGCGGCCGCCGTGGCCGGGCACAAACTGGCGCTGGCCGCGCGCACGCGCGATGTATCGGTTGGCCTGCAAGTCGAACACTATCCGGTCGGCGCCGCCAATGCCCAGGGCAGCGGCAACAGTTACGGCATTGCCGTGCAAATCCCCTTGTTTTTACACTATCACTTCGACGGCGAAATCCGCGCGGCCCAGGCGGCGCTCGACATGGCGCAGGAAAACCTGGAAAAAACCCGCGAACTGGCGCGCGGCCAATTGCTGGCCAACTGGGAAGACGCGCGCGCCGCCGCCGACCGCCTCAAACGCTACGACGACAGCCTGTTGCCGGCCGCCAAGAAATCGGCTGACGCCGCCGAATTCGCCTTCACCCACGGCGCGCTCAATACGATGGATGTGCTGGACGTGCGGCGCAATGACCGCGCCGTCCAGCTCGACGCCGTGGCGGCCCGCGCCGAGTATGCCAAATCACTGGTGGCCTGGCAGGCCGCCATTTCAGAAAGTACGACACCATGATATCGAGCACGCGTTTCTTCAAACTGGCGCTCACGGCCGCTGCGGTCGGCGGCGCCATCGCCGCTTTCCAGTATGTGCGCGCCGAACAAGAGAGCAAACCGCCCGCCGTGGCCAGGCCAGCAACCAGGCCGGGCCTGCTGAGCTTCGCGCCGAACGCGCCGCAACTGTCTTCGCTGAAGGTGGTGACCGTGACGAATGCCGCCTTGCCAGTCTCGGACGCCGTCAATGGCCGCATCGGCTACGACGAAAACGTCACCACCCGTGTCAGTTCGCCAGTGGCGGGACGGGTATTGACCCTGCACGCGGAAATCGGCGACGCCGTCGCCCGTGGCGCCGTGCTGGCCGAGATCGATTCGCCTGAACTGGCCGGCGCCGAGGCCGATGGGCGCAAGGCGCAGGCCGACGAATTGCGCAAGCGCCTGGCCTTCGAGCGCGCCAAGACCTTGTTCGACGGCGAAGTGCTGGCGCGCAAGGATTACGAACTGGCCGAAGCCGATTACCGGCAAGCGCGCGCGGAAACCACGCGCGCCCGCCTGCGCACGCAAAACCTGAACGCCGGCGGACGCGACGACGGCAAATTCGCCCTGAAGGCGGCGCTGGCCGGCATCGTGGCCGACAAGCAAATCAATCCGGGCCAGGAAGTGCGGCCCGATTTGCCCAACCCCCTGTTTGTGATCAGCGACTTGCGCCACCTGTGGGTCATCGTCGACGTGCCCGAAGCGGCCGCCGGCGCCCTGCGCCAGGGTCAGGCCGTGACGATCGAAACGGATGCCTATCCGGCCGAGCGCTTCAGCGCCCGGATCGCGCGGATCGCTTTGGCGCTCGACCCCGTCACGCGGCGGGTCCAGGTCCGCTGCGCGCTCGACAACGCCGATCGTCGCCTGAAACCGGAAATGTTTGCCCGCGTATCGTTCCTGGCCGGCGATGGCGACGCCAAGGCGGTGCCGCTGCCGAACACCAGCCTGTTTACGGAAGGCGCTTACAGCTATGTGTTTGTCGAGCAGCGCGCCGGCAGCTTTGAAAAGCGCCGCGTCAACGTCAAGGTCAGGGGCCGCGAACGCAGCTTTGTCGACGCCGGCCTGGCCGCCGGCGAACGCGTCGTCACCGAAGGGGCCTTCCTGTTGAATGCAGAGGTGGCCAGCGATGCTCAGTAAGCTGATCGATTTCGTTCTGGCGCAGCGCGTCTTCATCCTGATCCTGACGGCGGCGCTGGCCGTGTTCGGCTATCGGGCCTTGAGCGACTTGCCGATCGAGGCGTTTCCGGACGTGCAAGATGTGCAAGTGCAAATCGTCACCCAATTCCCCGGCCAGGCGCCGGAAGAGGTGGAGCGCAACGTCACCCTGCCGATCGAGCGGGAAATGAGCGGTGTGCCGCGCCAGACCCAGTTGCGCTCGGTGACCATCAGCGGCCTGTCGGTGGTGACCCTGACCTTCGCCGATGGCACCGACGATTATTTCGCGCGCCAGCAAGTGCTGGAAAAGCTGCAAAACGTGACGCTGCCGGCCGGCATCCAACCCGGCCTGGCGCCGCTCTCGACCGCAGTCGGTGAAATCTTCCGCTACATCGTCGAGGCCCCGCCCGGCATGGATGCCAACGAAGTACGAGCGCTGCAAGACTGGGTGATACGCCCCAGCCTGCGGATCGTACCGGGTGTGGCCGACGTGGTCAGTTTCGGCGGCACCGTCAAAGAATATCAGGTACGCATCGACCCGGCCGCGCTCAAGCGCTACGGCGTGACGATAGAACAGGTCGGCGCCGCCTTGAGCAACAATAGCGCCAATGTCGGCGGCGGCCTGGTGCGGCGCGGCGACGAGGCCCTGGTGGTGCGCGGCATCGGCATTTTCACACATATCGAAGAGATCGGGCGCGTCATCGTCAGCGCCAAGGGCGGCAACACGGTGCTGGTGTCGGACGTGGCCGAGGTCGCGGTCGGCAACCGGCCCCGTTCCGGCGTGGTGGCCTTCAACCAGAACGATAGCGTGGTCGAAGGCATCGTCCAGATGAGCAAGGGCAGTAACGCGGCCAAGGTACTCGATGACGTCAAGCAAAACATTCTCTTGATTAACGCCAAGCTGCCCAAGGGCGTGAAGCTGAAAACCATTTATGATCGCGGCGAGTTGATCGGCCACACCGTGCGCACGGTCACCGAAAACCTGTTGCTGGGCGCGGCGCTGGTGATCGCGATCCTGGTGATTTTCCTCGGCAACTGGCGCGCCGCGCTGATCGTCGCCGCCGTGATCCCGCTGTCGCTGCTGGTGGCCTTCATCATGCTCGACGCGCGCGGCATCCCGGCCAACCTGATTTCGCTGGGAGCGGTCGACTTCGGCATCATCATCGATAGCGCGGTGGTGCTGGTGGAAGCCTTGCTGGTGCGGCTGGCCGTGCTCGAAGCGGGCGCCGACCACCATTCCTACGCCTGGCGCAAGAAGACGCTGAAGCAAACCGTGGTCGACCTCGGCCATCCCATCCTGTTCGCCAAGGCCATCATCATCGTCGCCTTCATCCCCATCTATACCTTTCAAAGGGTGGAGGGCAAGATCTTTTCGCCGGTCGCGCTCACGCTCAGCTTTGCCATGCTGGGCGCCATCATCCTGACCATGACCCTGGTGCCGACCTTGCTGGCCTGGACCATGCGGCGCCATCCGATGGCGGAAAAACATAGCGCCTGGCTGGAGCGGATCCAGCAATGGTATCGCGCCATGCTGCTGCGGGCGCAGCAAAAGCGGCTGGCGGTGATGCTGGCCTCGGGCGCGATTCTGGCCCTGACCCTGGCACTGGCGCCGATGCTGGGCAGCGAATTCCTGCCCAAGCTCGACGAAGGCAATCTATGGTTGACCATCAGCCTGCCCACTTCGAGTGCGCTGGAAAAGACCCGTGACGTGGAGCATCGGGTGCGCGCGATCCTGCAAAGTTATCCGGAAGTGGGCAACGTGATTTCCCATGTCGGCCGGCCCGATGACGGCACCGATCCGAAAGGCGCCAACAATATGGAAATCCTGGCCGACCTGAAACCGCGCGGCCAATGGCGCTTTGGCGACAAGGATAGCCTGGTGGCTGACATGTCGGCCAAGATCCGCGCCATGCCGGGCGTGCCGACCAATTTTTCGCAAGTGATCGAAGACAATGTCGAGGAAGCGCTGTCGGGTGTGAAGGGCGAAATCGCGGTCAAGATTTTCGGCCCCGACCTCGATGTATTGACGCAAAAAAGCGAGCAAATCGCCACCATCCTGAGCGGGATCGCCGGCGCGGCCGATGTGGCGGCGGTGAAGATCGGCGGCCAGAGCGAACTCGATATCGTGATCGACCGCGACCGTATTGCCCGCCTGGGCGTGAATGTGGCCGACGTCAACGGCGCGATCCAGACCGCGCTGGCCGGCAACGCGGTCAACGCCTATTTCGAGGGCGAGCGGCGCTTCGACATCACGGTGCGGCTCAAGGAAAGCGCGCGCGATTCGATCGATGGCATCGCCGCGCTGCAAGTGAGCTTGCCGGGCGGCGCCGGCACCGTGGCCCTGGGCGATCTGGCCCGCATCGATATCCGCCAGGGCGCAGCCCGCATCAGCCGCGAGGGCGGCGCCCGCAACGCCTCGGTCAAGGCCAATCTGCTGGGACGCGACCAGGGCAGCTTCGTCGCCGAAGCCCAGCAAAAGGTGGCCGAGCAAGTGCGCTTGCCGGCCGGTTACCAGATCACCTGGGGCGGCCAGTTTGAAAACCAGCAGCGCGCCGTGAAGCGCCTGACAATGATCGTGCCAATCACCGCCTTCCTGATCTTCTCGCTCCTGTTCTGGGCCTTCCGTTCGGTGCGCAAGGCGCTGCTGGTGTTATCCATCGTGCCCTTCACCCTGATAGGCGGGATTGTCGGGCTGGCCTTGGTGGGATTGCATTTTTCCGTGTCGGCGGCGGTCGGCTTTATTGCCGTGGCCGGGATCTCGGTGCAAAATGGCGTCATCATGGTCGAACAGATCGTGGAACTGGGACGCCAGTCGGCCCTCAACAGCGCCGTGGAAGGGGCGGTAGCGCGCTTGCGGCCGATCCTGATGACGGCCTTGATGGCCGGCCTCGGATTATTGCCGGCGGCTTTGTCGCATGGCATCGGCTCCGAAACCCAGCGCCCGTTCGCGGTGGTGATTGTCGGCGGGATCGTCTCGGCGACCTTTTTCACGCTGCTGTTATTGCCCCTGGCGTATCCATATTTTGCGGAGCGGGCGGAAGCGGAGTGAAGTGCAGTCGAAGCGAGTTGTTTGCGTGCCTTCGATGCTAAATATACATATCTGCAACGGACGTCATTGATACATTACGTTACAATACAGTCAGCGGATTGTTGCACTATCGAAATTTCTTGCACGGAAGGAGTAAGTGGCTTGCAACTTTCCATATGAAACCTGGCGCGCCATAACCCAAGAATATGAGAGCCTCTTGCAAAACTCGTCGCGCTTGGGGATTTAATCGCCGGAACCGGCAAATTGGGGAGGCGTGGGCGCCCATTACTGGCATGATGTAGTT
>JBEONR010000089.1:0-10910 GCA_040544385.1 Oxalobacteraceae bacterium GrIS 1.11
TGTCGCCTTCCATGCTTGCTCCCGTTCAAATTGAAACGGCAAGCATGCGGAAATCAGAGTCAGGCCACAAGGCTGTGGTTTATGGATCACTTACGTTAAAGCAAACATAGTAACCACGACTATCCCCATTGATTGCCCGCCATGCGCGGGCTTTTTCTTTTGTGAAAAGAATAATGTTATGCCAGATGATCTTACCCTAATAGTTGGCGGCCGCAAAATCTCGGGCTGGACGTCGATCCGCGTCACCCGTGGCATTGAGCGCTTGCCGAGCGACTTCGAGCTGGAAATGACCGAGCTGTATCCGGGCGACGCGGGCGCCTTCCTGATCGCGCCGGGCGACCCATGCACGGTGCGGATCGGCGGCGACACGGTAGTGACCGGCTATGTCGACCGCTTCAGCCCGTCCATTTCCAGCGGCAGCCATGCGATCCGCGTGTCCGGCCGCAGCAAATGTGCCGACCTGGTCGACTGCGCGGCCGAATGGCCCGGCGGGCAGATCAGCGGCGCCTCGGCGTTGACGGTGGCTCAAAAGTTGGTCGCCCCCTACGGCGCGCCATCGAACGGCAACGCGCCGCTGGCGTTCCCGTTTCCGTCGAAAATCGAAGTCCGGGCGGATGCCTACGCCGGCCTGCCCATCGAAACCTTCAATTTGAACCTGGGCGAGACGCCCTATGAAATCATCGAAAGGGTGTGCCGCTATTCCGGCCTGCTCGTGTATGACGATGAAAACGGCGACCTGGTGCTGTCGAGGGCGGGCACGCGTCAGATCGAGGGCGGCTTTGCTGAGGGCGAGAATGTGCAAAGCGCATCGATCAGCTACGCCATCGACCAGATGTATAGCAATTACGAATGCTATATCCAGTCGGTCGACGCCTTGAAGGAACTGGGCGACACGGGCAACCTGGTGGCGTCTGTCGAAGAGGCGCTGGTAAAGCGGCACCGGAAAAAGGTGCTGATCGCCGAGTCCGGCGACGACAGCGGTTTCCCGGTCACCCGGAAACGGGCCTTGTGGGAAGCGCGGCGCCGGTTCGGCCGCTCCTTCCAGTTGAACCTGACGACGGACGGCTGGCGCGACAAGGCCGGCTCCCTGTACACGCCCAATACCCTGGTCCCGCTGCGGCTGCCGTCGCTGAAGCTGGCCGGGGCAACTTGGCTGATCAGCGAAGTGACTTACAAGCGCGACGGCCAGAGCGGCACGACCTGCGACCTGGTCGTCATGCCGCCGGAAGCCTTCGACGTCCAACCCATCGTGCTGTACCGCTCCTTCCACGATGTTCCCGTGGCGGCCGGCAAATGATCGCCGCGATCGACAGGATTTACCGGCGCGTATTGATGCTTATCGGCCGGGGCCGCGTCACCACAGGCGACGACTCGGGCAATGTGCAAATGCTGCAAGTCAAATTGAACGAGGGTCATGTGCGCGACGGCACGCCGCGCCTGGCCGAATTCGGCTTCACCTCGATGCCGCCGAACGGCTCCGACGTGATGCTGCTCTTCATCGCCGGCGACCGCTCGAACGGCGTCATTGTCGCCACCGGCCACCAGGCGTCGCGCATGAAGAATTTACAGGCGGGGGAGGTTGCCATTTACGACGACCAGGGCCAGTCCATCCATTTGACGCGCGCTGGCATCGTGATCCATGGCGCCGGCTTGCCGGTGACGATCACAGGCACGTCCGGCATCACCCTCGATTCCCCGGTGGTCCATGTGACGGGCAAGCTGAACGTCGACGGGACCGTCACCGCGCCTGTCGTCGTCGGCACGGAAAACGTCCTGTTCGGCGGCAAGTCGGGCATAGATCACCGGCACGGCAATGTGCAACACGGGACAGACAGCACAGGGGCGCCCACATGAGCGACACCTCGACCGTGTGGGTCCGCGAGTTGGGCCGGGGTGACTGGAACCTGGACGGCGCCGATCTGCAAAGCGGCAACGACCTTGAAACGGCGATCCTCATCAGCTTGTTCACCGACCGCGAGGCCAACCCCGACGATGTGATTCCGGACGGCACCGGCGACCCACGCGGCTGGGTCGGCGATCTTGGGCAGCCGTACAAGATCGGTTCCCGGATCTGGCTGCTGGCGCGCGCCAAGCAGAGCCCAGAAACGCTGCGCCTGGCCAGCGACTACATCGGCGAAGCCCTGCAATGGCTCATCGATGACGGCGTCGTCGCGCGCTTCGACATCACCGCCGAATGGTCCGCCACGTCCCTGTTGGGGGCCGCGGTCATGGCCTATCAAAACAATGGTTCATCGATTCCGATGAACTTTAGCTGGGTTTGGAAAGCGATTCACTAACATGCCATACACAAGACCGACTTTAACCATGCTGCGCGACCAGGTCGCGCAAGACATCGCCTCGGCGCTGCCGGGGGCCGACGCGCTGCTGCGCTTCTCTAACCTGAACATCGCCGGCGTGGCCCAGGCCAACCTGGCCAATCTGCACTACGGCTACCTGGACTGGATCGCCAGGCAAGCCACGCCTTTTACTGCGACCGACGAATTCCTGGAAGGGTGGGCGGCCCTGAAAGGCGTCTATCGCAAGTCGGCCGCCTCGGCCACCGGCGCCGTGACGTTTGCGGGAGCGAACGGGGCGCGCATTCCGGCCGGATCGAGCCTGGTGCGCGGCGATGGCGTCACCGGCACCACCCTGGCCGATGCGATTGTCACCGGGGTCGCGGCCACGGTGGCGGTGGCGATCGACGCCGATCCGGCCGGCGCCGGCGGGGCCTTCGGAAATACCCTGGCCGGCGTGGTGATGACGCTCGGCCAGGCAATCGCGGGCGTGCAGGCGAATGGCGTGGTGAGCGCGGCATTCACCGGCGGCGCGGACATCGAAAACGACGATGCGCTCCGAAGCCGCATGTTGCTGGCCTATCAAAACACCCCGCAGGGCGGCGACAGGGCCGATTACGAAGGCTGGGCCAAAAGCGTGACGGGCGTGACGCGGGCCTGGTGCGCGCCCAATTCCTTCGGCGCCGGCACCGTGGTGGTCTATGTCATGTTCGACGTCGGCAACGCCGCCGCCTATGGCTTCCCGCAAGGCACGGACGGCGTGGCCACCCTGGAGCCGCGCGCGGCGGCCGCCACCGGCGATCAACTGGCGGTGGCCGACGCCATCCTGCCGCTACAACCCGTCACGGCGCTGGTGTACGTGGTGGCGCCGGTGGCCGCGCCGGTCAATTTCACGATCAGCGGCATTGCGCCGGCCCGGCGCGGCGCCGTGCAAGGGGCGATTGCCGATGTCTTTTTCAGGAACGGCACGGCGACCGGGGGCAGCATCCCGATCGCGTTCATCTGGTCGGCCATTGCCGGCGTATCGGGCGTGAGCGACTTTGTCATCTCGACGCCGGCGGCCGATATCGCCAATGCCCCGGGCACGCTGCCCGTGGTCGGCGTCATCACGTATATCTGATCCTATGGCCCCAGCCTATACCGCTCTTGATTACCTGAGCGCCTTGCAAGCGCTGTTGCCGCGCGGCCGGGTGTGGCCGCGCGAGCGCGACGCGGCGCAAACCAAGGCCCTGTCCGGCTTGATGCCCACTTACGAGCGCCAGAATTTGCGCGCCAACCATCTGCTGGTCGATGCCTTCCCGACGACGACCGTGGAACTGCTGCCCGAGTGGGAAGACACGCTCGGCTTGCCGGACCCGTGCGCGGGCGTGGCCCCGACCATCCAGGCGCGCCGCGCCCAGGTCGTGGCGCGCTTCACGGGGTCTGGCGGGCAGTCGGTCGCGTACATGAAGGCGTTCGCGTTCAGTCTCGGCTATTCCATCGACATCACGCAATTTGTGCCGGCGCGCGCGGGCGTGCTGCGGGTCGGCATGCCCCTGTGCGGCAACGACTTCGCACACGCCTGGAATGTCAGCGCGCCGCTGAATACCTCGTTTGCGTTCCGCGCCGGCGCCTCGGCCGCCGGCGAGCCGCTCAGTTCCATCGGCAACACGGTGCTGGAATGCGAATTGCGGGAAATCGCGCCAGCCCATACCACCGTCTTTTTTACCTACTCTTGAATGAAGGATTTTTATGCGTCGTATTGACGATCCCAGCGCATCACCCGTATTACCGGCGCCCGAGGCGGCCGGCACCGAAGGCTATTTCACCGAAGGCACGCCGGGCGTCACGCCGGCCACACTGGTGCGGGCCTCGTTCCTGAACATGGTCCAGGAAGAATTGCGCAATATCGTGGTTGCGGGCGGCTTGATTCCCGCCAAGACGGTCTACAACCAGGTGCTGTCCGCGATCAAGGCCCTGGTCCAGCAAAGCGCGGGCAATTATGCGCTCGACACCGGCCTGGCCAACAGCTATCAAGTCGCCTATGCGCCGGCCGTCGCCGCCCTGGTCGACGGCATGGTGCTGAAGTTCCGGGCCAAGGCGCCCAACACCGGCGCGTCGACGTTTTCCCCGAATGGATTGGCGGCGGCGCCGATCTGGGGCGGCGACCATGCCCCGGTCGGCGGCGGCGAGATTGTCGCCAACGGCGCCGTCTGGCTGCAATGGAATGGCGCGCTCAATGGCGGCGCCGGGGCCTGGCTCCTGATCGACTCGACGGGCGGCTATTTGAAATCGCCGACGCCGGCGCAGTTCGACAATAGCGCGAAGGTAGCGACGATGGCGGCGCTGCAGCGCCAGGGTCTGCAATATGCGGGGATTAATGGCATTACCGGAAACAAGGCAATGACCGCCGCCGATGTTGGCAAAGTCCATGTCATCAACGCCACGTCGGCCATCACCTTGCCGCTTTGTTCCTCATTGCCCGCCGGCTCGACGTTTACCTTTTTTTATTTTTCTGGAGGCGTGGCGGTGCCGACGTTTGGCACGAGCGGTTCGGATGTCTTTGCGGGCGGCATCAACACGCTGACGAGCTATACCCCCAAAAGTACCGGTTACATCACGTTTACGTGCGAGGGTCCGGCGTCCAGCGTTTGGGAGATATCAGGTTCAGGGGCGCTCGATCAGATTAGCGGATTCGGCTCGTCGTTTGCATCGTCCGGCTACCAAAAGCTGCCAAGCGGCTTGATTATCCAATGGGGGCAGGGTCCGACTTCCAACGGCAGCGGTGTGTCGCTGGCCACTTTTCCCGTCGCATTCCCGAATGCCTGCCTGATCGTACTGGGTGGGTATTCCGCCGCAGGGGCGATGCCGGGCGCGCAAGTTACCGTGCAGGCCGGCGCAGTCAGTGCGACGCAGGCGTATTTGTTTTGTTTCAATTCCGGCGTTCCCGGCGCCGGCTCAACCCCATCATATTTTGCAATAGGACGATAAGATGAAATCATTTTCACTCGCAACATCGGGATTTTATCCCCACGAAGACCGCGCGGATTACGATGCCGCCGGCACTTGGCCGGCCGATGCCGTCGAAGTGGACGCTGACACCGAGGCGCGCTTGCGCGCCGCGATTGACGCGGGCCGCATCATCACATGCCAGGCCGGCGTCTGGACATTCATCCCGGCGCCGCCGCCGCCGTTCGCTCCCATCGCCGCCGCCTACCTTGACACCGTGCGCGTGATCCGCGAGCAAATCCTCAATCGCCTGGCCGGCATCGGCTTTGCCGCGCTGCTGGCCGGCGACACCGTCACCGCGCAGGCGGTCGCGGTCGCGCGCCAGACGCTGCTGGACATCACGACGGCGCCGGCGGTGCTGGCGGCCAGAGACACCGACACCCTCAAGGCTGCGGTGCTGGCCACCTACCGGGCAATTGCCGCCGCCACGCCGGAAAACATCCGCAAGGCCTTCAAGCGGGAGGCCATGTGATCTGGCATGGCCGCGCGAGTGGCTGGTGACGGCCAGGCTGTCGCGTCACATCAAGAATGCCCCGGGTTGGCGCCGCAGCATCGCCGCCTGGATCTGTTTCAACTTGCTCGATTCTTTTTGAGCCGTCCGGCTGCCACTGCAAATAGCGGCGCCCCCTCACCATCAACCCGCTGCGGCGGGTTTTTCCATTTGAAGACTGACAAACATGGCAAGACCAAACCCAGACCCCAACCCGCCGCCACGGCCGCGCGAATGGCACCTCGATAAAACGGTGTCGGCCACGCACCTGTTTTCCACCATGGCCGCGATCGCCACGCTGGTCGTGCTCGGCTCGAAGTTCGACACCCGCGTCACGCTGATCGAGCAGGCCAACGCGGCCCAGCACGCGGTCGACACCAGGCAAGACAAGGAAATCGACGACTTCAAACATTCCGTGCGCGAAGACTACCGCGCCATCGATGACAAATTGCAACGACTGATTGAAAAGGCAAAACCATGAAATTCTTCCATCACCTGGGCCGCGCGTGCGGCCTGTACGTCTTGCCGCTGGCCGTGATCGGCTGGCTGGTTTATACCGATCCCGACCTGGGCGCGTCGACGCGCGACATGCTCCAGGGCGTGGCCGCCGGCACGCTGGCGATCACCTTCATGCACCTGGCCCGGCGATTCCTGATGCCCTATATCAAGCTGGAAAAGCTGCTTGAGCAAATCATGCGCGGCAACACGGCGGCCGGCGTCGCCTTTGCCGGCGTGATGCTGTTCATGTCGGCGCTGCTGCTGATGTTCGCGCCGCGCGCCCACGCGGGCGAGCTGGAAACGTATATTCCATCCGGCGCCTACCGCTACGCGCCGGTACTCAAGGCCGAGCAAATGCGGATCTGGCCGGCGCACCCGAATCCGGCGATGCTGGGCGCCCTGGTCGAGCAGGAAAGCTGCGTCAGCCTGCGCTCGGCGCGTTGCTGGAGCCCGACCTCGCGCAACCTGGCGCCGAACGAAGAGGGCGCCGGCATGGGGCAAATCACGCGCACGCCGCGCTTCGACGCGTTGAGGGAAGCGAAGCGGCTCGATCCCGGCCTGGCCGGGTGGTCGTGGGCCAACGTCTACACCCGGCCGGACCTGCAATTGCGCGCCATCGTCGCCATGAACCGCGATTGCGACCGGCGCCTGTCCGCCATGGTGCGCGAACCGCAAGCGCGGCTGGAAATGTGCGACGCGGCTTACAACGGCGGCTATGGCGGCTTGCAGGCGGACCGGCGCGCGTGCGGCCGGCGCGCCGGATGCGATCCGCAGCAATGGTTCGGCAACGTCGAGCAGACATGCACCAAGTCGCGCCAGGCGGCGGCCGGATACCGGCGCGGCCCCTGCGTGATTAACCGCGAACACGTCCGGATGGTGGCGCATGTGCGGCGCGCCAAGTATGAATCCTTGATGGCTTCCCGGTGAGCGCGCTGGAAGCCATCGTCGCCGACGGTGCCGGCCTCGTCTCCTGCGGGCTGTGGAAGGTTGCATCGGTCGCGTTGCTGGTCTTGTTGGCCGGTGTCGGCGGCGGGACCAGCGCCGGATGGTGGCTGGCCGCGCGCGACCGCGACCAGGCCCGGGCCGGGCTGAATATGGAGCGGGCGGTCAGCGCCGGGTTGCGCGCGGGAATACGCGAACAGAATGCCGCGGTCTCCGCGCTTTCCGCCGCCAAGGAGGCCGCCGACGCGCGCGGGCTGCTGGCCAAGCAACTGGCGGCGGCGAACGGCCGGCGCTTCGACGGCGCGCTGGCACGGATCAAGGATGCGAAGGCGACGACGTGCGCCGATGCCATGCCGGCCGTCAACCTGCTGCTGGAAGGGCAGCAATGAACGCCACCATGCCCTTGTTGGCGGTGCTGCTTGCCGGATGCGCCGGCGCGCCGCCGGCGATCCAGGAGGTCAAGGTGCCGGTGTTTGTTCCGTGCGTCTTGAGCGTGCCGTCGCGGCCGGACTTCGAGTTCGGCAAGCTGACCCTGGCGGCGAGCGATGGGGAAAAAATCCTGGCGCTGGCGCGGGACTGGCCGCGCGGCCGGAAATATGAAGGCGAGTTGGAAGCGGTGATCGAGGGATGCAATGTGGCCCGGCCATCTCCGCCTGCTTCGCAAAAGCAGTAAAGAAAGAGCGCTCGGTGCCTCAGACTCTGAGGTTCCGGGCTGCGACGGAACAGAGTTGTGCATACGGCCATCGAATTGATAATCGTGAACTCTACTTCTCTGCTCGTCACGGCTGCTGTGAACAATCAGATTGTGATTATGACGTCGTGTTTTCGATCTTTCCATAGGAAAAGTAATTTAGTTGTTACAAAGTGCGTGTTTTCCTATGATTCACTTGCGTATAGTAGTATTGGTAACGTCTAATTTTATTTTTAATAATTGATTGCAGTAATTTTGTTCAAATACTTAGCAGGGGTTGATGATTTAATATCCGAGTATTTATTGTAAGATAATAAATATTTTATTCGACGTTATATTAGAAATGGATAAATAATATGGAATTCGACGAATCAATGCTAAGCGCCAAAGATTTGAGGAATTTTCTCGTAAGTCTTACTGGCCAGGAACTTCCAATATCAAATAATATTGCCATATTGGAAAAGGTTGCGCGTTCTATTTCGATCGGACAAAGTTTGGGGTATTCGCAATTCAATGAACTTCTTTTGACTGTTGGCTATGATCGTGTTCACCGCGATTTTTTTCTTTACCTCTGCGATCCGTTAGCAATGAACGTTCATGGCGAAGGCGCTGATGAAATCGTCTCGAAGGTTGGTTTTAAATATGGAATCGATGCATTTAGAGAATTATCGTTATTGCTTTATGGGAATGTGAAATTTGGTTTCAAGGAACTGTCGAGAAACTCTGAGGCTCTTAAGCGCTCAATCGATATGGTGCGAAGAGAGCGATCTGATTGTGACCTTCGATCAAGACATGATCCTTTGGTTCCACTCAAGAAAATTAATGGGGATGAGGCGCATCTACTTGGATATGTGTCCGGTACGGAAATTGACCAAAAACTTGCTAAAGATCCTGAAAATAGTGAATTGCTTAGTCAGAAAAAACAGCGAGACGAAGTTATTGAAAAAGGAAAATGGAATCATGATGTTTATCTTGCATTTGATCACCTCGATGTGTACGTAGCTACATCCATGCGAGAGAAACACGAATATTTATTTGTTAGCGATTTTATGGCGAGAATGGAGAGCAATCCGCATATTAGAGACTTAAAAATAAGGTTCTTTGATCCAACTGCAGCGTATTGCATTGATCGTTTGGATAAGGGTCTTGCAGAAGCCTTGATGTTGAAGCGGGCAGCATGTACTGTTTATCTTGCTCAAGAGTCAGATACACTTGGAAAAGATTCTGAATTAGCCTCTACTCTTGCTCAAGGGAAACCAGTTATTGCATTTGTTCCAAAAATGAGTGGAAAATTGTATGATTACCTTCTTCATACATTTAAAATTATTTATCCAGCTAATACGATGAAAGATACGCTTATTAGATTATTGAGAATATATAAGCCATCTGCTGCATGGGATGATAAAGATGTGCGAGATCATCTTTCTGGAAAGAAGAAATTAACTAATGAAGAATTGACGGAGAAAGTGCGGGTCGCCATCGAGAATCACTATGAAAAACGAGCTGGCATTCTTAAGGATGTGCATCCTCTTGGATTGCAGACAAATCTAAATACTGGTGTTGCGAATGGAATTTTGGTCGCTAGAAGCGTTGATGTTTGCGCGCATTTAATAAGAAGGATTTTATTGAATAAAATGGAGTATGGAATTTTTGAAAATAATGGCAGTGTTCTTTTGAAGGAAAAGCTTACTGACTGCACTTACAGAATGATGACGGCTGATAAGTTGCTTACCAATAGTTTTTGGAATTTCTACAACATGACTTAGTTTTTGTATTTTTTAAATTAAATTTCTGTAAAAATGGAATTTATGACATATAAATCGTAATTTTTATATTGTCAATGGGCATTGATTTTGAGAAGTGTGCTCCTTATTGATGGGATGATATTTAATATGGAAAAGCATCGATTTTTTAAAATTGATGGTCGTCGAATTTGTAATAATGAACTCCGCTTTCTTGCTCGTCACGGCTGCCGTGAACGATCAACAGGCAGCTATTTCGGCGGAATTCCAACGGTTCCGCAATGTTGTCTTTTCAGCAGCAGACAGTGAAGGGAGCCACGTAACGGCTCCGTTTTTCGCGTCAATTACTGCCGACATTGTGCAGGAAGCGCCGCAACCTCAAGAGGCGAGGATGTAGTGCCCGGCAAAGTTTGGCTTTCGGTGGGCGGCATTGCGCAGCACGCTTGCATACTCTCGACTTATGGCGTCCGCGAGTTGAACTTTTCCCGTCCGACCGGTAGAGCCGGTGGTGAGGAAGTCCTCAAAGCGTGGAGTGGTCGCAGCAACGGCGGAGAGCGTGGCCAAAACGACAGCGAGGAATAGATTCGGACGCATGATTTAGTACCAGTGATGTGTTTGCCAAAATACATTTTCCGCCGTTGCCGAGTGGTAGCGGCTCATGAGGTCGGGATCGAAAATATAAAATTCGCGGTGATCTATCTGACTTTATCCTTGTTTTTTCACCGAGTAATAGTGTTAAAAAATAGCTGATTGAATATTCATCGCATCTGGTCGGCATAGCGAGTGATTATAAAATATAAATATTATTTCCGAGGACTTTCATAAGCGAACAGGATGGCTCGACCTGACTCATAAAATTGACGAAGAATATCTCCAAGAGCTTTTGACTGAACACCTCTAGTGCCGATCCATCCCGCATGAATGCTTTCCGCAAACTGTGAGTTCGTAAGATATCTCGGCGCATTCTCAAATGTAATTTGAGAGCCTCCCATTGGTCCTTTTGGGCCGTTGTTCCCGAGAAGAAAATGAAGATATTCTCGTGGAATGTACATGCCTTTGATTAGCTCGCCGGATGCAGGCATTAATCCAGTCGATGGAACAAATTTTACCATAAATCCATCATCACTAAATCTAAATTCTTGATGGGACTGAATAATTGATACATTTTTTATCCTGATTATGTTCTTACGTCAGAGGCGCCAGGATCTTTCGTTTGGGACACGGAAGTGTGTGCATGATGGCAACGACTAGCCTGGGCACCATTG
>JBEONR010000090.1:0-10816 GCA_040544385.1 Oxalobacteraceae bacterium GrIS 1.11
TCCGCCCCCCCCCCCCCACCCCGCCGGGCGCCCCCCCGGGGCCCGCCCCCCCCCCACGGCTCATTTCGCTGTCGATGTTGGCGTTGATGATGGTCCTTGCTCTGGCTCGATAGCCGAGGTGTTTCTTGACCGGCAAAGCATCGCCGAAACGTATCAACAGCTTCAGCGCGCCCGACTTGTTGACGCCGCGCCGCGTGGTCGAGGTGCGGCCGGTGCGTTGGTTCGTCACGGATGCCGACCCCGCCTCACGTTGCCAGACTCCGTTCACGATGCCCCGTTGTGTGTTGTGCGGGCTCTGCACGCGGTCCAGAAAATACAAGAAACAGTGCTGAACCGAAGAGCAACTTTCATCAGTTTGCGATACGTGCCGGTATTTTTTTATCCAAATAGGCCCGGAACAAGCCCCCTATCAGGGTGACGACAATGCTCAAAACCCAAAAGCAATATCCGATTCCTGGTGAAATATTATCCATTGAGCCCTCGCCATTGGATAGCGTGCGGACAGTCAAAAAACCAAGGGTAAAGCCAAGCGCGGCAATGCTTGTCACAATCGACAACTTACGTCGACCAGCAATTAGCGCAATCCAGGAAACCACTAACAGCGGATTGGCAGTCCACCCCACAACTCCAATAACCTCCATCAACATTGTTGGATGGCCAATCAATAAAACAAAACCGAGTAATGCCTGAAACGGTCCGAAACTGAATGCTTCCCAACCGGGACACTGCAGCGCTGCGTCATGACCTATCTCGTGATAGGAAAAGGCAGGAGTGATCAACGCACAAATAAACAAAACTGCGCTTAACAAGACCAAAAATATAGCAGTACGTCGACTCATGAATTTTATCTTTACGTCAATGAAATGATGGGAGAGAGGTGAATCCACTCAAGGTTGGCGGCAGTATAGTCCGCAGCCCTCGGCCGCACAAAGGCCATCGAAGAAATAGCTAAAATAACAACTAAAGGTATCAAATTTCGATACTTTTCCACATTATCCTCATCATGCCGCAAAAAAAGTCATTCAAAATGCACCTATCATACTTCCGTGATGATGCAGTACCCGGCCAGTCTGAAACCTCAGGTTCGAGCACTTGCCATCGCCTGGGCGAGTGCTTGGTTCAGCTCGCGCTCGATGTTCGCGTTGATGATGGTCCTTGCTCTGGCCTGATAGCCGAGGTGCTTCTTGACCGGCAAGGCGTCGCCGAAGCGTATCAGCAGCTTCAGCGCGCCCGACTTGTTGACGCCGCGCCGCGTGGTCGAGGTGCGACCCGTGCGCTGGTTCGTCACAGATGCCGATCCCGCCTCGCGCTGCCATACCCCGTTCACCACGCCCTTCCTGGTCTTGACCGGGCCGATGAAGATGTCGCTGCGCCCTTTCAGGCTGGCCAGCGTGCCCCGGCGCAATTGCCCGTATTGGTTCAGGCCGATATCCTTCGGATTGAGCAGCGCCTTGCCGTTCAACTTGTGGACACCGCCATTCTCGTATGGGTCCAAATATGCGGCGGCCTTGTCCATCACAAACACCGTGGCGCTCAAGTTGTCCTTGCGCGCCGCCGTGGTCCGAACCGACCGGAGCGTGAACGGCGATGGCTTGATGAACGTCGCCGCCAGGTTCTTGACCTCGCCTTGTTGCACCAGCTTGGCCAGCGACGTCATGGCCGTGGCGGCGGCAAAGGGAATTTGCTTTGCCGCAAACGCGCTCAGGCTCCGCTGCAGTTCTTTTAAATTGCTTTGAATTGACATATCGAACGCAGCCATCAGTCACCTACCGATCGGGAATAAAAAAAGCCCGACCGGATTGGCAGGGCTTCAATGATTTTTTACCGCCGACCCAATGCCTCCATCAAGGAAGCGTCGATTCGACAGTAGGCACGGGACACCCCGGCAGGCAAGTTGTAGATGCGATGATATCCGCGCTCCCCATTTTTTTCAAGCCAGCCATCAAATTATTTCTGGCCCGGGCGACCACCAATGGCACATGAGGGCCGCGCACGCCGACGAGGTGCCGCCGGATCTTGTTTTCTGGCCACTGATGGATGTACAGGAACTTGAGCGCCTGACGGTCGTTGTAGTCGCCCAGCAGACGCCATGCCGCCTCGACCATCCAGCCATCAAGCTGATCCGCCGTCACGAGGCCGCGCAAGGGCTTGATACGCTCTTCCAGGAGGTCCAGCGCCGGCGCCGGTTCGGATACCCGCAGGGCCACGTACCACTTCGCCCAAGCCGCACACGCGGCGCCACTTGCACCGCTACCATTACCCAAGACTACACGCCGCCAATTATCCATTCTTGCCGCAAACTCGTTCATTTCGATCCCGTTTAATTTTTACCGCCGCCAGCTTGTCGGCACATGCCGCTTCTGTAAATCCCTTGCTCAAACCATCCAATGCTGTCAGAGCTTCCCGTAATTGCTGTATAGCTCGTTCACATAGCGGTTGCCCTTGTCGTTCGTGCTGATCGCCACGCCCTGCGGCACCGGTGTGCCGACGCTGTGGCCGTTCTCGGTGGCGTAGAAAACCGCCTCGCCCCGCATGCCGGCCCGGATGCGTCCGTTGATGAACTCGGTCCCAAACGCTTCTCGCAGGTTGTCGATGAATGCGGCTGTCTGGGGCATTTCGATTCTCATGTCTGGTTTGTTCTGTTTCACTTGGTCATGCCTTTCAAAATTTGATCCGTCCCGCCATTTGCTGCCGTCCTACCCCGTCCAACCTGCCATTTCAGAGGTAGGACGGGGTTTTTCATAGGGGCCGTCCTACCGTCTTACCTATTTACGTATAGTGGATGTTGTTGTGGGCGCGCGTGCGGGCGGGCGCGCATGTATGAGCAAAAACGGCAAAACAGGTAGGACGGTAGGACGGCCCCTATGAGAAACGGCGTCTCACCTGTGAATTCATAGGTAGGACGGGGTAGGACGGCAGGACGTAATTCAGTGGGAAACATCGCTATCGCCTCCATTTGCGGCTTCGTCCGGACGCACGTAATACCATTCGCGCGCCCCGCCGCCGCGCCGCCTCTTCGGCCAGCCCATGCGCTTCATGCAGTTGCCGACACGGGTCGACTCGCCCTTGGCCGCGCTCAGCTTGCCTATCTCGATCTGTAACGCCTTGGTCAATATGATTTCCATGGTCACCTCCCTTAGACGCGGGGTCGGCTGTCGCTCGGATGACTCGGCAATGCCTTCCACGAACCGCCAGATGCGCGGATACCAGACATCATCCAACTCGCGCTCTTCCTGCTCGGGCTTGATCAGGTCGCGCTCTTCTTCCCGGGTCGGATGCCATTTCAGGCCATTGCGCACCAGGATCAACGCCTCGGCGAACAACTGGTCACGCATCTCGGCCAGCAAGGACAAGTTGATGTGGCCGCAGCGCACCGGCCAGAAGCGCCGGGCGCCGGTCGTATCCTTCAGATACTCGTCTTGATTGGTGGTCGCGGCAAAGCACGTCCGGCGCGGGTATTTCGCGTTACGGCGTCCGTATGGCGCGCGGAAATCGTCAATGGTGTTGGTGATGAATGCCTTGATGGTAGTGATGTCGCCCTTGTTGAATGAGTCCAGTTCTGCAATCTCATACAGCCAGGCGCCCTGGATCGCCAGATAGCCATCCTTGTCGCCGACCTTGAACGGCGTTTCCTTGTACCACTGCCCGCCCAGCACCCGCAGCAAGGACGACTTGCCCGCACCTTGGCCGCCCTCGAACACGGGGGCATAGTCCATCTGACAGCCAGGGTGATACGCCCTGGCCACCATGCTCATGATGAACAGGCGCCCGATCAGATCGTAATATGGCGACTGCGCCGCCCCGGCCACGACACTCAGCCAGGTGCCCAGCCGTTCCCGGCCATCCCACACGCAACCGTCCAGATAATCGGTCACCGGATTGAATTGATTGCTGTATGCCGCTTGCGCGACCGCTTTTTCAATCGCGCCGTCCGACTTGATTACCAATTGGTATTTTTGGCCCAGGAACATGCCAAGCGAAAAATCGTCCCGCTCGGTCCATTCGCCGGCATCACCGCCCCATGGCGCCGGCCGCCGTTTGACCAGCATCATCGAAAATTCATCAAGTCCAACGACGCCTTGCAACACCGGATCGTTGATCAGGATCGTGTACACGTTTTCGCGGCAATCCTCGATTCGGTTATTGGCGGGCTTACGGATCAAGGTATTTTGCCAAGCCTCGTCAACAGCATCGTCGCCCGGCATCACCAGCGGCGCGGCATCAGCGGGGCGCGGCGCGGGTTGTGCCTTTTCGTTGGAAATGAGTTCCACCCCATGCACCGCTTGCGCGGGCGCCGCCTTGTCGCGCGGTAAAGGCGCCGGCAAGGTGGCGCCGGCCAGGGCGGCCGATATCTGTTCGCTCACCGCTTGCAGCGATTGCACGACATGCAAATCATTAAAGTCGCTCAGCAAGGGCAAGGACTCGTCCGTCTTCGTCGCCCGGCGCGGCGCGCTGATCACCGGCATCACGACAATGGCGTTGCCCACCGCATCGGCCGCCGCATTGGCGCCGGCCAGGCCGGCTTGCCCGGTCAGGTAATCGTCATCGCCGAAAATGACGATGCGGCTGGCCGGATACTTCGCCCGCAAAATCCGGGCAACGTGGATCAGGTTGCCGCCATCGAAGCCCACGAACACGGCAAAGCGCCACTCGATTGCCGCGCGCACGCTCAAGCATGTCGCATAGCCCTCGCCCAAGCCGATATCGTCGCCGTCTTCGGGGATGTCGCCCAGGCGGCATGCGGCGCCGAACTTATCCATGCCGTTGCTGTAATTTTTCACGCCATCGGCGTCGATGGTTTGCTTACCCACCATCGCCGGCCGTTCCGCGTCATAGCGCATCATGGGCAGAATCAGGCCGCCGTCGGGTAGGTAGCGGCACGATTCCGCTTGTACCTGTTTGCGCACCAGGTAAGGCGAAACGCCCACCGGGGCGGCCATGCGCCATTGGGCGGCAGCGCGCACGCATGCGGCCGCGTGACCCTTGAGGCGGTTGGCTTCGGTTTTAGCGTTGCGGGCGTCACGCGCGGCGCGGTCGGCGGCCAGTTTTTCCGGCGACACGGGAACTTCCGGGGTTTCAAATTTGAAGCCCTCGGCCAGCGCTGCGGCGAACAGCGAACCGATGCCGACCTTGGAACCCTTGAACGAGCGCCAGGACGATGCGGCGGCGCCCGCGTCGAAATCATCGTCGCCGGCGCTCCATGCCATCCAGCCGTCGCGGGCCTCATCGCCAAATTCGCTCTTGATCGCCATGCCCATCGTGATCCAGACCTTGCGCTCGCAGGGGCTGACGAACGACAGCGCGGTCAAGGCCGTGTTAAGTGATGCTTGCGTCATTGGTCACCAAAATTACCAAGGGGGATGCCGGGCGCAAATTCCACGCGCGCGCCGCCAATCAAGGAGGGAATATCTCGAAACGAAAGCGAACCCTCGCGCACCAGGCGGGCCGGGAAATGCCGTTTTACATCCAGCGGCTTATTGCCCGAGCTGTAGCGGGCGCCGGTGGCCAAGGGCGCGGCGCGCGGTGCCTGATCGACGGGAATGCCGAGAAATTCGAGGCCGGCGTCGGTGATGACGAAGCGTTCGCCATTTCGCAGGACCAGCTTTGCGCCCACCAAGGCATCGACCACGGTTTCTTGAAAACGCAATATCGACTCGCTCCAGTTGAATGAATTCATCCACACGTGGAAACTGCCGGTGCCGCCAATCGCCTGGAGCTTTTCGAGTGCCTTGAAAGCGCGGGTGCCGCCGCGAGGTCCATTGTGCTGGCTCATTTTCCGACCTTCTTTTTTGACGACTTGGCGTCGTCGCGGCAGTAGATGCGGAAAGTCAACGCGAGCAGTTCCGAAATGGTCTTGTGCATTTCATCGGCGATGGCCGTCAAATCGGCCCGCTCGCGCTTGTCGATCTCGTCGTCGGCGGTCGCCTCGGTAAAGTGCTGCGAGAACGTCCCCAGTTCAGCGTAGAGATCGTGAAACTTCTTGTTCAACAGCTCGTTATCCAGGGACAGGTCCGTCGGCAGCTTGACGAATGTGCCGCCGCTGGCGGCCGCAATGGCCTCGGCAAAATACGTGGTTTGAGACAGCGCCTGCAATGCCAGGGAATGCTCGGTACTAAGCGCCTGCCCCTTGACCTCGTAGGCACGATTGCGCAGCGCGGCCGGAGTCAACCCGACATACGCAGAAGCGACGTCCCAGGAGCCGTTGATGGCCCCAATTATTTTCAAAATAGCACTGCGCAGTTCCATACATATCCCTGTTTATTTTGGTTTTATCAATTGCAATATGGCATTAAAGTTATGCATATCTATTCGAACGGGGGATTCGCATTTGCTGAACTTTCATGCCAAAGAAACAATCCATAGCACTGGAACCCCTTATGAGACATACCGAAGCCATGAAAAAAACTCCTGGCTTACTGGTCCCGCGACGGGCTTATTCTTATTGCCCCGTCGCTACGCCCCAGATATCCGGCCGAAGTTCGCCCAAGGTGAGCTTTGGCTCGGCGACGACGAGCGCTTTACAGAGCTTGGGGCCGGCCTTGCGATGGCCACCGGCAATCACATAAAGATAGCTAACCGATGAAGCTACTGCAGCGGCCAGCGCTTCGCGCTGCTCAGGGGCCGCTTGCTTGAGGTATGTTTTCATGTCCATGCGCAACTTTACCAAAAAGATAAACCAAGCACAAGGCATAATTTATCTTTTTGGTTATTTATCTTTTAGCTAAAAAGATGGATCATTCACACATGAAAAGAGAAGACATCCGACGGGAAAATGCAAGGGCTTTGGCCGCTAAAGTTGGCGGCTTGGCGGAGTTCGGCCGAAAAACCGGCATGGAAAATTCCCAGGTAAGCCAGTTGATAGGGAAAACGCCCACGAAAAACATTGGGAATATGATTGCCCAGAGGATTGAATCGGCGTTCGAACTGGAGGTTGGCTCGCTTGATACTCCGTCCGTACTGGATGGGGATGAGCTTGAAGCGCTACTGCCGGGCGCGAAGCGCGTGATCATCGACGATGCCAGCTCACCCGAGTTTTACCAGATCCCCAAGGTGATGCTACGTCTGTCCGCTGGCCTGACCGGGTTTCGAACCGAGCCGGATCTGCGCGATGGCGGCACAATAGGGGTGCCGCGCAATTGGGCTGACCGGAAGGGCTACAATCCGGCGCAATTGATATCGATCCAAGTGAAGGGGGAAAGCATGGAGCCGACCTTCTACGAAGACGACACGGTAGTGATCAATTTAGCCGACAAGACCCCAACCGACAATGGCGTCTTCGCGATCAACTACGAGGGTGAGCCAGTGATAAAACGCATCTCCCGAGACATCGGGGAATGGTGGCTCACGTCGGACAACTCCGATCAGCGCAAATATCACCGCAAGCTTTGCCGCAGCGGTGAATGCATTGTTATCGGCCGCGTGGTGCGCCGCGAAACTGATCAATTTTAAGATGCCATGAGGATACTCAAATCCACTTTATTGCAACGGTAGACCAGACTAAAATCGTACTTAAAGTGCCAGTCGCCAAGCAACTCTCAGGAAATCCATATTCTGCATAGCGAACTTGACGACACACTTTGAATGCCAATTCGGTATTCGTGCACCCGCCCTAGGGTGAAATTTTTCCAGCGCCTTGAGCGGGTTCATTGGAAATCTGCAAAATGGCGTCCTGAATCTTAGCAAGACATTTGACCTTCTGTTGTTCGACTTTCACATCTTTCAAGTTTTCCAAGGAATGCTGCGCTTCGGCCAGATATCGCTTTATATATGCATGGGTAGGCTCAATAAATGGAGCGCCACAGATATTTTCAAGCGAAAGAAAGCTTTTTGTATCGGCCAATAACAGAACACCTCCGGGATTTTTTGGCAATGCCACGGCAAGGCTGACTTGCAAATCCTCAGCCGTGCCCGCGTCCGTGCCCTCAGCAAGCACCCCGGCAACGGCTAGCCAACGCGCATCCCCTGTCTTGATTTTTCGTAGCACTGCCTCCCATTGATGTCCGTGCGTGCCTGAGCTTAGCGCCCCAACAGTTGCTTTAGCGCCATTTTTTTCAATATTTTTTGTAATCGCTTGCGGAGTTAGCTCCAACGATTCCCTCGCAGAGGTCGACGCGTATAGCACCGTCGCAAACAGGAAAAATGTTAGTTTCTCCATATGCATTATGGTGTAACGATCAGGTCATGATCACCACTACCAGAAATACTATTCCGAACGGCCGGCCCCAAAATAATGCAGCCTTCCGAAGCAAGTCCTGCAGGAGCAATCAATCTTTCCCCGTGAATAAGGAATTCTGTTCTTCCAAATGCATTATGACCAAATGGCGTCAGTGGGAGTACGTGGGGGCCGTGATTAGTGGAATTTCTTGGCGACCCAATTCTATAACGGCCCTGCGGGATTGGGCCGACAAATGCTACTTGTTGCATCTGAGGATTATTACGTCCCTCTGGCGCACCGGAATATCCCGTACCGACGACTCGACCATTTCGAGTCATTTGGCCGGTTGATTGACTATACATCCACGTCATTTTTAACGCCCTTCATCTTAAATGTTGGTAAAAATTAATGTAATAGCTTATCACATTTATCATGAATGCAACACTCAGACCAGCCAATCGTGCTCGCAGTCCCTGCCGATAGCAGTCAGCTTTTCGGCCACCTCTTACACCTACTCGACACCCTCTTCACGCGGCGCCTGCTCTCCTGCTGTGGAATTTTTTCTCATCCTAGACCGTGGGTGCCCATGCCTCATTGATCTGCGGCGAAAGGCAAGTGCCTGCAAGCACGACCATCCTGCTCGCCCATCATTGCCCTGTCGATAATTAATCTTTTGGATAAATATTTCTTGCGCTAAATTTATCTTTTTGGTAAAGTAAAAAAGTAAACTTACTTACCCTTACGAAAGCCAGCATGAGCCAACAATCCATTGCAGCACAGACAACGGCAAGGCACTTAGATCATCACGCTTCAATGAGCGTTGACGCGCTTATGACGATTGCGTTCGACAAACCGCGCGCACCCCGAAGCGAGGAATACAAAAACGGCGTGCGCGCCGCGCTCGAACAGCGCATCCACAACATGCCCCTGAAATGCCCCTATGCGATGGGCACGACAGCTGCCGACGCCTACTTTGCCGGTACGCTCGAAGGCCGCGATGTCTGGTGCGACGCTCAAATTTCGGCCGCGCCCCTATGAGCGCCTACACCGTTACGGTCTGCATGCTCGACCAAATTCGGCTCAGGTTCTACGCCATTGGCAGGGACAGCGCCGCCGTGAACATCGCCGCCCAGGATCGCTTCGGTCCTTGTGGCGCCTCCGTCAAACCAGTCTGAAAATAGCCATGAAATCCATATCAACAATACACCGCCCCACCCTCGCCAATCGGTCCTTCGGCCAGACCCTGGAAACCATGCAGGCGGCCACACGCTTGGCGTCGTTCGCCGAATTGACGAACTGCAACCCGCTGGAACTATCCGCCGACGGCGGCAAGAGCCTGGACTTGCTTTCGGTTTTGAATGCCATGCGGGCGCGCGGCTATTCAGTCAGCACGCCGAAAAAACCGCAAACGCAGCTGATACGCGGCTTCACAACATGGCTAGTCTCCGTCAGCGTCCAAAAAGTTGGCGTGACCCTGGCATTCAATATACCGGAGGACGTTTCTTGACAGGACCATTCAGCACCCGCTCGCCAATCACAGTCGGCACGCACGTCGAGTTCGATAGCGACCATGGCCCGCAGGCCGGCACCGTCATTGACTTCATGCCCGCCGGCCCAAACGGCCAGCGCCTTGCCGCCATTGCGATTGACCACGACCTGGAAGGCATCGTCTGGACAATGCCGGTCACATCGCTTCAAAAAACCCAACCGACGCCACGCCGCGCTTTCCAGCTCCCGGCAATGACGGCGAACAATGCGAGGACCACATGTTTTTGACCACAGATGAAATCAAAGAGCTTACCGACCGCGTGCAATATCAGGCCCAGGCCAAGATGCTGCGCACCCTTGGAATGACATTCAAAATCCGCTCCGATGGGAGCCTTTTGGTCTTACGCGCGCACGTGGAACGCGAACTCGGCGGCACGCCTCACGTCAACGCCAAGGTCAAGGGATTTCAACCGAATTGGGATGGCATCCATGCCTAGAAAGCGCAACAAGGAGAACGCCGGCTTGCCGGCGCGCTGGAAATCGGAACACGGGGCATTCTATTACCAGGTGCCGCCGGGTCTTGAATCGCGCTGGGATGGGAAAAAGAAATTCCGACTTGGCGCCACGCTGCCGGCGGCATACGCCGAATGGGCGCGCAGGCTTGAAGTGGTCGACGGCGCGGAAACGATCGGCGCCCTGCTCGACCGGTATGCCCTGGAAGTCGTCCCGACAAAAGCGGCGCGCACCCAGGTTGAAAACACCCGCGCAATCCGCAATTTACGCGCCGTGTTCGGCGCCGCGCCGCTCACCTGGATCAAGCCCCAAAATATTTATCAATATGTCGACAAGCGCAAGGCGACGATGGTTGCAGCCCATCGCGCGATCGATGTGCTTTCGCACGCCTTTACCAAAGCCGTCGAATGGGGCTATATCGACCGCCACCCATTCAAAGGTGAAGTGCGCCTGCAAGGTGAGCCGCCGCGCACGCGCTATATTGAAGATTGGGAACTGGTGGAATGCCTGGCCCTGCCAAGCACACGGCAAAAGGGCAGCATATTGATGCTGCAAGCTTATATTCGGTAAGCGCCCAGCCGCCCCACCTTCCAATTGAATTTAGGGCTGTGTAGAGTTTGCGAACGGTAGCAGTGAGTCGATCCTGCTGTTGGGGCAAGT
>JBEONR010000091.1:0-10695 GCA_040544385.1 Oxalobacteraceae bacterium GrIS 1.11
TCACTTCCCTGGCCAGCACCGTCGGCGGCGCCACGGCCAGCATCGGCCAGTTGCAGGAAACCGGGCGCGGCGTCGCCTCGTCCATTGGCTCGATCCGGGCCGCCGTCGGCGAGAATGCCGGCGCGCTCGGCCGGGAAGCGAGCGTGCGCGTCAACAGCGGCAACGCACTGGCCAGAGCGGTCAATGCGATGTGGGCGCTGGTGGGCAACAGCACGGGGCTGGTGCAGGAAGGAAATGAAATCACGTCCGGCGCCGGCGGGGCGCTGGCGACCCGGTGGGCGCAAGTGCAGGCGTCGATGTCGGATGCGGGCGGCAACCTCATTTCATCGGCGGCGATCCGGCAAAGCACGAGCGTGCTGCTCGACAAGCAGGGGCAAGTCGAAACCAAATGGCTCGTCAACCTCGATTCGGGCGGGGCGGCGATGGGCTTCCGGCAAGCGGGGTTCGGCATTACCGGATCGGCGAGCGCGAACGGCCCGAACTATGCGTTCGGCGTGCGCGCCGATACATTCTGGATCGCCGGACCGGGCGAGCCGGCGACGGGCGGCGCTCCCCCCGCCAAGGTGCCGTTCATTGTCAGGGCGTCGGGCTGGATCGACGGCCGCGGCTACTGGCAACCGCCGGGCGTCTATCTCAATGACCTGTTTGCGACGACGGCGATCATTGGCGATGCGCAGATCACGGCCGCCAAAATCGGCGCCGCGCAAATCAAGGCGGCGCATATCGACAATGCCCAGATCCAGACAGCGCACATCGGCAACGCGCAAGTCGATACCTTGCGCATCGGCAGCAACGCGGTAACGCTGGCCAACACAGCCTACCTCGATGCCGGCCCGTCTTACGACGTGCTGCGCATCAGCTTCGAGTCGTATGGCAATCCGATCTTCATCATCGGCTTCGCCGAGAAGGCGCCCGCCGAAAACTACGCCTTGAGCCTGGATCTGTGGCGCGATCATTCGCCTTACGAGGGCGGTGGAACCTGCATATCGAGGGCCAGCACCAAAGACCCGAATTTGACGGTGATGACGGTGGATCATCCCGGGCCGGGCGTGCGGACCTATTTTATTCGATGCTCGCGCGTGGGCGGCTTCCGGAATTTCTGCTTTTTTGTACTGGAGACCAAGCGATGAAACACTACGTTCTGCACAACGGGGAGGGAAAGATAGTCCAGTACGGAAGCTGCCCGGACGACGCCTTGGCGCTACAGGAATATGGCGGCTTCACGCTGCTGGAGGGCACAGGCCGCGACGCCAGCCAGTATGTCCACGCCGGCGTCATCACGGCGCGGCCGGCCAATCCAGCGGTCTTGAAAGACAGCATGTTGCTGAACCTTGTCCAGCCATGCGTCATTGTCATCAACGACACGCCGTACCCCTGCCTGGACTCAAGCGCCGAATTAGCATTTACCTATCCCGGTATTTACCGCGTTCGCGTGGAGTCTTTCCCTTACCAGGATGCCCATTTCGAGATGGAAAAAGCATGAAAATCCAGCATGTCGGCGACGTCGGCCTGTTGAGAAGGTCCGAATACCCGCCCTTGGAAGACCTGGCCGACGCGCTCTATCATCAAAGTGTGGGCGACGGGTCAAAGCTCGACGCGTACCTGGCATCCATGGCGGCCGTCAAGGCTCGGTTTCCCAAGAATACCGGAACATCGTAACGCGGCCCACGCAGCGAATATCAAGACACTGCTCGCGGAGTATAGCGGACCCACTCTACAGAATGATCAGAAATGACGCTGCGTGAAGTCGGGTTCGGCCGCCCCCCTGCATTTTCGCGGACGCGAAAATTGCGACAGATTTCACCGATCGATGCGCCGCCCCCTTGATCTCGTCCCGCTCGACTGGGCCATTTAGCCGCGATGAGGGACTGTCAACGCAAAATCAATTGCTGTCAGATAATTTTCAATGTAACATCTAATCAATTTGATTATATTGCAAGGCAAAAAAATGAGCAATAAATATTGCAAATATAGCCTTCCCGTTGTCTTACATGGGTGAAGAGCGACAGCTAGTGCATCCGCAACGAGTCAGTAGTCTGAGTCAGGCTCAGCGAGAACGGCTAACCTATCTTGAGTTCCGTCTGTACTTCATGGGGGGGATTGGTCGTCCAGATCTTTCTGCTCGTTTCGGTGTCGCACCAGCTGGTGCTACCCGCGACATCGCAATGTACCGGGAACTGGCTCCGCAAAATATCGATTTTGACAACAGTAGCAAGACCTACCGTATCACTAGCCAATTTGCGCCGATTTTTGAGCATCCCCCTCAGCGGGTCTTGTCGGCGCTTTCGTTAGGTTTTGGCGATGGGGTGGAAGGCGAGCCAAGGTCGCTACTTCCCTGCGAGTTTCCGGCGATATTGAGTTGTCCCCGGATGGATGTACTAGCGCCAATTTGTCGCGCCATCCATGCGAAGCGTCCTGTGGCGATCCGCTATCAATCTATGAGCAGTGGAGAGTCTGAACGTGTCATCGTGCCGTTCGCGTTGGTTGATACTGGCTTGCGCTGGCATGTCCGGGCGTTTGATCGTAAGTCAGGGGAGTTTCGTGATTTCGTTATAACGCGCATTCAGAATCCGACCATTCTCGATGAGGAACCTACTGCGCACGAACGGATGGATGTCGACATCCAGTGGACACGGATAGTGGAGCTTGATCTTGTGCCGCATCCACGCCTGAATCGTCCAGAGATCATCCAGATGGACTACGGGATGCGCGATGGGTTGATACGGATGCGCGTCCGAGCTGCTGTCGCAGGCTATATGCTAATGCGCTGGAGCGTCGATGCTTCGCCTGACCACAGCCTTAAGGAAGAACAGTACCGCTTATGGCTCAGCGACCCGCTGGCCCTGTATGGCGTGGAAAACGCAAGACTTGCGCCGGGATATCGCTCACCGGCAGCACAAATATCACGGAAATAGGAAAACAACGCAATGGCACAGAACGATACAAAACAGAACGGCGGCAATCTCGGCTTCGAAGCCGAGATGTTCAAGGCAGCCGACAAGCTGCGCGGCAATATGGAGCCGTCCGACTACAAACACGTCGCGCTCGGGCTCATCTTCCTGAAGTACATCTCGGATGCCTTCGAGGCGAGGCACAAAGCGCTGCTGGCAGAAGACCCACAGGCGGCCGAGGATAAGGACGAATATCTCGCCGACAATGTTTTCTGGGTGCCGAAGGATGCGCGCTGGTCGCATCTGCAAGCCAATGCCAAACTGCCGACCATCGGCACGCTGATCGATGACGCGATGCGCGCCATCGAAAAGGACAACGAGTCGCTCAAGGGCGTACTGCCCAAAGACTACGCCCGGCCTGCGCTTAACAAGGTGATGCTCGGCGAGTTGATCGACTTGATTTCTGGCATTGCCCTCAATGAAGAGGGGCACGCCTCCCGCGACATCCTCGGTCGCGTCTACGAATACTTTCTCGGCCAGTTTGCCGGTGCCGAAGGCAAGCGTGGCGGCGAGTTCTATACGCCGCGCTCTGTCGTGCGCGTCCTCGTGGAAATGCTGGAACCCTACCAAGGCCGCATCTATGACCCGTGCTGCGGCTCGGGTGGGATGTTCGTGCAGTCCGAAAAATTCGTCCAAGAGCACGGCGGCCGCATCGGCGACATTGCCATCTACGGCCAAGAGTCGAACTACGTGACGTGGCGGCTGGCCAAGATGAATCTTGCGGTGCGCGGGATTGATTCGGACATTCGCTGGAACAACGAAGGCAGTTTTCACAAGGACGAACTGCGCGACCTCAAAGCGGACTATATCCTTGCTAATCCGCCTTTCAATATTTCTGATTGGGGTGGTGATCGCCTGCGAGAAGATGTGCGCTGGAAATTCGGTGCACCCCCGGTTGGCAACGCCAACTACGCCTGGCTCCAGCACATTGTTCACCACCTTGCACCCAACGGTACGGCAGGCGTAGTGCTGGCCAACGGATCGATGAGTTCCGTTCAGTCTGGTGAGGGAGATATTCGAAAGGCCATGCTGGAGGGGGATATCGTTGATTGCATGGTTGCTTTACCAGGACAGCTTTTTTATTCGACTCAAATCCCGGCATGCCTTTGGTTTCTTGCGCGCAATAAAAATCCCGGTAACGGATGGCGTGATCGCCGACGCGAGGTACTTTTTATTGATGCTCGAAAGCTCGGTGTGTTGGTGGATCGCACCCGGCGCGAACTGTCTGACATTGATGTGAAACGAATTGCTGACACATACCATTCATGGCGAGGTGAACCTAACCTTGACGAATACCAGGATATTCCGGGTTTCTGTAAGTCAGCATCAAACGAAGATATTCGTGTACATGGAAATGTACTAACTCCTGGTCGATATGTTGGAACGAAAGATGTTGAGGATGATGGCGTATCTTTTGATGAGCGTTTCACTCAACTGGCAGTGGAGTTGGAAGTTCACTTTTCTGAAGCCGAAAGACTGACAGGTGTCATTCGTCAGGTTGTTGGAGCTCTCAAAGCATGAGCAAGCTGCGACTTGGAGATATTTGTCTAAAAATTGGAAGTGGTTCGACTCCGAGAGGTGGGAAAGATGTCTATGTGGTTTCGGGCAATATAGCACTGATTCGAAGTCAAAATATCTACAACGACAGATTTGAGCGACCCGGTCTTGTATTTCTGACTGATGAACACGCAAAGAAACTGGATGGCGTGGCGATTCAGCCAGACGACGTACTTCTGAATATTACTGGCGATAGCGTGGCTCGTGTGTGTCAAGTCCCTTCCGATATCCTCCCAGCTCGCGTCAATCAACATGTCGCAATTATTCGTCCTGATCCCCAGCGCCTTGATCCACGCTTTTTGAGGTTTTGGTTAGTGTCGCCATCCATGCAACAACACATGCTTGGCCTGGCTGCCGCAGGAGCAACTCGGAATGCACTTACAAAAGGAATGATCGAAAGTTTTTCGGTTCCTGATATCCCCCTTGCCGAACAAAAGGCTATTGGTGTCGCTTTAGGTTGCCTTGAAGATAAAATTGACCGTAATCGTCGAATGAATGAGACGCTCGACTCTATGGCAAGAGCCCTATTTAAGGATTGGTTTGTCGACTTCGGCCCCGTTCGGGCGAAGTCAGAAGGCCTTCAGCCGCCTGGATTAACTCATTATGTAGCTGAACTATTCCCGGATTCTTTTGATGAAGACGAAAAGCCAAGCGGATGGGAAATTGTCTCTTTTGGTTCTTTGTTGGAATCCTCAATCGGTGGCGACTGGGGCAAAGAAATCGCCGATCCTGAGCACTCTGAAAAGGTCGCAATTATTCGTGGCACAGACATTCCAGATATACGGAACGGAACCGCCGAGAGGGTTCCACATCGTTTTGTCACTTCAGCGAAACTCAAAAAGCGTGCACTCCAAGATGGAGATATTTTGATTGAAGTGTCAGGTGGCAGTCCAACACAGCCGACTGGGCGGGCACTGGCGTTGCGGGCAGCAATTCTGTCGAAGTTTGATACTCAGGTGGTTCCTGCAAGTTTTTGCCGTCGATTTCGTCCGAACAATTCCTCTTTGTTTCAAATTTTGGCGTGTCATCTGGATCATTTGTATCGGGATGGTGGTACATGGTTTTATCAGAACCAGAGTACCGGAATTGCCAATTTTCAGACAACTTATTTTCTAAAAACAGAACGAGTAATTATTCCTTCGGATGCCGTGTTAAATGCATTCAATCAATTAGTAGAGCCACTATTTCGCCAGATTGATGAAAACAACGCAGAAAATCGGACACTCATTAAGCTTAGTGATGTTTTATTGCCAAAGCTTATATCAGGTGAAATTCTGATTAAAAATTGTGATAGTTTGGTTGGAGATAACGTATGAATTTGGACTGGTTTCCGGGTATCCGAGAGGCATGCTCTCATTGGAACGAAGCACCGATGTTGCAGCAAACATTCGAAGCGCTGGAGCGTTCTCTTTCTGATAATAATGATGCCTGCATTGATTGTGCGAAATCAATTGTTGAAGTTGTCTGTCGAATTATTGTGGATGAGCTCGATTCATCTTTAAATCCAATTAAACCCAAAGAATCATCCCCAGACTTTGGTATGTGGGTTAGCTCAGCTGTTCGAGTGCTAAAACTGGGTGATAACCAAAACAATAAATTCCTAAAGCTCGTATCTCAGCATCACAAATTGACGGCAGCTCTGGGAGATTTGCGAAATGATTCCGGTCCGGTAAGTCATGGCAGGGATGGCTTTCTCGATAGATTGTCTGTTCATCATCGTCGCTCAGCCGTGTTATCTGCTGATGCAATTGTTACTTTTTTGTATCAAGCCTATGTGGAAGCTGAATTGGATCTCGTCCGCACGCGAGAGCCATATGAGCGCTTCTCAGACTTCAACAAGCTCATTGATGAACGCATCGGATTGAGTGCAGCGACAGAGGAAGATGGCT
Source organism: Oxalobacteraceae bacterium GrIS 1.11 (assembly GCA_040544385.1). GTDB lineage: Bacteria > Pseudomonadota > Gammaproteobacteria > Burkholderiales > Burkholderiaceae_D > Janthinobacterium. The sequence continues at coordinate 6,398 of JBEONR010000091.1, forward strand.
TTCAATATTTGAACTTCGTACTGCCAGGAGGAGACACCTTCGCACTGCAAGTGGATGTCAGCCGTCTGCTCTTCCTGCTTGATCGTGAGGCATACGTCGACGCCTTGAACGCAGCGCGGGGTGCCCCAGATTCACTTGCATTGGCAAGTGCAGAACAAGGAGAGGAATGATGGCGTTTTTGTCGGAGGCCGCCGTTGAGCTAGCACTCCTAGAACAACTGCGAGGGCTGGGCTACAGCATCGAGCAAGAAGAAAACATCGGGCCCGATGGCCATCGCCCTGAGCGTGACAGTCACGATGTGGTCGTGCTGAAGAAGCGCTTGGAGGACGCCGTTGCGTTGCTCAATCCAGGAATGCCATTGGATGCGCGTCAGGATGCGATCCGCAAGGTAACGCAATCCGAGCTGCCGTCGATGCTTGAAGAGAACCGCCGCATCCACAAGCTGATGACTGAGGGTGTCGATGTCGAATACTACGCCGACGACGGCACTCTGACAGCAGGCAAGGTTTCCCTCATCAACTTCGAGCGACCAGAACAGAACGATTGGTTGGTGGTGAGCCAATTCGTAGTGATCGCCGGGCAATACAACCGCCGCCCGGATGTGGTGGTGTTCGTAAATGGCCTGCCGCTGTGCGTGATCGAACTGAAGGCTCCTGGTAACGGCAACGCAACATTGGTAGGGGCTTTCAACCAACTACAGACCTACAAGAAACAGATTCCGGCGTTATTCAATACCAACGCACTGCTAGTGACCTCGGATGGGATCACCGCCCGGGTCGGCTCGCTGTCCGCTGATCTGGAGCGGTTCATGCCGTGGCGCACGACCGACGGCAAAGACGTTGCCCCGAAAGGTGCACCCGAACTTTCGACATTGATTGAAGGAGTTTTCGAGCAGCGTCGCCTGCTCAACTTGCTGTACCACTTTACGGTCTTCGGTGAGACGGGCTCGGGCTTGGCGAAGATCATCGCGGGCTATCACCAGTTTCACGCGGTTCAGCACGCAGTTAACAGTACCGTAACGGCGTCTGCCCCTGGTGGCAATCAGCGGATCGGCGTGATCTGGCACACCCAGGGCTCAGGCAAGAGTCTGCTGATGGCGTTCTACGCCGGGCAGCTGGTCAAACATCCTGCGATGGCCAATCCAACGCTCGTGGTGCTGACCGACCGCAATGACCTCGACGACCAGCTGTTCACCACCTTCTCGATGTGCCGCGACCTGATTCGGCAGACTCCTGTTCAGGCTGACAGCCGCGAAGACTTACAGAAGCTTTTGATGCGTGCATCTGGTGGCGTGATTTTTACGACCTTGCAAAAATTTGGTGAGACAAGTGAGGCGCTGACAGATCGCCGCAATGTGGTCGTGATCGCTGATGAAGCGCACCGTAGTCAATATGGCTTTCGTGCCAAGGTGGATGCCAAAACGGGGGAGATTTCCTACGGGTTCGCCAAGTACCTGCGCGACGCACTGCCCAACGCATCGTTCATTGGTTTTACAGGCACGCCAATTGAGGCCGACGATGTGAACACCCCGGCGGTATTTGGCAATTACATCGACGTTTACGATATCAGCCGCGCAGTCGAGGACGGCGCGACTGTGCCGATCTACTACGAGTCGCGGCTCGCTCGCATTGAACTTGATGAGGACGAGAAGCCCAAAATCGATGCCGAGGTCAACGAACTCACAGAGGACGATCCGGAGGTTGAGCAGGAACGCTTCAAGCGCAAATGGTCGACTGTGGAAGCCCTGGTGGGCAGCGATAAGCGCCTCGCGCTAGTTGCGCAGGATATGGTCACCCACTTCGAGGATCGCGTTGCTGCGCTGGACGGAAAAGCGATGGTGGTGTGCATGAGCCGTCGCATCTGCGTGAAGCTGTATGACGAGATCGTGAAGCTCCGTCCGGGCTGGCACAGTGCCGATGACAACGCCGGGACGGTCAAAATTGTGATGACGGGCGTTGCCAGCGACCCCGAGTTATGGCAGCAGCACATCGGCAACAAGGCCCGCCGTGATTTGCTGGCCAAGCGCGCACGCGACGCCAAAGACCCACTGAAGTTGGTGATCGTGCGAGATATGTGGCTTACCGGGTTTGATGCGCCCTGCATGCACACGATGTACGTGGACAAGCCGATGCAGGGGCACGGCTTGATGCAGGCGATTGCGCGGGTGAATCGTGTGTTCCGCGACAAGCCTGCTGGGTTGATCGTCGACTACATCGGTATCGCCCAGAACCTGAAATCGGCGCTTCAACAATATTCGAAGAACGACCAGGAGAACACCGGCGTCGACGAGTCGCAGGCCATCGCCGTGCTGATGGAAAAGTACGAAGTCGTTCGCGACATGTACCACGGCTTCAACTACGCGTTAGCGATGGGAGGAACACCTCAAGAACGCTTATCAATGATGGCCGGTGCAATTGAGTGGATTCTCGACATGCAGCAAAAGTTGGCGGCGAAGGAGAAAACCAAGGAAGGCAAGAAGGACGCGCATCGCCGCTATCAGGATGCCGTACTGGCGCTGTCCAAGGCATTCTCTCTTGCATCGGCATCCGACGAGGCCCGCGAAATTCGAGAGGAAGTGGGCTTCTTCCAGGCGATTCGCGCAGCACTAGTAAAGAGCAGTACCGGGTCGGGCGTGACTCAACGAGAGCGCGAACTGGCAATCCAGCAGATCGTGAGTCGCGCCGTCGTTTCCACCGAGATAGTCGACATCCTTGCTGCTGCCGGAATCAAGAGCCCGGACATCTCGATCTTGTCAGACGAGTTCTTGGCCGAAGTTCAGCAGATGGAGCGCAAGAACCTCGCGCTCGAAGCGTTGCGGAAGTTGATTAACGACGGCATCCGCTCCCGCAGCAAATCCAACGTCGTTCAGACCAAGGCTTTCTCGGAGCGGTTGGAAGATGCGGTCGCGCGGTATCACGCCAATGCAATCACCACTGCTGAGGTTTTGCAGGAGTTGATTGATCTCGCCAAAGATATTCGAGCAGCGCGTCAGCGAGGGGAAGAGCAAGGCTTGTCAGAGGATGAAATTGCCTTCTACGACGCGTTGGCCGAGAACGAGAGCGCCATTCAAATGCTGGGTGACGACAAACTAAAACTCATCGCACACGAATTGTTGGTCAGCCTGCGCGAGAACGTATCAGTGGATTGGGCGCATCGCGATTCTGCCCGTGCACGGATGCGCGTTCTGGTGAAGCGCATTCTGCGTAAGTACGGCTATCCGCCTGATCTGCAGGATGCGGCCGTACAAACTGTACTGCAGCAGGCCGAGGCATTGTCGTCGACGTGGAGCATGCCGAGACCTGGCAGCGGAAGTGGCAATAGCTGATGTGTACGACACCGTTCCGGCATCGTGATCAATGATTCCGATATCGTGACCGCTGATTCCGGAAAATGCTCGAAATCGGTCACGTTCACCCGGAATGGGCGGTCACGTTGCGCTGGAATGACTGGTCACGATGCCGGAATCACTGGTCACGATCGTCCGGAATACCCAACCGCGCACCTGTGACGAGGCATTAAAATTAGCTAAATGACTTCGGACACATCGGCGCCGACCTGCAATAACTGCGACTGACGTAGCGACCGCTGGCTTGCTCACTTTGTCATGCGGCGCCGCAAATCGTCAGCCAAACACCAGTCAGTGTCGCCAGGACGCTTAATTAGTAGATCGCGCCAGGCGTTGCGGCTCGTACCGGACGCGATATCGCGGGCCAACTCAGAGGGTGAATAGTATTCACCTTTGAACTCAATCTTGTTGTTCTTAACCGCCGCGCCTGATATTTCTTTTTTGTATTCCATGCGGATGAGCGTGCCGTTTGGCAGAAACAGTGGTGCCCAGTGGTAGCCGCCCTTCGGGTCACCGAATTCGACGGCGAAGTCCACTGCGCCAACTTGAGACTTGCGGTATGCGTAGTAGGCATCTGACCACTCATCATCTGCGGTTCGCTCCAGGTAGTCGCGCACGATGTTCTCCATCCAGTCGGAAATATCGGCCTTGGGTCCAGCTCGTAGAAACATTTCTCCAATAATTTCCGAGTCGATGGGAATGGCAATAGTTGGCATTTTTAGCTCCAATAGTATTTAAGTACTTATTAAAACTCAGTATGGCAGAACTAAAATAAACTATTAATAGTTTATTTTATGGTGAGCACCGGCAAGAGCATTCAGGGGTTGTAAGCCCAAACCGGCGGATATGCTGTGCACTGCGTTTTCCGCGCCAAACTGGACACCCATTCCATGGCAAACTGGACACCTGGTCCAGCGCAAACTGGACACGCATTCCACGGCAAACTGGACAC
>JBEONR010000092.1:0-10592 GCA_040544385.1 Oxalobacteraceae bacterium GrIS 1.11
TCAGTCTCCTCTGCGGCCGGATCGCCGCTTCTATCATGTTTGACAACGCTTGTGGCGGGCCAGTTCACCGGTGATGAAGATCAGCGCTAATCAATAAATGTTATGTATAACATTTCGCGGGCTACAAGGCGCTGTTCGGCAATGGCGTCACCGAACTGGCTTGCCTGGCGCACCTGCGCCGAAAATTCTTCGACCTGCACGCGGCCAGCGGCAGTCCGTTTGCTGCCGAGGGGCTGCGCCGCATCGCGCAACTGTATGCCCTTGAACAGCAGGCCAGGGACTACGCCGCCGACGCGCGCTTGGCGCTACGCCAGGAGCAAGCCAAGCCCTTGCTCGCGCTATGCCAGCAGTGGCTCGTCGCCACCCGCCTGACCGTGGCCGATGGCAGCGGCACGGCCAAGGCCATCGACCACGCCCTCAAGCGCTGGCCGGCTCTGGTGCGCTACGCCGACTCGGGTACGCTGCCAATCGATAATAATCCGGTTCATGCCGCTAGCGGCAAACCGGGTTATGCCGACTCCCGGATTATGCCGCGTCCGCGTTGCGTGCTGATCCATCTATGGGAGAGCACTGATTCTGCCGCTGGATTTGTCGGCATTATAAAAGCCTCTTGAGGAAAATGAGCAAGGGGGAAAAGTTCGGCAACTGCGTTGTCCGAGTTCTGTCCCTCTATGAGTTCTTCCTTGGCGGGCAAATTGCCAGTCTGAAGAGGCCGCGAATTATGCCGCGTCACCAACCATAGAAAGCAGGAGTGGTGCACATTTGAAGCTATTGCGCAGCATAATCCGGGAGTCGGCATAACCCGGTGGAAAACGTCATCCGTCCCATTGCCATTGGCAAGAAGAACTGGCTGCTCGCCACCGCCAAGCTCAATGGCTTGGAACCACTGCGCTGGCTGACCAACACTCTCGACGCATTGCCTACTTGCCCGAACAGCCAGATCGATTCCCTGCTGCCATTTGCAAAGTCTAGCGAGTCGCAAAGCTGATCAGTAGGTGGTTGCGCTAGAGGCTTACTATACGGTGACACTTTTACTTTTAAAAAATCTATAAGTCATTGAAAATACGAAGAAGAATCTCAATTCTTAGCACAAAGTCGAAAAAGCGACACATTTACCGTCACAAATGGGTCACTTTTGCTTTCCACTACGAATATTGACAGTATTGTTCTGCGGTTCCCTGATGATTTTATAATATATGTAACATTTCTATTGATTCAATAAATTCAGTCAGCCGATACAAATATAAATCGTTATCCATCGTGAAATTACATATCTATTTTCCTACGATCTAACCTGAAGTTATAAATTGCATAATTTTTTACTGCAATATTACAACAAATAAAAGAAAATAAAGAATGCAAACCACGCAAATCAAAAGCATTGAATTTTTTTAAAAACATTGCTGGCAACATTGCTCGCCTTGGCAATAGGCGATTGCGCTGGAAGCGAAAATACTCCGCCCCCGATGATGACGCAAACAGTGGTGCGCAAATGTCTTAACGGCGAACCCAATTACCCCATATGTACCGCGCCTAAGATCACGCCAACATTGATGGGCGGGAAACAAAATAGCGTCCACACCCGCGACCGTTGTTAGTTCCTTCCATATCGCCGATGTCTATTCAAATACGCTGCCGTTGGGAGTGAGCCGGTTTTCCGTCACTGTCAACCTGAACAAGATCAAACCGCTGTCGAAATACGCGTGGTTCTTAAGCGTGTATTTAGTGAATAAAGATGGAACGGGAGAATTCACCTATATGCAGCTGCAGCCGATGGGGAACGACGCACACAATAAACCGACGACCGCTGGCGTAGTAGACAGTAAAAATAATCCATTTGCGATGGAAAATGTGTCACTTCATCGCATTTACGCTAAAAATTCATATTTTTATAGCATTTTCAATAACTTAAATATCTTGAAAAGTAAATGTGTCACCGCACGCCCTCGGAAAGGAAATCTGTCACCAATTTCCCAACGAGATCGCCGCCACGTGGCATGCCAAATGGCGTTGTTGCATGGATACCTGACCAATCAGGTAAAGTGCGGGACTCTGACAATCGGTACCGGTCCATGCCCAACAAACACAATGAAAAACGCCGTTACCACATACCGAAGATGAAATTGAAGGTAACGAACTGGGCGGAGTACGACGCCGGTCTTCGGCGGCGCGGCAGCCTGACCTTGTGGGTGACGGACGAGGCAATGGCCAACTGGCGCGCGGCGTCCCGGCTCACCGCTGGTGGTCAGCCTTGCTATTCGGATCTGGCGATCGAAACGGGGTTGATGTTGCGCCTGGCATTTCACCTGCCGCTGCGCCAGACCGAGGGGCTGATGGCCTCAGTTTTCGAGCTGATGGGGGGTGTCGCTTGCCACGCCTGACCATAGCACGTTGAGTCGCCGGGCCATGACGATGGCATCCATTTCGCAGGGCTGTCGTCTGTCCGACGGTCCGGTCCATTTGTTGATCGACAGCACCGGGCTGAAAGTCTACGGCACCGGTGAATGGCTGCAAGAAAAGCACGGTGTGAGAGCCCGGCGTACCTGGAGAAAATTGCATCTGGCGGTGGATGCCCAGTCCGGGATGGTCATGGCATCGACCTTGACCGAGAACGATATGGGAGATCCTTCGCAGGTCGCTCCGCTGCTTGACCAGGTCGATGCCGAAATTGGCAGCGTCACGGCCGATGGCGCCTATGATGGCACACCAACCTAGGACACGATCGCGGCGCGCACGGGCGACATTCCAGTCATCATTGCACCGCATGTGACTGCGGTACTGAGCGTCACCGCCGACCATCATCCCTCGCAGCGGGACCAGCACATTGCCGTGATGGCGGCGTGGGGACGTCTCGGCTGGCAGGAGGAAACCGGCTACGGTCAACGCTCACTTGTCGAGACGGCGATGGGCCATTACAAGACCATCATTGGACCTGGCCTGCGTACGCGCAGTCTGCCCGGCCAACGCGCAGAAGCGGCCGTCGGCGTAGCTGTCCTCAACCGCATGCTGCACGCTGGACACAAACTCCGTGCGCAGTCCACGAATAGCCTCCTGAAACCATTGGGGAAGGGGGACTTTCGAGCAAATCGACATTCATGCAACAACGCACCGCCTGTGACGGCTTGTTGACGGGGTTCCATCTGCAGTACTAACCGGAGCGGCAACTTTTACAGCGGATTCTTCCTGTTTGGACCCGAAATTCAAGATATCCGGGGGTGTCCGGGACGACACACGTCCATTCGGCAAAAATCGCAGAATGGACGTGTGCTGAAGTATCGAAAACACAAACAATTCACGTTTGGTTGACGATTCAAGTACCAAATTCGTAACGAAAAATTGCGATTATTTAAAAAATCGCAATTTTACGAGTCGCATTTACACGTTACGGACCCGGACGGGGCAACACGGACGGGGCACTCCGGTATGGCGAGCGGCATTACGCATAGGGATGACTAATTAAGCGAAGTATCCTCAGGCAAAACCAGATGTACCGCATACATAAATGCAGCTACCATCTGTCACTATGTATTCGATTAGACAGACTGAGGAGCTATTTTGACAATTATTTTCGTCTTCCTTTTGGCCGGCATGGTAAAGGGGGCAATAGGGTTGGGATTGCCAACCATTGCGATGGGACTATTAACGCTGAGCATGCCGCCCGCCATTGCCGCGAGTCTTCTGCTCATTCCTTCGTCGGTGACGAATATCTGGCAGTTAATGCTCGGCCCCGCGCTGCTGCCATTGATCAAACGCTTATGGACGATGCTACTGGGACTTATAATTGGCACGCTTTTTGGAGCGGGGCCTACCCTCGCTTCGTCTGCGTCGTGGACCAATGCAGCACTTGGTTTTGTGCTCTGCGCCTACGGCCTATGGGGCATTGCCGCGAGACCATTACCTTCGCCCGGACGGCATGAAAAATGGATATCGCCGCTCATTGGTTATCTGACCGGGGCCATCACGGCCGCAACAGGCGTGTTTGTCATTCCCGCAGTCCCATATTTACAATCACTTCAACTCAACAAAGACAACTTGGTCCAGGCGCTCGGTCTATCCTTCACTGCCTCCACTTTCGCCTTGGCGCTGCAACTCTTCCTGGCCTCGAGTCTTCACCCGGTAAACCTTGGATTTTCAGCCATGGCGGTATTACCTGCCCTCGCAGGTATGTATATGGGGCAATTCTTTCGAAAAATAATTAGCGAGACGATATTTCGTCGTTGTTTCTATAGTGGCTTGGTTGCGCTCGGGCTATTTATGGGAATTCACAATACCATGTAAGGGGAATATCGGAAAACCTACCGTGCAACCCGCTCTCATACCTCTGTCGCTCACTGTACCCCACAGTTCAGCTACTCAACGCGAGATCGGGCTTGCACACGACGGTTTTTTCGGCGTCCCCATTCGCCTCGCCAGCAATAAACGCAATGAATTCCTTGAAATATTTTGGAAGCGCCTCAAAACTTTCGGCGCAAATAACCAACTCCCTGGCCGCCCATTGGTCCGATAGTTCGACCGCACGAATTTTCAAATATTTCATCGATCTGACAGCAGCATTTTTTGGGACAATCCCAACTCCCAACCCGCACTCGACCATTCGGCATACGGCATCGAAATTTTGCAACTGCACACGATATTTCAAACGTTTTCCCAACTGTTTCGCATGATTAGAAATATGTTCCTGCAAAGCACTTCCGTCTATCAATCCTATAAACTCAAGGTCAATTATATTCTCAAACGCAATTACATCCATCTCTGCCAGATGGCTATTTTCCGGAACCACCAGAACCAGTTTATCATCTCGAAATGGAATACTCTCCAGGCCATCAAGGTTAACCGAATTAGCAACGATGCCAATTTCCGTTGTTTTATTTTTTATAGCATGAATAATTTGATAACTTAGTTTCTCTTCGATCTTCACGGAAATCTTTGGATTGACAGAAAGATATGCAGCTAGAACCTCAGGCAAGTATTCACTAAATGCAGAAGTATTGCAAAGGAGGCGGATATTGCCATGCAATCCTTTTCCATACTGTCGCAATTCGCCACGCATATCGTCCATCTGAAGGAGGACGATGCGGGCGTGGTGAATCAGCGAACGACCCGCGTCCGTTAGCTTTACCCCCGCTTTCGTGCGAAGCAACAAAGGAGCACCTAACTCATCCTCCATTCCACGAATACGCTCACTAGCCGACTGCAGCGTCAAATGAGAACGCTCCGCCCCACCTGTGATGCTGCCCGCTTCGCATACATGGAGAAAAAGACGAAGGTCTATTAAATCAAATCTCATGGCTTCACCATCCATCTAAAAAATACGGCGACACCATAGCATACTTATACCTTCAGTATCAAAATAGTTGGTGCGCCACTTTACCCATTTTCATCGCAAGAAATGAAACATAAAAATACTGCGTAACGCTGATCCTCGGAACGCAAGAAATTCAGAGCAAGATTTGCGCTCCCGCGCAAAATAAAACGGTATTCAAAATATTCCAGGTAATCGGCATCTCGAACAACGTTCAAACACTCCGTTGACGGCGCCGATACAGCGCCCCCCCCTGTAATCGTTCATCTGGCTTTATGCGAGCGGCCTGGCCCGGACACACAATGCATATCCGATGCAGTCGCCCAGGTAGTCGACCGAACTGTGACGATGTCAGAACAACAATAATTTACTCATCCTCAGGTTGCGCCTTAGGGTACACTATAAATTCCGAATTAACAATCAGAACAAAACATGACATAGTAGGGGCAGACGCAAAACAGATTTTTGCACAGAGAGAATATCGTAAAAAATATCAGGATAAGCGTGGACAATCATTCTTAATGCTTCACGACGACATTTCAATTCCCACAAAAATGTTAGCTATTTAACCGGATCTTGTCACGCAACGTCGGTATGTAATCCAATGCCGAATTTATGTGAAATCAGAATAAATTCATATCAAAGCGGCGGATGCAAACCATAAAGGCGTTATCCCGATGTTTTCGAGGAAATTTTTGCGTACCAACTTCATTTAAATAATATGGAATTATTTACACTTCGCCGCGAAAATTATCGCGAACATCAATAACAAAAAAATGGAAACATAAATTTTAATCGGATTTACTAACCATTGAAAATTCTGTTAAAATCTCAATGAAACGGCTTGAAATTATAAATAATAAATGTGATAACGAAATTCAATTCAAGCTATAAATAATTTTTTTGGATATTTTGAAATAAATTGCCACTTACAATAGAACTGATCAAGCCACTGGAGCGCGCCGAGTGGGAAACCTTGACAGAGATGAGCCGGCATCACCGATTTGCGGCTTTTCGGCTAAGAGCACGCGGGTTATTATCCCTCAATGACGGGATTGCACCTTCCTTGATTGCCCAAGTGTTGGGGAAAAGTGTTCAATCCATATATAATTGGGCGAGATGGTGGAAGAAAGATGGTTTGGTCGGAATTCTTGATGGCAATAAAGGAGGACGGCCGTTCAAATTGACTACCGTTTTGCTTGACACTGCTGAGAAGATTGCGCGGGAAGAGTCACTGACGCTTGCCAGTATTAAGCGACGCGTCCTAGAGCTTCACCCTGAAGCGCTAGAATTCAGCGAATATCGTCTATCGTATGGCTTGAGAAAACGCGGCCTAATTTTCAAACGCAGCCGTTTAACGCTGGGAAATTAAATTTATAGAAAAATTTATTAATAGATAGTTTCAATTGAAGAAGTTCAAGCAGTCAATGCACAAGAATCAGGTGAGGTTATTATCCGTGAGTAACCCGGAGATATTCACTGTACGACATACCTGCACACTCACGGGGTGTCAGATGCGATAGCGCCACGATGTAAGCTCAACTTCCCAAGGGCAGCATTCAGCGATGACTGCCTGTTTTCTGGTGCATACCATACATAAAAATAGCATTACACGTGACCGCGTCGCCGCCATCACCATCGATCACTTAAAGCTGTGGCGTTAAAACACTATCTATTGTCGCCTTAAGTATTGCTTCTGTACCTTGCAAGATCGGCCAAAAATAAGTTCAAGACTGGCTCATTAATTTCTGTTCTTACACTTCCCAATATACCATGAAACTCAACCCGATTAATTTCCAATGAAAACAAGAGAAATATTATTTTTGAAAATTCACCTTGTGAGCAGTAGAATCATTGCTTGAGAAAAATAAAAAAATATTTTGTACGCATAAAAATAATTAAAAAATTAATCATGGATAATTATAAATAACCATCTTATCGAAAATTATGGAAGGGAAATTCACATGCATTCAAAAATTCACCAATTTAGTCCGTGGTTAATCTCCTTCAAAATCGTATGGCATATATCATTCCTGCTTGTAGGTGCTACGCTTATCTGCACTTCGATCGCAGCATATAGCGGAGGCACGATTTAAGATAGTGTGGAACCTCGAAAAACCTGCTACGCAGTCGACTCACACACCTCTGTTACTCGCTGTACCTCAGGGGGCCTCGAAAAACCGTCGCAAGCAAGCCCGATATTGCGTTGAGTAGCGGAACTGTACCGAGGTACAGCGAGCAACGGAGACGCGAGAGAGCGGGCTGCACAGTAGGGTTTTCGAGGTTCCCCGCAGTGCAGTTCCGCTACTCAGCGCGATATTGGACTTGCTCGTGATGGTTTTTCGATGTTCCCAGTGGTTTAAGCCCTCTTAAGCTGTCGCCATGGAAAAATGACAGTGAATATGCACGGCTCGAAACACGATAAATCCGCATGGCGCAGTGTGAGGCAAGGTTCAGCCAGGAAGTGGCACATAGGGTGACCGCTATCGTTGGACTCAAGCATTGGCAAAAAGGAAATTTTTAGGCATGCCACTTGATTAACGAGAAATACACTAATCGTCTCTTTATGGCCGCCACCGCATTGGGCCTTTTCATGCTAACAAAAGCACGTACTCAAACTTCGGCGCTCAGGACGATAGTATCAAGGCGGATGCATTGGCTGCATGTATAAAGAAATTTCCGAGTTCGATCCGAGATTCGCCTTGCCGGCGGCAACTACCGAATATCCATCTCCACCGGCCAGGACACAGTAATACAGGGCAGCGCTGATCAGCTGCGGACACGGCAATGAAAGCAGTTTATATTTTACAATAACCATCTTAACTGATGGCACCACTTTACAGAATGAAATAAATGAACTCCACAACTCGATTGACCTCATTAGAGCAAGTATCGCAAGCAGCTAAAAAAATAGCCAGCATCGCCCGTGCGACAGCATCGAACAGAGATGCAACGAGAGCATCTTGTATAGAGGAACTCAATGCATTTTCGAACTCAGGACTGTGGGCAATCACCATCCCCGCAAATTACGGTGGCCCTGACTTTGGATACCAAACGCTTAGTGAAATGTTGAGCGTGATTGCAGCCGCCGATCCTTCTCTCGCTCAAATTCCCCGTAGCCACTACCATGTTATCGACCTTTTAAAGGTCGCAGGAAGTGAATATCAAAAGGACTACTTCTTTGGGGAAATATTGAATTCCAAGCGTTTTTCCCAAGCTGCATCCGAGCGTGGTGGAAAGAACGCAATGGATATCAACACAATGCTGACTAAAGCTGGCGATAAATTCTATCTGAGCGGTAAAAAATTCTATACGACCGGTTGCCTCTATGCCGACTGGATTGCGGTCGTGGCCAAGGATGAATCCGGTAACCATCTTCAAGCATTTGTTCGACGAAACGCAACTGGACTCCATATTGACGACGATTGGTCGGGGTTTGGCCAGCGCACGACGGCAAGTGGCACCATGACATTGGAACGTGTCGAAGTGGACCCTAAACACATCATGCCATTTGCGGAGGCATTCGCAGAACCAACAATGATCGGCGCCGCTTCGCAGTTAATTCACGCTTCTATTGACGCAGGAATAGCACGTGAAGCAATTAACGAAGCGATTGAATATGTCAGAACAAAATCCCGACCATGGGCCGACAGCGGCGTCTCCCATGCCGCGGATGATCCTTACATCATAAGAAATATTGGCGATCTAGAGGTTCGCCAAGCAGCGGCGACAGCAACGTTGGAAATTGCATCAAGGAAAATGGATTTGTATAAAGATAATTTAGATGAGGATACAGTGGCGGAAATATCCATCAAAGTGGCGATTGCAAAAATCCTCACGACGGAAACCGCCATTTTAGCGACCAATAAATTATTTGAAGTGTCTGGTGCAAGCGCAACCCTTGAAAAGCTCAATTTGGATAGACACTGGAGAAATGCCCGGGTTCACACTCTTCATGACCCGATAGCATGGAAATATAATGCTATTGGAAACTATTTCCTTAATGAAATATATCCAAGGAAACATAACTATATTTAACAAATAGAAACCAATTAATTTCTAACTTACGGGGACTTCGAAAAACCGCCGCGAGCAAGCCCGATATCGCGTTGAATAGCGGAGCTGTACTGAGTACAGCGAGCAACAGAGGCGCGAGAGCGAGCCGCACAGTAGGTTTTTCGAGCTTCCCACAGAACCTCTTGCAAAACTATTTTCATGGAAAATATTTCATAAAATACACTAATTTCTCGTATTTTGATGACTTAATGGAAATCTTCTACGCAATTTAATGCATCAGTACAACCTTGAAAAATTTGCACTTGCCTCCATTCGCACCAGATGGCTTTCAGAGCGATTTTTTTCGGTTTTTGTATGGTCTGACCAAAACGTGGCGCGCTGGGCAACAAGGTATTTTTAAAGAGGTCGAACTACTTTTGCAAGAGGCTCCACAGAACCTCTTGCAAAACTATTTTCATGGAAAATATTTCATAAAATACACTAATTTCTCGTATTTTGATGACTTAATGAAAATCTTCTACGCAATTTAATGCATCAGTACAACCTTGAAAAATTTGCACTTGCCTCCATTCGCACCAGATGGCTTTCAGAGCGATTTTTTTCGGTTTTTGTATGGTCTGACCAAAACGTGGCGCGCTGGGCAACAAGGTATTTTTAAAGAGGTCGAACTACTTTTGCAAGAGGCTCCACAGTCAAAATTTGCCGATGAATGAGTTTCTCGCCATTACCTTGCCTAAAACAACAAATACGCCAAAGCTGGGTATTTTGGACGATCGTGACCAGTCATTCCGGCATCGTGACCAGTCATTCCATTTCAACGTGACCGCCCATTCCGGGCGAACGTGACCGATTTCGAGTATCTTCCGGAATCAGCGGTCACGATACCGGAATCACTGGCCACGATGCCGGAATGGTGTAGTACAGCGCAGTAATGGTGTTACGCATTTTGCAACCGAACGGGTACGCGGCCAGCTTTTTGACTGGAAACAGCGTGCCCGCACCAAGGATCAATATGCGTAAGATTAAGGACGTACGACGGCTCAAGCTTGATGCCAAACTGTCGCACCAGCAGATCGCCGATGCGCTGGGATTGTCGAAGGGGGTGGTCACGAAGTACGTGGGCCCGGCAGCTGCGGCGGGTTTGGACTGGCCCACAGTGGGCGTTGTTGCATGAATGCCGATTTGCTCGAAAGTCCCCCTTCCCCAATGGTTTCAGGAGGCTATTCGTGGACTGCGCACGGAGTTTGTGTCCAGCGTGCAGCATGCGGTTGAG
>JBEONR010000093.1:0-8692 GCA_040544385.1 Oxalobacteraceae bacterium GrIS 1.11
TAATCGAGTTTGTGGACACAATCCATTTGTGCCTCAACCTCAATCATGCTGGTGCGGATTGAGTTCGTACAGACGGTACTGGCTGGACGCTTACGTTTGTGCCTTCGCCCTTCGAGCGCCGCGCATCCCAGCCAAGACACGCTTGCGTCCCCCCATCCAGAAAACCCTCGGTTAATCCACGCATACGATTGCAAGCGCTCAAAAAACTATTGATAGTTTGTTTTAGGGCTGCTATGCTTAGCACACAAAAGTCCTTAAACCCTATTGGAGCCAAAAATGCCAAACATTGCCATTCCCATCGACTCGGAAATCATTGGAGAAATGTTTCTACGCGCTGGACCCAAGGCGGATATTTCCGACTGGATGGAGAACGTAGTTCGCGATTACCTGGAGCGAACCGCTGATGATGAGTGGTCGGATGCCTACTACGCATACCGCAAGTCTCAAGTTGGCGCAGTGGACTTCGCCGCCGAATTCGGCGACCCGACCGGCGGTTACCATTGGGCACCACTGTTTCTGCCAAACGGTACGCTCATCCGAATGGAGTACAAAAAAGAAATATCAAGCGCGGCGGTTAAGAACAATAAACTTGAGTTCAAGGGCGAATACTACTCGCCCTCCGAGCTGGCCCGCGTTATTGCGTCCGGTACGAGCCGCAACGCCTGGCGCGATCTACTGATAAAGCGCCCGGGCGACACTGACTGGTGTTTGGCTGACGATTTGCGGCGCCGCATGACAAAGTGAGCATGCCTGCCGTCACCACGTCAGCAGGAGGTATCACTCGTCGGCGCCGACGGCATGCATGTCGGTGTCGATGCCTGCGGGTTCATTTCAATTCACGCCTTCTTGAGGCCATCAAGTTTCGCCACCAAGTCTTCAGCTCTCAGGTGAGTATATCGTCTAAGCATCTGCATCGACTTGTGCCCGCTAATAGAAGCCACTTCTTGGTCGCTCAACCCCGACTCCACCAAGCGGCTCACCGCTTCATGACGAAGATCATGAAACTTGAAATCGGTGACGCCCACACCCTTCTTAACGTCTGCCCACACCTTGTTGAAGTTATACGGCCGACGCTTTCCATCTCGACCAGGTTCACCGTAAAAGATGAGGTCCGTTCCATCCGGCCGAACAGGATTATTCAGAGCAAGGCGAAAGCTTTCGGTGGCGGCCATGGAGAGCGGAACCGTGCGGGGCAGCGTATTTTTTGTTTCAATCAAGCGCACGATGCGGCGTTCAAGTTCGACTTGGGAGAGTCGCAGCGTCGCGATCTCGGACGACCGCATACCGGTTTCGATGGCGATGCGAACGATCCAGCTCAGCATCGGATTGGAGTGTTTGTCGACAGCGGCCATGAGGCGCGACTCTTCGTCAGCGCTTAGCCGGCGATTGCGGCCTGGCCCCGGCGAAGGACGGCGCAAATTCAGCACCGGATTGTACGGAAGGCCAAGCCCCCATTCCTTCACCGCAACGGTGAATAGGTGGCCAATCAAGGCCAGATCGAGCCGTACCGTGTTTGCGGCGCGGGGCTGGGCCTTGCCGTCCTTCGGTCGATCTTCGCCGGCAAGCCGTTCATCACGGTACTGCGCGATCAATTCTGTCGTGATCGCCGCCAGTGAATATTTCCCGAAAAACTCAACCAGGGAGACGGCGCGGTTTTTTTCGGCGTTCTGCGTGAGCGGACGCTTCGTTGGCGTCACGTCAGCCAAATACCGCTTCATCGCCGCCTCAAACGTCATCCGCTCGGACGGGCCGCGCTGTATGAACAAGCCGCGCACCATCTCATCCTCCGTTCGGCGTGACCAGTCGTCCGCGTCTTTTTTCAGGCGAAATGTCTTGATGGTGGTGGGCCATCCGGCCTTGCGGATGACCGCTTTCCAGGTGCCCGAGGGGGTCTTTACGATGGTAGCCATGAACTCTCCAGTACTGTCGAATTTTGCTTACTGTACTGAAATTGTACCGAACCACACCATTGAAGCGAAAAAAGGACTTAGATTTTCACCTAAGTCCTTGATTTTATTGGTGGGCCTCCCGTGAGTCGAACACGGCACCAACGGATTATGAGTCAAACCAAGCGAGCCTAAGTTTACCTGCCATCACCCGATTCAACAAGTGAATTCATCACTCGACGTCTCACGAAATCACAGTAAATCACCACACCATTCCGGCAAATTTCCGGCAGGACTTCGGCTGCGGCGTCCGCATCATTTCGCGCGTCGAAGTCCTGAAAAAAGGTATCCGGCGGCCCATAGTCCAGGTCATCAGGCCCCTCAGGTCCACAATAAAACGAGGCTGTCATCTGGCCTTTGCGGCAATGGGCCAGCTCAGCCTTAGCGTTTTCCAGGAGAACCGGAAGGAAAACATCAACGGATGTGCTTGGTGCAACACCAAATGCCTCTCTTGTGAGCCACGGCAACCCTTTGTCCCATAAAACGCCCCATTGCCACGCATACAATCGGAGCATTGGAGGCCAGCCTTCGTATGGCGAACGCCTCTCGACAAGGTCGTAAACCCTCGGTTCTTCGCCGGTGTGATTGAAATCCCGAATGGTGATCGGTAGTCCAGGTTCCCTGTGATCCCTCAAACAATCATAGGTAGGCCAGTTGTCCGCATAGGTCAGCCAAAGTGAAAATTTCCCGTTTTCACGGACATTTAAACCGCCGGCGGGGGGGCCAATCACCTTCGTATCATCCTCCAGAACGACAAGGTGGGCGGACCGCCTCAGAAGCTTGGCGATTCGATTTTCCATGTCTTGAAGCCTCGCCGCCTGCGGCGCCCGGCATTTCTTGGGAAAAAGCGAATAGCGTCGCGAATAGCCTTCCTCCAAGCCCAGCGCTTCATCCAGCTGTCGGAAATTGAGACCACTTACATCCCGCGCTTCGTGAATAAGCATTGCCGCGAAACGCGAGCGGGCTACCTGCATGCGATGCCCTTTGTTTTCACCAACGTTCATCTCACCCCTTCAGTTCAAAAACTGGCCTTAGACAGGACCGCAACATGATTTTAGGCTTTGGTCATGACAACTGCAAATCATTGGTGATCTCAAATGGCAAAAATCGATGCTGACATTAGACAAGCGTTTGGAAAAATGGCGCCACAGGCGATCATCTCCCGCGCCGAACTCGCGGCGCTTTTGAGTACGACAGAAGGGGCCGTCTCGCAGATGGCCTATCGTGACGAGCTGCCTGCGACTGCGTTTCCCGAAAAACGCCGAGCCTGCTGGTTCGTTGTGGACATTCGCCGCTGGCTCGATGAAAAAACTGCCAATCGTCCTCCGCCGCCGGCTACCCCACAGAGTGAACCGTCGAGGACAGGACGGCCGCGTCTCCCTGTGGACAGGAACGCATGAGCATACGGGCCATGAATTGGGCATGGAGCCAAAAATTGGCGCCGGCACCGAAGTTGATCCTGATGGCACTGGCCGATTCCGCCAACGATCTGGATGAGTGCTGGCCGGGCATTTCCTTCATCGCGGCCAAGTGCTGCGTATCGGAGCGAACTGTACAGCGCGTTCTCCAGCAATTCGTGACCGCCGGCCTGATGGCGGTAACGCCAAGGTACACGTCCGCCGGACGGCAAACCTCGAATGGATATCGGTTGCGCCTTGACAGAGAGTCGAACCCCGACAAATTGTCACCCCTGGAGCAATCGGCCGCAACTGAGGGTGTAAATTTGTCAGGGACGAGGGCGACACCCGATGTCACCCCCGAGGGTGACAAAGCTAAGTCACCCCTTGAACCACAACAGGAATCCGAACAACAACCACTACATGTCCCTCGGCATTTGTCGCCGGGAGAAAGGCGGACAGTGTGCGCCTTGCTCAATGCGATGAACCATTCCGATGCCCAGGCTTTGCTGGATGAACTTGCTGACGCTATGGAGAGCAAGACCATCAAAACAAATCCGTTACGTTGGTTTCACGCACTTGTGGGGAAACAGAAAACGGGGGCGTTCGTTCCGGTCGGCGGAATTCGAATTGCGGAGCGCCGCAAACGGCAAGAGCACGAAAGTGAGGCGCAGGCAAAAGCGTCATGCGTTCAACCACCAACTACAGATCGCAATATAGCCCGCGATGCCCTCGCGCAAGCGAAGCGAACAATCAAAGGCCGGCAGCCAGCGACGACGGAGATACAGCGTCGAAGCTGAGGGTATGTACATGTCATCGTATTTCCCCGGCCAAAACTACTCAAGAGATTCGACGATTCGACGACTCATCAACCAAGAAAAGGAACAGAAAAATGATTCATACAACGCTCCGGAATACAGTCATCGTTGCCTTGGCCGGCAGCATGATCGCCACGAACGCTAACGCCGGCAGCGTCGCCGGCAACGGCGGCTCGACCGAGATAACACAAATTCTGAACAACTTCGAGCTGGTCACGCAGTCGGCACAAATGTATCAACAGGTCCAGCAGGCGATTCAGCAGGTCCAGATGGAACAGCAGCAGTTGAAAAATTTGCTGAATGCCCCGCAACAGCTTTGGGGCCAAGCGCAGCAAGACTTGACCCAACTGGCGCAGCTTGTATCGCAGACCACCGCGGTCAGCTACGCGGCCGGCAATATCGACCAAACGTTTCGCGCTGCCTATCCTGGGTATGCAAAAAGCGCTGGCGCGACCAATTACGGAACCAAGTACAAAGCACTGATCGGACAAGCCATGGACGGTCTCAATTCGGCCTTACAGTCGGCAGGCCTGAACGCCTCGCAGTTTGCCAGCGAGCGCGCAGCAATCCAGCAGATTCAAGGTATGTCAGGTGGCTCGCAAGGCTCGTTACAGGCTATCCAGGCCGGCAATATGATCGCGTCACAGACGATTGATCAACTCCAAAAGTTGCGCCAACTGCTGGCCGCTCAAACGCAATCGCAGTCGAACTTCTTGGCCGCCCAGGCACAAGTTCAAGCTGACCAGACCGACGCGACGCAGACCCTCATGAAGCAAGGCAATGGGACGGTACGGCAGTCCGGCCAAAGCGGATTCACGAATTTCTAAACCAGGGGGAATCATCATGATGCAAACGCTAAATAATCTGACCAGAAACCTAACCCACCGACAAAAGAAATGGGGTTCCCTCGCCGCTGCCATTTTGATCGTCGCGATATTTTCACTCCTGACGGGGTGCCATAGCAAAGCGGATGAAGAAGCAATGCAACGCCAAAAAGAGCAGGATGCCGCCCTGAAGAAAATTACCCACCAGGGCGACGGCACGGTGCGCAAACCGGGCCAAAGCGGCTTTAAGGGGTACTAGCCATGAAGAACACAAAATCGTGGATGCTGGTCGCTTGCCTTCTATTGGTTGCCTCTCCGGCGTTTGCAGGCCCCGAGTACGATCTGGGTTCGATCATGACGCAGTATCAAACGGCAGCTACGCAGTTCGGACAAAATATTACCGCCATCGCCCTGAAGCTAACCTATACCCTGTTCACGCTCGATATCGCTTGGCTGGTGCTAAACCGCATCTTCAAGAATGCCGACACCATCGAAATCGGCACCGCCGTCATCATGCGCATCATGTGGATCGGCCTCGTAGTTTGGATCATCAACAATCCAAGCGTTCCGCTCGCCTTCGTCAATAGCTTCATCCAGATCGGGAAGACTGGCGCCGGCACATCGGCAATCAGCCCCGGAGACGTGTTCTGGCAAGGCATCGACCTGGTGAATCTGATGATGACAAAGTTTTCGGATAGTTCCACGGTGATGGGCGTGCCGGTCCCGGCCGGCATCGCAGCGATGAGCAATCCGTTCGCGGCGATCCTGATCGGCATGGCGCTCATCATCATCGTGGTCTGCTTCGCGATACTGGCCGCCCAGTTCGCCGTCGCATGGGTGCAGCTCTGGTTCTATCTTGCCGTCTATCCGATTGTCCTGGCATTTGGGGCGCTGACGTTCACCCGAGACATGGCTATGAAAGTCATCACGACGCCGATTGTTTATGGCGTTCGATTCATGGCGATCTACTTCATTATCGCAGTCGGCACCACGCTGGCGGCCACGTTCGGCACGGAGATTGCGAACCTGTCCTTGACCAACCTCGCGCCGATCTGGACTGTGTTGGCCGGCTCGGTGCTGCTGCTGATGTTGACGTTAAAGGTTCCCACCTTGGCGTCTGACCTATTGGGCGGGACCGCTTCCTTGTCTGCTGGCGATGGTGTCGGCGCGGGCCTGGTCGCCGGCGGTGCAATCGGCGCCGTGGCGGGCGGGGCCTATGCCCTTGGAACTGGCGCAGCCAACGGCGTCGCCGGTGCAATCAAAGCCGGCCAATCCGCTATCGGCCAGGCACGTGAAAAAGGCGCAAGTGGCGTGATGGCGACCACGGCAGGCGCCGCCGGCGCGATTGGCAGTGCCGTTGGCGAGGCCGCAATGGGCAAAGTGAAGGGCTTCGGTGCCCAATCCCCTGGCGGGCAACTGGCAAACCGGATTGACGCCAAAACAGCAAACATCCGGGAGGCGAAAGCTGCTGGCAATCCGGCTGCGACTGTTCCTGGTGGGCAGCCAGCGGCACCCGCCTCGCCAGCTGGACCGCCAAGTTTAGTTCCACCGGCGCCGAGCACGGATCAACCGCCGGTCAGCGCTGTCACGCCGCCGGCATCAACTCGCGAAACGCCGCCGGCGCCTAGTGATGGAGCGAGCGGCGGAATGACTGGCCCGGTTTTGCCCGTTGCGGAACAAGCCACCGCTATGCCGTCAGCAACGTCCTCTGCGGCCACGCCGGCAGATTCTCCGAGCGCGCCTGCCACCAATGCCCCCAGAGGCTCTATAAGCGCTCCTGCGGCCCCCACATCGTCGGCCGCAAGCGGGGGAAGCAGCGGCACTCCAGGATCGCATCCAGCAAGTCCGGCGCCGGCGGGGTCGAATATCGCGGCCGACGCAGCAAAACAGGTGCTCCGTGAAATGGAGAAGACTGGCGGCGCGGCGGGCGGCTCCATCCAAACCCATCACGGGGAAGTGTAGGTAAATCCGATGACTGAGCAATCGAATTTGAAATAAATATTGATGAGTCAGTCATCCCATTGACGAGAAGGAATCCAAATGAAAAAGGCACTGAAAATTGACGGGTTCGCCGTAGAGATATTCCCTTCGGTGCGACGTGGCTCTACGGCTTGGACAGCGTGGCTCCAAGAGCACCCAGGAGCAAGGGCCGAGGCTGCTGGTTACGAGGAAGCGATATCGGCATTGCAAGCCAAGTGGGATGAAATTAAAGCGGCCTATCGGGAGGCGAACTTGCCCGTGCCAACGCCACCAAGACGCAGAGGCAACAAACGAGTCCTCGACAAGATTCGCATGTTGGGCGAGCGCAAGGGGATCGTAATTGTCTAGCCTTTTTGGCGTCGATGTCGCCCCGGGCACTGCGGCGCAAAAACAAAAGGGTTACAGATCGATTACACGAGATACCAATTCGGTTACAAAAAGGTTACACGGCGGTTCCAGCAGGATTACAAAAAGATTACAAAACGGTGTCAATCGGCTCAACGAGACGCCAAGGCTTCAGCGTCGAGCGGTAGCGTGTACACGCCTCCGTTTTGCAGAAAAAGCGAGGTAATGGCGCCGATAACAGCCTTCTTTCTGTTGTGGCAATGGGGCGGCGGAGCAATGGTGGCACTTTAAGGCGCGGTGTCGGAGCGGTGTTTGCAGTCGGGTGGAAATCGTACTGCGTGACCCCAAACTATTTTTCTTAGTGGAACATAAAGGGGGTATTGCGCTCCGCTGCTGATTTTTTTGGTTTTACGTTGCAGCATGCGGCTTTGCCGCGTACTGCGTTTTGAAAAATAGTATTGCGAACGCAACACGTACTTGCAATACGGATTTTGGAGGTATTCATGGCGGCAAAACGGACATATTCAGTGCGCTTGGAGGATGATCAGCGGCGGCAGCTGGAGGAACGGTCGGGCGGGATCGGGCTGCCGGTCGGCCATCTCATCCGTGGTGCGATTACTGACTTCCTGCGGCAGCAGGATGAAAAGGACTACTTGTCCGAAGTGGAAATGAGGATCGCGACCGCGATCAATCGGCTCGGCCGCCAGGTGGAAAAGGACCGTGCAGAACAGCAGTTAGTGGTCGGCATGCTTGACGGCCTGCGTGAGTGGTTGGCGTTCACATTGCCGACCCCGCCGGACCGAGTCGCCGCGCACGCGCTCATGGTGGAACGGAACAAGCACTTCTTGGAGCATCTGCCACTGCTGTTCGTTTCGCAAAGTAAAGCGAAGGTAACGGCATACATGGACGCCAACGACCGTCTGGCGGAACCATGCCCGAAATGCAGCACTGGCCGCCTGAAATGCAAAGAAGGAAAAAAAGGATTGTTCTGGTATTGCACAAATTGGAATGCGACGCCGAAATGCAGTGTCACTTTTCCAGATGACGGCGGCCGGCCACTTTTCCAAGCTGGGGAAGCCGACGATCAATGAGCTTGCAACACTATGGACGAGGAGAATTGACAATGCATAACAGGATTGAAATCGCTGCAGCAATGGCGACAATGGCCCGAGAAATGTCTATTCGACATGTGTTTGACGACACCCTGAAAGATCGAGGTGCCGGGGTGCTGCGTTACGTCTTGGCAATCGGCACCGAGCGCTACTTGGCGTGGCACGATGACGACGCCCCCCCTGTGTCAAACTGTTGTGAGACAACTTCATCACGCTAATTAAGGAAGTTGACACACATGGATTCTAAAATGACAATAATAGCTGAGCAGC
>JBEONR010000094.1:0-8349 GCA_040544385.1 Oxalobacteraceae bacterium GrIS 1.11
GCGGCGTCGCATTTGAAAATCGCGGCGCAGCGGGCGCGCTCGGATGTGCGCGCCGCCTTTTCCTTGTCGTCGCCAGCTTCCTCGGCCCTTTTGGCCTTCTTGCCCTTCTTTTCGTCGCCGGCCTCGTCCTCTTCTTCGCCGGCTTCCTTCTTGTCCTCCTCGGCCTTTTTGGCGTCGTTTTCCTTTTCCTGCTCGTCCTTTTCTTCCATGCGCTTCGCAAAGTCCTCGTCGGACTCGTCGGCACCCTGCTTCATTTCATCGTCTTCGGCGTGGGCTGCAGACATGCCAAGCAAGTGGGCGAACGGTAACGCGCTCAATGCCTTGGATAATTTCGTCGTGGTTTGTTTCATCGTGGTTTCCATTTTAAAAAGTTAGGCGATCTCGGCGAGCAAAGCCCGGAACGCCGCATCGGGGGCCATCACGGCGTCGGCCAAGCCCTGGCTTACGCCTTCGCCCCCCAGGTAAGTTGCCGCTTGCATGCCCCGCACGGCCTTGACCGACAGGTTTCGGTTGCGGGCGGCGGTCGAGACGAACAGCTCGCCCATGGTGTTGATTTCTCCCTGGAAGCGTGCCAGCGCCTCGGGGGACAAGGGGATTTCCGGGTGGCCGTCCGCCTTCGTATCGCCATAGGTCACGAAAGTGACCTTAAAGCCGGCGCTGGTGAGCGCCTTGGACCAATCCATATGCATCCAGATCACGCCGATCGAGCCCGTGCCGCCAGTGCGCGGCACGATGACCCGGTCGGCCGCGCTGGCGATGGCATAGCCGGCTGAATAGGCCCGCTCGTTCAGGATCGACCAGATCGGCTTCTTGCCGCGCGCGCCGTAGATCGCGTCGACCAGGTCGAAGCAGCCGGCCACTTCCCCGCCGGGGCTGTCGACATCCAGCATGATGGCCGCCACTTCCGGGTCGGTCAGCGCCATCAGGAAGTTTTGCCGGATGCCGTCATAGCCCGTCATGCCCGAATAGGGGCGCAGGGTGCCGAGCTTTTGCACCAGGGTGCCGGCCACGGCGAT
Source organism: Oxalobacteraceae bacterium GrIS 1.11 (assembly GCA_040544385.1). Classification (GTDB taxonomy): domain Bacteria; phylum Pseudomonadota; class Gammaproteobacteria; order Burkholderiales; family Burkholderiaceae_D; genus Janthinobacterium. The sequence goes on from JBEONR010000094.1 coordinate 1,017, forward strand.
GATGGCCACGCCGGCCACGACGTCATAGCCGGCGCGCGGATTGCGCCCCGGGGCGCTGTAGCCTTGGCCCTCGTCTTCCATCATGGCGGCGCCGGCCGGTGGCGCGACGCGGCCAATGCCGAGCCGTTCGGCCAGCGCCGCCATGATCACCTCGGCCTTGCCGGGCGCGATCGCCAGCGGCGTGTTGAACAGCCTTTGTGCCAGGAATTCAAATTTCATTATTTTGCCTCCGGTTCGTTGATTGCCTCGGCCGCGTCAAAGCCGGCCGCCCATTCCGGCAGCGGGATGCCCAGTTCCTTGAAGCGGGCGATCTCGATTGCGCGCTGCGCCACCGTTTCGCGCCAGTCGACGCCGCCCAGCTCGGCCGCCTCGTCTTCCAGCGTGGACAAGCCCGCATCCATGCCGAGGATGGCGCCCTGGCGCTCCTTGACCGGATCGATGATGCCGCGCCCAGGTCCCATCCATTTGGTGCGCGAGTAGGCCGAGCGGAATTGCGTAAACGGCGGCGCGCCGCTTGGTAGCGGTAAATCATCGACTTCCATCGCCTCTTCCGTGAAGGCGCACACGATGGGCTGGCCGAAGCCGATGGCGAAATCGTTGCGGCGCCTCGACAGCGTTTTCCACGCTTCCAGCATAGCGCCGCGCGCCGAGCTGTAGTTCACGTCCGACCAATCGTTGCTGACCTGCTGCGCCGACAGGCCCGTGCCGGCCGCGAAGTTGCGCAGCACGGCGGCCTCGAAATCCTTGAAGTTGCTATTCGGCCGCGCGGCCGTCACCGCGTTGATTGATTCGCCAGGGAAGAGGATCGGCATGCGGGCGCCGCCCAGCTTGATCTTGCGCTCGTCGTGGAAGGACGCCCGGCTATCCTGGTAGGCGCCCAGGTCGGACGTATCGCCAAGCGCCTGCTCGACCATCGACGGATCGAAAGGCGATTCGATGTATGCCCCGAAAATCGCGTTGATGATGGAGGCGTCCAGCTCGGCGCCGTCGTACTTGACCAGCATTTTTAGCCTCTGCAAGACGGGCGCGAAGATGCCGGCGCCGCCGCGATGCTGGGCCGCCCGGTCGTGGTCGAAGTCATGCACCACGATCGGCCGGCCCCAGCCCGTTTCCTTCGCCACCCGCTCCCAGGTCACCGCCTTGGACGCGCTGAAATAGTCGCCCTGGTGCGCCTTGCGGATGTGGTAGGCGATTGCCGCGCCGTGGGCGTCGATCTCGACCCCGCCGCGCATGCTCGCCGCGTCGAAATTCAATTGCGGGTTCGATAGCCGGTCCGGGTCGACCACCTGGATCGTGGTCGCATAGCGCGCCCTGCCCTCGCCGACGCGCTCGGGCAGCCAGTGCAGCACGGCCAGGGCGTCGCCGTCGATGATCTTGTGGCGGAACGCCAGGCGCATGATCTGCGTCACCGTCAGATTGCGCTGGGAGTCGCAATAGCGCCCGACATCGTTCGCCCAGGTGCGCCAGGCCGCTTCCAGCGCCTGGCCGTATTCGTCGGCCCACACATGGTCGAAAGCTTTTATTCCCGTGTGCGCGGCCAGCGCCTGGTAATCGGGCTTGAAGATCGGCCGGAAGCTCGCGCCGATCGCGTTGTCCAGGATGCGCGTGACCGCGCCGGACGCCCAGCCATCGTTGCGGACCATGTCGCGCACGCGCGAGACGATGCGGTCGCGGTACATATTGAGTTCGCCGTCGGGCGAGCCCAGGGTCGGGTTCCAGTCCGCCATATGGTCGCCGCGCTGGTCGGCGGCGTCGTAGGGCGTATTGCTCGCGCCCATCAGCATCGACGCCCTTGAGCCGCGCTCGCGCCGGGGCGCATACGGCAAGCCATCGGGGCCGAGTATTTTCACGGAGGTATCCATCAAAACCTGAACCTCGCCGGCCGCCTGGCCTGGCTGATAATGCCGAGCTGGAGTTGAAGCGTGCGGATCAGCACGACAAGTTGCTGGATATTGGTTGCGTTATAGGTGACCGCCCGGGCGCCGTCGCCCTGGGTGTAGGAATATGACTCGCCCTTGGCGCCCGTCGACAGGTCGATGTAGGCTTGCTGCGCGTCGGCCAGCGATTTTTGCAGCGTGGTCGCCGGCATGCCGGCCAGCAAGCTGGTGTTGCGGTTAAATGAAGCCATGTTTTTCCTATGCCAGACGACTGGCGAATGTTTTCTTCGGTGGCGCGTTGGCCACCAGCGTGACGGATGGCGCCTTCGGTTCGCGGCCGATCGGCATCTTTGCGGGAACTGTGCAGACGTCTGCACTGGCTGCGCCCTGGTCGAGCGGCACAACCTGCGCGACCGGCATGTCGGGTGGCGCGCCGGCGAACATGTCGCCGTTCGCGGGACAAACGGCATCCTCCAGCCTGGCCCACATGCGATCCGTGTATCGGTTCAGGTCCAGCATGTGCGACGAAAACAGCGCGTAGACGCTGCAATCGAGCACTTCATTGCGCTGCTGCCGCTTGACCCAGCGGTATTGCTCGCCGCCGGCCGTCTTTTGCAGTACGCGCACTTCCGCCGTCAATTGCTCGTAAAACTCGGCCGGCAACCCGGCCGAGAAATGCACATAGCCGGGGCCGGGCGCGCTCACTTGCAGGCGGCCATACAGCAAGTCTTTCGCCGTATCGGTGCCGACCATCCACAGCTTGACGCCGCGTTTCAAGATGGCGCCCCGGAAGTTGACGTCCTGCAGGCTGCCGCGCCCCTTGACTTGCTGCCCCTGGCGGCTGTCGCCCTTGACCGCGTAAATCCGCTGGCGCGTGCGTAGCCGGCAAAAGTTATACGCCTGGTGCGTGAAATGGCCGCCGGTGTCGATCGCCGCCGCCTCGATCGCCAGGCTCTGCCCGCCCGCGTGGGCAAAGCGCAGTTTCAAATACGGATCGAGCTTTTCTTCCCATTCGCGCTCGTCGGCCGGGTTGGCGTCGATGACGTGGTAATCGACGGCCCACATTTCCTCGCCGCGACCGATCGCCCACACGACGATTTCAAAACGGTTCGACTGGACGTCGACGCCGGCGGCCAGGATCAGGCCGCCCATCGGCACCGTGCGCAGCGGGTATTGTTCGGCGCGCTTGACCAGCTCGGCCGCCTCGGTCTTCTCGACCTCTTCTTCCCAGGTCTGCCCCAGCGTCGTGTTGACGAAAGTTTTCATTTCGCTGGTATCGCCGGCGCGCATCTTGTCTTTCGCGGCCAGGAACTCGCGCACGATCTGGGTCCAGGTGGCTTGTTTGCTGTAAGCGGTCCAGATATAAAAGGCGATCGCGCGCGGCGGCGCCACGATGTCGCCGGCGCATGAGCGGAATTTTCCAGCCTCGTCGATCCAAGTGCCATCCTCGGCAATCCAGCGCCCCTTGTGCCATACGGCCAGGTAATCGGCTTGCGTGTACAGCGTGCCGCACTGGGGGCACGCGTGCGCCACCGTCTCGGGGTCGTTGTCTACCCATTTGAAGCCGTGGCGCTGGTCCTTGCCGCCCCATTCGAGCGGGTGCAACTCACCGCAGGACGGGCAAGGAACGTTAAACAGGAAGCGCAAGTCGCTCTGTTCCTCGCACGCCTCGATGCGGCTGAATCCCTTGAGCTTCGGCGTCGAGCCGAGGATCTGCTTCGGGAAGGTGGCGCCCTCGGTGCGCTTCTTTGCCAGCTTGTCCGGGCTGCCCTCCTTTTCGATGTCGATGTCGAAGCCGTCGAGTTCATCCAGGATGACGACATCGACCGAGATCCGGCGATAGCTCTTCGCGGCCTTGCCGCCGCGCATGTACAGCATCGATCCCAGGAAAGTCTTGGCCTTGAGCGTGTTGCGCTTGTCATGCGCGGAATGCATCGGAAACACGTCCCGCATGGCCACGACATCGCGCAGCATGGTATCGACTTCGGTTTTGACGAACTCATCGCGGTCGTCATCGGTCGGTTGCCAGATCGCCTGGTTGCGCCGCTTGTGGTGGGCAAAGTAGCCCATGGCCGCGACGATCATCTTGGTATAGCCGACCCGCGCCGACTTCCTGAACACGATCATTTCGATATCGTCGTTGCTGATCGCATCCATGATTGCGACTTGGAATGGGTAAGCCTGCCAGCGCCCTTCCACGTAGGAAGACTCGGCGCTCAGGTAAAAATGCTCGGCCGCCCATTCGGACAGGCGCAGCGGTGGCGGCGCCTCAAGACTCTTCAGCCCCCTCCGGATCGCCTGGTGAATCTGATTCATCGTCGTCCCTCATGTCGAGCTGGGCGCTCGCGGCCACGTTGCGCGCCTTGGTGATTTCGGCGGTGATGATGTCGATGTCCTCGGCCGTCAGGCGTCCGGAGCGGCGCTTGATGTCGCCCGGGATCGCCTCCAGGATGGCGGCGACCTTGCGCCCCATCGTGGCCAGCGCCATTTCAAGCAAGGGCACCGGCGCCAGTTCGCGGCGCGTGACGGCGTTTTGCATTTCGATCCGTTCGCGCTGGGCTCGGGCCAGGCCGGCCCGCTCGGCCGCCAGGTCAAGGTCGCCGGCGGCGGCCCGGCCCGCCGCCTGTTCGCGCAGATGCGAGCAATAGCCGTGCAGCCAGACCGAGGCAGGCTCACCCGTGGCCAGGATTCCCCGCCGAACCAGGTCACTGACAGCCTGTTGACTGACGCCGACCAGCTCGCCGAAACGAAGCTGGGATATGGACAATTGGAGGTCAACCATACAACCCCCTTAGGAAGTTTTTTACAGTAGAGAAAGAGCGAGGTGCGCAATGCCCTCGGGTTCAGAGTGCCCAGGAGGGACCCATTGCGTTTTGAGGGCGGCGGCGGCGCCGTGCCACGGGGCGACAGATCGGGGACTTTGGTCGGTACGGTACAATTCATAGGGCAACGCCAGCATCCGACCAGTAGTTGTCATTGAAATCGTATCGAATACTCAACCAATAATAGGTAAGACATGAAATATCTAATCACTTTCCTTGCGGCATCTTGTCTCGCCAACGTTGCCTTCGCTACTGGTCCGATTGAAAAAATTGAGCAATCATTTCCAAAAAACATTGGTGAATTCCAGTTCATAAACAAAACACTTATCCCCGCGAAAACCAATCGTGTTAGTTTTGTCTATAAGGCACCTGGAAAATCCAACGCAGTTATTACAATTACAGCCCTAAATCCAGAAAGGGAAAGCGTAGAAATTGATGAGGAATTCAACAAGATTATGATTGCTTACTCAAAGTCTGAGCCGACAAGAATAGTATCAAAATTACCTGATTTTTCTGAAAGCCAAATAGCGCAAGGATGCGGCCCACACTTTCGCCAACTAAGCTTTTAATCTAAAGGAAGAATTTTTACCTACGTCAACAATAATTTTGCAACAATTTTTGACCGCCATTTGATACGAATTTCAATCGTGCATGAGGAAAAAACTTCGAATCAACCGTTAGAAATTCAATTCCTTAACAACGTCAGAGCATCGCTTGGCGATTGCAAGTAGAAATTGCGCTTGGCTCACCATCCGCAGCGATGGAGACACCAGATTGCTAAAAATTCAACCAGATGAAGTTGATTACTTAAATGTCTACGATTAGTTGCAAGTTTAAATTCCAGTGCCCAAAACAATGGAGTGAGCTCGTTGCAACGTCGACTAAGGAAGTTCGCTTTTGCTCTAGATGCAATAGCAACGTTTTTTTGGCTACTACCACATTAGCGTTTGATCAGTACGCCAAAGAAGGAAAATGCGTAGCACTTATGGAAGGTAAAGACCTTCGACTAGGGATGCCCGACGGAAGCAAATACGCCGAACCATTGTTGGTCATTATTCCACAGGAGTATTCGGCGAAACAACTTTATTTATTGAAACGAATTTTATCTTTGAGTGACTCTATTGAAGGCGTAAAGATAATGTTTTATATGAAAGAAGTAAAACTTGAAGGCATTTCTGAAAAAGACGCTTTGATTCTAATAACTCGATTGAATGCGATCGGGATTTCCTCTGCGGTTTAAAGCGAAGACGCAATCGTAAGGTTATGAGCAAGATGAAAAAATATATTTTGGATTGCAGAATGACTAATTCCGAAGCTGATTTCTGGGAATTGTACATTGCAGTTGTCTGTCCGGAGGGAGTGGAATGCTTTGGTCAAAACTTGAATGCATTCTGGGACGCCATATCGGGCGGCGGGCCAGGCTGGCCTGGAGAATGCATAATTGAATTAATCAATGTTGAGAGCTTTATCAAACGGAACAAAAAATTCTATAAAAGATTTCAACAAATTACTCAGGACGTCGTGAATCATCCAGAAGTGAAAATCATCCTTCCAACGACTCATCAATGAGTAATACATAGATCACCAGAAATCTACGGCGACGCTCAACCATAAATAGTCAGTCACCCGAAAAATAGTTTTAATTAACTAGCAATTGGAATTGAATTATACAAATATGATGCATTCAAAATTTTTCTTGCCATCACTTAAAATACCTCGACTACTCGCATTTACCATAGGAATATTAATGACATTAACGGCAAATGGGTCAACTGATGAGGGAATCCGCGCATACAACGAGGGGAACTATGCTGCAGCATTAAAGGAATTTAGCGCAGCGGCAGAGCGTGACGACCCAGTCGGGAAGCACCTTCTCGCAAGCCTTTACTATCAAGGTCAGGGCGTCAATCGCGATTTAAAGAAGGCAGTTCAACTATTTGTTGAAGCTGCTAAGGAAAACTATTTACCCTCCTTGGCCAATCTTGCACTTATGTACTCTACTGGCGATGGAGTACCAATAGATATGAAACTGGCGCTGGAATATGGGCGCAAGGCCGCAGAAGCGGGCGACGGACAATCACAATTCAACCTCGCCCAAGCATATCGCAAGGGCGTAGATATTCCACAGGACTACGTTAAAGCGGCCTATTGGTACAGGAAGGCTGCGGAAGCGGGTTCCCTCTCTGCCCAGAACGAATATGGACTGCTGTTCGCGCAAGGACACGGAATTGCTCTTGATTACGTTCAAGCATTTGCCTGGATGGATATACCCGCAAACGCAGGCAATCCACAATCAATAAAAAACCGGACTCAGCTCCTTCAAATTCTCACACCCACACAACAGCAACAAGCGCGAACACTTGCAATGGAATATGCCAAGAAATTCGGTAAAAATTCACACTAATCTGGCATTCTGGGTATCCGGTATTTCCTGAATAGGCCGTTTGCAGACCGTCAATTTGCATCAACTGAAAACAGCGTCAACCGCGAGGACAAACGGTTTGAAGCGTGAGCCGCCACAACTAGCTTCGTGGGGGGGCCCCTGGCCCCGGGGGCCCCCCCCCCCCGGTCCAGGGGGAGGTGGGGGTTGTGTTTGTGGGTGGGGGGGGGGGCGAAGCCCGGGGTGTTGTTTAC
>JBEONR010000095.1:0-7888 GCA_040544385.1 Oxalobacteraceae bacterium GrIS 1.11
CCGCAGAATCCCTTGCGTTCCGCCGTATCACGCACGGACGGCGTTACCCAATATCGCAGTGGGCGTCAAGTTCCATACAAAACGGCATAGAGCCGTCAGGCCCGCCCATTTCATGAATTGCTCTGTCGTGGGCACGCGCTCGAAATGTTTGTCGATCGCCATCGCCAATAGCCAGCTCAAGAAAAAAATGGCAGCCCCGCACGTGACAACGGCGTTCAAGGCCCACATTGGGTCAGTTGCCCCCTTCATGAACCACATGAGCGCGATCGCCAGTTCGCATCCCAGAAACAGCGCACACTGCGCGACGATGGCGCCGCGCGACAGGCGCGACATCCATACCCCGGTTTTGGGCGACATATCGCCACTTTCGTTGAGGAGATCGCGCACATGTTTCAATTTTGTCCAGCTATTTTTTACAAGTTTCATAATGTTCCGAGTGTAGTCGTTTGGTTTACCGCAGGCAATGCAAACCTCGCAGCGGCTTCCCTTACAAATGATGGTACGTAGAAGTACCACCGATCGTTGGCGTTTGACCGCATCAGCCGGCATCTGCCAATTGATGTCGATGGAGGCACGATAAAGGCCCTGCCCCAAGGCGGGATACGTGCTGCGACGAAGCCCGGTTTTCTCGGACCCGGTGCCGGACTGGCACGACGAACAAGGAACGCGGTTTGCAAAGAGGTCTTGTTTTTCCTGTCTATTTCCGCGCCGTTCAACTGACGCCCTGGACTCCGACTGCCGCCATGCGCGAGGCCTGAACAAGGCCTTGTTCCAGCTGCTGGCCGGGCAGTGGCTGCGCGAAAAGCAGAACGTGGTGCCCTCCGGCCCGACAGGAGCAGGCAAGACCTTGCTGGCCTGCGCGTTGGCCCGGCAAGCGTGCAGATAGGGCTATTAACGCATTTCCTTTCCAGGAAAATGTCGGCTTTTGGCCAACAATGCGACAGAACCCACGCTTCTTGAAAGAGGGGCAACAGTATCGCTCAGGAGCCAAAATCCGCGCGGCGCGTGTAACCCTCGTTTGAAGCACACCAGAATGTGACACAATCAATCAAAATATGCTTTACTTCCTGATATGTGTAAGATATTCTTTACGCATGAAAGAGAAAACACATTCATCATTCTCCGGTGACCAATTGCTGGCAACCTTGGCCGCACTGGACAATCCGCACAGGTTGCGCATCATTGCCTCGCTAGCCACGAATGGACGCAACTACGTGAGCCAGCTTGCGCGCGAAATTGGCATCAGTCGTCCATTGCTGCACCTGCACCTTCAGAAGCTCGAGGCGGCCGGCCTGGTCAGCAGCCAGCTTGAACTGTCCAACGATGGCAAGGCGCTCAACTATTTCGAAGTAAACAGTTTTGCATTTGAACTCTCGCCCGCTGTCATTGCCGAGGCGGCGAAATCCCTAAAAACCAACCCTGAAACGTAGAGGTCATCATGTCTGAAAATGTTTTTTTTGCAGCGTTTTTCTTCCCGGCTGCCGCCGTTGTGATTGTGTTTTTCATGAAATATGTGTCCGCTGTCCTGCAGGCCAGGGTACGCCTCGGGCAAGACGAGGCTTACCGCGAACTTGCCGTCAAGGCCGCCTCAGCCCAGGCCGAGACGGTCGCGGCGCTCGCCTCGTCCAATGGGGCGCTGGCGGACATTCAGGCCCGGCTCGGGTCGCTCGAAAAAATTCTCAAGGAAGTCGAATAAGCCAATAGCTGTTCTCTTTTGCAACCTACGCCGCCCGTCGGCAATCAGGAGTCGTCAGAATGAACGAAATCTCGTCGTTTCGCCTTTATGTGCTCAGAGCGCTGTACCTGTTTATCGTCGTCGGACTCGGCCTGGTCGTCTGGCCTGGCATCCTCCACGAGAGTCAGCATTGGGATTTCATGGCGGGCACGGTTTCCTGCATGCTCGCCGCGTTTTCGCTGCTCTGCGCCCTGGGTTTGCGCTATCCACTGCAAATGCTTCCGATTCTGCTGTGGGAAGCGCTTTGGAAGACCATCTGGCTGGGCCTCGTCGCGCTGCCGCAGATCTTGGCGGGTCATATCGACGCGTCGCACATGAGTGCGATCTTCAATTGTTCGTTTGTCGTGCTGGTCTACCTCGCCATGCCGTGGCGCTATGTGTACCAGCACTACGTGTTGCAGTCGGCGGATCGCTGGAGTCTGCCTTTTGCCGGTCGCACCGTTGAAGCTGCGCCATGAAGCGCCTGTTGCGATTTCTCGCCTATTGCTTGCTGAGCCTGGTGGCCGTCGTCGCCCTGTGCGGCGCACTGTTTGGCTACTTCGTTTATTCACCCGAGCCGCTGCTTCCCCAGTTGTCGGGCACGCTGAGCAAGGGGGCCATTGAGGTTGGCGGCCTCAAGCGCACGTACCGGATCTATGTGCCGCGCGGGCTAGCGACAGGTGCGCCGCTGGTATTGGTGATGCACGGCTCGGGCCAGGACGGCGCGCAAATTCGGATCGAGTCCGGGTATGGATTCGAGCGCCTTGCCGATCAACATCGCTTCGCCGTCGTCTATCCCGATTCGTACAGCTTCGACTGGAACGATTGCAGCAAGGTCGGCGACTTCAGCGTGAACGGCCACGAGGTCGATGACGTCGGCTTTCTGGACGCCCTCGTCGACCGCCTCATCACCGACATCGGCGCCGACCCGCACCGGGTGTTTGCGAGCGGCGTCTCGTCCGGCGGCTTCATGTCGATCCGTCTCGCAGTTGAGTCACCGGCCCGATTTCGCGCGGTCGCTGCGGTATCGGCCAATGTACCCACGCCGGACAATTTCAAATGCCAGCCAGCAGGGCAAGGCACATCGGTGATGATCATGAACGGCACCAAGGATCCGCTGGTCCCGTTCGATGGTGGCGAGTCCAGCCTGTTCGGCTTGTTCTTCAAGGGCGGCAAGGTGCATTCATCGCGCGATTCCGGTCAATATTTTGCGGAACTCAACCACCTCGCCGGCGTGCCTGCGGCGAACCAGGGCGGCGTCACCGATGGCGTCGGCGTCGAACTACTCGACTGGCATCAGAGCGCCAAGGTAGAAGTCGAACTGGTTGCCGTTCACGGCGGCGGACACGGGATGCCGCAGCCATACTGGCGCCGTCCGCGACTGCTCGGCCCATCGCCGATGCATCCCAATGGACCGGCGATGATCTGGGACTTCTTCGCCCGGCAGCAGCGATGAGCAGTGACGCGCGCTACGCTTGCGCGCTGGGTACCGCCGCTGCGGCATCGGTACAATCAATGCCATGCTCGAGCACCGACGGAGTACGACCATGAGCACTCTCTACATCGGTCCGGACAGCCCCGAGTTGGTGCGCGCGGGGGCAGCGTTGGTGTTGTTGCTGCATATTGGCGCGGGCAGCATCGGCCTGCTATCGGGCGCGGCCGCGCTGATGTTGCGAAAAGGATCGCGGCTGCATGGTCAGGCCGGCAGACTCTTCGTCGTATCGATGCTGACCATGTCCGCGATCGGCGCCATCGTGGCGCCGTTTTTGCCCGTGCCCGAACGGGCCTCGGTGCTCGCCGGCATGACGACCTTCTATCTGGTGTTGACCGCCTGGGCCAGCGTCAGGCGTCAAACCGGGAGTCTTGGCCGGCTATTTGATGGCGGCATGCTGTTCGCCTCGCTGGGTATCAGCGCCGTCGCCGCCTTACTCATTTGGATGGTGTCGCAGAGTGCGAGCGGCACGCTGGACGGCCAGCCGCGCCAGGCTTTTTACCTGTTCGTGATCATCGGATTGATTGCCGTTGTCGGGGACGTCAGACTGGTGCTGCGGCGCGGCGTTGCGGGCGCCGAGCGTATCGCCCGGCATCTGTGGCGCATGTGTGCTGCATTGTTCATCGCGGCCGGTTCTTTGTTTCTCGGACAGCAACAGGTTTTCCCGGCGTCCCTGCGCGGTTCGGCCTGGTTTTTCGTGCCGGAGCTAGTGATCCTGGCGGCATTGCTGTTCTGGCTGTGCCGCGTCTTGTTTGGCGCAAGCTATGGGCGTCGGCGTTGTTGAATGAATCGGCGCCAGGCAAAAACGCCCCGCGTTTTTGGCATTTTTCAAATTTTTACGGACACTGGCATGCCGAGATTGCTCATCCTGTTCAGTGCGGAGGTTCTAATGTCGCATTGGCGAACCTCAGCGAGCCGATCAGCTCAACTGCAGTGCCCGAGCATCGGACGAATCGACATGCTCAACGTCAAATCGTTCCGCTTCACATCCTGCGTTCTCGCAGGTGTCGAGCTCATGCGCATGATCCGCAAGGGCCAGTTCGCAATCGACGACACTGATGCGCCTTGAACGTGGCGGGATGGACGCGATTGACCGCGATGTGCAAGTGGACGTGGCTGGTGTCGCAGTGCACGCCAAACACGTACTGGTGGCCTGCCATCCCGACCGCGTACAGCGCGTGCGCGCCGCAGTCGAATGCCTGGCCATCCGTCGGCGCCTCGCCGTCCGGCCAGGACAGCACCACGTGGTAGACGGGATCGTGTACCCGTGTATTCTGTGCCGCGACCGCGCGCATTTCGGCGCCGGCCGTGCGCAGGGACAGGCAATTGGTTTCGCACGCCACGCCAAAGGCGTTGACCAGGCTTTGCGGCGGCGCCGTCAGTTCGATGGATTCCGGCCCCGGTGCAGCACGTCCTTCATGTCGTCCATTCTTTTTCGCAGCGGCTTGAGCATTGAACGCAAGGTAGGCTCGACGGGCTCGGGCGCGCGCTTGAAAGTATCGATCAATTTCTGCAGCCGCTCCGAGCGCGTGCGCTGCTGCGTCGAGATTTGCGCGAGCAAGGGAAAGACTTCGTCGATGTGGATGGCCATTCATTCCTCCGTCAGTTGCGTCTTCAAGTCGGTCGCCAGCTTTTCCATGTTCTGGCCCATCGGGATTGGCAAGCCCTGCAGGACCCGCAAAACGGATTCGGACGGCAGTTGCATCAACAGCGTCAGCTCGTCGAGTTGCATGCAAATGGCCTTCTGCTGCGCGCAAATCGTTTCGAGAGCGCTTAAGAAGCGTGAGGTGTCGCTGTCTGTCGCCTGGATCGAGCTCGTCATTTTCTGCCTCCGTGTCGTCGTCGTTGTCGTCCTCGTTGTCGTCGCGTTCCGTGATGTATTTCACCAGCTCGGCGAAGTCCGATTTGCCGTCCCCGCGCCTGGTTGCAACCTTGGCCAGCATGTCAGGCTCCGACGCGGTCGATCGCTGCCAGGATCTCGACCAGCACTGCGCGGTATTCCGGTGTCAAGGCGCCGCCGTGGGCGATGCACAGCTCCTTTTGCTGGATGCCGAGCAGCCGCAGTTCCTGAATCAGGTGCGCGTTCGTCCTGCCGCGGATTTTCTGGCAGAGACCAGAGGCCAGCAGATAGGCGGAAACCGGCATGCCGAGGTCGGCGGCGCGCGTGCGCAGGATGTCAAGTTCCTCGGGCGCGGCGCACCATGACAAGGCTGGTTTTTTTGCGCTTTTCACTGCTGCTCATGGTGGCCACTTTCGGTGGATTTGTCGGGGCTGCGGGTCTCGGGGCGCAGCCCTGAGCGGGGAGGTAGGCAAAGCGTAGGGAGTGCAACGACTGGCGCGCCGCCGGTTGACAGGCCGCCGTTTCCGGCGGTCGGTCAAACCCTACCCTGTCCCTTCGTTTTGCCCCTCTCCATGGCGCCAAGGTAGCGCACGGCCGATACTTTTCAAGGAAGGGATGGCGTCGTCCGGCTGCTTGTTTGATCTGCATCCAGGCTAACCCACAAATGAAACGGAAAATGAAGCAAGCGCGGGAACGGTTCTTTGCCATGGAAATGACGCCACCTTCGCCGGAAATTTGTCAGCCGCAGGAGAACACATTGTGAAACACACACTCGAACACATCCGGTCCCTCAAGGAGATGCTCGCAAAGCTGCCGGCTGTCGAGAACCAGGTCACGGAATTGACCACTGTGGAAGCGATGAAATTGCTGCGGCCGGAAGTGATGGCGCTGCAGCGCAAAGCTTACTCCTTCGAGATGATTGCGAAGACGCTCGATCAGCATGATTTTGCCGTCACCGCTGCCACGCTGAAGAAATACTGCCGTGCCGGAAAGCCTGTTGCGCGGCGCAAGAGAATGAAACAACATCCTGCCGAAATTGAGGGCGCACAAGGACCGAATTCGCGCGTCGCCGCGAACGCCTTACGCAAGCCCGCAAGAGTCGATCCAGATGCACGAAAAACTGGCGGATTCGCGCCGCTCGAAGACACAAAAGATATCTAAACGGAGAACGTCATGTCGAAACCAATCGTGGTGGTCGGCGGCGGCAAGGGCGGCGTCGGAAAATCCACCGTTTCGTCCAGCACCCAGTCAGTTTTCTAGCATCGCTGCCGGACCACTTTTAAGGCATCGTGCGCGGATCTGCGCGGATCTGCGCGGTCGGTAGCCATAGGAGTAGGCGTGAAAGTACGGCTCCAGTTTTGGCTCCAGCACGTCCTTGACAACCATTTGCGCAATGCGGTCGGCGACTGTAAGTATACCCAACGGTCGCGTTCCTCCTGTCGCCTTTGGTATCTCGACGCGCCGCACGGCTGGCGGCATGTAGCTGCCCGACGCCAGCCGATTCCAGAGTTTGTACAGGTTCCCCGAGAGGTTCTGTTCAAATTCCTCAATCGATTGACCATCGACGCCTGCTGCGCCCCATGCTGGCGAGCGAACGCGCGCTGGCTCAAACCGATGTCACGCCATTGACGTACCCGCGCTTGCCATAACGCCTTGCGTGCATCTAATTTCATGCCGATCTCCATAACGAAAATCGGAGTATGACGAGCCAGGCCAGTCGATCATAGATGGGGCGGCTCGATGCTTACGGCGTTTCGTCGGTCTTTTATGTCGAAATTAAACCATATGGTTCGATTGGAACGGCGCGCACTGTGTCTGCCACCGTGTCGTACATTTATGCGAACACGAAGAACGAAACCCAGTGCACCCAGGGTGCTTAGAACGTCAACACGGTGTGGCCGTCCAGCGCCAGTTGACCAAGACTTGGCAAGCCGGAAGTGCCCGGCACACGGTTGTCGGTGACGACTTTGAAGCCGCTTTTTTCAGCGTCGGCACGGGCACCGAAGACGTCGGCGCAACCGCAAGACACGCCAACCACATGGGCTTGCACAGCGACAAACAGGGCGTTGACTGGGTGTTCCAGTTTTTCCAGCTCGACCGGCCAGCGCGTGCCCGCGCCCTGGAAGTAGATCGACACCGGGACGTTGCGTTGTGCGAAATCATAGGCGGCGGCCAAAGCGTTGAAGACACGGCCAAGGGCCTCTTCACCACCGTGCTTCGGATCGGACAAAACGACGATTGCTGCTTTCATGATATTCCCATAATTTGGTTGAAGGAGGCAGCGACTCGGTACCACTGCACTGATACGAAGTCTAATCGTGGATCAGGGGATTGAGAATGCACCTCAGGCGCAAGTAAATATTTCGCCGGCAGGAATAATCAATTACCGTCAGCATGGATTCCCAGCGTTGCCGTCTTGCCCCACACTGTCTACAGTCAACCCGCCAGGAGCCAAGCCATGAGCCATCCCTATTTCGACCTTGCCTTTACGCCTGCCGTGTGTGCGCTACAGGAGCGCAACGGCAGTCGTGAACAGTACGCCGCCTTCCACAACGCCGGCGTTGGCCTTGGCCAGCAAGAGGCCCGCTACATCGAAGCGGCGGACCACTTTTTTCAGGCCACGGTGGGTGAGACGGGCTGGCCCTATGTGCAGCACCGAGGCGGGCCGACTGGCTTTCTGAGAACGTGTTCACGATCTCGCCGAATTGTTGGATAATAGCGGGATGAGAAATCCCTACGCCAGCGATATCAGTCGAGAGAAGTTTGAAGAAATCCTTCCGCTACTGCAAAGCGTGAGAAAGCGCACGAAACCGACCACGGTGGACTTGTACGAAGTGTTCTG
>JBEONR010000096.1:0-7403 GCA_040544385.1 Oxalobacteraceae bacterium GrIS 1.11
CTTGGCCTGGAAGCGGTGTTGCCGCTGCTGCGCCAGGGGCCGGCCGCGATCGACGCTTACGAGCAAAAGGTGGCGCAATTGGGCGGGGTCATGGGCGGCGAGGCGGTCAACGCCGCCGAGAGCTTCGGGCTATCCTTGAATTACCTGGGCATTGCCACCCAAGGCGCCAGGAACGCCATCGGCGAAAAGCTGCTGCCGCTCTTGCAACCGATGCTCGACCGTTTCACGGCCTGGACCGCCGCCAACCGCGAGCTGATCGCGACCAACGTGGCCAAGTTCGTCGAGGGGCTGGTGCAATGGATAGGCCAGCTCGATTTCAAGCGGATCGGGGAAGAGGTCGAGGAGTTCGGCGACAAGGTTGGGGCGGTGGTCGAGTCGATGGGCGGCTGGAAAAACGCGGCGATTGGCGTGGTGGTGGTGTTGAATGCCAGCCTGCTGGCCAGCGTGGTCGACCTTGGCCTGGCGCTCGGCAAGCTGGCATGGGTGGCGGTGCCGGCCGCGATCCGGGGCTTCGGCTGGCTGGCCGTCACGCTGGACGCAACGCTGGTCCCGGCGCTGCTGCGGGGCGTGCTGGCGGCCGGACTGTACACGGGCGCCCTGGCGCAGATGGCCGCCGGCGTCCCCGTGCTTGGCACGCTGCTGGGCGGCCTGTCCGGCGCATTTCTCCGTGTGGGTGCGGCGATCGCGGCAACGCCGATCGGCTGGCTGGTCGCGGGCGTGGCGGCGGTGGCCCTGGGCGTTTATGCCATCTATAAGAATTGGGATGCGATCGGCGACTACTTCCACAAGAAAATGGATGCCGTAAAAGCCGCGTTTGACAAGAGCTGGACCGGGGGTATCGTCAAGGCGCTGTGGGAATTTTCCCCGATCAAGCTGCTGGGCGACACGATGAATGGCCTGAGTAAATGGCTGTTCGACTTTGACTTGTACGACGCCGGCAAGAATGTCGTTGCCGGCCTGGTGCGCGGCATCAAGTCGGTGGCATCCCTGCTGCCCAATTCGGTGCTGAAGCTGCTCGGCCTGGACGGCTGGGCGCTGGGCACCGAGCAAATGGGTTCGCCCGGCGTTGCGCCGGTTGCGCAGCCCGGCGCGCCGGCATCGGTGGCCACCGTCGCGGCGCCGCTGGCGTCGCCGGCGCCAGGGCCGGCGGGAGCGAACGTGGCCCGGGGCATCCGCAACAACAACCCGGGCAATCTGCGCGCCTGGGGCGATATGCCGACCAAGGATGGCTTTGCCGCCTTCCCGACGCCGGAAGCCGGTTTGCGGGCGATGATCAAGAACCTGCAGGCCCAGCAAAGCGTGCATGGACTCAACACAATCAAGGACATCATCAGCCGGTGGGCGCCGCCCAGCGAAAACAATACGGGCGCCTATATCGCGGCGATGGAAAAGGAAACCGGCTTCGGCGCCAACCAGCCGCTGGACTTGCGGGACAAGAAAACGGTGGCCCCGCTGGTGTCGGGCATCATCAAACACGAGGGCAACAGCGCCGGCTTTAGCAAGAGCATGGTGGAAGACGCGGTAACGCGCGTCGTTGTCGAATTTAAAAACGCGCCGCCGGGCATCAACGCGGTGGCAAAAACGAAAGGTGGCGACATGGTTCCTGTTCGCGTCAATCACTCGATGCCAACCCTGGCGGCGGGATGAGCCTGGACAAAGCCCTGGGCGGGCTGCAGTCCATCACAACAACCATAGGCGGCGCGGCGAACATGATGGCGCGCGCTGGCGCCGACCTGGGCGCCGGCGCCGGCGACGCCGGGACGCCCTGGAGCAGCCAGCTACGGCCGGCCTCGTACCGGGGCGTGCCGTTCGGCGTCTATGGCGGCAATAGCAAGTTCGGCCGGCGCAACGCGGTGCATGAATATCCGTTCCGCGATACGGCGTGGGTGGAAGACCTGGGGCGCTCCGCGCGGCGCATCAATATCTCGGGCTTCCTGGTCGGCGACGACGTCATCGCCCAGCGCGAGCGCATGATCGCGGCATGCGAAAGTCCCGGCGAGGGCGAATTGATCCATCCGACGCTGGGGCGTTTGAGCGTCAGCAACATGGATTTTTCGACGGAAGAACGCTGGGACCAGGGCCGGGTGTTCGAGGTCGCGCTATCGTTTATCGAAGCGGGGCAACGGACCTTTCCCAGCGTTGAAACATCGACGGGCGACGTCGTGGCGGGAGCTTGCAAGGCCGGCGACGAGGCCATCAAGGCTGACTTCCTGGGCGCGGCCGGTCCGCTCTTGAGGCAGGGCGCGGCGGTCGTGGCGCAAGCGACAAGCGCGGCGACGGCCTGGGGTCGGCGGGCGCAGCGCCTGGCGAACGACGCGACCAACCTTTACAACATGGTCGGCACGCTCAAGGGCGGGTTTGGGCGCTATGCCCGGAGCAATGGCATCGGCGGGGTGGCTGTTGCGGCCGGGGCGCTGTCCGGCGCCACCAACACGATCCCGGGCTTGATCGCGCTCGGTTCGGTGGCGCGCACGGCCGTCGCCAGCGCGGCCGGCAATCTGGCGTCGATTGCCTCGGGGCTGGGATCATGAGCGCCGCCACCGATTTCGCGGCGGCGGCCCAGGCGCTGGCCGGCGCGCTGCGCGCCTCGGCGGTCAATCCGGCGGACGCGATCAGGTTGCTGTCCGACCTGGCGAACATCGTGCCCGCCGGCCCGACGTCCTCGTCGGCGATCGGGATGGCCATGGCGGCTATGCAAGGCGCAACCGGGGACTTGTTCCGGCGCGCCGCCGTGCTCGCCCTTGCGCGCGCGTCGGCCGACTACCTGCCGACCTCGTCGGATGACGCGGCGGCGGTGAGGGCGGCGGTATGTGCCGTGCTGGACAGGGAAATAGGCATCGCCGGCGACCAGGGCCAGGACGCCACGTTCAACGCCTTGCGGGCGGTGCGCGTGGCCGTGTCGCGCGATCTGGCGGCGCGCGGCGCGGACCTGGCATCGATCACGGAGGTGGCGACCGGCTTGCCGATCCCGGCGCCGGTGCTGGCCCAGCGCCTGTATCGCGATCCGGCCCGGGCCGACGAACTGGTGGCGCAGGCCGATCCGGTGCATCCGGCGTTTATGCCGGTGAGCTTCAAGGCGTTGTCGAAGTAGGCCATGAACGCGCAAAGGGGGAGGCGTAAAGGCCAATACCTGTCACTCAGGTTGTGGAGGGAAAAATTGGCGGTGCAACGGCGATTGCGACCGTTCAGGTTTCGCGTATGATAGGCAGCAACCGGCCAGCAACGGACACTCAATCGAACTAAATTCTAGTCACGTTAAGGCAAAACGGAATGCGACCAGGAGCACATTATGATGTTGAGTTCGAGAATTTTGGAAAACACCCAACTCGATCAGTTTTTCGTTCTGTTAGCGAGGCTGAAGTCCTCACTTTTTCGAGCGTCAATCTGAAGCCTGAATCGGAACTGTTTGTCGCTTGTATTCGCGAAGGCGTCGATTTTGGCAACTTTATAGTTGAGGTAGATGCACAAGCTCGAGCTACCGTAATAGCACATGAACATCGAGGATTTATTGCGGATGGATTGACGATGGAGGCTGCTATAAATGCCCTGAAATACTGGTTGCCGGTCCAGTCGAGAACTCCGGAAATTCATTGGGAAGACCAATGATTGGTCATTTGAACACTAGGCGGCTTGCGGCCAGAAGCGGACGTTCGAGGGCACTGGCTTGGTATCTAGGTTCGGACCAGTGCTACATTTGGGTATCGGTGTATTAAAAACAGTATCCCCCTAGAATCAAGAATTCGATCAAAAATTCGACCCCATAGAGCTAGCCTAACGGTGAAACTGATATCAATTTTTATTGACGACTGTCAGTCAGAAATTGGCTCACATCGGATGCCGATTCAGATGAAGTCGTTGCAATTTTCTTTAGCTTAGTAAGATAAATTTCATAACCTTAAGAATAAATTATGCTAACGATACCGAAAATTTCGGAACTTGCAAATGAAAGTGATGTCGAGCAGAAATTGGTATATCCCCTACTGGTTGCACCCAAGCCATTTGGGTTCGGTATTTCGCCTTCTTCGATACACACCAAGGCAAATATTAAACGCTTCAAAATTGGAAAAGGTGCATCGGAAAAATTATATTATCCAGACTATTTGTTGGTTTTTGGTGGTCTTCCATTGGTTGTAATAGAAGCAAAGACCCCAGGAGAAAATTTAAATGAAGCATTTCGCGAAGCTCGACTGTATGCGACTGAGCTAAATGCGAGTTTTATTACGGGTATTAATCCAGTAAAATTTATTCTCGCGACGGATGGTCGAAAAACATTGGCTGGACCAGTTGATCAAGAATCTCCAATACACAATTTGAATCTATCTGATCTTTTACCAACATCTGAAAAAATGGCTCGTTTGCAAGATGCAATGGCTAGTGATGTGTTATCTAAAATAGCTGCCGCATTACAGCAGACCATCAAGCCGAAGCAAGGTCGCCGCCCTCGCAGTTTACTTGGCGGCGGGGCAGTGCAGAATGAGGAAATTCGGCAAAATTCTTTTGGGGCGACTATCTCGACAGATTTTAGTCACATTTTCAATCCGTCGACACCTGATGATCGAATTTTTTTAGCAAAAAATGGATACATCCATTCGAAGCGCCGCGAACGGTACATTGAACCAATTGACCGAGTGTTACGTGCGGCCCGTCCTCATAATTCTAGTCAGGCGCAAAAAATTGAAGATTCGGGTACTCCAACCGAAATTTTAGAAAAATTTAAGAATCCAAAGCCATTAGAAAGAAAAGTTTTACTGTTGATAGGAAGTGTTGGATCTGGCAAATCAACTTTTGTTGACTATTTGCAGGAGGTTGCGATTCCCCGTGAAATTATGAAATCGACACTCTGGTGTCGTCTGAACATGAATAGTGCGCCAGTAACGTCATTAGAGATTTATGATTGGTTACGGAATCAAATAGTCTTTTCTTGTAGATCGGCCTACCCTGAAAAAAATTTCGATGATCTGGACGTAATAAAATCAGTATTCTCACCAGAAATCAATAAGTTTAAGATTGGAATCGGTCGCCTCTATGAAGGCGATATAGTCGCTTATAATTTCCAGTTGGCGGAGTGTATCAAAGGACTACAAAACGACCCGCAAATTAATACCATCGCTCATATTCGTTATTGTTGTGGTAATTCCAACCGTCTTCTGGTGATCGTCTTAGACAATTGCGACAAGAGACTTCGTGATGAACAGTTGCTAATGTTCGAAGTCGCCCAATGGCTCCAAGCAGAGTTCCGCGCATTGGTGATTCTCCCGTTAAGAGAAGAGACGTACGATAACCACCGGTCGCAACCGCCTTTGGATACTGCGTTAAAAGATTTAGTCTTCCGGATTGAGCCACCATTGTTTCAACATGTTCTCGTGAGAAGGGTGCAATTATCATTGAACGAGCTGATGCAACACGGGAAAAAGACTTTTACGTATGATTTACCAAACGGGTTCCGTGTTGAATATCCCGCGTCCGATCAGGGCTACTACCTGTCATCTATACTTAAATCTATATTTGAACATGATCGGTATGTACGTCGGATGATTGTGGGACTTGCCGGCCGAAACATGCGGCGTGCAATGGAGATTTTCCTGGAGTTTTGTAATAGTGGCTACATCGAGGAAGATCAGATATTTAAGATAAGGAAAAGTGAGGGGCAGCATGTGTTGCCTTTACACTTGGTAGCGCGAGTACTTTTGAGATTAAACCGAAGATTTTATGATAGCGATAATTCCTATATAAAGAATTTGTTTTCGGCTAATATGGAAGATGATTTCCCTAGTTATTTTTGTCGGTTAATGATCTTGCGTTGGTTAGAGTCACGGTTTAATTTGCCTGGTACTGGAGGGCTGAAAGGTTATTATTCGAAGCTTGCACTTAAGAATGATCTTGTCCCGCATGGGATAAGTGAAAATGTTCTTGATAGGGAAATTAATTACTTATTGAGGGCGCAATGCATTATTGCAGAGCATTTGAGGCCAGATACCGTAACCGATGATGAATTGATTCGTCTATCACCTGCAGGATTTGTTCATTTAGAATCTATAGGAAATGTTGAGTATTTGGCTGCCGTTGCAGAAGACACTTGGTTTGACGATATACAGGTGGCAGAAAGGATTGCTTCTCGTATTTCTAAAGATGATAGTCATTTTTCATTGCAGAATACACTTAAAAGTGCCAAAGATTTATACAGCTACTTGGAGCAACTCCGACTTAAACTATTTCCAAATGCAAGTGTATTTCTAGAGGGAAGTGAATATAGTAAACTTTCTGATTTATCAATAGCAAATAAAGCTATTGTTTCAATGGAGGCTATACAGAGCAGAAGTTCATGGACCGATGCATCCATCAGGTATCCGGTTAATAGCCAACATGAGGGCGTGATCGTCAATGTGAAGCAGAATGGTATATTTGTTGAGTTGGAGCCTGGAGTGGGCAGTTTTGTGTTAGCTTCGCGCCTTTCTGTTGATTTTCTTTCAAATGAAAAATTTGCAATTGGTGAAAAATGGATTTTGCGTATTGAAAAAGTCGCTGAAATAGAAAAGAAAGTTTGGTCTAGATTGCTTCAATACGTACCACGTTCTGATGATGATTTATCCGCAGACTGGACAGGGCCTGCATCGTAAATAATTTTTTTTGCGCGAAATGTAGTGATTTTTTCCTGCCATTTTTCTGAGGTGCGTAATTAGATTTGACTTCACAAGAAAATAATTTGTTCGATCGATTCCGGGATCAATAAATGCATTGCTGAATGAGACGATTTTTATTAAAGTGTTCATTATTAAAGCATGCGTTGGTCAGGCGATAGTTGGGCTTTATATTCGTGGCAGGTTTCCATTTTTATAAAAATCATTTTATATTGGGTGTTGAGTACAGTCTATGCTCCAACCTATGTTTGATTTATATTGAATCGATTTCAAAGTGCAAATGTCTGCTTCAAGGCGAAAGCGGACTTTTTGGAATCGCCGGGGGACTGGCTGTTATCGCTGCATAGGCGGCAATCACTGCCGTTTTTTCGGCAATGGTCTTCATATGCCGCATCTCTTTGGTTGTAACTTATGAATTACAGCGATCATTGGAGACGGTGTCAAAGCGCCGGCTGATCGGGTGTGCCGTGTCGGACAACCACCGGCTCGGGCTTCCGCGTCGGCCTCTTCGGCGCCGTAACCTTCTCGCAAACAAACGACGCCGGATGTCCCCATCCCGTGTACGTCATCGCCATATGCGCCCCTTGCTGGTTGCACACGGCCAGACTCTTGAAATCCTCGGCGTGCGTCGATCCGCCGAGGTAGCCATCCGCAAAGATGAGCGTTAAAGCGTAAGCGATCCATAAACCCCAGCCTTACCCACTGATCTGGCGAGGGGCATGATGCTGACACGAACCAGGCAACGTCGTTTAGATTCGCTTCGCT
>JBEONR010000097.1:0-7168 GCA_040544385.1 Oxalobacteraceae bacterium GrIS 1.11
TGCTCAGCTATTATTGTCATTTTAGAATCCATGTGTGTCAACTTCCTTAATTAGCGTGATGAAGTTGTCTCACAACAGTTTGACACAGGGGGGGCTTCCACGACAGGCCGGCGTCGGCGAAAGAGATCATATGACCGCAAGCATAGAAACCGCACACCAACGCTCCGCCGCCTACGGCTTGCGTCCGACGGCCGAAACCGACTTCGCACCGGCGGGCCGCAGCGCGTTGTCGCTGCTGATCGAACAAAATCGCGTGCTGCACACCCATGCGGTGCCGGCCATGGAAACGCTGTACCAGCAAATCATCAACACCCACAATATGGTGATCTTGACCGATGCGAACGGTGTGATCGTCCATTCCCTGGGCGATGACGATTTCCTTGAAAAGGCGAACCGGGTCGCCCTCAAGCCCGGCGTGGCGTGGTCTGAGGAAAGCAAGGGCACCAATGCGATCGGCACGGCCATCGCCGACAAGGCGCCTACACTGGTGCATGCCGACCAGCACTTCCTGGCCGCAAACCATTTCCTGACTTGCTCGGCCGCGCCCATCAGCGACCACAAAGGCAATGTGATCGGCGTGCTCGACGTGTCGGGCGACCAGCGCAGTTTCCATCAGCACACCATGGCGCTGGTGCGCATGTCCACGCTTATGATAGAAAACCAGTTATTTTCCGCCGCCTTCGAGGATGCCATCACCCTGCATTTCCACACCCGCTCGGAATTCATCGGCACGCTCATGGAAGGCATCGCTTCGTTCAACCCCGCCGGGCGTTTCCTGTCGGCCAACAAGATGGGCTTATTCCACCTTGGCTTGTCCTTGTCGGCCCTCCAGTCGCACACCTTCAGCTCGCTGTTCGGCTTGCCCGTGTCGGCGCTGTTCGAGCATTACCGCACCGCTGCGCCCGGCCTGCTCAAGCTATGCATGCACAACGGCGTGCGGGTCTACGGCAAGGCCCAGCTGCGCTTGGGCAACAGCGCCTTCCAGCATGGCTTTGCCGGCCACGCCACGCCCGCCGCCGACCCGCACGCGGCGGCGCCGTCTTGCCACGCGGCCAGCGCGGCGCGCCGCTTGTCAGGACTGCGCTACCTGAAGACGGGCGACCCGCAACTGGCATTGTTGATCGACAAAGTCAACAAGGTGCTGGGACACGATATCCCGATCTTGATCATGGGCGAGACCGGCACCGGCAAGGAATTGCTGGCCCAGGCCATTCACAACGATTCGCCGCGCGCGATGGGACCGTTTATCGCGGTCAATTGCGCCTCGATCCCGGAAACCTTGATCGAGTCGGAATTGTTTGGCTACGAAGACGGCGCCTTCACTGGCGCGCGCAAGAAAGGCGCGCTCGGCAAGATATTGCAGGCCAACGGCGGCACCCTCTTCCTCGACGAAATCGGCGACATGCCGTTCGGCTTGCAAGCCCACTTGCTGCGCGTACTGCAAGAACGCATGGTGACCCCGCTTGGCAGCAGCAAGACGATCCCCGTGAACGTCGAATTAATTTGCGCCACCAACCATAATTTGCGCGAACGCATGGCGAGGGGCTTGTTCCGCGAAGATTTGTATTACCGGCTCAACGGCTTGGTGGTCAAATTGCCGCCGCTGCGCGAGCGCACCGACCTGGAAGCGGTGGTCAAGAAAATCCTGGCAACGGAGTCAAATGACGCCCGCTTCCATATTTCCCCAGAAATCTTACAGCTATTCAAGCGGCATAAATGGCCCGGCAATTTCCGCCAACTCAGCAATCTGTTACGCACCGCCATCCTCATGGCCGGCGACGAGCATGAGATCTGCCTGCGCCACATGCCCGACGATTTCTTCGACGATATCGACGATATCGACATGAAGCAGGCCACCGGCATCGAGCAGATGATGGCTGCCGGCACCAGGCTCGATGCGATGGAACAGAGCGCCATCATCAAGTCGCTCGACGCGCATGGCGGCAACGTCTCGGCCACCGCGCGCGCGCTGGGCGTGTCGCGCAACACTATTTACCGCAAGCTGCCGCAGTTGAAATAAGCGCTATTTGTCGCGCCGGGATGGTGGACGCTCGCTCAGGGCCAGATTTTCGGCGTCGCTAAACAAGCGCGAGCGGGTCAGGAAACGCTTGCCGGTGCCGTTATCGAGCGAAAACATGCCGCCATTGCCATCGACCACGTCGATGATGAGTTGGGTATGCTCCCAATAGGCGAATTGCTCCATACCCATGTAAAACGGCGTCCCGTCCAGCTTGCCCAGACACACGTCGGTGTCGCTGAGCGCGAATTCGCCGTCCGGGTAACACATGGGCGAACTGCCGTCGCAACAACCGCCCGATTGAAAAAACATCAGCGGACCGTGTTTCTGGCGCAAGGTCGCCATCATTTCCAGCGCCGCCTCGGTGGCGACCACGCGCGCGACCGTTGCATCCTTATCCATGGCCAACCTTTCATGGGGCTGCGGCCGGAGCCGCGGCAAACCCGCCTGATTTAAAAGAAACCGAGCGCTTTCGGGCTATAGCTGACCAGCAAGTTCTTGGTTTGCTGATAGTGATCCAACATCATCTTGTGATTTTCGCGGCCGATGCCTGATTGCTTGTAACCACCGAACGCGGCGTGGGCTGGATACAGGTGATAGCAATTGGTCCAGACCCGGCCAGCCTGGATGGCGCGCCCGACGCGGAAGGCGCGCGAACCATCGCGTGTCCACAGTCCGGCGCCAAGGCCGTACAAGGTATCGTTGGCGATCGCCAAGGCCTCGGCTTCATCCTTGAAGGTGGTGACCGATACCACCGGCCCGAAAATTTCTTCCTGGAAGATGCGCATCTTGTTGTTACCCTTGAACACGGTCGGCTGCACGTAATAGCCGCCTTCCAAGTGGCCCGCCAAAGCATTGCGCGCGCCGCCGGCCAGCAAGCTGGCGCCCTCCTGTTTGCCGATATCCATGTACGACAGGATTTTTTCCAATTGTTCTTGCGAAGCCTGGGCCCCTATCATGGTCGCGGCGTCGAGCGGATTGCCCTGCTTGATGGCGGCCACCCGTTGCAGCGCCCGTTCCATGAATTTATCGTAGATCGATTCCTGGATCAGCACGCGCGACGGGCAAGTGCAGACTTCACCCTGGTTCAGCGCGAACATGGCGAAACCTTCCAGGCATTTATCGAAGAAATCATCGTCCGCATCCATCACGTCGGCAAAGAAAATATTCGGCGACTTGCCGCCCAATTCCAGCGTCACGGGGATCAGGTTTTGCGCCGCGTATTGCATGATCAGGCGGCCGGTGCCGGTTTCGCCGGTGAAGGCGATCTTGGCGATGCGCTTGCTGGACGCCAGCGGCTTGCCCGCCTCCAAGCCGAAACCATTGACGATATTGAGCACGCCGGGCGGCAACAAGTCGGCGATCAACTCGACCAGGACCATGATCGAGGCGGGGGTTTGCTCGGCCGGCTTCAAGACCACGCAATTGCCGGCCGCCAGCGCCGGCGCCAGCTTCCACACCGCCATCAGAATCGGGAAATTCCATGGGATGATTTGGCCAACCACACCCAGCGGCTCATGGAAATGGTAGGCATAGGTTTCCGCATCGATTTGGGCAACCGAGCCTTCCTGGGCGCGGATGCAGCCGGCAAAATAGCGGAAATGATCGATCGCGAGCGGAATGTCGGCATTCATGGTCTCGCGGATCGGCTTGCCGTTATCGATGGTTTCGGCGGTCGCGATCAGGGTCAGGTTTTGCTCCATGCGGTCAGCGATCTTGTTCAAGATATTGGCGCGCTCGGCTGGCGAAGTCTTGCCCCAAGCATCTTTCGCCGCGTGCGCGGCGTCCAGCGCCAATTCCACATCGTCCGCCGTCGAGCGGGCAATCTTGCAAAATACCTGGCCGGTGATCGGCGTGATGTTGCCGAAATAGGTGCCATTGGTGGGAGGCACGAATTTCCCGCCGATGAAATTGTCATAGCGTTGCTTGAACGGGTTGGCTACGCCAAGTTTGCTGATGTCCGCGAGATTCATGTCATCCTCTATCTGCTGTGGGTTGAAGTCCGTTGGGGAACGGCTTAGGGTGGAGCACAGCAATCATTTCGCAAGCGCCGTGCCAGCTTGTTACGACAGCGCAAAAACCAACCACATATCAACGTTTTCTCGGGCATGGCGCCCCAGCCACGCCGACATGAATGGCGGCGGCGCGATGCCGCATTGTGTTTTTTTTGAACAGGCGGCGGCGCCACTGTTCAAATTTGAGTCAGTCTGAAAATGCCGAGCCGGTCCGAGCCGTAACCAGGCAACTGCCGCACGCACCGTCCGGGCGATCAGGCGGGCCCGAACACCGTCAATGGCAAGTTCAGCGTGAAGCAAGTCCCCCGCCCCAGCGCCGATTCCACCTCGATTTTCCCGCCCAGCAAACCATGCACCATATTGTAGACAATGTTCAAGCCCAAACCGGAGCCGCCCTTGCCCAGCTTGGTGGTATAGAAAGGATCGTAGATGCGCTTCAGGCTGGCGGGCGCGATGCCGATGCCATCGTCGCGCACCGTCAGTTCGACCCGGCCATCTTCCAGGGCTTTCCCGGCAATATGAATATTGCCGCCCTGCTTGCCGTCGAAACCATGCAGCACCGCATTGTTAATCAGATTGGTGAGCACCTGCCCCAAGGGTCCCGGGTAACTGTGCATGACGATTTCGGGCGGTATCGCATGCGTGATACACACCCCGCCCTTCTTGAGGGTTGGCCACAAGGTCAAGATGATTTCGGCCACCACCTCGTTCAAGCAAAACCGGCGCCCCTGTGTGCTGGCGCGGTCAACCGCGACCTGCTTGAAGCTGGCCACCAGGTCGATCGCCCGGTGCAGATTGCGCAGCACGATTTCACCCGCGTGTTCGACCTCGGCAATGTGTTCGCTGAGCGCCGAACGGCGCACGCCCGCCGCGCATTCGAGTGCGAACGCCTGGTTGTGGTCAACCAGCGAGCTGGCCGCCAGCAGGCTGTTGCCAATCGGTGTATTGAGTTCATGGGCCATGCCGGCCACCAAGGCGCCGAGGGCGGCCAGTTTTTCACTGCGCACCAATTCGTCCTGCGCGTGCAGCAAGGACTTGATGGTTTGTTCGAGTTCGGTGTTGGCTTGATGCAGCGCGCCGCTACGCTCGACCAGGCGGTCACGCATTGCCTTCATCGCGAACAAGAGGCTGGCGTGATCCCGATCATGCAGCACGATCTCGGAAGCGAGGTCACCGGCCGCGATCTTGCGCGCGATATCGGTGGCATAGTCCGGCTCGCCTCCCAATTGGCGCAGCAGGGAACGCGTGATATAAAAGGTGATGGCGACACTGAGCAGGGCGGCAAACGCCGTCAGGCCCAACATGACCTTGCGCGCCGTCCGGTAAGAGCGCGCGATGTCGCCGCTAGCCTGGTCCATCAAGGCGCTTTCATGGCGGCGCAACTGCTCCAGCGCTGAAAAATAATCGATCTGGTACGGGTTCAGGTCGACCAGCAACAGGTTCTTGGCCTCGCCAAGGCGGCGCTGTCCCAATAGCCCGATGAACTCTTCCTGATTGACGTTGTAAGTCGAGGCGATGATGCCGATTTGCTGCAAGATTTCCTGGCCTCCGGGGTCGCGCACGCGCCGGTTCAATTGCGCCAGCAGCTCGGCCATCTTGCGCCTGGCGCCACCAATTTCGCTCATTTCTTGCGCGATCTGACGCGGCTCGGTCATGATCAGTGTGTTGCGCATGGCGCGCGACAACGTCCCCAGCTCAACGATGAGCTCGTTGACCATTTGCGTGTTTGGATATTTATCCTTGAGCGCGTCGTCCGTCGTTTCACTCAAGATGCCGAGCTTGCCGATACCGACCAAGGTCGTTCCAATCAGCAACAGAATGACGAAACCGTAGCCGAAAGCGAGACGTTGGCCGATTTTCAGCTTCAAATAAGCCACGCCTCGCTCCTTCCCCGCGCGCATGCGGCATGGCCACAGCGCCTATTTCGGATCAAGACCAAACACCGTTTTGTTTGCGATCGGCATCAGCAGCGTGATGTTCTTACTCGTGGCCACCAGAATCGGCACAAGGATTTGCTTGGGAGGAACTTGCCCGCGCAGGCTGGCGAGCAAGGCTTCGGCCGCCTTGACACCCATCAGGTAAGGCTGCTGCATGCCGACCGCCACCAGGGGGCCGGTTTTCAGCAACTCGGCCACTTCCGGCATGGCGTCGAACGATCCGATCAGCACTTCCTTATGCTTCTTGCCCATCTTGATCGCCTGCAAGGCTCCCATTGTCGGCTGGTCAGTTTCCACAAAAATGCTGCGCACCTCGGGCGTCTTGGCCAGGATGTCCTTGACGAAAGCGCCGGTCTCTTCGGCCGAATAGGTTTGCATCTGGCGCAGCCCCGCTTCGCGCGTGATGCCGGCATCACGCATGGCATCGCGAAAACCGTTGCTGCGATCTTGACCGTTCTTGCGCGCCAGCGAAATGGTCACCATCGCGAATGGATCGCCCTGCCAGCCTTTTTCCTTGAGCGCCAGCGCGACCGCCGCCCCCACATCGTAGGCGCCGCGATAATTATCGGATTTGACATAGGAAACATACTGACCACCATTGGTGCCAATGTCGGCGATGACCACCGGAACGCCAGCCTTGCGCGCCAGCTCCAACACTTCCGGCGCGGTCTGGCTGTCGGTTGGCGAAATCACGATGCCTGCCACGCCGCGGACTATCGCCTCGCGCGCGTTTTGCAACTGGGCCGGTCCGCTGAGGGCGCTGTCGACTTCGCGGTAAGTATAGCCATTGGCAACCAGCACCGACTGCGCGCCCTTGCCCACGGTCGTCCAAAACGGCAAGTCAAGCTTGGCGCTGATGTAGACGATTTCCTTGCCCGCCGCGCCAGCCGGAGAGCCGCACAATACGCTCGCCAGGAATACGCAGCAGGAAACGGTGTGCCGCAACAAGATACCTGTTTTCATCCTCGCCCCCATTTCCCAATGGCAAAAGCCTGCAGACGATCATGATCCGTCTTGTTCAGGCTGTCAACCGACGATGGGAAGCACATGAGCGGCGGGGATTTGTCCTGCTGCCCTGGAAATTCGCGGAAGATGCGCCAAAACCGCAGACGCAAAAAAACCCCGCCAGATCACTGACGGGGTTTTTTCATATAACAAGCCTGACGATAACCTACTTTCACACTGGTTGCAGCACTATC
>JBEONR010000098.1:0-7157 GCA_040544385.1 Oxalobacteraceae bacterium GrIS 1.11
AGGATTGTGATTCCTGTTGTCGTGGGTTCGAGCCCCATCAGTCACCCCACAGAATGAGTAGGAAAATCAAAGACTTACACGCTTCGGCTTGTGAGTCTTTTTTCTTTTCCGGCCACCCTTCACGCTCCATGTAACCGCTGTGTAACCCAATTTGATAAATACTTGCGGCCTTTCGCATGGTCGCATGGTCGCATGGTCGCCACGGCGTGGCATCGGGGCGGCGTCCTGGCTGGCGCTGTTGGCCTATCTGACGTTTCTGACAGATGCCCCTGTTGGCATGGTCAATGCCTTCAGACCGTCAGTTCAGGAATTTTGCTTGAGCGATGAAAATCTCGGGAAATCGAAGTGCGTAGCCAGATAAAATCTCGTGGCGTCGAAGTTCGCCGCCAGATTGGCGTAACGCTTTGTGATAAATGGCAGTCGATTCTGCGGCTACCGACGCGGCTACCGGCAGCATGGATACCAGTTGCCGATGCGATTCCGTGGAAACCAGTCTGGAAACCTCGCGTTTGGAAACTAGCGCCAGCAGCGTGACGACGGCGCGAATTTGCGCAGTTACGCGTTAACCTCGTTGCTAACCGTCTCGGCAATGGCTTTAGATGCGGCTGTGGCGGTCTTTGTGGCCTTGCGGTGCCGTTCTCCGTCGGGAGCATCCAAAGCCTTCTCAATGTCATCTATGAGGCTGTCGGTCGTCGCCCTGTTGCGCGGCTTCGGTGCTGGTGCGTAGCCGTTGATGTAGTTGACCAATTCCCGGTTCGTCCTCGCCATCTCGCGCAGTAGCTCCCGGCATGAGTAGTTGACCGCGTTCTTACTTGATACAGCCTTACCCGAAGGCGTGCGCGGCCCGGTCGATTGCTTCCACGGTGCCCAGGTGCGAATCAATGCCGCCTGCCGTGCGCGCTGTTCGTCCGTCCATTTTCTTGCAGCCATGTTGCCCTCACAAATATCTGATAGTTTGATTGGCGCGGATAATTTCGCAGCCTGTCATGCCAGTTCCCGCAGTACGTCGCGGCAATCCCTCGCCATGAATGCCACGCCACCAGCGGACCGGATGCGCTCTAGGAACACGGTTTGCTCAGGTCGAAGCCTTCCTTTCGCGGCCTTCACTTCCACGCCCAGCAATCGCCCGTCCTTCAACTGGCCCAGCACATCAGGGCAACCAGTCCACCCGAAGCGAACGAAGCGGCCACCGATACGGGCGGCCCCACTGTTCATGCGTTCAGCCCATGCAACCATCGGATGCGCTCGCAGGGTTAGCAGCACTTCCACCAGTGCGGCGGCTTCGGGCCTGGCGTTGGTACGCGGAAAGGTCGGCAAGTCGTCGCCAAATAAATCAAGTAAAGGCGTTTTGTCGGTCATCGGGCGGCCTCCACAAAGCAACAAAGTGCGGATAGTGCGGATGAACCCCTGTTTTCAAAGCTTTTTCTAGTAAACGAATATAGGGGGAGTTTATGAAAACAGCCCTTTATCCGCACTATCCGCACTATCGACAATAGATTGACGTTGATTGATTGCATTAGTAGCCACCTTTCACCCGTGCATAGTCGTCATGGCGCGAATCTGTCATGGTCAAACCGCACCAGATGCGCTTGCCGCTTGACTGGCGCATGTTGTACCCACGTTCGCCCAGTCGTCGGCCAAGAACAACATTGCTCGCCGGTTTCAATCCACCATCGAGGCACCACGCCTTATAGTTGGCGTAGAGGTCAGTCATTGTCGCTTCACCGTGCGCGCTTGACGACGTGCATTCTTCCAGCCACCGGCCCGTAAGGTCTTGGTCCACTTGGTAAGCCTCCGTCGCATGGCGAATCGTCGCGGGCGTGTCGGCCAGCCCCTGCCGTTGCCACGCGATACACCCGGCCACCATCCACGCCAGAATGTGCGGCGTCTCGGCCTTGAGTTTGTCGAGTAAGTGCGGGTCGCGCTCATCCGGTGAGAACGTGCGGCCAAACGGGACCAGGCGCACACGTCGCCAGATGCCGTTATCGTTGCCCCTCACAATCGGTTTGTGGTTCCCGGCCATGACAAGCTTAAAATTGGGCGTGAACTGTACGGGCGCGGCGTAAAGCTGGCGCACGGCCATGCTATCGCCCGATACCAGACTTTTTACCAGTGACTCGGCCAGCGCCGTGTTGTCTTCGGTTTCGCTGCAAAGGACCAGCCGGGCACCGATGAGCGCGGCAAGGTCAGGCGTTGCGCCCCCGGCCTGACGCTTGGACTCGCTCAGTGTCTCCGATGCAATGGCGCGGCTGTAGTCGCCTATGATGTGCTTTAAGACTTCGATAAATACGCTCTTGCCGTTCGCCCCGTGCCCGAAGCAGAACAGGAATATTTGCTCTCGCGTCGAGCCGGTCAGCAGATACCCGGTGAAGCGTTGCAGCCAGTCGATAAGCTCCCCGTCGCCGTTGAATACCTGTTCAAGAAATTGCACCCAGCGCACGGCCTTGGAGGCGTTGCCGATGGTTTCCGCGCTCAGGCTCTTGGTGATGTAATCGGCAGGCACAGCGGCCCGTGTAGCCCCGTTGCGCAGGTCGATAACTTGCCGGGCCTGATTGAACCCGATGGCGAAGTGGTCAGCATCAATGCAGGCCAGCGGCAGGCGTACCGGCGCGAAGTCGGCCAGCATCGAGACGGCAGCGTTAACCGTGCGTTGCTCTTGTGACTTGCGCGCCCACTTTCCGAAGTGCTCGGCGTCGTTGATGTGCCCGGCACCCTCGGCGTAAATCGCACCAGGCAGCCGGGCGGCCATCGAGCGCACACCGGAACCGGCGTCCCATTTCCACGCGGCCCCATCCCAGACAATCCACAATTGCGCGTCGTGAATGTATTTCAGGCGCTCGCCATTGGCATCAAACAGGCGGTGAGCGTTGCCTAATTCGGTGAGCGGTCGAGTGTCTCGCGTGCCGTCGCGGGCGTCACACTTCGGTAAGCAAGGCTCCATGAATGGCGCAACTTCACGGGACGATATATCCGGCGCGGCGCTCAGTTGCAGCCGTAACGCGTCGAGTCCCTCGGCCTGTTGCAGGTCGTTGAAGTCGCCAGATTCGCGGTCGTCAGCAAACACCGGCAGAACCACCACACCAGCGCCAGCGGCTGCGGCAGACTGTGCATACTCCAAACCCTTGCCGTGCGCGTCGAGGTCGCCAGCAGCACGAAGCGGTGAGTCAGGGAACTGGCGGCGCAGGTCGGCGGCAACCACGGCCATATTGCTACCCGAAAAACAGATAATCACGGTGTCGCCGGTCGCATCGTAAATATCACAACCTGTCGCCCATCCTTCCACCAGTACCAGCGCCAGCCCGTTGACAGGCTCGCCAATGGGCAACCGACCCCCTTTCATTTTTGCCTTGCCCATGAATTGCTTGCTACCGTTCGCACCGATAAATTGCAGGCTCTGCAATGTGCCGTCAGCAGCATAAACAGGTAGCACGATAAAACCGGCGGCATTCTGACGAGCACAATGCGGCGTGATTCCTTTTCGGTTCGGGTATTCATGCGCCGGGTCGAGGTCGAACGTGTCGTGCAAGGTACGGGCGGCTGTCACGGCTGCGGCGGCGTGCTCTGCGGCGCGCTCGCGTTCGGCATGTTGCCTTGCCTGCTCAGACTTGACACGGGCGGCCTGGCGTTCGGCCTTGGTCGGCGGAGGCGCGTTGTTGTCGCGCTGTTGCCACTTGAATTTAGAGCCTTCACGATTGCAACCGAAGGCGGCCCCCGTGCCATCGGGGAACAGTTTGCACCATCCGGCCTTGTCGTGCGGCTTGTCGTTGGTCGAGAACCGCGCCAGCTTGCCCGACTCCATCTCTTTGTCTGGGTAGGTCATTGAAACACTGGCGAAGGCTTCCGGCAGCGATGCGCAAAAAATCGTGTTGTCGCTCATCATGCGCACACCCAGCCCACAACCACCACCATCACCATCACCATCACCATCACCATCACCATCACCATCACCAGCGTAGCAGCCACTGAAAAATAAGGCAGCACCGATACCACCATGCAGGCCAGTTCAAAAACGGCGCGCTTCATGCGGCCCCCTGCGTGCCAGATAAGGCGGTCAGCACCCATTGCGGCAACCAATATTCACGAATCCGCCTACCTGTACCAACACCGGCAGGGCATGGCACGTCCATAGCATCCACCGGCCAGCCCAAATATTTAAGCTCCTTGATGTACGCGGCCAAACGCCAGCAGTTAAGCCCGTAGCTCGGCTGTGTCAGGCGTTCGCCCGTTACCAGGCGCGCTAAAGCAATGCCCGGCTGTGTCGTCGGATTAGGCCATGCTGCGGTAAGATGAACGGGAGGCAAGAACGACAATTGCTCAAACCCGGGTTTTGCTTGGCGGCGGCTCGGGTTTTCCATTACATGCCCCCGTTCAGCAGGCGGCGAATATCGGCCACGGACCAAGCAAGGCGGTTCATGATTCGAATCGGGCGCAGCGGCCCATTTTCAAGGCAGGCCCAGGCGCGCAGCGTTTGCGCCTTGCGGGTCAGGTGGAAGGCAGCGCATGAAGTGTCTACATGGCTGCGGTTCTCTTGGTCGAGCGGGAGGAAATTTTGAACGGTTTGCATTTTGAATCACCTTTTCGCATCTCTGCGTGTTGAAGATGACTCAGTAAAAATTACCGGGGTCGCCCGGCTATATGCCCCGGCATTTGAAACAAGTATTCATGCGGGTTTGCGGGCCGCTACACGGTATTTGCCCGGCATTACACCCCGGCATTTAAGGCTTACATTGTCTCTGAATGCTCATTCCATTGTTCGCGCCATGCGGTCAAAAAATGACAAGTGAGAAATGCCTTGTTTATTGCCGACTTTGTTGCAAGCCCTCTTTCGCAAAGCTCTACAGCCATAAGTAACGGGTTCCATACTGACAAGAGCCCACCCTGGCCCCTTGTACCCTTTGAAACTCTAGCCCGTACCGCCCATTGCCTCCCGTCCGCCATTGCTTTAGATAAGTTGGTCGTCGTAACCAGCGAATCAAAGGCGGCAAGTATTTGATTTTTTGTTATACCTTCTTCGGTCTTATTCGGCCTCGCTGTCGATGTTAGGTTAGTCTCAGAATATTGGATAATTTGGGCGGCTATTTTATCCATATCTACCATAGGGTCCTTAACTTCGCTGGCATCCCAGATGCGTAAAAGTGTTGCTGGGTCATAAAAAATTATCTCGCCAGCATCAGCCAATTTAAGCAATATATTTTCATATTCCTTTGCTCGACTATGAAGTAATTTTAATTTTGCGTTTGAATCTCTCGGCATCGTCGCCAATGCTGGAAACTTTTCTAATAACTCGTTAGATGGTTCCGGCGCAGGAAATGGAAAAAGCTCTCCGGTTGATGGATTTCGATAGTTCCCCCTACGGCGTAATAATTCGTTCGCCTTGCCTTCGCTCATATCGCGGGTTTGTCTATCAGCTAATGCTAATGCGGCTTCGGACCAATAAATATAATTCATGCGCACCCCTTCAGGTGTCAGCCTTCAAAAAATAGGGCACCAGGCAGGCGGTGAAGGTTTCCGCTTTTCTCCCCGTCGGGATAGCCTGGCGCTTTGAACTGTTGCCCGATACCGTCAGGCGGCGGCCACCACGCGCAGGCCCGGCGCGACTGGTACAAAGTCGATTGTGGCCTGTTCCAGCATCCACGATTCAATCTTGATGTGCCACATGCGCAGCAGGTCCAGCGGGCGGCGGCGGTAGTGCTTTTCGGCTATGGCGCTCGGCTTGTGGCCCATGACTTGCGCCACTACGCCCGCCGGTGTCTCGGTCCATTCTGCAAGCGAACCGAATGAACGGCGCAGGCCATGCAAGGTAAGGTCCGGCAACCCGGCAGCAATCAATGCGCGCTTGTGGCCCGGCGTTGGCTCGGCAAGCTGTCCATTTGACGATGTAGGGCTTGAGAATACCCATTCATTGCGGCGCGGTAGTGCGGCCAGCAGGTGCGCCACATAGGGCGTCAACGGTATTGTGCGTTCGCCTTCCACCTTGTCGCGGATGGTCATGCTCAACCATTGAAAATCCACATCGAGCCAGCGCAGCGCCCCAAGCTCCCGGCGGCGTGCTCCGGTGAGCAACAAGGCTTGCAGGTAAGCAGATTGCACCGGGTTCCCCATTTCACGAACGGCCTTGAACCACGGTGCAAGCTGTTCGCGTTGCAGGCTGTCGCCCTCCTTCGCGTTCTTGCTTGGCATTTCGTCGCGTACCTGTTGCGCCTTGCAAGCACCAGCAGGAACCAACC
This sequence comes from Oxalobacteraceae bacterium GrIS 1.11, assembly GCA_040544385.1. Classification (GTDB taxonomy): domain Bacteria; phylum Pseudomonadota; class Gammaproteobacteria; order Burkholderiales; family Burkholderiaceae_D; genus Janthinobacterium. The sequence continues at coordinate 6,228 of JBEONR010000098.1, forward strand.
CGGCATATTCCGATTGTGAATCGCACCAGTTGACGAACACGGATAGCAGGCGAAAAGACAAGGCGGCCTGTGTCGGTCTGGTTTCGGCTTCCTTGGCAAGCCATGCGCCGATGTGCTTGCCGGTCAGGTCAGATAGGCGCACGTCGAGCAATGACGCCAGCGGCCCCGGCTCGGTCAAGCCCTTGCCCCGGACCTTTTGCGCACCACCGACACGCACGACGTTTTCATGGTCGCGGATATGCCACTCGCTCCATCGTTTGCGGCGTGATTCGACATACAGCGGCCACGCCATGCCGAGCGTCAGCGTTTCATGCTTGTCTTGAATTTGCTTTGCTTCGGCTTCGGCTTGCCTAGCGTCGCGTGCGTCCTGCTCGGCTTCCAGCCCGGCGGCCTTCACCTGGCGCGGGTCTTGTCCGTTGTCGATGATGACTTTCAAGCGGCGGGCTTCGGCTTGCGCTTCCTGAATGGTCCAGGTGCCGGGCGCGCCAATGGTGATGCGCATCGCTTGCCCGTCCAGCTTGGCTTGAAACATGTAGCTCTTGCCCTCGCCCGGAATTTTGGTTTCCTTGGCTCGCTTGTCTCCGATTGCTGTTGCACGAAGCCCAAGGCCCGGCGCTTCGGTATCCCAAAGAAAAGATTGGCTCTTGCCATCCTTGCACTTGAAGCCAGCCACCCGGCCAGCCGTGAATTTTACTTTTGCCATCGCTGAACACTCCCCCATGCAACCCATGTAACCGCCATGTAACCCGGTTTCGAGTATATCAATCAACTAACGGGAATGCAAATCAACAACACGAAATAGCTAAGTAATTGATTTTTAAGGAATCATGGTCATTTATGAGCGTTAATCAACGGCAATAAATTGCATTTAGTCAGGATTGTGATTCCTGTTGTCGTGGGTTCGAGCCCCATCAGTCACCCCACAGAATA
>JBEONR010000099.1:0-7130 GCA_040544385.1 Oxalobacteraceae bacterium GrIS 1.11
TATGCCAAAACCGGCTTCAAAGGAGGACGAAAAAGTCAAAATTGCTCCCTAAACTATCTGCAAAAATGGTCTCAAATAGTTTGACACTTTCCGCTGGTAGGTGATATTGTCCGGCTTCACACCGAGCAGCTCGTAGAAGTCGCGTGTTTTCGCCACCACGTCGGAACAGACCACTTCATCGGCGCTGCCGGTGAAGATGTAGAGTTTGTCATCCGCGAGGTTGGCAACGTCGTCTATCATCCCTGCCCGGGCGGTCTCCTGAGCCAGTTTGGCCAGCCGTTGCGCATCCGGCGCGGTTTGCGGGATCAAGGGATTCATGCAGATAAAGTAGGAGTTCTCGATACAGGCATCTTCCGTTGTCATCCCGGGGGATTGATGGGTTTCGGCGCAGCGAAATGGTCCGCCGGCGATGATGCCGGCTCCCGAAAAACTGGCCGAGTGGGCCAGGTGCAGCTGCACTGTCATGAAAGCTCCGGAGGACAAACCGGAAATCGAGTTGTTACGCTTTGACGCCTGGTACGATCCGAGTTCAATAACCGTTTCGTTTGAGCTTGCAATCATGTTGACCCTCCTGGTGAACGCCGCGTCGGCGTCAAAGGACTATACTGTCGCTTGAATTACCATCTATGAGCTTGATCAAGCAGGCAGCTAATCGGGGTTGTAAGGGCGTTGGTGCACCAGGTGGCCGGTGCCCCCCCCCCCGCACGATGGCCGATACCTTCTGCCCAAGCCGCTGCTGCACCACCGGCCTCCACGGCACCAGACTGAAGCCCATACCATCGGCCAACATCGCGAAGCGACCGCTGGCGAGCTGGACTGAGCGGCGGTAGCTGATCTTGTTGAGATACACTGATTCCGCTCCAAACTGGACAGTTTGAAGCGGTCTGAAGGGCAGTCTAGTCGATCAATGAAAGTTCAAACCCCTCATCAGGGGGGCAAAATAGGGCGTGGTTCAAAAGAGACCTATTTTGGGTAACACAGGCGAGCGAAATACTTCCGCCAAAGCAATGGAATTTTAATGATACAGGAGTCGTACCAGGAGGCTTGCGGCCTCCCACGGCTCAAGCTCGCTGTGGCTGAAGCGGGCCCAAGCCGAGGAGCGTGAGCCAGTGGGGATGGTGTTGGCCTGTCATCAGCTCGGTCGGACTTTTACCGACCCGCTGCGGAACCCGGCTGCGCAGAAAGCAGCGCTGGTTCAGGAAGAACTGCAGGAGCTCCAGGTCCGAGCCGCCGAGCTGGCGACGCAGTGTGAAGTAGTTTCGCAAGCTTGAGTTCAGATTCTCGACCAGCGCGCTCGAACGTGGTGTCTGCGCCATGGCCTATGCCACAGCGCCGAAAGCGGCATGCAATTGAGCGCCCATCCTCGTGCGCAGCCGGTTCCACCCTTGCCAGTATGCGGGTGATGTGCTCGGCTTGCGGTGCTGCACGCAAGCGGCGCGCACGGGGTGTTCCGGCAATTGGTGGGTGATCGCGATCGTGCTCAGCTTGTCATCGAGTACGCCGGCGAACGCGAGCAGATCGTCGCGCTGGTTTTGCAACGCGACACGTACCGGGCAGATGCGACGCGGATCGTCGGACTCGCGCCGGCCAAACTCAGTGACGATGAAGTCGAACAGATCTTTCCGGATCTGCAGGTCGGGCCCGGCCAACGCCAGAATGTCGTGGGCGAGCCAGGCTGTGCGCGTTCGGATGTCGCCGGCAAGCGCATGCGCCGCCGCTTCGGCCCGCAGGGCGAGCGTGATCCGGTCGGCAAGGTCCGGATCCTGGCGCGCTTTCCCGGCTCTGGCCGGCAGCTTTTTGCGCCGTGACTTGGCGCCTTTGGCGATGCCGGCCAAGATGTTGGCCAGGGCCTCGCACTGATGCTCGATGTGGAAGACGTCGCTGTGACAGGGCTAGTCGCCCCAGGCCGCCTTCTGTCCGGCGCGCAGCCCCTGGCCCGCATCGGCGACCGTGTAGTCGGGAGTCAAACCTTGCAGCGAAGCGTCGAGCAGATGAACTCCCCAGGTGTCGGCATCGGGGCCGTCGCCCTCCTACAACACAGCTAGCCGCTCGCACAGGAAGTCCAGCAGGGCCCTGACGCTGACCGGTTGCATGCGCGACGCCATCACCGCATGGATGGGCAGACGTCCCAAGCGCCAGTCCGGCAAGACTTGCGTGAGGCGCCCGGCGGCCACCGCTTCGCGCGCCAGCTGGGGCGGCAGCGGTGCGATGCCTAGCGCGCGCTCGGCGAGCAAGCGCATCAGGCCAACGTTGTTGAGCATGAAGCGACCGCGCACCGTAACATCGACCTCGCTGGCGTCGCGCTGCAGGCGCCAGTGGGCTTGCTTGCCCGGCGAGCGCACGAGCAGGCATTCGTGTTCGACCAGGTCGGCCGGTTGCAGCGGGTGGCCGCGCAGCGCCAGATAGGCAGGCGCGGCGAATAAGATCTGTTCCACGCTGCCGATACGGCGCGCTACAAGGCGCTCGTCGCGCACCGTGCCTAGCCGGATCGCCACGTCGACATGCTCGCCGACCGGATCCGCGTGGCGCGGCGACAGGTCCAGGTCGAAGCTGATGTCCGGGTACAGGCGCACGAAGTCCGGCAGCAGCGGGCCGATGTAATGCACCCCGAGATCGACCGGCATCGACACGCACACGTGGCCACGCGCCGACCTAGCGCAAGGATTCCTGGGCCAGGCGCGCCTCGTCGATCAGATGGGCGCAGCGCTCGAAGAAGCGCCTTCCGGCCTCGGTCAGTTCCACCTTGCGCGTGGTGCGGTCGAACAGGCGCACACCGAATTCGCGCTCCATCGCCGCAATGCGGCGCGACAGCGTGGCCACCGGCACGGCCAGATTGCGTCCGGCCTGGCTGAAGTTGCCGGTGCGCGCCACTTCGACAAACAGTGACATGCCGAGCAGGGTGGTGTGATCGTTCATGGATTCATCGATTATTGCAAAATTGAGAAAGTGATCGCCGGTTCTGCCGATTCTGTAAGTTGTGCCAGTAATCGATAATGGCTCATCTCATCCACAAAGACAAGGAGCAGCACCCCATGAAAGCCATTCGTATCCACGCTTACGGCAATCCTGAACTGATGCAACTCGAGGACGCGCCCGTGCCGGCGTGCGGTCCCAACGACGTGTTGGTGCGCGTGGTCGCCGCCGGCGTCAACCCGATCGACTGGAAAATACGCGTCGGCGCGATGGCGCAGATGCTGCCGATGACGTTCCCGCTCACGCTCGGGTCCGACGCGGCCGGGGTGGTGGTCGCGGTGGGCGCCACCGATAGCCGCTTCAAGGCAGGCGACGAGGTATTTTTCTATGCCGACTTCGCACACGGCGGCACCTATGCCGAATACGTCGCGGTCAATGCGGCGCAGGTGGCGCATAAGCCAGCCACGCTATCGTTTGCCAGCGCGGCGGCGCTGCCGATGCCCGGCCAGACTGCGTGGACTGCCTTGACCGACGTGGCCAACGCGCAGGCGGGGATGCGGATCCTGGTACATGGTGCCGGCGGCGCGGTCGGGAGCATCGTCGTGCAACTGGCCAAGCAGCGTGGCTTGCACGTGATCGCCACTGCCAGCGCCAAGGATCACGAGCTGCTCAAGTCGCTTGGCGCTGACCAGGTGATCGACTACCGCACCGAACGCTTCCAGGACCTGGTGAGCGATCTCGACATCGTGCTCGACACCCAGGGCGGCGCAACTCAGGAGGCGTCGTGGGCGACCCTTAAACCAGGCGGCCTGCTGATCGCGACGACCGTGCCGCCATCCGAACAACGCGCCGCGCAAGCCGGGGTGCGCGCCCATTTTCTGTTCACGCCGCCGCGTGGCGCGGTGCTGGAGCAATTGGCCTGCTTGGTCGACGCGGGTCAGCTGCGCGTGTTGGTGGGCAAGGAGTTCGCGCTGGCTGACGCCGTGCAAGCCCATCTGCAAGGTGAAAGCGGCAGCGCGCGCGGGAAAATGATCCTGCACGTGGCCGCGCCGCTGGTTTGAGCACACGTCTGAACCCGGTGCGCGCGGACGCATCGACGCCGATGCCCGCCAGCTTGAGGAGAAACGAAATGATGCATGTTCAAATCGCCCACGTGTCGGTCTATGCGGACGATCCGAAGTCGGCCGCGTCAACACTGGCCTCCCTCATCGGCGGCGAAATCGCCCCGTTTGCGCCGCACCAGGGCGGATGGGTGTGTTTTCTTTCGGCCGATCGAGTCGGTTGGAACGATGAATTTATCGAGTTCTATCCAAGAACCACGCAGCTTGCTTTAGTCGATGGGCGTACCCATCCCAGCTTTGTACCTGTGGAAGGCGGCGCGGCAACAGGGGCGGGGGCGCACGTCAACATGATCGTCCCCATGTCGGCCCTTGAGATCGAAGGAGCATGTCGGCGCGCTGGCGTGCCGCATGGATGGCGCTGGGAAGGCTTGATGGACGTCTGGATCGAACAACGCTTGATGGTGGAACTACGTGTCGATGAACGCAAGCGCAATACATAATCAATTAAGGAAATCGCGATGAAATCATGGGGAATCGAACAGCGCGGGACGCTGTCAAATTTAAAATGTCTTGAAGCAGCAAAACCAGTGATCACGGCTGACAAAGTGCTGGTCAGGGTGAAGGCCGCCGGGCTCAATCTTGCCGATCTCAAAGTGATAAAAGGGGGAGTTGGGCGGTTCTTGCACTCGAACAAATTCCCTTTGTTCATGGGGTATGATTTTTCCGGAATCGTTGAATCGATTGGCGCCGGCGTGTCTTCTTTTGTGCAAGGCGACGAGGTGTATGGATTTCTGCCATATGACAGCAGTAATGCGCAGGGCGCTTACTCTGAATACGTGCTGGTCAGTCCCGCCGAAATCGCCCGGCGTCCTGACAATATCAGTTTTGAGGATGCAGCTTCACTTCCGACGACGGCGGGAACAGCGCTCACGGCGGTGCGCGACGTTGGTGAAGTGAAAAGAGGGATGAAGGTGTTTATCAACGGTGCGTCAGGTGGCGTGGGCTGCTATGCGGTGCAGATCGCCAAAATCCTGGGGGCAGAGGTGGTCGGAAGTTGCAGCCAGGAAAAAATGGAGTTTGTAAATGCACTCGGTGCCCGCGCAGTAGACTATCGAACAACATCGATCACGGCATTGAGTGAAAAATTTGACCTGATCTTTGATGCCGCTTCTACTTCCTGGTTTCGCCAGTGTGCACGATCGCTTGTTAAGGGCGGCAAGTTCATTACGCTACTTCCGACGCCGGCGCTGATTCTTGGATTTATCGAGAGTTTTTTTGTTGAAAAATCTTGTCATTTTGTTTATGGAAAGTCGAAGACGGTCGACCTCCTTCAGCTCGGTTCGTGGATTGAAGAAAATCAGATGGTTGCAAAGGTTGAACAAGTTTATCCTTTAAAAAAATTACCGGAGGCCTTGGGGTACTTGCAAAGTGGTAAGACGAAGGGAAAGTTAGTCGTTACTGTCTCCTGATCTGTTAATTGGCAAAAACAAGTGCTATTTATATTACGGCCCTCGGATTTACACCATCCGGAATACGCAAGTTCTTAAAGGGAATCAATGCCATGAGAGCAACTATTATGTACGGCGCCAAAGAGGTTAGGGTTCAGAATGTTCCCGATGCCACTATCATCAACCCCACTGACGCCCTCGTGCGCGTAACGCGTTCGTGTATCTGCGGGACCGATCTTTGGCCGTATCGCGCAGAACACAATGAGGCTGGCCAGTCCATCGGACACGAAGCGATTGGCATTGTCGAGGCAATCGGCAGCGATGTACGCAAGATCAAGGTCGGCGACTTTGTGATCATGCCCTTTTTTTACTCTGACGGTAGCTGTGATTTTTGCGGTGAGGGCTTGCATACAGCATGTGTGCACGGAGGCTTTTTCGGTTCCGGCGCGGTTGCTGGGGCACAGGCCGAGGCGGTGCGCGTCCCGTTGGCTGACGGCACGCTCTACGCATTACCCATCAGCGCAGACAAGGCATTGATGGCATCAATGTTGACGCTGTCTGATGTCATGGGCACGGGCCATCATGCTGCGCGCGTGGCCAGGGTCAGCCCAGGAAAAACTGTCGCCGTCATCGGTGATGGTGCTGTTGGTCTATGCGGTGTCATTGCGGCAAAACGCTTAGGCGCGCAGCAAATCATTTTGCTCGGTCGCCATGCGGATCGAATCGCCTTGGCGCGTGAGTTCGGCGCCACCGATGTGGTTAGCGAGCGTGGTGACGAGGCAGTTGAGCGTGTGCGCGCGTTGACTGGTGGCTTTGGCGCTCATTCCGTGCTGGAGTGTGTCGGCACCGATCAGTCCATACACACCGCCATCGAAATTACGCGTCCAGGTGGGGCCGTGGGGAGGGTTGGCGCTCCTCACTACCCCGCAATTCCTGCCTCGCGACCAGCATTTCTAAAGAATATCACCATTGGCGGCGGACCCGCTCCGGTACGAGCATACATCGCCGAACTGCTGCCCGATGTGATTGAAGGGCGCATTCAACCGGGTCTTGTCTTCGATCGCATCATTAAAATCGAAGAGACTCCAGACGGCTATCGCGCGATGGACGAACGCGAAGCCATAAAGGTCATGATCGAGTTTTGAACGATCAGCCTGATTGATGCGTGCGAGCCGCAAACGAAGCTATGTTGGTGCTGCTGCGGGCGTCGAATTGCCCCAATCAGACGGTTTGAACTGCCCCACGCACAATCCTCCAGCTCCGTCACTTGGCTGGGTGTGCCGAAAATGCAACTGAGGCAATGAGTTGTTGGCGCGGGTGCCGAATTGCCCCAGCCTGCTGATTTCGACTGACCCACGCATGGCGTTCGAGATCCGCACGGGGCCTACGTTTGCCGAACCGGTGGGTGGGGCAATGTATTCCAGCACGATGGGTCAATTCGACTCCTCTGGCGTAGCGCCCAGGCTGAATCCCCATACCTCGCCCTCAAAGGTTTGCACTTCCTTGCTGGTAAGCCGGGACAAGCCCTTATCGGTCTTCAGCATATCGCCCACCAGTAAGTCGCGAGGGGGAATGTAGCCTTTGTCCGTTAACACTGGATGCATGTCGGGGTACTACGCCCAAACCGGCGGAAATTTCAGAAAGGTGTCACTTCGAGTAAACCTTTGCGTTACTTTGACCAGGTGACGGGCAATGTGACAACATTTCC
>JBEONR010000100.1:0-7051 GCA_040544385.1 Oxalobacteraceae bacterium GrIS 1.11
GCTGCTCAGCTATTATTGTCATTTTAGAATCCATGTGTGTCAACTTCCTTAATTAGCGTGATGAAGTTGTCTCACAACAGTTTGACACAGGGGGCCGGCTTGCCCGGATCGGAATGCAAAGTGGCGCGCGTGCTACGCCGGCACGGCCTCGCGTTCAGCGACATCGTGCTGATCGTGATCACCCACGCGCACGTCGACCATGCCGGCAGCGCGGCGGCGCTGCGCACCCTGTCCGGTGCGCCCATCCTCGCTCACGCGGGCGACGCGGCCCACTTCGAGCACAACGCGCCAATGCGGTTTTGCCCCACCGGCTGGTTCGGTCGCCTGTTCATCAAAACGCGCCTGATGCTTGAACCGTATGCCCGCTTCAAGCCCGACCTGCTGCTGGACGACGCCGCGCCGTTCGATCTGGCGCCCTACGGTATCGCCGGCGTGGTCGGCCATACGCCGGGCCACACGGCCGGCTCGCTGGCCGTCGCACTGGACGACGGCACCGCGCTGGTGGGCGACCTGATCGCCTCCGGCATTCTGCTGGGCGGCATCGCGCTGACCGGCCAGCCCAAGCGTCCCCCGTTTGAAGACGATCCGCATGCGGTGGCGCTGGCGCTGCGCGAGCTGGTCGAGGCGGGCATGCTGCGCTACTACATGGGCCACGGCGGACCGCTGCCGGCGCAGGCCGTGGCGCGCCATGTCGCCGCGCTGACCGCCTTGCCCGGCGCGCAGCCACACCGCGCGACCAAGCGAAGCTGGCGCTCCGCGCAAGCGCCATCGTGCCGCTGTTAGGGGGCTCAGGTGCGGTCGAACGGAAACCGGATCAGGGTCCGTCTCGTCGGACGACTCGTCGCTCGCAGGGCTACGCAGTGGCTGCGGCTCGCCCCCGGCCACCGCGTCCAGAACCGACAAGCAATACCGATCCAGCATGGTGGTGTGCTCATGAACCAGGTAGTTGCTGCCGGCGCCGAATTGACCCATGCTGCTGGAATTCATTGCCCCACCCTTACAATCGGCAAGCAAAGGCCCAGTGCGAAATCTGACAAAGTGCGCATGGGTCAGTTCAAATCAGCAGGCTGTGTCAATTCGGAACCAGCAGCAACATACTGGAGCGTTCCAGACACTGGCGGACGCCAAAAAACAAAAAACCGCAGTCTCACTGGGAGAACTGCGGCTTTTAATTTTCTTTGTACCTACTACTAATTCTTGGCGGAGAGACGGGGATTCGAACCCCGGATAGGCTATGAACCTATACACGCTTTCCAGGCGTGCGACTTCAACCACTCATCCATCTCTCCTGTCGTACAGCCCCGCTCTCACGGGGAGCGCGAATTATAGCAAAAATTATGCAAAGCACCAAGTAATCTGGCAAGCTTCTTTGCGCGCGTCACGCGATGCCAAAAACACCACGCGACGCCGCACTGCCGTCAGCACCTCAGGACGACTCTTTCAATTGCTCCAGGATGGCGGGATTTTCCAGGGTCGAGATATCCTGGGTAATGGTCTCGCCCTTGGCCAGCACGCGCAGCAGGCGCCGCATGATCTTGCCCGAACGCGTCTTCGGCAAATTGTCGCCGAAGCGGATTTCCTTCGGCTTGGCGATCGGGCCGATTTCCTTGGCGACCCAGTTGCGCAATTCCAGCGCCAGGCGCTTGGCTTCGTCGCCGGTCGGGCGCGCCTGTTTCAACACGACAAAGGCGCAAATCGATTCGCCCGTGGTGTCATCCGGCTTGCCGACCACGGCTGCCTCCGCCACCAGCGGATTGGCCACCAGCGCCGATTCGATTTCCATCGTGCCCATGCGGTGGCCCGACACGTTCAGCACGTCGTCGATGCGGCCCGTGATGGTGAAGTAGCCGCTATCTTTGTTGCGGATCGCGCCATCGCCGGCCAGGTACATCTTGCCGCCCAGTTCGTCCGGGAAATAACTGCTCTTGAAGCGTTCAGGATTGCCCCAGATGGTGCGTATCATCGACGGCCACGGCCGCTTGACGACCAGGATGCCGCCCTGCCCGTTCGGCACGTCGTGCCCGGCCTCGTCGACAATCGCGGCCATGATGCCCGGCAAGGGCAAGGTGCAAGAACCGGGCACCATCGGTGTCGCGCCCGGCAGCGGCGTGATCATGTGGCCGCCCGTTTCGGTTTGCCAAAAGGTGTCGACGATCGGGCAGCGCTCGCGGCCGATATGCTTGTAATACCACATCCACGCTTCCGGATTGATCGGCTCGCCGACCGTGCCCAGCAGGCGCAAGCTGCTCAAGTCGTATTTATCGGGATGTACTTCCGGGTTCACGTCGGCCGCCTTGATCAGCGAGCGTATCGCCGTCGGCGCCGTGTAAAAGATGCTGACCTGGTGCTTGTGGATGGTGTCCCAGAATCGCCCCGCGTTGGGGAAGGTCGGGATGCCTTCGAACACCACCTGGGTCGCGCCGACCGCCATCGGGCCGTAGGCGATGTAACTGTGGCCGGTGACCCAGCCGATGTCGGCGGTACACCAGAACACGTCGGCCGGCTGGATGTCGAAGGTCCATTTCATCGTCAGCGCGGCCCACAGCAAATAGCCGCCGCTGGCATGCTGCACGCCTTTCGGGGTGCCGGTCGAGCCGGAGGTATACAAGATGAAGAGCGGATGCTCGGCATCGACCCACTCAGGTTCGCACACGGCCGCCTGCACCGCCACCAGTTCGTGCAGCCAGACGTCGCGTCCGGCCAGCATGTTCAAGGCGCCGCCCGTGCGCTGGTAGACGATCACGTTCTGAACGCTGTCGCAACCGCCCAGCGCCAGCGCTTCGTCGACGATGGCTTTCAAGGGCAGGTGTTTGCCGCCGCGCAATTGCTGGTCGCCCGTGATGACGGCCACGGCGCCGGCGTCGATGATGCGTTCCTGCAGCGACTTGGCCGAAAAGCCGCCGAACACGACGGAATGGGTGGCGCCGATGCGCGCGCAGGCTTGCATCGCCGCCACGCCTTCGACCGACATTGCCATGTAAATGATGACGCGGTCGCCCTTCTTGACGCCGAGCGATTTCAAGCCGTTGGCAAATTTGCAGACTTTTTCATGCAATTGGCGATAACTGACCTTGCTGCTCTGGCCGTCGTCAGCCTCGAAGATGATGGCGGTCTTGTCGGCATTGCCGTTTTCCAGGTTGCGGTCCAGGCAATTGTAAGACACGTTCAACTGGCCATCCTCGAACCATTTGTAGAACGGCGCGTCGGTTTCGTTCAAGGTCTTGGTGAACGGCTTGTGCCAAGTCAGGTGTTCGCGCGCCAGCCTGGCCCAGAAGCCTTCGTAATCGCGCGCCGCTTCGTCGCACAGCGCCGTATAGGCGGCCATGCCGGAAATCGTCGCCCGCTCGACGAATGCGGCCGGCGCCTGAAACACGCGCGACTCTTGCGGACCCTGCTGTTGCGTACCCTGCTGTTCTGTACCGGCCATGCTTGTCTCCAATGTGGTAATTGTTTGCTAATAACATAGACTTTGTCGCTTACTGAGGCCTTACAGGACGCCTTACAGCGCGGCATAGCGCCGTTTTTCCCCTCAACTTGGCTTTCCAGGCAATTTTACCAATATCCTCACCTTGCCGCATCGGCTAGCCGCACCGGCCATCATCCCCGCAAAAAAATCCGGGGCCGCCCTATCTGGCGTTCGACTGCGGCAAATCAAGGTCTGCGCCCGCCATTGGCGGCATACGCATGGGCTTGCGGCCCGTGTAAAATGTCGGCATATCCATTCGCACCATCCCAGGAGAAATGCTCGATGACAGCCCCGCAACTTCCGCAGCAGCCCCCCAAGTTGCGACCGCTCCCCGCCTTCATTTTCATGACGCGCTGGTTGCAATTGCCGCTCTATCTGGGCCTGATCCTGGCCCAATGCGTGTATGTATTTCATTTCTGGGTGGAATTGAAAGACTTGATCGGCGCAGTGCTCGGCAACGAGGCGGCGCTTGCGCATATCTTCGCCGCCGTCGCCGTGCCGGGCGCCGAGATGCCGACCAAGTTGAATGAATCGACCATCATGCTGGTGGTGCTGGGCTTGATCGACGTGGTGATGATTTCCAACCTCTTGATCATGGTCATCATCGGCGGCTATGAAACCTTTGTCTCGCGCATGTACCTGGACCAGCACCCGGACCAGCCGGAATGGCTGTCGCACGTCAACGCGTCGGTGCTGAAAACCAAGCTGGCGATGGCGATCATCGGCATTTCCTCGATCCACTTGCTGAAAACCTTCATCAACGCCCACGCTTACGACCCCCAGACTCTGATCGCGCAAACCGTGATACACGTGGTCTTCCTCTTGTCCGCGCTGGCCATCGCCTACACCGACCGCATCATGGTCGGCACCCAGAATCAATCCAAACCACATTAATTTCGACACTAGCGAGTATCCCATGACCATCATCCAGCAAGAAGACCTGATCGAATCCGTCGCCGCCGCGCTGCAATACATCAGCTATTACCACCCGGCCGATTACATCGCGCATCTGGCGCGCGCCTACGAATCCGAGCAAAGCCCGGCCGCCAAGGATGCGATCGCGCAAATCCTGACCAATTCGCGCATGTGCGCCGAAGGCAAGCGTCCAATTTGCCAGGATACCGGCATCGTCAATGTGTTCTTGAAGATCGGCATGGGCGTGCGCTTCGAAGGTTTCAAGGGCAGCGTCACCGACGCCGTCAACGAAGGCGTGCGCCGGGCCTATAATTTCGCCGACAACAAGCTGCGCGCCTCGATCGTGGCCGACCCGCATTTCGACCGCAAAAACACCAAGGACAATACGCCGGCCGTGGTGCACATGGAATTGGTGGAAGGCGACACCGTCGACGTGAAAGTCGCGGCCAAGGGCGGCGGCTCGGAAAACAAATCGAAATTCGTCATGCTGAATCCGTCCGATTCACTGCTCGACTGGGTCATGAAAACCGTGCCGACCATGGGCGCCGGCTGGTGCCCGCCCGGCATGCTGGGGATCGGCATCGGCGGCACGGCGGAAAAAGCCATGCTGATGGCCAAGGAAGTGTTGATGGACGACATAGACATGTTCGACCTGAAAAAACGCGGCCCGCAAAACAAGACCGAAGAGTTGCGCATCGAATTGTGCGACAAGATCAATGCGCTCGGCATCGGTGCGCAAGGCTTGGGCGGCTTGACCACCGTGCTTGACGTGAAAATCATGATGTACCCGACCCACGCCGCCTCGAAACCAGTGGCGATGATTCCCAATTGCGCGGCCACGCGCCACGCCCATTTCGTGCTCGACGGTTCCGGCCCAAGTTATATCGAACCGCCGCTGCTGTCCTCGTGGCCGGATGTGCACTGGACCGCCGACACCGAGAAATCGCAGCGCGTCAATCTCGATACCTTGAGCAAGGCCGAAGTGGCGGCCTGGAAACCAGGCCAGACCTTGCTGCTGAACGGCAAGATGCTGACCGGCCGCGACGCCGCGCACAAACGCATCCAGGACATGCTGGCCAAGGGCGAAAGCCTGCCGGTCGACTTTAGCAACCGCGTCATCTATTACGTCGGCCCGGTCGATCCCGTGCGCGACGAAGCCGTCGGCCCGGCCGGCCCCACCACCGCGACGCGCATGGATGGCTTCACCGACATGATGCTGGAACAGACCGGCTTGATCGCCATGATCGGCAAGGCCGAACGGGGACCGGCCGCGATCGAATCGATCAAGCGCCACCAGTCGGCTTACCTGATGGCCGTCGGCGGCGCCGCCTACCTGGTCTCGAAAGCCATCAAGACGGCAAAAGTGGTCGGATTCCACGACCTCGGCATGGAAGCAATCTACGAATTCGACGTGGTCGACATGCCGGTCACGGTGGCCGTCGATTCGAACGGCACCTCGGTCCATAATACCGGTCCGAAAGAATGGCAAGCCAAGATCGCCTCGCTCAACGGCGTAATCCCCGTCAACCCCGCCTGAGAAAGCGCATCGGCGGCCGGCGCCATTGGTGTGCCGGCCGCACGCGCAAAAGCCACCATGATATTGACTCCCCCCTTTGCCAGCCCGGCCGACGCGCCGATCGGCGTGTTCGATTCCGGCGCGGGCGGCTTGTCGGTGCTGCGCCACATCCGCGCGCAATTGCCGCAAGAAGACTTGCTGTATTTTGCCGACGCCGGCTACGCGCCCTACGGCGGCAAGCCCGAGTCGGTGCTGGTGGAGCGCGCGCTGGCGATCGCCGCCTTCTTTCTAGAGCGGGGCGCGAAGGCGCTGGTAGTTGCCTGCAACACCGCCACCATCGCCGCCATCAAGGCGCTGCGCGCGCGCTATCCCGAGATGCCCATCGTCGGCGTCGAGCCGGGCTTGAAGCCGGCCGCCGCGCTCACGCGCAGCGGCAAGGTCGGCGTGCTGGCCACCGAGGCCGCCCTGGCCGGCGAAAAATTCCTGCTGCTGCGCGCACACATCAGCGCCGCCAGCGATGTCGAATTCCTGCTGCAAGGCTGCCCCGGCCTGGCCGACCAGATCGACCGGGGCCAGCTCGACACGCCAGCCACCGTCGCACTGTTGCGGCGCTATATAGTGCCGCTGCTGGAACAGGGCGCCGACACCCTGGTGCTTGGCTGCACCCACTACCCTTTCGTGCTGGGGGCGATCGAAGACATCATTGGCCGCGACGTGGCGCGCCCCATTGCACTGGTCGATACCGGCGACGCGGTGGCGCGGCAATTGGCGCGCCTGCTGGCCACCGGCGGCTTGCTGCGCGGGCAGGAGCCTCGCCTGGCCCGCTTGCAAGGCTATACCAGCACCGCCGCCGGCACCTTGTCGGCAGCGTTTGCCAGCTTGCTGGCACTCCATCCACCGGTCGAACAAATACGCCTATTGAGTAAAATCGAGAATATTTGATAAATCGTGCATTTAGATTTGCACGATGGCGGGGAAGTTTGTATAATTCGGCACCTGTCTAGGAAACACCAAGACAAAGGTAGTTCAGTGGTGGCTGTAGCTCAGTTGGTAGAGTCCAGGATTGTGATTCCTGTTGTCGTGGGTTCGAGCCCCATCAGTCACCCCACAGAATGAGTAGGAAAATCAAAGACTTACACGCTTCGGCTTGTGAG
>JBEONR010000101.1:0-7037 GCA_040544385.1 Oxalobacteraceae bacterium GrIS 1.11
GGCCGGCGCCGGCGACGGACGCCGCGGCCTTGAACGTCAGCCAGGCGCCAGCGAGTGCACCAACGGCTTGATTTAAGGCTGCTACAGCCGTTTTCGGCGCTTGACCGATGGATTCCACCACTGCGCGCGCTGCGGCGTCCCCTGCGGCCTGCTGGAGCGCTCCAGAGGTGCCTTTGATGGAGTCGATCACCGCCGCCATCGCCTTGCGCTCTTGGGCCATGCCCGCGATCGCGGATGTGACGGCGGCCTGCTGCTCCTCCATCACGGCGAACATCGCACTGAGCTTGTCGTGGTCGTCCATCATGCCTCCCTGGAGTCGAGCCAGGTGTAAGCCTCGCTCTCCGCATCGTCGTAAGCCGCCTGCAGGGCGTCTTCCATCGTGGTTTCACTCCCACCCTCGGGCGGGAACACACCGCCGCCCACCACTACGCCGTCCTCCAGGAGGCGCAGCCGCCAGCCGCCGCCCAGCTCGACCGGGCGCGGCGTGATCTCGTAGCTGTAGGTCATGGTTTCCATCGTCATAGCAAGCTCTGTTGTGGGTTGGGTTTGAATTTGAACTCAAGGCCGATCACCTTGCGGCCAGCGTTTTGTGTCGTCCAGGTGATGAGCATGTTGTTCTTCTCGATCAGTTCCTGCACCGCTGGCTCAATGACGCGACGGCGCGTTTCGCGGAAGTTTTTTTGATAACTTTCCGGCACTTCCATCACAGTGCAAAAGTCCTCGATGGAGGTCTGGTAAAGGCCCGTGTCTTGCCATGACTGCATCAGCTCGAACAGCCGCCATGAGTAGGCCGAGCGCAGCGCGGATGCTTGCTTGAGCTTGTACTTGGTAAAGTCCCCTTTGAGGTTGAACAGGTGCGGCACTACCTCGTGCCACCAGTCCAGCTCGACCCATCCTTCTCCCTTGTGGTAGCGGACGCCACCCACCCAGCGACACTCGTAGACCTCGACGCCTTTACGCGTGTTGCGAGTGGTGCGGATATAGCGCCGAAACAGGTTCTTGGATGCTGACTGGAGCTGCGTATAGGCCGTGTCCAGGTCGACGCCGAACGTCTCCGCGTAGTCGGCGGCGGACAGGCGCACCAGCCATGCGCCGCGCTGTTGCACCTTCTCCATGTTCGGCATCTGGTCTGTTTTGGCGATACAGGCCGCGATGATGCGTTTCTCGGAGAGGTTCAAGCTGTGCGCGCTGCGCGCCAGAGCATTGCTCATGTTGACCTGCAATTGCGCCAAAGGCTGGTCTTTGTCGAGTACACGTAGGTGCTGAAGTTTGGGTTTCATGAGGGCCTATTGGGGCATACTTTACGGTTATTGAGGCACCATTAATCATCGCCTCAATACATTATCGTGTCAATTGATTTTTTATGACACCACCGCAAAAACTGCCCTAATAGAACCGCAAAAAGTGCCCCAATGAACCGCAAAAAGTGCCCCATCCTTTCTATAAGAAGAAACAGGAGAAACAGTAAACCTTAGAAACACTCATACGCTGCGCGTGGATTCGTACTGCACTACGCCCCCTGAGGGGCAGGAAAAGGCCCCCACGATACGCGGCAGCCGGTGGGCGGATTCGCAGACCTTCGGCGGGATACGCCCTGCCCTTCGGGCACGCCTACCGGCGCGGGGGCTACCGCCTCACCCCTTCGGGGCTTCGGGCATCTGCTCACCGTGGACGCCTACCGAAACCCCGCGCCCTCTCGGGACGCGGCGGCTGGCTGATCTTTGGTTCGCGTAGGTCGCCAACCCAGCTTGCCAGTGTGGTGTTGTGCGCAGGCCGGTGACTGGGGTTGTCGTTGGGGTTGGGGTTGGTTTTCCGGTTTTTGATTCATCGGGTTACACGGTTAACCGGGCGTGCCGACGGGTGTATCGTCGGTGCGCAAGCAAGCGGGGACGCCCGCGCGCTAAGGTGTTGCGTTGGCTTTGCACCCAGGGGTACCGTAAGGATTCGTGCGTAAATGAGTAACATCGCGAATTTTCATAGGGAGAACTGAGCGGAAAATGCCGACTGCAAGAAAAACGAACGTTTATCTTGCGGTCAAAAATCCGTCTGTTTTGCCTGGAAAAAGTGCAAGAAAACTCATTGCGAAAATCAAAACAAGGTTCGATGCCTCGATTTTGCTTTTCTGACGCTCCCTGTTACTCATTTACGAAGGAATCCTTACCGTACCCCACCCAGGCGAATATTTGGCGATGGCTTACATCGAGCCAATGGGGAGCAGGCCCGCCAGGCAGCGGAGCGCGCCCAGCTCGAACTCAGGCGCAAGGCCGAGCTGGAGCGGATCGCCCAGGAGCGGCAGCGCCAAGCGCGGCCACGTGGCCCGTCCAAGGACAATGACGCACCTGACTATAGCCCAGGGCGGTAGTCCGGCTGGCCGTTTCACAGCCCTTCAAACTGCATACTATTTTCTTGGGTAATATGTCGGTTGACCTTAGTCAAATTCGACTTGGATTTCTGAAAAATAGGATGCTTAAATGTCAATTAACCAACTCATCTACATAAGCCAAGCAACACGTAAGATGTCTCAAGAAGATCTCGCTGCGATACAAGAAAAAGCAAAGACAAACAATGCACCACTCGACGTAACTGGTAGCTTGTTTTACAACGGCGGTTGGTTTTTGCAGGTACTGGAAGGTCCAGTAGCTACGCTCGATAAGCTGTACAAAAAAATCGAACTCGATCCTCGACATAAAAATTCGCGGGTACTGTACAACGAGCCGGCAAACTTTCGTACCTTCCCCCGCTGGAGCATGAATATGACCAACTTGAACGACAGACAAGCCGATAAATATGATGAACTTGTCGAAGTCCTCGAGGCGGCTCAAACAAACCGCAAGATCGGATCGACGTCCCCGGCAGTCGCATTACTGAAGATCTTTAAAGACTAAAGAGGATTGCCCAGGAGCGGCACGGTACCTGGCTTTGATGTGGCGGTTGAGCGGACTGACGATGCTTTGCATGTCAGTACCCGCGAGGGATCACGGTCAAACTGGCGTATTTTTGACTGCAAGATAAACGCTCGTTTTTCTTGCAGTCGGCATTTTCCACTCAGTTCTCCGTATGAAAATTCGCGATGTTACTCATTTACGCACGAATCCTTACGGTACCCCGGGATTACCCAGTCACGACTTGCGACGCATTTACAGGTTGACCGTTCCTCAGTCTCGCGTCTGCTCAGCTGCGAAGCAGACCTCACTCCAAATATGGCAGTTACGCTCTCTATGGTGTTTGATCTTTCGGCAGAAGCTTGGATGGAAATGCAGACTCAGCACAGCGTAAAGACTGAAAAGCTGCGACTTGAAGGAAAAAAGTTCGAGCCATTGACGTTTCAAGACGCCGAAGAAGAGCACGCCGTCGCGTGATCAGGTTTAATCGTGGGGCGTATTGCTCAACATTTTCTATGTTCGTACTTTGAACATGGTGAGCATCTGGGCTACCTGGTGCTCCCTGTCCGCCCGCGCCATCATTGTTGGGCGGGTGCGGCTGCTAGAGGCAGGTCGAACAAGGCGCGATCATCGGGCCGCGTGAGCTGTTGGCCCATCATTTCCAGCATCTTGTCCTTCGGCCATTCACTGCGTTCGACCTTGGAGAGAATGGCCGCGCCGACGAGAATCTTGCGGCGCGTGTCGTCAGCACGCTTTTGCTTGGCTTTGGCGGTCTTTACCCTGGCCTCTGCCTTCTGCTTCAATGCCTTGGCCTGCTTGAGCTTGTCCTCCAAATCCTTGACTCGCTGCTGTGCCTTTTCGATACTGGTTGCCATGATTTCCCTTTGCGGTTTTGTCCGGGCATTCTAGCGCGCAAAAACAGCACCGTAAAGCCAGCTATAATGGCGGCATGTGCAGACCCGGCGAAGAGCGAGAGCGAGGAGCAAGGGCGCACTTAGGAGTTGACTACGTCAACTCGCGCGGTCGCTGCGCGACAAAGGCGAAAACGTACCCCCATGGCAATCTACCACCTCAGCGTAAAGGCGATATCGCGGTCAGCCGGTCGGAGTTCGACCGCCGCCGCAGCCTATCGCGCTGGGTGTGAGATTACCGACAAGCGGACCGGCGAGGTTCACGATTACACCCGCAAGGGTGGCATCGCCTCGACCGATATGGTGTTGCCCGATAGTGCGCCCGATTGGGCGACGGATCGGGCAGCGGTATGGAACGCCGCAGAAGCTGCCGAGCGCCGCAAGGATGCATGCGTCGCCCGCGAGTTCGAAGTAGCCTTGCCCGATGAGCTTTCGCCAGACGAGCGACGACGGCTGGCGGTGGACTTCGCCAAGGAGATGGCGAACGCCGAAGGCTGCGCCGTCGATGTGTCGATCCACGCACCAGGTAAGGAGGGCGACCGCCGTAACCACCATGCCCATATCCTCCGCACCACCCGTAAGGTGGGACCGGAGGGATTGACGGATAAGCTCGACACCGAGAAGGCAGGGCGCAACCGCGCCGCCGACCTCGACGCCGTGCGCACCAGGTGGGCGGTACTGACGAACGAGCGGTTACGAGAAAACGGCATCGACGCGCAGGTGGATCACCGTAGCCTGAAGGATCAGGGAATCGACCGGATACCCACAAGCCACTTGGGGCCGTTCGTCACCGGCATGGAGCGCCGGGGCGTGAGAACCGAAGTAAGCAAGCGTATCAATGATGAGGTGGCGCAGCGACTGACCCAGGCACACGCCCAGGGTATCGCGGAGCGTGAGCTATCGCAGATCAATCGGAGTGTCATCGATCTGTCCGGCGACCTGTCCGCAGCGAAGCGCGAGGTCAAGTTGGCGGAGCTGGCGGAGATACTTCGCACCGCTACGCTGGCGCGCCAGGCGATGGAGCAGGCCAAGGACGCAGCGGCCCGCCAGGCCGAACTGGAGAGGATCAGCATCGAGGCCAAAGCGCAGCTGGTCAGCGGTGCCGCCAACTTCCGGGCCAAGTTCATGGCCGACCGTGCGGCTAAAATCGAGGCGGATCGCCGCGCCGAGCTGGCGCGCCAAGGGGTGGAATTCGCCCAGGCCGAGGCCAAGCGCAAAGCCGGGCTGGAGAGGGTCGCCGCCCAGGAGCGGGAAGAGAAGCGCAACCCGACGAAGGACCAGGGGCCGGGCTGGACCAGGTAGCACTTTCGCATGCGAAAGTCGGTATTCGGACACTCTCCGGGTGCCATTGTTTCCCGTCACTTCGAAATCGCCGCGAATTAACCTCATACAACTACGTACTAAAAATGATCACGTAGGCATACTGTGGCGAGGAAGATTGATTGTGAAGACGCACCCGACACCGGGCAGGTCATGAACTGTCAGCGTCCCGTCATTCGCCGCCACAGTTTGCTTGGCAATGGTCAGGCCGAGACCAATTCCAGTCCGGTTTGTACCTG
The DNA here is from genome assembly GCA_040544385.1 of Oxalobacteraceae bacterium GrIS 1.11. Lineage (GTDB taxonomy): Bacteria > Pseudomonadota > Gammaproteobacteria > Burkholderiales > Burkholderiaceae_D > Janthinobacterium. The sequence continues at coordinate 5,353 of JBEONR010000101.1, forward strand.
CTTGGGAAAAGGGCAGAAACATGGTCTCTGCCACGCCTGCCGCCAAACCGCCAGAATGATCTTTTACATCAATAAGGATTCGGTCTCCCTGGGCATATGCGGTAAGCAAAACCTCTGTCCCCGACGCGGTAAATTTGAAAGCGTTCTGCAACAAATTAACGACCGCAGCGATGAGCAGGTCCCGTGTTCCCCGGACAGCAAGATCTGAGTCAACCGGCAGGGCCCGAAATGAACAATCAAATACTTTCGCAGAAAGCGCGGCCGCGTCGTAAATCTCTCCAATGAATCCATCTAGTGCGAATGAGCCTAATGACAGCTCATGATGTCCAGACGAGCGAACGTCTTCTATGGAATTCGTGATCAGTTTTTCGAGACTGGTAAGGCTCCGCTCAAGGATCGATCCCGTGGCACCGGTAAAACTGAGATTGCCGGCTTTTGCCGCCGCGAACGCGAGCGACGCTGTTCCGAGCAGGTTTCGAAGTTCGTGAGCAAAAAAACCCATTCGCTGATTCGATGCATCGGCATTTTGGGCCGCATGCAGGCCATCCCTTTGATAGCTGAATTCTGTAACTGCATCAGAAATGGCATTGTCCAAGCACCGGTTCAGTGTGCGAAATTCATCAACAGCGAAAGGCGCATCGCGCTCTACAGCCAGGTCGGTAATCGATTGGCAAAGATCACCATAATCATGCACAACCTGATCGACAGTTAGTCCTAGCTCCAGCAAATCTTTACCGTGCTGAGCAGCAGATACACTCACTTCTGACAGGGCGACACCGCCACCGGCCGGCCCGGAAATACGCTCGCTTTCCGGCCGTTCTGGAGTTTGTTCGACGCGGAGAGTTCTGATCAACTGATCAAGAAACAAAGGTATGCCATTTTGTAGCTGCGCTTCGGTAGCCGAGCGGCCAGGACGATTTCCCACTTTGACGCGACAACGAGCAGCCAGCTCGTCGCGATTATTCGACAAAAAATGGTGCAACATAGGAACGCCCCGTACCGCGACCTCAGTCTCGGAAAACCGCAGATGTGCACAGCAATCTTGACGATTATTTATCTTACAGCGGAACTAGAGGTAAAAGCAGGTAAATCGACGCCGCCCAGGAAAAAGCGCACAAGTCCGTCGTATATATGGCTCAGTACCCGCGAGGAATGACCAAGGGCACCTTGGGCTGTAGTCCGGCCAAAATCACAACCTGTGGCGGGCGGATCTGCATCGAGGCCAGCGACAACCAAGGCAACGATGCCGCTGGCAACCCCGCGACGATGGGTTCCTGGCTCACCAACGATGGCCGCAAGGGCGCTAGTAGCCGCGAGGGATCACCAGAGGCACTTTGCGGCTGTCGGTCGTGTTCCATGATCCGAGCGGAAAGGGGTTGCCCTGTTCGTCTTTGCCTTGGTTGGTGCTGGCCTCGATGCAGAGGCGGCCACCACAGGTGGTGAGCTGGATTTTTCCGCCGCGCTTGGTCAGATCCGCGATGTTCGCCTCCAGTTGGGCCTTCTCGGTGCGCAGTCGTTCCACCTCTTGGCGGTCGGCTTCGCTGGGCAGCATGAAACGCCCCAGCACGTACACGGCCAGCACCATCACCAGGCCGGCGCCGGCGACGGACGCCGCGGCCTTGAACGTCAGCCAGGCGCCAGCGAGTGCACCAACGGCTTGATTTAAGGCTGCTACAGCCGTTTTC
>JBEONR010000102.1:0-6294 GCA_040544385.1 Oxalobacteraceae bacterium GrIS 1.11
CTGGAGAAAAACAGGCGACTGTGGAAAAACTGCGAGCGATCGCTCAACACCAGCTTACAGTTCATCCACCTGGCCTTCCTGGCGATGCTGCTCAGTAGATCGTGAACACGTTCTTAGAGCTCCCCTGACACTTTCGCCCCTTGGAGAAACATCTTGCACGGTCAACGCACCGGTTATATCCGGGTCAGCAGTTTCGACCAGAATCCAGAACGCCAACTCGATCACGTCCAGGTGGACAAGCAGTTCATCGACAAGGCGTCGGGGAAGGATACCGTCAGGCCGCAGCTCGATGCCATGCTGTCGTTCGCGCGCGAGGGTGACACGGTGGTGGTGCACAGCATGGATCGCCTAGCCCGCAACCTGGATGACCTGCGCCGTCTGGTGCAGCAGCTCACCAAGCGTGGTATCCGCATCGAGTTCGTCAAGGAGTGGCTGATGTTTACTGGCGAGGACTCGCCGATGGCGAACCTGCTGCTGTCCGTCATGGGTGCGTTCGCCGAATTTGAGCGGGCACTGATCCGCGAGCGGCAGCGGGAAGGGATCGCCCTGGCCAAGCAACGTGGCGCATACCGTGGCCGCAAGAAAGCGCTGGCGGCCGACCAAGTTGTCGAGCTGCGCCGCCGCGTCGGCACCGGCGAGCAGAAAGCAGCGCTCGCGCGTGAATTCGGAATCAGTCGCGAGACGCTGTACCAATATCTGAAAGTGGCGGCGCCAGCGACATAACCCGTTTTTCCCTTCCACTGCACATTGCCGCAACGGCATCACCTCATTTCACGTCAACTGCTTTTGGTTGCGCTTGACAACGAATAGCATAAAATGCATTATATAGTTGTCATTAACAACTAAATTGGAATGGATGCATGCCTGCCGCAGCGCCACTTATCCGTGAAATCGTCCGCCTTTACGTACGCGCTCAACGCAAGCAAGCTAAATGCGGCGATGGAGCATCGACGGTGCAATGCCATGTGTTGACCGAGTTATTGCGCGAAGAAGGATTGCCGCAGCAGGCGCTGGCCGAACGCTTAGGCCTGGACAAAGGGTGGATCAGCCGCGCCGTTGATACGCTGGTGACGGAAGGCTGCATCACAAAGCAGGCTAGCGAGCAGGACCGCAGAAGCGTCGTGCTGTCCCTGACGGCAGCGGGGCGCGCCCGCGCTCAGCAACTCGAAGACGAGTTGAATCATCATGCCGTCCAATTGCTGGCACGTGTGCCGCGTGATCGCCAGGCACAAGTGCATGAGTCGCTGCAATTGTTGATAGAGGCATTATTGGCTCCCCAATCGTGCCGAGCCGAGTACGGCGCACTGACGATGCGGCCGGCGACCAGCCAGGACTGGCCGGCGATCAAGCGCATGCTGCTGGCCGAAGGGCTGCCACTGGACGGCGCGCAAGAACACCTGACGCGGTTCACGGTCGGCGAGGCGAGTGGCCAACTTGTATGCGCCGGCGGGCTGGAAGTCTATGGCGCCGATGCCTTGCTGCGGTCCGTCGTCGTGGATACCGAATCGCGCGGCAAGGGCTGGGGAAAGCAGCTTCTGATCCAGTTGACGGAACAAGCCGCAGGGCTTGGCGTCACCAAGCTGTACCTGCTGACGACCACCGCCGAGGCCTACTTCTCACGACTGGGGTACGGCGCGGTGAGCCGCTCCCGCATCCCGGAGCAACTGAAGCGCTCCCGCGAGTTTCAGGGCGCATGCCCCGCCAGCGCGACCGTCATGACAATGCGCATCCGTCGTTCCCTATCCAAATAACCGAGACCACGATCAATGATACGACCCGCCACAAGCGCCGACGCCAGTGCCATCGCTGCAATCTACAACCACTATGTCACCAGCACGACCATCACCTTTGAAGAGGAGGCGGTCGCGCAGGGCGAGATGGCGTCCCGTATTGACAGTGTCAGCGCGCAGTTTCCCTGGTATGTCTACGAACGCGACGGCGAAGTCATCGGCTATGCGTATGCGACACCATGGCGAGCGCGCAGCGCCTATCGCTTTTCTGCGGAAACCACGGTGTACGTTGCGTCTGGTTACGCGCGCCAAGGCGTGGGACAACAGCTTTATAGCGCCTTGATCGCCGCGTTGCGCGGCAGGGAAATTCAAGTGGTACTGGGTGGCATCGCCCAGCCGAATCCTGCCAGCGTCGCGCTACATGAAAGCCTTGGATTCGAAAAAGTGGCCCACTTCAAACGCGTCGGGCGCAAGTTCGAACAGTGGATTGACGTCGGCTACTGGGAACTCCAACTGAGCTAATTGGCAAGATGGGGATGACCTGCACCGCCTGGTGCAGCAGCTCACCAAGTCGTGAGCAGCAACGAGAGGCGATAGCGCGGGCCAAGCGGCACGGCCGCGCCGGTGAGCCGAAAGCAACGCTCGCACGCGTGAACTCGGAATCAGCGGTGAGACGCGACATTAATACTTGACGGTGGCACCAACGCCCTTAACCCGGTTTTCCGTTCCACTGCACCTTAAACCCCAAGTCCGACCGAGCTGATGACAGGCCAACACCATCCCCACTGGCTCACGCTCCTCGGCTTGGGCCGCTTCAGCCACAGCGAGCTTGAGCCGTGGGAGGCCGCAAGCCTCCCGGTACGACTCCCGTATCATTAAAATTCCATTACTTGGCCCAGTGGGGGCGAAGCTACAATTTGACGACATTTAGACTTCACGTCCCCCCAAAACGGTCGTCACCTTCATATAATTTGCCCAACCAAACTCATGGAAGGGCTTGCCGTGGCGTATTCGTGGAATGATCCAGACACTCAGGACTTGTGGACTCTTACTGTTGAAGAGGTCGCGTTGCTGCCAGGCATGACCGATAAAGGTCGGATCGGCTTCGCAGTTCAGCTCAAGTTTATGGAATTGCACGGCAGATTTCCGGAGCGTCACGACGAAATCGACCCAAACGCCGTACAGTGGCTGGCCGTGCAGCTCCGCACGACGACCGACATGCTGTCCTCGTATGAACTTGGCGGCCGGCAGGGGCAACGACATCGGCGCACCATCCGTGTCTTCCTTGGTTTCCGGCCTACAAATGGAACTGACCTACAACGACTGAGCCAGTGGCTGGGCGACGAGGTATTGCCCTTCGATCCGCAAGCCCGCCATGGCCGCAATATGGCGCATGACTGGTGTCGCGCGCAACGCCTGGAACCACCCGCCGGCGATCACCTTGATCGCGTCATCCGTTCTTCCGTGCATAGCTACGAAACCGGACAGCAAGCAATCATTCACGCGCGCTTGAGCGCAGACAACAAGTCTGCCATCGACCGACTGCTGGGCAACGAGGAAGCCGACCCCGACGACACGCGTAGCGAGGATGCAACTGCAATCTCGTTCAGCAACCTCAAGACCGACCCCGGCAAGGCCAGCTTGGACAGCCTATTGGTCGCCATCGCCAAGCTCAAGTGCATCAACGATATTGGCCTTGCGCCGGCAGTGTTTCAGGACATCCCCGTTAAATTTATCGACCAGTTCCGGCAACGCTGTGCGGCGGAATCGATCCGCGAGCTACGGCGCCACCCAGCCGCGATCCGCTACAGCATGGTGGCCATGTTCTGCTGGCGGCGTCAGCAACAATTGATCGATGCGTTGATCGATCTGCTGATACAGATCATTCACAATCTGGGCGCTCGCGCCGAGAAGCGGATCGACAAGCGCCAGTTCGCCGCATTCAAGAAGGTGCGCGGCAAGGCGAAGCTGTTGTTCAAGCTGGCCGAAGCCACAGTAGACCAGCCGGACGGAATCATCAAAGAGGTCGTCTATCCGGTGGTGGCGCAGAAGACCTTGGAAGAGTTGGTTGACGAGTTCAAAACCATGGGCTTCGACTTTGAGCGCGAAGTGCAGGAAACCATGCGTTCATCCTACGGCCATCATTACCGGCGCATGCTGTTGCCGGTGCTGGACGCGCTACGCTTCAAATCCAACAACACTGTGCATCGGCCCGTCATCGACGCCCTGGATGTGCTCAAGGCCAATCGGGACAGCCAACAGCAATATTACGCTGCCGACGCGGTCCCGATCGACGGCGTCGTGCCGAAGAAATGGCATGCTAGCGTGGTGGAGCAGGACAAGGATGGAAAGGAACGGATCAACCGCATCAACTATGAAATCTGTGTATTACGCGCGTTGCGCAAGCGCCTGAGGACCAAGGAAATCTGGGTCGCCGGCGCCGACCGCCACCGTGATCCGGAGCATGACCTGCCGTCCGATTTCGAGGCTAAGCGAGACAGCTATTACGAGCTGCTCAAGGCGCCCAGAGATGGGGAGGTTTTCATTGAGCAGATTCAAGTGGCCATGCGGAAATGGCTGACGACATTGAACGACGGCCTCCCGGACAATCCGAAAGTGCGTCTGCGGCGGCAAGGTAAGAACCTTATTCATCTGACACCGCTTGATCGGCAACCAGAGCCGCCGAATACGGCCGCCCTTAAACGGGAGATTGGACGGCGCTGGTCAGACGTGGAGCTGATCGACATCGTCAAGGAAGTCGACCTCCGACTCAACTTCACGGCCGCCTTCCGCACCAGCGGCAGCCGTGAAGTCATCGATCCCGCCCAGTTGCAACGGCGCCTCCTGCTGTGTTTGTTCGGCATCGGCACCAACGTCGGCCTGAAACGCATCGCCAGCCAACAGCCGAGTGTGAGTTTTGAGGAGTTGCGCCATGTCAAACGCCGGTTCGTACAGAAGGAGGCTCTGCGCGCCGCCATCGCCGACATTGTCAACGGCACGCTCCATATCCGCAGTCAGGCTATCTGGGGCAACGCCACCACCGCTTGCGCGGCCGACTCCAAGAAATTCGGCGCCTACGACCAGAATTTGATGACAGAATGGCATGCGCGCTATGGCGGGCGCGGCATCATGATCTATTGGCATGTCGACATCAATTCGACCTGCATCTACTCTCAACTACGGCGCTGCTCCTCGTCCGAGGTAGCTGCGATGATGGAGGGCGTGTTGCGCCATTGTACAAATATGGAACTTGAGCGCCAGTATGTCGACAGCCATGGCCAGAGCGAGGTTGCGTTTGCGTTCAGTCATATCCTGGGCTTCGACCTGTTGCCCAGGCTCAAGGCTATCGCCAAACAGAAACTGCACCTGCCGACACCGGACGATGCGGGACACTACGCGAATCTGGAGCCGATCATGGCGCGGGCCATCAATTGGGAGTTGATCCGACAGCAGTACGACGAGATCATCAAATACGCGACCGCGCTGCGTTTGGGAACGGCCGAGCCGGAGGCCATTCTGCGTCGCTTTACCCGCTCGGGTCCGACGCATCCGACCTACCTGGCGCTGGCCGAACTTGGCAAGGCGATCAAGACAATTTTTCTGTGCCGCTATTTGCACGACGAGTCATTACGATGTGAAATCAACGAGGGCTTGAATGTTGTCGAGAACTGGAACAGCGCCAACGATTTCATCTTCTACGGCGAGCGTGGCGAGTTTGCGACCAACCGCTTGGAAGACCAGGAGTTGGCCGTCTTGTCGCTTCACCTGTTGCAAGTTTGTCTAGTCTACGTCAATACCCTGTTCATCCAGGAGGTCCTGGCTGAGCCGGCCTGGCGTGATCGTATGACGGTGGATGACTGGCGCGGCCTCACACCGCTGATCTACCACCACGTCAATCCATACGGCCGGATCGAATTGGACATGACGCAGCGCATGGCGCTTGCCGCCTGATCCGCCTGTCCGTCAAACGATCATTTGACGGTCTCGTGCAAATGTGTCCGTCAACTGTCTTGCCTGACGAGAAGCCGGACAATATAATTTCCGGACGAGATAACGGACACGGGGGACGCTGGCAATGGCATTGATCGGGTATGCGCGAGTTTCGACGGCGGAACAGGACACAGCCCTGCAGACAGATGCGCTCAGCAGGGCCGGCTGCGAGCGGATGTTCACGGATATGATGTCTGGCGCCACTTCGGAGCGTCCTGGCCTGTCGGCGGCGATGGAATTCCTGCGCGAAAATGACGTGCTGGTCGTCTGGCGACTTGACCGTCTGGGCCGTTCCCTTCCGCATCTGATCGAAGTCGTTGCCGGACTCGATGCGCGCGGCATCGGATTTCGCTCCCTGACCGAAGCCATCGACACAACAACGTCAGGTGGGCGCCTCATCTTTCATGTTTTCGGCGCCCTCGGACAGTTCGAACGCGATCTCATCCAGGAGCGAACCAAAGCGGGATTGTCCGCCGCTGCACCCCCTGTGTCAAACTGTTGTGAGACAACTTCATCACGCTAATTAAGGAAGTTGACACACATGGATTCTAAAATGACAATAATAGCTGAGCAG
>JBEONR010000103.1:0-6159 GCA_040544385.1 Oxalobacteraceae bacterium GrIS 1.11
GGTCGGCGCGGCCGCGGTGGCCACCAACTACGCCATCGGCCGCTTCACCCTGCCCGACCGTGCCGAGATCGAGGCGCTCCGATCGGAGAAGGCCGAGCTGGAGGTGAACATCGCGGACCTGGCCAAGCGCGGCGGACGGATCAAGCTGTCCACCTGCGGCCCGGACAATCGGCTGTGCGTGCAGATCACAACCAAGCAGGGCAGCGCGCCGGGTCAAATCGACTTCCAAGGGGCATGGATGAGCGCCGACAACAAAAAGCACTTTGCTATCCCGCTCGGTTATTGAACGAGTACAGCAAAGCGGCTGTGCTCTCCATTTTTAGGCTTTCGTATTTTTATTTAAAGAACGTGTTATGGCAAAAATTAAAAAAATTCCTTATTACACAATGGAACGATCTTTGTTCAAAGGAAAGGTATGGAAGGAATATAGCGGTTTAGTTGGTGCTGTCCCCATCAATACACCACAGATGGTGTCTTATGATCGCCTTGCCCCAGGCGCACTACCACCGCCAAAACAACCGAAACCGACCAAAGAACAACTAAAGGCACAGCAAGCAGAAGAAACACGCCAGAAGGCTCTTGCCGAACTTCAGAAAAAACAAAAACCATCCACACAAAAAAACCCAGAACCAAAACAACCTGAGCCGCCTAAGCCAAAAGTCTTAGAGGCAGAGGATAAAGAGAAGCTTCCTGAGTTTGACCTTCAGGACATTCCAAATGCTATGGATAAGATCGGATGGACTATCTCTGCAAAAGTTGCAAGAAAGTGGTTTGCTAGCCCTAAGCACATCTACAACGACAAACAAGATTCTCTACAGCCTTTAGACAATACAACCGTCACTCTCGATTGGGCTTTGAAATATGGCAGTGTCAAAGACAGGTTTAATGAATTGCTCAATAAAGATATTTACTCAGAAAATGCATTTCTAGTAATAAAAAAGAAAATTCTTCAGCATGTCACCAACATATTTACAGGTGCAAAAAATACGAATTCAAGTCTGAGTTTTGAGACTTCCATAATCAACTCAGACATAAGACAGTTTCACATAGATTGGCAAGTACAACAAAAGAAGGTGAGTACCATTGATACTTCGGAAGGAGTTTTTACTTTGACTGACCTTTCAGGAACATTGGGGAACTTCTTTCTTTATGCCGCTATTGGACGAGTCGAAGTTATCAGTGAAAAATACTTTAAATATGAAAAGAAGCCTGCTGAATATTGCATTGATTCAGTGGCGAAACTTACTCATGTTTATGTCTACCTGAAAGACAACTATTCTTTCAATGATAAAGACCAGTCAAACAGTCAATATCTTGGTCATTGGAACAAGAATGGAATGGTTCTTTCATACGCTGTTACGGCAAATGATTTACTTGGTCAATTCAAGCCTGAATGGAAATCCAGTAAACTAAATGACAGCGAGGAAATTAATAAAACAAAAATCAATTGGGACTACCTTATCAAAAGAAAAGAAGTTGATAAGCCAGTTGATAAACGGACAGGAATTATCAGGAAGTTTATGGAAAAGGATGTTTACTGGCCAATCTATAACAAATCTTATCGTGAATGGAGAGAAAAGCACGACATGGGTGGAGATTTCATGATTTACAGCAAACCTCAACTATATAAACTCAAGAAACCTATAATCATTAAACTGGAAACAGTATGCCGACCATACGACAATACATCTACAAATCAATAAAGAATTTCTTTTTTATTCTCGCTTTAATTATCGGTTTTTCCATTTTGTGGGCTATTGTTGATTGGTTTTTGCCAATTAAAATTCATAACGGACTTGTCATCGCAACTTTTTCATTCATCAAAGAAATTGGAATTTTTATTGGATTATTTATTTTTTCATTTTTTGGTTATAAGGCTTTCAGAGTAATCAAAACTGCGGAATCCCCAAGGCAAGAATTCAAGAAGATGATTCCTGCCATTACTATTTGGCTTGTTATCATCTTGTCAGTAGCAAATTTCATTGCAGGTTTTTATGATGATGGAATTAACTGCCAACAATACAATTACACCGGGCATTTGAATGGTGGAGTCAAGGAATTCAACGGCAAAAAATACACTGTCAATATTTGTGGAAGTGGAGTGAATAACAGTCATTTTTTTGGCGATAGCATGGATAAGGTTCAATTGACCATCCTGAACGACCAAGGGGAGCTTCTAGCCAAGAGACACTACAAAGTCTTTTGGGATGGCATGCCAGGTCATGAACCACTCACCATAGGAAAGAACAGCATCATCTACCAAGACGATGAGAAACAGCAGGATTACACCATCACCATGCCTCCAACACTCTTAGACTGGATACGGGCAAGGGTTCCACTTTTTTGAGAGGCGCACTGAAAGTCTAACGGCTAAAGTCTGGCCCGTCTTTCTTCGGCCCTGGTCGCGCCGTCTCGCGCTGCCGCGCCTGGGCGATCTTCTCCAGTTCGGCCTTGCGCCGGACTTCGGCTTGGGCGAATTCCACCGCCTGGCGGGCCAGCTCGGCGCGGCGATCCGCCTCGATCTTGGCCGCACGGTCGGCCATGAACTTAGCCCGGAAGTCGGCGGCACCGCTGGAGAGCTGGTGCTTGGCCTGCTCCATCTGGCGCGCTGCGTCCTGCTGCCTGGTGCGCTCGGCCTTGGCCGCGCTCAGGTCGCCGGACAGGTCAATGAGGCTGGAGACGCTGCGCTGCGCCCGCTCGTGCGCGCCCTCGGCGGCGCGGCGCTCGAGCAGGGCACTTATGTCCTGGTCGGCCAATGCACGGACCCCGGCACCGCCCAAGTGCTTTTCCGGCGCACGCTCGATGCCCTGCTCCGCCAGGCTGCGGTGATCGACGCGGGCGGCGTGGCCGTGCCGCTCTAGGTGCGCGTTCTGGACGTCGGCCCACCGCTGGCGGGTCAGCAGCAGCTCGTCTTTCATCTCGCCCCGCGCCTTGCCGCCGCTCGCTTTCTGCGCGCCGCCGCTCTCCGGGTTCTTGGCGTTGTAGCGCCTGAACAGCTGCGCCGGGTCGCGCTCGATGCCATCCATGCGCCGCTCGGAATACATAATGTGGGCGTGCGGCTGCTCGCCTCCCTCCAGCGCGGCCTTGGGCTTGTGAATCGCCCACTGGTAAGCGTACTGGTTGCCCAGCTCCTGGCGCACGAAGTCTTCGACCAGTTCGCGGCGCTGGTCGGCGGTCAGTTCACGCGGCAATGCCACCTCGATTTCGCGGTAAGCCGAACCGTTGGCGCGCTCGTGTTCGTCGGCTGCATTCCAGAAGTGCGCAGGGTTCTGATCGGCCCACTTTGGCATGTTGCCGCTGGCCTTCGCCTCAAGGTCTTCATACCGCTTTCCATCGCTGTACTTTCCCTCTCGGGAAATGTACGCGGCATGCGCGGTCGCCTTGCCTTTTGCGCCGATCTTCGCCGTCAGGTGATAGGAGGCCATACCCTTGTCTTTGCCCTTGCTTTTCCGTTTCCGTGGCCGTTGCCTTTCAGCCCTCGGCAGAGCGCACCGTTTCGCCGAAAGAGAAACGTATAAGTGCGCCTTCTCTTGTTACACCGAGAAGGATAGCACACCGGTAACGCTGCGGTTCTCTGCTAGAATTGACCGCTGACACAAGACAACCAGAGAGACAACACCATGGATAACGATAGCTGGCTAAATGACCGTGTGACCTTCCTCAAGGCCCTCAAAACACGCACAGAACAGCAAGAGCTAATCGTGCTGCTGTCCGAGAACACAAAACGGTCGCCGCTGGACACGAAGAAGCTCGCAGCCCTGGTCAAAGCCGAAAAAGCTAGCATCCGGGCCAACAAGGCAAGACAGGATGCGGCCAACCTCATCAACGCGGAGAAGAAGACACTAGCCACCGCCGCCAGAAACGCACGCACACATGAGCTGTGCGAGTCTGCTGGTTTGATGGGTCTGGCGGGCCTGGTCGATACACTCACCGGCAAGCCAACAATTGACCGTGGCGAACTGCTGGGCGCATTGCTAGGACTAGCTAAGGTTCCCGCCGACGACTCACGGCGCGCAGACTGGAAACGTGCTGGCGATACTTTGCTGGCGAAGACGGCGTAATCCATGCACGTCAGCGGTAGCTTTTTACGCTGAGGTCATCACGACTACGCACCAGGCTGCGCAATCCACGCATCAACTTCGGCCAAGCCGGAGGGTACGTGGCAAGCTCAGTAGCCAACTGGACGCCTTAGCGCGCGGGCGTCCCCGCTTGCTTGCGCACCGACGATACCCCCGTCGGCACGCCCGGTTAACCTTGTAACCCGATGAATCAAAAGCGGGAAACCCAACCCCACCGGCAACCCCTGCCACCGGCTTGCGCACACCACCATCCTGCAAGCCCGACCGGCCCATGATTTGCCCGTGGGGGCGATTTGAGTCCGAGGACCGAAGCCGTAGGCGAGGGAGCGAGGATGGCCCGTTTAGGGCCACCCCCACCCCGCACGGCAAGCGACGACGCCGACCGGCGGCGCGCAGCCGACCACCGGCCGCCGCGCATCGCGGGGGGCCTTTTCCTGCCCCCGCCGGGGGCCTAAAGTAGTACGACCTACACGCGCAAGCGTTGGGAGTAGCTTTGAAGTCCTTTTAGCGGGCCGGAAAGCCAGTATCCATGCGGGTTCCCGCGTCTAACTATTACATTTTTCCGGTTAACTATTACATTTTTCCGGTTAACTATTGCAACGCTTGACGTGCAATTTATATGGTGTAATATAACAGATCATGAATATGGAATAGTTTATATGGCCAAGAAAAACGAGCTTGTCGTGAAGTCAAATCGCCTGATCGAGGCCAGCTATCGGCTGAGTCTGAACGAGCAGCGCATCATCCTGTACGCGATCTGCCGGTGTCGTGAGGAGCAGAAGGGGCTGTTCCCCGACCTGCCCGTCACCATCACGGCTGACAGTTTCCTGAAGCAGTTCCCCAGCGTGGAGAAGGGCAGCGTCTACGGCCAGCTCAAGGAGGCGATGAATGCCCTCTACAGCCGCAGCGTGACGATCCATGACACCGACCCCGCCACGAACAAGGCGAGGGTCAGGGAGACGCGCTGGATCAGCGAGAAGGCATACATCGACGGCGCGGGACACATCCAGATTGTGTTCACGCCAGAGGTCATCAAGTACATCACGCGCCTGGAGATTGAGTTCACGTCCTACCAGCTGGAGAAGGTCGGCCACATGACCAGCGCCCACGCTGTACGCATCTACGAGCTGCTGGCCCAGCACAGGGACATCGGCAACCGCACGCTCAACCTGGCGTGGCTGCGCGAAGCGCTCCAGCTGGGGCCAGGCGAATACAAGCTGACGGCCAACTTCATCAACCGGATCATCGAGCCAGCGGTCGACCAGATCAACAAGCACAGCGACATCGCAGTGAGCTACAAACCGAAGAAGACGGGCCGCGCCATCACTGACTTCGTGTTCAAGATCAGGGACAAGGAGCGCAAGGCCAAGGCCATCAGCACGGCCAGCGATCAGGCCGCACGCGAGAAACTGGAGGCACTCGGCCAGCAGCGCCTCGATACCGAAACTGATGAGGAGTTTTGATGCAATTTAGCTATGAAATCACACCGCGCCCGAACGAGCTGGGCGGCGGCTGGCGGCTGCGCCTCCTGGAGGACGGCGTAGAGGTGGGCGGCGGCGTGTTCCCGCCAGTCGAAGGGATCGAGGACGTCAAAGAGGCGCAGCAAGCGGCCTTCGATGACGCAGAGAGCGAGGCTTACGCCTGGCTCGACTCCAGGGAGGCATGATGGACACCAACGACCAACTGTCGGCGCTGTTCGCCGCCGCCCTGGAGCAGCAAGAAGCGGCCAAGACTGCGGTGGACGGAATCGTGCAGGAGCGCGCCAAGCTGGCTGCTGCCATCGACTCGATCAAGAATGCATCCAGCAGCCTCCAAACAGCCACAGGAGCCGCTGCAAGCAAGGCCGTGACCGAAACCCTTAGCAAAGCTCCCCAGGCAGCTACGGAGGCGCTGGGAGTGGCTACGGAGGCGCTGGACAATGCCGCCGACCGGGTGCGCGACGCCGGCGCCTGGATTAGCTGGAAGTTCGCCTTGGTGTTTGCATTGGTCGGCGCGGCCGCGGTGGCCACCAACTACGCCATCGGCCGCTTCACCCTGCCCGACCGTGCCGAGATCGAGGCGCTCCGATCGGAGAAGGCCG
>JBEONR010000104.1:0-6145 GCA_040544385.1 Oxalobacteraceae bacterium GrIS 1.11
TCGTCTCACCCGCCCGTTGATCTGACGGAGGGTGAATTACTTGTCCACCCGATCGCCACTCCGGCCCGCCTCCAGCGGGTCCGGCCACAGGCTGGCGGGTCGCCGGGGTTTCGTGGTTTTTCCTAGTGCGCGATAGCGCGCCTAAAGGCAGTACGAACTGACGTGCAGCGTCGTGAGTAGCTTTTAATACCTTTTAGGAGGCCGGAGAGGCCCTATCCATGCGGGTTTCAGCGTCTAACTATGACTTTTATGCGGTTAACTATGACTTTTATGCGGTTAACTATGCCTAATAGTTGACAGGGCATTTAATGAGCGTAAAATGACCTTTCCCTAACTAGACATTGGAACGGTCGATGAAAAAGCAAGAGCTGGTGGTGAAGTCAAACCGCTTGATCGAGGCCAGCTATCGGCTAGGTCTAAACGAGCAGCGCATCATCCTGTACGCGATTTGCCGGTGCCGTGAAGATCAGAAGGGATTATTCCCCAATGAGCCGGTGGTCATTACGGCCGAGGCGTTCGCTAAGCAGTTCCCCAGCACCGACAAGGGGCATGTGTACCACCAGCTCAAGGAGGCGATGGACGCCCTGTATGAGCGTAGCGTGACCCTCTATGAAACGGACGAGGACACCGGCAAGGAGCAAGTCTCCAAGACTCGCTGGATCAGCAAGGCCAGTTACATCGACGGCGCGGGGCGCATCAAGATCGTCTTCACCTCAGATGTCATCAAGTACGTCACACGTCTAGAGGAAGAGTTCACGTCCTACCAGCTTGAGAAGGTCGGCAAGATGACCAGCGCGCACGCCGTCCGCGTCTACGAGCTGCTGAGCCAGCATCGAGACATCGGCAACCGCACGCTCAACCTGGCGTGGCTGCGTGAAACGCTCGGCGTGGAGCCAGGCGAGTACAAGCTGACGGCCGACTTCATCCGCAAGGTGATCGAGGTGGCCGTCGACCAGATCAACAAGCACAGCGACCTCGCAGTGAGCTACAAGCCGCAAAAGACGGGCCGCGCCATCACCGACTTCGTGTTCAAGATCAAGGACAAGGAGCACAAGGTCAAGGCCGCCAGCACGGCCAGCGATCAGGCTGCACGCGAGAAACTGGAGGCGCTCGGCCAGCAGCGTCTCGATACCGAAACTAACGAGGAGTTTTGATGCCATTCAGCTATGAGATTAATCCGCGCCCGGTCGAGCTAGGCGGCGGCTGGCGGCTGCGCCTCCTGGAGGACGGCGTAGAGGTGGGCGGCGGCGTATTCCCGCCCGAGGGTGGAAGTAAAACCACGATGAAAGACGCCCTACAGGCGGCTTATGACGATGCAGAGAGCGAGGCTTACGCCTGGCTCGACTCCAGGGAGGCGTGATGAACACCAACGATCAACTGTCGGTGCTGTACGCCGCCGCCTTGGAGCAACAGGGAGCAGCAAAGGCGGCGATAGACGCCATGGTGCAGGAGCGCGCCAAGCTAGCCGCTGCCATCGAGGCAATCGAGAATGCCTCCAGTAGCCTCCAAACGGCCACAGGGAGCGCCGCCAGCAAGGCCGTGACAGAAACCCTTGCCAAAGCTCCGCAAACGGCTGTGGAGGCTCTAAGCACCGCCACGGAGGCATTGGACGATGCCGCCGACAAGGTGCGCAATGCCGGCGCCTGGATCAGCTGGAAATTTGCCCTGGTGTTCGCTTTCGCCGGCATCGCCGCAGTGGCCACCAACTACGCCATTGGCCGCTTCACCCTCCCCGACGCGGCCACGATCGCGGCGCTCCGATCAGACCAGGCCAAGCTGGAGGCGAACATCGCGGATCTGGCCAAGCGCGGCGGGCGGATCAAGCTATACACCTGCGGCCCGGCTAACCGGCTGTGTGTACGTGTCACGCCAAAGCAAGGTTCTGCGCCAATGCAGAGCGACTTCCAAGGCTCTTGGGTGAGCAGCGACGGTCAGGAACGCTTCGTTATTCCACTTGGATACTGACCAACATTGATAAATACGCAATCCATGATACGCTGGTAGCTGGTCGAGTAGCCAAAAGGAATTTCACCTTTAGGCTACTCGACCAATTAGGCTATTTTGTTGGCAGACAAATCCCAGCCGCCAGCCGTATTGCCACCCGCACCGCCGCCAATTTTTTGCTGCGTGTATTTCCACTTAACCTTGGAAAATTTCAGTCCGACGTGTTCAGCCAGTAAGTCACCGGGTTGTAGACTCGGCTCGATATGGCCGATCAAAACATTTTCAATTTCAATTTCAAAATATTTGATACGTTCACCCTGACCATCAGCGCGCATGAATTCTAGCTTCGCTTTCGGAATGGTTTTACCAGCTGCGCATGTTTGCATTAGGATCGGTGAGGACATATCTGCGATCTTGGTGAAAGAAATATCGCTGAGTTCAGCTCGTTCGGCTGTGTGACCACCTCCTGTCGAAGCGGTTGCGCTTTTCGGCTGAAAAATCCCCCATTGTACTGACGAGCATTCAATCCAGTCTTTGTGCTTGTCGTCCGATGATTCACCCTTGATGCCGTCAATTTGCAGATAAACGTCAATTGCCATATTATTCCAATTAGTTGTATGTGATTGTTGTCATGGCTACCCATCCGTCCTGAAAGAATTTAGGATGATCAGCACTTGCTCCGAGCCAAGAGTCGGCCTGTTGGCATAATACAGTAAAAGTGTTGTTTATGCTATTATTGGGGCGCCCACAGAATTAGAAAAAAATAGCACGCTAAGACGTTGCGCAAACGATTCTTTGCGCACGAACAGCGAGTTTGACCATACGATTTTTTCCGTTTCCCCTGCTCTCCCCTATTTCTCTATTTGGGAAAGACATTTAACCCTCTGTTCTTCGACTGTAGTATCCTTCAAATTTTTCAAGACTTGCCGAGTTTTTCGCAAGTAATTTCTCAAATAAACAGACGTTGGTTCAATGAATGGGGCATTACAAACTGTTTCATAAGAAAGAAAGCTTGTTGTGCCAATTAATTGTAAAACACGCCTCGGATTTTTTGGTAAAGCAATGGCAAGGGTTACTATCAAATCTTCCGAAGTACCTGCGTCTGTACCTTCAGCAATTATTTTTGCAATACTGAGCCAATCTGAATCTCCAGATTCCATTTTGTGTATCACAAAATCCCATCTACGTGAATCATTGTCTTTATAGAGATTTCTAACGGTTTCTTTCGCACCATGTTCCCTAATATACTTAGTAATAGCTTGCGGTGTTAACGCTAAAGTCTCACTTGCAAATGCTGACATACACAGTATTGTAGAAAAAATAAATAATATTATTTTTTTCATTGGGTTACCGTCAAGTCATGATCCCCGCTGGATGAAATTCTACGTCGAGCAGCTGAATTTATAATAATACAGCCTTGCGATGCCGTTCCAGGTGCTCTTATACTATCCCCGTGAATAAGAAATCCTCCCCTCCCAAATGTATTGGTGCCCGCATTAGGAGTTAAAGGCATCACATGCGGGCCGTGCCCGGCAGTGTTGCGCGGAACACCTATTGTGTAGCGACCCCGTGGGATTGGCCCGACATTATGTACGACTTGCATGGAGGGATTATTTGTTGCGCTAGGCGCGCCCGAATATCCTGTAGCAACGGCTACGCCGTTTCTAGTAAGTTGACCTGTAGATTGACTATATGTCCAAGGCATTTTAAATATTTCCCAAATAAAATATGAAAGGTTAATTACGAAAAATTGGGAGTATGAGTGGCGTCATGTGTGTAGTTTCCGTTTCGCAACTTTGAAATC
Source organism: Oxalobacteraceae bacterium GrIS 1.11 (assembly GCA_040544385.1). Taxonomy (GTDB): domain Bacteria; phylum Pseudomonadota; class Gammaproteobacteria; order Burkholderiales; family Burkholderiaceae_D; genus Janthinobacterium. The sequence continues at coordinate 3,749 of JBEONR010000104.1, forward strand.
GGTTGCGCGTGGCTACTTATGTGCCTAGCTACGCCATATTTAACTCTAAAAATATTTATGAAAAAGCAATTATAACTCAGCAAGGCTACCCAGGCTCGTATCGCACGGCGCTCAGGCTCCAATCGCCCCTGCGGGATGATCGCCCGCCAGCTGGGGGCTTTAGCGCGCTAACTTCTCAGCGGCCAGGGCTGAAGTCCGGCCCGTCCTTCTTCGGCCCCGGCCGCGCCGCCTTGCGCTGCCGCTCCTGGGCAACCTTCTCCAGTTCGGCCTTGCGCCTGGCTTCGGCCTGGGCGAACTCCTTCCCTTCGCGGGCCAACTCGGCGCGGCGATCCGCCTCGACCTTGGCAGCACGGTCGGCCATGAACTTGGCCCGGAAGTCGGCGGCACCGCTGGAAAGCTGACGATGGGCCTGCTCCAGCTGGTGCGCGGCATCTTGCTGCCTGGCGCACTCGGCCTTGGCCGCGCTCAGGTCGCCGGACAGGTCAATGACGCTCCTGTTCGCCTGGGCCAGCGCCCGTTCCTTGACGCCCTCGGCCCTGGCACGCGCCAGGCGGTCGGCCACCTCGTCCTCGATGCGCTGGCCGACGTCGGTCTTGACACCGCGCCGCTCCATCGCGGCCACGGATGGCCCCATGTGGCTCGTCGGCTCCCGGTCGATGCCCTGGTCTTTCAGGCTGCGGTGATCGACCCGCGCCTCGATGCCGTTCTCGCGTAGCCGCTCGTTCGTCAGCTCGGCCCACCTGGTGCGCACGGCGTCCAGGTCGGCGGTTCGATTCCGTCCGGCCTTCTCGGTGTCGAGCTTGTCGGTCAAGCCGTCCAGTCCCACCTTGCGCGTCGTGCGCAGGATGTGGGCGTGGTGGTTGCGGCTGTCGCCCTCTTTGCCTGGTGCGTGGATCGCCACGTCCACCGCGCAGCCCTCCCGGTTCGCCATCTCCTTGGCGAAGTCAACGGCCAGCCGCCGCCGCTCGGCTGGTGGAAGCTCGTCGGGCAGGGCCACTTCGAACTCACGCGCCACGCACGCATCCTTGCGGCGCTCGGCGGCTTCGGATGCGTTCCACAACGCGGCCCGGTCGGTAGCCCATTCGGGCGCACCGTCCGGCAAAACTATATCGGCAGATTGCACGCCACCCTTCCGGGTGTAGTCGTGAATCTCGCCGGTTCGTTTATCGACAATCTCACACCCAGCACGATAAGCGGCGGCGGCGGTCGCACTGCGACCAGCTGACCGGGAAATCGCTTTGACGCTGAGGTGATAGATTGCCATGATGTTGTTTTTTTGTTTAGCCAGCGGCAGGCGAGCACGAGTTGACGCAGTCAACTCCTAAGTGCGCCCTTGCTTCATCGCTTCGCTCTTCACTGGGGCTGTCTGCGCCGTCATTATAGCTGGCTTTACGGTGTTGCTTCGGCACGCTAAAATGCCAGGACAAACCCGCAAAGGACGATCATGGCAACCAGCATAGAAAAAGCACAGCAGCGAGTCAGGGATTTAGAGGACAAGCTCAAGCAGGCCAAGGCATTAAAGCAGAAGGCAGAGGCGAGGGTAAAGACGGCCGAAACCAAACAAAAACGCGCTGACGACACGCGCCGCAAAATTCTCGTCGGCGCGGCAATCCTCGCTAAGGTAGATCGCGGCGAATGGCCGAAGGATAAAATGCTAGAAATGATGACCCAGCAGCTTACGCGGGCCGATGATCGCGCCTTGTTCGGCCTGGCTGTAACAGCTCCAGCAACACCGCCCCAGCAATGATGACGCAGGCCGATAGTGAACACCACGTCGTCCAGTCGGCCTACATCGATGGCACAGTCACGCTCACCGACATGCTGGATCGTTTGAAATTCGCCTCTCAATTGCGGTACTCGACAAGGTAGACATTCCGACTGTGCGTCGCGCAAGCCTTGCTAATATTGAACGTTGGAAAGCCCAGGGAACCTGGAGCGGCGTTTACGATGAATGGGCCACATTGATGACATCCGGTACGGACGCGGAAATCATCACAACAATGACCAGCCCAGACGACAATTCAAACCGTCTGCGCCAGTCGCCTCCGTATGTCGGAATCCTCGATCAGGACTCAGTTAGACGCTTGAAAATGGAAATGGAATAGCCAACTAGACGCCCTTCGCCCTCTCGGGCGATTGCACCCCGATTCCCTTCGGGAACCGCCGCGCCCAGCTACAAGGTCGTTCCGTTGGAACAAAAAGCGGGTAAGTCAAAATCAACCCCGGCCGCGCCCGTCGCATCACCTTCCTGGAAGCCCCAACCGGCTGGCGATCAGTCGGCGGGGTGCCGTCCCCGCCCCGTTCGTCTCACCCGCCCGTTGATCTGACGGAGGGTGAATTACTTGTCCACCCGATCGCCACTCCGGCCCGCCTCCAGCGGGTCCGGCCACAGGCTGG
>JBEONR010000105.1:0-6141 GCA_040544385.1 Oxalobacteraceae bacterium GrIS 1.11
CGGCCCGATCGAAAATTCGACCGGGCCGTTAAGGCAAAACCACAGCGCTATGCCACTCGCGTTCTACGAAAACCTGCTTAACTGAACGGCATTACGCATCAGCGGGCTTTTTTTTCCAATCATTGTTTCCCATCCTCAAGGGGTTCCACAAGTGACTTGCTGAGCGTCAGCATCACTTGGACACGCTGATTCGCCCGTTGCTCGTCGGTCATAAGCGCCGCCAGCTCAGTGACGCAATTCGCCAAGAAGTGAATCAAACCTAGTTGCGTTTTCACCAAATGCAGAGTGGTCGCGGACTCATCTAAAACACTGGCTTCCAATCTAACAAGAATCTCTGTATTGAGAGATCGGCCGCTGGCCTTGCTGGCCTCGACAATCTCATCGCGTAAGGGCTCAGGTAGCCGTAAATTGATTTTACGGGTATGCCGCCCCACGCCAAGCTGTTCCTCTTTTTCTGTCATCCGCGCAGCATACAAGGCTTGAGCGATGCGGAAAATGGTGCCACCGTGGCCCCACATGATACACTCCGATTTCCCGCAAATTAACAACAATTACATTTGAGAAATTTTCTGTTTTTTGGAGCATACTTGCGCCCTCTTTATGGCTACCCCCCAGTTGAGGGGTTAACACTAATCATTCAGCCCCCAGTTTTCCGCGCGTCTTTAGTCATGCAGGGGGCCGCTTCGACCTATTAAAAGTACCAAAACACAAAGGATGTAAGAATTGAGTAACCGATTTACGCCAGCCGCCTTGCCATTTGTTGGCCAAGAAAAATCAACGAAGCAGCGTTCATTCTGGAACGTACCCGCCACCGGAAATTATGCCGAAGGGACCACCATCGGCATGGCGATGGCGGCCGCATACATTGCGTACCTATCCGGTTCCGATAGCTTGCCCCCTATTCTTCCGCAAATCATCCTCGACATGACAGCATCTGCCGACCTTAGTGACGCCCTTCACGGGCAACTGGTCGGCTTTTGCAGCGCTTTGGAGCTGGCGTTAAGGCAGCGGACACCATCGCCACCGTCGACAATTTTAGGAAACAAGGGATAAATCTAAAAATGGTGCTATGGAAACAACACTATCGTTACAATGTGTGTATATTTTTTTGTGGTAAAAAACTGAAAATTAGATAAAACTAATTTTTACTTGACCATTTTTTTAGATTTATCTAATATTCGCTAAGTCACGACAACCTTAGCGGAGCAGAAATGAGTTCACCTAGCAACCATCAACGCATTGCCAGCGACTGCGCACCAGTCGTATGGGTTCGATCAAAAACAGCCGATCCGTTTGAAGGCCTAAAGGGCCACGAATACATCGAAGCGCGCAAGCTCAGCCCTCTTGTTCAACGTGTGCAGACGTCTGCACATGCTGAACAAATCAGCCCCGAAGCGAGCCGCACATGACCGCCGCCGTCGCCCTGCGCGCGCTGACGATCAGCGACGGGACGCTGCGGGACTTTGCAACAGCACTTTCCGCGACTGCCGAAAAATTGATGGTGGCCACCGCGAACGCCCTTGAATTATTGAGCATGGCTGGCTACGCCGGCATGGGTGGCGACACCGCCGACGACTTGAGAATAGCCCTGGCTTGCCATACCCACTTGCTGCGCGAATTCAGCGTCAAGGTACGCACCGAAGAACGCACGACCAAATTCAACACGCAATCGACAACCAGCTACGCCGCTTACAGGTCCGCCGCCGATCAGCAAGGCGATACACCCTGCGCAATCACCGTCTTGCCCGTAGAGAAAGGCGCATCGATTGAGCCGGGCCGCGCGGCCCTTACAGCCGCGCACCGCGACCTAAAAGTAACGGCGCCGCTCGATGACGCACTCAAGGATGGCTCCCTGAAAGTGATCCTCCGGACTGTAGCGCTGCGGCACATGCGCCGGCCGCCCCAAACCGATGTCAAACGATTAGCAGCAAACGACCACGATTAACCAAGAGAAAAATCCATGCCTACAACCGAAATCGCCGTTGCCGACCTGGGCCACTTTGAGCAAGTCCGCCGCTCGACCATCCGGATCTCGAAGACGAACCGCACCCGCTTTGATCAAATCGCACTGCAAAATCTGGCCGCGAACATCAAAGAGGTCGGCATCGTTCAGCCCATCTTGCTACGCCAGGTCGTGCCAACGGCGGCCGAGCCTGAAATCTACGAAATCGTCGCCGGTGAGCGGCGCTATCGTGCCGCGTGCATCGCCGACCTTGAATTCATGCCGGCGATGGTGCGCGCACTGACGGACAAGCAAGCGATGGAAATTCAGTTGATCGAGAACATTCAAAGGGAAGACCCGCACCCATTGGAAGAGGCGTTCGGCTATCAGCAGCTTATGCTGAACTTCGGCTATAACGCCGACGACCTGGCCGAGAAGGTACAAAAGAGCCGTTCCTATATTTACGGCCGCCTCAAGCTGTGCGCGCTGGCCAACGGCGTGCGCGAGCAGTTCCTCGATAACAAAATTTCGCCGGCAATCGCTTTACTGATCGCACGCCTGTCCATGCCTGCAATGCAGGTTAAGGCGACCCAGGAAATTTTGAAGCCGCACCACTACAACGAGCCGATGTCTTTCCGCCAGGCCCGGGAACATTTGCGCACTCGCTACATGCTCGACCTCAAGGACGCGGTGTTCTCGATCAAGGATGCCTCCCTGATAGCTGACGCAGGTTCATGCACCGACTGCCCAAAACGAAGCGGCAATCAGCCAGAAATTTTTGAAGACGAGAAAAGCGGCGATATCTGCACCGACCCCGACTGCTACGCCGAAAAACGCGCCGCGCACGCAAATAAAGTCAAACTTGCCGCCGTGGCAAACGGATTGACAGTCATTACCGGGGGCGATGCAAAAAAACTCATGCCTAATAGTTATGACGGTATCAAAGGGGGCTATTCAAATCTGGACCATGAATTCTACTTCGGCAGCACCGGCAAGACGACATATCGCAAGCTGTTGGGCACGAACACCCCTGACGGTTCGCTGCTTGAAAACCCGCACGCGCCAGGCACGTTTATAAACATCGCGTCTACTTTCCAATTGGAATTCCTGATTGAACAGGCTGGCGGGAAAGTACCGGAAACCGCCGCCACACTCACGGCGAAGGAGCGCGCCCGAGAAAGAGAACAGGAAGAAAAAGCAAAGATTGAGCGCGAATATCGCCGCCGCCTGTTTTCCGCGATCCGCGACGCCGGCGAGCCGGAAGGCTCCCCATGAGACGAACGCCAGGTCGCAGCTATGTTGTTTCGTCAGTGCCCAAATACCGAAGTGAAACTCATCACCAAGCTATACGGATGGGACGACGGCGCCCATGGCTGCGGCGTGGAAAAAAATGGCCAATGGGTCAGCAGCGTCACGAAAATATCCAGGGAGATCCACAAGCTCGAACTTAACCAGGTGCGCCAGCTCATCCGCGACTTGACGTTCGCCACGGAATTGGCCGTCAACACCTACACCGGCGCCGGCGAGAAACCGCAATTGATGATCGATGCGGCCACTGTGCAAGGTATTGACGCCGGCGCGATCCGCTCGACAGTCTCCAAGGAAGCGAAAGCCCGAGCGGCTCAAAAAGGCATGAAGAAACCGAAAGCGAGCAAGGTGGCCACCCCGACCAAGCCGGTGCAAGCCGAGTTGCCTGTTTCGCCGACCATTGACGTAGCCAGCATGAATTGCGTCGATGACATCCGCAATTTCATCGTGGCCAACCCGACGCGCTTTGATGAACTCGTTCAAGAAATTATTTCCAATGCCAGTCATCACATCGGAAATCTGGAAAGCGCGGCGGCGTCCGTTGGCTATATTTACAGCACGGCAGGATGGCAAAAAGCACCATCCCTCGCCGACGCTGGGCAATCGAGTCCAGCCCTGGGCGAATCCGGCGCGCAGGCTATCGACATTGAGCCGGGCCAGCGTTCAACCATCCGCATCAAACCCAAGGCCGAAAATGCCGCCGCCGACGCCGAGCAGGCACAAAGCATCGGACCAATTGTGCGCATCAAGAAGCAGCGGGCCGCCCTGGGGAAAGAAGACATTGAAGAAGCAACGGCGCCGGCCACAGCCTGGCCATTCCCGCAAATAGTACAGACCAATAAAACCGCTTAACCAAAATCAACGAGGATTGAAATGACATTATGTTTTTTGCCTGACGCACTCGCACACATCCGCACGCAATCAATCCAAGCGCGTAAAGATGCCTTCGCATTCGATCTCGCCAAAGTTACGGTTGGCCACTACTACGGAGGCCAAGAGGACGCCGCTGGGGCCGCTTGTTACGCGGCGGCGGCCGTAGACGGCCACTCGGTCGACCAGGCGGACCAATGCGGCAACGGCGCCCATAAATGCAGTGGCTGCCCCTTCTATGCGTCCCAGGCGGTGGCATGAGCGGCAAACCGAGCCGTAAGGCTCGCATCCTGCACTGGCTCCAAATCATCGCCGTGAATGTCGCCGTGTTTGGCTTCCTGATCTGGAACTTGCTGAAATGATGTCAGCCATAAACCCACTTCGCGCCCTTGTTGTACCAGGCTGGTCGCCGACGCATGACCATGCGGCGGCCTTCCAGTCCCAGGGCCAATACCGATCCGCTATCAACCAATTTATTGCCCAAGGCATAAAATGAACAACTATTTGAATGCCGGCGAACTGGCCACCCTCGTCGGCTGCCGACCAAACAGCTACGCCTGTATGAAGCGATGGCTCACACGCAACGGCTGGCCGTTCGCTGTCAGTATTAGCGGCTTCCCGACCGTCGGCCGCCCGTACCATGATGCAAGAATGGCGGGCGAGGTGGCCAGCAAGAAGGCCAAGGTTCGCATCGAGCCGAATTTCGCGGCATTGGCATGATCGGGCGCCGCAATTCTCCGGACGGCCTGCCGTTCCGGCTGTACCAGCGCATCGGCAAGTTCAAGGTCAGCTACGGCTACAAACTGCCCAATGGAAAATGGGCATTCCGCCTTAGCGCGCAAATCAACAACAAGGAAGCCGCTGCGGATATCCGCCGGGACGCGATTGCGCGTGCCGAGATCCTGAACGGCGGCGCCGTTCCGACCGGCACCACTGAGGCGCTGTTTAAGAAGTACTTCGCCTGGCAAGAAGCCATGCCGGCCGATAGCGAAGATCGCAAGGCCAAGATTACTCTGGATGAAAACAAGGTCGAATCGAAAAACTTGGTAAAGGTGTTCGGCGCCATGGAGCCGGAGGATATCCGTCCGAAGGACGTCTATAAATTCCTGAGCGACCGCCGCGACAAAGGCGCGCCGGCGAAGGCGAACAAAGAGATTGCGTTGCTGTCGGCCGTGCTCGAATATGGCCGCCGCCTGGGCGAGCTGGAAACGAACCCATGCAGGGGAATCAAGTACAACAAGACCACGGCACGCCAGAAGTATGTCCAGGCGCACGAAATCGACATGATGATGGCGACGGCGCGTATCCATGGCGGTAGTTACCTGATCCTCGCGCTGTGCCTGTACACCGCTTATCTGACGGTGAGCCGCCCGACTGAAATGCGCGAGCTGTCCCGCCAGAACGTCAAACCGGACGGCATCGAGGTGGCCATCGGCAAACGCAAAGCCGGCCAGCCGCAGCGCACCAAGCTGATTCAATGGTCGCCAGCGCTAAAGGACACCGTTCAGGAGGCGCTCGCGCTACAGCGCATTGCGGGCATGTATGTGTTCGGCAATGGCTCCGGCCAGGTCTACACGCGCAGCGGCTTCAACACCATCCTGACGCGTCTGATGAAGCACTGCGAGGCGAAGGCGAACAAGGACGGAACCGCCTTTACCCGCTTCACGCTGGCCGACATGCGCCCGGCGGCCGTCACCGATCGCATGGAGGGCGGCGACTTGCACATCACCGACGCCACCGGGCACAGCGACGGCCGGATGGTGGCCAAAGTGTATGACCGCCGCAAGATCAAGACCGCAAAAGCAACGAAATAGAGCCTGATTTCTTTGGAAGATAGCGTTAACGGCCCAGTAAACATGCGGGGTGTAGCTGTTTTCACATTCCAAAGGATCGCGCTAACCCATTGATTTTAAAGAAAAACCATCAAGGATTGTGATTCCTGTTGTCGTGGGTTCGAGCCCCATCAGTCACCCCACAGAATGAGTAGGAAAATCAAAGACTTACACGCTTCGGCTTGTGAG
>JBEONR010000106.1:0-6100 GCA_040544385.1 Oxalobacteraceae bacterium GrIS 1.11
CCACCCCTTCCCATCCCGAACAGGACCGTGAAACAACTTTGCGCCGATGATAGTGCTGCAACCAGTGTGAAAGTAGGTTATCGTCAGGCTTGTTACATAAAAAACCCAGCAGAAATGCTGGGTTTTTTTCCGTCCAGAGCTAAAATCCAGCTCGTCCGCTTCGGGCGCTCAAATACCCCAAATGATGTTTTCGCCATTTTCTTTTGCGGAGCGCAGCATCTCCAGCAGGGGAAAGGCGCGCGCCGAAAAACCAACGTGCTGGGCTTCCGCATGTTCGATGCTCTCGTCGTCTTCCTTTTCCGGGGTATGGACATCGTGTTCGATATCAATTTCAGGGTGCAAACGGCTCTCCGCGACTTCCTTTTCCAGCGTTGCCAGCGCGTTTGCCGCTTCCGCTGACGTGATGACGCCACGGGTAGGACTCTTGTGCAGCAGATCGAGGATGCGTTGAGCGTGCTCTTGATACATCAGCACTTCAGGGGATGATTTGGATTTGAACGAGATCAACATAAATGCTTTCGGAAACGTGTAGTTAGTGCCGGAACAATATCACGGCTGGATTTTTTTCACACAGGGCGCTGCAACTGTCTCTTGCTTAATTTAACTTGACCGAGCCGATGAAGGTGTCGACGTTTTCACGCGCGACATGCTTTTCCGGCCCGACCACGATGATTTCGTAAATACGCTTATCCTGGGCCACGAAGCGGGCGGACAGCAGCATCGCCGCGCCATTTTGCGTGCCGCTTGCTTCCAGGTCAATGGAAGATTTTTGGCTCGACGCCGCGCCGCTTGATGCGACCGCCGATGCGGTTTTTTCGCTTTTCACGGTGCCGGCGATATTCTTCACCAACGCTGTTTTCATCGCCAGCAGCGCCGCCCGCGCCTTGGCCGGGTCGGCCACTTCCGCGCTGCCAACGGCAAATGTGGCGCCGTCGACCTCCGCTGCGGTCATGGTCATGTTTACCGTCATGCCGTCGAGATCGACCGGGCGCGTGAAGGTGGCCGGTTTGCCCGGGAATTGGGCCGTGAAGGGCGCGTCATTACTGCGGTAGTCGCGCCAGTCGAATTTGGGACTGCAGGCTGAGATGGCGCAGACGGCAAGCATGCCGGCGAGGAAAATGGGGAGGGATTTTTTTAACATGCCAGATGGTAGCAGCCGTGCCGGTGCGAAGCAATCTTAGCGCCACCGCATTAGTGCTCGCGCACGGCGCGGCGGTATTGAATCGCTTCTGCAATATGGCACGTCGCGATGCTCGGCTCGGCGGCCAGGTCGGCGATAGTGCGCGCGACTTTGAGCACGCGATGATAGGCGCGCGCCGACCAGTGCAGGCGCAGCATGGCGCTGCGCAGCAATTGCTCGCCGGCTTCATCGAGGCGGCAATGCAGGTCGATTTCGCGGGTGGACAAGGCCTGGTTGCCTTTTCCCTGGCGCGCCAGCTGGGTCTGGAAAGCGCGGGCGACGCGCTGCGCGATGGCCACCGAGCTTTCGCCGTCGATTTCACCGCTGAGCGCCGTCGGCGCCATCGCGGCGACTTCGATTTGCATGTCTATGCGGTCGAGCAGCGGACCCGAGACCCGGCCCTGATAGCGCGAGATGGCATCCGGCGTGCAACGGCAGCGGCCCGAGGCATGCCCCAGAAAGCCGCAAGGGCAGGGATTCATGGCGGCGATTAATTGAAAGCGGGCAGGAAAGTCGGACTGGCGACTGGCGCGCGAAATCGTGATGTGGCCCGATTCCAGTGGCTGGCGCAATACTTCCAGCACGCGTTTGTCGAATTCCGGCAATTCGTCGAGGAACAAGATGCCGCAATGCGCCAATGAAATCTCGCCGGGGCGCGGCACATTGCCGCCCCCGACCAGCGCCACCCCCGACGCGGTGTGGTGCGGCGCCCGATACGGCCGACGTTTCCAGTTGGCACTGTCAAAGCCGCCCGTCAGCGATTGCACGGCGGCCGATTCCAGCGCCTCATCGTCCGTCATGGGGGGCAACAGGCCACCAAAGCGTTGCGCCAGCATGGTCTTGCCGGCGCCCGGCGGACCAATCAGGAGCACGCTGTGAGCGCCGGCCGCCGCTACTTCGAGCGCCCGCTTGGCATGTCCTTGGCCTTTGACATCGGCGAAATCGGGATAGTGCGGCATGGCCACGGCCGGTGCGGCGCGATGGCGTTGCAAGGCCGACTGCGGGTCGCGGGCGGCGAAGTGGGCGCACACTTGAAGCAAGGAGCTGGCCGGGAATATACCGATTTCCTTGACCAGGGAGGCTTCGTCGGCATTGGCCAGCGGCAAAATGAAGGAACGACTGTGGCCGCCTCGTTGCATCGCAAATGTCATTGCCAGCGCGCCCCGTATGGGCCGCAATTGCCCCGACAGCGATAACTCGCCGGCGAATTCATAGCGATTCAGTTGCTCGCCCGGGATCTGCCCGGAGGCGGCCAGGATGCCTAGCGCGATCGGCAAGTCGAAGCGGCCCGATTCCTTCGGCAAGTCGGCCGGGGCCAGATTCACGGTGATACGCCGGTTCGGCATGTCGAAGCCGCCGTGTTGCAGCGCCGCCCGGACCCGGTCGCGCGCTTCCTTGACTTCGGTTTCGGGCAAGCCGACGATGGTAAACGCCGGCAAACCATTGGCCAGATGCACCTCGACATTCACTTCCGGCGCATCCATGCCCGCCAGAGCGCGGCTCTTCAAGACGGCAAGGCTCATGGCTTTCCTCACGGCGGCTGGTCAATCGATTGTAAAAGATTGGCCGGCGTCCGCCTTGAGAGTAAGCAAGCGCGTCCCGCGCCGCTATGTCTGGCTATTGCGCCGGAGCGTTCAAGCGCGCTTCCAGTTCGCTCACGCGGGTTTCCAGCGCCTCGAGCTTGCTGCGGGTCTTGGCCAGCACTTGTGCCTGGATATCGAATTCCTCGCGGGTGACCAGGTCGAGCTTGGAAAATCCCTGCGTCATCATGGCCTTGACATTCTTTTCGATATCCTTGGCCGGCGAATTTTCTATCGCTTGGTTGATCTTGCTCTGTAAGTCGTTAAAGAAATTGTTCATATCCATGTGTATCCTTTGTGAACTGTTAGTGCACTGCACCATTGCGGTGCACTCCAGCGTTAATATGGTGCGAGTCTGTATCAGTCATCAACTCTGTAGCGCCCGAGTTCGGGTGAAAAGGAGCATGTCCGCTTGAAACAACACTGTCCAGCTTGCAAGCCTGGCTGGCACGCATTCTGCTAAAGAGTTCATGCATGCTTTTTGATCTCCCACCCGGATTTTAAACCTCAACCGCTATAAAAGTTCAACCAAAAGGAAATCACCATGAAAAACCTGACCACGAACCTAAGCTTGGCTGCGGCGTTGACAATTTCCCTGGCTGGGCTGGCGAGCCTGGCCCATGCGGAAGAGGCGAAACCAGAGGCCAAACCCGATAACGAAGTCAGCTACAACGTCGCGCTGACCAATGATTACCGCTTTCGCGGTATTTCGCAAAGCCGGGTGGACCCGGCCCTGCAAGGCGGCGTTGATTACACGCACAATCCGACCGGCTTGTATGCCGGAACCTGGTTGTCGACCATCAAGTGGACCAAGGACGCGGGCGGCAGCGGCGATATCGAGTGGGATCTCTATGCCGGCAAACGGGGCGAGATCGTCAAGGATGTCAGTTACGACGTCGGCGGCCTGTATTATTTCTACCCCTCCAATGGCCTGAGCCCGAACGCCAACACTTTCGAATTGTATGGCCAGCTTGGCTACGGCCCCGCCTATGTGAAATATTCGGCGTCGACCACCAATCTGTTCGGCGTGCCCGATAGCAAAAACAGCGGCTACCTCGACGTGGGCGTCAATTATGACGTCTACCAGGGTTATACGCTGAACCTGCACGCCGGCCACCAGAATGTGAAACATGCCAGCGACCTGAGCTATAACGATTACAAGATCGGCGTTACCAAGGACTTTGGCGTCGTCACGGTCGCGCTGGCCGCGATCAAGGCCGACATCAATGCGGTGGCGCCGAACGGCAAGAACCTGGCAAAAACCGGTGCCGTCCTGACCGTTTCCAAAACCTTTTAAGCGAGGCCAGCATGAAAATGATTACCGCCATTATTAAACCGTTCAAGCTCGACGAGGTGCGTGAAGCCTTGTCGGCGATCAATGTGCAAGGCATCACGGTCACGGAAGTGAAAGGCTTCGGCCGTCAAAAAGGACATACCGAGTTGTATCGCGGGGCCGAATATGTGGTCGACTTTTTGCCAAAGACCAAGATCGAAGCGGCCGTCGACGACGCCATCGTCGACCAGGCAATCGAAGCAATTGAAAAGGCGGCCCGCACCGGCAAGATCGGCGACGGCAAGATCTTCGTGTACAACCTGGAACAAGTCATCCGTATCCGCACCGGCGAGACCGGTAACGAAGCACTCTAAGGGGAAAATAGATGAATAAAACTATAACAAAATGGCTTGCTGGGGTGCTTATCCTGTTTGCCTGTAGCGTCGCCGCTCCGGGTTTTGCCGCCGATGACGCGGCGCTCAAGGCCAATCCCGCCGCCTCGGCCAGCGCGGCGCCCGCGCCCGCGCCCGCCGCTACCGTTGCGCCAGCCGCCCCAGCCAGCGTCGTGGCCCCGGCCGCTGCAGCTCCTGCCACCCCTGCCGCGCCGACTCCCAACAAGGGCGACACTGCCTGGATGATGGTGGCAACCATGCTGGTGATCTTGATGACGATACCCGGCCTGGCCCTGTTTTACGGCGGCCTGGTCCGCTCCAAAAACATGTTGTCGATCTTGCTGCAAGTATTCATGATCTTCGCCGTGATTATCGTGTTGTGGTGCCTGTACGGCTATTCGCTGGCTTTCACCGAAGGCAACGCCGTCTACGGCAAGTTCGACCGCCTGTTCCTGAATGGCATCTGGGACCCGGCCAAGGCCACCTTTGCCACCGCCGCCACCTTCAGCAAGGGTGTCGTCATTCCCGAGTTCGTGTATGTCGCGTTCCAGGGCACGTTTGCCGCCATCACTTGCGGCTTGATCATCGGCGCCTTTGCCGAACGCGCGAAATTCACGGCGGTGCTCGCTTTCGTGGTGCTGTGGTTCACCTTTTCCTACTTGCCGATCGCGCACATGGTCTGGTTCTGGACCGGTCCGGACGCCATCAAGGATGCCGCCAGCCTGGCCGCCGAAACCGCCAAAGCCGGCTGGATCTGGCAAAAAGGCGCGCTCGACTTCGCCGGCGGCACCGTGGTGCATATCAATGCCGCCGTGGCCGGCCTGGTCGGCGCCATCATGATCGGCAAACGCGTCGGTTACGGCCGTGAATCGATGGCGCCCCATTCCTTGACGATGACCATGATAGGCGCTTCCCTGTTATGGGTCGGCTGGTTCGGCTTCAACGCCGGTTCGGCGCTGGAAGCGGGCGACATTGCCGCCCTGGCCTTCATCAATACCTTGCTTGCCACCGCTGCGGCCACCGTATCGTGGGTATTTGGCGAATGGATCAGCAAAGGCAAGCCATCAATGCTGGGCGGCGCGTCCGGCGCCGTGGCCGGCCTGGTGGCCATCACTCCCGCCTGCGGTTACGTGGGTCCGATGGGCGCCCTGATCATGGGTTTGCTCGCCGGCATTATCTGCCTGTGGGGCGTGAATGGCTTGAAACGCTTGATCGGCGCCGACGATTCGCTCGACGTGTTCGGGGTCCACGGCGTGGGCGGTATCCTGGGCGCCTTGCTGACGGGCGTGTTTGCCGCGCCGTCGCTGGGCGGCCAAGGCTTGTTCGACTACGTGACGAACAAGATGTCGGCCGACGCTTATTCGATAGGTGGCCAGGTGTGGATACAGGCCCAGGCCGTCGGCACCACCATCGTCTGGTCGGCGCTGGTATCGGTCATCGCCTACAAACTGGTGGATCTGGTCATCGGTTTGCGGGTGCCGGAAGAAGAAGAGCGGGAAGGTCTCGATATCACCAGCCACGGCGAGTCGGCTTACCATTCCTGAGCTGAGCGAGCGGACTAGCCAAAAAGGCGCCCAGTGGGCGCTAATGCCGTTCAGTTAAGACTGGATGGCATTTTTATTTTGGGCTTGTAAACGCCCGGGCCAGCTGTTAACCTACGCGGCGATGCTCGATG
>JBEONR010000107.1:0-5726 GCA_040544385.1 Oxalobacteraceae bacterium GrIS 1.11
CGGCGCGCTCCTGAGTAGTCAAATGTTTGTAAATTTTCGCCATGGCGGCACCTTACAGGAGAAGGTGTTGCACTTGGTCTTTGAGAACGCCCTTTCACCAAGTAAAAAATTTTCGTCTGGCACAAATTGCGCGGCTAAATGTCTGCATCCCGAAGATTGCATCTTGCCCACTCAACCTGCCGTTGTCCTGCAAAATTGGGTTTGAAGTGCAACGGAACGGCCAACCAGATTAAGCCTATTCGTTGGGCTACAGTCCGTGAGCTGGCCCGTGTCCGGCTGAAGTATGCTTCAACCGGACGTCAGGTGTGCGGTATCAAATGCGTCTGAGCAGGGCCGGTTCAGAAATTCTATAACGCTCCCACGCGAGCGCCTATGGCCACAACCTGACAGTCCCACGCATTAACCCAGTTGGTCGTTCCATTGCACCAATCACATTATTTTTTTGCGCCGTGTGTTTCGGCGTGCTTCTTGCTGGCTTCGGTAGCGTGTTCTGCTGCTTGCACACCATGCCCATAAGCCGTTTGGGCATGGTGTGCAGCGGTTTTATGATCGTCCGCACCATAGCTTTTCGCGGCTTCCTTGTGATGAGTAGATGCTTGCTCGTGGTGTTCAGCCGCATTTTCGTGATGATGTTTGGCGGTCTGGTCTTTCGACGTTGCTTGTACCATTTGTAGCTCCTAGTGAAATTATCAAAGTAACCATGCGTTAATAACGCAATATCCGAAGATAACCCATTAGTAAAAAAACACTCGCTCAATAGACCGTGATATTGCCATAGGTAACTAAATGCCTTGGCGCGCGGGCGTCCCCGCTTGCTTGCGTGCCGACGATAAAGCCGTCAGCACGCCCGGTTAACCTTGAACTTCGATAAATCTAAAACCCTGAAAACCAACCCCAACGGCAACCCCAACCACCGGCCAACGCATACCGCCGTACTGGCAGACGTTTTGCCCCCTAGTTGGAATTCTGGGTAGAGCCAGCCGCCGCGTCCCGAGAGGGCGCGTGGTTTCGGCTGGCGCTCACGGTGAGCAGGTGCCCGAAGCCCCGAAGGGGTGAGGCGGTAGTCCCCGCGCCGGTAGGCGTGCCCGAAGGGCAGGACGTATCCCGCCGAAGGCCTGCGAGTCCGACCACTGGCCGTCGCGCATCGCGGGGGCCTTTCCTGCCCCTCAGGGGCCTAAAGAAGTGCGACCTACACGCGCCAGCGTTGGGAGTAGCTTTTAAATCCTTTTAGCGGGCCGGAGAGCCAGTATCCATGCGGGTTCCCGCGTCTAACTATTACTTTTATGGGGTTAACTATTACTTTTATGGGGTTAACTATTCCCCTTGTTGACAATGGTATTTTTGTGGATTATTATTCCCCGATGGAATAAAGGAATAGATTTTCATGAAAAAATCTGAGCTTGTCGTGAAGTCAAATCGCTTGATCGAGGCCAGCTACCGACTTGGCCTGACCGAGCAACGAATCATCCTGTATGCCATCTGCCGGTGCAGGGAGGAGGGGAAGGGATTGTTCCCCAATGAGCCGGTCGTCATCACAGCCGAAGCGTTCCTCAAGCAATTCCCGTCCATAGGCAAGGGGCATGTGTACGAACAACTCAAGGAGGCCATGGATGCCCTCTATGACCGCAGCGTCACCCTCTATGAGACGGACGCTGATACTGGCTTGCCTCAAGTAAGCAAAACCCGTTGGATCAGCAAGGCGAGCTATGTCGATGGGGCTGGGCGCATCAAAGTCGTGTTCACGTCTGATGTCATCCAGTACATCACGCGACTGGAGGAGGAGTTCACGTCCTACCAACTGGAGAAGGTCGGTAGCATGACCAGCGCCCATGCAGTGCGAATCTATGAGCTGCTGGCCCAACACCGGGGCATCGGCAACCGCACGATCAATTTTGCGTGGCTGCGCGAAACGCTCCAGATCGCGCCGGACGAATACAAGCTGACTACCAATTTCATTCGCAAGGTGATCGACGTGGCTGTTGACCAGATCAACAAACACAGCGACCTGACGGTGAGCTACAAGCCACAGAAGACGGGCCGAGCCATCACCGACTTCGTGTTCAAGATCAGGGACAAAGAGCGCAAGGCAAAGACCAGCAGCACGCCGAGCGACCAAGCTGCACGCGAGAAGCTGGAAGCACTTGGCCAGCAGCGTATCCCAGAAGACACTGAGGAGTTTTGAGAATGGACCACAGCTACGAAATCAACCCGCGCCCGGTCGAGGTGGGCGGCGGCTGGCGGCTGCGCCTCCTTGAGGACGGCCAAGAGGTAGGCGGCGGGGTGTTCCCGCCAGTCGAAGACATCGAGGACGCCACGGAGGCGCTGCAAGCCGCACACGATGACGCCGAAGCAGAGGCATACGAATGGCTGGACACAAGGGAGCAGAAATGACGGAGGACGAACTGTTCGGGATGATGAAGATCACCAAGGACTTGCAGGCGAGCGCCAAGGCCGCCATTGACGGAATTGCATCAGAGCGGGCCGCACTGGCGAAGGATCGCGCCTCCATGGCGACCACGTTCGCGCAGCAGGCCGAGGCGGTCAAGGCCGCTGCGGGCAGCGTGTCGAACGTGGCCGCCACGATCCGGCAGGCCGCTGCGGACTCGATTCCAGCCATCCAGAAGGCCGCAGGAGCGGCCGCAGGGCAGTCGGTGACCGATTCCCTCAACGGAGCGTCTGACGCGGCTGTAGAGGCCATACGGCAGGCCGCAAAGCCATTGCTGGGCCAGTTGACCACCGCGACCAACGACGCCAGCACCGCCGCCGGGAATCTGGAGAGCGCCGCACAGTGGTACTCGTGGAAGGCTGGCTGCGTCCTCGCCGCTGGCGTGGCGGGCCTGATGGTCAGCGCCTACCTGATCTTCGTCGCCCTAGTGTGGTGGCAGGGGTCGAAGCTGGAGGACATGCGCAAGGAAGAAGCCACGCTGCGGACACAGGTGGATGACCTCCAGCGCAGCGCCGACGCGCTCAAGCGCGGAAACTATGGCGTGTGGGTCAAGCAGTGGAGCGATGGCCGCTATGCTTACTTCCCGAACGGCTACGAGGCCATGACGTGTAACAACGGCGTGCCGTGCGTTAAGATCAAGTGATCAACGGCCAAGGTCAAAGTCCTGCCCCTTCTCCTTTTTCGGGGCTGGCCGGGTACGCTCCTGCTCGGTCTTGAGTAGTTTCGCCTCGACCTCCTGCCGTTGGCGGGCCACTTCGCGGGCTGCGGCCTCGATGGCCTGCTGCTTGGCCAGCTCGGCCTGCTCCTGCTTGGCCTCCCACTGGGCGAACCGCTGCTCCATGCCGCCCACACCCTGCTCGGCCTTCTGCTGTAGCTCGAAGCGACGCTCGAACTCTGCCATGCGCTGCTCGGCAGTCTTGACCAGCTCGGGCGGCGGCGCGGCCTTGCGATCGCGGTCAGCCTTAGCCGCAGCCAGGTCGCCGGACAGGTCGATGATGGATCTTCCCAGCTCGGCGCCGGCGCGCTCCTTCGCGCCTTCGGCGGCGCGGCGCTCCAAGACCGCCGCCAGCTCGGCGTCTTGCGTGGCCGTCATGCGCTGAATCCGCCCCGGCCCGAAGTGCGGCTCTGGCGTGCGGTCGATGCCTTGATCCTTCAAGCTGCGATGGTCAACGCGGGCGTCAAGGCCGTGGCGCTCAAGGTGCAGGTTCTGCACATTGGCCCAGCGCTCGCGGGTCGCCAGTAGCCGATCCTCCGTCCCGGCGCTGTCCTTGCGACAGCCGCCCTTCTCCGGGTTCTTGGCGTTGTACCGCTTGAAATACTGCTCGGGATCGCGGTCGATGCCGTCTATCGTCCGCTCGGAATACATGATGTGGGCGTGGGGCTGCTCCCCGCCCTCAAGCGATGCTGGCGGGTTGTGGATGGCCCACGTATAGGCGTGCTTGTCGCCCAGCTCCTGCCCCACCATATCGCGCACCAGCTCGACGCGCTGCTCGGGCGTCATCTCACGCGGCAAGGCTACCTCGATTTCACGGTACGTCGCGCCGTTCGCCCGTTCGTGTTGGTCGGCGGATTGCCAGAACTGGGCCGGGTCTTTCTCGGCCCACTTCGGCATATTGCCCGACTCGACATGCTCAAGCTTTTCGTTCGAGCGCGTCTTCTCGTATTTCCCCTCACGGGAAATATACGAGGCGTGCGGACCGGCTTTGCCTTTCGCGCCGACCTTCACCGAACAATGATAACTTGCCATGCTTTGCCTTTGATGTTGCTTTTGACTTCCCCCATTGTGGGGGCGCACGTTTCTCCAGTAGGGAGAAACAACTAAGTGCGCATTGTCTCTCTTTGTTCGTCTATGATACCCCATCCGCGCCAACGATTGATCTTACACTTCAGCAATACTATAATCAAACTTTCACCCAAAACACCGAGGACACTAACATGAAGAACCAAGGCGATAAAAAACAGAGCTGGGAAGAAAAGCGAGTCCAGTACATCGACGGTTTGAAGAAACCAAGCGAGGCACAGCAGCTCTTGGCTATCCTCTTCAAAAAGGCAGAAAGGACAGAAGCAGAGAGCAAGAAATTGGCAGCACTGGTCAAGGCTGAAAAAGCCAATGACCGTGCATTGACAGCCAACGCCGCCATCACAAAAATGATGAACAGCACAAAGGATGACGAACGCCGCGCACGCACTCACAGGCTGGTCCAGCAGGGCATTCTTTTTGATCTGGTCGGACTGGACACCCGCAGCCGTGGCGAGATGCTGGGCGCTCTAATTGCCGCCGTAGCTTCGGCCAAGAGCAACCCGGAGCATTGGGCCAGTTGGAAGGCCAAGGGAGATGCGCTACTGGCCGAAAAAGGCACAGCAGCGAACGGCAATGGCAAAGCTTAGAACCAGATCGGCCATGGCCGATCTGGAATACGCATCAAGGCCAAGTACGAAAACTGGCTCCTGGTGCACATTCCATCGGGTCAATGGGCCGCTAGCTTGTGACTGGATAAGGAGCAGAATTCGTGACTAATCAGCCGCTATGCGGGAGGGCTGGATAGTATTGCTTTAGAGGAAATTTCAGCGCCGAGCAACTCACCTGTCTGTGGCTCCGGCTGTGCCTTTGCTGGGCTACGGAGTCGGCGTAGCTTCATCGCAAGTGGCACGGGGCTTCCACCAGCGACACCCCATGCTACGGCCCAACGGGCGGCAATGCGTTTACCTACTGGAGTGTCGGCAATAATCATGCGATCGATGGCGACAGTCATCCGGTGAACCGCGTAACGTTTCGACTCCGTATAGAAATCACGATGTCGTTTCATTGTCACTGAGAAGCGTTGGCACTTGCATATTCTATTGCAAGGTGGCCGTGAACGTAAACACAGTCGTTGTCTCGACTACCCGACACCATATCTTGCTCGTGATCATGACCGCTGAACAGTCACCAGAATTCAACCATAATAAATATATACTTTTTACAACAAAAATCGCATACTAGAAGATACTATTTCGCAGCCAAACGACAATTCGGAGGTTAAGTGAAAAACAATATAAACACCGTTTGGATGGACGCTCATCCATTCAAGCTGCCGTGTCTTGAGCGAATGACCATGGCCCATACATGGCTATTAGAAAACCCGCACGACATAGCGGAATTCAAGAAGCACTTCCCTGACGCCATGTCAGCGTGTTCTTCACTTGGCGGTTTCAAATTCCAAGCGCAACACTGGGTTAATTAACAGTGTTCGTCGGATGTTGTAGCAGTGCGATGTGCTGAGTATAAACGACGAGCGGT
>JBEONR010000108.1:0-5715 GCA_040544385.1 Oxalobacteraceae bacterium GrIS 1.11
CCATCCTTGCGGTAGTTGTTGGCATCCCACTTAATATTGTCGGCGCTGGCCGTCGTGACGGTGCCCAGTTCGACGTTGCGCCCGGCGTTGAGAACGGTCGCGCCATCCTTGCCGGCGTTGCCGATCTGGCCCGCCAGCAGCTTGATGCCGCGCCCGGCCGTGGCCACCAGCGTGCCTCCGCCCAGCGCGCCATCGCCCGTGACATACAGGCCCGCGACCCGGTCGATGGTGGTGCGGCTGAAACTGTTGCCGCCGGCTACGCTGGTGGCGGCGCGCGTGGTGGTTGCTATATTGATGTCTCGCCCGGCCGTGGCCACCAGGGCGCTGTTGGCCGAAATCGTGCCGCCGATATTATTCAAGTCGGTTTTGGCCGCCACCGCCACGGCGTCGCCGTGGATGCGCCCGCCCAGGTTTTGTACATTGTCCGCCGTCAGCTTGAGGATGTCGCGCCCGGCGATCGTGCCGCTGTTGACCAGGTCGCCCGTGACGTGGATGTCGACGTCCTTGCCCGACAGCAGCGAGCCGCTGCCGTCGATGTCGCCGTCGCGCAGGCGCACGTACACTTGCGGCGCCAGGACTTTTTGCACGGAGCCGTCGGCCAGCGTGACTTCCTTCTCGACCAGCCACACGATGTCGCTGCTCAGGGCCGCCATTTGCGCCGACGTCAAGGCGATGCCCGGACGCAGGTTCCAGGTCTTGGCGTAAGCCACACCGGAATCCATCAAGGCCCGGTATTCATCGTCGTCGCTGGCGTAGTCGCCCAGGTAACGCCGGCCCGTTAATTGCGCCACCTGCGCGCGCACCAGGCTTTGCTCGTAATAGCCGTCGCCGAGCCGCTTTTGCGTCACGTTCGGGTCCAGTTGCACCAGCCCCAGCATGTAGTCGGAACCCAGCCATTGGCGGTAATTGGCGAAACGGGGATCGGTCTCGATCAGGTAGCCGGCCGAGCGCGACGCGTTAATCGCGTACAGGCTCGCATTCGGGATGCGCGTGGCCGGCGCGCTGGTGCGCACCACTTGCGCGCCCCCGGCCGGATGGGCCAGGGCCACTTGCTCGATCCGGCCCACGCGCGCCGCTCCCGCGGCGGCCGCCGCCGTCGCGGTATCGGCCGCGCCGGCGGCCGTGGCGCCGGCACCGGCGCCGCCTGCCACCGACAGGCCGGCATGGTCCGCCCCATGGGAGCCGACGGCCGCGCCGGCCGCGCTGCCCGTCGCCGCGGCAAGCGCCCCGGCCAGGCCGGCGTTGCCGGTGCGCTCGCTGCCGTTCAAGCCATTCGCGCCAGTCGCCCCGGCCGCGCGCGCGCCAGTCGCCGCGGCAAACGCGCCGGCCAGGCCTGCGTTGCCGGTGCGGTCGCTGCCGCTCAAGCTATTTGCGCCAGTCGCACCGGCTGCCTGCTGCCCGCCAGATGCGCCCACCGCGTCCACGCCTGCCGCGACGTGCGCGATGGCCGCCCGGTTGACCGTCGCGCTGGCCGTGCCGGCCGCGCTGGCGCCGCCGTTCACGCTAGCCGCCGTGGCCGCGCCGGGCACCTTGCCCTGCTGCGTGGTGGGAGCTGCAACCGTGCCATGCTGCTCGTCGCTCAGCGAGATCGTCTCAATCAGGTCCGGCGGCGCGTAAGCCGAGGTGCTGCTGGCCGAGTTATCGCTATGATGATGCCTCTCGCGCCAGTTCGCCGTCACCGTGCCGCTGTCGGTGGTGATGCGCTGGCCCTGCGTTTCGGGGTTGCTCAGCACGGCCGCGCCAATGCTCAGCAAGCCGCCGGCCAGGATGTGGCTGTTGCTGTTGAGGATGTTATCGGCGTCGATCGTCAAGCCGCCGCCGGCCACGATGCGGCCCGGATCGCTGCTGACGACCGTGCTTTGGCGCGTGGTCCGGGTGATATTGTATTGATTCCAACTCTCGTAAGTGTTCACCGGCGTGGCCAGGTGCATCGACTCGTCGTTGTAGAGGTAGACGCCGGGCGCGGTCGACAGGACCCGCTCGCCGTTGTCGTTCGGTCCCGGGTCCGCCCCGATGCGGGTGCCCTGGTATTGGACGATCGTTTGCGGCGCGCTCGTTGGCCCCCACCCGATGGCGAAGTGATTGTTCAGATTATCGAGCCGGGTCGTACTCAGATTCAACTGGCCCAGCGCCTCGATGCTCGCGCTGGCGTTGGTGACGACGCCGGCCCGTCCGACGGCGCGCCGGTTGGCGTCCAGCGCGCCGCCGATGGCCATGTCGCCGCCGCTGAGGATCAGCGCGTGTTCGCGGTTATTGATCGTTTGCGCGCCGATGTCGAGCCGGTCGCGCGCCGCGATGCTGGCGGCCACGCCACCTTCGACGTCATTATTAAGCACGCCCGCCGCGATGCTCACGTGCTCGCCGAAGATCTTGCCCGTGCCGAGGTTGTTGAGCGTGGCCGCGTTCAATTCCGTGTTGACGCCGTCGATCGCGCCGCGGTTGTTCAAGACCCCGGCCGCGCTCAGGCGCGTGACGCTAGCGCTGATGTCGCCGCTGGCCGTGTTCTCGATATTGCGCGCGCTGATCGCCAGGGTGGCGCCGGCGCGCAACTTGCCGGTATTGCTGAAGTCGCCCCCGAGGACGATGGCGGCGCTGCCGTTGGTGGTGATTTCCCCGCCGCTGCCATGGGTGTAGCCGGCGCTCAGGTTCAACGCCAGGTCGCCCAGCGACAGCAGGCGTCCGTCGCCGCTCAGGCTGGCCGCGACGATATTCGTGTTGCGGCTACCGATCAGGGTGCCGCCCGTGTTGGTGACGGCCAGCGCGCGGCTCGCGCCCGGGTCCGCGATACTCAAGTCACGGCCGGCGCTGATCAAGCCCTGGCTATTGTCGACGCTTGTAGAGGCGGCGATGGCGACGTCATTGTCGGCCCGCACCGCGCCCCGTGCATTGTTCAAGTCGGCCGTGTTCAAGGCCACGTCCCGCCCTTCCAGGCCAGATCCGGCGCCCTGCGTGTCGCGGTTGTCGATCCGGGCCGCCGCCATGGTGAGCATCGTGCCGGAGCGTATCAAGCCGCGTCGGTTGTCGATGACGCCGCCCGACCCTTGCAGCGCCAGGTCGCCCAGCGCTTGCACTTGCCCGCCCTGGTTTTCGAGGCCGGCGATGTTCAGGTTCACGCTTGACTGGCCGACGATCTGGCCCCCCAGCGTATTGTCGATGCGCCCGGCGCTGCCCGTGACGGCGCCGCCGGCGCCAAAAAAGCCGCCCGCGTTATTCCAGTCGCCCAGGTGCAGCGCGGCCGCGCCGCCGCTGACGATGCCGCCGGCGTTGCCGGAATGCCCTGCCGCGTAGCCGGCCGCGTTAGTGTTGCTCAAGCTGGTGGCGGCCAGCGTCAGCGCCGCGCCGGCCTGGAGCAAGCCGCCGTCATTGGCCAGCGCGCCGCCACGCGCGTCCAGCGCCTGGGTGGCGGCGATCGTGCCGAGCCGGTTGTCGATTGCCTGGCCGTGGCTGTCGATCGTGATATTGCGCCCGATGATGGCGCCCGCGCCCGCGTGACTTGCCGCTTGCGTGTTGCTCAAGCCGCCATTGCGCAGCGCGACGTCGCCGGCGGCCTGGATCACGCCGCTGTCATTCACGCTCGCCCCGCTAGTGGCCACAGTCACATTGCCCAGCACAGAAGCGAGCTTGCCGCCGGTATTGTCCAGCGTGGCGGACGATAATTGCACATCGCCATTCGCGGCCAACAAGCCTTGCCCGTTGTGGATGCCTTGCGCCGCGACGACGTTCAAGGAGCCGCCGGCGCTGACCTGGCCCGACTGGTTCAGGATGTCGCCGCCGCTCAAGCTCGTATTGCCGCCGCCGGCGATGTGACCGCCGTTGCTATTGTCCAGCGTGCCGATGGCGGCCACGCTGAGACCAGCCGCGCCGGCCGCCTGCACGATGCCGCCCTGGTTATTCAGGGCGCCGCTGCTGACCCCCGTATCGCCATTGCTGGCGATGGTGCCGCCGCGATTATCCAGCGCGCCGCTGACATTGACGCCGGTGTGTCCGCCACCAAGTTGGGTGAAATTGCCGGCGCGGTTATCCAGGCTGGCCGCCGAAATCGTGATTTGTTGGGCGATGGTGCTGGCATTGCGGTGGTCGATGTCGCCCGCCGTGATGGCCAGGCTGCCGTTCGCCGTGATCTGGCCGCGCTGGCCGTTCAAGGTTCCCGCGTTGATGGCCAGTGCACCCGTGCCGGCATGTTCGATCTTGCCGTCGGTGTTGACCAGCGTGCCGGCGCCGAGCGTCAGGTTGCGGCTGTTGACGGCGATGCGGCCCAGGGTGTTATTGAGCGTGCCGCCCGGCGCGGTCAAGGTGATATTGGTGTCGCCGGCGCCGCTCTGGATGATCGTGCCTTGCGTGTTGTCCAGGTTGCCCACTTGCGCGACCAATTGGCCCGTGCTCAGGGTGCCGTGCGCGTTGACCAGACCTTGGCCGGCCGTGACGGCCAGCGTGCCGGGCGTCACGATGGCCGCGTTGCTGGTCGTGACGATGCCGCTCGCGTTCAGCGCGATGTCGGTGGCGCCCATCTGGCTGCCGCTCACGTCGACCGACGCGCCCGTCAAGGCGGCGCGACCGGCGGCCAGGTTTTGGCCGTGCGCGGCGAGAGCTTGCGTGGTCGTCACGGTCAAGTCGCCCGCTTGCGCCAGGCTGCCGTCGGCTTTCACGCCCGCGCCCAGCAGGCTGGCCGTTCCGCTATCGAGACTGTTGGCGACGATGGTGGTGCGGCCGTGCGCCGCGATCACGCCGCTATTGGCGATGGCGCCGCTGGCGACCAGGCTTTGCTCGCCGGCCGCGTACAGGCTGCCGGTATTGCTAACGTTCGCCGCCACCGTGTCCAGCTTGCCGCTGGCGTAGACGCTGCCGGCCGTGTTATTCAAGTCCGCCACGCGCAGCGTCGCGTCGCCGGCCAGCGCCTGCAGGCTGCCCCGGGTATTGTCCACATTGCCGCCACGCACGGCCAGGTTGGCGCCGCCGGCGATGAAGCCATCCGTATTGTTCAGCGAGGCGCTCGCGCCGACGCTGGCGTTGCCGACGGCGGCGATGCGTCCGCCGCTATTATCCAGCGTCGCCGCGTCGATGGTCGCGTCGCCATTACTCTCGATCTTGCCGGCGCCATTGTTCAAATTTCCGCCCACCGTGACGCTGGTGTGGCCGGCGCTGAGTTGGGCGATCCGGCCCGCGCGGTTATCCAGGTTGGCCGCCGAAATCGTGATTTGTTGGGCGATTACGGTGGCATTGCGGTGGTCGATGTCGCCAGCCGTGATGGTCAAAGCGCCATTGCCGGTGATCTGGCCGCGCTGGCCGTTCAAGGTCCCGGCGGTAATCGCCAGGGTGCCCGTGCCGGCGTGTTCGATCTTGCCGTCCGTGTTGGCCAGCGTGCCCGCGCCGAGCGTCAGCTTGCGGCTGTTGACCGCGATCCGGCCCAGGGTGTTATTGAGCGTGCCGCCCGGCGCGGTCAAGGTGATATTGGTGTCGCCGGCGCCAGTCTGGATGATCGTGCCTTGCGTGTTATCCAGATTACCCACTTGGGCCACCAATTGGCCCGCGCTCAAGGTGCCGTGCGCGTTGACCAGGCCTTGGCCAGCCGTGACGGCCAGCGTGCCGGGCGTCGTGATGGCCGCGTTGCTGGTCGTGACGATGCCCCCTGTGTCAAACTGTTGTGAGACAACTTCATCACGCTAATTAAGGAAGTTGACACACATGGATTCTAAAATGACAATAATAGCTGAGCAG
>JBEONR010000109.1:0-5686 GCA_040544385.1 Oxalobacteraceae bacterium GrIS 1.11
AACTTGCCCCAACAGCAGGATCGACTCACTGCTACCGTTCGCAAACTCTACACAGCCCTAAATTCAATTGGAAGGTGGGGCGGCTGGGCGCTTACGTATGACGAGCCATGCCAGCCAATCATAGATGGGACGGCTGGATGCTTACGGTGGTCAGAGGGCCGGGGCGATTTGAGCCGAGCGCAGGCGAGGTCGCCCGCCAGGGCGTACCCCGGCGTATCGTGACGCACGTAGGAGCGTTTTGCGGGGCCGGCCCCCGCAGCGACGATGTTGATCGCCCACCCCCTGAGCGCGAAGTGAAGACGCCGGTCGAACAACCAGCGAAGCCTGATCAACAGAATCAGCAGAAACCGCCGTGAGTGGGGGTGTACGCCCAAAGCTGATTTTTTTCCAACGCGGACCGTTTGAACAACCGGTGTCTGATTGGCCCATTGGGAGTCGCCAGAAACTGGACGGCTCCCAATGGGCACAATGCGCCTTAACTGAAACAATTCCAGGCGCAACCTCATGCTGCATTCGTGGCTACAACCCCCTATCAGAACAGGAATCGTCGCGCCTGCTCGGGCTCCAGTACGGCGCACCGGTCTTCGCGCCCGAACCAGCGGTACCTGTTGCGGCCAATCAGGTCATAGAGCGCGTCGCGCCATGCCTTTGGAAGTACCACTAGGAAAGCTGCCGCCCTCCACGGCCAAGCTAGATGTGCCGCGATTCGGAGCGCGGCATCGCTGCGCCTTAGCGTCTTGGCACCATCTAGAAAGATAAAGGTCGACAAGTCATCAGGATCGAGACCCCTACCAGTCATCAGCGCTATTCCTGTTGGCGTCTGCATGGCTGCAAACCGGATGGTCGTATCGGACTCATGCGCAAGAATGAACCTGACGATACCGTTGCAGAGATTGCAGACACCATCGAACAAGATAATCTGCTCAGGGTCGCCGTTCGATTGCGCTGTAGAGACAGAGGGATCTTCGGAATTCATCAGCTTCTTTCTCCTTACTGGCGGCTCAGCCGACAGGCAACCCCTGGATCCGGAAAGAACAGTAGATCACGGCCGGATAGCAAGCGCTGAACGGAAACGGAAAAAGATTCAGTCCCATCAAGAGTGCAATACCACAGTGGAAACTGAGTCCCCAGATTAGGTAAACAGCATTCCAGGGCCACGGCAAGAGCAAGGCTAGGACGAACGACAACTGACAAGCCATCACGCTGTAAGAAAGCCATTTGCTCAGGCTCGGACGTACTTTGAAGAAAGAAGCCGCCACTCGTGTACCATAAGTCCTGGTATTCAGGATTTCGAACAAAGCAGTCCCGGCGCGCCACTTCTTCGAATACAACTTGGCTGCGCCTGACGCCGTATAGGCGAGGCAGGACTGAAGTGCGAGGAACCACAGGCAAGCCTCACGGGAGATCGGATTTCCCGGATTCAGAGCATAGAGGAACGTGGCGACGAGGACCACGGACGTCATCTGGTCTGACCCGTCTCCTCCAATCGAATTTCGATAGCTGAAAAGAAGTTGCGTCGTAAGCGCGACGGCGATCGAGGGCAGATGAATGATTCCGATTGCGCCATAGGCCACTATGCTCAACGCGGCGCCGAGGCGCGTGGCCAGTACGAGCAGAAACGCCTCGCGTTCAAAGAGCACGGCGGCCAGCGCACTGATGGGACGATCGGTTTCGAGCTGCCGACGCATTTTCAGCGCCTCCCAGCTGTAGAGACCGCCGGATAGAAAGTGCTTATGCAGACTCATAAATTCTAGGGAAGACAGCACCATCCCGATGCCAACCAATGTCAATGTCGCTCTGAAGCAATCGAGTGCCGTCAGTACAAGTGCAGTATTCATAGGAGGTGAAACTCCGAGGCCAGAGCCACGCGCGCCGCAGTCGATGGGAAGAAGCCCGAACGCTGCAACACCATAAACTGTCGCCGCTTCGTCATTGGAGGTGCCGGAAGCGCCGACACGAAGCCTAGAAGCAGAAGGTAGTTCATCGACAAGCGAATCAACTCACGATCGTGATCGAGGGTCTTGCTTCGTTGGATACGCGTGAGCGCGCGCATCACGTCAATGAGTACCTTGCGCAGACGTTTATCGGGATTCCAAATTGGCGTGAATGGACCCTTCTGCCGTCCCAGTGGCACTTCGGCCCAGACAGATACGGTACCGTCCGCATAGAGGTCGCGGGTCAGTAGGTGGTAGTCGGTCGTCGCTGGATTCGGCGCGAAGAAGGTCCATTTTGGAATCAGTGAAAACAGGTCCCATCTCTTGATGCGCATGAGATCGACCACGGCGATCTGATTGAGCGCGGAGACAGCCCACCAGAGTGCCAGAAACGTTGCGACGATGACACCAAACAGCATGATGAACTTCCTCGATTAATGGCCTGTTCCCGTAAAGGAGTTTGCTCGTGAGTTTCCAGATTAGCGCGATGCCTAAAGCTTATTGCCGATCGGCCGCAGTTGCAGTCTGCTTGCGCGCAATCCGCAACCGCCGCGCAACGCGCAGTTCTCGTGCAGACGCTCCATAGGCTAGCGGAACGGTCAAAAAGGTCCGAATCAAGTTAGTACCGTCGACGGAATCCTTCATGGCCACTGCCGCGCCGATGTCTTCGGTCACTTCCGTAGCTTCTGCCACTTCGTCTGCTAGGTCCGTGCAGTCGTCGCAACCGTGAAAGTGGTCGTCCGTGTCCTCGACGCCATTCTCGACATCATGGATGATATCATCAATAAAATCCTCAGGCTCGAGCGGACTTAGTCTCGGACTAGCGGCCGGCGAACCCCCGGACAAGATGGCCATGCCATCGTCGCGCGTCAGCATAGGCAGCAGCGCAAGCGCCTCGAACTCGACCGACGACAGGACTGGCGGACACACGAGTGCCACGGCCTCCAGCCCCGCAGTTCCCTCACCCACCACGAGCAGGTTTTCCGGGGAAACCGCGATGCCGGCAAAGGGTATGGAGCGAACAACAAGGCCGTCCTCGCACGGTCGGTCGAACCTCAACACGGATTCGGTGCCGAACAGGAACGCAAGTCCATCGCGGCCGGCGCTGCACGTTTGTTCGGTTTGCAACATCGCTGCCAGTCCAGCCCAATCGCTCGAGTTCAAAAGACTATTCACGCGTGTCATCGAGTCCATCACGTGGGAGCCGACGAACAAATGGATGAAACCTGCTGGTAGCGCCTTGGCGCCAGCTTCCGAAAAAGTAAAGGTGCGCGGCCTGATGGCGTCGGCGACGTCCACCTGATCGCGCATGGGTTGTAACCCTTCGCGTCTGGAATTCGAGGCACTTTCTGCGGTGGTCATGAGCAGATCCCTATGGCAAATAATTTCATCAATCCGATTGATCTGATACTGACAGTTCTGATTGGTCAAGCGTTGCTTTTTGTCAAAGATCGACGGATTGGTGCCATATGCCCAACACAGATTTTTCCGACGGAGGTGCCGCATCTCATCCTCAGCGAACTTGACACGGAGTCGGGCAGAAATGACCAGAAGGGGTTCATGCAAATTTTGGTCGGTGCCTACCTCGGTATACGCAATCCCAAGGCTCATTCGCTAAATCATGATCTCGACCCGGAGAAGGCCGCCCAGTATCTGATTTTTGCTAGCCTTCTAGCCCGACGGATCTATGAAGCGAAAGAGGCTCCGAAGACTTGAGTGCGCCAATTGGATCGCGTGCGATGAAGGAGATCGTTGGTCACGGCATGTTGTTTTCTGGCTATTGTGGACTCTGAATTGCCGTATGATATGTCCGTCAAACTGAAAACGGCGGATCATGATTACCATCAATACAGCCAAAGGGCTGTCGCGGATTGAAACCTGGGACGATGTTGCTGGTCGAGCTGGTTTTACCAATGACCTTGACCCATCCAAGCACGAATTGGCGTCAATTGTTGGACGGTATGTTTTTGGTGATGTAATACGATGCGGCCTTTCAAACTGTCACGCACCCCATGCGCGGGGCTACATTGTTGCTACAAAGGATGGCCGCGAAACGAACATCGGCAAGGATTGTGGGAAAAAATATTTTGGCGTGGATTTTGAAGAGCAGGCACGGCAGTTCGACCGTGATATCACAGAGCAGGAGAATCGAGAAATACTCTGGAGCTTTTCATTCCAGCTTCCTGAGTTTGATGCCAAGATCGCCGAAGTGCGTGCGGGGAAAAATGGGGCAGACTGGGTGCATAAACATTGCCAAACCCTGCTCGGAATGAACCCTCGCCTGCCCAAAGCGATGGTTAGGGTTTTGGCTAACTTGGTCAAGACCAAGTCGAATATTTTGACGAAGCAGAGGCTGGCAAGCGAACAGGAAACGGAAAATCTTGAGACAATGGGTGGAAAACGCTTGCCTCGGCCCTATTACATCGATGAACCGTATGCCGAACTTGCTGGCGTTGAAGCTCTTTACGCGGAAAACGATTTGCGTGAACTCGTCATTCTTCGCATGGAAGAGGAGGCAAAGACATTTCGACGTAAGGACATTGATATCATGTCGTTTTTAGAACTTACGCGTTGGAAGAAATGGGTGACTTCCGTGGATGCGACGTTTGAAGCTGCATGGGCGGCTGTTGGTTTTGGGCGCCTCCTACTCACTCGTGAAAATCTAGTTGCGCTAGCCGACATTGGCGGTCTTGAAAAAGACGATCGTGATAGCTTGGAGGTGTTTTTTGCGTCGCTTGGGTGAACGTGCACAAAAACTTGTTCATGAACAGGGCCTGTCACGAAAAGGCAAATAAAACTTTTGTATTCAATAGTTTAAACACACACATGAACAAATGAAGTCGCCATAAAACATGCCGGCCGCCGGCAAACCGCCGCAGAATTTCGCGGACGCGAAACAGGAAAATCGTGAGCATATTTAAGCAAAATGGAGTGGACGGACGCATTACCACCATTGGCCTTCCGAGTGGCGACATGGCGGTTACCGCGCCGTTCTCCGGTCCATTGGAAGGGGTTATGTTCGCGGTGTGCCGCACTCGCGGATACCGTAACCCTCACGGCGGCTGGATCGTCAAGAGTACCCATGTGGCGGCCGCTAAGGCAGCTTTTGCATCAGCCTGCATTGCCGTGACCGCTTAGAACGTGTTCACGATTTCGCCGAATTGTTGGATAATAGCGGGATGAGAAATCCCTACGCCAGCGACATCAGTCGAGAGAAGTTTGAAGAAATCCTTCCGCTACTGCAAAGCGTGAGAAAGCGCACGAAACCGACCACGGTGGACTTGTACGAAGTGTTCTGCGCGGTACTGTACCTGCTGCGCAGTGGCTGCCAGTGGAGGATGATGCCGAGGGATTTTCCCAAATGGAGGACAGTGCATTCGTACTTTGCCAAATGGAGCGAGCCCGACCAGCACGGCATCAGCGTGCTGGAGCGGGCTTTAAAAAAATCAGGTTGGCGCGGCCCGCGAGAGACTGGAGCGCAACGCCAAACCGACGCTGTTGATCGTTGACGCGCAAAGCGTGAAAAACACGGACACGGCCGGTAGCAAGGGTTACGACGCGGGCAAGAAGGTTTCAGGCATCAAGCGTCACATCGCCGTGGACACGCAAGGGCTGCCCCATGCCATCGCCGTGACGACGGCCGAGGTGACGGATCGCAAAGTAAGTGATCCATAAACCACAGCCTTGTGGCCTGACTCTGATTTCCGCATGCTTGCCGTTTCAATTTGAACGGGAGCAAGCATGGAAGGCGA
>JBEONR010000110.1:0-5570 GCA_040544385.1 Oxalobacteraceae bacterium GrIS 1.11
TCAGCTATTATTGTCATTTTAGAATCCATGTGTGTCAACTTCCTTAATTAGCGTGATGAAGTTGTCTCACAACAGTTTGACACAGGGGGCTTCGCTGGGCGAGGCGCTGCCGTACAGGACGCGGATGGCTTGTTGCATCCGCATGATGTAGCGACAGCTTTGATCGTTGGCCGCACCGTGCAAGACCATCAGCGATTGCAGGGGAGACATGATTTCATGTCCGACGGCATGCCACATATCGCGCTCTTGCTCGGCGCGGATGGCTTCCCTTTCGACATCCTCCTTCACGCGACGCAACAAGTCGTACAGGCAACTGGCCAGTACGCCCAGCTCGTCCTTGCCGCGCAAATCGGACAAGTCGAATTGGTCCACGTCGCCGGCGCCCTTGATGCTCTTGGCGACCTTGTCGGCACGCCTGGTGAGAATGGTGATGCGGCTGATGATGCCGATTTCAATTACTAACCAGGCCAGCAATAAGGCCAGCAGCATGGCGCCGACAAACCAGGAAACGCGGGTCGCCACCACGCTGAGGGTCTTGCTGACGCTGCGCACATCGCCTTTCAGCACGACTTGATAATTTCCCAGCGGCGTGGCAATCGACTCGGTATTTTCCAGCGGCGCATCATAGGCGTCGACTGGCAAGTGGCGGATCAGGGTGGTCAGCACATGCCAGGAATCATCATCCTGTTCATTGGCGCCGGTTAGCTCGATGGGCGCAAGGGACGCATCCTTGCCCGGCGCCAGCTTGCTGATGCGCAAGGTTTCGCCCGGCAGCAACAAGGGCGTCAAGTCGGTCAGTGAAAACGTGGGGGTGGCGGTGTCGCTCTTGCTGTCGAGAACGGGTGGCCCATTTCCCGGCGCTAGCACGGCCACGGCCACTTCGATCTGGTCCAAGTCCGCCGGCGGCCAGACTGGCCGCTTCTTTTCAAACAGCGCATCTTGCAATACCCCGACCGGCAAGCGCACCGAGAAAAAGGAACTGTGCACGCAAGCGCTGTCGGCGGGGTCTTGTTCCGGCTTGTTGCACATCGGGTTTTGCCAGACCCAGCCGCGAAATTCCTTGATCGGCTTGGCGTTGGCTTGCTCGGCGCCGGCCGCGTCAAAGCCGGTCAGCCGGCCGCGCATGCCGCCATGGGCAGCATCGCCGATTTGCTCGAACGGCGCGATCCAGCGATAGCTTTGTCCGCGCAAGGTGACGGCCAGCGCGACCCGGTGCGCCTGTTCCAGCGTCAAGTCGCCGCGCTGATGGGCCACCAGGGCGGCGCTGTTGAAGCTGCCCGCGACATAGATGAAGCCGCCGGCCCAGGGATTGTTGCCGATTCCCACGCACAACGCGCCATTGTTGCCGTATTGCGTCAGGCAACCGGACATGGCCACCGCTTGCTGCACCTTGTATTGATCGTCGAAATCAAGAGCCGAATAGGGTAGTAGCAGCGGATGCAGGCTGGCCTTGCCGCCCCGCGTGGGCGGATTGAGCAGCGCCAATTGCCCGGCCGGGTGGCGCAGGGTGGCCGCAATCTGTTCTTTCGTCTTCTGGAAATTGCTTTGATAATTCTTGTAGCTGAGCTGTTTTTCTTGCTGCAAGACGGAAACGGCCAAACCCACCGTGGCAAGGGCCAGTAGCAGGAAAGCCATGCGCAGCAAGATGCGCAGGCGATACGGGGCCAGGCTGGGCAGGCGTGCGACCATGCTTAAGTCCGTTTGCTGTGCGGGTCGACCCAGCGAAAGCCGCGCATCGGGACATTTTCTATGCATTCGAAGGCGGGGTCGATTTCGCGGAACGCATCGCGGATGGTGCTGACATGCTTGCGGATATTGTCGCGGTTGCGCCCGCTCTTGACGACTTCGAACAAATCCTCATACGACACGACCTGGCCGCGCTGGACGAACAGGGCCGCCAGGATCCGCTGCGCCGTCAAGGGCAGGTTGATGCGCTGGCCGCGCCAGATCGGCGAGCGCTGGCGCAAGGGGTCGAGCGCCAGTTCATCGACGGGCGACGTGCCGGGGCGCTCGCCGGCGTCTTTCACCGAGCGCAGGATTTCCAGGAAGGTATCGATGAAATCGGCTTCCTCGAAGGTCGCCTTTTGCAGGTAATCCCAGGCGTCGAGCGCCTTCATGATGGAACGGTAAATGGTGGCCGGCATGGCCGACACGACCAGCACCGGGGTGCCGTGTTTCTTGTTGATGGCATTGATGATGGCGACCCCGGCGTGGCGTTCGCGCCCCAGTTCGATGTCGAGCACGACCAGGTCGTATCGTTCGCGCGCGATGGCCGCTTCCGCATCGTCGCGGTTGAACCATTGATCGATGACAATGCCCGGCTTGGCCGAGGTGATCCACGCGGCCAGCTGGTTGCTGGTGGGAAGGTCATCCTCGATGACGGCAACTCTTGCCATGGTGTGCTCCGGCTAATTTCTATGCTGCACAGTATCCACGGATTCGCGCCAAAAGTCACAACGCCGGCGTGAGTGTTTCTTCACGCGGCCGAGCGTGCGCTCCGTCCGGTGAAGTTGTTGCCCCCGCCTGAGCATTGATACTTCTGCGCCATCGGAGGCACCATGCTAGTCACGGAAACGCAGGGGCGTGGCCGATTTCTCGAACCATACAAAAGGGTGACACCATGTCCAATCGGATCAACGCCATGCTGCAAGCGATACGGACGGCATTCGCATCGTCATTCAAGCTCGCAGGCCAAGGCGTGAAGGGCCTCGGCAAGCGCGGAGTCGGCCCGCGCCTGTTGGCAGGCGCAGCGCTGACGGGCGCCGCCTACGGCGTGTATACGCATCCGCCGCTGCAAACCATAGGACATGGCGAAGTGGCGATCCGCGTCAATCAATTGACGGGGGCGACCACGCAATTGCCCGAAGGCTTGGGCTTGACGCTGCCCGGCTTGCATCAAGTGCGGCGTTATTCACTGCTGGACCAGGTTTATCATCCGGCCAGCGCCGGCGAGGCGCCGTTCCAGTCGGCCGAAGGCTTGTCGCTGGGTGTGGACTTGAGCGTGCGCTATGCGCTCGATCCCGCCAAGCTGGCTGCGATCGCGCACAAACTGCCTACGAACATTGGCGGCGAGGTGCTCGAACCGGCCGTGCAAGGGGTGATTTACAAAATATTCACCCGCTATACGGTGCGCGAAATATTTGCCTCGAAGCGCGCGGAAATCCAGCAATTGATCGAGGCGGAACTCAAGCCGAAGCTGGCGCAAGATGGCATCTTGTTGCGCACGGTAACGATCGGCAAGGTCGACTTGCCGGACGACTACAAGGCCGGCATGGATAGCTTGCTGGCCGAAGAGTTGGCAACTGAAAAAATGCGCTACACCTTGGAATTAAAGCAAAAG
The DNA here is from genome assembly GCA_040544385.1 of Oxalobacteraceae bacterium GrIS 1.11. Lineage (GTDB taxonomy): Bacteria > Pseudomonadota > Gammaproteobacteria > Burkholderiales > Burkholderiaceae_D > Janthinobacterium. The sequence continues at coordinate 3,341 of JBEONR010000110.1, forward strand.
CAAGTCGCGCAAACGGGCCTGGAGGCAGATGCCGAAAAGCTCAAGCGTGAAAAGGCGGCGGAGGCGGCCGGTAGCGAGCAAATCATTGCCGCCAAGGCGCAGGAAGAGGCGATGAAACATGTGCTGCCGTTCAAGCAAAAGCAGATCGAGCAGCGCCAGTATGAAGCCGAGGCGGAAAAAGTGGCCCGCATCAAGACTTCCGAAGGCAATGCCCAGGCGCGCATCATCGAAGCGGCCGGGGAAGCCGATTCGCGCCGCAAGCTGGCCGACGCGGATGCTTACCGGCAAGATTTGGTGGGCAAGATCGCCAGCGCCCAATTGGAGCGCGACGGCGCCTTGATCAGCAAGCATCCCTTGCTGATACAAAAAACCATGGCCGATAAATTGTCCGACAAGATATCGGTCATCATCGCGCCGGCGCCGCATTGCTGGGCGCGGGTCGGCAAGCCAAGGCTGGCGAGGTGAAGGCGAGCGAAGACGCGCCGGATACCGCCGGCGAGGAGAAATAATATGCTCATGACACTAGCGGCCGCAGCGACCTATCTTGCCATCGTGACCCAGGACCAGGCCCCGTTGCGGGCGGCGGCCAAGGATTCCGCCCAGCAGCAAGCCGTCTTGTGGCAAGGCGATAGCCTGGAAATCCGCGGCGAGAAGATGGACTATCTGCAAGTGTATGACCACCGCCGCGAGCGCGCCGGCTATATCCGCGCCTCGCAGGTGCGGGTGGTTTCCTTGAAGCCCGTTGATGCGCCGGAATTGCTATCGGTGCTGCGTTTCCTGCGCGACACGCCGGGCGCGGAGGCACTCGGCATCAGTTATGCGGCGGCATTTTTGAAGGCGGCGCCGGCCGAGGCCATTGATGCGGAAGTCTTCGACGCGCTAGGCGGCATGGCCGAGCGGTTGGCGCGCCGCGCTTCAAGCAAGCAAGCCAAGCAAGGCGACGCGCTGGTGTCGGCCCACCTGGAAGTGGCGGCCAATTACGGCATCGGCATCCAGGGCTTCGAGCGCGACGGCAGGATACAGTTGTGTTACGACGGCGAAGCGTTCCGGCGCGTGCTGGCGCTCCATTCGACGTCTCAGCAACGGGCCCGCGCCGCCTTGGCGCTGACGCGCACCGAGTGCATCGATCCGGCCCTGGGTCCGACCCAGCGCATGGCTTACGATAGCTGGCGCGCCGACGTGCTCGATCGGGTCGAGATGCTCGACTTGCCTGAACATGTCAAGAACCGGCTGCGGATGCGGCGCGCCGCCGTCTGGTCGAGCATTGCTTTTGAACGGGCGCGCAAAAATGAAGCGCCGCAACAAGCGGCCAACCGGGCGTTGCAAGAATTGGCGGCGGTCGACAAGAATGAATTGACCGAACCCGATGGCGCCGCGTATACGGATGCCGCGCTACGGGTGGGCGCGGTGCGCTGGGCTGCGACGGCGCAAGCGACGGTGCCGGGCGCCGGCCTGGGCGTCGTCACCAGCGCCGGCCAGGTGGGCGAAACCTGCGTCGCCCTGGTCGACGCCAAACATGGGCCGAAGGCGCCGTTGGCGACGCGATGTACATATAGTGTTGTGTGGTCGGCGTCGGCGCGTCCGAATGGGGCTGGCACCGCGCTCGCGCTTGCCGTGCAACCGATGGATGGTTGGCGTGAAATGTGGTTGTTTCGAAATATTGGCGGCAAATGGAGTATCGATGTGTTGCCTCCCGCCGCCAGCGAGCCGGAACTTGGCTATGCAGAATTTGCCGGCTGGGTTCCCGGCGCGGAGAAGATGCTGGCCGCGCGCGAAGCCAAGGTCGATGGCCGCTTCAAGCGCAGTTTCGAAGTACTCAAGATCGATACCCTGGCAGTGGAAAAATCGGCCGACAAGCCCGACTCGATCAACCTGTTCTATCGCTGGCAGGATGCCGCATGGAAGGGGCAAACTGTGAGCTTGCGCTGATTCTTCTCTTTCAAGAAAAAGTTCTTGCAAAGCATGACTACCCTTTGCTATAGTTCGCCTCCCCAATGAGCGGCATGAGATGCCGGGCAGGAAAGGCCAGTCGGAAGCGACAGGGTAGTAAAAATAGAAGTTGACGAAAAAAGCGAAATGCTTCATACTCTTTCTTCTTCGCGGCTGACAAACAAAACGCTTTGTCAAGAAGCTGCAGGCAACACAGAACAAGTTCTTTAACAATTAACAGTCGATAAATGTGGGCATTTGATGAAGGTGCCGGCGGACTTCGGTTCGCCGCATACTTAAA
>JBEONR010000111.1:0-5197 GCA_040544385.1 Oxalobacteraceae bacterium GrIS 1.11
ATCGATCCGCTCGGGCGCCTGTTTGCCTGTGGCGGCGCGACGGTGGCATGGGCGACGTGGTTTAAGAATGCCCTGCCGACGGTCTCGCCGGACAATACATCCGATTACATCTTCAACCAGTCTTCGATCCCTGCGCGCCTGGGCACGGACGGGAACTCGGGCGCCGTCGGCGTGATGTGCGCTGTGAAGGGCGGCGCCAAGGCCTTGGGCGGCAATTCCGGGTCGGGCGGCAATTCGCCCTTCCAGGCGCTGTATCTGCTCAAAGACAATCCGGCCAGCCCGGCCAACGGCATGGTTGCTTATATTACCAACGCCTATGCCTCCGGTTGGCAGGTTGGCGATATCCGCGGCACCTGGCTGGCCGACGTGGTGTCCGAAACCATCCTTGAACCGGCCCCGCTGGTGGCGAACGGGACATTTGCGACGGACACGGCGGGATGGACCAGTTCTCCCAACTATGCCTCCACGGCGGTGGCCGTGTCGGGCGAAATGCAAGTCACGTCGATAGCGGCATACGGCTACCAAGTCACGCCGATTGCCTGTATTGTCGGCAAAACGTATGTGGTGACGGGCATGCAGCGAAAAATCAGCGGTGCCGGTAGCGCGGTCATGACGGTTGCGACAAGCACCATCGGCGGAAACGTCGCCGTCGCGCCGGCCACCACTTCGGCCACGCCTGTTGCGGTGAGCATGACGTTCACCGCGACGCAAGCGGTGCTGTACATCGTGGCCGGCGACGGGGGCGGCGCGGCCGGCACCGTCAGCGGATTCGACAATATTGCCTGCAAGCTGATCGCGGACGCCGACCGCAGCATTAAAAATAGCGGCTTGGTTATCAATGGGGTGATCGTCAAGACAGCGGTGGCCAGCGGGGCCGCGCTGGTGAAATATGCGGGCTTTGTGGGCGGGGTCAATTATCTGAGCCAGCCCTACACGCCGAACCTCGATTACGGCACGGGCGATTTCCACTATATGTTCTGGTGCGACGCGGCGATGCAGGGAACCAAGTTCTCGCGCGGCGACGGCCTGAGCGCCGGCTCGATCGTGGCCATCAACAAGGGTGGCGGCGATACGATGAATTTTTTCATCCATGACGGCGCCATCTTCCGTGGGGTCGTTGCGGCGCAGTTGCCGCGCCAGGCCGGCTTGGTGGTGATCCAGCGCACGGGAATCGCCGTGCAAGTCTGGTTCAATGGCATGCTGATAAATTTCGGCAACAATCCCGGCACCGTCAGCAATGCGGGCGCGCAACTTCATATCGGCAACCGTCAGGATTCGGGCAACGGGGATAACGGCTGGACCGCGCTGTTCCGCACCGGCGCGACGGCATTGTCCAGCGACCAGATCGCCCACATCTACCGCACCGAGCTGGCCCTGTTCCAGCCCGGTGCGCAATGCACGCTCGACGGGAACAGCTCGGCCCTTACCGCGCTGGCCTACGACGATACGGCCGACATCCTGCAAGCGGGCACGCCGTGGGGCCGTAGCGCATTCAAGGATCTGGTGCGCATCGAGAGCGCCGCCAGCCCGGCCGGCGCGATCACCAGCCTCGCCGCGGGGCAGGGCGGGTTGATTTCGGGCGGGGCGACGGCGGCGGCGTATTACCAGCCGGCGCTGCTGCTGCGCGACGAGTTGCGGCGCCAGGATGCGGCGCGCCGGGCGATGGCGAAGATCCCGACGCCGATCTGGTTCACGGGTGACGGCGTAACGGCCGCGTTTGCGCTGACAAAGGGTTTTGATCCCCGTTTCGTCTACAAGCAGGGTTTGCTGATGCGGGACGGTGCGGCCAACGATTACACGGTCGCCTTCGACGGTTTCCAGTGGACGGTGACGTTTCTGTCGGCGCCGCTCAATCTCCACAACATTTGCATCATGGGAACTCGCAATGGCTAAAACAATACTGGATGGGGATGCCATCAACGCCGTCATCAAGCGCCTGATCCTCGGCACCGCCATTGATGACGGCGTGAACCAGTTGCAAGTAGCGGGCTCGTCCAAATTCGGAGGGCCGGTGGCCGTCGCCGGCGCGCTGTCCTCCAACACCACGCTCGCATCCGGCTCCTTTGCCGTTGCCGCGCTCCCGGCCGGCGCCAACGGCTTGCGCGCATTTGCTGCGAACGGCCGCAAGGTTGGGGAGGCGGCTGGCGCCGGCACGGGCATCCCCGTGTATTTCTCCAACGGCGCCTGGCGCCGTTATTCCGACGACGCCACCGTCACCGCTTGACCGGACATCAGGGAGACGCGGTGCTGGAAACCTTGTCCCCGACTGACATAAACCCGCCCTGAACCAGATTGGCCAGTGGCCCGAAGCCGAGGACGATGGCGACGGCAATGAAGGCGGCGATCAAAGCGTATTCAATTGCCGATACGCCGTCTTCCTCGTGGGTAAATTGTTGCGCGGCCGACAAAAATCTGTTCATGAGATTCCCCTGACAAAACCATCAACAATGGACGGGAAACGTATCGCGTTCCCTACCATAAGTTTCCTGTAGTTAATTTCTGTGCTGAGACTTCACTATAGGATTTCCATGATGTGACAAATTGAGGCACCACAAATTTTCCATGTGGAAATAAATATCAAACGATAGCATGTCGCTGCCTGACCCCATCACACAAAGGAACCCATGGAATACAAGGAAAATACTGTCGCCGGCAACGCCTGGCGCCGCTTTAGCCGCATTGTGATCGACAACGCCCGCCTCCACACCCCCGTGATTGTTTGCGTCGAGCAAGAGGTGATCGCGCTTGAAGCGGGCGAGGTCTTGCGCGACGTGAGCAACCTCAATTTCCCGTTTAACCCCGGCGATGCCTTCGCCGTCCTCAACCCAGACACCAACGAGCCGACCGGCATCGAGGCGACCGGCGCGCAAGTCTACGCCCTGGTCTATTCCTATGTCATGGCGCAGGCGATCAAGCGGGACGCTGCGACTACACCGTTGACGATGACCTGACAGGTCTTATTCTGCTTTGGGAAGAATGAAAAGATGCTTGTATCCAGTCATGAAGTAGCGATTGGCTGCGTATTGTTTCACGTCCTCGTTTTTATCACGCCCAATCATGTGCATCAACCCAGTTGAAAGCAGTAGCGAGTTTGCGGAAGGGATATCGCGCTCAGCCACTCCTGTTTTTTCAAAAATTGTCTCATAAGAAACTTCGCTGTGCGGATGAATCTTGTTTCGGACCGAGGCATAGTAGAGGTGCAGTTTCAACGCGTTCACTTCGTGTCTGCTTCGCAACATAAATCTGGTAAAGGGAAGGAACTGAGTCTTTGCAGGCGACAACAACGCTTGACCAGGAAGCTTGGCCCAGCGCTTGCCCTTCTCAAAGCCCTCTACCTTATATGCGCCGGCACGGTTGGTCCCGATTCTACTGATCATTTTCAGATCCAATAACCGCTTGAGTCCCAAGGCTACCTTCGCCCTCGACAAAGAAGCCCACTTCTCCATATCGTCGTAGGTCAGAGTCGCAACACGCACTACTTCCATAGATGCGTTTTCCTCCAAGACGTGCTCAGTTGAGGTCTGGCATAGGACAAAGAACAATAGAAGGGCTGCGGTTGCCGTAGATCCATCTTCAGCGAATCTGAATTTTTTAATTTTTTCGTCAGTGATCCAGTCCGTCGGCATCTTTGCCCATGGATTAATCGAGATCATGGATGTCCCTTCCAGACGATCAGGCCAATTACCATAAAGGCAAGAATTATTGCCACTGTTTGCAGCAATGGAATTAAGTTAGTGGAATTTTTAGACAACGTAACTAACGAGATCGTGATCGAGGAAATTATTTTCTGCATTTTTAGCTCCAAATTATTTAGTGAACACATTTTTACATTTCCCCGGCGTACTATCTAGAATGAGGTGCGGCTAAATTTATAAAAATTATATTTTAAGTTGTTGAATTTAAAGGAAAAAATACAATAATATGAAGTATTTTGATACCCTATTATAGTTCATGGACAGGGAGAAATTACTATTCAGCAATTAAAAACAATGTTTTTTTACTTATAACTGCCAATCGCAGTTAAATATTGTTTAGCATTTCAACCAACCCGCTTCGGCGGGTTTTTTCATGGGAGTCTGCATGGCAGAGCCAGTATCAACCGCAGCGGCGCTTGGCGCCGCCATCATCAAATCCGCGTTGTCGTGTTTGCCCGGCGCGGCCGGGGCGGCCGTCTCGCTCAAGTTCCTTGGCGACGGCCTGAGCTTTTCGCAAAAGCTCATTTCCTTCTCGGTCGGCTTCGCTTGCGCGGTCTACATCGCGCCGGCGTTGATCGAATTTTTCAACATTGGGGGCGAGCGCGTCCATTCTGGCCTGGAATTCCTGGTCGGCCTGTTCGCGCTGGCCACTTGCCGCGAACTGTTCGCCGAAATCAATTCGGCCGACATCATTGGCGCTTTGAGACGGCGCTACTTCGGAGGCGACCAATGATAGGCCATTGCACCGCCGGCGTCGTGCTGGCCAGTTGCGTGTGGGGCGTGCTCGACCGCAGGTTTCAGACGCGAACGGCCGGCACCCTCGCCCTTTCCTTCCTTGGCATTCTTGCATTGGCGAACTTCCTATGACGCTCGATCAACTGAACAAAATCATGCCGTATGCCCGCTCCCGAGCGGGTATTTTTTTGGCCCCGCTTAACGCTGCGATGGCCGAGTTCGGCATCGACACCCAGGCGCGCCAGGCGTCTTTCCTCTCGCAAATCGGCCAGGAGTCGGGCCAATTGCAATTTACGCGCGAACTGGCATCGGGCGCCGCCTACGATACTGGCGCCCTGGCCAAGCGGCTGGGCAACACGCCCGAAGCGGATGGCGACGGGCAGCGCTGGAAAGGGCATGGACTGATCCAGATTACCGGCCTGGCCAACCACATTGCATGCGCGCTCTATTTTGGCATCCCCTTGGACCGGATCGCGGCTTGGCTCGAAACGCCCGAAGGCGCGTGCCGGTCGGCCGCCTGGTTCTGGAAGACGCACGGCTTGAACGAATTGGCCGACGCCGGCAACCAGGTGCTGGTGACGCGACGCGTCAACGGCGGGGAAAACGGCCTGGCCGGCCGCCTGGCGTTGTTCGCCGCCGCCGTGCGGGTGCTGGCGTGATGCCGCTCCCGGACCCGCGCCCGTGGCTGGCCATGCGTCGCCTATTGCAGCTACGCCCCCACTGGGCCTAAAAGCCCTGCACCTCTTTCAATCACAGCACACGGAGTA
>JBEONR010000112.1:0-4865 GCA_040544385.1 Oxalobacteraceae bacterium GrIS 1.11
CAGTACAATCTGATGGGCCAGGGCGGCGGCGCGGCCACCGGCAACGCGCCGGCCTGGTTCCCCGGCTTGAAAGACGCGCACGCCCATCCGGCCGTATTGTCTGGCTTCAAGAGCCAGGCCATGCAGACCAGCCAGAACGGCGGCGGCGCCTACAGCCAACTGGTGTTCGACGACAGCCCCGGCCAGTCGCGGCTCGGCTTGCAGCGCCACGCCAGCCCGCACCAGGGCACGGCCGAGCTGAACCTGGGCCACTTGCGCCAGCAAAGCGACAACCGGCGCCTGGCGGCGGTCGGTTTTGGGGCGGAACTGAAGACCGAACATAGCGGAGCGATCCGGGCCGGCCAGGGCTTGCTGCTCTCAAGCGACGCGCGTAGCGGCGCCAGCGGCAGCCAGCTCGACACGCGCGAGGCGCAAGCCCAGATCGAGCAAAGCCACGCATTGCAGGCAAGCATGGCCACCACGGCGCAAAAGCACAATGCGATGTTGAAGGATGACAAGGGCCAGAGTGAACCTGCGCCGGAGAAATTGCCGGCCATCGCGCAAATGGCCAATAGCCTCAAGGTGGTGGAAAGCACGGCTGGCGGCGGCGTCGGGCAAGGCCAGGTGACGGCTTACAGCGAAGCGCAATTGCAACTGTCGAGCCCCGCCGGCATCGCGGCGACGACGCCGGCCCATGCCATCCTGGCGGCGGGACAGACCGGCAGCATCACGGCCGGGCAAGACATCAACTTCGCCGCGCAAGGCAACCATTACCACGCGGTAAAAGCGGGCATCAGCCTGTTCACCTATGGCAAGGCGTCCAGCAAGGACAAGCCGAACCAGGAAACGGGCATCAAGCTGCACGCGGCCAGCGGCAAGGTCAGCAGCCAGAGCCAGTCGGATGAAACCAAGTTGACGGCCGACAAGGCAATCACCGTGGCCAGCATCACCAAGAGCGTGACGGTGGCGGCCAAGGAATACGTGATGCTGACGGCGCAGGGCGCTTACCTGAAGCTCGAAGGCGGCAATATCATGATCCACGGGCCGGGGAAGATGGAATTCAAGGCTAGCATGAAGGAGTGGGCGGGGCCGGCGATGACAAAATTAAACCTGCCAGAAATGCCAAAGTCAAAACTCTATGCTGGTCGATTTAAAATATTAGATAACTCGGATAAAAATCCAATGTCGGATCGACTATATAGAAAGCAGCGCCAAGATGGAAAAGTATTTTTCGGGAGAACTGATCAAGATGGTCATACGCAGGAAATTCTTACTGCGGAACCGGAAAATATAAAAATTGTATTGGATGCTGATGAGAAATTCCATCGTCAAAAACTAGACGATGATGATATTAATATTTGGTTCAGTGAGAAATGAATGTAAATTATCATGATTAAATACACAAAAATAATATTTTCATTGGTTTTGTTCTTAATTGTCAATGTATCTTCCGCACTTGATCACGAAATGTATTGGTTTAAAAATGAAACCACTTGTTTTGATGCGAAAATTGCAATTCGATCATTTTGTGAAGTAAGTTTTAATAAAAATGCCACGATGCAATGGAATGATGTATGTTCAGAACAAGAAATTATTATCGAAAAAGGAAGTAATAAAAAAATATCACTTAATTTGCTTGCGCATGAACCATGGCACGGAGAGTATCATATTGCCACAGGTTTGCGGTGCATTGGGGATGGTAATAAATATTATATTTACGTTGACTATGATAATGGTGGAAGCTGTGATATTTGCGAGGTTAATGCAGTCGTAGATACGAATGGAAAATGGAAGCGTTACGGGAGGAATTGGCTTGGAACGTCAAAACAAGAGAAAATAAATATATTAAAAAAAGAACGGAATTGGATTAAAACTCCACAATTTTTTATTCCTAATAGCACGTTGGAAAAATAACAAATGGAAAATAATAAAAATTACACTGAAAAAACATCGCATTATGGCGAGCCAATTAATTCAAACAAGCCACTTTCCGGATATGGTCGTCATGGATTTCAAGTGCCTGCCGAGGTTCAGCAAAAAGTTGTAGATATAATTATTGAAGAAGCTAGAAAATCTAGTTTCAATAATCGTGACCTAGCATATTATATTGCGATTGCAAAATGCGAGTCGACATTTAATCCGGATGCGGCAAATGAAAATGGTACAGCTTCTGGGATTGCACAGGTTATTGATAAAACTGGAGCCACCTTTGGAGTAAATGACACTAATCGATTTGATGCTCGCACTAGCATTAAAGCCGGATTGAAATATTTTGAATTATTAAAACAAGCAACTATTACTGATTATGGGTCAGCGGCAGGGAAATTTGAACCATTAATTTATTTTCGATATCATTATGGTGAATTTTCTACAACCCATGCCGGAATAGTGGAATACAAAGTAAAAAATATAATAAAAACACGTAACGGACGTGTGCCGACTGAATTTTCAAAACTTGAATCTGATCGGAAGTATTTAATTGCACAAGCCGTTTTAGACGATGCCATACGTATAGAAAAAATATTGAACGATACCCATGCTTTAAGTGTGAAACTTACTGATGTATTAGGAAAACCCGTTCAAGGTCGACCAGTTATTGGGGTACAAAAAAAACAAAAAATAGCACCCGTAGCTGCTCCCGTCTCATCGGTACCTGTCCCGGCAGTAGTCCCGGCTGTACCAGTTGCCGCACCAATTTTAGCGCCCGCCGTTGCAATTACAGAAAAAATTGCTGATGGAAAAACAAAAGAAGAAGAAAAGCCTATTGCTGAATGTAAACCCTTACCTCTTCCCATAGTGGAATGGGAGTTGGTTGCATTCGAGGTAAGAACAGATGCAACTGGAAATATACCAGTTATTGAATCAGACGCTCACGAGCCAGTCATGATCTTAATACCGAGAATTGATTTTAGTGCATATAACGATGCGGTAGCTCAGAAAATAATATGCGAAACTGTTATCGAACATGTATTGTATCCGCGCGATGGCGATAATATTCCAAAGCCGGAGATAAAGCCAGAAGATGATAAATTAAAAACATCTCCACCGGTTGTCTCGGTAAAAAAAATAGACCCTCCGACACCGAAAAATATTCCGACTAATGTTTTTGATGCGGCAAGTGCAAATCCAAAAGGAAAAACTGCATTGCCTAGCCCGGGGCCTGATATTACGTTCAATGATATAATTATTGCAATAAAAAAAGATTTGGGCTGGGAAAATGTTTATCAAACATCTTTTTCGTATGTAAAGCAATTTTATACTCGACCAAAACTACCTGAAAAGCCACTTGATAAAGATACCATAACAAAGAAAGGCGAACCACGTACTCAGGTGGTGGGAAGCAGTTTGAAAAATGCAGAAATAAAGTCAAATATAGTTAAAGTTAAAGATAAGGTTGTTACTGCGAATGAAACTGCAACAAAGACCGTGGAGGCCGCTGGTGACGCCAAATGGATGCCGTTTGCTATCCAAGAGCAAAATAAATCTGGTTTAGATGAGGTGAAAGAAGTTGATGGGTCGCAAGAAAATGATGGTGAATGGCGAGAAAAACACAGTTTGCGCGAAAGTGCAATTAAAAAAATTAAATCTGAAAATTTGGAACTAAAAAAAGAAAAAATTAAATCGGAAAAATTACGCGATGAAAAAAAGATTGACGCTCTTGAAAAATCGGTTAAGGAGCAAGAAGTAATCCGTGATAAATCAAATTCTGAAATGTTGGAAATTGAAGAAAAATATAATAATAAAGATATTCTTAAGTATTTCCGATCTACTGGCCTTGCGGATGACGCTGCAAGAAATGATAGAAATTCATGGTGCTCATCATATATTAATTGGTGTATGGAACAGGCAGGTTTTCATGGTACGGGCAGTGCCGCTGCCGCATCATGGCTTAATTGGGGAGAGAAAATTGATGAACCTCGATATGGTGCAATTACTGTAACAACAAGAGGTATTAATCCTGTTAAATACCATGTTGGGTTTTTTTTAGGAATTGGTCACAAAAATGTTGCTGATGGCGAAGAGGAAATAAAAGAAAAAGGAAAGCACGGGGAAGATATTGTGAAGAAAAGGAAAAAAATTAAATCAGTTGAAACCGTTCGTTTATTAAGTGGGAACTATTCACAAAAAATAAAAGAAGGTGATCAGTGGATGGTTGATCCAGAGGAAAATCCAACTTTTCATTTAGTTTCTTATCGGTGGCCAACTTCAAAGGAAAAAAAATAATGAAAATTTTTCTTACATTATTTTTAGTATTTTTTTCAAATCATGCATTTTCCTCTGAAAAATGTTGGAATGGGGATTTGGAAAGTTTAACCAATACTTGGAAATTGTTTTATGATGCATCAACTAAAGGGAATCCGGAAGATATAGCTACATTTTATAAATTCCCATTAAAATTATATTCCCCTACTGATGCTCATGGAGTTGATGAAAAGCCTATAATAATTTCAAAGTCTATTTTCATGAAAAATTATAGGAAAATTTTTCATGAAATAGTTCAGGGGAGAGATGTTGATATTTACAAGGAATTAAAGGAAATCACGCGTGACACTAATATGGTACATAGAGAGTTTGATAAAAATGGTTGTAGTTTCCAAAGTGTAGCAGGTATCCAAAGTTACACTTTTGTTTGGGTAAAAAATAGAGGTTGGCTTGTTGAGTCCATATCTTATATTGATTATGGCGATTTAAAGGATGATTTTCGGGTGAAAAAATAGGCATTTTATGTAGCACGAACGGCGCCGACGGCGGCTTCGCCCGCTACACGCTCACCATCGCGCCCTGGACCGCCTTCCTGGCCCTGGGCCGCGACAGCCGCGTGTTCCAGAATAAAAGCGTGTTCGAGATTCTCGACATCGTGTTTGGCGCCTACCGTGGCCAGGGCA
>JBEONR010000113.1:0-4754 GCA_040544385.1 Oxalobacteraceae bacterium GrIS 1.11
TATGCCAAAACCGGCTTCAAAGGAGGACGAAAAAGTCAAAATTGCTCCCTAAACTATCTGCAAAAATGGTCTCAAATAGTTTGACACTTTCCGGTTTGTCGGACTCAACGCGGACTGCGGGGCGGGCGGCGGCGCTGGCTGCGCTTGCGGCGCAGGGGGGAAGCCGCTGTCTTGCGTGGCGCGGACCCATTGAGGCGCCGCATCCTGGGCTGGCGCCGCGCCCGCTTGGGAGGACACGGGAGAGCGGGGTGGCGGAGTCTGCGCCAAGGCCGTGCCGGCGGCAAGGGCCAGAAAGAGGCAGGTGGAATGTTTCATGGCGGGCGCTTTCACAAGGGCGTGGTGACCAGTTGGGCGGCGCCGATTCCCTCGATGGAATCGAGCGTCGGGATGCGTTCGACGCGGACCGTCGCCAGGAAGCGCTGGGGCGGCAGTTCCAGTGTCTGCCCGGCGAGCTTGACCTCGATCGGCAGTTCGACCAGCCAGACATAGCGGCCGCTTTCGATACCCTCCTTGGTCAGCACGCCGGTGCCGGCTGAAATCGACATGTTCATGCGCCGTTCGCGTACCCAGTCCAGCACGCCGGATGCCTTGAGCGAGTCGAGGAAGGACTTGAAGCCTTCCTTGGTATAGCTGGCGCGCGTGTCCTCAAGTTGCTGGCGGAAGTTCAGGAAGTCGAGCGTGAACGAGCGGTTCAAGGTGTCCTTCGCGTACTGGATCACGTCGGCGGTCTTGCGGTAGGGCCGCGACAGCGGAATCATGGGGAAGATGCGGCCGTTATCCGACGCGAAGTATTCCCGCACGGGATGAGTCGCGTACCAGCCGAGATAGAGATTGCTGGCCACCGACAGCAGCAGGCCAGCGAGCACGATGAAATTCAATTTAACGGACGCGCCCGCAATTGACTGGATGTGTTTGCGCTCCTTCATGGCGAGAACGGCGGGCTCGATCGCGTTCCCTGTCCGGTGCAGCTTTTGCAGCAGCGCGTCAAGGTCTTGTCCCTCGATTGCCGCCACGGCAGGGACGGCAGGATCGCATTCCGGGATATTGGGCATGTCCATGGTGCTCTCCATGTTTTGTTGATCGGCCTTAATACAAATCAGTCTAGCGCCATGCTTAAGATCTCGGTTGCGTGGAATCAAAGAAAGTCGATGGCAAGGTTGAGATCAGTGTGATTGATATTTGATAACTTAAATTGTTCTTATGATAATTTATTGATATCGATTAATTATTGATGTTTTGAAAAGTTTTATTATAAATGACAATATTTTTTGCCCAGTGTCATCGCAAGGCTGAAGCTGCCACGTGGTTGGCGGGAAATGCCGCCGTCGGCAAGCGATGTTGATAACTCAATCTGAAAATAGGAGAGATCATTTATGGAAATAAAATCACAGTGCGACATGCATCAAACGACGGCGCGTTACCTGGCCCACATCGACCAAGTCCGACAGGCACAAAAAATGATGAGAAGGGCGGACCGGGCGCTGAAGAACGGCCGCGATGATGTGTTGCGAACCCTGGGATTCCAGGACGGGCACATCGAGGAACTCAAGATGGCGGCTACCACATCAGGTGGATCGGCCTTTCCCCGTTATACATGGCGTCACAATGCGACGATGATCAAGCGCCTGCGACGAGAGCTCGCAATCCTGCGGCATCAACCGTGTAGTTGCGTTGCTGGCAATGCGGCAGGCCAGAACGCCAATGTAATACCCTTTGTTCCCAAGCAGCCGTAGGCACCGCCGAATCGCCGGCCATGCCGACCGCGACACAAACAGGAAGCGCTTGCAGCAAGTTATGGCGCGCTGCGAGGCTCCATCTGAGTCTTCCACCGCGTCGTCCTGGCTGTGCTATGCCTGATAGCGGTCGTGTGGAAGCGCGCAAATATGGCGCAGAGTCGGCGTGCGCCGGTCATGTGCCCGTAAAGGCACATGACCGGCATATCGTGAATTGATTGAAAATCAGAACGGCGGGACAGTGGTGTGTTTCTAGATAACTCTCATTCTATCAATCACTCACTATAATAAAATCGATAATGTCATGCAGCAATTTTCAATTACATGCCATTTTGGTAACTATTCAGCCGCTACGCAACTGACTGGATTGGATTTCCGGCGAAGGCGTGCTGTAAAACGGCAAGCATGTTGTGACCCTGTTTGCGCAGGGTGTCAAGGCAAGAGCGAATGACGCAGAAATGCTCGGCGCCGTCGAGCGTTCGGAAGCAGCCCGAGATTTTCTGTTTTACTTTGGGCATGCGCACGGCGCGTTCGGCGGTGTTGTTGGTGAACGGAACGGCGAAGTCGGCGACGAAGCGCAATATCGAGTCGGCGTGCTGGCGGAAGCGGCGCAACAGGTTCACGGTGGTGGATTGTTTGACGCGCCCGCTGTGGACGGGATTGAGCCGTTCGCCTTCGCGCACAATGGCGTCATAGACGGTGCGAAAGGCGCCGACGTCGTCGATGCCGAACGTGATTTCCTGTTCGCGCGCCGCCGTGCGTAGCGTGTTGGCGCCCAGCAGAAAGTCGGTCATCGCCTGCGCCCACGGCTGGCCGGTGGTTTCCTTTGCATACAATAATTCGCGCAGAAGGTGAGCGTTGCACAGAGCATGGATACTGTCGTCGAGACGCCAATATGGTGCCCAACAATCGTGAACGAGTACGCCGGTGCGCCCGGTGAGAATGCCGTGCTCCTCGATCGCGGCGAGTCCGCGCTTGCCGTGCACGCCGTACCAGGTATGCGTCCCGTTGGCGGCGATGTGCAACCAATGCAGCTTCCCCGCCACGCGCAAACCCGATTCGTCGGCGTGAATCAGCGGCGCCGCATTCAACTGATCGGCGATCACGTTCGCGGTTCCTTGAAGGGCGGCGCGCGCCTGCGCCACCCATGCCACCAGCATGCCCGGCGAAACCGCAAGACCGTACACGTCAAAGATCAGTTCGGCGGCCCGCGCATACGGCAGCATCTGGCCTTGCGTCAGGTGCACGCCAAGTGCGCGCACGTTGGAGCCGTACTGGACCGCTTCGCTCACAGCTGCCGGAAAGGAACTCGTATGCAATTGCCCGCAAGTGCATGTGAGCGCCAAGACGCGATGCTCGATTACGTCGAAAGCGACGGCCGGCACGTCGAACACCTGGCGGCGATCCCATACCCGCGCCTCATGCATCGGCAAGGGTGTGCGGCAGCGTTCACACTGCGTCGGCAACGGATGGGTCACGATCTCATTGGGCTGTTCTGCTTGCCGGAGCGTCGTTCCCTTGCGGCCCTTTTGCCCGCCAGCTTTCTTGCCCGACGACTCCCGCAACGAGTTCGTCTTCTTGGCCAATCCGTCCGACGAGGGCGGCTTGCTCGAATTCTCGCTGCTCATGCCCAGCCTCGCCTCGAGCGCTTCCATGCGCGCAAACAGCATGACGATGAGGTCATCCTTGTCCGTGTCGGACAGTCGCGAAAGATCGGGGCGCTTGGGTTTCGGTGGCATGCCCGAATGATGCGGCAAACCAGCTTCGTTTACAACTGCTATTTACGATGCTCACTCAGGCTGAACAGTTACCCATTTTGTTAATCTATCGGAAATGAACTTCATGCCCTGAAGTAAGTTTTACGTATTACAATACGAACCAGCAATTAAAGGACTCATGGAATCAATTGAAACCGATTTGATAAGTGCGAGCGTCGGCGACAAGTATGAGCTTCCAGGGTACTGGTTCAACTCGTCGGGAATCCAGGCTTTGCTGACGATGCGTCAACTTCTGAGTAGTCTTGGTCCCAGCCTATTGACGGCTCAGGTCGAGTCGCCGGTGGCGAAGATGCGGCTGTTGCTGGGCGGCGAGAACGTATCCATCGATGCCTTTGAGAAGCGCACTCGCATTCAGCGTCTCAATGCATGCGCCTACGAACCGGCACACTTCATGCCGGTAAATGACGAGCGGTGATTCATATCCGAGCCTCATTCTTGGTCGCGTATTGAGCGACAGGGCGAAAGTATTGAACTCGCCCTAAGAGTAGATCGACAGGTCCGATTCTTTCGGTATGTACTGGCGCAGCAAGTCATTAGTGTTCTCGTTTGTGTCGCGTTGCCAGGGGTTGTGTGCTTGAGTTCGCGGTCAATCGTACTGACTGAACGGCAAAGGCGTTTAGCAATGGATCGGATAGAGCACAGATCCGCACACAGGGGCATGACAACGGCACGCTCCTGACTAGTCAAATGTTTGTGAATTTTCGCGAGGGCGGCACCTTAAAGCAGAAGGTGTTGCACTTGGTCTTTGAAAACGCCGAGTGAAAGGTTTTGTGGATGTTTTGTGTAATACAGGGACGCGAGATTGACGGAATGGGTAAGGTCTTGCAGAATGAGGGTGTCAATTGGATCATCGAGTATTTTGACTCGCCGGCCCAGAATGGCCGACGGCAGCACGCGGTCCCTAAATCGTCGGTAGCCGTGAAGCGTTTGGGGCGTAACACCCGCGTCTACGTATTTAGTGAGCCAAATAATCGCTGGCGGGTTGCCCGCGTGGTGGAAGACGACGGTGAGGGTCTGTACGTCAGGTTCGCGCACAAGGAGGATGTCTACGTAAGCTACGCCGATGCTTTCGTTCGCTGGAAGCATCCGATCGACAATCCGGTGGAATACCTGGCCCGTTTCATTACTGAGACCCCCCAGTATGCTCAAGCGAGCGGAAAGTGTCAAACTATTTGAGACCATTTTTGCAGATAGTTTAGGGAGCAATTTTGACTTTTTCGTCCTCCTTTGAAGCCGGTTTTGG
>JBEONR010000114.1:0-4727 GCA_040544385.1 Oxalobacteraceae bacterium GrIS 1.11
GAAAAATTCCGCGACCATTGGTGCGCCATCGGCGGCAAAACGGGCCTCAAAACCGACTGGTTCGCGACGTGGCGCAATTTCTGCCTGTCCGAAGCTGAATTCATTGCCCGCACGACCCGCGTACAGGCCGCTGGCGCCGCCGCGGCGCCATGGTGGTCGTCCGAGCCGCTGATCGCCGCTGAGGGCATCAAGCACGGTTTGACGCCGTTGCCGGGGGAAGACATGTTCACGTTCAAGGGCCGGGTTCAGGTGGCGATGACACGTCCCGCCAAGCCGGCCGGGCCGCAGCCGGCATCGATGCCGCCCATCAAGGCGCCGGAACCAGAAAAACAGCGGGTATTTGAGTCGCCGGAGGCGATCGCCGCGCGCACGGCCGAGATACAAAAAGCCCGACGCTTGATACGCCAGTCCCCCGACCGCTTGGCGGTGGCGGCCTTGAGTCCGGGACCGCGATCGACTATCGCGGGGGGAAAAGGAACGGCCGGCATGCCGTGCGCTCCAGGCAGGGGGCAAAGCGCGGTAGCCAGCGCGGCGCGCGCCTCGATGCTGGCCATGTTGAAGAAATGATTTTTTATACACCAACGATATCAGGGAAAACAAGCAATGGCACATAGCAGACCACACCGCCAATCCCGGCCCCACGGCATCCATCGCATCGGATGCACCACGCATGCCCTGGATAGCATGACGGCGCTCGTGGTGCAGCGCCAAACGGACCAGGCGATAGACGAGGCGATAGACCAGGCGACGACAATGGCGCACCGGCTCACCGATGCCGAGCGCGGCGCGGTCGGCGAGCAGTCCTGGCAGGCGATCAGTGCGATTGCCAGCGGCACCGGGAACGCGTCGCACTACGGCCATCTGATGCGCATGGCCCACGTCGGGGCCGTCCTGGCGGAACGTTCGGAGAAAGGGCGTGGCCAGGAACATCTGCCCGCCTTTTACAAGGCCATCGGAAGCCTGCTGGGGATGTGCGAGAGGCTGATGGAGGATGGAACCTTGTTTTTCGACAAGGCCGGCTTGGCCAACGTGGGCGCGATGGCGCGGTTGTATGACGATCAGCTCAAGCGCGTCACGCAGGGCGAGATTGCGGCGTCGTTCGGGGAATTGCTGCGGCGGATGGAGGTGATCGTCGCCCAGTCCAAGGACGAACCGGGGACCGGGCAATGACGGTGGACGCCGGCGACGGCTGCACCTGTTGCGTGGTGAGGAAGGATGGCACCGGGCGCATGTGGGTGGACGGCATGGTCGACGTGCAGAGGATTGTCCGGCGCGAGGTCGGCGCCCGCCGGGCGCGCACCTTGCGCCAGCGCGGCAGGCGCTGCTGCTATGTCGGCGATACCGCGACCGGCAAGGCCCGCTACGTCCATTTCATCCACCACGGATCAACGCGCGCCAGCCGGCGCGCGATGGCCGTCTTTCAGCAAGCGTTTTCAAGGACATGAACATGGCAATGCGCCTTCCAGAAATCAACTCCCGCGGCATGCTGATTCTTCAGACGCTGCGCCGGCGGCCGATGACGATCCACCAGGCGATCGAGGCCCATGGTGAATTTGTCACGCCGCGCGCGCCGCGCGGCATCGAGCACAGCAAGATTGTCGAACTGTACTGCGATCTGGTCGAGCGCGGCTGCATCGTGCGCGAGGGCATCGTGTACCGGATCACGCTGGCCGCCAAGTACCGCCTCGAAGCGCTGGAGCGGCCGGCCGCGCCGGCGCAGCTGGTGCCGCCGCGCGTGCGCGACATCTGGACCAAGCAACTGGCCGGCTATGGGCGGATGCTGATCGCGCACCGCTTCCGCTAAAAACCAAGTTTTCCGCCATCCCCGGTTAAGCTCGCCCGTCACATAACGAGGGATAGAGCTTGACATGCGGGAGTGGGACCAACAGCAACAGCCGCAACAGCGGCGGCGGCCGGCCAGGCCGGCGCGAGGCGGATCGACGGGCTATGCGCTGTTCCGGGTCGGGCGGATCTGGCACTACCGTTTTCAGATTGCCCGCGTCAGCACCCAGCGCACTACGCGCGAAACGCTCAAGCACAAAGCCGATACGGTCGCTGCGCACGCCTACGAGAGCGCGAAGCACGCCGCCTTGGGCAAGCAACTGGCGCCGACCCTGGCGGACCTGGCTGAAAAATGGCTGGCGATCCACCGGCCGGTGTCGAGCGCATCCCACATCCGCAGCGTCGACGCGTTCCGGCGCCTGCATCTGCACGGCCTGGGCGGACGGCTGGTGTGCGACATCACCACCGAAATGGTCGAGCTGGCGCGCAACGCCCATTTGCTGACGCATGCGCCGGCCAGCGCGAACCACTGGCTGAAAATTCTCAAACTCCTGATGAAGTGGGCGATCGGCCGCGACTTGCTGCTGGCGATGCCCTGGCGCGTCAAGATGCTCAAAATTCAGCAACGCCCGCGCGCGACGCTGCCGGTCAAGATGGCGCGGCAATGGCTTGATGCGCTGGACGCGGCGACGCGCACCGCGCCGGCGATCGGCACGGCCGTCCGGCTGATGCTCGGGGTCGGCCTGCGCGAGCGGGAGGCGGCCGGGGCGAGGTGGTCATGGCTGGACTGGGAGCGCCGCGTCTACACGCCCGGCAAGACAAAGGGGCGGGAGGCCGACCCGGTGCCGGTTCCCGAGTGGGTGTTGCTGCACTTGCAGCGCCTGCGGCCCGGCGCCGGCCAGCCCGCCCCCGGCGCATCGCCTTTGATGGCGCCCTCGCGCAAAGGGACCATGCACGGCGCCGGCTTTGCCCGGAACGCCATCATCGCCGCCAACCAGGCTTGCGGGGTCGAGGGCATCACGCCTCATCGTTTGCGCGGCACGTTCGCCACCATGCTGTCGGAAGACGGCGCGGGCGTGCAGAACATCCGCAAGGCCATGCGCCACAAGTCGGCGCTCACCACGATGGGATACCTGGAGCAAAACGCCGACATGACCATCGCCGCTCAAGCCAGGAGCGCCGAAAGAATGGGTTTCGGGTTGCGAGAAAACTGCGAAGCGCCCGGCGCAGAGCCGCATGGTCCCTCACTTTCATGATTACCAACAGTCATCCGTGAAAAATCAAGTGGGTTGATGGCGGAAAGGCAATGAATCAGCGGGGCGGCGCGCATCCCGGCCGGCGCCGCTCATCAATTTTGAGGCGGGAACAACGGAAACGAAAGAACAAGCATGGACGAGAGTAGCGACAATATGGACACGGCAAAAGCGCCGCCAAGCTGGCCGAAGATCGAAGCGGACTACCGCGCCGGCATCAAATCGCTGCGCCAGATGGCGGCCGAACATGGCATCAGCGAAGCGGGTATTCGGAAGCGTTCCAAGAGGGAAGAGTGGTCCCGGGATCTGTCGGAAAAGATCCGCGCGACGGCCGACGCATTGGTGCGCAGAGAGGCGGTACGCAGGGATGTGCGCGCTGCGCACTGCGTACCGGAAAAGGAGATCGTGGAGGCCAACGCGGCCCTCCAGTCGTCCATCATCCTGTCGCACCGGCGCGACATCCAGCGCGCCCGCGGCCTGACAATGAGCTTGCTGGACGAACTCGAACGGCAGACCGACAACCAGGATCTGCTGGAGCAGCTGCGCGAGTTCCTGTACGCGCCCGATGACAAGGGCGTCGACAAGCGCGACGAACTGTTCCGCAAGGTCGTCACTCTCGGCAGCCGGTCCACCACCATGAAGACTCTGGCCGACTCCCTACGCGGCTTGATCATCCTGGAGCGGGAAGCATTCGGGCTGAACAACAAGGACGAGGATGGCAAACAATCCGGTGTCGAGGATGTCATCAAGCGTGTGATGGCCAAACACGAAGGTTTGCAATGACTTTGCCATCGTAGCGAGGCAACCCTTTGCCCCTACCACCTCCCCGCCATAAAGTAGCTTGGGATAGGCGGACTTAAACTTCTGCGATTTATGTTGCCAAAGTCCATTTAATAGTTGCCGGCAGGGCATAATGTCACACACAGGCAGCGCGAGGTGCGCGCCACAGCAATGGAAAAGAAAATGGATATCAGAAAAATCAACTCTAAAATATTGGTTGCGCTTCGCGGGCGCGGTCACACCGACCAGGACATTGCTTCGATGTCGGCGGAGGCCGCTTTTGTCGAGTATTGCAACTGGCACGGTTGGACAGGGTTGGGTAACAAGTGCATTGCCGCGCTCGATGAACTGCGCGCCGCCTAAACGCTGAGATGGTGCCGGTGGTGCGTGAGGTATGTCATCACATGCTGCCTGGGTCCACTGACGGCATTAAGTTGTTCGCTTGTTTGAAATATCGACTACCTCGCATCGAGGCAGGACGACATGTTCTGTTGTCATATCTACCAAAGCGGAAGCAAAATCTTCAAGTGAAAATTTGCCCCGTGCGTCAAGGCTGCGGTATGCATCAATCAGCTTGAGTTCTTCGAGGTTCAGCAC
This sequence comes from Oxalobacteraceae bacterium GrIS 1.11, assembly GCA_040544385.1. GTDB lineage: Bacteria > Pseudomonadota > Gammaproteobacteria > Burkholderiales > Burkholderiaceae_D > Janthinobacterium. The sequence goes on from JBEONR010000114.1 coordinate 4,413, forward strand.
GCCGGCGTTCTGCATGCCGACCGAATGAACCGCTGCGGCCGCCGCGAGCGTTTCACTCATGCGGTCATGTTGCTTCAATAGCTTTTCTATCGTGTACAAGTTCGCCGCGTTGCGAAATGCGAGCAGCTCGTCAATGTGCGAGGCGCCAAGCTCTTCGCGGCACTGCGTAATGGCTTCGCGCAGCAAATCAAATGTATCGTTCATATTCTATTCTAGGTGGGGGGGGGATACGGCACGGGCGGCGCTTAGCTGGCTTCCGGCTTGAAAATGGCGGTGCCGCTGCATGTCGGCCGCGAAAGGCGCTACATATACCCA
>JBEONR010000115.1:0-4711 GCA_040544385.1 Oxalobacteraceae bacterium GrIS 1.11
CAACGGCAATACTCATCAGGCGTTCTTTGTCTTCAAAATGGCAGTGCCCGCTATGGTACTAGAAGTCAAGTTCCACACGAAACGGCATAGAGCCGGCCTGACGGCCTTGCTGGGATTACCCGTCGGGCATCTGATATTTTTTATGGCCGAAAAAATTCAAACGCTTGCGGCGATGCCCTCGTTCATGTGCTTCTTTCCGGAGCTGATGGTCGGCGGCTTGATTGCCTTCTGTTATCTGCGCTTCACCTATGTACGCCATTGGCATGAGCGTTTGAGCAGCGAAGAGTTGAAACGTCACTGGGCCGAGCAAGGCCAGGCGCTGGCGGAAGCCCGACTCAGCTTGCTGCAGGCACAAATTGAACCGCATTTCTTGTACAACACCTTGGCCAGCGTGCAGCATCTGGTGCGCAAGGATCCCGAGAATGCCGATTTCCTGTTGAGTCAACTGATCAGCTATTTGCGTCAGGCTATGCCGGATGTGCGTGGCACAGCTTCGCTCCTGGGACGCGAATTTAGCTTAATCGAGACCTACTTGAACATCGTGCGAGTGCGCATGGGCGGCCGCCTTGAGGTGGACGTGCAATGCGATCCGGCACTGGCGGACGTGCCGTTTCCCCCCTTGATTATCCATACCTTGGTTGAAAACGCCATCAAACATGGCGTAGAACTCCAGCCCGGACCGGTCAGCATTGCGGTACGGGCCGCGCGAGTGAGCCATGAGGGGCAGGCGCGCATCGACATTACGGTGCAGGATAACGGGCCCGGCTTCGGTGCCGGCGATACGCTCGGCAGCGGCGTCGGACTGGTGAATATCCGCGCTCGCCTGGCCGCCGCCTATCAAGGCCGCGCGCGGCTCGATTTGAGCGAGGCGCCGGGCGGGGGCGTGTGTGCCACTGTCGGCATTCCTGGAAGTTGCATATGATCCTGAGCGCCGTCATTGCTGACGATGAACCATTCGCCCTTGCCGGACTGACCGATGCGCTGACGCTGGTCTGGCCCGAACTCCAGGTGGTGGCGAGCGCTGGTGACGGCCCCTCGGCGTTCCAGGCAATTCGCAGCCATCGGCCGACCCTGGCCTTCCTGGACATTCGCATGCCGGGCATGAGTGGCTTGGAGGTGGCCGAGGCGGTTGGCGAGCAGACCCTGGTGGTGATCGTGTCGGCCTACGATCACTATGCCATGTCGGCGTTCGAAAAGGGCGTGGTGGACTATGTGCTCAAACCGGTCGAGCTGCCGCGCCTGGTAACGGTGGTGCGCCGCCTGCAGGAGCGCATGGCGCAGGTGAGCAGCGCGAGACCAGAGCCGCTGCCCGCCGTCGCCGTGCCGCAGGCGGCGGCGCCGCTGCAGTGGATCAAGGCCTCGGTCGGTACCCAGGTGCGCCTGATTCATGTGGACGACGTGCATTACTTTGAATCGGACGCGAAGTATACCCGCGTGGTCACGGCCGACGCCGAGGCACTGATTCGGATGCCGTTGAAACAACTGGCAGACCAGCTCGATCCCCAGTGGTACTGGCAAGTGCATCGCAGCTCCGTGGTTAACCTGCGGCACGTCGCCAGCGTGGTGCGGATCGATGACAACATGGAAGTGATACTGAAAGGCCGGCCTGAACGGATCAAGGTGTCGTTGCAGTATCAGGCCTTGTTCAGGCAGATGTGAGGCGTGCGCCGCAGTCCTGTTTGCCGTTCCCGCTGAGGGGCACACAGAATTCGGTAAAAATCGGGCGCTCAGCCAAATCAGGCCAGTTTGACCCGCGTGCGCAGCAAGCTGCCGGCCGCATTCACCTCGAACCGGCTGGCCGCACAAGCGCTCTGCCGATGCCGCACATTTTGCCCCTTTCCGGTCGATGCCAGGCAATGCGAGCGATACACGCGATACCCGCCGGTGTTTTAATTTTAATTAGGACGACGGCCAACGGCAAGCATCCAGCCCCGTCATCTTCCTGGCTGGGACACCCACTCGCCAAACTTGGATCCCGCCAGCTGAATCAGATTACAAGACCAGTCGGGCCAAACCGACCATGGGCCAGTGCATCATCCGTTTGAGCGGTGCGCTCAGCGGCAGCGGCTTGATCAACATCCCGATGGCCATCGCATAAGGATAGTGAGCACGGGCAAGTCGCTTGACCTTGCGGTTGTAGGCGAGCCAATCGTCTTCACACTGAACACCGTCCCGATGACATGCCTTGGACACATGCTTGAATGCGATATACGCATCCTCGCCGCGCACGGCGCGCAGGCGGCGCCAGATCGTGGCCATCGCCGCGCTGGCGCCGTGACCATCGACCGCGTTGAGCAGATTGAAGTGGCGCCGGAAAAACCGGTAGTGCGACATTTCGTCGGCGCCGATCTGGCCGATTAAGGCGTGCAACACCGGCTCGCGGACATAGTCCTGCAAGGCGCGATAGAAGGTGGATGTGCCGGTTTCGACGACACAGCGCGCCATCAGCTCAAGGGCGCGCTGCGGTTCGAGTTGCTCTGCGGTGCAGCATGCGCCGTATTCGGCGCGAAATGACTGGTGCCCCAACTCCCAATCGAACTCGGGCCATACCGTCTGCACATAGGCCTTGAGGGCATGCCCGTGCCGCGTTTCGTCGGGCTGCCAGGACTGTTCCAGCCAGCTCGTCAATTCGGCGTCGCCGCGAAAATGCTCGATCAGATTGCCGCTGTAGGTTTGCGCCAGGATTTCGACGAACGAAGCCGACGCCAGCGTGAGGAACAGGAATTGGTCCGCATGCACCGACGCGGCATCGATCTGGTCGAATCGAATATCTTCCATACGCCAACGGTGCTCCTGGCCGGGTAGTGTTTTTAATAGCATTTTTGCTCACGATCCATAGACATAACTTGTTTCTCGACACGCACCGTGCACGCGACTCTGGCCCTGCTCGCGTGGTCCGGCCATCAGCCCTCTCTGCGGCCTTTTCGCGCCAAACGATGGAGCGAACGTACCCGAACGGATTGTGCTCGTCTGTTCGGACGCGAACATTGACGCAAGACGGGCAAGGGTGCGACGTAAGCGCCAAAAAAAAACCGTTTTTGAACCACGCCACCAATAGACCCCCCGGAAAGTGTCAAACTATTTGAGACCGTCTTTGCAGATAGTTTAGGGAGCAATTTGGGCTTTTTGCTCCTCCTTTGAAGCCGGTTTTGGCATATTGATCCCGGCCTCGGTCGGCAGTGCCGGCGGCCGGGGGCGGCAATTCTTGAATCGATTGGAATGTTGCGAGAAGGCATTTTGCAGGACCAGGGGTCGCGGTAGGGACGGCGGTTATCCGCCGCCCCCCGCACAGATCCGTACTTGCGGAACTACCGCATACGGCTCCTGCCAGAGGTATTGACGTGAAATCGCTCTGACGGAAATGGATGAACTGCTCGACACGGCGGCACGTATTTTCGGAGCAAGCGATTGAACCGACTCCATGACAGTCGATGGCGTTGACTTCTACGCAGCAGGGTATGCCGCCAAGAGCGGCATACCTCGCTGAGAAACCCCGACAGTCGATGCATGTTGCCCGGCACCGCGTGGTAGTTCAAATATCCCCTAGTCACTCTGCAGGTTCATTTGCAATTATCTCTGGTTTGAGGGGGCCGCTGGTCGCAGTTAATTCAGGTCGAACAAGCCGAATGCAGGTCGGGCCGTTTTCGATTGCAGGTCGCTACAGGTAGCCACCGGTCTGCCGTCGAGTACAATCGACAGTTGTCGGCCAGAAGCGGACATACCCAAACAGACGATCAGCCAGTTCGATACAACCGCCGGCTTCAAATTTCAATAGCGCGATTTGTCACAGCAATGCTGAGCCACTACCCAGCATCCTTAGCCAGACGCGCGATCGATACAGTTTCTATGAACGCGGCAACTTCTTGCATTGAACGTACGCGTTCGAGGCGCTCCAGTGCTCCTCTGAGATCACTTGCCTGCGATGATCTTTGCGTCACCGAGCTGCTGGATGGCGATTGTCAGTTTGTAGATGGCTGGCGCGTCGGCGCGCTTGACTGCCATGACGACCTGCCATGTTTTGCCGTTGGCGGTCTTGGTGAAGCTGCGGCGAAGTGTGTTGGCGCCGGTCACGTCGCGCCAGCCTGCAGCGTGCATCTTGATCGCGCCACGATCGAGGAAATCCGAAGTGCCGGCTGCCAATTCGATGCGGCCGCCCACCTCCCACTGGCTGATATCTCCATGGTCGATCAGGCGCTCCCACATGGCGCCCTTGGGTACGAACTCGGTCACGTCGGGCATCTGATACGCAGCCAATTGGCCGAAGGCGAGCTTGCCTTCTGCGCGCCACTCGTACTCCATGCCACGGGCGACATCCTCGGCGCGCAGACGCCCCAGTTCGCGGTCGACCATGTGCAGGGCACCATCGATGCCTGAAGACAGACCGCCAGTGGTGACGATCCTGCCGTTGTCGACAAAGCGACGGTCACTGACCACCTTCGCCTTTGGGAACATTGCGGCCAGTTGCGCCGTGGCCCCGACGATCGTCGTTGCCGATTGACCATCGAGCAATCCAGCCTTGCCCATGATGAAGGCACCGGTACATACCGACAATACGGCTCGACTGTCGATGGCGCGCGCGCGTATCCAGTCAAGCGCCTTGGGATTGCGGATGACGCTCCCCCTGTGTCAAACTGTTGTGAGACAACTTCATCACGCTAATTAAGGAAGTTGACACACATGGATTCTAAAATGACAATAATAGCTGAGCAGC
>JBEONR010000116.1:0-4703 GCA_040544385.1 Oxalobacteraceae bacterium GrIS 1.11
CGGGGCGGCGGCCAGCGCGCTCGACACGGGAACGCTGACGCACAGCGACATCGCCAACCACACCACGATGGAGGCGAGCAGCATCGGCGTGAGCGGCAGCGCGACGTCGGGCGGGACCGGCGCCAATAACACAGGGCCGGGCGGGAGCAAACTGACGGACGCGGGTAAAAGCGGCCAGAAGGCCAACACCCCGATCGTGGTATCGACCAGCGAGCACGACGCCAGCACGACCAGGAGCGGCATCGGCGCAGGCACCCTCACCATCCGCGACGAGGCGGGGCAAGTGGCGGCGACCGGCAAGGATGCGGCGCAAACGGTGGCCGGCATCAACCGCAAGGTGGAAACCGGGGTCGATACGAGCGGCAAGATCGCCAACAACTTTGATAAGAAGTCGGTGCAGGCGACACTGGACGCGACGGCGGCGTTCGTGCAAGCGGCGGCGCCATTGGCGGCGAACGCGGTGGGCGACATCGGCAATGCCAAGGAAGAGGCTGCGAAACGCGAAGCGACGAACTATGGCGAACTGGCCAAGGCAGCGGCGGCGCGCGGCGACACGGACCAGGCCAATGCGTACAGCGCCCAGGCAGCCGAGGCGGAAACGACGGCCAAGAACTGGGGCGACAACGGCGTCTACCGGGTTGGCTTGCACGTGGCCGCGCAAGGCTTGATCGGCGGCGTGGCGGGCGGCGGCGCGGGCGCGCTGGGGGCGGCCACCGGCGTGGTGGCCGGCAACCAGGGCCAGCAACTGGGCAAGGTGATGGGCGAGGCGGAAGCCGACAAGCAAGGATTGAAGGGACAGGCGCGAATCGATTTCGTCAACACCTACCAGCAAACCATGGCGACCTTGGGCGGCGCGCTGGGCGGCTTGGTGGCATCGGGCGCGAGCGGGCAGGGCGGCATGAATGCGCTGTCGGGCGTGGCGCAGGGCGCGAACGCGGCGGCGACGGTCGATATCAACAACCGGCAATTGCACGCAAAGGATAAACTCGACGCCAAAAACCTGGCCTCGAAAAGTGGCGGCAAATATAGCGAAAAGGAGATTCAGGATGCGTTGCGCTATGCGAGCCTGAAGGATGGTAACGGCAAGGTCATCGTGGCGGAGGGGACGCAGGAAACGTTTGTCAAAAATACCAACATCAAGAATGGGGAGCCGATACAGGACACCCTTAAAGCCGATAACACGATGCCGTTGGTATCGGTTCCAGGGGACCAAATCACCCTGCTTGAAAAGCCGCCGACCCGTCCGGGCAACGACCTGATGGCGTATATCACTGCCAACACCGGCGGCAAGGATAGCCCCTATGTGTTGACGCCGGGACCGACTTATACGAGCAGCCAATCATTGCCCGTAGCGCCGCCGGGAACAACGCGCGTTACCGTGACGGTCGATGGCGCGGTCTACTTCCCATTGGTCGCGTCGTGTCCGGCGGCAAGCTGCACCAACGGCGATCCAATTGCCAATGCAATACCGGACGCGGGCACCAAGGCTTACAATGAAGCCGTTTCGAGGAAGTCTGAAAAAGAAGTTAATGTCCTGTCGGGGATGCTCGGCGTAGGTGGCGCGCTTATTCGTGGCGTGACTGCCGTGACTGAATTGGCCACGACGGCAAGTGCTGCTGCGCGGGTTGCAGAGGCCGCTGCTGCTGTAAATACGGCAACTCCTTCCGTAACTCGTAATTTGATGAACGACCCCGAGGAATTAGATTTTGTCCTTTCAGGCGGGAGAAAAGATTGGTCGTTCTATCGTGAGGTTGTTAGCTCCAAGGGTCCTATCGAAATTAAATCAAAATCATATCGTGTTGATGAAGATAAGGCGTCATTATTAATCGATGAAGTTCATGTGTTTCCTACCAATCAGCCAAATCTAAAACTTGGTTTCAGAGAGGTTAAGTCGTTATTTCAATCGATGGTTGATGATCTTGGAAGTGTTGGATTTGAAAATGTGACAATTCAGGGGCAGCGTATTAGTGGGGCAAAATTTATTAATAATGCACCTAATAAGATTCAGTCAATTACACTTATTCCTAAAAAGCCAGGTCAGCAATGAAAGAGGAGCTAAGAATGCACTCAGAAATACAAGTTGAAGATATTTTTACTGAAAATTGCGATGGAAAAATTCTATTCGTATTGAAATGCAAAATAATTAATGGTGTGGTGGAGGTTGGATCAAATATGAGTTTACCTTTTAGTGCTGGGCTTGATATGACGATTCCAATTGATGAAATTGAAGTTATTGACGAGCGAAGTATTAAAATTAAAGTTCATTGTGAAGATGTCGAGGAAATTGAGTTTCTTCGTGGTTTGAATCTTGATGGAGAGGTTTTGCTTATTGAATAGTTGGCTGTCCTATTCAATCTGTCATTGAGTTTTAAGGGAAAGGGAAGCTAATCGTTTGGAGAAATTTTCTCCTCTGTACTCGTCTTAAAATCGCCCAACATCCCAGAATAAAATTGTGGCCAAGGGTACTCAAGAACAAATTTTGGAATTTGTCCTAGATAAAAAATGACATGATTTATTGATTCAATCTTCCGTGCCTCAATTTGGATCGAAAGGTATAGATTCTGTTAAGTCCCATTACGAAGGCCTGGATCCTGCTGCAGGCCTTCGCAATATTGGAGTCCCACCTGGAAAACTAGACTTTTTTAATTCACTAATTAAAGACATTAAATAAATTGCGGAAATTATGGATACTTCTGAAATAAGTGAAATAAAAAATGTTCTTGTTGGGTGCCTTTCAAGTGGGGAAATTGAAAGGGGTATTGTATTTTTTAATGAGAAATCCAATGAACTTCCCGATCTGTTTCGTCTTGAGTGTTTAGGGAATATTAGCTTCTATCAACGAAATATTGGCGATGCAATAAAGTTCTACGAGGCAGCCACATTGCTCTCGCCTGAATATGTTATTCCCCGTTATTTATACCTCGCTGGTGTGAAAAATGAGCGAGAAAAGAATTTTGTTGATGCCTTTAAATACTATCAAGCTGCAATTGGAGCAGAACCATCTTTTGTCGATGCCTATGTAGAGCTTGGCGGGTTGTTAGTGACGGTTGGGGATTTTGAGGGGGCACTGAGGTGTTACGAGGATGCCGTGCGTTTGGATATTCAAGAGTCTTCAAATCATGAAAATTTGAAGATGGTCTTAATTGAGTTGAATAAAAATCAACCTGGATGCTATGAAGAAAAACTTCAGGCGGCCAAAGCCGCTTATGAGGAAATTATTAAAAATGGAAAATCGAATCCGGTACCTCAAGAACATCACTGGTAATGCTCTGAATAGTATTCTCGTTCTTGGGGAAGTTGGCTATGAGCTATAGCTGACTTTCCCTCCTGAACCAGTTCATGGATCGAATGTGCTAATGGAGTAACATCGGTAATGCGTTGTATCCATTGGTTAACGTAGAGATTGACGGCCTCTTTGCTGAGGCCGATCTGAATGGCTCTATGTTCCAATGGGCGCAACAGTAAATCTCTTTCTGGGTCCCACTGAATGCGAACTGGCGACGCATTCTTTTTGGCGTCCCATTCTTCCTTACTCATTGATTCATCCGCGTGGCTCAGGCAGCCATGCACCAGCGCCCATTCAAAACCTGTTCTGGTGATATCAATCGCCAGAATACGTTTCTGCCCTGCGTCTTTAAAGCCCCACCCAGCGCGATACATCATCCATAAAAAAGAAGGCTTAATCCAAGTCATGCGCTCCATTTTGAATGGCGGCGAGATGAATGTTCCCTTGGCTAATGCTGCGTCTGCGATCTCGTCAGAGTAGGCTTGGTAGACGCGGATGGTCGTGTCGTCGTAAACAGCCCGGATCTGGCGATGAGGTATTGCTGACGAGCCGAGATTATGATCTTGCATTCTTAATTATTCCAACGTAAGGTTTAAATTTCAAGCACAACACTGGATTAATGGACAGTGTTGGCCGGATATTTCGGCAGTGCGATGTGGTGAGTATAAACGACGAATGGCGCTTCAAAGTCGAGGATGGATTCCGGCGTGGCCTACGCCAAGACCTGGAACCTGCGTCCGGGCATCGCCCTGACGTCGGCGCAGATGGCGGCCCTGAGCAGCGACATCGTCTGGCTGGTCGAGAAGGAAGTCACGCTGGCCGACGGTTCCGTGCAAAAGGTCCTGGCGCCGCAAGTGTACGTGCGCCTGCGCGACGGCGACATCGACGGCAGCGGCTCGCTGTTGTCGGGCAAGGACGTCGACATCCACGTCACGGGCGACCTGGTCAACAGCGGCACGATCGCGGGGCGAGATATCGTCAGGCTGACGGCGGACAATGTACAAAACCTGGGCGGGCGCATCCACGGCGACGCCGTGGCGGTGGCGGCCAGGACGGACTTGAACAATATCGGCGGCACGATCTCGGCCAACAGCGCCCTGCTGGCCACGGCCGGGCGCGACATCAATATAGCAACCACCACCCGCGCTGCGTCCAGCGTAGCCGGCGGCAACAGTTTCAGTCGCACCACCATCGACCGGGTCGCGGGCCTGTATGTCACGGGCGACGGCGCGCTGGGCGGTAGCACGCTGGTGGCCACGGCCGGGCGCGACATCAAGCTGCTGGCGGGCCAGATCGGCAACGCCGGCAAGGATGGCGCGACGGTTCTCAACGCCGGGCGCAACGTCGAACTGGGCACCGTCACGACGGCCAGCGCCGACAATATTAAGTGGGATGCCAACAACTACCGCAAGGATGG
>JBEONR010000117.1:0-4683 GCA_040544385.1 Oxalobacteraceae bacterium GrIS 1.11
ATTGATCGCCATGGCCGCACCTTAAAATGGTTCCTCGTATCAAGTTAGACTTGCCACAGCGGAAATGGTTCTGACTTTAGAACATAATCAGGAAATTAATTTTGGTACAGGACGCGCGCCAGCGGACGGTCTTGATAAACATGCGCCCTGTGGCATCGGCCATTCTTACCTTAGCCAGAGAAACAAGGAGACGCCGACCAAGGATGCTATCGATGACCAGAAAAATATCAGCGTAAACTTGTCCGGCCGGCGGGCCGCCTTGCGCGCGTCGGCTTGCTCCAATGCGCTTCGGTTTGCGGACACATCGACCGATGGTGGCTGCGGCTCGGCGCTGACGGACGCGATATGCTCGGTGCCGAAAGGCGTCTTCAGGCTGCCCGGGATGGCATCCTGCGGGTAATTGGCATTCAGTATGGAAGACATAATTATAAAATTAAAAAAAGAAAAACGGCGCCATCAGGCTGCGATGGTGGCATTCACAGTACAGATAAGGGCGCAACCGCAGGCGCCATGGTGCCCGTGCAGGGCAATCGGAATGCCTTCGTCGAGCGACGTGCCGTCACCCTCGACAATCTTGTTATCGCCATGCCTCGGGCAGCTTACCGTATCACCCACGCGGGCGATACGACGGCCATCAATGGTGAAGCTTCCGCTGGCTTGCACGACCTTGCCGCCATGACTGGTCGCATCCCCCTCGCAACAAATTGGACGGCTCATGGGCATACTTCCTAATAAATATTCATCAATTGGCGCGCGGCCAGAATGGACGCTTGATCGCGGCGTCTTTCTTGAGCTGTTCGGCGCTTGGCGGCGTCACCAGCAAGAGCGTCGCGCCGTCATTGCGGCGCAGGTTGGCCACCAGCGTCGCGCCGCCCGATTGCTTGCCCGCCATGGTCGCCAGCGCAACGGCGACAAAGGGACTGCCGGCGCCCGTGTCGCCCAGAATGCGCGCCAGATCGTAGCCGTGCTTGGGATCGAGCAAATCGAATTCCTCGTCGATGGCATGCAGGCTTTGCACCAGCGGCAAGAAACGGGTGGCGCTGCTGCGGTCGTCCCACACGCTGCCATAATCGTAGAAGATACGGGCCGGCATTTTGCCACCCAACGGCGCCAGCGCGGCGCGCAAGGCCGCTTCCATGCGGATTTGCCGTTCCGCCGCCTTGACCGGCTTGCCCTGCTCGTCTAGGTAAGACACCACTTGCGGGCGGTATAGCGTGCCAAAATTTTCCAGATGGTCGTATTGGTCGATCTGGAATGGCGTCCATGGCTGTGCGACGAACGGCGTCGGCACGAAAGGCTGAGGTGGAGTTTTCTTCCAGCCGGCAAATTCGGACCAGTTACGGGCCGGTCCCTCGCCATCGAAGTTCTTGACCTTCATCGTATCAGTCACCAATGGCGCAAAGGGGCGCAGCCAGTCAATCCGGCCACGGCGCACCAAGGTCAGGAAAGTCCAGTTATCCGAAATCGTGCGCGCTTGCTTGGGGCGATAAGCTTGTTCAGCAGCCATTTTTTCGTAACGTTGCTTGTCGGATGTCTCAAAAGTCAAGGCTCGAAACATCGCGCCGTCTTTTGCTCCGACGCCCACCGCAGGAACATCCCCGTTCTGTTCAAATGTCCCAAAAATGGTTTGCCAAAGCATATCTGGTTCATCATTCAGATAAGAGTTCATGACTTGGCCACTTTTCGTCAACAAGCCAGCAATAGCTCCGCGAGCGGTATACGGATCGCCTTGCATTTTTGAGACAAACCAGCCTGCACTAGACTCTCTGCGTCGCTCTCTATCCTTGCCTTCTTCCGGTGCCCCCCAAGATTGCGCAACCACTGCAATCGGCAAAGGATAGCGATCCATGAAATCGCGCATGGCCACATCGGTGGCATCCTCGGCGCGTTTCGACGCCATCATTTGCCATTCGCTCAATGTCTTTGGGTATTGCTTCAAATCTTGTGAAATGATATAGCCGCCGTTACCTGCCTCGACCGCACTCCAAAGATTAGATTTTGGATAATCCGGATGATTGCGCCAGGTTTCCACGCTAAGGCCTACACCGACCAGTTCCAGCGAGTCAATTAGTGCGACTGCATTGGTTACAGTTGATTTTGTTTGCGGCATAAGAGAATCCATTTTATTGAGTGCCAAGGGGCTTTCAGCCTGGACCTGATTACTAAATATCACACCTAATAAACAGGCATAATGTAGCAGACCTATAGTTTTTTTCTGTTTTCGCATATTATAATCACCAATCTCATTTAATTATCACATCACACCAATTTAAATAAATAATTTTTATAACGAATATCATTTCCTCTAGATTACTATCTATACATTTCATTCCGCTTCGCGTCCTCTATATTCCTTTCCCCAACAGTTTCCGAAATAATATATGGACTTAAACTTTTAACTGTACATTTTTTAGTGAATTCCGGCAATGTTCCTGCGCTTTTACTGTTAATGCTATAGTAACTATTATTCCCTAAAATAATTTCTTTTTCTGCTGAGTCTATGACTTCCAACATATCAACTATTTCCTGTGGTACTGCGGGGAAAGACGGATTTTTTTTATCATCACCCATAGCGGATCCCAGCCAATTAGTACGCCAATCCGCAGCCGCACGCAAGAATTGAATCCATTTCAAATCCCCATCTTTCAAAATTGCGCTGGCACCAATGCACAGGTCATAGGCGGTTGCCTTTTGCGAATGCATGGAATTACTGACAATACTGGAATGATAAGAATTCGCATCCATCATGTTGAGCCAACGCGCTTGGGCATCCTCCGGCGTTTCATCGGGCCGTATCCCTTCAAGACCTTTTTTATTATATGGATTGGCTTCTGCGATGGAGGCGTCGATTGGACCATTCTGCAGCGCCTTCGGCCCTAATTCAGGCGTGAATGTTGCGGCCAAAGGTTCGCCATTAATTGTCAGCTTACGATCACTTGTCGGGGTGACATCTGTTTTAAATTCTACCTTCACCTTTTTGAGAGCATTCCCTACCATGGACGAATCCTTGTTCAGGCCAAGGGGGGAGGCAAACATTCGCTGAAAAAAACGTTTGCCTAAATTTGGCAGGTGCTCGTCGTCAATACCCCAGCACCCCATGCCCTGGATATTAGGCAAGCCTACCGTAATATCGTCGGGACTGAAGTAAAGATAGACTTTTCCGCGATTGTCCCTTTCCATGTTGGCCGCGGGTTCCCATGTAGGACCGATCACGTCGCTCTGCGTTTTAAGTTCAGCAAATTTTGGCTCGGTTGCGGGACTCTTGGTAATGTAGTCAACAATAATTTTCTGCAAAGTATTTATGCGCGCGGATTTGGTTTGCTGTGCGCCCCCTAACATGAAGCCTTCAATACCAGGCTCTTCAAGGCTATACGGTGTGTTATTCAAAATGATCGTGTCGGCCTTTATAGGGGGACCTTTCGCATCCTGTGCCAGCATGGCGTGCGCCAGCAAGGTAACAAATCCACCTTGGCTGTGCGCGACGATATTAATCGGTTCGTTCGGCGATTTCTTACGGATGATGCGCAGCAAAGACGCCAAACGTTGGGCAGCCAATACCATATAGGCTCGCGGCGGCGCATCCAATAGCGGATGAGTAGGCGAGTTGGGAGTTGCCTTCACCAACAAATTACGCCGGAATCCCGGGCCAAACATGTCCGGTATCGTGGTCGTGGCGTTGGCAAACGGGCCGCCATTTTTACCGTAACGCTTGTCCAGGCGATTGCCGAACCGGTCCAGATATTGGCCATGTCTTTCTTTGTCATTGGCCAAAGCCGTTTCTTCCCGAAATCCCCAATAAAATGGTATTATCGGCGAAAACCCGAGTTCCGGTTTGCGCTGATAATAGACTTTATCCGGATCAGGATTGACATCGGTAGCCTTGAATTTACTGCCATCTTTTGGCTTTGGCGGCATCTCATAGTCGGCGGCCACGATATCTTGTCGCCTGAGCCGTTCGTTCAATCCTTTGCATATACCTTGTTCTTGCGCGGCGAAAGCCTCCCCCACATCGTTGACGCCATGAATCAGAATTGTAATGCCCGGCATCTTATTCCTGATCGCCACGGCGGCGATCGACTTGGTGGTCAAAGTCGAGTGCTCTTCATCGCCAGGTACCACCATGTTTTCAATCGGCTCGCTCATACCAGGTCTTCCCATACTTTGATTTTTGCGATGCACATTGCATCGCTTTCGGCCAGCTTGGTTAATCCATCCGCGCCGGTCTTGCCTTCGATGATTTCTCCATTGTCCAGCTCAATTTTGTAGTGATGATTTGCGACGAGGTTGGACTTGTCGCCTTTGCGATGCAATAAAAATTTACGCCCCGTGTCTCCCGTATCAAAGGTCGGCATGTTCGCCGCCATGGTGCCCGGCCCGGTGAAGGAACGGCTCGCCGACTTGAAAAGCAAGTTGCCGGGGCAGACAAATTCGATGTTGCCGTCGGCGATCTTGATGTAGCCGCCGCCGCTGGTCAGGGTGATGTGCTTGTCGGCTGCCATCAGGATGTGGTCCTTGGTCGACATGATGGTCACGCTTTTGTCGGCGGTAATTTCAAAGGAGTCATGTTGCGCCTGCTGAATGATCTTGCCTTGGCGGTTTCAAATTCCAAGCGCAACACTGGGTTAATTAACAGTGTTCGTCGGATGTTGTAGCAGTGCGATGTGCTGAGTATAAACGACGAGC
>JBEONR010000118.1:0-4648 GCA_040544385.1 Oxalobacteraceae bacterium GrIS 1.11
GCGCCTTGCTCAGGCTTTTGAATTGCGCCGCTTCGGCCGCCGTATATTTGCGCGCGGGAATGGAGGGAAACGTGACCATAATGCCGTTTCGGTCCGGCGCGCGGCGCGCCGGCATGCCGCGCCCGATGGCGTAAAGCTCTTCCATGCGCGCGTTGATCTGGTCCAGGGCAAGCGGCGGGAGGCTTTGCGCGGCGGCATCGGCTGTCGCCTTTGCGGCGGCCCCCGCCTGCCCGGCGTTCGCCGCTTGCGATAGCGGTCCCGTGTTGGGCAATGGCGTTGGCGGCAACGGAGTCGGTGGCAATTGGGGCGGCGGCGCGGGCGCGACGGCCGGCGCGCCATGGTTACCTTGCAGCGCGCCCATGCCCGCGCCCATCACGCCGCCCGTGATCAGGCCTGCCCCGGCCGCGTTGCCGATGCCCTTCATGCGGTCCTGCTCGCCCTGCGCGACATTGGTGAAATACTGCTCTTGCGCGGACTGGGGCATTTCCTCCAGCACGCCCTCGCTCAAGAACTCTTTCCCGATGCGCGCCGCCATGCCGCCATGCACGCCGGCCGAGCGCGCGCCGGTCGCAAGCTCGGTTGCGGCATCCCCCATCAGCTTGCCCGCGCTGAAGCCGATCGCGGACGTGCCGGCGCCGGCCGCCAGCGCCGGCAAGGCGTAATCGCCGTAGGAACGTCCGGCCGCCTGCGCGTCGTCGGCAATCTGGCCGGCGCTCTGCGCGCCTTCGGCGGCGGACCCGATACCCATCAGTTTCGTGCCGGCCGCCTCGATCGCGCCTTGCGCGGCGGTGCCGCCAGCCTTGGTGGCCAGCGCCGCCTTGGTGGCCGCCGCAGCCGACTTGCCGGCCGCCAGCTCGGCGGCGCTTGCTGCCGCGCCTTCGGCGGTGGCCAGCGCCGCCTTGACCGCGATCCCGCGCGCAATTGCGCCGGTCACGCCCATCCCGGCCAGCATGCCGGGCGCCGATTCCGCGATGCCGCCGACGATGGAGCGCGGATTTTGCACCGACGCGGCGACGGTATCCATGAAGCCGTCGGCGGCCCCCACCTTGGCATCGGCCGCCTTCTGGCTGTCGCTCAGGTAGTCGCCGAGGGCTTCATTGGTTCGCTTCGGGTCGTATCCCAGCGCGCGGGCGCTCTTCCCTATCATGCCGCCGCTCGCGAGGCTACCCAGGCCCACCACGGAAGAGCCCAGGTCCACTGCGCCTTGCGCCAGCTTGATGCCGGCATCCCCGATCAAGCGCGCCAGGCCGGCTTGCTGCGCGGGCGGCGCCGGCGGCGCGTATCCAAGCTGCGCCGACAAGCTCGCCTTGTCCATGTCAGGGTAATACAGGGTGTGCAGCGCATCGACAAACTGCGCATCGTCGAGGTTATTCAGATTGGGGAGGTTCTTGCGTGCTGCGTCTAAGCCGGTCATTGCGTTCCTTGTTGCGTTATGCGGTGCTTACATGCCGACCGCGGTGAGTACGGCCTCGTATTGGGATTGGGGAATCGGGCCGATCGCCTGCTTGACTGCCTCGCGCGCGGCCTGGGCGCGCTGGAGCGCGGCGTCGCCGGCGGCCCGGTCGCCCGACGCGGCCGCCTGCCGGATGCCCGCCTGCTCGGCAAGAAAAGCCTGGGCGGCGGTTTCGATCTCGGTGGCGCGCTTGCGCACCATGGCGTTCATCGCCGCGTCCCCTGTGATGCCCAGGACCGCCGCCACGGGACTCTCCGGCGCTGCGGTTTGCGGGCCGACCCCGCCGGCCGGCGCAATGAGCGGCGCCTTCTGCGCCGGCACACTTGCCTGCCTGGCCGGGGCAACGGGATTCGGCGCGGTGGCGCCGCCGGCTGGGCCGCCAAGTGCGCCCGCGCCCCGGATATTGGCGGGGTCTGGCATGACGCCGCCCGGCGCGCGGCCGGGCAGCAAATCGGCTACCTGCTGGTTCAGCATCGCCGAGCGCACGCGCATGTCCCTGCCGCCGACCGATTCCGGTTGCCAGGTGCCGTCGGCTTGGGCCTTGTTCATGGCCTGGGAAATCTGGTCCTGTTCCTTCAAGAGGCTGGTCAAGCGGGCCCGGGTTGCCACCGGCATCGCGTCGACACCGAGAATGGTGGCTTTCTGGTCGGGCGTCATCGGCGCGCCGAGCGCCTTTTCCTTGGCGGCGATCT
Source organism: Oxalobacteraceae bacterium GrIS 1.11 (assembly GCA_040544385.1). Lineage (GTDB taxonomy): Bacteria > Pseudomonadota > Gammaproteobacteria > Burkholderiales > Burkholderiaceae_D > Janthinobacterium. The sequence goes on from JBEONR010000118.1 coordinate 2,146, forward strand.
GGCCGAACGGCGTCGAGGCGTCGTACTGCCGGACTGCCAGATTGAGCTGGGCTTGCTGAATGGCGCGGCCGGCGGCGGAATCCCGCGCCCGCTGCGCCAGTTCGTCGCGCTGATACAGGGCGGTATCGGCATAATGCTTCGCCGTCATCGCCGTGTTGGCGGCCTTGTCCTGGTGTTGCAACTGCGTGTTCATATCCAGCAGCTGGTACTGCGCCCTGGCCACATCCATGTGGGCTTGGGTGCCGTCGGCGTTCGCGATCGTAACAAAGTGGGTCGGCGTATCCTGGCCGTTGATCCTGGTGACGCCCTCCTGGCCCGCGATGATGCGCGCGCCGCGCATGGCGCCGACCCCGTTGTATTTTTCCATTGCCTCGTCGTAGCGCCCCTGCGCCATCAGCGAGAGCGCGTCGTTGACGCCTTCAGTTTTCAATTTATTCAGGTAGCCGGTCTGGCTGGCATAGTCCTGCGCCGTCAAGTCGCCGCGCGTCAGCTTGCGGCGTAAAAACTCGGACTGCCTGTCGAGCGCATCATTGAAGTCGCGCGCCTTGGGCATGCCGCCGGCCGCCTGGAGCGCCTGCAACTTGCCGGCCACCGCTGGGTCAAGCCTGGGCGAGTTGGACGTGTCGGCCGGCGCCGGCTTCAAGGACAGCGGCGGCGACGCGGCCGGGTCTCTGGCCAGCGACTGCGGCGCCGCGCCCGGGAAGGACTCGGCGGGCGCATCGAGCGCGCCCGCAATCGCCGCGCCGGTCCGGTCGCTGGCCACCTGGCCTTCGGCGATGGCCTGGTCCGCCGCGCCGGTATCCATCTTCACCTTGGCGTTTGCGCCGGCATTGATGTCCGCGCGGTCGCCGATGTCCGCCGCCTTGATGCGGTCCACCTCCTTCCAGTCGGCGCGCTGGCGCCCCCGCAATTCGTCCTGATACCCCGCATCCAGATCCGCGCGCGCATCGGCCTTGGCCTGGCGCGCGTCGGCATCGGTGCGCCGCTGCTCTTCCTTGTAGCCCTGGAAACCGGCCGCCGCCCCTGCCCAATTGATGCTCATGTCGATGATCCCGATGCGGGCATCATCGTGCCCCAGTCATAATTGGCCGCGGGCGCCGGCAGCGCGGGGGAGGCGGTAGTCCCGCTGCCGCCCCAATTGATTTTTGACAGGCCGCCGACGACGCCGTTGACCATGGCGCCGACGCCGCTGGCGGTCTGCCCCGCTTCCAGGGAGGCGTTGCGGGCGATGGTCGAGGCGTTCGCGGCGGCGCTTGCCATGCCAGTGGAGGCGTTGGTGACGAGTCCCTTGCCCAGCCCGACGGCATCCAACTTGCGCGCGTAAGCCTTGTCCGTGACGCCCTGGCGGGCCTGGTTCTGCGCCGCCGCGCCCATTGCCGCCCCTTTTAATTCCAGGTTCACGCTCGCCGCCTGCGCCGCCGCGCTGGTCGGGTCATACCCTACCGTGCGCGACAGACGGTCCCGCGCAAGGCCAATCTGGCTCGATACGGCGCCCTGCGCCTCCCCGGCCGCCTTGTCATAGGCTTCCGGCTTATCGTAATTAGTCGCGTCCTTGACGAGCGCCTGTTCGAGGGGGCGATAGGTGGTCTTGTATTCTTCGTACTGATCGGAGGCGATTTCGCCCTGGTATCGATTGGCGTCGATCGATTTCTGGTTGGCTTCGCCGGCCCGTTTGGATGAGTTATTGGCGACGATGCCGCCAATGACGGCAGCGCCGACCACTGCGGTGGCTATTCCTGACATGGGTTTGCCCTTTGTTGAGAGGCAAGATTGAGGGCGACGGCCTGGCGGTAGTCGACCGTGATTTCGTCGCCGTCGGCGCCGCCCCGGCATCCGCCGATGGGTGCGATGGCGACGAGGTGGATGTCGCCGCCGGCGTTGGCCAGGGCCATGCGCGCGTTGGGAGATTTGGCGTGGTTGGTGAAACGCCCTGCCGGCGTGCGCATGCCGCCCACGCGCGCTGGCGCGATGATGGTGCCGGCGGCAAAGTCGGCGGTGGCGATCAGCCCCCGGCCTTCGATGGCCGAGTCGCCGATCTTGGTCTGCTGGTGCCCGAACGGCATCGGAATCTGGTCCGCTACGTTCTCGGCTTGCCGGCGGACCGTTTCGGCGCAAAAACCGAGTTCTGCGATGGCGGCCGTAAAGTCGTCGCGGTCGATCTGCCGGCGCGCTTTGTCGGCCGCCGCCCGCTGCCGGGCGCACGCTTGCCAAGTCGGGCTTTTGATCAGGAACAGCGCTTCCAGGGTGTCGATGTCCGTTTCGGCTGTCGCATAGGCGTTCAGCCACACCACGTCCTCATGCACGTAGCCGATCTTCCGGCCGGGCTGGCCGATGAACATCATCGGGGCGATCAGCTCGTCGGTCGATCCGTCATCCTTGACGATTGTGACCCGGCCTTGGAGGAAGATATTGAAGTGCGCGCAGCGCTGGTGGTGGCCGATCGCGAAGGTGCCGGCGGCCATGCGCACTTCGCGGAAATACATGCCGGGGCCGAAGTGATGAG
>JBEONR010000119.1:0-4631 GCA_040544385.1 Oxalobacteraceae bacterium GrIS 1.11
ACCAACTGATCGCGGGCAACCATAAGCTGGTGACCGATTCGGTCACCGTTCTGGCCGGGCAGGCGCTGCAGCGCGGCGCCGTGCTGGGCCGGATCGCCGCGTCCGGTAAATATGTGCTGGCCTTGGGCGCGGCGGCGGATGGCTCGCAAGCGCCGGCCGCCATCGCCTGCGACTACATCGACGCCACGGCCGGCGACGTCATCGGCGGCGTCTACCTGGCCGGCGAATTCAACGGCGCGGCCTTGACGCTGGGCGCCGGCGTCACGTTGGCGGCTGCAGCGGCGGCGCTGCGGCCCCTGTCGATCTATATCAAGTCGTCCGTGACCGCGCTCGATCCGAGCTGACGGATAGCGCGACAGCCATTTCGCTCAACGTCCGCCCTCCCTGGAGGGCTTTTTTATTGCCAATTTTTCGAGTTAGCCCATGCCAACCAACAACACTTTCCTTTACGACACCAACGCGCTGATCGGCGTCGTCCCCAACCTGAAACGCCCCCAAAAATTCCTGCTCGATAAATTCTTCCCCAATATCGTCATGTCCGACACGGAATACGTGTCGATCGACGTCGACGTCGGCAAGCGCCGCATGTCGCCGTTCATCTCGCCGCTGGTCGAAGGCAAGCTAGTCGAACAGCGCCGCTTCCAGACCAACGTTTTCAAGCCGGCTTACATCAAGGACAAGCGCGCCCCCGACCTGCGCAAACCCGTGCGCCGCATGATTGGCGAGCGCATCGGCGGCGAGTTGATGGGAGAGGATCGCGAAGCGGCCAACCTGGAAGCGGAAATGACCGACCAGATCGACATGATCGACCGCCGGCTGGAATGGATGGCGGCGCAAGCGCTGATCGGCGGCGCCGTGACGATCAGCGGCGACGGTTTTCCGAGTGTGCTGGTGGACTTCGGCCGCGACGCCGCACTGTCGATCGCCCTGACGGGCGCGGCCAAGTGGGATACCGCGTTCGCCGCGCTGGGAGCCAGCACCTTCTTTACGCTGCCGTCGACGCACATCGAGCAGTGGTCCCACATCATGCTCAAGAAATCGGGCGGCGTGGCCACCGACCTGATCTTCACAACGACATCCTGGATGTACTTCATTGCCGACACCAATGTGCAAAAATCGGTCTATTACCCGCGCGCCGGGGATGGCAACAATGTCAACTACGGCTCGCAGATCCAGCGCGGCGCGCAGTACAAGGGAAAATGGGGCCAGTACGACCTGTGGGTCTATAACGACTGGTATGTGGACGATAACAACGTCGAGCAGCCGATGCTGGCCGACGGTTCCGTCATTATGAGCGGCGCCGACTTGATGGGCACGCGCGCGTTCGGCCAGATCCAGGACCCGGCGTTCAATTATGCCTCGATGCCTTACGCGCCGAAAACCTGGCTGGAAAACGACCCGGCGCAACGCTTCATCATGATGCAGTCGTCGCCGATCGTGATCCCGTCGCGCGTCAACGCCTCCCTGTGCGCCAACGTGGCCGGCCCCGTGGTGAACTGACCATGGCCGCCAAATTGATCGCGGCGACCGTCGCCGCACGCAAGACCGTCATGGTTCAAGGCTTGTATTTCGGCCCCGGCCGCGAGGTTCGCCTTCCCGCCGACGAGGTGGCCGAACTGCGCGCGCGGGGCTTCCTGGTCGACCCGGGCGGGCCGGACGCGCCGCAAGACGGTCCCGGCCCCGATTTCGACGCCGAAGCCGACGCCGCGCCCGTCGTCACGGTAACGGAGGCGTAAGCATGGCTATCGACTGGGACAAGCTTGTGAGCGGCCCGGTGATGGCCGTATTTGGTGAGGCGGCGCGCTTCCTGCCAGTGGCCGGTGCGCCTTTCGATATCCAGGGCACTTTTCACGAAGCCTATAAAAGCGTCGACGTGGTCGGCGGCATGGGGATAACGTCGGAAATGCCCGCGCTGGGCGTGCGGCTGGCGGACTTCCCCGCCCGCCCGCTGCAAAAGGACCGGGTAGCGATCACCGCCACGGCGCTGCACGGCGGCGGCACCTATGTCGTTAAGGAAGTGCAGCCGAACGGCATCGGCGGCGCGGTGCTGCTGCTCAACCGGATGGGGGACTGATGGCCGACCTGCGCATGCTGGCGCGCCGCCAGATCCGCCTGGCGGCGCTGGGCGCGCTGCGTGATCCGATCTTCGCCGGCGTCACCGTCGAGTCGCCTGGCGACTGGACCACGCCGCCGGAGGCGCTGCCGGCAATCCTGCTGCGCGCCACCGACGATAGAAAGGAGTCGGTGACGCGCGGCCAGCCGGAATTCATCACGACAACCAGCATCGAAATCGACGTGCGGGTCGGCGCCACCGATCCGGCCGAGGCGCAGGACGCGATCGAGGCGCTGTGCTACCTGATCGAGATGGCGCTGATGACCAACTACGCGCTGATCTCGATGGTCAGCCAGGTCGCTTCCTATGACACCAGGATGGATATTACGTCGGACGGGAAGATTCACGTTGGCGCCGCCAAGATGATCATTTCCTTCGAGATATCCGAAGTGTTCGACCCGTTCGCGACAAACCTGCCGCCGCCGCTGACCAGCTTCGGCTTGCACTTCGACGCCGGCGCGCCGTTCGACCCCAACGGAAACTATGCAAACCCCGCCTTCCCAGCGCAGGCGGCGCCGCGCACCTGCGGTCCCGATGGCCGGGACGAGGGCGCGCTTGATATTTTATTGCCTCAATAGGAGTTTTCCATGTTTGTCAAACCAGCCCCGGGTCTGTTGATCCCGGACCCCGATTTACGCGATTACCTGTCCGACGAGGGCAGGGAAGTGCCCGATACCTCGTACTGGCACCGGCGCCTGAGCGACGGCGACGTCGTGGCGGCTAAACCTGAGACACCAGCCACAGCGGTAACGCCAACCATAGCAGCAACAGCGGCAACACCAGAGCGGAGCGTAAAAAATGACACTGCCATTTAAAAATATCCCCGCCAATATCCGCGTCCCGCTGTTTTACGCGGAAGTCGACAATTCGCAAGCGAACACCGGCCAGCTTAGCCAGCGCGCGCTGATCATCGGGCAGATCACGGCGGGCGCCGGCAATGCGTTACCGAATATTCCCGTGATTTCTCAGGGCGTGGCCGACGCCGCCACCGCCGGCGGCCAGGATTCGATGCTGGCCCTGATGACGGCCGCCTACCGCATCAACGACACTTTCGGCGAAGTCTGGTATCTGCCGCTGGCGGACGATCCCGGCGCCGTGGCGGCGACCGGCACGGTGACTTTCCTGGCCGCGCCGACTGCCAACGGCACGCTGTATCTGTACGTGGCCGGCGTGCGGTACGCGCTGCCGGCGCTGACGACGCAGACCGCGGCCTTGCTGGCCACGGCCCTGGCGGCGCAAATCAACGCCGATACAAGTTGCCCCGTCAACGCGGTGGCGGTGGCCGGCGTCGTGACTTTTAGCGCAGTGAACAAAGGCCCGTGCGGCAACGACATCGACTTGCGCCTGAACTACCAGGGCACGCGCGGCGGCGAGGTGCTGCCGCCCGGCTTGACGGTGACGATCGCGCCAATGACGGGCGGGGCGACGGCGCCATCGCTGACGACCGCGCTGTCGAACCTGGGCAGCCAGTCGTTCGACTTCATCGTGTGCCCTTACACGGACACGGCCTCGCTCGATGCGATGAAGGCGCTGCTCAACGACACGACCGGCCGCTGGGCGTGGAATCAGCAACTCTATGGGCATTATTTCGCGGTCTACAAGGGCACCTTCGGCGCCCAGGTCACGCTGGGCAACGGGCGCAACGATCAGCACGGTTCCATCATGGGCATTTACGACTCGCCGACGCCGAGCTGGCTGTGGGCGGCCTCCCTGGCCGGGGCGGCGGCCGTGAGCCTGCGTGCCGATCCATCCTTGCCGGTGCAAACGGTGGCGATCCAGGGCGTGCTGGCGCCGCCGCTGCAATCGCGCTTCCAGTTGACGGACCAGAACACCTTGCTCTATGACGGCATATCGACGTATTCGGTGGCCGACGACGGCACGGTGGCGATCCAGAACCTGATCACGACTTACCAGAAGAACGCGTTCGGCAGCGCCGACAACAGTTACCTGGAAATTGAAACGCTGTTCACGCTGGCGTATGTGTTGCGCGCCTTGAAAACGATGGTCACGTCGAAATACGCCCGCGTCAAACTGGCGGCGGACGGCACGCGTTTCGCTTCGGGCTCGGCGATCGTGACGCCCAATATCATCCGGGCCGACCTGATCGCCAAATACCGCGAACTGGAATACGACGGCTTCGTGCAAAACGGCGATGCCTTCAAGCAAGGCTTGATCGTGCAAAAGAATACGCAAAACCCGAACCGCATCGACGTGCTGTTCCCCGGCATCCTGATCAACCAGTTGCGCGTGTTCGCGCTGCTGAACCAGTTCCGCCTTCAATAACTTAACAAACCGCGCCGCCAGGCGGCGCGCTCAATCAAGGGGTCATTTTGGCTGATACAACCAACCGGCTGGCGGGGATTGCCTATCTCTCCGTCGACGGAACCAACTACATGCTGGCCGGCGACTTCGGCTACAGCGTCTCGAAAGTGATGCGCGAAACGCTGACCGGCCAGGACCGCGTGCATGGCTATTCCGAAAAGCCGCACGCGGGCAGCATGTCCGGCACCATCCGCGA
>JBEONR010000120.1:0-4486 GCA_040544385.1 Oxalobacteraceae bacterium GrIS 1.11
TGCTCAGCTATTATTGTCATTTTAGAATCCATGTGTGTCAACTTCCTTAATTAGCGTGATGAAGTTGTCTCACAACAGTTTGACACAGGGGGCTGCTCGGCTTGAAGCTGCTGACCAGCGAGCGCACCTGAGCCGTAAAGGATGCCCGATTTTGCGACGGCCGCTTCGTCGCGGTGGCCGGGCAATTGAGCCCCCGCCGCCCGGCTGCACATGACGCAACCGCCGCTGACGCGCCAGATCGCCATGCGGGAACAGGACCTGGGCTTGTTACTTAGCATCTGCTGGAGCGCTCGCTACGGGTTTTGAATCAGGCGCATGAGCACCTTGAAATTATTTTGCAAAAGATGTCAACTGCCGAGTTAGCGCCCGCGTTATATCCCTACGATTCATCTGAATCACCGTTTTCTTAACCTGATAGGAATTCAAAATGTCCAAAATCATCGCCGCCTTGCTGACCTCCTTGTTCGCCGTTAGCGCCTTCGCCGCAGCTCCCGCCGCTTCGACCCCGGCTTCCGCGCCAGCCGCTTCAGCACCGATGGCTTCGGCACCGATGGCTTCGGCAGATGCATCCGCTCCAAAAGCAAAGAAAGTCCACAAAGCGCACAAATCGCACAAGAAAGCAGCAGCCGCTTCCGCCGCCGCTTCCGATGCGGCTCCAGCCAAGTAAGCCAGGCAGTCGACTACAAGGCAGGCGCGTCCTGCCTTTTTTTACATCCAAAATTTCGTACGGATCGATTTTCGGCAAGCCCCAATCCTGCTCGAGAGGCCCACATCCGGGCGACGCGGCAGGCCTGAAAATTATTTTTGGGGCTTTCCGGCAAAAGACATCACTGCCACACAGCGGCTTGCGTTATATTGCGTACAATCATCTAAATGATTGTTTTTAATAACCTTAAAGGAATATAAAGTGTTCAAAATCACCGCTGCCCTGCTTGTCTCACTGTTTACCGCCAGCGCTTTCGCTGCCGCCCCGGCCGCTCCCGCCCCCAAGGCTGCCGCGCCAGTTGCAGCCGCACCTGCGGCAACCTCGCCTAGCGCCGCCCCCAAGGCAAAAAATGCGCATAAAGGCAATGGAAAAGCTGCAGCCGGCTACGCAGCTTCCGAAGAACCAAATTAATTAACTAATGTAGTCTGCATGGCGGGCCTGTTCGCCGTCGTCAAGGCCGCAGCAACAACGCCCCGCTGGTGGTGCCCCCCTCCAAGCTGCGATGAGCCAGCGCCGCCTCGCGCAGCGGCAGGTCGGCGCCTATGTGTATCCGCAATCCTGCCTGCAGCCGTTCCAGCGTGGCTGCGGCCCCCGCGCGGTAACGCCGTGCGTCGTTCATGAAACTCAGCACGCTAGGCCGCGCCAAGGCCGGCACGGCCCCCCGCAATGCACGATCGTCGATGGCGCCGGCCACCTGGCCTATGCTGGCCGTTATGCCGTCCGGGCGCACGCTCGCCACGCTGCGCGCCAGCGTTGCGCCGCCGATGCCGTCTATCGCGAAATGCACGCCCTTGCCATCCGTCAAGGCCAGCGTGGCGGCGACAAAATCCTGTTTGTTGTACAGCACGGCATGGTCCAGGCCATGCGCCAGCGCCAGATCCGCCTTAGCCGGACTGCCGACCGTGCCGATCACGCGCGCCCCCAGGGCTTTGGCCCATTGCACCAGCACCAGGCCAAGGCCGCCTGCGGCCGCATGCACCAGCACCGTGTCGCCGGCCAGCAGCGGACGCACATCGGTAAACAACATGTGCGCGGTGATGCCCCTGAGCATGGCGCCGGCGGCGCATTCATCCGTCACGCCATCGGGCAGCGCGATCGCGCGCGACGCCGGCAGATTGCGCACGCTGGCATAGCCACCCGCCACACCGGCGTAGGCGACGCGCTGGCCCCGCTCGAAGCCGTCGACGCCGGCGCCGAGCGCCACTACTGTGCCCGCCCCTTCCACGCCCGGAATGGCGGGCAGCGCGGGGAATCTGTAGAGGCCGCTGCGCTGGTAAATGTCGACGAAGTTGACGCCGATGGCGTGCTGGCGGATACGGATTTCGCCGGGGCCGGGGGGCGCCGGTTCATACGACTCGATGCGCAAGACATCGGCATCGCCATAGGCGCGGATGGTTGCGGCGATATGTTCTCTATACATGGGGGTTCTCCTGGTGCGGGTTTGCACGGCCAGTGTAGTGCGGGCATAATCAATCCACCATTCCCCAATTTCCAACAGCTTCTGTGCAAAATTACACCGATCGATCGCCCCAGTGGGACGATATCCGCTTCTTTCTCGCGCTGGCGCGGGAAGGCAGCTTGTCGGGCGCCGCGCGCGCGCTCAAGGTCGAGCATTCCACCGTTGCGCGCCGCGTCGACGCGGTCGAACAGGCGCTCGACTTGCGCCTGTTCGACCGCTTGCCGCGCGGCTGGCAATTGACGCCCGAGGGCGAGGCCTTGTGCGCCCAGGCGCAAAAAATGGAAGACGAAGCGCTGGCCTTCGGCCGCGCGGCGCTGGGCGTGTCGGCCCTGCGCGGCACGGTGCGCGTGTCAGCCCCGCCGGTGCTGGCCAGCCATTTCCTGGCGCCCCGCCTCGCTGCGCTGCAGCGGCGCTGGCCCGGCATCGAACTGGAATTGATCGGTGAGACGCGCGACGCCAACCTGGCTCGCAGCGAAGCGGACCTGGCGCTGCGCCTGACGCGCCCCAGCGCGCCCGGGCTGATGGCGCGCGCGGTCGGCGAATTGGGCTTCGGCCTGTATGGCACGCCCGACTGCTTGCGGCGCGAGGCCCAGGAATGGGTCATGCTCGGCTATGGCGACAGCCTGCGCCAGACGCCGGCCGGGCAATGGCTGGAAAAATTGACGCGCGCGCGGCCGTGCGCGCTGCGCTCGAACGATTTCGCCACCTTGCACCAGGGCGCGCGGGCCGGGCTGGGCCTGGCGCTATTGCCGCACTTCCTGGGCGCGGACGATGAGCGTTTGCTGCGCGCCCCTGGCGTGCCCGGCCCGCCGCCGCGCAAGCTGTGGCTGGTGCTGCACCCGGACTTGCGGCGTTCGCCGCGCGTGCGCGCAGTGGCCGACGCCATCGTCGAGTTGCTGGCTCAGGAACACACCCTGCTGAGCGGCGCGGCTTGATGCGGGGCTGACTTGACCGGCAGGGGGCGCCACACGAGTTGCCATATGGCCGATCGAACCAATTGCAGTCAGGCGATGGCAACAGCAGCAAGGAGATCAGCAGCATCCCGACGTTGCCCGGTGCCTCGATAGCTTCGGAAATCCCATCCTCATCGACACGACACATCGCCAACGCGATACTAAGTACCCACTCAAAATAAATTTGTGGATGTCTGCGGCTCTGCTCGGCGCGCTGCAAGGTGCACGACGAGGGTGCCCGCCCCTGGCATCTGAAGGATCGCCATGCAGCGATCCTTTGCGCAGACGTGGGGCAAGCCCCACGAAATCCCTGCGACACTCCGGCCAGGACCACATCCACCTCACAATTTATTCCGACTGGGTACTTAGCCAAAACCTTTACCTTGTGGTTTGACGCGGGCGCGCCGGATCGTCCGTTCCGGGATGATATCCAGACAAAAAAAGGTCAGCAATGGATCGACTCCCGGCACCGTCTGGTGGCCGATGACGTCGCTTGCTTATGGGTGTATAATTCATCTACCAATTTTATTAATGTTATTATTAAATGATTTGCAAAAAAAATGAAAACCATGAAAGAAAAATTTGCAATTTATTACTATTTCTCAATTTCATTTACAGGACTTTTTTTGGGAAATAAAATTGAAATGCTTTTTTCCGAGCCATTAATAAAAAATGAAAATCACATGATAATTATGTCGATAATAGTGGCCATCGGCTTGTACATTTTTGATTTTTCAAAAAATAAAAAGTGATGCAATTAATATCGCATTATTATCCATGAATTTTCAACATTATTATTTTACACTCCAATATTGTAAATATGCAATATTCTTACACTCGATTGAAATGCGTTTTCTTAACGGTTTGTTCCAGACTGGACATCCATTTCTGCCAGCCTGGTAGTGTACGGATTTCCTCATACAAAGCGACTCCATTAAAAGACGAAATTTCGCCGCCTCATGTGGCGACAGTGTACAAAAAAATGTGATAGCGATAGCACTGCCGAAAACAATGAAATTTACGGCAATGAATCAAACCGCGATACAATCCCAAAAAATGGCACTGCAAATTCAGGCATTCGGATCTCTGGCTAATTGACAAACCCCATGTCGATGCAATTTATTTCCTTGAGCGTATTGATCCGACCTTCATTCTGAAATTGTAAAAAAATAAATATTTTTACTTGCATTAAATCGATGTCATCGCTTGAATAATACTGCCAAACTATTTCTCCCTGAGAATATCCCCTGTTTCACTTTCCAGCAAAAACCATGGTAACTGTTCAGCCTGAGTGAGCATCGTAAATAGCAGTTGTAAACGAAGCTGGTTTGCCGCATCATTCGGGCATGCCACCGAAACCCAAGCGCC
>JBEONR010000121.1:0-4480 GCA_040544385.1 Oxalobacteraceae bacterium GrIS 1.11
TGTCATCGAGCATCGCCGCGTAGGTTAACAGCTGGCCCGGGCGTTTACAAGCCCAAAATAAAAATGCCGTCCAGTCTTAACTGAACGGCATTACCAACAAGGTGACGCAATTTGAAGATGCGCGCGACCGCGACGAACAACACATGATAGACACGGCCCAGGATCGTGCCGACAAAATGTGGAAAGACAAATACGCGTCCGTGGTCGATGCGGAAGAAATGAAGAGATTTAACGACGCGCTTAACCGTTTGGGACCGATAGCGCGCAGCAAAGCCGACGCTCGCGCGCCCCAGCACATGCTGTGGTTACAAAGCAAGCGAGTTCTTAATGCGTTTGACATCTACGACTCGAAAAATGTGCCCTCGGGCGAAGCGCTGCTGGCGCATGTGGTCGGCTGCATATTCGGCATGGAAGGCTCGCCCAAGGCCGAAGCCGTACTGACCGAGTGGGCCACCGCCACCAGCATCACACACGAAAATCTGTTGCTGCGTGCCTTTACGCGCGATCAAGATGCGGTGAAAAAAGAGGCCGACAAGGCCTTTGCCGAAGTCACGGCCTTGGTTGCCGGCATGAGCGACTTATCGGCCGTGCCTGCCACGAGTTGGCAAAAAGCTACCAAAGGTTTCGTGAGCGCGGTCAAGAGCACCGATTCCGCGCTGGACGAATGGATGCGCAACCAAGGGCAAAGTAAAAACTATCTCAATCCCAAGCATATCGCGAATGTCGAGGCACGGTTTTTCTATCTGGTTTCCACCGTGACGCGTTCGGTAGCTCGCAAAGGCATGGGCGGCAAGCTGGAAATGGCCATAGCCGCCCGTGCCAATGCGCTGCTGCAATCCTGTCTGGGAGACTTGGCCGAGCAGATTGAATACGGTACATTGGCTCTGAAAATCAAACCGGAAAATTGGCTCGATCTACAGAAAAAGCATGCGGATGCCGATAAGTTGGAGAAAGCGTCGGCCGCGCGAAAAACCGCCCAGCAGCGCCGTGCCTACCGTCAGGCGAAACGCGTCAAAGCGTCCTTACAAATGGCGGCGATCGATCTGATCGGCGATGCCCAACTTAAAGCCAAATTGCAGCTTGCACAAGGAGCCAAGAAACTAGGCTGGAATGAGTTGCAAACGCAATTACAAGCCAGCGCCGAGCAGCATTCCAGTTATAAAAAAATCACTAAGGATTTGGCGAAAGAAACTCTATACAACGATCGGATACCAAATGAACCCAGTCCCACTAATAATTATCACCAGGCTCGTATAGGCGGGGTTCTGGCAGGTATTGAAAGTATCGCTTTGTTGGGGAAGATAAGTAGCCTCAAAGAGGGTGAGTGGGGTATCGCGGAGCTGGAAGTGGCAGCTTCGGCGTTCAGTATTGCCAGCATTACGTTGGATATGATGTATGCCTATACGAAATCGGTCCGCGAACAACCCCAATATAACGTAGTCACAGGCGTGGAAAAGGGTGCCGATATTGTACGTGGCGGTTTCAAGATCGCGGCTGGATTGCTTGCTGTAACGGCAGGGGCAATTTCGGCATTTTTGGATTGGAATAAAATTCATGGAGAGAAAGATCCTATTCAAAGAGCAATATTACGTGCTAGAGCTCTATCGGGAGGAGCGTCGTCTTTTTTCGGCTTGCTTGCGGCATGTTCCTATGCTGCACCATTACTTGAGCATCTTGCTGAAAAACAAGGTCGATCCATTGCTACTTCGCGTCTATTAGGCTGGGGTGCCAAAGGAGCTAAGATATTTGCCGAAAGAGTTTTCCTATTGCGCGCCGTAGCTTGGCTCGGTTGGGTAGGCGTTGCTATTACCGTGATCGATTTGAGTTATTCCGGATATCGATGGTATATGAATGTTACCGCATTGGAGCGTTGGTTTAGTCACTGTGTATTTCGGAAGGATAAATCCAATAAACCTTATAGCGATGAAAAAGAGGAGTTAAAAGAATTGGCCAAGGCACAGCATCCAGGACAAGAATATGATGAGCCAATTGAGAAGCAATCTGAAAAACATGCTTCTTCTGTTGATAGTTCAAATTCGGAATATTCGTGGGCTATATGATGATTAAAAATCCACCTGAAATGTTTATTGTCGAGGGGCGCATACAGGCACTGCGTAAAGCCAATGGAACATTAAACTTGATTAAAGATATCCAGAAAGGAGCTTGGTTTACAGGGATGGCGGCTGGATTGGCCGGACAGGCTGGCATGTTGGCGAATGCAGCATCCTTGGCCTTGTATGAGGGCGATGATGTCGAGCATATTGCATTGCTTATCAATGATAAGTTGGCCGTCGGAACATTTGAATGGCTCGAAGATATAAAAATAGATGACGAAGTGAAATTGGTTGTATCGGAAATTGAAGATGGACCTTTGTATATACATGCTATTTTGCGAAAAAGCGATCAATTGCTATGGACTCCATTTTCAATTGGCCGCACTCGTTTTGGCTGGGTTATGCATGGAATAAAATTTTCAGCTCTTGGTGTGGTCGGAACGTGGGGTATTTTTGGAATTGGTTTTCTTTTTAGGCTTGCTAATCTGCCTGATAAAGATGATTTATTTTGGCTTATTATTGGACCTATAATTTTAATGATTTTTGTTGGATTTATGAGCACTACCGGTTTAATTTCACTAGGAAAGCAAGCTGAAGATATTTATATGATTTTAGGCGTTCCTAAGTTTAATAGATTTAAAGTTAAACAATTTTCATTGATGAATTTACATTTCATGGAGGCTCCCAATTCTTTGAAAAAAGGTTATATCTATAAATTCGATGAGGCATTAAAAAGCCATAAAAAAAAGTATAAATTAAATTAATAATAATTTAATAATTAATTAATGAGCTAAGCAATATCCGTGGCATTATTGATGGCTATGGTGATTTGAACGGCGCCGACGGTGGTTTCGCCCGCTACACCTTGACCATCGCACCGTGGACCGGCTTCCTGGCCCTGGGTCGCGACAGCCGCGTGTTCCGGGGCAAGAATATGATGAGCCAGTTGAAAAGCCAGCTGAGAAACATGTTTCGTCTATTGATGATTCGAATTCTGAATACTCGTGGGCTATATGATGATTAAAAATTTACCTGAAATGTTTGTTGTCGAGGGCCGCATACAGGCACTGCGTAAAGCCAATGGAACATTAAACTTGGTTAAAGATATCCAGAAAGGAGCTTGGTTTACAGGGATGGCGGCTGGGTTGGCCGGACAGGCTGGAATGTTGGCGAATGCAGCATCCTTGGCCTTGTATGAGGGCGATGATGTCGAGCATATTGCATTGCTTATCAATGATAAGTTGGCCGTCGGCACATTTGAATGGCTCGAAGATATAAAAATAGATGACGAAGTGAAATTGGTTGTATCGGAAATTGAAGATGGACCTTTATATGTACATGCAATTTTGCGAAAAAGCGATCAATTGCTATGGACTCCATTTTCAATTGGTCGAACCCGTTTAGGATGGGTAATACATGGAGCGGTAATTTCTGGAATAATTGCAGTAAGAACGTTACTCCTTTTTGGAGGGTATTTTATTTTCGGAAATGATCCATTTCCGAGTCAAAAGCAGTTGATGTGGCTTGTTATTTCGGTAACTGCAATGGCAACCTTTGTCGGATTTATGAGTGCAAGCGGGGTAATGTCTTTAGGTCAACAGGCCGAAGATATTTTTAAGGCATTGGGTGTTCCAAAATTCAATCGATTTAAAGTTAAGCCATTTTCAATAATGAATTTACATTTCATGGAGGATCAAAATTCACTAAAAAAAGGATGCATCTATAAATTTGACGAAGCGTTAAAAATCCATAAAAATAAATATCATTTGATTTAATTTTTTGTCGCAATTTAAATTAATTAATATGATCTACAGAATATTATTTCCAATTATTAAAAATACATCTAAAATGTTGGTGATCGAAGGGCGAATACAAGCACTACGAAAATCTAATGGAACATTAAACTTGGTTAACGATATCCAAAAAGGAGCTTGGTTTACAGGTATGGCGGCTGGATTGGCCGGGCAGGCCGGCATGTTGGCGAATGCAGCATCCTTGGCCTTGTATGAGGGCGATGATGTCGAACATATTGCATTACTTATCAATGATAAGTTGGCCGTCGGAACATTTGAATGGCTTGAAGATATAAAAATAAACGACGAAGTGAAATTGGTTGTATCGGAAATTGAAGATGGACCATTGTATATACATGCAATTTTGCGAAAAAAAGACCAGTTATTATGGACGCCATTTTCAGTAGCTCGAACACGTCTTAGTTTGATTATGCATGGAGTCAAACTTTTCGGATTAGGCGTGGGAGGAACTTGGCTTATGTTCGGAACGTATTTTATTTTCAGAAGCGAACCTTTTCCCAATGTAAATGATTTAACAATGAGCCTCTTGCAAAACTCGTCGCGCTTGGGGATTTAATCGCCGGAACCGGCAAATTGGGGAGGCGTGGGCGCCCATTACTGGCATGATGTAGT
>JBEONR010000122.1:0-4445 GCA_040544385.1 Oxalobacteraceae bacterium GrIS 1.11
TTCTGTGTTGCCTTCTGCGTCTTCGACAAAGCGTTTTGTTTGTCATCTGCAGAGAAGGAAGAGTATGAAGCGTTTCGCTTGTTTCGTCAACCCCCTGATTTTCCTACCCCGTCGTTTCCGACCGGCCCTTTTTGCCCGGTATCTCCTACCGCTCATTGGGGAGGCGAACTATAGCAAAGCGCCAGCAACCCTGGCAAGGATTTTTTTCACAAACACGACGCCATGCTCGTCAACACGCAAGTCGTGAACATTTCCCCCTTCTCAAAGGATGTCTTGACCGGCAAAAAGCGCTCAATCACGGCCGCATTTGTGACCGCATGCTGCGACAGATGGTCGACGGTAAAACTTCCGCCGCCAGCCAGTGCCATCGGCAACATGATCTGGTCCGCCAAATGCTCGCCGCAGGCGGCGCCCGATGCCATGTAACGCCGCGCGTCCCGCACGGCATTCTTTGCCACCGTTTCAGCCCGCACCATTTTTTCGCCATAGGCGGTAAATACTTCCGTCACGTGCTCGTGCTCGAGCGTAATGAGCAGCGCATTGCCGGGGCCTTGCTCTGGGGGCAAGCTGCGAACCAATAGCTGGTCCTCGTTCCACCCCATGCCGGAGCCGACGCATTCGAGCTCGCGTTTTGCGATATTGACTGGAATACCCGCCACAAAACCCTCCGCATAGGCCGCGCGTCGCTCGCCCCGTTCCATTACCGCGATCTGGCGCAATGCTCCGCAGGGCTGAATCGTGGCGATTAACTCGCCGCCGCCAGCCGGATAAAAGCCGAATCGCTTCAAGTCGATTTCCACCTGGGCGCCCATCGCCGCCAGAACGCGCCCGTATGCGCGCGTGAGAAATTGCGCTGGCGGCGCCATCGGATTATGCGTGCCGCCGCTAATGCGCACCGTCGACGGCGCGTCCGCATACAGCAGGGCCGGCAACAAGGTCTGCAGCACCAAGGTGCAACTGCCGGCCGTGCCAATCGCGAATTGATAATCGCCACCCCGTATCGCCGCCGGCCAAAATTCCAGCATCGGCGAACCGACTGTCGCCGCGCTCATCTCGGCATTGCAAATCCGCGCCGCCGCCTGCACCGCCACCAAGTGCTGGCGCATCAAACCCGGCTTGGCCCGCCCGGCACGGATATTTTTGATGCGGAACGCCTGACCGCTAATCATCGACAAGGTCAACGCTGAACGCAAAACTTGACCGCCGCCTTCGCCCATGGCGCCATCTAATTCAATCATATGATTCTTCTTATATAAACGCTGCGTCAGCCTTTGACGCACACCACTTGCTTCAAGACGTGAAGCACTTCCACCAGTTCGCGCTGGGCATGCATGACGGCATCGATATCCTTGTATGCCATGGGAATCTCATCGATCACATTCACATCCTTGCGACACTCCACACCCTCGGTGGCGCGAACCTGATCGTCCAGCGTGTAACGCTTCTTGGCTTCGGTGCGGCTCATGACCCGCCCCGCCCCGTGGCTACAGCTATGAAAACTCTCTTCATTGCCTTTGCCGCGCACGATAAAGCTTTTCGCCCCCATCGATCCCGGAATGATACCCAGCTCGCCCGGACGGGCCGATACCGCCCCCTTGCGCGTGATCAGCACATCTTTACCAAAATGATGCTCCTTCTGCACGTAATTATGGTGACAATTGACCGCTTCCAGATGGGTCTCGAACGGCTTGCTGATCACGCTGCGCACCGCAGCGATCAGGTTATGCATCATCACCTCCCGATTGGAGCGGGCAAATTTCTGCGCCCAACTCACCGCCCGCACATAATCATCGTAATGCTGCGTACCTTCCGGCAGATACGCCAGATCCTGGTCCGGCAAATTGATGAAATGGGTGCGCATGTCTTGCTTCGCCAATTCGATGAAATGGCTGCCGATGGCATTGCCGACGCCGCGCGAACCCGAATGCAGCATGAACCAGACGGCCCCCGTCTCGTCGAGACAAACCTCGACGAAGTGATTACCGCTGCCCAGCGTTCCCAGGTGGCGATGGTTATTGGTGTTCTTGAGCTTTGGCGTCGTCAGGCAAATGGCGTCGAATTCGTCCTTCAATTGTGACCAGGCGATATCGACCGGCGGCGGCGGCGTATGCCAGGAGCCCTCGTCGCGACCGCGAAAACCACGCGTCTTCGGCGACATCCCGTGCGGCACCGCGCGCTCAATCGCGCTGCGCAGTGGCCCCAGGTTATCGGGCAAATCATTGGCAGTCAAAGTCGTCTTGGCCGCCATCATGCCGCAACCAATATCGACGCCGACCGCAGCTGGAATCACGGCACCCAAGGTAGGAATCACGCTGCCGATGGTCGATCCTTTACCGACATGCACATCCGGCATCACCGCAATATGCTTGTAAATAAAAGGCATTTTCGCCGTGTTGCTCAACTGTCGCTTGGCTTGCTCATCGACGGGCACGCCCTTGGTCCACATTTTCACGGGGCGGCCATCTTCAATGTTCATGACGTCGTAATGTTCGTTTTTCATGATATTTTTATCTTTCTTAATTTCGATTCTATCCTCTTTACAGCAAAGGGCGTGCCAGCTCATACCATCAGCCAGAATACATTCATTAAGCCATTGATTTTATTGGATTATATCGATATTCAACGCAATTGCCAGACCATTGGACTCTCGGCTAATTTTGTGATATTTTATCTTTTTAGATAAATAGTTATCCAAATATATGAGCAAAAAAAGCATCGTCGTGATTGGATTCATCGGCACCCAGCTCGATAGCGGCCGCGGTAGCGCACGCTGGGAAAAGTGGCGCCCAAGCGTCGCGCTGACGCAGCAAGAAGATCTAGTGATCGATCGCTTCGAATTGCTCTACAGCGGAAAATTTGGGGAATTGGTCAAGGACGTAATGCGCGACATCGGCGCCGTGTCACCGGAAACCACGGTCGTGGCGCAGCAATTAGCGATTGCCGACGCCTGGGATTTCGAGGATGTCTATGGCCATTTGTTCGACTTTTCCAGGAACTATCCTTTCGACACGGAGAAGGAGGAATATTGGATACATATCACCACCGGTTCGCATGTCGCACAGATTTGCATGTTCCTGATGACGGAGGCACGGTACTTTCCCGGTCGACTGTTGCAAACCTCGCCACCGCGGCGCCAAGGGCCAGGTAGCCCCGGCAGTTATGAATTAATTGATCTCGACTTGTCCAAGTATGACCAAATTGCGCAGCGTTTTTCGCGCGAACAGGAAGCAGGTGTCGCCTTTCTGAAATCGGGAATCGCGACCCGCAACGTCCGCTTCAATACCATGATCGATGAAATCGAGCGCGTGGCGATCAAATCCAAGGCGCCGATATTACTGATGGGTCCTACCGGCGCCGGCAAATCGTTCCTGGCCCGGCGCGTGTATGAATTGAAGAAGGCACGTTATCAATTCGACGGTAAATTTGTCGAACTCAATTGTGCAACCTTGCATGGTGACGGTGCCGCCTCGACCTTGTTCGGCCACATCAAAGGCGCGTTCACCGGCGCGGCGGCGGACCGCCCCGGACTGTTGCGCACGGCGCACAAAGGCCTGCTATTTCTCGACGAAATCGGCGAACTCGGCCTCGACGAACAGGCCATGCTGCTGAAAGCGATAGAAGAGAAGCGCTTTTTGCCGGTCGGTAGCGACAATGAGGCGCAGAGCGACTTTCAACTGATCGCAGGCACCAACCGCGACTTATCGAAAGAGGTGGTCGACGGGCGTTTTCGCGAAGACTTATACGCCCGCATCAATTTATGGACCTATGCGCTGCCTGGCCTGGTCGAGCGGCCGGAAGACATCGAGCCCAACCTTGCTTACGCGCTGGCGCAATTCAGCACCGAAAATGGTCAAATGGTCCGCTTCAATCAAGAGGCACGCCTGCGTTACATGGACTTTGCCGTCTCGGCCGAGGCCATATGGGCCGGGAATTTCAGGGACTTGTCGGCATCCGTGACCCGAATGGCAACGCTGGCGGATGCCGGCCGCATCACCGACGACATTGCCGCCGATGAAATCAAACGCTTGCAGCGTTTATGGAGGCATTATTCGCGCCCAAGCGACATTCAGGAAATAGAACTCGATCAAATAATGGGGAGCGAGGCGGCGGCCCAGCTTGACTTATTCGACGCCATGCAACTCAAGGCCGTCATCGGCCTGTGCCGTCAATCGAAAACCATGTCGGATGCGGGTCGCAAACTCTATGCCGTATCGAGGGATGCCAAGGCCAAGCCCAATGACGCCGATCGGCTCAAGAAATATTTGGCCAAATTCGAGCTTAACTGGGATAGGGTGTCCGCTTCAACATGAGCCGCATGAACGCTGGGTAAAGAACAAACCGGGCGTCGCCTAAAAACGCAGACGCAAAAAAACCCCGCCAGATCACTGACGGGGTTTTTTCATATAACAAGCCTGACGATAACCTACTTTCACACTGGTTGCAGC
>JBEONR010000123.1:0-4400 GCA_040544385.1 Oxalobacteraceae bacterium GrIS 1.11
GGCGCCATTCTGGATAGCCTGCTGTGCGATGCGGTTGGCACCGGGCCGCGATGCGAACGCTGGCTTCGGTTGGCTGAAGATCAGCGCTAATCAATAAATTTTTTTCCAAGCGCCGAGATACGATTGCCTACCCGGCAATGTGACGCAATGCGAGAGAGCCTTGGGAATGGGGAGTAATTTGACGACTTTAAAACACAGCAGGCTGCGGCATAATTTTGGCACAGTCAAGGTGCCGAAATATGTTCAATATTGCCATGCAATACCCACAATGGAAAACTTAAGTCATTGATTTTACTGAAAAAAACTGGTGCGGCTGGCGGGGATCGAACCCACGACCCTTGGCTTCGGAGGCCAATACTCTATCCACTGAGCTACAGCCGCGCGGGGAATGTCTGAAGTGACACGAAGGATACCGTTTTTCTCGGCCCGCGTCCATGGAAAGTGTAGCATTCGGGGCAATTTGAATTCCAAAGACGATTTTTTGAGTCTATAATCGCGGGTTTGGCGAAGGTTTGCATTGCGACATGCAAAAACATACGCCGCGCGGCCATCAGCTTCGAAAAATTGTTTAAGGAAATCATGAGCGACGCACACAACGAACACGAATCCGCCATCAGAACGCCTAAGCAACTCGTTGCTGCTGTAGCCGGCTTCTTTTTGGTCACAGTCATCGGCATCATTCTGTTGGTCCAATTTGTCACGACGGAGAAATTGACCGGTGCCGGTTCCGACAGCCAGGACCCGCAAGTCATCGCGGCTCGCCTGAGCCCCGTCGCCGACGAAGGCTTCACCTTGAAAGACTCGAACGCGCCGAAACAATTGCAATCGGGCGAAGTGGTCTACACCACGATTTGCGCCGCCTGCCATGCAAGCGGCGCCGCCGGTTCGCCGAAGTTCGGTGACGCCTCGGCCTGGTCGGCCCGTATCGCCCAAGGTTACGACACCTTGCTCAAGCACGCCGTCGAAGGTATCCGCGCCATGCCAGCCAAAGGCGGCAATCCAGACCTGGACGATGTCGAAGTGGCGCGCGCGGTAGTATTCATGAGCAATAAAGCCGGCGCCAAGTTCAAGGAACCCGCCGAACCAGCCCCTGCAGCAGCAGCATCGGCGGCTTCGGACAAACCCGCCGACGCCGCAGCGTCTAAGCCGTAATAGACTATCTGGCAGCCTGGACTATCCGCATCAAGCAGCACTGCTTGAGCACGCAAGATGACAGGCAACGCTGCCGGCAAAAGGCGGCTCGATCGCCCTGGATGAAGCGGCAGCCATCGCAGTCATGATTGCCGCTACAAAATAATCGCACTCGTCATCAAAAAGCCGCCCCTCAACCGGGCGGCTTTTTTACGCCCGCAAGCGGCAAGCTTGGTGGGTACAAAAAAAATGCCGCCCAGCTTGACACTGGACGGCATTTTTTATTCAGGCGGCAGCTTGCTTACCACATGATGACGCGCTGTTTAGGCGGCAAGTACATCTTGTCACCCGGCTTGACGGCAAAGGCGCTGTAGAAGCCCGGCTGATTGCGCAGGGTACCATTGGCGCGGAACTGGCCCGGCGAATGCGGGTCGGTCTTGAGCAACACCAGTTGCTTCGCTTCGCGCATCTTCATGCGCCACACTTGCGCGAAGCCGGCGTAGAAACGCTGCTCGCCGGTAAAGCCGTCGATGACAGGCGAGGTCTTGCCGGCCAACGACAATTTGTAAGCCTTGTAGGCGATCGCCACGCCCGAGTTGTCGGCAATATTCTCGCCCAGGGTCAATTCGCCGTTGACGAAATTACCCTTGATCGGGCTGAAGCTATTGTATTGCGCCACCAATTGCTTGGTCTTGGCCGCGAAATGCTTGTGATCGGCCTTGCTCCACCAATCGCGCAGATTGCCGTCGCCATCGTACTGGGCGCCCTGGTCGTCGAAACCGTGGCTGATTTCATGGCCGATCACGGCGCCGATGGCGCCATAGTTGACCGCGTCGTCCGCATTGGCGTCGAAAAATGGCGCTTGCAAAATCGCCGCCGGGAACACGATTTCATTGAGTTCCGGATTGTAATAGGCGTTGATGGTTTGCGGCGTCATGCCCCACTCGTCGTGGTCGATCGGCTTGCCCAGCTTGTTGAGTTCACGGTTGTATTCCAGCTCGTGCGAACGCATCATATTGCCCAGCAAGTCATCCTTGGCCACGCTCAGCGCGGAATAGTCGCGCCATTTGTTGGGATAGCCGATCTTGGTGGTGAACTTGGCCAGCTTGGCTTGCGCCTGCTTCTTGGTAGCCGGGCTCATCCAGTCGAGCGTGTCAATGCTTTGCTTGTAGGCAGTCAGCAGGTTTTTCACCATCGCTTCCATGCGCGCCTTGCGCTCGGCCGGGAAGTATTGCTCGACGTAGAGCTTGCCGACGCTCTCGCCCAGCGCGCCTTCGGCCGCGCCGACGCCGCGTTCCCAGCGTGGACGCATTTCAGTGACGCCCGTCAAGGTGGTGCCATAGAAGGCGAAGCTTTCGTCAACAAAGCTTTTCGACAGGTAATCGGCGGCATTGTGCACCAAGTGCCACTGGAAATACGCCTTCCAGGTCGACAGCGGGGTCTTCGCCAATAAGGCGTTGAAACCCTTCAGGTAACTCGGCTGGCTGACGATGACGTAATTGACCTTGCCCGTGATGCCGGTCTGGTCCAGGTAAGAGGTCCAGTCGTAACCGGGGGTCAACTCGGCCAGCTTGGCGATCTCGATCTTGTTATAAGCCTTGACCGGGTCGCGGTTCTCGACATTGCTCCATTGCACCTTTGCCAGTTCGGTTTCCAGCGCCAGGATATCCTTGGCGTTGGCGGCCGCGTTGGCGTCGCCGGCCATGCTCAGCATTTTTTCCACGTGCGCCAGATATTTGGCGCGGGTGTCGGCCTTGGCCACTTCCAGGTAGTAATCGCGGTCGGGCAAGCCCAGGCCACCCTGGCCGAAATCGACCACGTATTTGGTCGAATCCTTGGCGTCCTGGTGAATGCCGAAATCGTAGGGCGCGCTCACTCCCATCTTGCTGAAACGGGCCAGCAAGGCCGGGATTTCTTTCTTGTCTTGCAGGGCGGCGACCTTGTCGAGTTCGGGTTTCAATGGCGCCAGGCCCAGTTGCTCGAGTTTCGCTTCATCCATGAAACTGGCGTAGAAATCGCCGATCTTTTGCGCGTCGGAACCGGCGCTGCGGTTGGCATTGGCGGCTGCCGCTTCGATAATGCCGCGCAATTGCGGCTGTGTGTCGTCGCGTAACTTGGCGAAGGAACCCCAGCTAGCCTTGTCGGCCGGGATTTCCGTCGTGGCCAGCCATTTGCCATTCAAATACTTGTAAAAATCGTCTTGGGCGCGCACGCTCGGTTCGACATACTCGATGGCGATACCGGACACCAGGGCAGCCGATGGGCCGCCGGCAGGCGCACTCGTCGCGACGGCGCTTTTGGCAACGTCGGCTGCGCCGGCGACGCCGGTGAGCAGGCTCAAGGTTAATGCACTTAGCAAATATCGTTTCACGTCATTCCTTATTTTCTTTAACAGGGAGAAATACCAAATACTGTCCAGCCATAGCGGTTTCTGGTCAGATTTTTTGACTTTATCATAGAGACGCCGGCGATTGTTGGCATCCGCGCCAAGACTGCGCAAAAGACAGGCAAAGGCGGATTTTCCGGGGCAATGCCGCCCGCCTTTTGAGCGAACGGCATTTTTTATTCAGGCGGCAGGAACAGGCTGTTTACCACATGATGACGCGCTGTTTGGGCGGCAAATACATCTTGTCGCCTGGTTTGACATGGTAAGCGCTGTAGAAGCCCGGCTGGTTGCGCAGGGAACCGGTGGCGCGGAATTGACCCGGCGAATGTGGGTCGTTCTTGAGCGACACCAATTGCTGCGCTTCGCGCGTCTTCATGCGCCACACTTGCGCGAAACCGGCGTAGAAACGCTGCTCGCCGGTAAAGCCGTCGATGACAGGCGAGGTCTTGCCGGCCAACGACAATTTGTAAGCCTTGTAGGCGATCGCCACGCCCGAGTTGTCGGCAATATTCTCGCCCAGGGTCAATTCGCCGTTGACGAAATTACCCTTGATCGGGCTGAAGCTATTGTATTGCGCCACCAATTGCTTGGTCTTGGCCGCGAAATGCTTGTGATCGGCCTTGCTCCACCAATCGCGCAGATTGCCGTCGCCATCGTACTGGGCGCCCTGGTCGTCGAAACCGTGGCTGATTTCATGGCCGATCACGGCGCCGATGGCGCCATAGTTGACCGCGTCGTCCGCATTGGCGTCGAAAAATGGCGCTTGCAAAATCGCCGCCGGGAACACAATTTCATTGAGTTCCGGATTGTAATAGGCGTTGATGGTTTGCGGCGTCATGCCCCACTCGTCGTGGTCGATCGGCTTGCCCAGCTTGTTGAGTTC
>JBEONR010000124.1:0-4328 GCA_040544385.1 Oxalobacteraceae bacterium GrIS 1.11
GCCGCAGAATCCCTTGCGTTCCGCCGTATCACGCACGGACGGCGTTACCCAATATCGCAGTGGGCGTCAAGTTCCATACAAAACGGCATAGAGCCCTCGTAGACCCCGCCGTTTGCATAATCCCCGACATAGCACGGGCAATTGAACTTGCTGGTATTGAGCGGGCCGACATTCTCGCTACTGAGAATCTTGCCGCCAATGACAGAAAGAAAGCCGTTCCATTGCAGCTTGGATGCCTCATCCGCGCTCTTTTCCTCGGCCAGGCTGGTCGCGCTATAGGCGAGCGCGAGGCTGGCCGCGCCGATGCGGCACAGGGTCCGAATATATTCCGATCGAAGCGCAACCATGTTCGTCTCCCGCAGTGATTGAGAAAATATGACTTATGAAGTATTTCCTGCTGCAATTGTTTTAATATTCAAGCATCAGCATGCCGGGGCGCCACATGGAAGCGCCGGCCAGCGTGCAATGGGTCTGTCGCCAAGACCGCCGCGCGCCATCACCCTCAAGGAATGGAAGTGACAACCTTGACGCTGTCATCGACTTCCGATTTCTCGATATAGGCAATGGCGTCGACATTTTCGCTGACGGCTTTTTTGACTTCCGTAGTCGATTTGAATTCCCTCGGCGGCTTGCCTTTTCCGGTAAACACGATCTTGGACCAAATGGCGCGCACTTCCGGCGGGTCCTTGTCCAATACCTTCTTATAAAATTCGGCGCGAATAGCCGAGTTCTGTGCCTGTTCCACAGGCCTAAACAACGGCGACGAGCCGAGGAAAAATTGCGCCGCCTGGGATGGGAACATCTTGGTCGCCGGGTTTTTTGGATTGACCACAATGACAAGCTCAGCCGAAGTCGCAATGCCCATGGGCAACAAGATCGCCGCGACAACGGTGGAAATGATCATGGATTTCATGCGCTGGCCTCCTGTCTGCATAGAACCTGAGTATCGATGGGTAGGTGATAATTGCTCCGCTGAATAATTTTTGGCAATATGTTTTACGCATGTTGTGTTTTTGGAACACGCCTGGCCATCCTGGAAAATTGTGCATGTGGCGCTGATGTTGCGTTGTTGATCAAAAATCGATATCCACCCAGCAAGGTGCTGTGCCTCTCAAAATGGACGGTCTTTTCCTGCCAGCGCATAAAATTGATCGGCAAACGACATCCCATCCGTGCCTCGCTATCGTCTACTCGTGGCCGCCGAGATCGATGCCTGTGGGTATTGGCGTCGGCTGGGTCACTGCTTGGCGCCGTGTGCGAGTTGCGTAAACCAGACATGGTCTGAATGGCGTTGCGCTGCCCGCATTGAGGTAGATCGTAACTTGGAAATAAGCAAGAAAATGCGCCCTCATCAATGGTTGATGAGGGCGCATAGTGAGTCAACGTTACAGTGGATATGCCGGGGACAACGTTTCAATATCCAGCCATTGACCTGTACTCACCTGATTTCCTTTGCCTGGCGCCAGCGCATAAAAAGTCAGCGGCGCAATCTCCAGTCTGAGGTCGCTGATGGAGTCCAGGGATTTTTGGTCCAGAGGTATGCCATAGGCAGCGAAATACTTGCGCATATCCTTGCCGATGATCTTGGAACTCAACACATACAGCAAATCATGATTGGTAATTGTGTTGTTGGGGTAGCGCCCCATGCCGTATTTCGCCGCATTCGCCAGCGTCCAATCCTTGGACACCAGGCGATCGCCCTTGGTCAACAAGGTCAGGTACTCGAGCGTTGCATCCGGTGTTGGCAGTGCCATGCCACGACGGTATTTGGTATATAAAAAGCCCAGCTGAAAATGCACTGCGCGCATGGCATTTTGATCGCCATTCCACAGCTTGTTTTGCATCTCTACACGCAAAGCTTCACCAATTTTTCCCGTAGCACGACTATCCATCATGAATTGATACAAGCCTTTATGATCGATACGATCACCAGCGACATCGGCTCCAATCAAGGCGTATTGACGCAAGGCAGAGGCACTGGACAAAATATTGTTATCACACTCGACCACGCAGCCAGTCGTACCCGGTGGCACAATGTGATGCACCCTTTGTACGGTATTGTGGCCCAATTCATGCCACCAGCCCCACCCGGCGCTTAAGCCGGCAAAACCATCCGAAGGATTGCCGGAGCAAAGGAAGCCGCAAGCAGCGATCCAGCCAACGAAGTGCTGCACGCCAGGCGCCCTGTGCATCGCACCATCACAGGTCCACGTGAGAGTAGCGCA
Organism: Oxalobacteraceae bacterium GrIS 1.11; assembly: GCA_040544385.1. Lineage (GTDB taxonomy): Bacteria > Pseudomonadota > Gammaproteobacteria > Burkholderiales > Burkholderiaceae_D > Janthinobacterium. Next base: position 2,226 of record JBEONR010000124.1, read on the forward strand.
CACGCTGCTGACCGCCGCCGACATAGGCATATTGCTGTAACCATTGGCGACATGATTTGAATCAAAAATACGGGCTCTGAGATTATTCAGTACGTAGTCTTTAGGCGCTAGATTGCCAATTACACTCAGCGCATAGGCATTGGTCTGGTGCACTTCACCGCCGACAAATTTATTGGTCTGCCAGCCAAAGGTATTTGACTTGATCGCGGCAGAAGCGGCATCGATCTCGGCCTGGCTCATTTCTTTGGTAAAGTCAAAATGGCCGTACTTGGCTGCGCCCTTGACCTTCAGTTTGACCACGCTACCGGCGCTAAGGCCGCTGTAATTGAGATATAAGGGGCCGCCAAACGGGGTCACGAACAGATTATCCTTGGCAGCTGCCAGCGGCACATTGAACGATATCGCACGCCGCGGGCGACCATATTTCGTACCATCGCTCAGCGGGTTGCCGAAAGAGCGGGCATATCCGGATTGCACGCCTACACTGCCGCCTGTGGCATCCACTATCTGTATCGTGACGGTCTTGCCTGGAATCGCGGCGCGGCCAATCGCGGTAATGCCGCCAGTTTGAGCGATCGTTACATCAATATCTTCCCAATCCGTGCTGACTGCAATGCCTTGCGCCTCTTTGGGCATGAAATCGCCATAACCCAAAGGTGCAATCGAGGTCTTGCTGCGATTGAACACCAGCCAGGAGTCGGACGCATAGGCGCGTAAAAAATCGCTTGCGGTGGCGCGCTGTGCCGGCGGCATCTTGCCGTACTTATCAATACTCGGGCGCCACAGATCCGCCCATAGAACCAGCTTCTTATGCAAATCCATGGTGGGCAACTGGAACAGATTGATGCCTTTGCCATGCAAGGCCTCCAACTCGTTGTTAATTAGCAAAATTGGATTTGTCGGCGATGCATCCGCAACAAAATCCCAATCAAGCTTGTCATCCATGAGCTTCTGTATCGTGACAATCAAAGCCCCCATTTTGTCGGCGCGCGCCAGGCTGTCGGCAGCAGTCCGGCTGGCACTGATAGCAAGACCGGTCGCACCCTCAAAATAATTACCTGGATAGCCGCCCAACTCCACCCCCATGGCGTTGGCCACCTTGCGCCCTGCCGTAGATTCTATCCAGTTCGGTGCCATATAGATCACTGATTTGCCTGCTGCAAGATATTTTTGCACCAGTTCGGTCAAGCCCGCAGTGTCCTTGGCACCACCGCCAAACACCATTAAATCGGCGTTTTGCCAGCATGTATTATTCACATCAGTCAGATCGCATATCTGTTCAGCGCCTGAACTACCCAAACGCGTGAGCAGTGTGCGCACAGTTGTCGCATCATAGCCAGCGGTGGAAAACTTCACCGTCTTTGACAAGGCGGTATCGGGGTCACCATTCATCAGCCAGGAGATGGCGCGTGCAAAGATGGGGAAATGTTGCTGCTGATTGCTAGTGCCAGCCATCCAGGCAAGCACGTCAGCGCCATACGTCATGCCGCGACCACGACCAACTTGAGATAAGACTGCCATGCCGTTCCCGCTATCGGCCGCGAGGAAGCTCATGCCGGAAGTCGAGTTTTGCAAGGATACCGAAATACTGCTGTTGCTAAAGCTTAGCGCCTGGTTCAAATCGGTGGAATTTTTTTTAAGTATCTTACCCAAGGTAGCAGATTGAAAACTCCTGACATCAAGCGCGATGCTTTGTGCCTGCTGTAACAGTGTCAGCTTTGCCTTCGCATCGAGACCGCTGGCATCGCCGCTGATCATCGCTTTTGCAATGCCGTCGTCTGCGACGACCGGCGGGGTGACGATAGGAGGAATCACTACCGGGGTCACTGTCGGCGGTGGCAAAGTCACAGGAGGAATGAAATCTGGTGGTTTGCTACCCGGCGGGCTATTTGGATCGAGCGCTGGAGTAGTCGGCACTGCCGTTGGCACATGAGTAGGCTCATCATTGCCAGAATTAGGTGGACCAGGAGTCACTGCAGTGGGTGGAGCCGCCTCCACAATAGGCTGTGTGCTGTGGTCAAGTAATTTCGGACACAAAAATAGGTTCGATTTTTGCCATTTTCCGCTCGTAGGCGGCGGGCGGCAGATTTCCCAATACTGAAT
>JBEONR010000125.1:0-4308 GCA_040544385.1 Oxalobacteraceae bacterium GrIS 1.11
TGCACGATCAAGCCTTGCTTGAAGGCATCGCCGTTTTGCACGAAGCCGTCGTATTCCAGTTCGCGGTATTTGGCGATCAGGTCGGCCCGGATGATGTTGGGCGTCACGATCGCCGACCCCGAGGCGAAACGCGTGCCGTCCGCCGCCAGCTTGACGCGGGCGTATTTCGACGTGACCATCGTTTTCAAGGCCCGCAGCACATACGCCAGCGTAAACAGCGTCTCAATTTCAAGGTAACTGTTGTCGGCGCTGCCGAACGCGTTCTTCTGGTAAGTCGTGATCAGGTTCTGGATCGCGACCGTGCCGTCGTCGGCCACCGAGTACGTCGATATGCCGTCATAGAGCAAGGTATTCTGGTCCGTCAACTGGAAGCGCGATTGCAGCGGCGGCGCCAGCACGCCCTGGATCGCCACCGTTTGCACGGGCAAGGACGGGTCGGCCCGCAGGCTCACGGCCGCCGCCCCGGCCAGGGAAGCCGCCCACAGCCAGCTCGGCGTCGGCGAGTCGTAAATACCCATGATCGAGCCATGTTGATCGTTGCGCCCGTTGCCCAGCGTGACCTGGGCGCCAAAGGTGCCCTTGTAGACCGCGAAATAATGCCCGTAGAGTTGCTGGTTCCAGGCCCAGCGGCCCGTCGTGTCGTTGAGCAGCGCCTTCATTGCATCGAGCGAGGCCGTGTCCGTGTAAGGGCAGACGATGAAGTCGAACGACTGGCTGCCCAGGTTCGACAGCGCGGTCGTCAGCGATGGGGCCGTCGCCCCGCCCGCCATTGGCGCAATCGTCACCGTCAAGCCGGGCGGCAGCACCTCGCCGCCGCGCGTGCCCTGGTAGTTCAGGCGCAAGTCGATGTCGTTGCCGCACGGGCCTTTGTTCACGGCGCTAAAAGTCACGACGCCGGCCACCGCCACCGCGTTGACGGGGCAACTTGTATCGGCATTGATTTGCGCCGCCAGGGCCGTGGCCAGCAAGGCCACGGTTTGCGTCGTCAGTGCCGGCAGCGCGTAACGCACGCCGGCCACGTACAGATACAGCGTGCCGTTGGCCGTCGGCGCCGTCTGGAAAGTCACTGTTCCGGTCGCCGCCACGGCGCCGGGATCGTCCGCCAGCGGCAGATACCAGACTTCGCCGAAAGTGTCGTTGATGCGGTAGGCGGCCGTCATCAGGGCCAGCATCGAATCCTGGCCGCCGGCGGTGGCGGCGTCGGCCACACCCTGGGAAATCACGGGAATATTCGGCAAGGCATTGCCGGCGCCCGCCGTGATCTGCCCGATGATTAGCGCGCGCTGGCTGAGCTGGCCCGTGTTCGCCTGCGAATTGTCGACTTCCGCGTAAAACAGCGGGACGCGGATATTGGCGGGGATATTCTTAAATGGCAGTGTCATTTTTTACGCTCCGCTCTGGTGTTGCCGCCGTTGCCGCCGTTGCCGCTGTTGCTGCTATGGCTGGCGTTACCGCTGCGGCTGGTGTCGCGGGTTTAGCCGCCACGATGTCGCCGTCGCTCAGGCGCCGGTGCCAGTACGAGGTATCGGGCACGTCCCTGCCCTCGCCGGACAGGTAATCGCGTAAATCGGGGTCCGGGATAATCAGGCCCGGGGCTGGTTTTACAAACATGGGGAACTCCTATTGAGGCAATAAAATATCAAGCGCGCCCTCGTCCCGGCCATCGGGACCGCAGGTGCGCGGCGCCGCCTGCGCTGGGAAGGCGGGGTTTGCATAGTTTCCATTGGCGTCGAACGGCGCGCCGGCGTCGAAGTGCAAGCCGAAGCTGGTCAGCGGCGGCGGCAGGTTGGTTGCGAACGGGTCGAACACTTCGGATATCTCGAAGGAAATGGTCATCCTGGCGGCGCCAAAGTGAATTTGTCCGTCCGACGAAATGTCCATCCTGGTGTCATAGGACGCGACCTGGCTGACCATCGAGATCAGCGTGTAGTTGGTCATCAGCGCTAGTTCGATCAGGTAGCACAGCGCCTCGATCGCGTCCTGCGCCTCGGCCGGGTCGGTGGCGCCAACCCGCACGTCGATTTCAATGCTGGTCGTCGTGGTAAATTCCGGCTGGCCGCGCGTCACCGATTCCTTTCTATCGTCGGTGGCGCGCAGCAGGATCGCCGGCAGCACTTCCGCTGGCGTGGTCCAGTCGCCCGGGGACTCGACGGTGACGCCGGCGAAGACAGGATCGCGCAGCGCGCCCAGCGCCGCCAGGCGGATCTGGCGGCGCGCCAGCATGCGCAGGTCGGCCATCAGTCCCCCATTCGGTTGAGCAACAGCACCGCGCCGCCGATGCCGTTCGGCTGCACCTCCTTGACGACATAGGTGCCGCCGCCATGCAGCCCGGTGGCGGCGATCGTTACCCGGTCCTTTTGCAGCGGGCGGGCGGGGAAGTCCGCCAGTCGCACGCCCAGCGCCGGCATTTCCGACGTCATCCCCATGCCGCCGACCAAGTCGACGCTTTTATAGGCTTCGTGAAAAGCGCCCTGAATGTCGAAAGGCGCGCCGGCCACCGGCAGGAAGCGCGCCGCCTCGCCAAACACGGCCATCACCGGGCCGCTCACCAGCTTGTCCCAGTCGATCGCCATGGTTAAGCCTCCGTTACCGTGACGACGGGCGCGGCGCCGGCTTCGGCGTCGAAATCGGGGCCGGGACCGTCTGGCGGCGCGTCCGGTCCGCCCGGGTCGACCAGGAAGCCCAGCGCGCGCAGTTCGGCCACTTCGCCGGCCGGAAGGCGGACCTCGCCGCCGGGGCCGATATAGACGCCTTCAAACATGACGGTCTTGCGTGCGGTGACGGTCGCCGCGATCAATTTGGCGGCCATGGTCAGTTCACCACCGGCCCGGCCACGTTGGCGCACAGGGAGGCGTTGACGCGCGACGGGATCACGATCGGCGACGACTGCATCATGATGAAGCGCTGCGCCGGGTCGTTTTCCAGCCAGGTTTTCGGCGCATAAGGCATCGCGGCATAATTGAACGCCGGGTCCAGGATCTGGCCGAAGGCGCGCGTGCCCATCAGGTCGGCGCCGCTCATGATGACGGAACCGTCGGCCAGCATCGGCTGCTCGACGTTGTTATCGTCCACATACCAGTCGTTATAGACCCACAGATCGTACTGGCCCCATTTGCCCTTGTACTGCGCGCCGCGCTGGATCTGCGAGCCGTAGTTGACATTGTTGCCATCCCCGGCGCGCGGGTAATAGACCGACTTTTGCACGTTGGTGTCGGCAATGAAGTACATCCAGGATGTCGTCGTGAACACCAGGTCGGTGGCCACGCCGCCCGATTTCTTGAGCATGATGTGCGACCACTGCTCGATGTGCGTCGACGGCAGGGTAAACGTGGGATTGGCCCCCAGGGCGTTAAACGCGGTGTCCCACTTGGCCGCGCCCGCCAGGGCGATCGACAACGCGGCGTCGCGGCCGAAGTCCACCACCACGCTCGGGAAACCATCGCCGGCGATCGTCACGGTGCCGCCGATCAGCGCCTGCGCCGCCATCCATTCCAGTCGGCGGTCGATCATGTCGATCTGGTCGACCATTTCGGCTTCCAGGTTGGCCGCTTCGCGCTCGCTGCCCATCAGATCGCCGCCGATGCGTTCGCCGATCATGCGGCGCACCGGTTTGCGCAGGTCGGGCGCGCGCTTGTCCTTGATGTAAGCGGGCTTGAAAACGTTGGTCTGGAAGCGGCGTTGTTCGACCAGCTTGCCTTCGACCAGCGGCGAGACGAATGGCGACATGCGGCGCTTGCCGACGTCGACGTCGATCGACACGTATTCCGTATCCGACATGACGATGTTGGGGAAGAATTTATCGAGCAGGAATTTTTGGGGGCGTTTCAGGTTGGGGACGACGCCGATCAGCGCGTTGGTATCGTAAATGAAGGTATTGTTTGGCATGGGCTAACTCGGAAAATATGCAATAAAAAAGCCCTCCAGGGAGGGCGGGCATTGAGCGGAATGGCTGTCGCGCTACTCGTCAGCTCGGATCGAGCGCGGTCACCGACGACTTGATGTAGATCGACAGGGGCCGCAGCGCCGCAGCGGCCGCCGCCAGCGTGACGCCGGCGCCCAGCGTCAATGCCGCGCCGTTGAATTCGCCGGCCAGGTAAATGCCGCCGATGGCGTCGCCGGCCGTGGCGTCGATGTAATCGCAGGCGATGGCGGCCGGCGCTTGCGAGCCATCCGCCGCCGCGCTCAGGGCCAGCACGTATTTGCCGGACGCGGTGATCCGGCCCAGCACGGCGCCGCGCTGCAGCGCCTGCCCGGCCAGAACGGTGACCGAATCGGTCACCAGCTTATGGTTGCCCGCGATCAGTTGGT
>JBEONR010000126.1:0-4281 GCA_040544385.1 Oxalobacteraceae bacterium GrIS 1.11
GCCAAAACCGGCTTCAAAGGAGGACGAAAAAGTCAAAATTGCTCCCTAAACTATCTGCAAAAATGGTCTCAAATAGTTTGACACTTTCCGAAGTCCGCAAGGCTTCCGTCGAATCGATACCACAACTGGACCGAGCGCTCGTGCGGCGCGTTGTAATCGAGCGCCATGGCGTTGGCGAGAAAAATTCCGCTCGATTCTTGCAGGTAGTCGAAGAACTGCTCGCCAAGAATTTGCTGGTAGCTGAGCGACACTGTCGATGCGCCCTGCTTCGCCGTCAGGGAGACGCTGTAGGCCTTGTTGTCGATCGCGCCTCCAAGGCGTGCGCCTTGATCCCGGGTCAGGTATCCATCCGCTTTACCGATCAATATGGCCGAGCCCAGGCGGCCCATATTGCGCGAGGCAGAGACGAAATACTGATTCCACAGGTCTGCGGCGCGGCTGGCATAGATCGACACTGCCGCATCGTTGCCGCCCACCCAGTCCGTTCCGATATAACTGAGGCGATTGTAGTGGATGCCGCTGCTCGTCGCAGAGAGCCCCTGCAGGAAATCGGCACCTCGGGCATTAACCGCATCAAAACTGCCGGCATTGACCGTGACATGATCGAACGGCGCAGCAGTGATGGACAGGCCGCGGAAGGTCGGGGGCAGGGCGCGAATGTCATACGATTGAAGGAATGGATTGGTCGGCTGGGATTGCAGGCCATACTTGATCAGGACGCCGCCGGGTGCCCGCACTTTCACCGCATATTCGCCAAAGTAGGCCCATGCCCGTTTGTTCTGCCCTCCTCCGCTCGCGTCGACATGAACCATGTTGCCGGCCCCACGCCCTCCATCGAGCTTGACCGCGCCAAATAAGGACGCGTTGAGCCCGACGCCTATCGTGCCTTCGGTAAATCCGGAAAGGAAGTTCAGTTGTCCCCCCTGCACCCATGCGCGCCGGTTGCCGCGGTCTTCGATCTGAAGGTATTCCGAAAAATTGCGAAGGTACACATCCAAGCTGCTATCCCTGAACAGCCCGTTCCCGGCACTTTGCAATGGGACTTGATCTTCCGCGTTGGAATCTGGCGCAAGTGCGAGCAGTGGAGAGACGGCCAAGATCAGCACGCGCAACCGAAAAAACCTTGTCAACATTAAAATACCTTCCATTCGAACTCTACTATTCCGGCAATACCGCGCCGGATTTATGTTCCGATTCCATTCGCCGCATGCCGATACGGGGCAGGGTGGCGAGAACGAGACCGAGCACGACGGCGATGCAAATGACCAGATACATAGAGCGGATCGAAATACGACCGCCGAGGAGGCCGACGAATCCATACACGGCCAGGCCCATGTAGGAGATGAACATGGTGATCGTCGACTTGACCTTGCCAAAATGGGGGACCGTAAGGATTCCTTCGTAAATGAGTAACATCGGCGACGCCGCTAAACTTTGAACGTCGCGCCATAGTCAATGGGCCCGAGCGTCCGATCACGCAATTCGTACATCCCGAAACGATTTGCGTGATGCGTTCGATACGGACTGAACGCGGCGAGCAGTTCGGGCGTCAACTGCATGCCTTCAGCTTCCAGCTCCCTGAATGCCTGCGTCATCGTGTGGCAGTTATGAAAAATCAGCAGGTTGGCAACCAGATGGTTGTACTTGATGATCTTCAGCTGGTTCTCGCGCACATTGTCTTCGATGGTGTCGGAGCCGAAATACGCCCACTGGGCGAAGTTGTTGAACCCTTCGCACTTGTTCTGGGCAGCCTGAATGGTCTGACGCAACTCCTGATCGCCGATATATTCCAGAAGGAACATCGTGCGCACGGCACGGCCCAGTTCGCGAAACGCGAAGTACAGCTTGTTTTTCCGACTGGCAGTGCCCAGCTTGCGCAGGATAGTCGACGGCGAAATGCGGCCTGCCTGAATCGATTGCGCCACTTGCAGCATGTCCGGCAAGTGGCACGCGATCAGGTCCCAGTCGATCACGTCCTTGGAAAACAGGTCGTCGATGTGTTCGTAGGCCGTGTCACTGGCCGGGCGAAACCACTTCAGGTCTTTCCAGTTGCGAATCCGTGGCATCAGCTTGATGCCCAACAAAAATGCCAGTCCGTAGACCGGCGCGCTTTGGGCTTGCGTGTCGCCATGCAAAATGTCGGGCTGGATGTCAGACGTGTTCTTGGTGAGTCCGTCGAGGATATACACGGCCTCCCAGACGCCACAGGGGATAAAGTGCGAAAACAGCGCAATGTAGGTGTCGCTGACGTGATAGTAAGCAATACCGCCGTATCCGCCGTAACGAATATGCCTCTCCGACAGCAAATTGTTTTCGTACAGGTTCCATTGCGTGCCGTCGGCGGCGGCCAGCTTGGTGTCACCCCAATACTGCGGCAGCTGAAATTGGTTGTAGCCATTGATCGCCGTGCTGATTGCGGCCTCCAGCTTTTCGGTGGTGATCTGTCGCTGATTGACGAAGGACACTTGGCGCGCGCTCACGTCGGCAATATTCTTTGCGATCTGAGTTGGCCCTATGCCAGTGCCGTAAGCGAACACCGTCAGGATTTTGCGCCGGTCTTCGTCGTGCAGTTTGCCCTTGTGGCCGCTCAAGGGGCCGAAGTGCTTTCCCCAGCCCAGCCACTGCATCGTGTCGGCAAGCACATCAAGCAACGACAGTTCAAGTCGGTCGAGTTTGCGCCGTAGCGCATCATCAAGTTCCTTGAATCCGGTTGGCAGCGCCTTTTTCTGATACCGGTCCAGCTTCGGTCGGCCGTCAACGATATTGAAATGCGGATTCGCCAGGTAACCCTGGTCGGCCTGTTGTGCTGCCTGCGTCAGGAGCGTGCGCACGTGGGCGACAAACTCGGTACTGTTCACCGGGATGCCGACTTTTTCGCCATAGTCGGCACGTGTGCGCTCGCACTCCTCCATTGGCACCAGCTCATCCCGATGGTCCGAATACGCATCGCTGCCGGTCACACAAACGTCACCAGACTTCAGCTCCCGCACCATCTGTGCGCAGAAACAGACTTCGAACTGGCGCCGGTTGACGCGCGTCGGCGCAATGTTGCGCTGGGTTTCGCCAGTCACGAGCTTCCACCATTTTTCCGGAATCCAGGCAAGGTTCGCCAGCGTCAGGCGCGCGCTGTCGGCAGCCGTGAGTGTTATCCATTCGAGGTGCCGATGTCGATTCGCCAGCACGAAGGCCAACGCTTGCTCGACGCCGGCATCCTGACTGGTCGCAACCAGTGGCAGTTTGCTGAGAATGCGCAGGACCTCGGCGCGACGAGGTTTGAAAAGATGCCAGAAGAATCGGCATTGGTTTTTGCCGCCATACTCGGCATGCTGGCGGGAAAACTCGCACAAGTCCGGGCGAGCCGTGACGGTATTGCGGATGCCCTGCAATTGTTCGACATCCGGTTGGTTGGAATTGAGCAGCGTCTCCATCGCCGCGAACCACCGCAAAATTTCGTCGGTCTTTTCCTGATTGTCGGCCAGGTATTTTTCCAGCGCTTCGTCGGCGGCGTGCTCCACTCGCTTCATCTGTTTGCAAAAAATATCGCACAGGTCGTCGGACACGCGCGCCAGACGCTGCCGAATCAGGGCCAACGTCACTGCATGGCGCTTGGGTGCGGCCATGTCCATCATGCTGGCTGCGTCCAGGCTGTTGCCTTCGAGCGCCCACTGTTTGATCTTCATGAGAGGAATCGGCTTGAGCAGCTCGGCATGGCATGACAGTCCGGTCAATTGGTCGTAGCGTGCCACCAGGTCGCGCATGCCGTCGATGGTCGGCAATGTAGCATCCTGCTTGATATCGTTCCAGGTGCTGACATGGCGCGGGTCGTCGCCCACCACGTACAGCGCATCCAGAAAAGCCTGCCCGCTCTCGCCCAGAGCTGCCTCGATACGCGCATACATCGCCTGCGTCGTCGCGGTCCGTTGGGCGCGCGCCTCCCGCACCAGCGTGTCGAAGGCTGGCAATTCGTAACTGTGGCGCACCAGTGTCTCGATGCCGATGTTCACGATATCGATCACATCGTCCTTGGTCAGTGCCGCGTCGGCCAGCGTTTGCTGCAGCAGTAGCTTACCTGGCTCGCTGAACGCCTTGACCGACAGAAATTGGCGGACCGTTGACAAGTGCTTGCGCCTGGCTTGCGATGCATCGTAGCTGCGCAAATTGTCGCGCTCGCAGGACGCGCCGATCATCGGTAAGCGCCCAGCCGCCCCACCTTCCAATTGAATTTAGGGCTGTGTAGAGTTTGCGAACGGTAGCAGTGAGTCGATCCTGCTGTTGGGGCAA
>JBEONR010000127.1:0-4103 GCA_040544385.1 Oxalobacteraceae bacterium GrIS 1.11
AGCGTTTAGGCGGCGCGCAGTTCATCGAGCGCGGCAATGCACTTGTTACCCAACCCTGTCCAACCGTGCCAGTTGCAATACTCGACAAAAGCGGCTTCCGCCGACATCGAAGCAATGTCCTGGTCGGTGTGACCGCGCCCGCGAAGCGCAACCAATATTTTAGAGTTGATTTTTGTGATATCCATTTTCTTTTCCATTGCTGTGGCGCGCACCTCGCGCTGCCTGTGTGTGACATTATGCCCTGTCGGCAACTATTCAATGGACTTTGGCAACATAAATTGGCGATGTCATTGCAAACCTTCGTGTTTGGCCATCACACGCTTGATGACATCCTCGACGCCAGATTGTTTGGCGTCCTCGTCCTTGTTGTTCAGCCCGAACGCTTCCCGCTCCAGGATGATCAAGCCGCGCAGGGAGTCGGCCAGGGTCTTCATGGTGGTGGACCGGCTGCCGAGGGTGACGACCTTACGGAACAGTTCGTCGCGCTTGTCGACGCCCTTGTCATCGGGCGCGTACAGGAACTCGCGCAGTTGCTCCAGCAGATCCTGGTTGTCGGTCTGCCGTTCGAGTTCGTCCAGCAGGCTCATCGTCAGGCCGCGGGCGCGCTGGATGTCGCGCCGGTGCGACAGGATGATGGACGACTGGAGGGCCGCGTTGGCCTCCACGATCTCCTTTTCCGGTACGCAGTGCGCAGCGCGCACATCCCTGCGTACCGCCTCTCTGCGCACCAATGCGTCGGCCGTCGCGCGGATCTTTTCCGACAGATCCCGGGACCACTCTTCCCTCTTGGAACGCTTCCGAATACCCGCTTCGCTGATGCCATTTTCGGCCGCCATTTGGCGCAGCGATTTGATGCCGGCGCGGTAGTCCGCTTCGATCTTCGGCCAGCTTGGCGGCGCTTTTGCCGTGTCCATATTGTCGCTACTCTCGTCCATGCTTGTTCTTTCGTTTCCGTGGTTCCCGCTTCAAAATTGATGAGCGGCGCCGGCCGGGATGCGCGCCGCCCCGCTGATTTATTGCCTTTCCGCCATCAACCCTCTTGATTTTTCACGGATGACTGTTGGTAATCATGAAAGTGAGGGGCTATGCGGGTCTGCGCCGGGCGCTTCGCAGTTTTCTCGCAACCCGAAACCCATTCTTTCGGCGCTCCTGGCCTGAGCGGCGATGGTCATGTCGGCGTTCTGCTCCAGGTATCCCATCGTGGTGAGCGCCGACTTGTGGCGCATGGCCTTGCGGATGTTCTGCACGCCCGCGCCGTCCTCCGACAGCATGGTGGCGAACGTGCCGCGCAAGCGATGGGGCGTGATCCCCTCGACTCCGCACGCCTGGTTGGCGGCGATGATGGCGTTCCGGGCGAAGCCGGCGCCGTGCATGGTCCCTTTACGCGACGGCGCGATCAAGGGGGATGCTCCGGGGGCAGGCTGGCCAGCGCCGGGTCGTAGGCGCTGCAAGTGCCGCAGCACCCACTCGGGGACCGGAACCGGGTCAGCCTCCCTGCCCTTTGTTTTGCCTGGCGTGTAGACGCGGCGCTCCCAGTCCAGCCATGACCACCGCGCCCCGGCCGCCTCCCGCTCGCGCAGGCCGACCCCGAGCATCAGCCGGACGGCCGTGCCGATCGCCGGCGCGGTGCGCGTCGCGGCGTCCAGCGCATCGAGCCATTGCCGCGCCATCTTGACCGGCAGCGTCGCCTGCGGGCGTTGCTGAATTTTGAGCATCTTGACGCGCCAGGGCATCGCCAGCAGCAAGTCGCGGCCGATTGCCCACTTCATCAGGAGTTTGAGAATTTTCAGCCAGTGGTTCGCGCTGGCCGGCGCATGCGTCAGCAAATGGGCGTTGCGCGCCAGTTCGACCATTTCGGTGGTGATGTCGCACACCAGCCGTCCGCCCAGGCCGTGCAGATGCAAGCGCCGGAACGCGTCGACGCTGCGGATGTGGGATGCGCTCGACACCGGCCGGTGGATAGCCAGCCATTTTTCAGCCAGGTCCGCCAGGGTCGGCGCCAGTTGTTTGCCCAGGGCGGCGTGCTTCGCGCTCTCGTAGGCGTGGGCGGCGACCGCATCGGCTTTGTGTTTGAGCGTTTCGCGCGTGGTGCGCTGGGTGCTGATGCGGGCAATCTGAAAACGGTAGTGCCAGATCCGCCCGACCCGGAACAGCGCATAACCCGTCGAGCCGCCCCGCGCCGGCCTGGCCGGCCGCCGCTGTTGCGGCTGTTGCTGTTGGTCCCACTCCCGCATGTCAAACTCTATCCGTCGTTCTATGTGACGGGCGAGCTTAACCGGGGATGCCGGTAAACTTGGTTTTTAGCGGAAGCGGTGCGCGATCAGCAGCCGTCCATAGCCGGCCAACTGCTTGGTCCAGATGTCGCGCACGCGCGGCGGCACGAGCTGCGCCGGCGCGGCCGGCCGCTCCAGCGCTTCCAGGCGGTACCTGGCGGCCAGCGTGATCCGGTACACGATGCCCTCCCGCACGATGCAGCCGCGCTCCACCAGGTCGCAGTACAGTTCGACAATCTTGCTGTGCTCGATGCCGCGCGGCGCGCGCGGCGTGACAAATTCGCCATGGGCCTCGATCGCCTGGTGGATCGTCATCGGCCGCTGGCGCAGCGTCTGAAGAATCAGCATGCCGCGGGAATTTATTTCTGGAAGGCGCATTGCCATGTTCAGTTCCTTGAAAACGCTTGCTGAAAGACGGCCATCGCGCGCCGGCTGGCGCGCGTTGATCCGCTGTGGATGAAATGGACGTAGCGGGCCTTGCCGGTCGCGGTGTCGCCGGCATAGCAGCAGCGCCTGCCGCGCTGGCGCAAGGCGCGCGCCCGGCGGGCGCCGACCTCGCGCCGGACAATCCTCTGCACGTCGACGATGCCGTCCACCCACATGCGCCCAGTGCCATTCTTCCTCACCACGCAACAGGTGCAACCGTCGCCGGCGTCCACCGTCATTGCCTGGTCCCCGGTTCGTCCTTGGACTGGGCGACGATCACCTCCAGCCGCCGCTGCGATTCCCCGACCGCCGCCGCGATCTCGCCCTGCGTGACGCGCTTGAGCTGGTCGTCATGCAACCGCGCCATCGCGCCCACGTTGGCCAGGCCGGCCTTGTCGAAAAACAAGGTTCCGTCCGCCAGCAGCCTCTCGCACATCCCCAGCAGGCTTTCGATGGCCTTGTAGAAGTCGGGCAGATGTTCCTGGCCACGCCCTTTCTCCGAACGTTCCGCCAGGACGGCCCCGACGTGGGCCATGCGCGTCAGATGGCCGTAGTGCGACGCGTTCCCGGCGCCGCTGGCAATCGCACTGATCGCCTGCCAGGACTGCTCGCCAACCGCGCCGCGCTCGGCGTCGGTGAGCCGGTGCGCCATTGTCGTCGCCTGGTCTATTGCCTCGTCTATCGCCTGGTCCGTCTGGCGCTGCACCGTGAGCGCCGTCATGCTGTCCAGGGCATGCGTGGTGCATCCGATGCGATGGATGCGGTGAGGCCGGGATTGGCGGTGTGGTCTGCTATGTGCCATTGCTTGTTTTCCCTGATATCGTTGGTGTGTAAAAATCATTTCTTCAACATGGCCAGCATCGAGGCGCGCGCCGCGCTGGCTGCCGCGCTTTGTCCCCTGCCTGGAGCGCACGGCATGCCGGCCGTTCCTTTTCCCCCCGCGATAGTCGATCGCGGTCCCGGACTCAAGGCCGCCGCCGCCAAGCGGTCGGGGGACTGGCGTATCAAGCGTCGGGCTTTTTGTATCTCGGCCGTGCGCGCGGCGATCGTCTCCGGCGACTCGGACACCCGCTGTTTTTCTGGTTCCGGCGCCTTGGCGGACGGCATCGATGCCGGCTGCGGCCCGGCCGGCTTAGCCGGACGTGTCATCGCCATCTGAACCCGGCCCTTGAAGGTGAACATGTTCTCTCCCGGCAACGGCGTCAGACCATGCTTGGCGCCCTCTGCTGTGATCAGCGGGTCCGATGACCACCATGGCGCCGCGGCGGCGCCAGCGGCCTGTACGCGGGTCGTGCGGGCAATGAATTCGGCTTCGGACAGGCAGAAATTGCGCCACGTCGCGAACCAGTCGGTTTTGAGGCCCGTTTTGCCGCCGATGGCGCACCAATGGTCGCGGAATTTTTC
>JBEONR010000128.1:0-3980 GCA_040544385.1 Oxalobacteraceae bacterium GrIS 1.11
CTACATCATGCCAGTAATGGGCGCCCACGCCTCCCCAATTTGCCGGTTCCGGCGATTAAATCCCCAAGCGCGACGAGTTTTGCAAGAGGCTCGTATGATCGGCTATTTGAGAGCAGCGGGAAAGAGATGCTTGGCCATCTCGGACATCTAATGGATCTACCCGGTTCGGAGCAACACTAGCTATGCGCTCGTGCAATGGCTGTATATCTATTGCTATATTGATGACGGCCGCGCTCCCATTGATAATAATTTGATCGAGCGCGACATCCGCCCATTTACCATTGGTCGCAAGTCTTGGTTATTCTCGAATTCGGTCGCGGGAGTTGATGCGAGCGCGGTCATCTACAGCTTGATGTTGACTTGCCGCGCCTGCGACATCGAACCGTATGTTTACCTGCGCCATGTGCTGACGGAACTGCCGAAACACCAACCGGGTGCTGACGTCAGCGATCTGCTGCCATTCAACTACAACAACCGTTAAACAACGTGCTTTAGAGTATCGCCGGCATCGCCGCTGGTGTGGTAAATATCGCGCTTACGTCCTGACCGCCAAAAACGATTTGCGCGTCACGGGCGGCAACCTCAAGGCGGACAATAATCTCGCATTGACGGGCGCCAACGTCACCATCGAAGCCGTCAAAGACCGCAGCGTGGCCGATGTACAAAACGTCGCCAAGAACCGCTATACGCGCACCATGAGCGACGACCAGAGCCTGGTCGGCGGCAATCTCAGCGCGGGCAATAGCTTGAGCCTCACGGCCACGGCCGGCGACATCGTCCTGACGGGCGCGCAACTGAGCGCCCAGGCCGGGCAAGCGACCTTGATTGCGAAAAACGATGTCCTGATCCGCAACGCCGAGACGGCCCACAATAGCGCTGCCGACAGTTACAGCATGGTCGGCGGGGCCCTTTCCAGCGTGACCACGACCAGCACCGCCAGCAGCAAGGCGAGCCTGGCGCAAGGCAGCGCCGTATCCGGCAATACCGTGCTGGTGCAAGCGGGCCACGATATCGCCGTGCTGGGCAGCGCGGTGGCCGGCGAGGGCGACGTGCGCCTCGCCGCCGGCAACAACGTCACTATTGCGGCGGCCACCGGCAGCCGGACCGACTCCCGGCACAGCAAGGTCGAGGAAAGCGGTTTCCTGAGCGGCGACAGCGGATTCGGTTTCAGCTATGGCGAACGCACCACCACCACCGACCAGGACCATGACGCGCGCACCCAGAGCGGGCAATCGCGCGCCATGGTCGGTTCGAGCGGCGGCAGCTTGACGGTCACGGCCGGCAACGCCGTCAAGGTAGTCGGCAGCGACCTGTCGGCCGGGCAAGACTTGACACTGGCCGGTAAAAGCGTGGCGGTGACGCCGGGCCAGGATACCGGCAAGGGCAGTTTCAATACCAAGATGACGCAGGACGGCTTGACGCTGGCCGTGGGCGGCACCGTGGTGAGCGCGATCCAGATCGCGCAAAGCCTGGCCGACGCGACCGCGCAAAGCAAGAACACGCGGGTGCAGGCGCTGGCGGCGGCGACGGCGGCGATGGCGGCCAAGAAGATGGCGGCCGATATCGCGGCCAATGGCGTGAGCGTGAGCCTGACGGCCGGGCATTCGGAAAGCAAGCAATCGCAAACGACATCGAACACCGGCAACAGCGGCAGCACGCTGGCGGCGGGCAACAACGTCAGCATCAGCGCGACCGGGGCCGGCAAGGCCAGCAACATCGACATCGTCGGCAGCGAGGTCAACGCCGGCAAGGGTATCACTTTGAAAGCCGACAACCAGGTCAACCTGCTGGCCGCGCAAGACCTGGAAAGCCAGCACAGCGACAGCAGCAGCATGAGCGCGGCGGCCGGGATCGGCGCCGCCTACAGCAGCAAGAGCGGGGCGGCGATCGGCTTCACGGCCAGTGTTGCCGCCAGCC
The DNA here is from genome assembly GCA_040544385.1 of Oxalobacteraceae bacterium GrIS 1.11. GTDB lineage: Bacteria > Pseudomonadota > Gammaproteobacteria > Burkholderiales > Burkholderiaceae_D > Janthinobacterium. Next base: position 1,918 of record JBEONR010000128.1, read on the forward strand.
GCGGCAAGGAAGACGGCGAGGGCGTGACGCAACTGAACAGCCACGTGACGGCCGGCGGCAAGCTGAAAATTGACAGCGGCGGCGACACCAATATCAAGGGTGCGGTGGTCTCCGGGCAACAGGTGCAGACCGACATCAAGGGCGACCTGAACCTGGAAAGCTTGCAAGACACGGCGCGCTTCGACAGCAAGAACCAGAGCGCCAGCGTGAGCGGCACCTATGGTTACGGGGTCAGCGTCGACGTCAGCCTGAGCCAGAGCAAGATCCACAACGATTACGCCAGCGTGCAGGAACAGAGCGGCATCCGCGCGGGCGATGGCGGCTTCCAGGTCAAGGTCAAGGGCAATACCGACCTGAAGGGCGCGGCGATCTCGAGCAGCGTCGCCGGGGCCGGCGTGAGCAGCGTGGAAACGGGAACCTTGACGCACAGCGACATCGCCAACCACACCACGACGGAGGGAAGCACCGTCGGCGTGACGGTCGGGGGAACGGGCGCCAATGACGCGGGTCCCGGCGGGAGCAAAATGACGAACGTGGGCGATAGCGGCCACAAGGCGAGCCTGCCGGGCTTTGCGATGGTCGACGAGAGCGGTTCCAGCACCACCCGCAGCGGCATCGGAGCGGGCACGCTGGTGATCACCGACGACGCGGCCCAACGCGCGGCGACGGGCAAGGGCGCGGCCGACGCCGTGGCCGGCACCAACCGCGCCGTCACCACCGGTGTCGACAGCGGCGGCAAGCTCGCCAACAACTTCGACAAGAAGGAAGTGCAGGCGACGCTGACGACGGTGGCGGCGTTCACGTCGGCGGCGGCCGGCGCCATCGGCGATTACGCCGACAAAAAACTCCTGGAAGCGAAAGGCTTGACGTTGGCCGCGGCCGGCGAGAGCGATCCGGTCAAAAAAGCCGACTTGCTACGGCAAAGCGCCGAACTGCAAGCGAACTGGAAGGAAGATGGGACTGCCAGAGTGGCGTTGCATACGCTTGTCGGCGGCCTCGGTGGCGGCTTGGGTGGCGCCCTGGGCGCGGGCGCGACATCCCTGGCGACGCCGGCAATTGTCGCGCAAATCGACAAGCTCGACTTGCCAAAAGAAATCAAGGGCGCGCTGACGCTGGCGGCCGGAGCGGCGGTCGGTTCGGTCGCGGGCGGCAAGGCGGGCGGGGCGGCGGCGACCAATGAGGTGGCGAACAACTTCCTGACGCACAAGGAATCGGATCAGAAGAAAGCCGCCCTGAAGGATTGTTACGCGACTAACAACCCGCAAAGCTGCGCAACGACCACGGCGTTGATCATCAAGGACGAGTCGACGAATCGTGCGCTCGACACCCTGGTCAGGGAGTGTGTGGGCGCCGAGTGTCAAAAAGTCAATTCCTATATCAATAGCGTATTGTATACACTTGGCTGTACCGGTCCGAGGGTTTGTCCCGACGCCGCCCGGTTGCAAAGCTACGCACTGGCGGCCCAAACCAAAGCCCAGGGCTTGGAGCCGGTGTATCCGGAAGCATATTTGCTGGACCTGAAGGCGGCCTATGACTTAACGAAATTGGGCGTCGCTGCCATCAAGAGTGCGGGTGCCGCCGGCACCAGGGTCACGCTGGCCGAACTGGAGGGACTCAGCAAGGCTGCGGCAGGCAGCGCCGCCCCTGCGGGTGACGTAGCGATCAAAAAAGCCGTTGACGATGCGTTCGCAAAAGGGGCGGACGGTGGCGCCACCGTTCTGACCAAGGCGGAGGCGGTGTCGAAGAATATTGCGCCGTGCTGCTTCGCGCCCGGAACGCAGGTCGCCACGCCAACTGGTTATAAAGCCATCGAGGCGCTCAAGGTGGGCGATCAGGTCTGGACGCGGCGCGATGACAATAGCGGCGACGTGTTTGCGGCGCCGGTGACGGCCACGCATATCCGCGACGATCAGCCGATCTACCGGCTCACGCTGACACGGCGCGGTGCTGACGGTGAAAGTCGGCACGAAGCGGCTCTATGCCGTTTCGTGTGGAACTTGACTTCTAGTACCATAGCGGGCACTGCCATTTTGAAGACAAAGAACGCCTGATGAGTATTGCCG
>JBEONR010000129.1:0-3948 GCA_040544385.1 Oxalobacteraceae bacterium GrIS 1.11
GCCCGATCGAAAATTCGACCGGGCCGTTAAGGCAAAACCACAGCGCTATGCCACTCGCGTTCTACGAAAACCTGCTTAACTGAACGGCATTACCGCCGCAAGCGGGCTTTTTTTATGCGCCCGGCCCATTTCGCAAGCCCACCCTGAACGCCGCTCAGGAAGGATATCGGCGCGCTCCTTGCCCGCAATAGGGTTTGTTGTTCGCGCACAACATTCACCATGAACGCCCCCAAGCGGGCATCAAGTACCGTGCTTTGGTGTTTCCGCCCCTCGCATCAAACATGCTCGCGCATCGTTCAATCGAGCGGCTCAGTTATCGGCAAGGCGTGGCCATATTCGTCTCAATTTGGCGCCAGCGCTGTGTTAGAGTCGAAACATGGTTCACAGGCAAACCTCGGACCCTGGATGACGATCATCACAGAAGAAAGCCGGACATGCGTACATTTTCCATCACGACAGTCATGCTCAGCGCCCAGCTGCTTCTCGCCGGCGCTGCCTTGGCCGATGAGACACTCGGCAGCCAGGCGGACGGGGAAGCCATGGTCAAGAGCGCAGTCGCATTGATCAAATCGGCCGGACCCGAGAAGGCATACAAGATTTTCACCGACCATCCGGATGGCGCTTTCAAGGATCGCGACCTGTATGTATTTGTCTATGATTTCGATGGCAATTGCCTGGCGCAGGGCGCCAACCCCAAGATGATCGGCAAGAATCTGCTGATCATGAAAGATGCCGACGGCAATCCCTTCATCAAGGGCATGATCGATATGGTCAAAGCCAAGGGCAAAGGCTGGTACGGACCATATAAATTCAATAACATCAAAACCACTTCCTACGAAATGAAAAAATCGTATTGCGAACACGGCGCAGGCAACACGATCGTCTGTGTCGGCGTGCGCCCTTCCTGAGGCGGGCCTGCAAGCGGGGGCCTGGCCGGCGCGACGGCCAGGCATAAGGAAAGCCGAGGTTATCTGAAACATATTTATGAATAAAAAAATGACTATATATCTGTAATCATTCCAATAATTAAGTTATAATTTAAACATTTCAACGCCACACGGCCCACTGCGGCAAATGCACAACGGGCGGCAGCGCTCCCTATCAGAGTCTGCCTCGCCTACCCGTAGGACTTTTCTTACCCTCCTTGCAATAATGCAAATTAAATTACAATTTGTTAATTTTCTCTAGCAAACTCTCCTATGACAGCCTTCGCCCGCCGTATGCGGGCGCTGCATTATTCGCCGCCGGCGGCAAATTGGCGCGCCGCCGCGCACGGTAGGCCGACGCCCGGATTTTGACGACAAGCCTGCTAGGATCGGCCCCGATTGATCCTCAATCGCAGTCGCATGATGCGGCAATTTATTACAAGGAAAGATATGAAAAAATCAACTACACTCATCGCAGCATGCATGTTGGCCGGCGCGGCCATGGCGTCGTCGGCTGTTTTGGCCGCCGATATCAGCCATGCTCCGAAAACGCTGGAACTGGTCGATGGCACCGCCAACTTTGGCGATGCATTCAAAGCCGGCAATAAAGGCAATACTTTCGCCGACCAATTCGCGTTCAATGTCACCGGCATGAGCGACATCGATGCGCTGGTTTCGTCGATCAGCCCATCGGCCGCCAATGGCCTGGCCATCACCTCGCTGGACCTGTACGGTAACAACGGCCTGGTTGCCAGCGGCACCCAACTGCAGACCGGCAAGACCGACCTGTGGTCACTCAACATGAGCAACCTGGGCGCGGGCCATTATTACTTGCGCGTCGGCGGCAATCCAGTCTCGGGTGCCTCCGGCAGCTTCGGCGGCAACATCAATGTCAGCGCCGTGCCGGAACCAGAAACCTACGGCATGCTGTTGGGTGGCCTGGGCTTGATCGGCTTCATGAGCCGTCGCCGCAAGAACGCCGCGAAGGCAGCTTAAAGCTAGCTTGGCGCAGCACAAAACAGGGGCAGCGCCCCTGTTTTTTATCGCCCCCTTCCGTCGCGGCGTCACAGTCCGATACCACCCTGCACCAGCCTGCAACCGGCAGCAAGGGCACGCGTCGATCCGACTGGCCACACGACAAGCCGCATCAGCGCGACCCATGGCTCACGATGAAATACTGCAGCAAATCGGCCGGATAGTATTTCTGGAAGGAGCGCCAGAGCGCATCCTTGCGGGCGCTCTCCAGCAATTCGCGCAACTGGGCCTGGTCGGTCGCCGACAAGGAACGGGTCGAGATATACACCCCGCTTTCGGTGGCCGGCAGGCCATCGAGCGCGCTGTACTCGAGTTGCCCGCGCCAGCCCGCCATGGCCGGATCTTCACCCACTGCGGTCAGGAAAATCGCGGGTGCGACGACGGTGAAATCGGCGCGACCAACCTTCAGCATGCGCGCCGCCGCCAGCAGATTATCCGCAAAGAAAAGCCGACGTTGCGCATCCAGGCCCTGGATCAAGGCATTGTATTCATCGCCGAAAGCGTAGCTGCGCACCACGATGCCGCGCCATTGCCGGCGCGTCAACAAATCGGCGACGCTGGGACTCTTGATATTGCGCCGTTTCAGACTGATCATCGCCATTTTCAGGGTCATCATCGGCACGAATACGCCTTGCCGGTCGCGCTCGGCGCTGCGCGAGGCCGGCAGCATCAGATCGGCTTCGCCGGCATGGAGAAACATGAAAGCCAGGCGCGCGCGCGGCACGATGGGAAACACGAAAGTGCATCCCATTTTCTTGCCCAATTCGCGCAACATATCGGGATAGGCGCCCGACACCAGATTGCCCGTAACAATCACGCTGGAACCGGTCGGCGCGACCGGCACCGTGATACTGCGCGAGCAAGCGGCGGCCGCCGGCAGGGCCAGGACGGCCGCAGCCAGCGCGATCACGACAAGGCGCGAGCAGGAATCGAAGACAGCGAGCACATTGACCTCTGGACGGATGGACGACGATGGCCGCCGCCGCTCCCCATTGCGGCCCGAGATGCGCCGGCCTGTGCCATATTCTAACCCGGAGCATAGGCAAAACCGGCCCCTGCAGTAATGAACAGTTGCAGAAAAGCATCATAGGACATGGCCGCGCTATTGCAAGAGGCAAGGATGCCACGCACCCGCGACGCTGTTGCGCGCCGGCCTAGCCATTTCCTTTTCCGTCCTGCTATAATGCGCCACCTTGGCCTGGTAGCTCAGTCGGTAGAGCAGAGGATTGAAAATCCTTGTGTCGGTGGTTCGATTCCGCCCCGGGCCACCAAGAACGTTTTGATAGAACGCCAACCTTCGCCGGTTAGCGTTTTTGTTTGTGGATCCACGGTCCTTGTGTCCGGTCTATTTCCGCTCAGCCTTGGCACTGAGTTTGCAAGCCTGCCGCCCCACCTCTACTGCGTCACGAAGCTTAACGGATAAGCGAAGCGACCATTTTGCCCGTCACTTGTGCCGTACTCATGATCAAGCCGGCCTCGTCTGCTGTCCTAAGGAGGCAGGGTGGGCGACATAGCCTATACTCGCCTTTCAATTGGAGGCGCGAATATGGATGACGAAGGCATGGAAATCGACGGCGGTAGGACGGAGGAGGCAATATTCGGGGAACTGGCCGAACTGTGCGCATCTCCGGGGTTCGTCCATGTGATCGCCTACCTCTGTATTCGCGACAACATGATCCGATACAAGGACGAGATCAAGCCGGAGGACATGAACATCCTGTATAGCAGCGAGCGTCTGGTCCGGACTGAGATCAACGTCCTCTTGGGCCTGTTGATCAAGCGCGACATCGACTACTCGGTTCAGGACGCTTCGATTTTCCAAGGTTGGTCCGAAAGGGCAGAGGCGTTGTTGGCCGAATTGCACACGGCGATGACTGGCGATATTTTCGCGCACCTGATTATGTTCTTACGTCAGAGGCGCCAGGATCTTTCGTTTGGGACACGGAAGTGTGTGCATGATGGCAACGACTAGCCTGGGCACCATTGC
>JBEONR010000130.1:0-3853 GCA_040544385.1 Oxalobacteraceae bacterium GrIS 1.11
CAGCGAAGCGAATCTAAACGACGTTGCCTGGTTCGTGTCAGCATCATGCCCCTCGCCAGATCAGTGGGTAAGGCTGGGGTTTATGGATCGCTTACCACGCACCGCCCTGCCCGTTATCGCGACCGACCTGGTGCGGAGCGAAAGCAGCAGGGCCGTCGCTGCGTTGAAAACCGATTGCGCGGCCAAGCCGAACCCGGCGCGATAGACGACGCACGCGGCGAGTAGCTCACGTTGGGCCTGCATTGTCCGAGCATCCGGTTGGTTCAACAATTGCCGACAACCTGGGCACGTGAGTGTTGGCGCCAGCGGTCGCTCGTCAGATTCCAGAGTTCCCGACTATACTTCCCAAGTAGGAATCGAACCGGTATCTGTACTGGCTTGTACATGGCTCACTCATGAGCGGCTTGCCAAAGGCTTTCATCGCAAGCTCGTCATCGGGTACTTTTCTGCCGGACACAGATTTTTGTGGCACGATTATGGTATAGACCTTCGCAACCCATTGATTTTATTGGAAAATGGTTTCCGGTCCCGGGCACCAGGAATTTTGATGTTGAGTAACAAATTATCCTGTTAAAACCGATTAAACCGTGTTTCTCCCTGTGGAAGCACGGTTTTTTTGCATCCGCGCAATGCGGAAGTTGGAATGAAACGGGTTTAAGACGTTCCAACGGTCCTATCGAGTGGCACATTCCGGCCCGGCTCAGCATCGGCAATGGCACGGAAAATCACTCTTATATCGCGTTAAAGTGGCACGTCCCTCACCAAAAAATGGCACTAAAACGTCAATGAACCATCGACAAATCCAGGCTTCCGACGGCTGCGGCGAGTTGAATCCGGGCGTTTCGCCATCCCGCCCATGCCTGGATGTGCTGTTGCTGCGCATTGGCCAGCGCCGTCTGGGTCGCGATCATTTCCAGGATCGTGGCCACGCCTTTTTGATAGCGGCTCCCGGCCGCCTTGAACGCCGCCTGCGCACTTTCGACGATGTCTTGCGAGGTGCGCAGGTTTTCCGCGCTCACCCGCAGCGCCTGGAAATTGGTCCAGACATTCACCGCCACCTGCAACTCGGTGTCGGCCAGACTGGCCTCTTTCCCCTCCACTTGCGCCTGGGCGCTGCGGATTTTATAGGTCCGGGAAAATCCCTCGAAAAAGGGAATATCGAGCTGTATCCCGATCGAGCGATCCCGGCCGCTGGCGCCGACATAGGGTTGCCCCACGCCCGAACTTTGCGACTGGTTGTTGACGTTGTAGCGGCCGCTCAAGCTGATCGAGGGCCGTCCCTGCGCCCGCACCATCCGTTCATTCGCCTGCGCCGCCTCCAGTTCGGCCCGCGCCGCGCGCAGCGATGGCTGGCTTTTCTGGGCCGATTGCAATAACTCGCCCACCGAGCGCAGCAAGTCCGATTCCGGCGCCCCCGCGCCGTCCGGTTCGATCAGCTCGATCGCACTGTCCGGACGCTGCCCCATGTCGCCGGCCAGCGTGCCCAGCGCCGACAGCCAATCGCCCTCGGCCTTGTTGCGGTTGTACACTGCCTGGGAATACGCCGTTTGCGCCTGCAACTGGTCGCTGACGGCGGCAACGCCGCCCCGCACGCGCACCGCCGCCGCGTCCAGCACTTGCTTCGCCTCGGCTTCGACCTCCTGCATCGCCAGGATATTTTTTTGCGCGACGAGGGCCACGTAATAATCCTTGACCGCGTTCGCAAACACCGTTTGCAATACATTGTCCTGGCCCGCCATGCTGGACGCCAATAATTTCTCGGCGTTTTCCACCGTGGCCGAGCGCAAGCCGAAATCGTATAGCATCCAGTTCAAGGTCAGGGTGTCGCTATGGTAGGTGCTGTTCGAGGCCACCGAGAATGGCGCCGCGTCCGTTCCTTCGCTGCGGGTCCGGTCCCGCGTTACTTGCGCCGACCCCGACAGCGTCGGCAGATAGGCCGCCTTCGCCACCCCGACTTGGGCCGCCTGGGCCTTGACGGCCACCCAGGCCGCCCACGTCCTCGGGTTATGGCATAAAGCATTTTCCACCACGTCGAGCAGGGCGTAACGGGCATCGTGTTGTTCCGCGCATGCCCGATCCGATGTCATGGAACGGGCGGGAACGACATTAAGCACCGACAGAGGATCGCGCCCCAATTCGACACCCCGGCACGCCGGCGCGCCCACGAGCAGCGCACCGCACAGCAATACGCCGATGCGGCTCATCCTGGGCGCCCGCGCGGTAGCACGGGCGCCCAGGAACGACACTTCCCTCATGCCGACTGCCGGCATTTAAGCGTGCCGCACAAGATGCGAGGCGACCAGATCGGCCATGCCGGCATTCGCGCTGGCCATGACAAAGGTCGGATCGATGCCGGTGTTACCGCTGTTGAACGATGCCATCGCCTGTATCAGATGGTTCAGCGATCCCGACGTGGAATTGGAATTGGGCGTGGCGCAGACCATGTTCACGACCGCCGCGAAGGAATTGAGCGCCGGGGCGTTCGGGTTGAACGCCAGGCCGACGCCCGCGATATCCCCGGTGCCGCCGTTCTTCCAGGTAAAGCTGCTGTCGTTCAGGATGGTATTGCCCTTGCTGTCGACATGCTCGGCGGTGGAATCGAGCTTGATCGAAGCGATGCCCAGTTGATCGAACGTCTTCAACTCGCCCTGCTGGCAAGTGGCGTCGCCGTTCTGGTCAACCCAGACCTTGAGCTGATTCCACAGGGGATTGCCGGCGTCGAGCGTACCGCTCGAACGTTTCGCCAGCGTCGACAGCGCGCCAAAGCCGGCGACCAGGCTGGAATCCTGCGTCACGGTGCCGGTGTTGTTCGGATCGTAGACCAGCATCCCTTCGCCAGCTGTCGCCCAGCCCGTTTGCACTTTGTGGCCATTGTTTTGCATGTCGAAATACGTGCCGGAGCCGGACAGTGCCGTCGTTTGCACCTTTTCGCCGTGCAAGTTGAGGATGATCGGATCGTCATCGTCGCATCCGCCACTGGAACTTCCACCTGTATCGCCACCGGACCCTCCACTTGATCCACCATTGTTGGTCGTCGGGGTAGTCGTAATGGTGGGCGCTGGTTCTGGTTCCCATGGCACCGGGTCCGAAGGAACGGGGATACTAGGACTAGTTGGCGTGTCAGGCGTCGTTGGCTCCGGAGTGAAAGGCGAATTCACCACTCCACCAGGGGTATCTGGAGCGGTCTTTGTATCGTTCGATAAAGAGTCAAAATTGGTGAAGATCGTTTGCTTGCCACTATCGTTCGCACCAATATCGGTGTCCATTCCACTGAAAGTCGCGGTTGCCAACGAAGTCCAATTCACTGAACCATCCTTATTGTTGCGAAACTCTTGCACTGTGGTGGTGTTGTTCGCGTTAAAAGTCATCAACACATCAGTATCATTTGTTTGTTCAATGAGCGTGGCGGTCAATGCGCCCGTCGTGGCGTTATAGGCATCCTCGACCAGCTTGTCCTTGCCGTTGTTCAAGGCCATGCCATCGTTCGTGGTCAAATCCACGAAATTTTTACCGCCGGAGCTCCATACACTGGCTTGCACATCGCCGGCCAGACCCTGCAGCGTTTGCGTGCCCCGCAAAGATGTCCAATTCACCGAGCCGTCCGTATTATTGGAAAATTCCTGGACCGACGTGGTGTTATTTGCGTTCAGTGTCATCACAACGTCGGTGCCGTTGGTCTGCTCCGTGAGCGCGGTGGCCAAGGCCCCCGTCGTCGCGTTGTAGCCATCCTCGACCAGCTTGTCCTGGCCGTTGTTCAGGGCCTTGCCGTCGTTCGTCGTGAGGTCGACGAATTTCTGGCCGTCGGCGCGCACCCATACGCTCGCCTGCACGTCGCCAGCCAGGCCCTGCAACG
>JBEONR010000131.1:0-3584 GCA_040544385.1 Oxalobacteraceae bacterium GrIS 1.11
ATGCCAAAACCGGCTTCAAAGGAGGACGAAAAAGTCAAAATTGCTCCCTAAACTATCTGCAAAAATGGTCTCAAATAGTTTGACACTTTCCGAAGACCGAAAGTCCGATTGCCCAGGCGCTTGAAACGGTCAGCGGATAGGTCGCGAGCGCTAAAAAACTCCACGCTAGAAACAGTCCTGCGGCAGGCATTGTTCCCAGCTTGGCGAGACGCGGCGCTACGAAATTACCAGCTGCCATACCTGCTCCAAACGCTGCTAGTATCAGCGAAACAATACCGCCTGAAACATGTGTAACCTCTTGCAAGGTTGATGCTAGATAGGTATAGACGGCGAACAAGCCACCGAAGCCGACTGCACCAATCGCCAGGCTCAGCCACACCTGCGAACGCCGCAACGCACCCAGTTCACGAAACGCCGATGCGCCTGCAGTGGGCGCCTGCGGCGGAACCGCATACCAGATCAATGCGGCCACCGAGAGCGTCAGGATACCGATGGCGCCGAAACCGTAGCGCCATCCCATCCATTGGGAGATCAAGCTCGCCAGAGGCACGCCTGTGACGGTCGCCAGAGCGAGCCCCATGATGACGCGCCCAACCGCAGTGGCGTGCTGGTCTTGCGGCACCATACCGACAGCACAAAGAATGGCGACGCCGAAATAGCCACCGTGCGGAATCGCGGTGAAAAAGCGTAGCACCACCAAGCTTTCAAAGCTCGACGCTAACGCACTCAAACCATTGCCCAGCGCGAACCAAGCGAGCAGAAGCAGGAGCAGATAGCGCCTATCCGTACGCGCGCCGACGACGGCGAGCAGTGGCGCCCCGACAACTACCCCCAGCGCGTAGGCGCTGATAACGTGGCCGCCCGTTGGTGCGTCTACACCGAATGAGGATGTGAACGCTGGTAGAAAGCTCATCGTCGCAAATTCGGCCGTGCCGATTGCGAAGCCGCCCAGCGCGAGCGCCGCATGAGCAAGCGGCGCCCCAGAGACCGGAAGTACGCCGGTCGAAGCGTTTACGGTGCTACCGCTCATATCAATAGGCCACTGTAAAGCGTTCAAGATGCCGCTTCGGCACTTCGGTCTCATCGATCAGGGCGACCGCGTAATCTTCTAGCGAAATGCGGCTTTCACCCTTGGCATCGATGAGCAGATCGTCCTTCCCGACGCGATAGCGGCCTGTGCGTTCTCCCTGGAAGAGCACTGCGGCCGGACTTAAGAAAACCCAGTCAAGTTCCGATTCGGCTCGGAGTTGTTCCAAGAACGCTGCAGTGCGCAGTGAGCCCTCTTTCCATTCGGCAGGGAAGTCAGGCTGATCGAGCACGAGGCCGCCTGCCGGGTGTTGTAGTGTGCCCGCGCCGCCGACAGCAATAAAGCGGGCAACGCCGCCGCGCTTAACGCCGTCGATGATCGACCTAGTACCGCTACCATCTTGATCGCGACCAGGATTAAATGCGCTGATGACGACGTCATGACGGGCGACCATACTAGCCAAGGCTTCGGCATTCCTGGCGTCGCCCTCGATGCCCGCTAGGTTTTCATGTGTCGGGAGGCCAGTGGCGTCGGAGATGATAGCGGTGACATAGTGTCCACGCGCGAGCGCCTCATCCAATACTTTGGATCCGACGTAGCCGGTAGCGCCGATCAGTGCAATTTTCATAGATATATCTCTTAATTAAGATGGTGGGTGAATTGAATAGTAGCGCAGCCGCCTGGGGCCGCTGTACCGTCTACTTTTAGCTGTCTACGATGAAAGACGTTTGCTTGCCACTTGGACTGCGCGTACGAATGCATCCGGGTTGCCATAAAAAGCCTCATGCGGCAGCGGGACATATTTGCCGTCGTGTTCAAGGAGGAAGCCAGGAAACCCGCGTAGCGCGAACTGCCGCATAAAGCGCCGTGTTTCGTCGATGTGCTGATCGACTGGCGCAGCATGCAGCGCGAGGCAGAACGCGTCTTTGTTGAGACCGATACGCACGGCTAGATTGGCGAGAATCTCCTCATCGATGACGGGAAGACCTTCCTGATAATGTGCATCCTGAATTACGTCGAGCATCATAAGATCGGCATTGGCGCTTAACATCCCTGCGGCGATGACTGCGGCAATCGTCGGACGCGACCAGAAAATAGTCCGCTCGTCGTTGAGCAGTCCGTCCAAGTAAGCCTCGCCAAATGGCCGCTGTGCTAAGGCCGCTATTCGCAGGTCGCTTTGGCGGATGTAGTTCCGCTTTTCAACGTCGAGCTGCGTTGCAGGCTCCCACAGCCCGCCACCGTGCAGCGTAATTACAACCTCCATTCTCTGTACGGCGTCGATCATAGGCGCGGCGGCATAACACCAACCGCACATGGGATCATGGACATAATGCAACAACGGCAAGCTCATCTTGATGCTCCTTGAAAAGAGGCCAACGCTGAATTAGTGACTGGTGGTTAGCTGATGTATTATTCCACTTAAACGTCTACACCACTATCCTGTAAAATTTTCATTAACCTATAAGCTGGATTAACAAATGATCGATCTAAAGTCGTACGTTGTCTTGGCTGAAGTGGTGGGGTCCGGCTCGATGAGCGCCGCCGCGCGCCGGCTCGGCTTGACGCCGTCAGCGATCAGCCAAATTATTACGGGCCTTGAGCGCAGATCAGGTGTAGTTTTGCTGCACCGCTCAACGCGGAAGATTTCACTGACAGAAGCCGGCGAGCGCTGCTATGCCCATTGCCTACGTCTGGTTGATGCTGCTAATGCGGCGACGGCGTCACTAGAGCAGGCGCGCGACGCGCCTACGGGAGAGCTCCGGATCGCTGCGCCGCTAGGCTTTGGCAACCATGTGGCGCCCGCGATGGCCCCAGTGCTGGCTGAATGGCCGCAGCTGCGCTTGCGCTTGATTGTTGATGATGCAATGATTGATTTGGTGGCGTCACGCATCGACATCGCCCTGCGCGTTGGTTCCTTAGTGGATTCAAACTGGGTCGGGCGTAAGCTGTGTGATTTGGATCCGATCCTTTGTGCCTCACCGGCCTATATTGAACGACACGGCATGCCCGATTCCCCATCTGATTTGTGTGGTCATAACTGGCTAGGCCTGACGCGCGACATGGCAACGATGCCAAGCGGAAACGCATTTGATAGCACGGATATTCCGCAAGTAGCGTTCGACCTCGTTGGCGGGCAGGGACGCGAAGAACGAATAATTGTGCCGCTGCGTACATCGACTACCAATCAAATCGCTCTGCAACAGATGTGTGAGCAAGGCATGGGGATCGCCCGATTGTTCGAAATCGATGTGCGTGCCGCGCTGGAGCGTGGCGCGCTGATTCGCGTGTTACCACAGTTGCGGTTGCGATCCCATATGTTGACGATGTTGACACCGAGTAGGGAGGGCGAACCGGCAAAAGTACGTGTCACGCTTGCGGCTCTTAAGCATCACTTTGCATCCGTTTCTAAATTCCATAATCCGCTTAACTAGCAGGCGGAATGATAAGCATAGCTCACATAAGCCGGAAAGTGTCAAACTATTTGAGACCATTTTTGCAGATAGTTTAGGGAGCAATTTTGACTTTTTCGTCCTCCTTTGAAGCCGGTTTTGGCATA
>JBEONR010000132.1:0-3540 GCA_040544385.1 Oxalobacteraceae bacterium GrIS 1.11
TGCCAAAACCGGCTTCAAAGGAGGACGAAAAAGTCAAAATTGCTCCCTAAACTATCTGCAAAAATGGTCTCAAATAGTTTGACACTTTCCGGTCGGTCGATCGATCATAGGCTGCGAAAAGGGCTTTAATCGCCTTGTCGCGAACCTCCCTGAGTTGATCGGATGCGGGCACAGCCCCTGTACTTAAAACTACGGAGTCTGCTTTCCACTTTGCGCCGGTGATGTCCGATTGAATTGCTTCGGTCCAAACGGTAAGGGTGATGGGCCGAATACTGTCCACCTCGGCATCGCTCATACCGGCAAGGTGATCTACCAATGCCATCTGAAGCATCGGGCCTACCTGGTTGTACGCGTTGATGTTGTACTCGGACAGGTTTTTGACAGCGCTCATAATCTGCCTGCGAATATCATCCTTTGCTTCATCCCGGTAGATGTCGATAAATAATTGCAGCGTTGTGATGACGTTGGCATAGCGCAAACGCTCGACGATCTCCACGGCAAGCTTCGTCACTGCATCGGCCTTGAAGCCCTCCATATTTCCGAAGGCTGTTTCTATCTGAACCGACTCCGTGCTGCGCGCGGCTTTGACTGCCCGCAGCAGAGGACCTTTCAATCCCTCATAGGCGGTTGGCAGGTCGTCGTAATTTGGGATCGCGTAATCTTTCAGTCCAGACAGAATCTCGTAGCGCTCGTTGTTGTTTTGCGCATTGTCCAGGAGGTGGGCAGTGTCCATGTCGAAGAGCTCTTTGCCCTGCCCTGGAGGACCCGTTCATACTCCTGTTGGGCCTTCTTGATCTCGAAGCCAGCCGGGATCAGGTACTTGTCCATAATCCGCTTAAATCGGCCGGCGATACCCTTCATAGCTTTGCTGCCGTAACTATTACCCAGCTTGTCTTTATAGAGAATGTCGTGGGACGTCTCGGACCAAGCGTGATTCAGAATGGTCTGGACCTGAATTTCGCAGCGCAGGCCAGCGAACCTCGCATATTCGGGAAGTCGAATTCGATCCTTGCCAAGCCGGACCGTGTAGTGATCTGCACGGTATTGCTTCCCGTTGTTTTCCGAGGTGGGATGGTGAATTTTGGTCGAGTCCTCTTCAATCTCGAAATTTTCGCGGATCAGTGGCGATGCCCGAAAGCGCTCAACGTCATTGTTAGTGTAGAAGATGAGCCGGGCACCGGCAAGATCGCGCCGATCAAGTTCCAGCGTCTGTGTGTCGAGTTCATCTGCCTCGGTTAGCCTCCGCCGCAGGCTTTCGACGCCTTTCGCGCGGCACTGAATTGACTGAGGCAGCGGGAGCTTTTCGGCGGCTAGTATCGCCTTTTCCAAGATGAAGCGGACCGTTTCAGCGAAGGCTTCGTAAATTGAAAAATACGTCTTCTGGTAGTCGTTAAGATTCACAGTAGTCAGACCTCACTTTGAATTTCATTCGACGTCCTGATTAACCGGGGGAATGTCTGTGCGCCTAAACTCAGCGCTGCGAACCTTTGGCAGCTTGAACGTTGTACATCAGTCAGTTGGCATTTTTACGGTGCGTATAACAACTCCAATATTACCGCACGGGCAGGATCGCTAAGGCTCTAAAGCGTGGAATGAGTGTCTGCTTTGCGGCAAAGTCGTGGGCGACCGCCCCGTTGCGGCCCGTCGCCCGTGTCAGGAGCGGACAGTGCTATCGCTTCGAAGCGGTCAGTCAACTTGGTCGATCAGTGCCGCAGGCGTCCGCTGGAATGTGAGGTTGAGCCTAATCTGTGATTGAAAGGGAATCGAGGAAACGGTCCGCATTTTTCGACCCGGCCTTGAAATTAACAGGGAAGACTACCTGCTGCATGTATATACTGTGCTTCCCTACAAAAGCCCTAATGATCAAACGTTGGCCCTGGACTATGCCCTTGATTTGACGACCCTTCTGCCCTGTTGAAGATACTAGGTCTTTGGTCCCATCGCTCCTGTCCATCACAAAACCATTCCCAAATCCCGCTTTCATATTCGCAAGCATTGTGTCGAGATATGACGTCTCGCTACCTGTTGTCGCCAGGTCCTGCCTGAAATCCAAAATCCCAGCTAAGAACATGGATGGATTTGATTCGGACGCCATAGTGATTTGTTTGTAGGGTCCGCCTGTCGTACTTGGTAAATTCTGCTCTGAAATTTGAGGCTTCGCCGGAACCCAGACGGTCAAACGGCCATCCTTTGATTTGTAAGTAAATCCATCTGCTGCGACGGCGCAAGCCGCGCCAGTCGCAAGAATCAGCATGAGGATAGTAGCGACTAGGCTTTGGGAATTTGGTCTGTTCATAGTTTGATCGAAATTGAGGGCTCGTTGGCGATTTCAAGGAGCGCTGATTTATGTTCCAGATAAAAATAAATTATTGCCTCGGACACGAAGTCACCTTAAATATCGAATGACGGCTCCTTTGGCCGTAAGTGGACAGCTCTGGTTATGTCTTAATCAAAAATTTTCTGTCCAGCTTGCTTCAACGTACCATCACCATTCACGTACACATAAAGCGTCGTGGTCGTAATATCCAAGCGGCGCGCAATTTCGACGGCATTGGCTTTCGGGTCAGCCATCGCGGCCATCGCCATCATCACGGTCGCACGATCCATCTTCCGAGGACGCCCACCTTGACGTCCACGCGCTCTTGCTGAAGCAAGCCCTGCATGCGTGCGCTCGGCAATCAATTCCCGTTCGAATTCCGCCAGCGTCGCAAAAATTCCAAAGAATAGCCGTCCGTTTGCGGTGGTTGTGTCAATCTGTGCGCCAGCCCCGGCCAATACTTTCAAGCCGATGTTGCGGGTACGTAATTCATCTACCGTCGTTACCAGGTGCTTCAAGTCACGGCCCAGTCGATCCAGTTTCCACACGACCAACGTATTGTCGGGCTGGAGGGCCTTGAGGCAAGCATTCAATCCAGGCCGATCATCCTTGCGGCCTGACGCCAGATCCGAATAGATCCGATCTGGATTCACGCCGGCAGCAATGAGCGCGTCACGTTGCGGCGCCAGTGTTTGACTACCATCGCTCTTGGAAACGCGAACATACCCAACCAACATAGTGCATCCAATGTACAAGAAAAGCCGAATTCAAGGGTACAATATTGCGTTGTTTTTCTCAACGAGTTTTCTTGTGGTTTTTCGGTCCCGTTTGGGCACTTTCATGATCGCAAGATAAACGGTCGTTTTTCTTGCACTACGTTTCCAACTTGCCAAATTGCAACCAAGCGACACCGCCTATCCACGCTTCAAAAGTCGCCTCTCTCCCGTCGAGCTGGAGCGCTTCTACACGCTGACCGACGCCGAGCGTATTTTTTGCGAAGGCGCGAGCCGGTCGGATACGACTCGACTGGGTTTTGCGTTGCTCCTCAAAACCTACCAGCGGCTCGGCTATTTCGTCACGTCCGTTCAAGTGCCAGGCGCGATTGTCGAGCATATCGGCACGATGATCGTAAGCGGCCAGCCGGCCCACCTATGAATTCATGATCGGCCCAGTCACACTGGCTCTTTCGATTTTTCAGGAGGGTGACGGTGTCAAATTCAGAA
>JBEONR010000133.1:0-3472 GCA_040544385.1 Oxalobacteraceae bacterium GrIS 1.11
TGCTCAGCTATTATTGTCATTTTAGAATCCATGTGTGTCAACTTCCTTAATTAGCGTGATGAAGTTGTCTCACAACAGTTTGACACAGGGGGCTGGGCCACCCTCGTTTACCACTACCATTCCGCAATCATTTTCTCATTATTCCCAATATTGCTCTCATGTGTGGCCGCTTTTGGCCGATTCCAGCCATTCCAATAAATGAAAAACTACAGTTGACCTGACGCCGCCCGCCAAGTCAAGTCTAGCTGACATGAATTAGCCGAACAGGCGCAACGATTCTCCTGGCGCGGGTGCCGGGTCGTTCGCTCTCCCGTCCTCGGTTTCCCGCGCATTGGGATTCTCGCCATCGTCCGGTCCTTGGACGGTAGTTGTGGTCCCGCGCTTCGCGGTCCCGACAGGCTTGGATGCCTTCGCCACCGCTTCGCTCGCCATTTTCGCGCACACCGACTTGGCCGCTTGCAGCACTTCGCAGGTCGCTTCGGCCTGCTCGGTCAGGCTGGCGCGCGCCTCGCGGTAGCCCTGCAACGCTTGCACGAACCCGGCGTCGAAATCCTCGGGGCTGGCCGTCAGCGTCAAATCCTTCGTCAATGCCGCTTCGCCCACATCCTTCCTGGGCTTCGGCAAAACGCTGATCGTCAGCTTGCCAGTTTTCTCGTCGGCGCTCACGATCATCGTCAGCGTGGCGCTGGTCGCCAGCGCATACAGTTCTTGAAACATTGTCATCGTCTATTCTCCTTGAAAAGGAACACTCCTGAATCCAGGATAAGGGAACGTTCGCCGCTGTCCAGTGCCTACGCTGCCGCCGCCGATTGCGGCGCACGCGCCTCGGTTTCCCGGCCGCTCTCGCCCTGCCCGCCATCCGACGCTTGTCGCGCGACGCTGTGGCGGAAGGGCTTGCGCGGATAACGCATGCATTGCGGGACGGCGCCGCGATACGCGAAATTCTTGACGGACAGCAGAGCCGCGACGAAGGCGTCCTTCTTGCCGGCGCGGACAAGCTTGAAGCGCTCCCCCATCGCCTTGTGCAGGCCGGTTTCTTCGGCCAGACTTTCCAGTTCGTTCATCGTGAACAGGTCGAGAAACGCCTTGTCGAGTTGAAAATTCCGCGCCTCCTCGATGTCGAGATAATTCAGCAGCGCCACCAGATTCGCCTCGTCGACGCCAAACGCGGCGGACGCGGCCACCGCCTGTACCAGGCGCGCCAGACAGTCGGCGGAAAAACCATCGGCCCTTTCCAGCGCCTTCGGAAATGCATCGGTATCGCCCGGCTTGCCACCGGCGATCTTTGCGACGACATTGGCGTACTGCTGCGCGCACAAATCCGCTCCGCGACCGGACAACGCCAATGCGATGAGCACTCGCTGATTGCGTTCCGTCTCCGTCATCAATACGTTGGCGACCCATTTTCGCCATTGCTCGACCCGATATTGCAACACGCGCAGCGACGGCTGGCTCGCGGACTTCGGCTTGCCGACGTCATTGCCGCTGTCGTTGCCGGGCGTGCCCGCGTGCTTGATACCGGCCCTACTCTCTTTCGATACCGCCTTGGCCGTGGACGGCGCATCGCGGTCGGCGTCGCGATGGCTCTTGCGCTGCCGCGCCACCATGTTCGTGTTGCACGCGGCATCGAAACATAACGAGCCAGTCACTTGCCCATACGACCCCGGCAAGGCCGAAACCGCGCAGCCGAAAGACTGACATCCCTTGCAGGCAACATATTGTTGCGCGCCAACCCCCAACTCGCCTTCCGCCGCGAGGCGCAACGGGACGAAACCGTCGCTCGCCTTGACGATCTTAATTGTCTGATACTCGTCCCTGAGCGCCGCCGCCTTGGCCTCGATGGCCTGCATCGTCAATTCGTCGAAATGGGTCGGATGCTGGCAATAGCCGTCACCGAGCGATTCGGCAAACAATCCCGCCTGCCGCGCCGAGTTGTGGATACACGCGCCGCATTGTCCGGTGTCGAAGATGGCGTCGGCGAGCCGCCGGGCGAACTGCCCAAGCTGCTTCTTCAATACCGCCACCGCCACTTGGTGCGCGACCACATTGGCCAACACCTTGTCTTGCGTATCGGGCGGCACGCCGGCCAGCAGTTCGGCGTGCCCGAGCAGAATGCGCCGCTCGGTCAGCGCTTCCAATACTCGGGGCGTACAGGCTAGCAAGGCGAGGCGGCGTTCCAGCAGCGCGACATGCCAGCCCAATTGACGGGCCGTCTCGTCCTTGTTGCCATTGTTGCGGTAGAGCTGGCGCTGCGCAGCCAGCGCTTCCTTGGCCACCGACATATCGGCCCGGTGAAAATTCTCGATCACGGTGATCGCTTCGGCATCCGTATCGCCCACATCCATGACGTTCACCGGCATTTCATAGTCGTCCCCGAAGACATTCCTGGCGGCGCGCCAACGCCGCTCGCCGGCAACGATTTCATGCAGGTCGGTCCCCGCGATGGGGCGAACCAGGATTTCTTGCACCACGCCGTAGGCGCGGACGCCGTCTTCCAGTTCCGCCATTTCCGTGGGATCGAAGTATCTGCGCGGATTCTTGCCTTGTACGATGCGCGACAGCGGTAGCGTAGTTCTCATATAGCCTCCATGTTCTGTGCGCCTTTGTCAGGCGTAAGAACATGATCTCAATGGCGCGTCCATTCTCAAGCCTTGCTTTCGCAGGTTCAGCGCCGCTCGTCGAGGGGCATTTGCGGGCGCCACCGCAACCCGCCTCCATGACGCGACATCGACGTGGCATTTTCCATGGCGGGCTTGTCTCTCGCTGCTGCGGATGCGACACTGAACTGGCAAATCTCGATCCATTGATCGATGCCTCCTCGTGGAGGTCCTGATCCAATCAGGCGTAGCAGTCGTTACCTGCCCAGCAAGCAACGCACGCGTTTCGCGTGCGTCCCGAGCGGGAACCTCGTTCCCCTCGGAGCGGCGTTCCCGCTTTTCTTTTTTGGGAGAACGCCATGAAGAAAACCTCATTTATGTCACGTGCAGAACTCGTCTGTGAACTGATCGCCCCGCCCCCATCGGCGTCCGCCTCCGACGCCCCGGCCACGTATATCGCCGCCGACGACGCGTCCGCGTCGGCGGCTCGCGAGGCTTTGGTAGCGCGCAAACTCGCGGTGGCGAAGGAAATCCTGCTGCACGACCTGATGCTCAGTATGAAGGCTGGCCCGGTCATGGACGCGCCCGATGCGGCCCGCCACTGGCTGACCATGCGCTACGCGCATCTGGAGCACGAGCTATTCATCGTCCTCCATCTCGATGTCCGCAACCGCCTGATTCGGGCCGAAGAGATGTTTCGCGGGACGCTGACGCACACGAGCGTGTACCCGCGCGAAGTGGTGAAATCGGCGCTGGCGCACAACGCGGCCTCGGTGATGCTGCCCCCTGTGTCAAACTGTTGTGAGACAACTTCATCACGCTAATTAAGGAAGTTGACACACATGGATTCTAAAATGACAATAATAGCTGAGCAG
>JBEONR010000134.1:0-3453 GCA_040544385.1 Oxalobacteraceae bacterium GrIS 1.11
TAATCGAGTTTGTGGACACAATCCATTTGTGCCTCAACCTCAATCATGCTGGTGCGGATTGAGTTCGTACAGACGGTACTGGCTGGACGCTTACGAATGCTTTGGGCTAAGTATGATTCAAGGCTGTCCCAACAGGAAAAACAAAATTTGGCAAATTTCCAGAACTCTGTTGTTGGAAAGAAGCAAAATTCAATAGCTGGCAACGTAAATACTGATAGCTTTAATTATTTGAAAGGCCGGCTAATGACGGGTATTGATGAGATTGTTAATAAATATGCACAAATTTTAGCCAAGAAATTGAACGACAAATCATAGATTAACAACTTTGATATCCAAAATTTTGGCTTAATGAGTTGATGACTAGAAGCATTTATATTGATAAAAGCTTCCGTTCAGATGGGTGTCTTTCAAAAGGTTCTATGCGGCGGTGTTCGGCCAAGAGCGGTCAGTCATCCCGTTATAAGATTTAATTTTTTTAGGAACGGCTGAATGAGTTCATCGAAATTTGGCACGCTTACTTTAGGCAAGCGGCCCTTCCATATCAAGCGCGCCACGATTTTCCGCCGAGGGCAAGTGTGGGAAGTTGAAGTCGAAACGGAATGCGAAGAATATGATGGCGAGCGATGGGAGCCTAGGCTATATCATCAAGGTTTACTAGTCGATGCATTCGAGGACGCAGGGCCTCAAGGAAAACGGACTTCCTGGATTTCCGCAAACGATGAAGGATATCCTCACCCCGAAGCTGGGTATATGTATGTGTTTGGGCACCATGACATACGGTTGTGCATCGTAACGTTTGGCATCCAGGCTGGGCGCTCCATCGAACTTAAGTGGTCCGGACAATGCGATGTTTTTTGGGATGATGAGTTTAGTAAGGATGTCCCGTTCGATTGCACGTGCACGGCTATAGTCAATGAGTGAAGTTTGCCAGTAGCCGCCATTCGCAAACTACACTCGTAACGCAATTGAAATCGCCACCATATGAATTCACCCGACGAAACCTCAAAAGCAATTTTCCGTGCATCCAGAGACGGCGACGCGGGTATAGTACTAAGTCTTATAGGCACGAGCTAGTCGCGCTTACACACCCAAACTCCTTTCGGCACACCGCTTCACATGGCGGCTTCACGCGGCGACCTCGTCTTAGTTCGGCATCGGCTTTTAGTCAAGGAGGGCATCGGCTACTACGTCCATCGTATATTGGCCTTGCAATAATTTCCAAGTCAAGATTAAAAATTATGCTAATTTGCAACGGACAGACTTAATTGCAGATGGCTACGTTATTAAATAAAATTTAGAGGTTTTATGATTTCTCACGCTTCTGAACTTCTCGAAAATTTCATTCAAGAAGAGTCCTTGAAACTCGCTCAATACGATATGCCCCATATGCCGACTTTAGGCGAGGCGTTTGAAGAGATTACCAAACAAGGGGTCGATAAGGCGTTTGTGATTCCGAAATCTCTCAACCTCAGGGTCGTGAGAGGTTTCGTGAAGATGGGAAATGACCGTCTGCCACAGCAAATTGATTGCATGCTGGTAGTTGGGGAAGGCGAGAAATACGGACTCACCGAACAATTTTATTATGATATTGAAAATATCCTATGCGTCTTTGAAGTTAAGAAAACGTTGCAGAAATCAGACTTTATCGATGCTTACGACCATTTGGGAAGTATTCGGGCGAAATTTTCTCAATATTTCGAAGATAAGCTTCTGAGTGGAAATTTCGAGCCAAAGATATCGCAGTCTCGAAAAGCATTCGCTCAACTAACGGGGAAAATCGCGCCTGAGACTTACAAGGGAATTCATCAACTCTCGGAAACTCATGGAATTTTGTTTTATGCACTAGTCCAAGAGGAAAATGCTCCTATAAGCATTGTTCATGGCTATGGCGGATATAAAACTGAAGAAGGTCTAAGAACAGTATTTGTCGACATGCTAGAGGATCGTAAAAAATTAAGCGGGCAGGGTCTCGGTATTCCAGGTATACCGAGCCTAGTAATATCGAATAATTTTTGTTTAATTAAAGCTAATAATTTACCTTATTTGGCCATAACAGATAACGACGAATGGGTTGCGGTTATTTCCACTCGCCATAATCCAACAAGAGTTATTCTCGAGTTAATTTGGGCGAAAATTAGTGTTTGGTTTGATGTTGAAATGCCGTACGGAGCGGACCTTGATATTGAGAATGCAAGTCCATTGTTAACCGCTATTCCAATGGAACATCTTGGTCAAACTGGATGGAAGTATAAATTCGATGAATTTAAAGAAAAAAAATTGCTCAGGACTGAAATCCAGCCCTGGGAACCATTGGCAGTGAGCCAAGCCGAAGTCGCAGCCATTAATCTTATGGGATTTCGTGGAGGCTACCTTGATTTGAACGAAGAACTCGATTCGTACTTCCAGAAGCATCACGGATGTACGCTAGATGCTGTGACATCGAAGTTGCTACGCACAAGAATGTTCGCGAAGGTAGGCTGTGCTCTCCGCCCCGTCTCAGGTCATACCCTTCTCCTTACTAATGATGATGATAGTGGTTATTTATCTATGGAGCGACATCGGTTTGATGCTTGGTGCGAACAAAATGGAATTTCTCCGCACTATATCAATATCGTTTTCGTTGACGAATTCTAATTGACCGAGGAATAAGTGCGATTTTGTATTTGAAATTTGCTCCGACTCGAGTGTCCGCAACGAGGCGTTGGCTGCCGATCGCGGCCATGTCAGGTTTGCTAGGTGTTTGGTTGCAACTTAATGGTGGAATATCAATATTCTTGTATGATGGTCAAAAAACGACCAATTGCTGACGGTCGAACGGGGACAATTAAGCAACAGAAATTTCCCATTGCAACGCGTGGCAAAGATACTACTGAATAGATAGGAACGTATGCAGCAACACGACTACTCAGACGATGACGATTTCTTCAGCCAGGATTTTATGCGGCCCGGACTCGTTTCCGTTTGGCTCGCTTTACCGGAATTTTCCGTGACCGCCAATGTCGATGCTTTGCAGACACGCTGTGGCGTCGGTTATTATCGACTCGATGATCAGGAGGCGAACGCTTCCAAAGGTGAACCTCTTAGCATCGAATGGCTGCTTGAGCCAATCTCCTACTCACTGTCGTTTTCCAGCAAAATCGTTGAAGAAGCAAAATCAAAAGGAATCGTCTCTTCGCGCTGGGTGCTAGTTCAGTTTGACTTCGAGTACGACTCTTCGCGAGTTCACCGACCAATTGTCCCGACACTGTTATACATTGCCACCGTGCCCTATCACGTTGACTAAGATGCGCAGATTGACAACGATTACGAGCCTTGAACCGGCTGCTTCGGGGCGAGAACAGCCGATTACATTGATGTTCCTGATTATGTTCTTACGTCAGAGGCGCCAGGATCTTTCGTTTGGGACACGGAAGTGTGTGCATGATGGCAACGACTAGCCTGGGCACCATCGCA
>JBEONR010000135.1:0-3403 GCA_040544385.1 Oxalobacteraceae bacterium GrIS 1.11
ACCTGCATCAAATGCCCACATTTATCGACTGTTAATTGTTAAAGAACTTGTTCTGTATTGCCTTCTGCGTCTTCGACAAAGCGTTTTGTTTGTCAGCAGCAGAGAGAGAAGAGTATGAAGCATTTCGCTTATTCCGTCAACTTCTATTTTTACTACCCTGTCGTTTCCGACTGGCCTTTCCTGCCCGGCATCTCATGCCGCTCATTGGGGAGGCGAACTATAGCAAGGCGCCACTACCCTGGCAAGGAATTTTTTAAAACAATCCCATTAGTCAGGTGCCACAGCCGTGCCTGCCTTCAATGCGATCGCGTTGCCTGGGTATAGTTGCTCAAGCATGCGGGACGCAATTCTGCCCAGCAATAGCTGAACGTCAGCGCCGACCATGGTCGGATCGGCTTCCGCGCGCACCATTGACCACAGCTCGCCAAGCTCTTCGTCATGTGCGGCCACGGCCAATTCCACTTCATTCTGCCAAAAAGCCGGCGCCTCGCTCTCGACGAAATTGCCCCGACCTCGGCCGAAATGTCCCACTGCCAGGTAGCGCAACAGGCTGGCAACGACCAGGGTGCGCAGGAATTCATCGGTGAATTGCATGGTCGGCTGATTACGCTCGGTGCTCGAATTGAACCCCCAGGCGGCGCCGGCAAAAGTCAGCGCACCAACCACGCCGCCAAGCAAGGCGCCGGCACCCAGCGTCAAGCCACCCGCCAGCAGGTCGGCCGACAAACCTGTCGCCGCGCCGGAAATCAGCGCCCCCAGCAAGCCGGCCTGGGCGGTGTCAATAGGCGCGCGAATCACAAAATTTTCACGCACGCGCGCATTGATCTTGCCCGCTTCGCTCGGGTCGAGCTTGTGCAGCGCAAGCAGGCGCGAGGTGGTTTGCCCGATACACAGATTGAGGCGCGCGATCAATACGCTCATTGCCCTCTCCTGTTGCTCGCCGCCCTTGCTCAAGCCGAGCGCTCTTAGTGCCGATTTCAAGAAATTCCTGTTTGGCGCGCCGAGCGCCTCGCTATCTTGCGCGGCCGCCAGCAATTGCTGCGCAGTCAGGCGCATAGCCTCGTCGAAACGGGCCGCATTACGCGCTTCCCAACTTGCCAGCAGACGCGCATAGCCGATCCGTTTTGGCATGACGATCAGCTTCCCGACCGCCTCATAAAATACCCGCTCGTGCACCCAGCAGCGCGCGAACGCATCGAGCGCCAGGACGTCGCGCACGATGCGATATTGAGCAAGATGATCGCGCCAGCGCCTCTGCTCGGCCCGTTCCTCTTGCGCCGGGCGCGGCGGCCCCATTTGATTGAGCAACACGACCACTGGTTTGTCCAGCCATTCCAATATCTTCATTTCGGCGGGAAGGTAGCCGGCGTCCTTCGGGTTTTCAGACGAGTTGACCAGGTAGAGCACGACGTCGGCGGCATCCTTGGCCGTGCGCAACGCTTGCTGGCTTAACCAGAACGGTCGGTCGCGATAGCGGTCCAGCACTTCGCGCAAAAACCAGCCGATCGGATTGCCGGACATGCCGATGCGCTTCAGCAGTCGCACCGAGTCGCCGAAACCGGGCGTATCCCACAATAACAAGGCGTCGCCTTCTGGCGTTGCCAGCAAGGTGTGCGATTCGGCAAAAATGGTCACATGGGCGGCATCGCGTACTTCGCCGACATCGATGCCCGTCAGGGTACGCGCGAGCGTGGTTTTGCCATTGTTTGTGTGCGAAATCAGCGCGAACTGAATCTGGACCGGGCTGTCGCTCATGACATATCCGATGTTGACGGGGAGATTAAATTCACGATGGTCGCCGGCGCTTGGTGGAAGTTGCAAAATTGTTGCCACAGCGCGATGCGCTCAAGCATTCTAAGCTTGCCACCAGCCTGGCTACCGATCCGTTCAAGATAAGCTGACTCATCGACCAATACCTTGATGCCGTGCGCCGAATGCCGCGCCAGGTAATCGAGGAAGGCGCCATGGTTTTCCTTTTCCGGCGTGGCGGAGAGATTGAATAGCACGAGCGTCGTTATCACATCACGATCATCGAGCTTGACGTCGCGCAAAGCGTCCTGCGCCTCCACGCCATAATCAATCGATGGTCGCAGCATCAGCCGGAGCGGCTCCCCGAACAAGGAGGTGGCGTAGACGAGCAAGCCTTTATCGCGCGCTTCATCGACGGTGAAACTATATGGCAATACGCGGACAATACCACCTGCGCCACCTGCGGCTTGCTCAAATTTGCGAAAATACGGCTGCTCCAGATCGAGCGGAAAGCGAGCCGACAGCTTTTTTACCCGCCAATTGGCGAAACTCGCCAAGGCCAGGCGCGGCAATACCACCAGCAAAAAAATGCTGGCGGCATACAGGTGCACCCAGCGCGCGCCCCCCGTCAATATCGGCACCAAGCCGAACCGCAGCGCTTCAATGTCGGTGATCGAAAATTCCTGCAAGTGGAAAAGCGCCACGGCGGGCAGAAATAATACGGATAAAATCGCATGCACTTGACGGGCATCGAAAAAGGTACTCTCCCATCCAGCCACATACTGGGATAAAAAACCCCGCGCATATAAGGACAGCACGGCGCCGACGGCGAACATGGCCGCGCTCAAATGGATGGCGCGCCCCAATCGGGCCGCCGTCAAGTTGGTGCTCAATTGCGCCCACTGCGCCATGAAACTCAACAATCCGGCCGACAAGGCATGCGGCAATTTACGCGGCAGCAGCTGCCTGCCAACGCTGAGCTTGCGCAATAAAGCGGTCTTGGTCCGACCCATCTTCGACAAAGGCAGACAAGCCCATATCAGCATCGCGGCATAGACCAGCAGATTCCAGCCAATGGTCAAGAGCAGGGGCGCCGATAAAAGATCGACCCGATGCGGATCAGTGATACGGTCAAGGCCGGCACCCAATAGCAAAGCCAGCGCCGGCATGAACAGCGAGAAAGTCAGCCAAACGTTGTGACGCCGGATGAAGGGGGAAAATGAGGGAGTGCGCTCGGCGATGCGCTTGAGGATTTGCTCGGAACGCTGCTGCAGGAAATGATCCGCCGTCACTGCCGACTTGTGCTCGGACGCCTGCCATTGCGCCAATTCCTTCGCGCTGCGACTGGCGTACAGACGGTCGTCTTCGCTCAAGACTTCACGCTTTTCGTCTGCGGTTTCAATCGCGCGCACCAGGACCACATCTCTTGCAACCTGTTCGTTCATGCTACTCCTTGAATGAAACGACAACTTTGACAAGGTAATTGTGACGCAGATTCCCATTTCTAGCCAACGCAAACGGGCGCGCGCGGAAGATGCGCCAAAACCGCAGACGCAAAGAAACCCCGCCAGATCACTGACGGGGTTTTTTCATATAACAAGCCTGACGATAACCTACTTTCACACTGGTTGCAGCACTATCATCGGCGCAAAGT
>JBEONR010000136.1:0-3403 GCA_040544385.1 Oxalobacteraceae bacterium GrIS 1.11
CGCTCGAAGGCGGCAACATCACCTTCGCCTGCCCTGGCAATTTCACGGTCAAGGGTGGGCAGCATCAGCTTGACGGCGGCGCCAACGTGGCGCCCAATATGGTCAAGTTACCCAATACTCGGTTAAAGCTGTTTGATGAGGCATTCACCGTCAAAGATGAAAAGACTGGCGAACTCATTGCTCATCGCCCCTATCGGATAAAACGGGGGGATGGAAGTTATGAATACGGTCAAACGGATGAAAACGGTAAAACTCATCTTATTAGCACAGATTCACCTGAGAAATTAATATTAGAAGTGATGGGGGCATAAAAATGGCACAAGTAAAATACAAAATTCTTGGCACCTCCACTACTACCCCCATAAACAATACCAAACGTAAAGAGGTCACGGTTGGCCAAGCCGTCATTTATAGCCAACAAGTTGATCTGAGTGATTTCATTGGCATGGACCCAGACAAAAAAATAGCAATTCAATCATTACCATATGAATTTCGTACCAAAGAAGGCGATGTTTTATTAAAAGGTAATACCGATGAATTAGGGGATACCGGTCGAATTTTTACGCACACAAAAGAGGATGTCATATTGTATGTCGGAGAGGGGAAGTGGAGCCTGTCAATCGATTGCAAACATGAACTTTAAGGCTTAAAAATGATTGATAACGCTGCAAACAAGCTTTTTCCGGATGTGAATCCTCCGGAGATAACTCCTGACACCAATGATAAAAAACCTACACCAGTTGTTGCACCCCCTGACGGAGCGGCGCCACCAATCGCTGTAAAATCACCAGTAACCGGTGCGCCGGCAACGGGACCAATAGCACCCGGACAACCACCAGTCCTAGCTCCGGTAGCTCCACCGCCTGGCGAAACGCCTCCTCCACTTAAAAACGAACAACCTCCAGCAACCGACAAATCATCTCCATGCACTGAAGGCTCACTGGACTTAACAGTAAATGATTGGAACGGCCACCCGATATCAAACTTACCTCTTAAAGTATTCGTAAAGAATATTGAAGTTTTCAGTGGGAAGACCGACGGAAAAGGAAAAATTCCAACAATTGAAAATTTAAAGCTAGATAGTAATTTTGAAATTCGAGTTAAAAAAAATAAACCGACATCAACTGGAAAAACAGATGATAGCGAAGATTACAAATTCGCCGCGATAGGAAAAATCCATTCTGAAGAAAGTTATGCATGTCTTCAAAGCCCAAAAACAAAATTTGAATTTTCCACCGAAAACCATTTAGGCGCACCTGGGCAAGCAGACAAACGTAAAGAAAAAACGATTCAAAACCACAATCAAATACCAACTGACAAACCTGAGATCAGCGGAAATCCAGACAAAAAACCAGAAGTAAAACCTGATCGAACCGACAAGGGCTTGCCAAAAGCAAGTGTAATTGATGGGTTGCAAGATTGGTATGGACGAAACGCCACAAACGCCGGCGCGCCAGCAGTAAGTGCCAGTGACCTCGATCACGTAAAAAAATTAATCGAATTTGGTGAGAAGCAAGCAGCATGGACTTATGATTCGCACACTCTCTCTGCAACATATATTAAGCAGATGATGGATAAAAGATTTGTAATACCTGCAGCAAAGCTAAAAGATGGATATCGAAATTCGGTTCATATGTGCACAAAGTACGTTAAAATCGCACTTTGGTATGCTGGCTATGGCCCCGAGTCAGAGGAAATTGGAAGCAACATTTCCCCGGCACGAGAAATGGGACCAGCATTGATTGCCGCCGGATTCAAAGATATAACCACAAACATTCCAGACGCACGTTGGGCTGCACCTGGAGATGTTATTGTCTATCGAAAAAAAGGATCAGCAACCGATTCTGGCCATATAGATATTCGAACCTACGACGGCTATCTGAGCGATTTTCTTGATACCTACCTTCCAATTCGGCAGTTTGAAGTAATTGGTATTTATCGAAAATATTATGATCCCTTACCAGAAAAACGCATGAGAGCTTTTTTAATGGTAATTGCATCACGTGAAGCAAAAACAATTTTTTTAGGCGATGGTTATCAGGAAGCATATCGAACCTTACCAGCCAAGCCAGGCCATCCAAAAGATAAATTTAACAGTTTTGACTCACATCCTTTTTCTGAAATAAAAGCAAATAGCTCGCCTTCCGGCGCCTATGGAATAGTTGTCCAGACATGGAAAAATTATTTACCATTTTTAGACTTACCGGAAAATTCAAAAAAATTCACTCCGACAGTTCAAGATCGGATTGCAATTGCCATTATGGAACAAACAAAAAATGCGCTTGCGCTTGTTAGGTTGGGAAAAGTTGAAGAAGCTGCCATGGTTCTTTCCCATAATCAATGGGTTTCATTGCCAGGAGCAAGGAAAATTGAAGATTTTTCAATGAGTGATATGAGGCAGTCATTCGATAAGTTCCTAAAGGAAATGATGTGATTATTCGATTAGCATTTTTATTTCTCATCGTTTCATTATCATCAAAAATTTTTGCGAAAGATCAAATTCACCCTGACTTTTGCAAAGAGATTCCTCATAAGAGTGGCTATCAAGCACTTTTAGTTGATGAAAACAATGACCACATCCAAAAAAATATTAATTTTGGAATAATTGACATTGAAAAAGAAAAAAAGAAAGATTTTATATTTTCAAATACAAAATATAGACTAGTTTTATTTCCAAAAAAACTGGAAATAAAAGATGATTGCTCAATGAGTTTCTGCATAGAAAAAACAAAGACACAATCAAAATGCAACTCCACTTCGGAGTACATTTTATCAATGGGCGTGAATCCACACAAATATCAACCGGGAAAATTTGAATCTGAAATTTCTTTTCAAATAGAAGATCCCACTTCGGATTACCCAAAGGATATAGAAGTAAATTTCGCATTTCAACAAAAAATCATTGGAGAATTCTCCATGTCTTGGATAGAAATAGAAAGAACCAATAAATTAAATAAAACATCCAATGAGATATTTGAGAAAAATGAAATAACAACAACAATCAACCTCAAAAATACAGGTGATCGCTCTACAATGCTCGGGGCCTGGGAATCCACGTCGAAATCCCTAAAAACCTTCACAATTCAACCAGACGGTTGCGCCAACAAACTTCTAAAACCAAAAGATACTTGTGCCATGACTATTAAAAAAAATGTGCCATTTACAAACGATGAAAAATATTATTCCTGGGTTAATATTACCGGAGAAGATGCGGCATTAGAAATTTATTTTGAAAAACACGACGATGGTAAAGTTTCGTACGGAATACAAAATAAATAAACGCTATGAAATGGAACCTACAGAAATTGCTGATGTTCGGCGACCAATTGGCCGGCGAAAACTTCTTCAACCGCCTCGAAGTGCTGCGCGCCAAGGGCAGCGCCCACTTGCAGGCGCTGGAAGT
>JBEONR010000137.1:0-3379 GCA_040544385.1 Oxalobacteraceae bacterium GrIS 1.11
CGGCCCGATCGAAAATTCGACCGGGCCGTTAAGGCAAAACCACAGCGCTATGCCACTCGCGTTCTACGAAAACCTGCTTAACTGAACGGCATTATCACCTTGTTGGGGTTTTTTTCCTCCCAGTCTTTGCGAGAGGGATGAGTGTACATATTATTGGCGCGCATTTTTGCACGGCGCATCGGGTGGCTGTCATCCGGAAAAACCGGTTCGGCATTACACATGGAACGGCGATTGATATCGGCTGATTCGACCGAATTATTGCCGTCGGCGACCACACCTTTTTCCATCGCGGCACGCACTTCCCCAATGGCATTATTGACATCGAAGCGATAAGTGTTGCTTATATTTTTTTCTTTCTTGCCCATGAAGTCATCGACAGGCTTGAAAGCATCATTGCGAAAATCGTTCAACTCCTGGGTCACGCCAATGTGATCGAAAATGACGAAAGCGGCCGCTTTCATCTTGATCATCTTTTCTTCGAGCGCACCCAGGCGTTTCGACGGCTTGGCAGCGGGCGCCGGCGCGGGTGCGCGGCCATAAGCGGCGTCAATCGCGGGGAAGTGCTGTGCTTCCATCACCTTGCCCAGCTCGCTCGAAAGGGCTTGAGCACCTTGCTTGAAGAGCATGAATTCGGGCACTTGCGAACTCAATTGCTCCGGTTTCATGCTGTGTTTCTGCGTCGTACTGCCATGTGCCCAATGCTTGGGGTCGAACATTTGCATCTGGTGCTTGCTAGCCTTCTTCTTGGCAAGCATGCCATCAGGGTCGGCCTTGTACTCGTCAAGCTTGGCCTTCGTCATCCGGGATGGCGTGAACATCAGGTAGATTTTTTCGACGAATTCCACCTTGGGAATGGAAATCATGCTGGCGTCGATACCGCAACTGCCGGGGTCGCACGAAAACGGCGCCGCCACTTGCGGCGGGAATTCCACGGGGAATTTGTATAGATAGGCATCGTCAAGGACCATGTAGCCTTCCCAATACAGCAAGCCGGAGCGCTTGATCAATACGTATAGATAACCTGGCCGCAATAAACGGGGCGCATACTTTGCCTCGGTCAATACAATATCGCTTACCTTGTCGCCAAGCGTGGGCGGCAGCGCGGGCAGCAGCGCTTTTTTGGGATCATCCATCGCCTCTCCCACCACGGCGGAATAGCGCAGCGGCAAGATCAACAGGCCTTCTTTATCGCAGAACTTGCAGTCTTTCATGAATCTTTTCCTTGAATATTTTGTGGCGTCACAACGCCGGCGCGGCTGGGGCAGGCGCGTCAATTTGATGATGCGAAGGAGTATGCTGATCCAGCAAGGCGTCCAAAGGCATGCCTTGCGTCACGGCTTGCTTGATCAAATCGGGCAGCGCTATTTGCGAGGTGAATGGCGCGCCATACCGCAGCGCTCGCCAGGCATACGCGACTTGATCGTCGACATCGACCGATCCGAGTTTTTGCGCCACAAGCAGTTGCGCATCGATGCGTAAGTCATCGCTTTGGTGGCAAGGCATGCCGTTTGACGCCAGCACGCGCACGGTCAAATTGATTGCCTCGATGCGATCGATGGCCATGGCGGTTTGCTCATCGAAATGCAAATGGTCGCCGATGGCGTCGCCGGCGGGCGTGGGATTGGCGTGGCGCAGCAGCTGGCCGTCGCGATCAAGCTGGCACCACAACTGCACCGGCCCCAGCAGTTGCGCGAAGCTGCTGTGCGGCGGGAATACCTCGTCCGCTGTTGACACCAGCAAGCGGGACAGGCGTGGCATGACGCGCGGATCGAAATAGCGCAAATAGATCCGCTCGCCGCTTGGAAAATAACGCACATCCAGACGTTGCCGCAATGCGATGCGTAAACGGTTCAGCGTGGCTCCAGAGAATAACCACCCGCAAACGCAATGCGGACCATCCACATGCTTGGCTTCGTCCTGGGCCAGCCGAATGCTCGACTCCAGCAAGGCTTGGTGGCTAGGCTCGCTATGCAAGAGTTCCAGCAACAGTGGCGCGCGGTCCGGATCGTCTTTGAATAGTTCGTCGTCCAGCGGCAAACCCTTTGCCTGGGGCGAGGTCAGCGCATCAATCTCTTCTTGCAAGGGATTGCCACCAAATCGGTCCAGCAACAAGAAAGTTCGTCCGTATTGCCGGGATAGATTGTATAAGGCCTCGTCAATGCGGTCAGCTTGCAATGCACCGTCCCTGTGATGGTTATCGTTTGACACTTGCACCGCCCGTTTCAGTCGCGCCTGAGAGTTTTAATGCGCACCCTTTCAATTCGCCGACCACAAATTTCGGCGGCTCGATACTGCTGCTGGCCGGCCCCGCCCACTCCTTCATGCTAGCCTTGAATTCCATCTTCCCCGGCCCGTGGATCATGATATTGCCGCCTTCGAGCTTCAGGTAAGCGCCCTGCGCCGTCAGCATCACGTATTCCTTGGCCGCCACCGTCACGCTCTTGGTGATGCTGGCCACGGTGATTGCCTTGTCGGTCGTCAACTTGGTTTCATCCGACTGGCTCTGGCTGCTGACCTTGCCCGTGGCCGCGTGCAGCTTGATGCCCGTTTCCTGGTTCGGCTTGTCCTTGCTGGACGCCTTGCCATAGGTGAACAGGCTGATGCCCGCTTTTACCGCATGGTAATGGTTGCCCTGGGCTGCGAAGTTGATGTCTTGCCCGGCCGTGATGCTGCCCGTCTGGCCGGCCGCCAGGATGGCATTGGCCGGCGTCGTCGCCGCGATGCCGGCCGGGCTAGACAGTTGCAATTGCGCTTCGCTGTAAGCCGTCACCTGGCCTTGCCCGACGCCGCCGCCGCCGCCGGCCGTGCTCTCGACCACCTTGAGGCTATTGGCCATCTGCGCGATGGCCGGCAATTTCTCCGGCGCGGGTTCAAGCTTGCCCTGCTCGTCCTTCAACATCGCATGATGCTTTTGCGCCGTGGTGGCCATGCTCGCCTGCAATGCGTGGCTTTGCTCGATCTGGGCTTGCGCCTCGCGCGTATCGAGCTGGGCGCCGCTGGCGCCGCTGCGCGCGTCGCTCGAGAGCAGCAAGCCCTGGCCGGCCCGGATTGCTCCGCTGTGCTCGGTCTTCAGCTCCGCCCCAAAACCGACCGCCGCCAGGCGCCGGTTGTCGCTTTGCTGGCGCAAGTGTCCAAGGTTCAGCTCGGCCGTGCCCTGGTGCGGGCTGGCGTGGCGCTGCAAGCCGAGCCGCGACTGGCCGGGGCTGTCGTCGAACACCAGCTGGCTGTAGGCGCCGCCACCGTTCTGGCTGGTCTGCATGGCCTGGCTCTTGAAGCCAGACAACACGGCCGGATGGGCGTGCGCGTCTTTCAAGCCGGGGAACCAGGCCGGCGCGTTGCCGGTGGCCGCGCCGCCGCCCTGGCCCATCAGATTGTACTG
>JBEONR010000138.1:0-3122 GCA_040544385.1 Oxalobacteraceae bacterium GrIS 1.11
CATTGATCGCCATGGCCGCACCTTAAAATGGTTCCTCGTATCAAGTTAGACTTGCCACAGCGGAAATGGTTCTGACTTTAGAACATAATCAGGTTCGCGCATATGATGCCCGGCGCTGAGCGTGGCGAGGGCGGCAATCCATTCACCAGCGGATCGGTCCTTCGCGAGGCTATCTTCTACGGCGGCGAGTCGGCGTATAGTTTTCAATATCGAGACCTGTTGGAGCGCAAGTATGGACGCGATGACGCGTGGCTCGTCGCGAACAAGGGCTTTTCCATCCGAGATGGCCGAGCCGTGGTAAAGGCCGTCGGCGCGATCCTCAACGAACGGCCAATGGAAAACATAAAAGCCATGCGAGAGCTGCCCATGGAGCAGAGAACTTACCTGCCCGGACTGATGTTCAGCGCAGCGGAGGTCGCCGACCGGGCCGGCTTGGCGGAGGATCGGGTTGAACGGATATTGGTGGCCTTCGTCCTGCCTGACGGCGAACGCAACGCCCATTATGCGACGCCGCACGACTTCAACGCAATATCGGCCTTCCCGTTGATCAAGACAGATGGCCAATACATCCTCTTTTACATCTACAACCTCACGGAGTCGTTCTACCAGTCACCGTTCCATTGGATGTGGGCCGACACGCCATATCGTCCCACGGCGAGCGCGCATCGAGGCCAGTTCACCGAAGAATTTTCATACGAACGGCTGGCGAGCGTGTTCGGAGAGCAGCACGTCTTCGCGAACGTGAACATCTCCTTGACGAAGGACGCCATCGCCGGGGAGGTCGACGTCCTGGTCGTATTCGGAAATCTGGCGATCGCCCTGCAGGCCAAGTCCAAGCAGCTCACCATCGCAGCGAGGAAAG
Source organism: Oxalobacteraceae bacterium GrIS 1.11 (assembly GCA_040544385.1). GTDB lineage: Bacteria > Pseudomonadota > Gammaproteobacteria > Burkholderiales > Burkholderiaceae_D > Janthinobacterium. The sequence continues at coordinate 863 of JBEONR010000138.1, forward strand.
GGAACGACAAGCAGCTCCAAACCGATTTTACGCAAGCGATCCAGGCGTCGTGCGACCAGGGATATTCGTGCGCGCATCTTTTGCTCAATCCGAAGGCGACCTTGGCCGGATCCGACGGCGTCGAAATCAAGCTGCCGCCGGAGATCAAGAAAATATACGTCATTTGCATCGTTGCAAACCACTATCCCGCGCTGAGCTTCCAAGCCCGACAGTTTTTGAAGTTCGAGCCGGCCGAGCGCGTCGCCGCGCCGTTCGTGATGGACGTGTTCTTGCTCGACGCGATGACCGAAATGCTCGACTCGCCGCTCCATTTGCTGAGTTACATCGATCGTCGGACCGCCTACGACGACAAGCTCATGGCTTCGCACGAGCTGAACATCCTGGGCTACCACCTGAAAAAGAATCTTTGGATTGAGGAGAAGGCCGACTTGATGATGCTGCACGACGACTTCGGCACGGAATTGGATCTGTCGATGATCGTGCGCCGCGAAAACGCGGCCGGTCCCTGGACGCCCGATGGAATCCTCACTCGGCTTCAAGCGACAACGCTGGGCCGCATGGTGAAGCAAATCGATGCACATCCCAACGCGGCCGTAATTGGATTCGGCTTCATGATCTTGTCCATGAGCGAGGACGCGGTCGTCGATCTGAGCAAGACGATCGACGAGATGGCCCGTCGATCGAAAGCGGATCGAAAGAACCATGACGTGACGGCTCCGTTGCGGGACGGATCGGTTGGTTTCACCGTCCACTGCAATTACGATCCAATACCCCTGGCGACCGGGAGCCTCGAACGCCATTGCCACAGGAGGAAATACACTTCCAAGGCCAACTCTTGGTTCGGTGTGTGCTTAAATCCCGACGACATGTCGTTGAGGTTTGGCCTGAGTCTCAATTTCGAGTGGAAGTTCGACGCGGCTATGGAAGAGCTGACGAAGGACATGCGCCAGCTCGGGAAATTCGGCCCCAAAGAATTGAAGACGTTATTGAACCAGTCAAAAGTAGGTCGAAACGACCCATGTCCATGCGGGAGTGGCAAGAAAAGCAAGAAGTGCTGCCACGCCTGATGTGGCCGCTCGACGTGTGGTGTGAGCCGTATAATTAAACAGACACCACGTTAGCAGCTAAATATCAATCACGTACCTCTCATGCTCAGTCAGACTCCAATACTTCCGGGGATGCCTCGCCGCAACTTAAACCAAAGCATGCTAGAATAAATACGGAGCTATCGTCTAGTTTGGCTAAGACGCACCGCAAGATGAAACCCTGGTTCGATTCCAGGTAGCTAGAGTGTATTTCATGAGTGCATTCTAGCTACCTCATCCGAGGAACGTGCATTGATTGACAATAATCAACGACTTTTAGTTTTTCAGGCGCAAACGAAAAATCTGCGAGAACTTGAAAAATCGTGGGCATATTTGAATCGCCAGATTAATGACGCTATACGCACGAAAAATGCTCAGGCAGTTAAAATCAACACCAAATTCCTAGCGCTGAATTACTGTGCGCTCGCCGAAGCCAAATTCTCTAAGCTATTGCATACCCCATATGGCCTAGAACTTGGCTTCATAAGCCAAATAAAATCTGCAACGCATAGTCGCGGTGTCAAAGCTGGGTGGGAAAAATGTGTTGAGCTCACTCTAAAGTCAGTTCCTGCAGGGCCGAGCAACCATCCTGCCAATGTTCGTCAGAAGCTACTAGATTACATTGAAAGGTATATTTTCGATCCAAGTCAGCTTCGTAATAAGCTTGCACATGGTCAATGGGTAAAGGCTCTGAATCGAGAAAATACGGCTGTCAATATCCTGGCTACAAATGAGATTGAGACGCTGGATGTAATCGAACTTTACCGAAAAAAAACTGCTCTAGATAAACTCTCGTCCATTATTGAAGACTTAATCGAATCTCCAGAAAAAGCACACTTCAATTCATATTGGACTCACGTCACTGAGCTAGATCAGAATTTGCAAGAGATGGAGCGATGGACTTTCGCAAAAAAGACTGAGTCAGTTCTGTCAAAATCAGCTGGCGCGAAATGCGCGAATTGCGGGCGTCGGTGCTAGGCTTATCGCTGCTCGCTCCGACAGTCGCAACGTGATGTTATCAATCTCGCTAAACGCTCCCCAGCAAACAACGTCCTGCATCCCCGTAATTGATGAGACGTAAGAGCCTCTTGCAAAACTAAAAATCTGAACTTTCCCGTGCAGGTATATTCGCGTCGAGCGAGCATTGTTTGAGGAAAACCCGCCAATCGTGCGGT
>JBEONR010000139.1:0-2987 GCA_040544385.1 Oxalobacteraceae bacterium GrIS 1.11
CGCAGAATCCCTTGCGTTCCGCCGTATCACGCACGGACGGCGTTACCCAATATCGCAGTGGGCGTCAAGTTCCATACAAAACGGCATAGAGCCGTAAGCTTCCGACCATATGAAAACCGCCATCTTTCAAGTCTAATGGTCGCCGCAGCAATAAACAGCATGGATTCGGGAATATCCAAACCAATCTTTGGCAATAATATAAGGCAGTCGTCGTTAACACCACACGGTTCGGTTTGTACAAAAGCTTCACCAATACTTCCAGTTTGCGCGACGGTAATAAACGAAGGTTGAATTAGATTATCAAACTTCAACCATCCATACGTTCCATTATATTTTTCTGTAGGTGAAATAATTAATGAATCGCCGGGAGGAATGCCATCGCGACTATGCAATTCCTTTTGGCCATAAACCACATCAAAATAATATCCAATTGTATTGTTTTTAGCTTTTGACGTTTCGGCATTTTTAATTCTTGCTGATGTAATAATATCCCGATAAGGGCTTGCCGCAAGCTCTCCAGAGGTAATAAGTTTCCGCTGCATAGATACTTCAGCAGCGTATCGGGTGAAGAATGAAACATAACGACGAAACAACTCATCCACACTCGATCGCAACTCCGTAATCTCTGGAATACCTGAAGGAATATAAGCTCCCGGCGCCCACTCCATGCCACTGCCAATAATTGCATTACCAGAAAATCCTGGAACGTCCGATTTATTCAAAACCGCTTCCACTGCGTTTGGTATTCTATTCTTCCCATCCCGCCGCGCAACACGGACGCCTTTTTTCAGATTGAGGCCATCATATTTTAAATGAACAAACGTAGTTCTCAGTTTTTCATTATGCGGGATGCCTTTTTCCAGAACAAGTACACTAGTTGTAGTACTAGCATAAGGCTGAAATACCTCATCAGGTAGCTCGACAACTGCAAGTAATGAATGACTTGCAAGTACCGTGTTTCGCCACTCCGCATACTCGCGTTTTACAATGAGACTGGTCGGAATAATGACAGCCAGTTTTCCGCGTTTCTTGAGTGCTTCCAACGCCCGTTCGATGAAATGTTGAGGAGGAATATCTGTTGACTTATGTGGAAACGGCGGATTCATAAGCGCCACGTCGCATTTCCCAGCCGGGAAATCTGACGCATGAAATACATCCTCACCATGAATACCCGACTTACCATCGCCCCTGAGAATCATGTTTGCGACACACAGTGCTGCAGTTAGCGGCTCAGATTCGTATCCAATGAGATTCTTTCGAACCATTTCGACAACATCTTCGTACTTTGCGTTATCAAACTCGCAGGCCCGTTGGATCACGGAAATTAAGAAACCACCTGTTCCACACGCAGGATCAATGACGACATCATCTTTGGTCACTTCGCATAAGTCCGCCATAAAACGAGCAATATGGCGAGGCGTAAAATATTGGCCAATTGTATTTCCACCCGTATAACGAAAGAATGTTTCGTAAAGTTGCCCCAGATAGTCGTGATCAAAGGCCGCGTTCACGACGTTTAATTTTTCTAAAATGGACAGGATTTGCCATCCAGTCTCGGCTAATTTAATATTCGCTTCATTAATTTGCAAACTCTTTCCAAGTTCAACTTTCCGTGCGGCTAAGAAAGCCTTTTGGCACGCCGTGTTAACATCACCCAGTATAAATTCAGAGTCTTTACGTACTCTTCCATTGGACTGCCAAAGTGCCAACATCATCGCACCGACATAAGCTGGGCGATATTCATCTTTAATTGCAGCTTCACGCAGAATACGATTAATCTTATCAGCTTTCTCCGCGAGAACTTCATTGCTCGGCACTACCGGGGATAGATCGAGCAACGTAGGAATTTGCAATAGATTTATAACATTAATTGGCGTCGGTATCCACGAAATTGGCTTTTCATTATAGCAAACATCCCGCCACTGGGATTTATGGTGTTTGTTAACACTAATTTTAATTTCTGTCCGCTCTTGACCCGCAATTCCAATAGCAATGACATCGTGTCCCGCTTCGATGCAGGCGCTAGCATAAATCTTTGCTTCGGCGAGAGCCAGGCCGATCTGTCCAGCGTCAGCCTTCGCTTCGATCACGGCAAGTGGACGCATCGATAAAGGATCAACAATTAAAAAATCTGGGTAACCGTCACCTTTACCGGTTTTGCTTCGACCTTTGAAAATCTCAGCCAAAACAATATGATTTTTATATTCATTCTTTCGAATTATTGCTCCTTTTGGAAGCCTTTCCGTGCGCCAACCTTGAATTCGCAGCAAGTCAATCGTAGTTTCTTCCGTGCGCGATTCAGATAAGTGATTTCGTTTTGTCATTTTCCACCTAAAGTACGAAGCGATTGTCTTTTCAATCGCATCTAAATAATTTGTCTTGTTTTTTCCCGCCAAACTGACCAATACCAGCTCCACGTGGTTTCTTTTGAAGAATCTCCACATTAGCAAGCACACTTCGAAAGTCAGTTTGACCGTCGGCCATTGCCCCCATAAGAGTCGCAATTACGGCGAGATGGGACGGCACATCCCCCTGCTTGTAGTTGGATAACGAAACCCGGTTCATCTTTAACAGGTCCGCAAAGGCGTGCACTGTGAGACCAGCTTTTCCTATCTGACGTTTAAATTCTTCATATGTCATAGGGCGTCATCATAGTGCAATATCATCGTTCATACAATTATTATTGTATGTCATAAATTTATGAAAAATTATCACCTTTTTGAGCACAAGCCTCAAAAATTCATTACTTAATGACATGACAGCGAGAAATATTGAAAATAAACCAGTATTTTCACGGCATGGTGGACAACACATGAAATGAGAGCGAACTAGGGTAGCATGCCATTCCCATCAAGTGCGGTAACGGCACGCAGCGCCGCAAAATCCAAAATTTTTATTGATTAGCGCTGATCTTCATCACCGGTGAACTGGCCCGCCACAAGCGTTGTCAAACATGATAGAAGCGGCGCTCCGGCCGCAGAGGAGAC
>JBEONR010000140.1:0-2984 GCA_040544385.1 Oxalobacteraceae bacterium GrIS 1.11
CCCTGCGCAAACAGGGTCACAACATGCTTGCCGTTTTACAGCACGCCTTCGCCGGAAATCCAATCCAGTCAGTTGCGTAGCGGCTGAATAGTTACGTATTAAGTTTATTGGATTTTTGTAATGATGACGAAATTTACTTATATGGAATATGGGGTGACCTTGTTGCAGATCTATGTCAATTAAAAGACTACTTTGGCGAGTCAAGCGTTATCAAGGATGAGTTGACTTACTACGGTGACGCAGGGATTATTAACAATGATCTAAAACAAATGGATGGTAGCGATTTTGTTCGTTTGGTAGCGGCTCAGTTTTTGCGATTGCTTGATGAAGATTTACCCGAGAGATTTCCATTTGTGGCATTTTGCAATACATGTGATTTTGTGCCAATCGCAATTCGTGCTTCTGCCGATAACGTAAGTTGTCAAAAATGTGAATCTCACTATCCAACGGGGTATTTCAATATGAGATTATTTCAAAATCGCGAATTATTTCTCCAGAAGAAACTAGGAACCCACTCCAATTCGATATTACGTGGATGATTGATTTCCTAAGCACCAGAATCTGGTTGAATTTAATATCACTACTACTTCGGAGCGCCATGTAAAAATGGAAATTCTCTTCAAAGATCAACTTAATGAATGGCAATATGACAGATTCTTCACTATTGGAGGAGATGGCTGTGATAATAGTATTGTCGCTCAAGTAGCCATCACTACCGATTGTGGATTAAGAACTCGGATCGACATTCTTTCGACCGCAGGCTATTCATGTTTTCAGAGCGCCCGATACGTAGATGGTATCGCCTACATTGGTTTTGGTGTTTATGTTTTTGTCGTCGATATTGAGAGCAAACAAATCGCATGTCATCGATTAGACGGTTACTTTGGAGGTCTCTATAGCGTCGATGACATAGAAGGTATGGACGGACGATTTTCTGTCTTCGTGACGTCAGCGTCTGAAGTACTTGCCTTTGGGAGAAGCGGTAAACTGTTTTGGAAACGCCCCCATCTTGGAATCGACGGTGTGCTTCTTCACAGTACCAGTGCTGACCGACTCGAAGGTGCCGGTGAATGGGATCCACCTGGCGGATGGCGAAAGTTTGCTTTACTCATAGATTCTGGCAACTTCGTGAGCCAAAATGGCGATTAAACCAACAGATGGTAGTTTCTCATTAACATTTAATTAAAATTTCAATAAAAAAACAATAAATATCGCATTGGTGGATACCAATATCCGCGTTTGTGACATCATAAATTTCCTAAAATCAACTATCATATCCAGCTAGAAATTGAAATTTTTATCATTATCGAGGAAAACCTTTGAAATATGTTTATATTGCTATTTTAACTAGCGCAGGGTTCGCATTGTCCGGCTGCTCCGCAACGGGGCCGGTATTTAAGGAGGCAGCACCAGCGCCTGCTGGTAAAGCTTTGGTATATATTTACCGCCCCAACTCCTTTGTGATGGGGGGGCGTGATGCGCACTTTTTTGTTGATGGCGAAGAGCTGATTCATCTCAGCAATAGCGGCTACACGCAAACGTATCTGCCTGAGGGCCACCATCAAATTATGGAGCGTTGGAACGACAACATTATGGCTGCCATCGTGTTAGGCGGTTCCACAAAAACCGTTGAGCTTCCCCTCGATGTAAAGGCTGGTGAGGTCTACTATTTCCGCTTCAACACAGGTATGGGCGGTTATGTCTACAATGCCATTCAACTGACTTGGCAACTTCAGCAAGTATCTCCCGAGATTGGGGCCATCGGAATTTCTCAGACAAAATATCAGCCAGCAAAGCGATAAGAAAAAGTGTGAATATTAATGCTTAACGGACATCACGTAAAATATTGAGTGATGATCGGCCGTTTAGTTTCACGTGATTTGATTCACTGTACCGTTCGCTCAATTCACCCAAGTTAAGATTTTTCAGAAATTTTTCTGAGTCATGGATTTTTACGGTTTTTTCCTGATTTGAAAATTTTTAAATGTTCCCCTATCAACGATAGGGATACCGATCCGGTACAATCCATCCATGAAAAACGTCGGCAACTGGTCAGTGGCGACCGAAGAGTTTTAATAGGCGCCTTTCAAATTTCATGCAACCAGAAATTTCCAAATACGGTTTCAAAAATACGTCGAGAAAACGATGTAGAAAATAAAATTTTTATGGATATTTCCGAACCGATTTTTCGTCGTTTAAATCGTCAAACTAAAATTAATGACTACATTTCTTGGACTGTCGAAGCACTAGAAGTTGGCAGTGAAGTAGGTCCTTGTTTTTGTAATTTTTTTAATGTATTAATAGCAAATAGGATGGACATGCAATTTCCAAATCTCTTTAGACGATATGTGGCATCCCTGATAGATGTCATCGTGGTCATCGCGCTCGTTGGCTTTATTAGCACATTACCTATAACAGATTCAAAAAATATTTCTGGAATAACGATATTTATAGTTGTAATCGCGGTCTATGAACCGATTTTGACAGTATTTTCCTGCACAATCGGACAGTTAGTCATGTGCATCCGGGTACGCAGCTCCCAAGATCAAGTACGCATTGGCTTTATCAGGGCGCTCTTCCGAACTTTTGTGAAATACTGCTTGGGAATCATTTCGTTCCTGTCGATGCCAGCGCAAAGGGAAAGACGTGCGATGCATGACCTCGTGGCGGGAACCTTGGTCCTCAATGCAAAAGATGCAAAGTGAATATATTGCAGGTTTTGGTAAAAAATGGACATTTACTCCTCCGTGAGAATATATGTATTCCAGCATTGGAAATTTTTTGTTCTCTACAACCATTTTCGACCAGAGGCGACCTGCAATAAAATGAAAGGCGATTAAAAGAAGGCTATGTCCCGCAGATGATGTAGCTTCCCCGTCCATGCCCATAGAGCCTCTTGCAAAACTAAAAATCTGAACTTTCCCGTGCAGGTATATTCGCGTCGAGCGAGCATTGTTTGAGGAAAACCCGCCAATCGTGCGGTT
>JBEONR010000141.1:0-2709 GCA_040544385.1 Oxalobacteraceae bacterium GrIS 1.11
TGCGTTTTCCGCGCCAAACTGGACACCCATTCCATGGCAAACTGGACACCTGGTCCAGCGCAAACTGGACACGCATTCCACGGCAAACTGGACACTGATTCCGCTCCAAACTGGACAGTTTGAAGCGGCTTGAGGAGGCCAACGGCAAGGGGATAACTGTGGCAACCTGCCGGATTTTTATCCGGAGGGTTGCTTGACCAATAAAAGGTTATCCATGCGCAAAATCCACGAAGTCCTGCGGCTGCATTTCGAGCACGGGCGCTCCAAGCGGGAAATCGCCCGCATCATCAACGTCTCTCCCTCCACCGTGTCCGACTACGTGGCCCGCGCCAAGGTGGCCGGCCTGTCCTCGCCCTTGCCACCCGAGTACGACGACGCGGTCCTGGAACGGCTGCTGTTTCCGCCCAGCGAACCGTCATCGGTGCAGCGGCCGGCGCCGGCCTGGCCGACCGTGCACAACGAACTGCGCCGCAAGGGCGTGACGCTGGAACTGCTGTGGCAGGAATACAAGGCCGAGCAACCGGACGGCTACCAGTACAGCGCGTTCTGCGAGCACTACCGCCGCTGGCGCCAGCAACTGACGACGTCGATGCGGCAAACCCACACGCCGGGCGAGCGCCTGTTCATCGACTACGCCGGCCAGACCGTCAACGTGACCGATGGCGACACCGGTGAAATCCGCACCGCCCAGGTGTTCGTGGCCGTGCTGGGCGCGTCCAACTACACCTACATCGAGGCCACCTGGAGCCAGCAACTGCCGGACTGGATAGGCAGCCACGTGCGCGCGCTCAGTTTCTTCGGCGGCTGCACCGAGCTATGGGTGCCCGACAACCTGCGCAGCGGCGTGTCGAAGGCCTCGCGCTATGAACCGGACGTCAACCCCACCTACCATGACCTGGCCGAGCACTACGGGGTGGCGGTGCTGCCGGCGCGCGCCCGCCGGCCCAAGGACAAGGCCAAGGTCGAGAACGGCGTGCTGGTGGTCACGCGCTGGGTGCTAGCGCGGCTGCGCCACCAGCGCTTCTTCAGCCTCAACGAACTAAACCGGTCGCTGCGCACGCTGCTAACCGACCTGAACCAGCGGCCCTTCAAGAAGCTGCCAGGCAGCCGCGCCAGCGCGTTCGCCGAGATGGACCAGCCGGCGCTGCGCGCGTTGCCCGAGTGTGCCTACGAGTACGCCGAATGGAAAGTGGCGCGGGTCGGCGTCGACTACCACGTCGAGGTCGACGGCCATTACTACTCGGTGCCGTGCCAGCATGCCCGGACCCAGGTCGACGTGCGCATGACGCGCAGCACGGTCGAAGTGTTCCAGCGCGGCCAGCGCATCGCCAGCCACGTCCAGTGCGCCTTCAAGGGGCGCCACACGACGGTGGCCTCACACATGCCGCCGGCGCACCGCGAAGTGGCCGGCTGGAACGCGCAGACGTTGACGGTGCGGGCCGAAGCCGTGGGGCCGCGCTGCGCGCTGCTGGTGGAACGGCTGCTGGGCCAGCGGCAGCATCCGCAGCAGGCGTACCGCAGTTGCCTGGGCGTGCTGTCGCTGGGGCAGAAGTACGGCATCGGCAGGCTGGAGGCGGCCTGCGCCCGCGCACTCAAGCACAGCGCCGTCAGCTGGAAAAGCGTACAGGCCATCCTCAAAAACGGCCTCGACCTGCAACAGCAGGACCCACAGCGCACGCTCGACCTGCCCGAGCACGAGAACCTGCGCGGCGCCGCCTACTACCAATCGAGCCAGATTCACTAAAACAAAATAAACGATATATACGATTTATATAAATACGCTGGCGCACCACCATCCCGTGGTGCCCGGCACATGAAAGGATGACCGATGTTGAACCACCCAACCTACGACAAACTGACCCGCCTGAAACTGTTCGGCATGGCACGCGCCTTCGCCGAACAAAGCGCGCTGGACCTGGACCACCTCGGCTTCGAGGAGCGCCTCGGCCTGCTGGTCGAGCACGAAGTGAGCGAGCGAGATGGCAAGGCGCTGGCGCTGCGCCTTCAGCGGGCCAAGCTCAAGCCCAACACCGCCGCCGAGGACACCGACTACCGCCATGCGCGCGGACTCGACAAGGCGCTGTACCAACGGCTGCTGGCTGGCCTGTGGCTGTCGGAAAAACAGAACGTGCTGCTGACCGGCCCGACCGGCGTAGGAAAGACATGGCTGGCTTGCGCGCTTGCACACCAGGCTTGCCGCATGGGCCGCAGCGTCTATTACGTCCGTCTGCCGCGCCTGCTCGACGAGCTCAGCATTGGGCGCGCCGACGGGCGCTACATGAAACTGCTCAAGCAGTTGGCCAAGATAGACGTGCTCGTCATTGACGATTGGGGGCTGGCCGTGCTCGACGACGCCCACCGGCGTGACCTGCTGGAAGTGCTCGACGACCGCCACGGCAGCCGCTCGACCATCGTCACCAGCCAGTTGCCAATTGAACATTGGCACGCCGCCATCGGCGACGCCACCCTGGCCGACGCTATCCTCGACCGCCTGGTCCACAACGCCCACCAGCTCAACTTGAAAGGCGATTCGCTACGAAAAAAGCGGGCTAATTTGACAAGTTCGCCCCGTCCAGAGTAAAACGACACCTCAACCCCGCGCCGTTGCGCCCAAGGTGTCCAGCTTGGCCTGGAACAGGTGTCCAGTTTGCGCTGGAACGACTGTCCAGTTTGCGGCGGAACAGGTGTCCAGTTTGCGTGGAATACGCA
>JBEONR010000142.1:0-2575 GCA_040544385.1 Oxalobacteraceae bacterium GrIS 1.11
TGTCGCCTTCCATGCTTGCTCCCGTTCAAATTGAAACGGCAAGCATGCGGAAATCAGAGTCAGGCCACAAGGCTGTGGTTTATGGATCACTTACTCATCACCGGCAAGTTCAGACACATTGAGTCAAGCGAGACGAATTTTCATCCCTTTGCCATTTTCACTAAGTGTGGGCAATTCGGCATGGAAGGCGAGCCGTCAAACTAACGCTCCTTCAGATGTGCCGATACTGAAAATGTGATGTCTACGAATTAACTTGGCTTGAGCGGAGACGAATTTCGCGTCCTGGCGTAACTTTTAAAATTAGCCTGAACCTTCATAGGGGAAGGCACTGCTGGGGCATCGGTGTGTGGGGGAAGCGCACCGGCTCTTCGACACGATGCTGACAAGGTAAGCATGATTTGTCTGGCCCGCCGCACGCGCCGGGAATTCCCTGCCACGTCGCGCATCGGTGACGAATGCGGATTCGATTCCCACGATGGCGGAAACGGCGGGAGTCGCGCCATCGATTCGCCGACCCGCGCCATTACATTCCCAGGGACTTCAGGAGTTCCGAATTTGCATCGTCGTCATCGACAGGCGCCGCGCTTTTCACGCCCTGATTCGCCAGCTCCATGTCCATCAAGGCGTCAGGGTCGAGTACTTCATCGGAATTGAATTCATGCAATTTGATGAACTCGGTGCGATCAATGGCCAGCTCAAGATAAAAGATGTTGTTCTTCTCGGTGAAAAACGAGACGCGGCGCATTTCAGGCCGGTCCAGCGGGGTGTCCACGCTGAGCATCACTTGCTTGTTGAGCACCAGCATTTTTGGCTGGTTCTGGGTGATATTGGTTTGCAATTCCCGGCGTACTTTTCCCGTGAAGTCGCCGACGATCTGGTTCATCAGTTCGCCCAGGATATTGGAAACCTCGTCCGAGGTGTGGGAGCCGGCGAGCTCGGACTTGGGCATGCCCATATGCAGCATGTAGCGCTCGTAGAGTTCCATGGCCGTATCGGCACCGAAGTTCAGCACTACCAGTCCTGAAAATCCGCCGTCAAACAGAACGAAGCAGCCGATATCGGGCTTCAGGCCGATTTTTGTAATCCGCTGAACCATGCCGGAGTAGTGGATCTTGCTTTGCGTCGCGACGTTCAAGACGCGCGTCACTGAGTTACACAGACTCGTCAACAGGTCTTCGGTTCCGTACACAACGCTTTTTTCTTCAGTCATCGCCAATCCTTGTAATTTTTACATGAAACTCCCTGCCGATATTGCCTGCGATACGCCGCATTCTCTTTGACGGTCGCGCTCGCATGGACGGCCTGCTGTACCGCTCGGTGACATAATTCCTCCACCTGTGTGTCGGTCCGCAGTGCCGCGTCGATGATCAGCATGGCTTCCATCTGTGCCGGACTTTTCCCAGGCAGTCAGCGATTCCCGCGCGGATAGCGTCAGTTGCCCACCAGAATAGTATGAGAATACTGAAGCGTTAAGCTCCCGTCCACCTGATTTATGCATTCTGTGCGAATTGATGGCTTCCCAGGCAAGCAGTACGCTGCTGGCCGCCGCTGGCGATGTTTGCGTAGGGTGAAGATTGCTCGCTTGTCGGGCACGCTGAGGAATGGGAAAAAAGCCGTTTGCGGCCCTATTGCTGATCGCTGGCGCGCGTTGTGGGAATGGCGGGCAATGAAGGGCCTGCGGCCCGCCTAGTCATGCTTGACGCGGGAAGGCCGCGCGCAGGAACGGACTCAAGACGGGGCGTGGGCCTCGGAGGTGGATTTGATGTCATCCGCCTTGGCGTCTTCGAAAATTTTCTTCACAATTCTTACTTGATCAGAATTTTCCGCATGCACCGAAATTAAGACGTTGCCGCCTCGGATTTTTCCGTCGTACAGCTTGGCTTCGTATTCCGGAATGCCCATTCCCACCAGGCCGCCGATCAGGCCGCCAGCGGCGCCCCCGATGGCGGCGCCGCTGAGGGCCGCCATGATCGGTCCCGCAGCAATAAACGGACCGACGCCCGGTATCGCCAGACTGCCGATGCCGACAAGCCATCCCAGCACGGCGCCCGTGCCCATGCCGGCTATGCCGCCGGTGGCGGCGCCTTCCGGCATCTTGGTGTTTTGTTCGTGCGCGAAATCGCGGGTGCCGCCCTTATCGGGAAAGAGCACGGAAATTTCAGTGTTGGCGAAATGGGCACTTTTCAGATTGTCAACGATGTGTTCGGCGTGAGCGTGATCTGCGGCGATGCAGTAGACGGCGGTTTTCATGGTCTTCTCCAGGGTTGAGTTGCTGTTTACGTCATTGGCTTATCGAAGTGGGAAATGCCCGCGACTTGCTTGAGAATCGGTTCAATTTTAATAGTTCGCCATCGCTTTTACCGGGCTGCGTACGGTGACGGCGCCGTGGGTCCAACAGTATATCGAGCGCGTTGGCGGGACTGTGCGCGAGCGCACATTCGCGCGCGACCAAGCTTGTCCCGGCCCGGCTGCGTTCGTCGACTGTAAGCGATCCATAAACCCCAGCCTTACCCACTGATCTGGCGAGGGGCATGATGCTGACACGAACCAGGCAACGTCGTTTAGATTCGCTTCG
>JBEONR010000143.1:0-2540 GCA_040544385.1 Oxalobacteraceae bacterium GrIS 1.11
CAAAACCTCCTGCTAACACTCCGCTTCCCAGCGGTGTGATCGCATCATCGGGCAATCTGCCTGTAGATTCAAGACGGCGCTGAGTAGACGCTTACAAGCATTCCTGCATCCACTCCACTTCTCTTGCTTTCCTCTGCGACAGCCAAGGAAATCGCAACTGTTTTTTGGAACGCGGCACTTTTGTAAAAATTGGCCAATTCCTGAATTTCCTGAGCACTATAGTGTTTCGGGTAAACAAACCCGACCATATCTTGCATCAGTTTGGTGGCGTCAATGCTTTTGTGAAATTCATCTACATCATCAGAAATCTGCGGCGCCAACTCAAAAATCATGAGTTTTGCCTTAACTAACTGCTCTGGCGAGAGGTGCGCGTTGGTTTCAAGAGCATCCATGGCTCCATTTTTAACATTATTTTCGCCAGAGATTCTAGCATTTCTCACAATGGCTGGCCAGTTCTGCACCAAATTCTGAGATGCAACTAGGCTATTTAACGCTTTTTTCGTATCCGGAGTAATGACTTGTGCCTGCCCAGAACACGTGAAAAAGAATAATGAAACAAAATAACACCTTAAAAATTTAATCAACTTAAAACTCCACTCTCAAATTTAGTCTTGAAAAACATTATTATTGAAAATGTGCATCGAATCACGAATGTCTGCAACTGGCCGAACTCAGTCAGCGATTACGGTCGGCTTATCAATGTTCGGTCGCCCTAAATGCACAGCAAAAATCATCACCACGAAAGCTTTGAAAAAATAGCGTCAATTTCCTCTATCCTATCCAACATTAGAACCCAACACCAATGTCATAACGTAGAAATGGAGGCCCACTCTTGGCCGCTAGCTGAATTCATTAGGGAAAAATTCAAATATCGCCTTCTTAAGAAGCGGCCGCGTGTACAACTCTTCATTGGTGCCGACTTCTTGGCCGGAATGTAGATATTCGCCTTCATCGAAAGCTCTGTAGATGGCCCAAGTACGCGCAGAGAATTCTTCCATTGGAGCCCAGCCGGCCAGCGCGTTAATTACACAATCAGCAACATCAAACCCCAGCCTGCCTTGGAAATAACGAAATGCAATCTCCTTCGCAAGGCTATCAGAAAATTCGCTCCTGGAGCCACCGTGAGAAGCTAAAGCAACGTTAAATATATCTGCGCTCTGATCGGCATTTTCACTAATTTTATGGAGAATGTTCTCTGTGTTCATCTTGAAAATCTCAAGGACTGCTCCTGGTCAATAGCAGACATCAATCAATATGATCGACTGTCCCCGCCCCTTAGCGGACGAATTTGTGAACGTAAATATTTGTAGGGCTGCGGCGCGCGAAGGATATTGACTTTGACGCAGCCAACTCACTTGGCGCGTCGCTTCATTATGAATCGCCCCGACACGTTGTTTCTAGCCGAATGCGGCCCACCTCTTTTTCCAAACTTGGAATACTTACACACTTCTAGCACACATAAGCTCGCTCGCATCCCACTTAGCTTGGATATTCGGCAGTCGCTAGGCAACTGAGCACATTTTCAACGATTGCTCGACCGTTCAATGCCTCTTTCCAGCGGTCAGGAATCCCTTGTTCACCGTAGAGTATGCCTGCCAGGCCGCCAGCGATGCAGGCAGTCGTATCCGTATCATTACCGAGGGAAATTGCGTTACGGAGGCAGTTTTCATAGTCCGAAGTAGCAAGAACGCATCGTATTGCAGACCATAAACTGTCGACTACATATCCAGAACCCTTAGAAGGTTCCATGCGCCCGTCCAATAGGATGCTTAGCTCAGCCCGTTCAGTCGGGTGGACTGCCTCCTCAAGTGTATCCTGAGCGTAATCTAAGGCTTCGATAGGCGCTTTCCCCTCCACCATCTGCCATGCCATGAGCGAATAGAAGGCGCAGGCCAGTTGCGAACGCAGGTGCGCATGTGTTGGCATGCTTTGTTGCCTGGCGCGAGTGATGATATCTGTTGGTGTCGAGGTTGAAATAAGCGCGCATGGAAGCGTGCGCATCAAGGACCCGTTTCCATTGTTCCAATCCCCGGAAAGGCTGCATGTAAGAGGATCGCCGTTTCGGGCATAATTTTCGAGTGCATGCATCGTTTGATTACCGACGTCGAAAACGTGCTCGTCAGGTGTCATGAATCCCGTGCGGTACCAATCCATCAATCCATCGGTGAACTGCTTGAGGTCGAGTGATGAACACTTTACCAATGAGTCCAACAGTACCAGCGCCTGCGCGCCATCATCGCTCCAAGTTCCTACAGGAACAGAGCGGTGCGCCCTGGCAAAACCGCTTGGCGGGGACATTTCGATGAAGTGCCGTTCAGGGATACTCGCTGGAGATGAAAATTCATATGGCACCCCGAGCGCGTCTCCAATGAGCAAACCATACACGCCACCACGGATTCGTGCCCATCTGTCGTGCAGCATAAAGTCCTTTCAAATTAGTGAGAACTGCGGAAAGTGTCAAACTATTTGAGACCATTTTTGCAGATAGTTTAGGGAGCAATTTTGACTTTTTCGTCCTCCTTTGAAGCCGGTTTTGGCAT
>JBEONR010000144.1:0-2485 GCA_040544385.1 Oxalobacteraceae bacterium GrIS 1.11
CGCTGTACGTGTTCGTCAACCGCGACCGCAACAAGATCAAGGTGCTGTACTGGCACCGCAATGGTTTCTGCCTGTGGCTCAAACGGCTGGAGGCGGAGAAATTCGCGTGGCCGCGCGACGCCGATGGCGCCACGCAAGGGGTCACGCTGCAGCAATTCGAGTGGCTGCTGGAAGGCTTCGATTTATGGCGGAAACCGCCCCATAAAACCTTGCATTTCGGTTCCGTTTCATAGGGGAATTTGGTAAACTATGGCATGCCATCCGCCACCGCCAAACCGTCGAACCTGCCGCCGCGCTACAACCTGCCCGAGCTTGCGTTGCCGGCCGTATTGCCGACCGACGCGGCCGCGCTGACGGCGTTGCTGCACTCGGTCATCGCCGCGCATAACGACGTCAAGGCGCAGGCGATGAACCACATGCAACACATGATGGAACAATTCATCCTGGCGCGCCACCGCATGTTCGGCGCCAGCTCGGAGCAGGCCTCAAGCCAGGGCCGGTTGTTCGACGAGGCCGAGGCGCTGGCAGCCGGCAGCGACGCGGCACAGGACGTGGCGCCGCTGCCGGCCGACACCAGGGGCGACGCCAAGGCCAACACCAAACCGGCGCGCGGCAAGCGCGGCCCGCTGCCAGCCGCGTTAGCACGCGTGGACGTCGTACACGACGTACCCGAGTCCGAACGCACCTGCCCGTGCGGCGCGCCGATGGTGGAAATCGGCGAGGACGTCAGCGAGCAGCTCGACCTGGTGCCGATGCAGGTGCGCGTGCTGCGCCATATCCGCAAGCGCTACGGCTGCCCGGGCAGCGTGCACGCGCCGGTGACGGCGGCGTTGCCGCCGCAGCCGCTACCCAAGAGCAACGCCAGCGCCGACCTGCTGGCCATGCTGCTGGTGGTCAAGTTCATCGATGGCTTGCCGCTGGCTCGCTTCGAATACGTGCTGGCCCGCCATGGCGTGACGGTGCCGCGCCAGACGCTGGCGCGCTGGGTCATCGGCGCGGCTGGCGTGCTGCAGCCGCTGCTCAATTTGATGCGCGACGCCTTGCTCGAAGGCGCGTTCCTGCACATCGACGAGACCGTGGTGCAGGTACTCAAGGAAGCCGGCAAGGCTCCGACCTCGAACAGCTACATGTGGGTGCAGACAGGCGGGCCGCCAGGGCGGCCGGTGGTGGTGTTCGACTACGATGCCAGCCGAAGTGGGCAGGTGCCGGTACGCCTGTTGCATGACTACCGGGGCTATGTGATGACCGACGGCTACAGCGGCTATAACGAGCTGATGCGAACCGATGGCATTGAGCAACTGGTCTGCTGGGCGCACGTGCGCCGGCGGTTCGTCGAGGCCGTCAAGGTGCAGCCGAAAGGCAAGCGCGGACTCGCCGACGAGGCCGTCGCGCTGATCGGCAAGCTGTACGGCGTCGAACGCGATCACAAGGACGCCTGCGACGAGGCGCGCCTGCTGGCACGGCAACAGCACAGCGTGCCAGTGTTGGCGGCGCTGCGGACTTGGCTCGACAAAACGCTGCCGGGTGTGACGCCGAAAAGCGCGCTTGGCACGGCGCTGTCGTATCTGCGCGATTACTGGCCGCGACTGACGCGCTACACGGAACGTGGCGACCTGCCGATCGACAACAACCGCGCCGAGAACGCGATCCGCCCGTTCGTCATCGGCCGCAAGGCATGGCTGTTCAGCGACACGGTGGCCGGCGCCCACGCCAGCTCCGTCATCTACTCGGTGCTGGAGACGGCCAAGGCGAACGGGCTCGAACCTTACACGTGGTTGAGGCGCGTGCTGCGTGACTTGCCTGCCGCGAAAACGGTCGATGACGTCGAGGCGCTGCTGCCATGGAATATGAGCGCGATAAACGACACCCAGAACGGTGCACCGACTGGCGTCCTGCAATGAGCCGCATCTCATTGGAGGCGCTCGCCGACGCGATCAAAATAGTACGCTCCATGGGCATCGGGCAAAAAGAGGCGCTGGCCAACGAATTGTTCCACACTCAGCCAAACCTGTTCGGTTCGGCACTCGCACTCCAGCGCATGGGCGTCTCGCTGGCAAAAATCGAGGTTGCGCTGGACCTACTGTTCGTCTGCTTCCAGTCGATGAAGCAGTCGGGGTTGCCCTGGCCATTGATCACTGAAGCTGACCTGGACAAGCAATTAGGGCGCTATGTCGCCATTGTTCGATTTGGCGAAGGCCTGGGCCCGGCACAACGCCAACACGCCATGACGCAATACCTCGAAACCCATCCAGAAAAACCGCTGCTTGCCTATGTCACTGACGAGCTCAACAAGTGGCTGGCCAACATCGCCCCCGAAGCGACAGACAATTACGTCATGCTCGCCGGGATGAACTTCGTCAACTGCATCGCATTCGCCCCTATCCCGAAGCCAGCGAAGCGAATCTAAACGACGTTGCCTGGTTCGTGTCAGCATCATGCCCCTCGCCAGATCAGTGGGTAAGGCTGGGGTTTATGGATCGCTTAC
>JBEONR010000145.1:0-2431 GCA_040544385.1 Oxalobacteraceae bacterium GrIS 1.11
CTGGCAGTTGTTGGCCTGTCACGTCAACGACCGTTCATGTGACACCAGACGCAAGTTGTTGATTTTCATAGGTCTGAAATTTTCGTGGATTAGGGCGTAGAACCCCAAATTCCAAGCCGGAATGGACGCGCTCGCCGCCGATGTTGAACAACTCGATCAGCGCCGGGGCGATGTAGACCGCGCAGGCGAAGCCGACCGAGAAGGAAATGAGCTTTTGGGAAAAGCTCAGACCGTCGCCCAGGAACTTGAGCGAGACGGCCGCCCCGGCCGCGCCGGGCAAACACGACAACGCGGATTTGAGGATGGCGGCGCCAAGCGCCGCTGCGGTCGATACTGGCTCTGCCATGCAGACTCCCATGAAAAAACCCGCCGAAGCGGGTTGGTTGAAATGCATTATTTTTCTGCTGTTAAGCATTTCCGCGGAAGGCGGATGGTGAAGGTCGTACCCTCCAACTTGTCGGACTTAACCTCGATTTTCCCTCCATGCGCGGTGATGATTTCGCGTGTAATGTACAAGCCGAGGCCCAGGTTTTGGTTCTGGACGCTGCTTCTCTCCTCCAATGAACGCATGGCAAAACGCTTCGCGGGGTCAAAAACCGCGCGAAGTTTTTCCGGTTCCAAAATTTCCCCTTGGTTTTGAATAGTCCAAACGATTTCATCGCCATCCGCCGTGACCGTCACCGCTACAGGATGGTCCTTCGATCCATGGTGGATGGCATTGGCAATCAAGTTTGACAGCGATTGATTGATACGGGCGCGATCCCAGATCACATTCAAATCCCCTGGTGTTTCGAGTTGGATGGAGCGATCGGGATGCAAGGTCCGCATTTCCTCGACAATGACGGCACATTGCGCAGCAAAGTCCATTTCAGCCGGGGTGACGGGTATGCCTCCTCCGAGATGGCTGCTCGAAAAATCGAGCAGATCAGCCACGATTTCACCGGCGCGCTTCGCACTGCCCAGGATGCGTGATGCAATGGTCAAATACTTTGGAGGAAGCGAACTATCAATCATCAAGACCTGCGCCCCCATGCTGATCGCACCGAGGGGATTACGCACGTCATGTCCCAAAATAGCGAGAAAGACGTGTTGGGAGTCACGGTGCATTGCGGAATAGCGCGTCAGAGACTCGGTAAGCGATTGATCGATGGCCTCATTGAAACGTACCATATCCTGCACAGCCAACTCATTGGCGACTTTTTCTTTTTTTTGCCATAGGCGAAGTACGCTGGCACGAACCGCCCGGTATTCTGCCATCAACTCTTCAATAGACAGTCCGGAAATTTGTCGGTCGGAGGCATGGATTTCGGCGGCGGTATCTTCGATGACTTCGGCAGCCATGCCCTTCGACTTTTCGATACTGTCAGCCTCGGCTTGAAAAGTATCCAAATCATCACAGATTACCTTGAGCATATCTTGGGCATGGTCGCGTAACTGCAACTTGCTTGCGCTCCCCAGCGGATGCAGCGTCAGAGCAAAGTCTTCCCATTCTTGCAGGATGATTTCCATGTTTTCACGAATAAATTTTGATAGCCGCATTATTTTCTCATTGGTCATACTCATGTGGGCAAACGTCGTGTGGGAGCGGGAAAAAGGTGGGCCCACCGATTTTGAGATTCTACTCCTTCCAATTACGCCGGTCATGCAGGAGCCGTCGTCGCGTCACGCTTGATCGCCTGCGCCATCACTTACGAATACACCAGGGCGTAGACTTGGGCGCCGCTCGCCTCGATGCCGGTCGGCTCGTTGGTGTCCGGGTTGAGGACGGCGAAGGCCTCGCCGGGGTTAAACGGGAAATTGAGGTTGCTCACGTCGCGCAAGACCTCGCCCGCTTCAAGCGCGATCACCTCTTGCTCGACGCAGACAATGACGGGGGTGTGGAGGCGGGCGTTGTCGATCACAATGCGGCTAAAGCGGCGCCAGGCGTTGCCGGCGACGGAATTTTCCTTGTATTCCATGGGCTCCTTTGTGGGATGGTTCAGGCCGCGACGTACTATCGGCCGATATTTATTTCCACATGGAAAATTTGTGGCACGTCAATTTGTCACATCATGGACTTCCTATAGTGAAGTCACAGCACAGGAATTCCGATGGTTTTGTCAGGGGAGTCTCATGAACAGATTTTTGTCGGCTGCGCAGCAATTTGCCAGCGATGAAGACGGCGTATCGGCAATTGAATACGCTTTGATCGCCGCCTTCATTGCTGTCGCCATCGTCCTCGGCTTCGGGCCACTGGCCAATCTGGTTCAGGGCGGGTTTATGTCAGTCGGGGATAAGGTTTCCAGCACCGCGTATCCTTGAGTCTTTAAGCCGCGACGGCGCTGTCGTCGGAATAGTGGGTATTCCGGACGATCGTGACCAGTGATTCCGGCATCGTGACCAGTCATTCCATTTCAACGTGACCGCCCATTCCGGGCGAACGTGACCGATT
>JBEONR010000146.1:0-2226 GCA_040544385.1 Oxalobacteraceae bacterium GrIS 1.11
ATATGCCAAAACCGGCTTCAAAGGAGGACGAAAAAGTCAAAATTGCTCCCTAAACTATCTGCAAAAATGGTCTCAAATAGTTTGACACTTTCCGAGCGCTCGAAGAAGATCGCGCCTTCATCGGTGAGCGTAATCTGCCGGGTACTGCAATGTAATAGACGTACGCCCAGCCTGGTCTCCAGCCTGGCCATGCTCTTGCCGACTGCGGAAGCGGAGACGCCAAGTGAACGGCCGGCAGCCGAATAACTCAGGTTTTCCGCCACGCGGACAAAAACGGCCAGCCCACTCAAATTATCCAATCAACACTCCATTCCGGATATTTTTTCCTCGCACCTCGGAATAAATGGTACGTCACAAATCATGCCTGTCTCGCTATGCTATTTACCGGAATATCAGGCACTGCGACGGGCAAGCTTCCAACGCAATTTAACAGTATGTTTTCATCAAATAAGGTTATATCAATGGCGCAATCTAAAAAAGAACAGTCGAACTCCAAACTGCTGGTGCTGGGCGCGGTATGTTTATCTGGCGTAGCGATGCCGCTCAGCTTCACCGGCCCGGCGGTGGCAATGCCCGCTATTGCAATCGATCTTGGCGGCAGTCCCATTGCGCTGAACTGGATTACCAACGCTTTCATGCTGAGTTTCGGCAGTATCCTGATGGCGGCGGGGGCAATGGCCGATAATTATGGCCGAAAACGGATGTTCCTCATAGGAATTTCCAGCTTTGCCTTGACCTCGTTGGCCTTGGTATTTTCACCTAATATTCTGTGCCTGGACATATTGCGCGCGCTGCAAGGTGCCGCCAGTGCCATGACACTATCGAGCGGCGCCGCGACGCTGGCTCAGGAATTCGACGACCATGCCCGTACCCGTGCTTTTAGTGTGCTTGGCACGACCTTCGGTGTTGGCTTGGCGTTCGGCCCGATATTAGCGGGATACATGACGGAACATTTTGGCTGGCGCTCCATTTTTCTCGGCGTCGCACTGAGCTCGCTCATCGCCTCGGGCGCCGGCATGCTGTGTATCAGGGAGTCGCGCGATCCCGATGCCGGAAGTCTGGATTGCTCAGGTGCCGTGAGTTTTACGGCCGCGCTGACATTGTTCACATGCGGCGTGCTGCGTGCTCCGGAAAACGGTTGGGCCAGCCCCGTCGTACTATCTCTGTTGGCCGGCTCAAGCATATTGTTAAGCATTTTTGTATGGTTTGAGATGCATGTGGCGCGACCGATGCTCGATTTATCCCTGTTTCGCTACCCGCGCTTCATCGGCGTTCAGTTTTTGGCAGCGGCGCCAGCCTATTGCTACGTCGTGTTGCTGGTGTTGATGCCCATGCGTCTAATCGGCATCGAGGGTTATAGGCCATTACAGGCAGGTCAAATGATGATCGCGCTATCGGCTCCCATGCTGATCTTTCCAATGATTGCGGGATTGCTAACGCGCTGGTTTTCGGCCGCGCTAATCTCGGGCCTGGGATTACTTGTGGCCGCTGCTGGTCTGGTATGGCTGGCGCAGTGCGCTCCCGGTTTGCCGGCAAACGCATTAGTCTTGCCCATGCTGACAATCGGCCTCGGGGTCAGTTTTCCATGGGGCTTAATGGATGGTTTGGCCGTGAGCGTGGTGCCGAAGGAACGCGCTGGCATGGCGACCGGCATTTTCAATACCACGCGCGTCGCGGGAGAGGGTATTGCACTGGCCATCGCCGGCGCCATCCTGAACGCTCTGCTACAGTCGAACCTGGCGGGAATGCTGAAAGACGATCGCTTGGCCTCCTCGCCGCTCTTGTTCGAAGCGGCACAAAGACTGGCCCTGGGCGATATCCCACGCACACTGGCCTTGCTACCGCAAACAAATCGCATGGTTTTGCTGCAAAGCTATGGCGATGGATTCCACGTCTTACTCTACATTCTGGCCGCGATCACGATTACGGCGGCGGCGATGGTATTCGGCTTCTTGAGTCGACAGGAAGCGTCTGGTACCGAAAATGCCAAAGATATATCGATGGTGCCAGCCATTATTCAATAACGCTGGCGGGGAAATATTGCGGATGGCACGATGCGGTGCCATCCGCAATCTCCCCAATATCCTGCTGTCCAGTTTTTCCCGAGTGGACTTCATCGCGGCATGAAACCCAGACGCAAAAAAACCCCGCCAGATCACTGACGGGGTTTTTTCATATAACAAGCCTGACGATAACCTACTTTCACACTGGTTGCAGCACTATCAT
>JBEONR010000147.1:0-2182 GCA_040544385.1 Oxalobacteraceae bacterium GrIS 1.11
GTGGCCGAGTATAAGGATATGGCGAAGGTCGATGCCGGAATGGGGGGCACCGCAGGTGCCGGCATTACGGGTGCTTTTAAGATTCGGCATGAGAGCGGAAAATTTGTAATTTACGCAAAACTGGGCGCTTGCTTAGGTCTGGGCGGCGAGGTTTCACTTAAATTTGAAACCGGCTACGACACCATTTATGAATTTTTCAAATGCGTTTCTTATCAGTTGAAGCGAACTGATTTCAATAAAATTACAGATGCAATTGAAGAGGTGGCATATCAGGCTTATTGTCAAATTAAATACTTGGTGATAGTCGGAGGGCGTGAATTATCGTCATTTGCGGAAGTGAGTTTGATTTATATCAAATCTGAATTTAATCAAATTATGCAAGAAATAAATGATGCCATTAAAAATGGGACAAAAAAAGCAGAAGACTTTATTCGTCGAATTCGCGAAGACTTGGAGAAAAAAACGGAAGGATGGATTATCTATGCAGCACCCGAAGTGCTTGGTCAAATCCAGCGACAAATTGTATTCATCGGACTCAGCGATAGCTCGGCCTTACGCGGCGAAGCGCCTGAATTGATGGCAATGGCCTTGGAAGCGCCGCAAACCATGAATCATTTGGAGACAGTTGCGGAACGCATGACCACGACAATGGGTTCCAAGCAGGATAAGGGAACCGGCTTCGCCATGATCAATGCATGCGTGGCGGGTACGCCTTATTCTGACTGTCTTGTAAATGCACAACAACGTCTGTCTAGCGCTCAGGTGTTGATAAGTCAACCTTTTATTTGGAATAGCGAGCCTGAGTTTGTCGTAGCAACATTGGGTATCGAACATCCTATGTATTCTTAAGGCTAATTCAATATAAGCGATTAATTGATCGGTTTAGTATGATTGAGGACGCAACGAAATGCACTATCGGGAAGTGCTGAGTATTTTGTGTAAGGGATTTGACGATTCTCGTCACCTTTTTTTTCAGAGTATTTTTTCCAGGTGCCTGTTTGTTCTTCCATTTTTCTCGACCAGCGCTTAAAAACCATTTCTGTATCACCAAAATTACCACGCACGACCCGTTCGGTCCCCGCATCTGGACCGCGGGGATTATTTGGTGGTGAGTTCGTGTAATATTTTTCATCATACCAGTCGTTAACCCATTCGCGGACCGCATCGCCGAAATAATAAAAACCTGCAGGGTTTGCTGGGAAACTGGAGACTGGCACTAATCCGCCCGCTGCCTCTCGTTGCGCAAGCGAGGAAATATTCCTTCCCTTATCCAGTTGGCCATTATCTGTAGGGAAAAGATTGCGTTTGCCACCGCTGCGCGCCGCGTATTCCCACTGGGCTTCGGTCGGGATGTCGATGGGTAAATTTGCTTGTTTGCCAAGCCATGTACAATAATCCTTTGCACCTTGCCAACTGACGCTTACGGGGTTGTCAGGTTTTCGATAGCTCAGAATAAAGCTTTGTTGATTAGTCCGAGGTAACTGAAGAAACGCAGTAAAGACGTCGAATTCGGCGTACGTAACCGGGTACTTCCCCATCGAAAAGCCGTCGAGTTTGACTTTATGGAGCGGTTTGGAATTGCTGTCGCCATCGAACGGCAGGCCATTTTTATTGACCTTGGAACCCCAGTCACCCATGTCAAAAGTGCCACCGGCGAGAAATATCATGTTTTTCTTGGAGGCAGCAAGCATTTTTTTTAGTGTCTCCGCGCTGGGCTGTGGATCGAGAATGTTGCCGTCCGGTAGTGTTTTTGCGTGCACTGCATTTTCTGGCTGAGTAGTGTCAGCCCATACAGGAAATGTTGCGTGAAGCAAACTGATGAATACAGCCGCTGTACTCAGTGGTAGATAGCGCATAATTGATCCGTCTTATAAGGAAATGTAAAGTTGAACAATTATCCCATCAATGAACGAAGATAGTTTTTTCTATTGAAATGCGATGTCGACAAGTAATCAACGTCCAGCAACGATGTCGTCGCGCTCAATGCTATCGAGATCGTCAGCAAGGATTGCCGCGCGCGCTCAGTCCCATCCGGCCCACGCCCAGCGCTGCCGTATAGTCCAAAATCAATTGCTGGCGAGGGAAGCGGGCCGCGACAGCCGCGTGTTCCAGAATAAAAGCGTGTTCGAGATTCTCGACATCGTGTTTGGCGCCTACCGTGGCCAGGGCAAGCTGGTGCCGG
>JBEONR010000148.1:0-2120 GCA_040544385.1 Oxalobacteraceae bacterium GrIS 1.11
TTATGAGCGTTAATCAACGGCAATAAATTGCATTTAGTCAGGATTGTGATTCCTGTTGTCGTGGGTTCGAGCCCCATCAGTCACCCCACAGAATATGCAGTAAATTAAAGGGTTATCCGCTTCGGCTGATAGCCCTTTTTTCTTGCTTGCTGACCTCTCCCGCTTCATGCAGCCGCTATGCAATGGACTCCAGCGCACGTCAAGCCCCTTGTGACGCAAGGCGGCAGCGCGCTGCTGCCGCCGCCCCTGCCATTTAATGGCAATAAGCCCGGGCATCGCGTTCGGCAATTTCCCTGTCATTGCTATCGATCGGCGCGTTGTTGGTATGCCTGACGGCGCCGTTTTTGATATTGCGGGCCAGATCACATCGCGTGGAATCGGTTTCCAGCTCATTTCTTCCCGGCATGGAAACGGGCTTCCCGGTCGTGATGGGCCGGGATGGTTGTGCCACACGTGCCTGGCGGCGCTTGAACTCTTCTTCTTGCTTCCGCCAATCCGGCGTGGACGAGGCGGTCATCGGCGCCGCTGTCGGCTGGGGAGTGAGTTTCATCGCTTCCACTTTGGCCGCACCCGCTTCTTCCTGTTTGTCGGAGTAATGGGTATGGCCCTTTGCATCCACCCATTTATACATTTCCGCATGGACAAGTAAGGGCGACAACAACATCAAACAGCTGGCGACTATATTTTTTTTGTAGTTTGGCATTTTTTTGACATGGTTTATATTTTCTCTGCAAACACTTCCGGATAAGCTGCCCACCCCGCGATGGGCATTTATCGTAATTGTTTGCCTTCTACTTTCTCAATGATGGTCCGGCGATTCCAAAACAATTCCCTGGTACGGCCCGACAGGAACATCTTACAAGCCTTCCACCGACGTTCCATGCCGAGTCAACCAATCCTTCCGCAAGGCGAAATCGGGTAGCGCGCGCTCGACCGGTCTCCAGAAATCGGGCGTGCGGAAAGCTTTGCCTTGCCCAACTGTTCGCACACGGCCTCTTCCTTCATCGGCGCCACCGTCTTCCATGCCGCGTAGTGGTGGAATTCGGCGCCCACGCTACCCACCCGGACCTCGTCAAAGCAGGTGATGATCAAAAGCTGCCGCGTAGCTGGCGGCGCAACACCGCTTCCTGTATCACTTCCTTGAAGCCGGTACGGTCGGTGCGGGCTGACTGGTCCAGATCGCCCGCGATGTAACGCCACCCCATGGCGACCAGTTGCTGCACAAACGAACCTTCGACTTCGTCCATTTCCCAGTCCATGTTATGCTCCCTAAAAATCTAAGTGCTTGATTTTTAATAGAATTAAATGGACGGCCATATCCATTTCCGTCCATTTCCGTCCGATTCCATCCATTTCCATCCGATTAGCACCCAGCTCATGCCTGTGGGCCAAGCCGATACGCGGATACTCGCCCGGCGCCCTCCAGCAACAACAGCTCATGCGCCTCCGTTTTTTTGATAGCGCCCATTCTAAGCGCAAAGGTGTTGGCGTCGGATGGCAAATGGAGTAGAAAGGTGGTATCGCGTCCCGGCCGCCGATGCCGCCAGGGCAACGACCGGGGAAGCCTTTTTACTAACTTTATACGCGCCGCAGTCCGGTTTTTAGAAATAATTTATGCCGCAGCGACTATGCTTGTTTTTATTAAAACCAAACTTTGTGAGGGCATATGAACCAGCATCGTTTTTTGGATCGTGATCGGGAAGTGTTGCGGCGCCACTTGCGCGTGCGCGACAGGCTGCACCATGCCAGGAAATCGACCGTGCACGTCCTTTATGGGATTGCCACGCTAGCCTCCGGCGGCTTGGTCGCGTATCTCCTCATCGCCTTGCACGGCGTCGAGGCGCTGTAGGGTTTGCTTGCGCGCCGGCTCTCCGTCCGGCGCGCAAGCCATGCATTCCGTAAAAGGTTTCCCCTGGATAAAGTACGTATCCACCTCAAAAAAATGACATGGGGAAACACTTTAACCGGCGCATATTGCCGAGCAGTATTTATATCGAGCCGGGCCGAAAAAACACCCCTATTTCTTAATGCCGTTCAGTTAAGACTGGACGGCATTTTTATTTTGGGCTTGTAAACGCCCGGGCCAGCTGTTAACCTACGCGGCGATGCTCGATGACACT
>JBEONR010000149.1:0-1957 GCA_040544385.1 Oxalobacteraceae bacterium GrIS 1.11
GACGCTGCGCTGGCTGGCCAGCAGCCAGGCGTGCAGGTTGGCCAAGGCAGGCACGGCATGCTGCTCGCGCAATGCCAGTCGCTGCGATGGCGTCGCACCCGATGCTTGCTGTTCGATGGCGTACAACTGCGCGATACGACGCAATGCCTCCTCGGCGACGGGGCTACCGCTGGCGGCATGCACATCGAAGAACTTGCGTCGGATATGCGCCAGGCAAGCGAGCTCGATGGGCCCTTGCGTAAACAGGGCCTTGTAGCCGGCGTAATCGTCGACCATCAGATGACCGCGCCAGCCTTGCAGAAAGGTGCGCGCGTGCACGCCGGCCCGGCTGGCTTGATAGTCGAAGACCACCACCGGCGGGCCGTCGCCCAGCACATTGGAACGGTACGCCCACAGATAGGCATGCCGGGTCTTGCCGCTGCCGGGGTCGAGCTGGCGCACCGGCGTTTCGTCGGCATGCAGGCAACTTCGCTGCCTGAGCAAATCGGCGAGTCGGTCGGCCAGTGGCTGCAAGGCCACGCCGACGCGTCCGATCCATTCGGCCAGTGTGGAGCGCGCCAGCGGCACGCCCTGGCGCATCGCGATCTGCTCGATCCGGTACAACGGCAAGTGGTCGAGGTATTTGCAGGCCGCCACCCAAGCCAGCAGGCCAACGGCAGCCATGCCGCCGTCGATCACGGCCGGCGGGATGGGCGCTGCCGTGACCGTTTCGCAGGGACGGCAAGCGTACTGCGGGCGGATGTGGCGATGGACGAAGAAGCGCGCCGGCTCCACGTCCAGTTGCTCGCTCACGTCTTCGCCGATCTTGACCAGGTCGGCGCCGCATTGGCCGCACTGGCAGGATGCCGGTTCATGGCGGTGCTCGATGCGCGGCAATTCCGGTGGCAGTGCCTGACGGCCTGCGCGCTTGCGCTGCTGCCTGGCCGGCGCCTGGGTGGTGAGTTCTTCTTCGATTGCAGCGAGGTCCATATCGACTGTTTCCTCGAACAGCAAGCGCTGCTCGCCGGCGAGCGCTTCGCTGGCCTTGCCGAAGCGGATTCGGCGGTAGTAGGCCAGTTCGTGCGTCAGCGCCGTGATCTTGAAGTCCTTCTCGGCCAGCCTGGCCTGCTGTTGCGCAAACAGCGCCTGCACCTGCGCCAGCAGAGCTGGGTCGATGTCGGTGCGGGCAAGTTCGTTGAGCAGATCCATGGAGCAGCAGTTTACCGAGCATGGGCGATGTTTACAAGCGAAACAGTGACGTCCTCACAGCCGCCACTGCGCCGGCGCGGGCGCCGACAGGCGCTGCCAGTCCACACCCGCTACCAACCACTGCCATTGCTCGGCGCTCATCTGCCAGCAGGCTTCATCGGCTTGCGGCCAGACGAACTGGCCACGGTGCAGCCGGCGCAAGCACATCCAGACGCCGGTGCCGTCCCAGCACACCAGTTTCAGGCGGGTGCGGCGGCGATTGGCAAACACGTAGGCCGTACCGTCGCAGGGCGGCCGACCCAGCGCCTGCTGCACGTGCAGCGAGAGACCGTCGATCCCGGTGCGCATGTCGACCGCTGCCGTCGCCAGCCAGATCGCCTCGGCTGACAGCTGCATCACAGGGCACGCATCAATTCGGCCAGCCAGCTGGCAGGCACATCACCAGGCAGCGTCAGCGTCCAGCCGTTCTCGCCGCGCAAATTGATCGGCGCAGCTACCGCAACGGCTGGCACTACCCGCACCGGCAACAGTGCCGGCACTGCTTGCGCGCCTGCCAGGCGCCGAACCCAGTAACCGACCTGGCGTATCGCGAAACCTTGTTTGATCGCGTACGCGCGCTGTGATAGCCCGCTCGCTTGCCACTGCGCCACGCGTTCTTGCCACACCTTCTCGCGTTCTGAATTTGACACCGTCACCCTCCTGAAAAATCGAAAGAGCCAGTGTGACTGGGCCGATCATGAATTCATAGGTGGGCCGGCTGGCCGCTTAC
>JBEONR010000150.1:0-1957 GCA_040544385.1 Oxalobacteraceae bacterium GrIS 1.11
GGAAAAACTGCGAGCGATCGCTCAACACCAGCTTACAGTTCATCCACCTGGCCTTCCTGGCGATGCTGCTCAGGAGATCGTGAACACGTTCTAAGACGGATCAATTATGCGCTATCTACCACTGAGTACAGCGGCTGTCTTCATCAGTTTGCTTCACACAACGTTTCCTGCATGGGCTGACACTACCCAGCCAGAGAATGCAGTGCAGGCAGAAACGCTGCCAGACGGCAACATTCTCGATCCGCAGCCCAGTGCGGAAACGTTAAAAAAAATGCTTGCCGTCTCCCAAAAAAACATGATATTCCTCGCCGGCGGCACCTTTGACATGGGTGATTGGGGTTCCAAGGTCAATAAAAATGGCTTGCCGTTCGATGGCGACAGCAATTCCAAACCGCTCCATAAAGTCAAACTCGACGGCTTTTCAATGGGGAAGTACCCGGTTACCTATGCCGAATTCGACGTCTTTACCGCATTTCTTCAGTTACCTCGGACTAATCAGCAAAGCTTTATGCTGAGCTATCGAAAACCTGACAACCCTGTAGGTGTCAGTTGGCAAGGCGCAAAGGACTATTGCACATGGCTTGGTAAGCAAGCAAATTTACCCATCGACCTCCCTACCGAAGCCCAATGGGAATACGCGGCGCGCAGCGGCGGCAAGCACAATCTTTTCCCCACAGATAACGGCCAACTTGAGAAGGGAAGAAATATTTCGTCGCCTGCGCAACGAGAGGCAGCGGGCGGATTAGTGTCAGTTTCCAGTTTCCCAGCAAACCCTGCAGGGTTCCACTATTTCGGCGACGCTGTCCGCGAATGGGTTAACGACTGGTATGATGAAAAATATTACACGAACTCACCACAAAACAATCCCCGCGGTCCAGGTGAGGGAACAGAACGGGTCGTGCGTGGTAATTTTGGTGACACAGAAATGGTTTTTAAGCGCTGGTCGAGAAAAATGGAAGAAAAAACAGGCACCTGGAAAAAATACGCAGAAAAAAAAGGTGACGAAAATCGTGAAATCCCATATACAAAATACTCGGCACTTCCGAACAGTGCATTTCGTTGCGTCCTCAATCATACTAAACCGATCAATTAATCGATTATATTGAATTTAAGAATACATAGGATGTTCGATGCCTAATGTTGCCACTACAAACTCAGGCTCGCTATTCCAAATAAAAGGTTGACTTTTCAATACCTGAGCGCTAGACAGGCGCTGCTGTGCATTAACGAGGCAGTCAGCATAAGGTGTGCCTGCAACGCATGCATTGATCATGGCGAAGCCGGTGCCCTTATCCTGCTTGGAACCCATTGTTGCGGTCATGCGCTCCGCAACTGTCTCCAAATGATTCATGGTTTGCGGCGCTTCCAAGGCCATTGCCATTAACTCAGTCGCCTCGCCGCGTAAGGCCGAGTTATCACTGAATCCTACTAGTGCAATTTGTCGCTGGATTTGACCAAGCACTTCTGGAGCTGCATAGATGATCCATCCTTCCGTTTTTCTCTCCAAATCCTCGCGAATTCGACGAATAAAGTCTTCCGATTTTTTTGCTCCACTTTTAATAGCATCATTAATTTCTTGCATTATTTAATTAAATTCAGATATTATATCAAATAATTCCATCCCTACAAATGAAGCCAATTCACGCCTGCCGACTATCACCATATATTTAATTTGGCAATAGGCAGCATACGCATCCCCTTCAATTGCATCTGTAATTTTATTGAAATCAATTCGCTTCAACTGATAAGACACGCATTTGAAAAATTCATAAATGGTGTCGTAGCCAGTTTCAAATTTAAGTGAAACCTCACCGCCCAGACCTAAACAAGCACCCAATTTTGCGTAAATGACAAATTTCCCACTCTCATGCCGAATCTTAAAAGCACCCGTAATGCCGGCACCTGCGGTGCCCCCCATTCCGGCATCGACCTTCGCCATATCCTTATACTCGGCCAC
>JBEONR010000151.1:0-1851 GCA_040544385.1 Oxalobacteraceae bacterium GrIS 1.11
GGCCGGCACCGTCAGCGGATTCGACAATATTGCCTGCAAGCTGATCGCGGACGCCGACCGCAGCATTAAAAATAGCGGCTTGGTTATCAATGGGGCGATCGTCAAGACAGCGGTGGCCAGCGGGGCCGCGCTGGTGAAATATGCGGGCTTCTTAGCCGGGGTCAATTACCTGAGTCAGCCGTACACGCCGAATCTCGATTACGGCACGGGCGATTTCCACTATATGTTCTGGTGCGACGCCTCGGCGCAGGGAACCAAGTTCTCGCGCGGCGACGGCCTGAGCGCCGGCTCGATCGTGGCGATCAACAAGGGTGGCGGCGATACGATGAATTTTTTCATCCATGACGGCGCCATCTTCCGTGGGGTGGTTGCGGCGCAGTTGCCGCGCCAGGCCGGCTTGGTGGTGATCCAGCGCACGGGAATCGCCGTGCAAGTCTGGTTCAACGGAGCGCTGGTGAATTTTGGCAACAACCCTGGCACTGTCAGCAATGCGGGCGCCCAGCTTCACATCGGCAACCGCCAGGATTCGGGCAACGGGGATAACGGCTGGACCGCGCTGTTTCGCACGGGCGCGACGGCATTGTCCAGCGACCAGATCGCCCACATCTACCGCACGGAACTGTCCCTGTTCCAGCCCGGCGCGCAATGCACGCTCGACGGGACCAGCTCGGCCGTTACCGCGCTGGCCTACGACGACACGGCCGACATCCTGCAAGCGGGCACGCCATGGGGGCGCAGCGCATTCAAGGATTTGCTGCGCATCGAGAGCGCCGCCAGCCTGGCCGGCGCGATCACCAGCCTGGCGGCGGGGCAGGGCGGCTTTGTCTCGGGCGGGGCGACGGGGGCGGCGTATTACCAGCCGGCGCTGCTGCTGCGCGACGAGTTGCGGCGCCAGGATGCCGCGCGCCGGGCGATGTCGAAAATCCCGACACCGATCTGGTTCACGGGCGACGGAATAACGGCCGCGTTTGCGCTCACAAAGGGTTTTGATCCCCGCTTCGTCTACAAGCAGGGTTTGCTGATGCGCGACGGCGCGGCCAACGATTACACGGTCGCCTTCGACGGCTTTCAGTGGACGGTGACGTTCCTGTCGGCGCCGCTCAACCTCCATAACATTTGCATCATGGGAACCCGCAATGGCTAAAACAATCTTGGATGGGGATGCCATCAACGCCATCCTCAAGCGCCTGATCCTCGGCACCGCCATCGATGACGGCGTGAACCAGTTGCAAGTAGCGGGCTCGTCCAGGTTCGCCGGGCCGGTGGCCGTCGCCGGCGCGCTGTCCTCCAACACCACGCTCGCATCGGGCTCCTTTGCCGTTGCCGCGCTCCCGGCCGGCGCCAACGGCGTGCGCGCTTTTGCTGCGAACGGCCGCAAGGTCGGGGAGGCGGCCGGCGCCGGCACGGGCGTTCCGGTGTATTTCTCCAACGGCGCCTGGCGCCGCTATTCCGACGACGCCGCCGTCGCGGCTTAAAGACTCAAGGAGACGCGGTGCTGGCAACCTTGCCCCCGACCGTGGTAAATCCGCCCTGCACAAGATTGGCCAGTGGACCGAAGCCGAGGACGATGGCGACGGCAATGAAGGCGGCGATCAAAGCGTATTCGATTGCCGATACGCCGTCTTCATCCTTAGCAAATTGTTGCGCGGCCGACAAAAATCTGTTCATGAGATTCCCCTGACAAAACCATCAACAATGGGCGGAAAACGTATCGCGTTCCCTACCATAAGTTTCCTGTAGTCAATTTCTGTGCTGTGACTTCACTATAGGATTTCCATGATGTGACAAATTGAGGCACCACAAATTTTCCATGTGGAAATAAATATCAAACGATAGCATGTCGCTGCCTGA
>JBEONR010000152.1:0-1806 GCA_040544385.1 Oxalobacteraceae bacterium GrIS 1.11
CAATCTGGAAGAAGCAAAGATTTTATAGTATTACTTGGTAGCGATTTGTATATCAACAAACGGCAACGCGTATTCTTATCTCCGCACCTGTTAAGGTTATAGGGACAAGCCGTACGGGCAATTAGTACTGGTTAGCTTAATGCATTACTGCACTTCCACACCCAGCCTATCAACGTCCTGGTCTCGAACGACCCTTTAAAGAGCTCAAGGCTCTGGGAAATCTCATCTCAAGGCAAGTTTCCCGCTTAGATGCTTTCAGCGGTTATCTCTTCCGTATTTAGCTACCCGGCAATGCCACTGGCGTGACAACCGGTACACCAGAGATACGTCCACTCCGGTCCTCTCGTACTAGGAGCAGCCCCCTTCAAATTTCCAACGCCCACGGCAGATAGGGACCAAACTGTCTCACGACGTTTTAAACCCAGCTCACGTACCACTTTAAATGGCGAACAGCCATACCCTTGGGACCGGCTACAGCCCCAGGATGTGATGAGCCGACATCGAGGTGCCAAACTCCCCCGTCGATATGAACTCTTGGGAGGAATCAGCCTGTTATCCCCAGAGTACCTTTTATCCGTTGAGCGATGGCCCTTCCATACAGAACCACCGGATCACTATGTCCTACTTTCGTACCTGCTCGACTTGTCAGTCTCGCAGTTAAGCACGCTTATGCCATTGCACTATCATCACGATGTCCGACCGTAATTAGCGTACCTTCGAACTCCTCCGTTACACTTTAGGAGGAGACCGCCCCAGTCAAACTGCCTACCATGCACTGTCCCCGATCCGGATTACGGACCAAGGTTAGAACCTCAAACAAACCAGGGTGGTATTTCAAGGTTGGCTCCACGAGAACTAGCGTCCCCGCTTCAAAGCCTCCCACCTATCC
The DNA here is from genome assembly GCA_040544385.1 of Oxalobacteraceae bacterium GrIS 1.11. Taxonomy (GTDB): domain Bacteria; phylum Pseudomonadota; class Gammaproteobacteria; order Burkholderiales; family Burkholderiaceae_D; genus Janthinobacterium. Next base: position 890 of record JBEONR010000152.1, read on the forward strand.
TACACAGATTGGTTCAAAGTCCAATGCAAAGCTACAGTAAAGGTTCATGGGGTCTTTCCGTCTAGCCGCGGGTAGATTGCATCATCACAAACATTTCAACTTCGCTGAGTCTCGGGAGGAGACAGTGTGGCCATCGTTACGCCATTCGTGCAGGTCGGAACTTACCCGACAAGGAATTTCGCTACCTTAGGACCGTTATAGTTACGGCCGCCGTTTACTGGGACTTCAATCAAGAGCTTGCACCCCATCATTTAATCTTCCAGCACCGGGCAGGCGTCACACCCTATACGTCCACTTTCGTGTTTGCAGAGTGCTGTGTTTTTATTAAACAGTCGCAGCCACCAGTTTATTGCAACCCTTTCACCCTCATGGAGTAAACCATTCAAGCTACCGGGGCGTACCTTTTCCCGAAGTTACGGTACCAATTTGCCGAGTTCCTTCTCCCGAGTTCTCTCAAGCGCCTTAGAATACTCATCTCGCCCACCTGTGTCGGTTTGCGGTACGGTCTCGTATGACTGAAGCTTAGAGGCTTTTCTTGGAACCACTTCCGATTGCTTCGTGAACAAGTTCACTCGTCTCAACCCCTTGAATTACGCACCCGGATTTGCCTAAGTGCCTTCTATGAGTCAAAAACAGGCTCTTCCAACCGCCTGACAACCTTCCGCGATCCGTCCCCCCATCGCATCATACGACGGTGCAGGAATATTAACCTGCTTCCCATCAGCTACGCATCTCTGCCTCGCCTTAGGGGCCGACTCACCCTGCTCCGATGAACGTTGAACAGGAAACCTTGGGCTTACGGCGTGGAGGCTTTTCACCCCCATTATCGCTACTCATGTCAGCATTCGCACTTCTGATACCTCCAGCATCCTTTACAAGACACCTTCGCAGGCTTACAGAACGCTCTCCTACCATAT
>JBEONR010000153.1:0-1775 GCA_040544385.1 Oxalobacteraceae bacterium GrIS 1.11
TGTTTCAGCACGAAACCGCTCAGGTTCGTGAGCGGGTCTTTGACCAGCGCATACACGGCGATCTGCCAGTTGCCCGAGCAGATCGCCTGGGCGACGCCGAAATTGGTGGGCCGGCCCAGCACCATTTCGCGCGACTGCCAGGTCAACGCCTCGTCGGCGCCGCCGGCGAACTGGTACAGGGTCGCGCCGTTCATGAAATAGCACTGGTCCGACAGGGGCGAAATGAAGGAGCACGCCGCCTTGAAGGAGGGAATGTCGGTCATCGCGCCGCGCGCCTCGTCCAGGTTGATCATGAACGGCACGAACGCGCCGGCCGACGAATAGACGATCAGCCAGCCATCCCACACGGAAAACCGCATGCCGGTCAAGCCGGCGCCGTATTTGGCGCGCCAGATATCGCGTGTAAAAAAGCGCTCCGAGCGCTCCATCGACGCCTGCCCGCCCGCGACCGTCACCAGGCCGTCATGGCTGGCGTACATGATCGCGTCGCCCACGTTGGCGATCGACCACTTGGAGGCGCCGGCCTGCTCGGTGAGCGGGGGCGATTCCGTCATCGAGTCCGGGGAGACGCCGGAAATGAAGTAGGCCGGCCCGGTCGTCGTGACCAGGGCGGCGGAACCGATGACGATGGCGCCGACCACTTGGTGGGAGCCGAATGTCTTCACATAGGCTGGCGGCCAGGACCAGGGCTTGTAGGGGTCCGAGAAATGGAGCTCGTTGCCCTTCCAGGCCATCAGAATGCCGTTGGGAAAACTGGTCAGGCCGATCAGCTGCTGGTCCGGCGGGTAATAGAACTCGGATGCGAGCGCGTCGTTCAGGTCCGCCGCCTCGACCGCATCGGTGAACGAGAATGCGGCGCCGGACGCCGCCAGCACTGGCACGTTGCCGGCCAGGAAGAAATCGGCGATGGAAGAACCATCCGAGGTGCGGTAAATCCGGATTTCCTTGATGGGCGCGAAGCCGATGGCGGCGGCATCGCGCACCACGTCCACGGTAACGTTCGTGCGGCCCAGTATGGTGAGACTGGACGGGGAGCTGGACGGACCCTCTTCGCCATAAATATTGACATAGGTGTAGGTGTAAGCCCGCGCGCGCTTGTCGCCGGCCCGGTTCGCCGCCGTGAGCGCGACGGCGTAATCTTCCGCCGTTCCCGTCTTGACGATCGACAGGGCATAGGCCGTATCGGTGTTGAGCGACGAATTGGCGGTATAGACGTCGAGCAGCACATCCTTGATGGCCGTATCCTTGGCGACGAGGCGGATCACCGGCAGCGCCTGGACCGGCGTGCCCCCGCCGTTCGGCAGCGTGGCCTTGACCGGCGGCGTGAAGATCCATGTTTCAAGGGACGTGACGACAGTGAGCGGCATGGCCTGTTCCTGGTACTTGACGCCGCAGTATTCGTAATGAAACGTGGCCGCGAGGGTGGCCGAGGCGAACGGGGAGACCGGCGACACGCTCACGACTGGCGCCACCGTCGGGCGCGGCACGCCGACGCGGTAACTCGATGGCGGCGGGCCGCCCCCGGCGGCCATGCTTGAGCGCGACGCCACCCTGAAATCGGTCGGCGTTGTGTAATACAGGCGGTCGAACGGGTCGCGCGACATCGGCGAGCGGACCGCGTTCACGTCTTCCAGCCAGGAATAAAAGGTCAAGCCGTTGTCGGTGTACAGGCTCATTGCCGCGTTGGCCATCGTTTTGATGGCGAAGCCGGCGCGCGTGTTGTGCAGTTCGCCATAGGCGAAGTCGCAGTTTTCGGCGATGGTGGCGTTGGTTTC
>JBEONR010000154.1:0-1737 GCA_040544385.1 Oxalobacteraceae bacterium GrIS 1.11
AGGGAACCGACAGCGAAGCGGCCGTCGCGGGCATCGATGCCGATACCGTGCTGGGCCTGGTGCGGGCCGATGTGGCAACACAAGACACAACGAACCAACCTGAACACAAGGAGCAAGAAAATCATGATCCCACCATTGCCAGACGCGCGCATGCGCTCGATCACCCGCTGGATGAAGGACAGCGACCCGGTAGCGTCGATGCGCACGTCCGCGGAGCTAGACCAGCGCGCGCGCGAGCTGGACGAGTTGATGATGGAAGAGTTCGAGACGGAAGATTGCGCCTTGATGGAACGGCTGATGAAAACAAGCATTTGGGGGACGGAGCAAGGGATGAAACAGTATCCGATGGACAGAATGATACTGTGGGGGCAAATAGTGAGCGAGTTCCTGCCCATGACTTCCGTCCGGGAATCGGAGGATTAACACGCGAAGGCTCGTGGTTCGAGAGCGCCAGGCGCAATATCGACCTGATCGATCTGGCCATCGCGATCGACAAGGAAGGGCGCCCGGCAACGCCTGACGAGCAAGCCCGGTTATCAAAGTACGTCGGCTTCGGCGCCGGCGAAATCCGCAACAAGATTTTCCCCATCCCCCCGGCATACGCCAAGCAGGCCGACCCGTCGCGCCTGATCTGGCCGAGCCACATCCCCGACGCGCGCTGGAAAGCGTTGGCCGAACGCCTGGAAGCGCTGCCGCGCGACTGGCAAAAGTCCGTGCTGCAATCCTCGCAATATGCCCACTACACCAGCGAAGGCATCATCCGTTCGGTCTGGAGCGCCATGCAGCGCCTCGGCTTCACCGGCGGCAAGGTGTTCGAGCCCGGCATGGGCATCGGTTCGTTCTCGATGCTCATGCCCGACGCGGTGCGTCAAACTTCCCGGTACACCGGCGTCGAGTTCGACGGCCCGACCGCGCTGATAGCGAAATTGCTCTCGCCCGAACAGAACGTGCTCCACGACGACTTCATCAAACGCAAATTCCCAAAGAATTTTTTTGACGTGGCGATCGGCAATCCACCTTTTTCGCAAACGAAGATTTTCGGCGACGCCGATTACGAGAAAAACGGCTTCATGCTGCACGATTTCTTCTTTGCAAAAAGCATCGACCGCGTGCGCCCGGGCGGCTTGCTGGCCTTTGTTACCAGCAAGGGCACGATGGACAAGCAGACCGACAAGGCCCGCAAGTACCTGGCCGAGCGGGCCGACCTGGTGGGCGCGATCCGCCTGCCCTCGACCGCGTTCGAGGACAACGCCGGCACGAGCGTCGTCACCGACGTGATTTTCCTGCGCAAGCGCATCGCCGGCGAAGCGCCGGGCGGCGCCGCGTGGGCCGGCGTGCAGACCGTCGACACCAAGGACGGCCCGGTCGTGGTGAACGAGTATTTTGCCAAACATCCCGAAATGGTCCTCGGACAGCAGCGCATTTCGGGCAACACCGACGACGCCGGCCGGCGCATCAACAGCAACGGGCGCGGCGTCGAAAAATACACCGTGGTGTCCTACGACAAGACCCCGGCCGAACTCGACGACAAATTCGCGCACGCCGTCGAGCGCTTGCCGGAAAACGTTTATTCCGTGCTATCCCAGTCGATGGAGAACGTCAGGCGGGAAACGGCCAAGATCGACTTCGACCCCAGCGTCACGCGCGAGGGCGTCGTCTATCTGGCCAAGGACGGCACGATCATGCGCGTGAACGACGGCGTGGGCAAGCCCTTGGAGGACAGGGTGAAGTTGTCGG
>JBEONR010000155.1:0-1684 GCA_040544385.1 Oxalobacteraceae bacterium GrIS 1.11
TTGAGCACGGTGTGGGCATACCCTCGATTGACACGGCGTGTCGGCAGGATGGGAAATTGGGTGGTCGCTGCGGCGGTGGTCAATGCTTGCAGGTTATCGCAGACGATTTTGGCGGCGAAGTCCTGCGCGGCGGCCAACTGGGACAGGCCGGAGACGTGCTCCAGATTGAGCCGATGCTTGAGGCGTTTGAAGGCTTCCTCGATACGCCAGCGTTTATGGTAGAGGTCGCCAAAATCGGTCGCTGGAAAACGCTGTTGGTCGAACAGGTTGCTCATGAGGACGCGCACTTTTCCGGTGGAGGCGACGTGGCGTACCAGGCGCACGGTCTGTGGCGCGGCGGGACATTCGTAATCGCGGGCATCGTCCCTGTCCGGCGCGGCGAGGCTAACAACTTGCTCTTGCAGGCCCGAACGCAGGAAGTCGCGCACGCAGGCGAAGCCGGAGTTGCCGGCCTTCTCGACACGCATGCAAAAGCTGATGCCGCGATGGTTGAGCAAGGCGACCAGCCAGCGGCACGGGTAGCCCCGGTCCAGCAGCAGCAGATCGCCGCCGCCGAGCAGGTCGAGGTGCTCGAACAGCATCTGCCGTTCATTCTCGTGGACGCCGTGCAGGGACGCCGAGAGCATCAGTTCCGCTCCCGGCAGGTACAGGCCGAAGGCGATTTGGTCGGTCGACGCGGCGCGCGGAACATGGCTGGCGCGGTGGCCAAAGTGGAGCGTCGAGGCGTCGGCGGCGACCAGTCGGAACCCATGCCAGAGTGGCACGAAGCCCAATGCGTCGGCTTGCCGCACCAGCCAGGCGTTGAGCGCAGGTATGGCGGTTGCGTTCAGTTTGGCGCGGGCACTGAAAAAGGCGCGCTGTGAGACGTGGCGCACCGGTTGGGCGCGCTGTTCGAGATGGGCGAAAAACTCGTCGAGTTCGGCCTGGATACTTTTGCGCATGCCGCTCAGAAGCACGGCCAGCAGCACGGGCAGAGGCAGTTTGCGGTCGCGGGTGAACGCATTGGGGAAATCGGGATGCCGCGCCAAATCGCGGAACTGGCTGGAATGCAGGTATTCGGAAAAAGCGAGGAGTAGTTGTTCCAACATGGCGGCCAATAGAAACAAAAAGGTCTCTATTGGCCGCCGCCCTGTCCGCGAAAAAAGCCTCGCAAACAGGGCGGCGGCCGCGCGAAGCGTGTGTTTTGTCAAGCTCTTTGGCTGCTAATTTGAAGAAAATTTGGCATGCTTAAGTCCGGTGGATTGGGTTGGCACCGGGCCGCGATGCGAACGCTGGCTTCGGTTGGCTGAAGATCAGCGCTAATCAATTTAAGTTTTGTTTGACGATTTAAACGACGAAAAATAAGTTCGGAAATGTCCATAAAAGTTTTAGTTCCTACATCGCCTTTTTAACGTAATTTTGAGGCCGTACTTGGAAATTACTGGTCGCATGAAAATTGAAGGGCACCTATTAAATATGATCGGCCGCCTCCGACCAGTTGCCGACGTTGCCCATGGGGGGATTGTACCGGCTCGGTATCCCCATGCGTGTCACCACCATGGAGGTCGGTTTCGCGCCTCGCAAGAGGGGGGGTATTTTAGGCATCATCACCGTAAGCGATCCATAAACCCCAGCCTTACCCACTGATCTGGCGAGGGGCATGATGCTGACACGAACCAGGCAACGTCGTTTAGATTCGCTTCGC
>JBEONR010000156.1:0-1615 GCA_040544385.1 Oxalobacteraceae bacterium GrIS 1.11
CGGAAAGTGTCAAACTATTTGAGACCATTTTTGCAGATAGTTTAGGGAGCAATTTTGACTTTTTCGTCCTCCTTTGAAGCCGGTTTTGGCATATTGATCCCTGCCTCGGTCGGCAGCACCGGCGGCTGGGGGCGGCAATTTTTGAATCGATTAGGATGTTGCGAGAAGGCGTTTTGCAGGACCAGGTCGCGTTGCTCATAGATGACAGGCGCGACGCCGGTATGCATGGCCGCCGGCGTCATATAACCGATGCCGGAGTGCCGGTGCTCGTAGTTATACCAGGCAAAGAACGTCTGGCAGAAGGCGCGCGCGTCGGCCAACGATGCGAACCGTTCCGGGAAGTTGGGCCGGTACTTCATCGTTTTAAACTGCGCCTCCGAGTACGGGTTGTCGTCCGAAGTGTAGGGCCGGCTGTGGCTCTTGACGACGCCCAGATCAACCAGCAGGTCGGCCACCAGCTTGGAGCGCATCGCCGCGCCGCGGTCGGCGTGCAGGGTCAACTGGCCGGCCGCGATGCCCTCCTTGTCGCAGGTGTGGCCGATGAGCGCCTCTGCAAGCGCGTCCGATTCGCAATCGGCGATCATCCAGCCGACCACGTAGCGGCTAAAAATGTCGAGGATGACGTACAGGTGGAAATGCGCGGACTTGACCGGTCCCTTGAGTTTGGTGATATCCCACGACCACACCTCGCACGCCCGCGTCGCCAGCAATTCCGGGCGCGCATAGGCCGGATGCGCCAGTTCATTGCGCCGCCCCCGCGTGCCGCTGTGGGCGCGCAGGATGCGGTAGAAGGTCGAGGCAGAGGCCAGGTAGGTGCCGGCATCGAGCAGCATCGCATACGCCGTGCGCGGCGCGACATCGACATACTCGGGCGAGTGCAGCACGTCGAGCACGCCCTGGCGCTCAAGCGCGCTCAGGGCCAGCGGCGAACGACGTGGCCGGCGTACCGTGTGCTGCTGCGCGCGCGACTGCTGCGCTCGATAGTAGCTGGCGCGTGGCACCCCCATGCCGTGGCACGCGGCGCGTGCGCCGTGCAGCGCCACGAGGCTGGCGGCTGCGTTCATCACGGCGCTTCCCCGGCCGTGGGCAAGCCCAGAAGTTCGCAAAGTTTTTTTTGGACGTCGATGATCTGCTCGGCCCGCCCAAGTTTTTTACGCAACTTCTCGACATCCTGCTCCAGACTGGCGATGCGCCGATCGACGGCCTTCGCGGCGTCCGGTTTGGGGCCGCGCGCCTTGTTGGGCGAACCTGCGGCATCGCTGGCAGCGACCTCCTGACGCCATTTGCTCAGATGCGAGCTGTACAGGCCTTCGCGGCGCAACAGCGCGCCGATGGCGCCCGGCGCGGTACACGCGTCGGCCTCGCGAACAATGCGCTGCATGTAGCTGGCGGTGAACTTCCGCCGACGCGCCACGGCGACAACCTCGGATCCGGTTGGCGATTTTTCTGAGGGGGCCTCTGCGCTCGCCCTCCGGGCTCCCTTCGAGGCCCCCTCAGAAAAATCATCCGTGCCAACATCTGGCTGCTCAGCTATTATTGTCATTTTAGAATCCATGTGTGTCAACTTCCTTAATTAGCGTGATGAAGTTGTCTCACAACAGTTTGACACAGGGGG
>JBEONR010000157.1:0-1587 GCA_040544385.1 Oxalobacteraceae bacterium GrIS 1.11
ATGCCAAAACCGGCTTCAAAGGAGGACGAAAAAGTCAAAATTGCTCCCTAAACTATCTGCAAAAATGGTCTCAAATAGTTTGACACTTTCCGGCTCGTCACGTCGCCACCAGGGACAACGACGATGTCGGCCTGCGGCGCATGCTCAAAGTCAAAATCGGGCGTCATCTTCAAGCCCCAGGCCGAACGCACGTTGTCCATACTGTTTGCGACAGTGAAGATGGAGGCGCCGGACTGACCAAACACTTCCATTGGGCCTGAATAGTCGATGTCCTGCACACCGTCGAATATCAATACGGCAACGCGAAGGCGCTTGGACTTGTCGATCAATTCCATACCGTCTGTTGGGCAAATTCCGGGTTTGTCATACTCGACGACAGGCTGTCCCGCCATGTGCGCGTGGCTGGCCATCTGGCAAACGTAAACGGGTTTTGGCTGAGCCATGTCGGACGCACCCGCATGCGTCGCGAGCGTGCCAAGCAGCAGCGCGAACAGTGATCGAGCTGCAATGGTCGTGATTTTGGCCGCACAATGCCGCGTGTACCAAGCGTCGGGGATGCGTCCAGCATTGCGAGGACTGCCAACGCTGGCAATCGATGGGAGGTTGTTCATGGTTTTCCGTGAGCGATGTTGAGGAGGCAATCAGTTTCCCATCGATCGGGCGCTTGGGCGAGGTGCTTGCCTGCAGCGGAGTGTGGATTGGCTGCAAAGCCAGCCATCGCGTCCTTGGTTTCCCTTATTATGTGGCCATGAAGAGAGCAAACCCGGTTCCAAAGTTATGGCTTCAAATTGCCGCAGCATGGCTGACCATCGCCCTGTTTGACGCGACCCAAACTGTGCTCTCGATGCGAGCGATGGGGATGCACCACGCGTGGGTGACGCTGTTTGTTGTGACAATGGTCAGCTGGGCACTATGGCCCGCGTTCACTCCTGCGGTTCTTTCCTTGTTGCAACGATTTCGACTGCCGACCAAATCGGCGATGGCATGGTTTGTGCACGCGTTGAGCTGCGCAGCAATCGGCCTCGCCTGGGCCACCTGGGCCACATTGCTGGAATACTGCACGAACCCACTGGCGAATCCAAGTGGTCCTGATCCATTTTCCGCAATTTGGTATCCGAAATTCTATGGCATGCTTATTGTCGGATGCATAATCTATGGTGCAATCGTCGCACTGAACCTGTCGCTCGACGCCCACATGCGCCTGGCAAAGCAGCAAGCAGCGAACGCACGCATGTCTGAAGTGTTGGCGCAGGCACAATTGGCCGCGCTCCGACTACAGCTTGAGCCGCATTTTGTCTTCAATTGCCTCAACGCTGTCACCGGACTGATACGCGAAAAGCGGGGCAACGATGCGATTACGATGATCGCGGCACTGAGCGACCTGTTGCGCCGCGTTACGGATCACTCTGATCGCCAATATGTTGCGTTGGAAGAAGAGATCGCATTCCTGCGCAAATATCTGGAGATACAGCAGATTCGCTTCGCCGAACGATTCGGAAAGTGTCAAACTATTTGAGACCATTTTTGCAGATAGTTTAGGGAGCAATTTTGACTTTTTCGTCCTCCTTTGAAGCCGGTTTTGGCATA
>JBEONR010000158.1:0-1576 GCA_040544385.1 Oxalobacteraceae bacterium GrIS 1.11
ACGGGGCATTACACCGCCTTCTTCAACAGCCTGGGCGGGAAGTTGCAGATGGAAGCGGGCGCCAGCCCGAACGTCAAGGATTCGCCGAACCCCAACCTGCCCCGCCATAAATAAGGAAACCCATGTCCAAATTCTCCGATTACTCCGAAGCCGCCATCATCAACTGGAACCTGCGCGGCATCCCGCCTTCCGTGCCGACCGGGATTTTCCTGGCCCTGTTCACGGACGACCCGACCGACGCGAACATCGTCGCCAATGAACTCAAAACGTCGGGCGGCGCGGCGCCGATGCCGTCCTACACGCGCATGAACGCCGCCGGCGCCGGCGCGATCGCCACCGGCTGGACGCCGCCATCGGACGGCGTGACGAAAAATACCAACACGATCACGTTCCCGGCCAACAACGGCACCTTGCCGGTCACGATCGGCTGGCTCGGCATTTATGACGCCCTGACCGGCGGCAATCTGCTGTACCACTCGCCGCTGGTCTCGCAAAAGGTCTTGCAGCCGGGCGATGTGCTTTCCTTTGGCGCGAACACGATCACCATCACCATCGCTTAATCCATGAACCTGTTTGCGCTGAACGGCGCGACGCTCAATGGCGCGCCGGGCGTGCCGATCGTTGCCGGCGGCGCGGACGTTCAAGGCGCGGCGCTCCTGCTCGCCGCCGCGACGCTGGACGGCGCGATGCTGGCGGCATGCAGAGGACAAGCCTTTGCCGGCGCCGACGCCCATGTCGTTGCCGCCGCTGGCGCCGACCTGGCGGGGGCGGCCTACGCCGAGTTCCGGGCGCGGCACCAGCAAGCGGCCGTGGCCAGCCTCGACGCCGGCGCCGAGATATCGGCCTACCAACTGCGCACGGTCCCGGCAAGCGCCGATATCGCGTGCAGCGCCGCCGTCCTGGCGATCCCGGCATCGATCCTGGCTGCGGCGGACCTGGCGGCAACGGCGCGGATGCGCACCGACGCCACCAAGGCGCAAGCGGCGTCATCGGCGTTGCTGGCTGGCGCCGGCGTCGCCGCGGTGGCCAGCGGCGTGCGCAACGCCGGCGCGGCCCCGACCGGCACGGCGGCGCTGCGGGCCGAGGCGAAGCGCAACAATCTGCTCGACGGCTATGCCAATATCGTGGCGTTGGCGGGCTTCGATCTGCCGGACGGCGGCATCGTGGTGCGCCAGGCGATAGCGTTCATCGATGGAGCATGCGCGCTTGCCCCCGTGGCCAGCAAGACGCAAGGGGCGGGGGCATTTATTCGCCCTGTGGCACAGGTAGCGGCGCTGCCCATCGTGATCGTGTCGGCCGGATCGCTCGCGCAGGGCGCTTCCTGCGCCGTCGACGCGCAAGCCACCCGCGTCACCTGGCCGGCCCTTCAGGTAGCCGGAGGCGCCGAGCTGGCATTGATGCCGGCGCTGCAGCATGCAGTCGCGGCTGGTGCGCACGCCGGCGCCGCCGTCGTCTGTGCCGCGACGCGCCAGGCCGGCGCCGAGGCGAATGCGCATGCGTCTTCGCAGGCACAGGCCGAGGCGGTGTGTATCCGAATGGCGGACGCCGCCATCGACGCCGGCATCGATATCGACGC
>JBEONR010000159.1:0-1569 GCA_040544385.1 Oxalobacteraceae bacterium GrIS 1.11
TTCTCAGTCCGGTGCTACTCTAGAAAGGAGGTGATCCAGCCGCACCTTCCGATACGGCTACCTTGTTACGACTTCACCCCAGTCACGAATCCTACCGTGGTAAGCGCCCTCCTTGCGGTTAAGCTACCTACTTCTGGTAAAACCCGCTCCCATGGTGTGACGGGCGGTGTGTACAAGACCCGGGAACGTATTCACCGCGACATGCTGATCCGCGATTACTAGCGATTCCAACTTCATGCAGTCGAGTTGCAGACTACAATCCGGACTACGATACACTTTCTGCGATTAGCTCCCCCTCGCGGGTTGGCGGCGCTCTGTATGTACCATTGTATGACGTGTGAAGCCCTACCCATAAGGGCCATGAGGACTTGACGTCATCCCCACCTTCCTCCGGTTTGTCACCGGCAGTCTCATTAGAGTGCCCTTTCGTAGCAACTAATGACAAGGGTTGCGCTCGTTGCGGGACTTAACCCAACATCTCACGACACGAGCTGACGACAGCCATGCAGCACCTGTGTACTGGTTCTCTTTCGAGCACTCCCTGATCTCTCAAGGATTCCAGCCATGTCAAGGGTAGGTAAGGTTTTTCGCGTTGCATCGAATTAATCCACATCATCCACCGCTTGTGCGGGTCCCCGTCAATTCCTTTGAGTTTTAATCTTGCGACCGTACTCCCCAGGCGGTCTACTTCACGCGTTAGCTGCGTTACCAAGTCAATTAAGACCCGACAACTAGTAGACATCGTTTAGGGCGTGGACTACCAGGGTATCTAATCCTGTTTGCTCCCCACGCTTTCGTGCATGAGCGTCAGTCTTGACCCAGGGGGCTGCCTTCGCCATCGGTGTTCCTCCACATATCTACGCATTTCACTGCTACACGTGGAATTCTACCCCCCTCTGCCAAACTCTAGCCTTGCAGTCTCCAACGCAATTCCCAGGTTGAGCCCGGGGATTTCACGTCAGACTTACAAAACCGCCTGCGCACGCTTTACGCCCAGTAATTCCGATTAACGCTTGCACCCTACGTATTACCGCGGCTGCTGGCACGTAGTTAGCCGGTGCTTATTCTTCAGGTACCGTCATTAGTGATCTGTATTAGAAACCACCGTTTCTTCCCTGACAAAAGAGCTTTACAACCCGAAGGCCTTCTTCACTCACGCGGCATTGCTGGATCAGGCTTTCGCCCATTGTCCAAAATTCCCCACTGCTGCCTCCCGTAGGAGTCTGGACCGTGTCTCAGTTCCAGTGTGGCTGGTCGTCCTCTCAGACCAGCTACTGATCGATGCCTTGGTAGGCTTTTACCCTACCAACTAGCTAATCAGATATCGGCCGCTCCACGAGCATGAGGTTCTTGCGAATCCCCCACTTTCATCCTTAGATCGTATGCGGTATTAGCGTAACTTTCGCTACGTTATCCCCCACTCTAGGGTACGTTCCGATATATTACTCACCCGTTCGCCACTCGCCGCCAGGTTGCCCCGCGCTGCCGTTCGACTTGCATGTGTAAGGCATGCCGCCAGCGTTCAATCTGAGCCAGGATCAAACTCTTCAGTTTAATCTCTGTTTAATG
>JBEONR010000160.1:0-1515 GCA_040544385.1 Oxalobacteraceae bacterium GrIS 1.11
GGTCCCCATCTTCTTGGCCGAGCCGATCAGCACGCGAATCTTGCCGCTGCGCATGGCCTTGAAGATCGCTTCTTTCTTGGCGTCGCTGTTGGCGTGGTCGAACCAGGCGATGTGGGCGCGCGGGATGCCGCCGTCCGTCAGGCGCTTGGTAAAGGCGGCGCGCGAATTAAATCCCCGGTTTTTCTGCGACTGCTCGCCGAAGCCCAGGTTGTAGAACACGATTTGCGTGCTGCCCTTGAGCGGTTCGGGTTTGCCTTCTTTGTCGAAATACACGTTGCTGGAACCGGCGTGATAGCCGGCGACGACTTTATCGCCCATCGTCGTGATGATGCTCTCGCCATCCGGGTCCAGTTTCCCGCCGAAGAAACGCGGGTCGATGGCGGCGAAACGGCCGTCGGTGATGATGGCGACGATCGGGTCCGGGTTGTTCGGTTCTTCCTTCGTGGGTTTCCAGTCCTTCGATTTCTGGATGCGCGGCCCGAGTTCGGTCTTCATGTAGGCGTCTAACGCGGCGCTCGGCGCGACGATGTTCAGGCGGGGCTTGCCGCCCGCCAGGTCGGGGCGCTTGACCAGCGCGCCCAGGCTTTCCGACGTGAGCACGTCCATGAATTGGCGCACGCGCGACATCAGTTCCGGCACGTTGTCGAATTTGGCAAAGCGCTCGATCAATTCGTACTTGCCGGCCGCGTTCGGTTCCAGCGCCGGCGTCACCTCGCCGAATTGGCGGGCCCAGGCGTCGAACGTGGCAATGCCGGCGCGGTCGAGTTCGTCGGCCGCGAAGAAGCGCATGATGGTATATAACTCGCCCATCGTGTTCGTGACCGGCGTGCCCGAGGCGAACGCCATCGAGCGGCCCGGCCGCTGCTGGTCGAGCCAGCGCGTCTTGACGTACATGTCGAGCGCGCGCTTCGAGCCGTTCGGGTCGATCCCCTTGATCTGCTGCGCGGTATGGAAATCCAGTTTGCGGAAGACGTGCGCCTCGTCGGCGAAGACGAAATCGACGCCCATGTCCTCGAACTTGATAGTGGAATCCTTGCCGCCGGCGCCGATGATGCGGTCGAAACGCTGCGTCACGGCTTCGATCTGCTGCTCCAACTGGCTACGGCGCACGCGGGTGTCGTTGCCGCTGGCGGTCTCCGATAACTCGATTTCCAGGTCGGCCAGGAGCGCGTCGCGGATCGGCGCGACGGTTTCCTCCTTCACTCCTACGCGCTGGAAGGCGTCGTGGGTGATGATGATGGCGTCCGGCGCATTCATGGTGGCCGAGGCGATGAAAGCCTTGCGGCGCTCGGCCGAGAAGTTTTCATCGTCGGCGACCATGATGTTGGCCAGCGGGTACAACTCCATGAACTCGTTGGAGAATTGCTCGAGCATGTGGTTCGGGACCACGTAGATCGGTTTCTTGATGAGACCGAGGCGTTTTTGCTCCATGCCGGCGGCGATCATCTCGATCGTCTTGCCGGCGCCGACCGCGTGCGCCAGGTAGGTATTGCCGGTCTGGATCATGCGCCAGAT
>JBEONR010000161.1:0-1441 GCA_040544385.1 Oxalobacteraceae bacterium GrIS 1.11
TCGAAAGTGATGCGCGAAACGCTGACCGGCCAGGACCGCGTGCATGGCTATTCCGAAAAGCCGCACGCGGGCAGCATGTCCGGCACCATCCGCGACGTGGGCGGGCTGAGCGTGGCCAGCTTCAACGCGATGACCAACGTCACGGTCACCGCCGAGCTGGCCAACGGCAAAACGATCATCGGCCGCAATATGTGGACCATTGAGGCCCAGGAGGTGAAAACCGCCGAGGGTACATTTGAAGTGAAGTGGGAAGGCTTGACCGTCGAAGAGGCGTAATCGTGCAAGACAACATGCAAACAGAGGAACACATGCAAACAGAAGACCAAACAGAAGACAACACCGTGCCATTCCAGGACGAAAAAACCATCACCCTGCGCAAGCCCGTCACCCTGGGCGGCGTCCTTTACGCGACGCTCGACCTGTGCGAGCCGAACGCCGACCAGCTCGAAAAGGCGTCGCGGGCGCCTACCCAGGTCGGCATGGTCATCGAATTGATTTCGATGGTGGCCAAGGTGCCGAAAACCGTCGTCGGCAAGCTGTGCCAGCGCGACCTGAAGGCGGCTTCCGATTTTTTGGGGAGCTTTACGGAAGATGGCCCGGCAACTGGCGCGACGTCGTCGCCGAGCTGACCAAATACTACGGATGGGGGCCGCGCGACGCGTGGTCCCTGACCTGGTCGGAAATGGAATACTGGAATACCCAGGCAATACGCATGAGCGAAGCAGAAAGGAAGGCGCATGGGCAATAATTTCAGGATCGTCATTTCGGCCGTCGACAGGGCCAGCACAGTCGTGCGTACCATCAACGCATCGATGGAGCGCCTGACCCGCCCGATCACGCAGATGCAACAGTCGGTGCGCGCCTTTGGCCGGGAAATGGGGTTTGACAAGGTAGGCAAGGGCATCGTGCAAGTTGGCAAGAGCGCGGACGAGCTGGCCGGCAAGCTGTCCTCGGTGGCGGCGCCCATGCTCGCCATCGTGGGCGGGGGCACCCTGGCCGGCGTGGCCGCGCTGGCGACCGAATGGGGCCGCCTGGGCGCCGAGATCGGCCGCTCGGCCGCCATGATCGGCACCACCAGCGACAGCTTGCAGTCGCTGCGCGGCGCGGCCCAGGCGGCCGGCCTGTCGTCGGAGCAGTTAAGCGGCGGCTTGAAGGGCTTGGGCGACACGATGCAGGACGCGCTGTACGGGCGCAACCAGCAAGCGCTGGTGATGCTCAAGCGGCTGGGCGTCGGCATCCACCACACGGCGGACGGCTCGATCGATGCGGCGCGCGGCTTCCGGGAATTGTCGGGGTCGATTGCCGGCATCAAGAGCGCCCAGGTGCAAAGCCTGGTCGCGCGCAATCTTGGCCTGGAAGCGGTGTTGCCGCTGCTGCGCCAGGGGCCGGCCGCGATCGACGCTTACGAGCAAAAGGTGGCGCAATTGGGCGGGGTCATGGG
>JBEONR010000162.1:0-1439 GCA_040544385.1 Oxalobacteraceae bacterium GrIS 1.11
CTTAATGTCAATGTCAGGAAACGCGTATGGCGCGTGTGCCGACAATCCAAAGTGGCGATTGCCTGACGCAGCTCTATTACCACAAAATTTATCAATACCAATCTGCGCGATTGCCTGTCCTGCTTGTTCAAATTCTGCAATGGAGGTAACAATGAAAGGACATGAATCCAGTAGCGCACCAAATCCTAGTATGGAAAGTCGCTCATGGACTAGGATGTGCAATTGATTGATAACATGAGGTGCGAATAGAGTCCAATCCTCCAAGGTCACTATAATTGGATAAACGGGTTTACCATCCGGTTTCCAATGAGTTACCCCTTGAAGAGCATCATGAAGGTTTTTATAGTGCTGCACGACGATTGTGGCAAGTTCTTCGATAGCATCTGTTAGCACATTGCCGTCAACAACAGCTTTAGCATCTACCTTAAGGCGTCGTGTCTTACACTCGAACATAATATGTCCACTCGGATCGCTAACAATCCAATCGACGCCGTGCTTTAGATTTCTTTTAACTCTATATGTTTGTTCCTCTAAAACCTGATGTATGGGGGCCTTAAACTGTGCACGCAAAACATCACCAACATAGACCTGGAAGGCTATTCCATATGGATTGACGAACTTTTCTTCACTTTTCCCGAGATCGAAGAACAAGCTATCGGTAGCGCGCCGTAGTAATAGTTGGGGGAATGGGCAAAAATAATGGTCCGGCCGATCATCCCATAATTTAATTAACGGTGTTCCTTCAAGCGGATTCCACGTAAAAGGCCAACTCTCGTCATATCGTTGCCGCTGCTCAATTCTCTCGCGAATGGAAGAGAGCGAGGCGCCGACCATCCGAAAATAGGCGTCGCGTTCCTGCTCCGAAATACCCATGAAGGAATAGTCACTATTTGAAAGGATTCTTGGCGACCGGGCTGCTGCGCCGGCGATTGCGAAAGTCAGTGAATAAATTGTACTCAGGCGCATTCCAACGACAGTCTCAAGCAAAGGACGCACATCATCGCGACCGTAGATTCGGAAGGCTCGATGAAAGCGATCCCATTCTCTGGTATTCTGCCACCGAGCTTGCTGATGGATCAATGGATGAAGCGCACGTGCTGCACTTTCACTCGAATGGATGGTTCTCATTGAGGTGTTTTCAGCAATGCGACGTAAATGATTGACAAGTTTGAGTAGATCCTTGTTCTCTGCCTGCTTAAGGCCTTTGTCGAACCCGGCTTGCAACACAGCCTCTCTCGCAAGCAAATGCACTTCCCATAGATAGATTTCAAAGGCATTCCCGAAGGCATTTTGCAACTTAAATACGGAACCGCCAAGGGGATCTTTGGTAACATTCCAGAGCAACGTCAACAGCCCGTGCATATCCAGCTGCCGCAGATCATTTCTGAGAGGCTTATAGAGGTCGTAAATGTCGATTGTCGGTATGCTGTGTTGAGTCA
>JBEONR010000163.1:0-1429 GCA_040544385.1 Oxalobacteraceae bacterium GrIS 1.11
GGCTCTATGCCGTTTTGTATGGAACTTGACGCCCACTGCGATATTGGGTAACGCCGTCCGTGCGTGATACGGCGGAACGCAAGGGATTCTGCGGCAGGTGCTTGAGCTTGGACATGCGCAGGTAGGCGATGGCGACGAAGTTCTTGACGGTGCGGAAGCCCCTGGCGGCGGTTTTGGTTTGCTGCAGCAAGCCGTTCATGGCTTCGACATAGGCGTTGCTGCGTCCATCGAGCATGCCGCGCACGACGCCGGGTAGGCGATCCTTGAGGGTGTTGGCAAGCTTTTTAAACGGTTCAAGCCGGCAGCGCCTGGCCCAGGAAATCCATCCCTGCAAAGCCGCTTTGGCGGTTTCCTCGCAGTTGCCACTCACACCCTGCGCATACACGTCGCGCAGGGCCTGCTTCAGACGCCAAGCCCGGGCACTGCGCAGGTTCGAACGCTGCAAGTGATACATGGTGTTCATTTGATTTTTGTTCCAGTCGGAAGGATCTTTGCGCATGCCCCACACCATGCCCTTGACGGCCTTGCTGTCCGTCCCCAGCGCCGCGCGCACTACGCGCGGCTGGCTCTGCATTTCCTCGCGCCGCACCGCGTCCATCGCCTCATTCGCCAGCGCGATCACATGGAATCGGTCATAGCTGATCTGGGCCTGCGGCAACGCTTCGGTGACGCCCTTGGTGTACGCGGCGCTCATGTCCATGCAGACGTGCTTGATCTGGTCCGGGTCGCCGCCGTGCGCCACCACCTCGGCCTTGAAGGCGACCACGGTGTCGTGCTTGCGCCCGGGCGTCATGAACAGCAGGCGTTTGGCCTCCAGATCATGCACGACGGTAACGTACTCCTGGCCTCGCTTGACGCTGGTTTCGTCAATGCCGACCACCTCGATCCCCGCCATCACGTCCCGAGCGCGGGCCACCCCCACGTAGTGTTCGATCCGCCTCCACAAGCGCTTCGACGCCACCCGCAACTGCACGGCAGCCTGCGCGACCGGTAGCGCCTGGCACAGCGACAACGCCAGCGCTTCGAACAGCAGGGTGAAGCCGCTGCCGGGGCGTGCCCAGGGCACTTCAACGAGCGAGGTCTTGCCGCAGGCGCCGCAATCAACCCGTGGCACCTCGGCGTGCAGCCACGCCTCGAACTGGAAAAAATCCAGATGGCGCCAATCGCGCCGGATGCGGTCGTGGACCCCTTGCCCGTCCACGCCGCAGGCTGGACACGGCAATTTCTTTGCGTCGCACGCCACCTCGAAATCGATTCGCCGCTTGGACGTGTCGAGTTCGACTTTGGTCACCGACCACGGCGCTTGCAGGCCCAGCGCGCTTGTAAACAGGGCTTCAACGGCAATACTCATCAGGCGTTCTTTGTCTTCAAAATGGCAGTGCCCGCTATGGTACTAGAAGTCAAGTTCCACACGAAACGGCATAGAGCC
>JBEONR010000164.1:0-1424 GCA_040544385.1 Oxalobacteraceae bacterium GrIS 1.11
GTTCTCAACGCCGGGCGCAACGTCGAACTGGGCACCGTCACGACGGCCAGCGCCGACAATATTAAGTGGGATGCCAACAACTACCGCAAGGATGGCGCCACCAACGAGGTCGGCAGCCAGATCCAGGCCGTGGGCGACATCGCCCTCAAGGCGGGCGGCGACATCAATATCCGCGCCGCCAACGTGCAGGCCGGCGGCGCCCTGATGGCGCAAGCGGGCAACGACATCCACATCGTTGCCGGCGTGACGACGGCCACCTTGGACGAGGGCCACCAGCGCACGGACAAGGGTTTCCTGCACAGCGAGCTCGTTACGACGCGCGCCACGCTGGCCAGCGCCGGGGCCGTGGGCAGCAGTCTGGGCGGCGCCACGGTGGCGCTGGGGGCGGGACGCGACATTGGCGTGCTCGGCTCGGCCGTGGTCGGCGACGGCGCGACCACGCTGGCGGCGGGGCGCAACGTGACGATCGCGGCGGCCACCGAAACGCTCGGCACGACCTCGCACGAAAGCGTCAAGGAAAGCGGTTTCCTGAGCGGGAACGGCTTCGGCCTCAGCTACGGCGAACGCACCACGACCACCGACCAGGACCACGACGCGACCACCCAGAGCGGACAGGCGCGCAGCACGGTCGGCTCGACCGGCGGCGACTTGACGGTCAAGGCCGGCAACGCCTTGCATGTCAGCGGCGGCGACCTGGCGGCCGGGCGCGACATGGCCCTGGCGGGGAAAAGCGTGACCATCGACCCGGGCCAGGACGACAGCCATGGCCTGTTCAAGACCAAGACCACGCAAGACGGTTTTACCCTGGCCGTGGGCGGCAGCGTGGTGGCGGCGATCCAGGCAGGGCAAGCGATGGGCGCGGCCAGCAAGGGCAAGGATACGCGGGTAAAAGCGCTGGCGGCGGCGACGGCGGCGATGGCGGCGGCCAACGCGGCCAAGGATATCGCGGCCAACGGCGTGAGCGTAAAAATCAGCCTGACAGCCGGGCATTCGGAAAGCGAGCAGACGCAGGTCACGGCCGACAGCAGCCATAGCGGCAGCACGCTGGCGGCGGGAAATAACCTGTCGATCAGCGCGAGCGGCGGCGGCAAGGACAGCAACATCACTATCGTCGGCAGCGACATCAGCGCTAAAAACAATCTCGCGCTGGCGGCCGACAACCAGGTCAACCTGCTGGCGGCGCAAGATACCGAGAGCCAACACAGCAAGAGTACGAGCATGAGCGCGGCGGCCGGGGTGGCGGCCGGCTACAGCAGCAAGGGCGGCCTGGCGGTGGGCTTCACGGGCAGCGTTGCGGCCAGCCGCGCCAACGAGGATGGCGACGGCGTGACGCAATTGAACAGCCACGTCACGGCCGGCCAGCAAGTGTCGATTTCCAGCGGCGGCGACACCAATGTGAAAGGCGCCGTGGTCAGCGGCGCGCA
>JBEONR010000165.1:0-1414 GCA_040544385.1 Oxalobacteraceae bacterium GrIS 1.11
CTGCGCAAACAGGGTCACAACATGCTTGCCGTTTTACAGCACGCCTTCGCCGGAAATCCAATCCAGTCAGTTGCGTAGCGGCTGAATAGTTACCATATAGTTTGATATTAACCCCCTATGTCAGGATAGATGTCGTGTCATTTAATTCGTAATTAATCATGCCGGGGGCGGAGCAAGGACGTGTAGTGAAACACTACTCAGCAGAGCGCAAGGACGCCATTTTGAGATGGATGATGCCGCCGGAAAACAAACCGGTGTCAGAACTGGCGCGGGAGAACGGCATCTCGGAACAGACGCTTTATACTTGGCGACGAAATGTGAAATCGCAGGGAGTGCCAGTGCCGGGAAATGGAAAGAACGCCGAGGAATGGTCCTCAAAAGACAAATTTGGCGTCGTGCTGGAAACAGCGAGTTTGAACGAAGCGCAATTGGCCCAATATTGCCGGGGCAAGGGCCTGTTCGTTGAACAAGTAGCGGCATGGCGCGAGGCGTGTCAGGAAGCTAATACGGCAGTTGCCGAACGCAGTGGCGAGCAGCGCTTGCAAGCCAAGCGTGATCGCAAGAAGATCAAGCAATTGGAGCAAGACTTACGGCGCAAGGAGAAAGCACTGGCCGAGGCGGCTGCGCTGATCATCCTCAGAAAAAAAGCCCAGGCGATCTGGGGGGAGCCCGAGGAAGATTAATCGGCACCCCGGATCGCCAGTTGGTGATGACCTTGATTGAAGAAGCCGTCGACGGCAAAGCGCGCCGCGGGGCCGCCTGCGCGATGCTCGACATCAGTTTGCGGACCTATCAGCGCTGGACGCGGGAAGGTGGGACGGGAGCGACGGACGGGCGCAAAGGAAGCCGTCGGACGGCTCCGGCCAACAAGCTCAGCGATGACGAGCGAGAGCGAATTCTCGCGGTTGCCAACAGCCCTGAATTTGCCAGCAGTCCGCCGAGCCAGATCGTTCCATCCCTGGTAGATCGGGGTGAGTACCTGGCGTCGGAGTCGACCATCTACCGGATATTGCGGGCGCAAGCCCAGCAGCATCATCGGGGGCGGGCGAAGAAGCCGACGACGCGGGCCGTCACAAGCCACTGCGCCACCGAAGCGAATCGCTTGTGGGCGTGGGATATCACGTGGCTGCCGACCAGCGTGAAGGGCCTGTATTTTTATTGGTACATGGTGCTCGACATCTACAGCCGGAAAATCGTCGGTGATGAGGTGCATGTCGTCGAATCGGCGGAGATGGCCTCACTGTTGCTGCGAAAAGCCAGCCTGGCCGAGGGGCTCGTTGGACGAAAGCTCGTTCTGCATTCGGACAATGGCAGTTCGATGGTAAGCGATCCATAAACCCCAGCCTTACCCACTGATCTGGCGAGGGGCATGATGCTGACACGAACCAGGCAACGTCGTTTAGATTCGCTTCGC
>JBEONR010000166.1:0-1398 GCA_040544385.1 Oxalobacteraceae bacterium GrIS 1.11
CACATCGACTACCACGTCGAGGTCGAGCGCCACCGCTACAGCGCGCCGCAAACCCTGGTCGGCCAAGTGCTGGAGGCGCGCATCACCACGGCGGTGGTCGAGTTGCTGCATCGTGGCCAGCGCGTCGCCAGCCACGCCCGCAACAGCCGGGTCGGCGGCTTCACCACCACGCCCGCGCACATGCCGGCCGCCCACCGCGCCCATATGGAATGGACGCCACAACGACTGATCCACTGGGGCGAGAGCATCGGCCCGGCCACCGCCGAGGCGGTAACCCGGCTGATGGCTGAGAACCGGCATCCGGAGCACGGCTACCGCGCCTGCCTTGGTCTGCTGTCGCTGGCCAAGCGCTACGGCAAGCTGCGCCTGGAGGCGGCCTGCATGCTGGCCCTGCAGATCGGCGCCTGTCAGTACCGCCATGTGAACGACATCCTGAAAAACAACCGCGACCAGAGTGTACCGGCGACCGCTGGCGAATGGGTCAGCCCCGAGCACGCCCACCTGCGCGGCCCAAGCTACTACCAATAAGGAAAAAGACGATGATGATGCACACCACCCTGGCGCAATTGCGCACCCTGAAACTGGACGGCCTGGCGGCCGGATTGGAGGAACAACTGGCACAACCCGGCATGGCCGCGCTGAGCTTCGAAGAGCGCGTGGCGCTGCTCATTGATCGCGAGGTCCACGCCCGCAATGACCGCAAACTGGTACGGCTGCTCAAGAACGCGCACCTCAAATATGGCCAGGCCGCCATCGAGGACATCGATGCACGCGCCGGTCGCGGCATTGACCGCCGCGAGGTGATGAGCCTGGCCTTGGGCGACTGGGTCGGCGCTGGGCACAGTGTCCTGATCACTGGCCCGACCGGCGCCGGCAAGTCGTGGCTGGCCTGCGCGCTGGCGCAGTACGCCTGCCGGCGCGGCTACTCCGCGATCTACCAGCGCTTACCGCGCTTGCAGGAAGAACTGCGCATCCGGCACGGCAGCGGAGCCTTCGGCAAGTGGCTGCTGCAACTGGCCAAAACCGACGTCTTGATTCTGGATGACTGGGGCATGGGCGCCATCGACGCCATGACGCGTTCGGATCTGCTGGAGATCATCGACGACCGCGCTGGCAACAAGGCCACCATCATCACCAGCCAGTTACCGGTCGAGCACTGGCATGCGTGGATCGGCGACGCCACCATCGCCGACGCCATTCTGGATCGCGTCATGCAGCGCAACCACCGTTTCACGCTGACAGGTGATTCGCTGCGCGCCCAACGACCAAAAACAGCCAAAAAGGAGAAAAATATCGACCCATCGTGACCGCATGAATTAGAATTTGACCGCGTAACGCCATCTCATGCGCAACGGTCACGTTCCCCGGAATGACCGGTCACGTTCGCCGGAATACGCA
>JBEONR010000167.1:0-1348 GCA_040544385.1 Oxalobacteraceae bacterium GrIS 1.11
GCTTCGGACAGGCAGAAATTGCGCCACGTCGCGAACCAGTCGGTTTTGAGGCCCGTTTTGCCGCCGATGGCGCACCAATGGTCGCGGAATTTTTCACCGCGCTCCCGGATAAAATCGGGCGTCCAGTCGGGGTATTTGCCGAGCGACCAGTCGCCGAAATTTTTGGGAAGCTGCCAGGTGACGGCGATGCGGGAGGCGCGAGACGCGCTCTGATGGTTAACTGGTGATTCTTCTTGGTTATATAGTGGGTGCACCTGCTTGCACCCTTTAATGTCGTGTTTTGCACCCATGGGTGCAATTTGCGACATGATTTTTAAGGATGCAAATTCTGCACCCTTCACCCATTCGGGTGAAATCCGGTACTCCCGGCGCTGGCCGCGGCGGCCGTCGCCCTCGTTCGTGAGAATGAGCCATTTGGCCTCCAACATGCCCTTGAGCTGGTACTGGACCGAGCGCACGGACTGGCGCGTTTTCTGCGCCAGGCTGTCCACCGATGGATAGATGTGCGTGCCGTCGTCGTGCGAATGGTCGGCCAGGGACAATGCCAACAGCATTTCCCCGCCCCCATGCGGATACCGGTCGAATACGGCGGACATGATTCTTACTGACATAGTGGCTCCATGCTCAATGGAACGCGCGGCCCGGCATTGATTGCATTTGTTGGTTGATCATTCATACGGAAGGACATCACTCGCACAGCCCATAGGCTGACGCGCAGGCGCTGGGCTCATCGAGCGCGCTCAGCAAGGAAAGCCGGCCGCCGCGCGAGGTCTGCGCCGGCGCCATCAATTTTCCAATTCAATAAAACACTTTGCCTCGATCGGCACCAGCTTGTAGCCGAGGATCGCCAACAGCCGGGCCGTCCGCTCCAGGGCGCTGCCGTCCATATCGGGCTGGCCTTTCCAGCGCGATACCGTGGACTCGCTTACGCCCAGGGCGGTGGCCAGCGCGGCCTGCTTGACCTCGGCGAACGCCCGCAATATTTGGACGTGGTTCTTGCGTGACATGGCATCAATTTGCATGGATACTGCCTGCGCGGACACGCGCTCGGCCCGCGAAAATGCGAGCCCTGCCACCGGATCGGCGGGAGGGGGGATATCGCCTACGATCATCTGGTTCACTCCGGTAAATGTGTGTTGAGGACGCTGCGTTTCACAAAACAGTGGCGCGCAGCGCCGCCGCTTCGCGTCGTTGCTCCCGGTACTGCGCGCGGATGGCGTTGAAAAAGTCCGGCGACAGCGATTCAGGCCAGATCTGCCGCCACTTCTTTGGCAGAATGTCCGCGCGCGTGACGGCGCCATCGGTATCGACCTCGATCTCGATGGCGCGGGCGGCCGACACGGTAGCG
>JBEONR010000168.1:0-1225 GCA_040544385.1 Oxalobacteraceae bacterium GrIS 1.11
TGCTCAGCTATTATTGTCATTTTAGAATCCATGTGTGTCAACTTCCTTAATTAGCGTGATGAAGTTGTCTCACAACAGTTTGACACAGGGGGAGCCACCAGCAATGCGGCTGGTTCAATTCCGACGGCGAACTGGCGAATGTTAAGTCCCCAATATATTAAGGGTACTTCGAAAAACCTCAATTTCCGAAAACCGTCCCTTGAAGAATCAACAGGTTACGAGGTACAGTAGACCGGAAAAGTAGGTTATTCGAGGTCACCTTAAGTGAAACCGGCAAGCCGCCTGACCACGGCATGCTGCGACACCTGTCGCCCCTGAGCTAAGATCACATCGACCTGACCGGTGACTACGTTATGCGGCAGAGCCGGAACGTTGAGCAGCGAAAATTTCGGCCGCTTCGGACCAGTGAAAATCCTTAGCGTACTATTATTTTCGAATTCTGTGGGCGCCCCCTCCAGGCGAATTCCTCGCAGCGCCCCGAAGGGCGGGTAGTAGTTATACGACGACAAGTCGCGCAATGCGCTGCAATTCGGTATCGGACATAAAGGCCAGCGTGAAAAATGTAACGTCTTCGTCAAAAGCTTTATTCAGACTTTTTGCGGCGAATTTCAAGTGCCTCAAGATCGCTACAATCAGCTTGCCTTTTTGTTCGATGGTCATTTCAGACGCATCTGACTTCGATGTTGTTGTTTGCATGATAGCTCCATAAAAAATTGGCGGGCGTCGGGATGGCGCGCGCCAAATGCAAAGGTTCGAACCACCGCCAGGGTGGGATGAACGCGACTGTGGATTGCTGAATTAAAATGGGTGCGGACGGATGTCTTCGGAATAAAAACAGGCCGGCAACAATGCAAGGGAAGTGCATCGACCGGGGATGCAAGGAGGCTGTCTTGACCGCCAGTCCGCGTGACAACTACGGCCAGACTGACTTGCAATTCGATCTGGCCGACGAGGGTTCGGGCCGGCCAGCTACAGCAGGCCCCGCTCCGAGAAAGACAGGATGCGGTCCCCGGCAACGATAAAGTGGTCGAGTACCCGCACATCGACCAGCGCGAGCGCCGAAGCGAGCCGCGCCGTCAACTGGCAATCCGATTCGCTCGCGTCAATGTCGCCGCTGGGGTGGTTGTGGGCCAGCGGAAAGTGTCAAACTATTTGAGACCATTTTTGCAGATAGTTTAGGGAGCAATTTTGACTTTTTCGTCCTCCTTTGAAGCCGGTTTTGGCA
>JBEONR010000169.1:0-1183 GCA_040544385.1 Oxalobacteraceae bacterium GrIS 1.11
CGCAGAATCCCTTGCGTTCCGCCGTATCACGCACGGACGGCGTTACCCAATATCGCAGTGGGCGTCAAGTTCCATACAAAACGGCATAGAGCCCTAAAAGCTCTATTTTGTTTGTTTCTGAATGGTTCAATTTCTTTCAATATATTCTGCATCGCATTGTGTTGTCTCGCTAAAACAAATAGAGCTAAATTTAATGCTGATTTTTTCCTCCTAAGATCTTCTCTTTCATCTTTAAGTGAATTTAGTCTAAATGCTAAAACTGCACCAAGGAATGTAGTAAATGCAGGAAGTATTAATTTGAAATTTGTACAGTAGAAATTATCAACTATGTATATTGCCAATATGCCGATTATGGAAATTCCAAGACCTGCATATGTTAATACGTGTGAGGTTGATTTTTTAATCATTTGTTTCTCCAGGTCAATTATTGTGCCTACCAATAGCTACTCTTCGCCGCCCTCATCCATAGCGTCCGTGTATGCGGTTTTTGTCGTAAGGCCGGGCATCCTCGATGTTTTTCGTTGTCTTGAGCATCCTAAAACGATAGATTTGGTTTCCTGCTGGTAAGTGTACCGTATCGGTACACCCATGCGAGGCGCTGCCATCGAGACGTTTTTTGTGTTTCACATGGGTTGATACGGCACCTTCGAGACATCGTCGCCCGATTGTCTAGACCCAAACGAGACGATATCAATGGCCTTCCTGTGCTTGCAGGTAGCGCGAGCACGCCACCATGGAATGCGAGCCGGCGCCGTCGATTGCAAGCTCATTTGCAGATACAGTGAGCACGGGCGTCCCGTCATTTGCAGTTAATTTGAGCCGAAAACGGCGTCGAATGCGAGCACGCCTGTTTTCAAACGCGAGCCGTTACACCTATCACCGCTTCGGCGCAGTCCCGCGCATCATCGCTTGTGGTCGGCGAGCGCCTCAATTGCACAGATTCCGGCCAACATCTTTTCGCGCGCTGAACTGTTCGCGGAGTGAACAAATAATTCTGGCGGCGCAAAATTACGCAGCGCGACAGATTCTTCGATCCAGAGTATGACGTCGTAGCCAGTGCCGCGCTCATCGTCGCCAAGATCATGATCAAGCGGAAAGTGTCAAACTATTTGAGACCATTTTTGCAGATAGTTTAGGGAGCAATTTTGACTTTTTCGTCCTCCTTTGAAGCCGGTTTTGGCAT
>JBEONR010000170.1:0-1180 GCA_040544385.1 Oxalobacteraceae bacterium GrIS 1.11
ATATCCGCAGCTTCGGTGACTGGCTTAGCCCCGTTACATCTTCCGCGCAGGACGACTCGATCAGTGAGCTATTACGCTTTCTTTAAATGATGGCTGCTTCTAAGCCAACATCCTGACTGTTTTAGCCTTCCCACTTCGTTTTCCACTTAGCCAATCTTTGGGACCTTAGCTGGCGGTCTGGGTTGTTTCCCTCTTGACGCCGGACGTTAGCACCCGACGTCTGTCTCCCAAGCTCGCACTCATCGGTATTCGGAGTTTGCAATGGTTTGGTAAGTCTCGATGACCCCCTAGCCATAACAGTGCTCTACCCCCGATGGTGATACTTGAGGCACTACCTAAATAGTTTTCGGAGAGAACCAGCTATTTCCAAGTTTGTTTAGCCTTTCACCCCTACCCACAGCTCATCCCCTAATTTTTCAACATTAGTGGGTTCGGACCTCCAGTGCGTGTTACCGCACCTTCATCCTGGCCATGAGTAGATCACTTGGTTTCGGGTCTACACCCAGCGACTGAACGCCCTATTCGGACTCGATTTCTCTACGGCTTCCCTATACGGTTAACCTTGCCACTGAATGTAAGTCGCTGACCCATTATACAAAAGGTACGCAGTCACGGAACAAGTCCGCTCCTACTGTTTGTATGCACACGGTTTCAGGATCTATTTCACTCCCCTTCCGGGGTTCTTTTCGCCTTTCCCTCACGGTACTGGTTCACTATCGGTCGATTACGAGTATTTAGCCTTGGAGGATGGTCCCCCCATATTCAGACAGGATGTCACGTGTCCCGCCCTACTTGTCGCATACTTAGTTCCACACATCGCATTTCGCGTACCGGGCTATCACCGTCTACGGCTCCTATTTCCAGAGGATTCCACTATGCGTCGTGCTAAATCATGCAGGCTCTTCCCATTTCGCTCGCCGCTACTTTGGGAATCTCGGTTGATTTATTTTCCTGCAGCTACTTAGATGTTTCAGTTCGCCGCGTTCGCCTTGCATACCTATGTATTCAGTATGCAATACCCTAAAAGGGTGGGTTTCCCCATTCGGAAATCTGCGGATCAAAGCGTGTTTGCTCGCTCCCCGCAGCTTATCGCAAGCTACTACGTCCTTCATCGCCTGTAATCGCCAAGGCATCCACCATGTGCACTTATTCGCTTGTCCCTATAACGTTAACCTCTCAG
>JBEONR010000171.1:0-1169 GCA_040544385.1 Oxalobacteraceae bacterium GrIS 1.11
TGCCAAAACCGGCTTCAAAGGAGGACGAAAAAGTCAAAATTGCTCCCTAAACTATCTGCAAAAATGGTCTCAAATAGTTTGACACTTTCCGGCTTCTGACGCAAGAAAGAGATGCTTGGACTTCTCAAAGCCCGACGTAAGCAGGTACTTTGCCACACCCTCGGGTGGGACACTTTGCAGTGCACGGCCAGCGAAGCCGACCACAATGGGGCGCTTGGCGTCGGCATTACGAATAGGGATTACGATACGACCGTCGTGAAAGCAATCTTGAAACTGATCGGCCAAAGGTAGCTTCAGTTGGTCGGCGGCCGACGTGGAGCGTAATCGCTTAATCAGTCCGATCGCTTGCAAGCCGTCGATTAGCTCTGCACGTTCACCGAGGCTCTTGGCTCGCAAACCCTCGATTAACACTGCACGATTAATGCAGCGCAGGCCTTGTTTGTAGAGAAATTCAACGTCGAACTCACGTGTGCCGCACCAAGACTTGAATTGCTGGATGTCATGATGCTCATCGAATATCCGCAAAGCAAAGTCCAGCGCAGCTTCGCGCGTTGCCTTTCGCTCGGACTGTTGGGAGGGCTTACGGCGAAAAGCCGGGATGCCAAACTGCTGGGCTAGCCACTGTACTGCTGGCAGGAATTCGAGTCCCTCAACCTGCTTGACCAGATCAATTGCATTGCCATGAGCTCCGCACGCAAAGCAATGGTAGTGCGCCTGCGAGTTGGCATCGGGCGAAAAGAGGTTGAGCGATGGGCGAGTGTCCTGGTGGAACGGGCATAGCGCCTGAATTTGTGCACCGCGCCTTTCGGTTTCAATGCCGAGACGCCGCACCACATCCTCAAGGGACACTTTTGTTAGTAGGTCATCAATGTCGTACCGATCCACAGTTCCTCGCAATTGCTTTGAATTTACATTGACGACCTTCAGTCTGTCGCTGATCTATCGCGGCTCAAATTAGTTTCCGAAAGAGAATTACATTAAATTGCACTATTTGCAAGCTAATTGTCTACGATGACCGCTCATTTCGGTCCGGACACAAAATCGGTCACGTTCGACCGAAACGGGCGGTCACGTTCCGGAAAGTGTCAAACTATTTGAGACCATTTTTGCAGATAGTTTAGGGAGCAATTTTGACTTTTTCGTCCTCCTTTGAAGCCGGTTTTGGCATA
>JBEONR010000172.1:0-1166 GCA_040544385.1 Oxalobacteraceae bacterium GrIS 1.11
GTGGACCTTGACGGTCTTGAAGTGGGCCATCTCGTAGCGCTGCAGCGGCAGCGGCAACAAGGCCGGTGCGTCGATCTCGACGAAGGTGCTGGCGCGGCAACCAGGCAGCTTCTGGAATGGCTTGTCGTTGAGTCTTGTCAGCAGCGGCGCGATCGCCGCGTTGACCTCGTGTACGCTGCCGAATTGCTGGTGGCGCAGGCGCGCCATGATCCAGCGCTCGACGATCTGCACCGCCGATTCAGCCTTGGCCTTGTCCTGCGGATGATAGGGCCGCGCCGGCAGGATCGAGGTGCCGTAGTGACGCGCGAAGTCGAGTACGGTGTCGTTGCTGCGCGGCTCGTAGCGGTTGGCGTCCGAGATCATCGCCCTCGGATTGTCGGGCACGATGAGCTGGGTCACGCCGCCATAGAAGCTCAACGCGCGCGCCGTCGATTCGAGCCAGTCGGCCATCGTCTCGCGCGGCGTGGCGCAGGCGTAGGTGTAGCTCGATGCCCCCATCGAGGCCACGAAGATATGGGCGCGTCCGCCGTCCGTGAGCGCGATGGTGGGGCCGGCGTAATCGATGAACAGCTTCTCGCCGGCGCGGTGGATCTGGCGCATCGAGCGCTTGAGTTGCCGGGCGAAGCGCCGGTAGTTGTCGCAGAACTGCGAGTAGGCGTAAGTCTGGCTGGCCGCATAATCAGCGCGATGCTCCTCCCACAGTAGCATCAGCGTCATGCCCTTGCGGCGCAGTTCCTGGTGCACGCGGCCATAATCGGGCTGCACGTAGTCCCGCGCCTTCTGGGAGCCGACCATCAGGCGCCGTTCCAATGCCGCCTCGTCCATGCCTTGTACCTCGGGCCAGTCCAGGCCTGCGGCGGCGGCCAGGCCCGCGTACTTTGTGACGACACCTTTTGACAGACCCAGTGCATCGGCGATCTGCTGGTGCGACAGTTTGGCGTCGAGCTTGAGCCGTAATACATCTTTGATCTTACGCATATTGATCCTTGGTGCGGGCACGTTACTTCCAGTCAAAAAAGCTGGCAGCGTATCCGTTCGGTTGCAAAATGCGTAACACCATTCTTCTGCTGTACAACGCCATTCCGGCATCGTGACCAGTGATTCCGGTATCGTGACCGCTGATTCCGGAAGATGCTCGAAATCGGTCACGTTCGCCCGGAATGGGC
>JBEONR010000173.1:0-1160 GCA_040544385.1 Oxalobacteraceae bacterium GrIS 1.11
TGCGCGCCGCCAGCAGGCGTGCCGCCCCGCGCGGCGCCAGTCGCGCTCGCGTACAGATTGTGTAAAACCGTGGGTTCTTGCCAAGCATAGGTGGCAAGCGCGCCGCATGCGAGCGCGGCCACGAGCAATGCGCGTTGGGATTTTTTCATGCCGACTCCAGTGCTATGCCCCGGCCCTTGGGCCGGGGCGGTTTTTATTTACACCCTTGGCAAGCGATTAAAGCAATTCAATACGCCATTCGCATAACCCCAGCGCGTGTAATAGTCACGCTGGGCCGGCGTGCCATGTTCCGCATAGTCGGCGGCGGCGCGGGCGCTGCTGGCCGCGCCGGACAGGAACGATGCATAACGCAAATTGTCTTTCGCATAGCGCACGAAAGAGCCGCCCGTGCAATCGGCTTGCAATTCGTTATACGGTGCGCCATTGTCGATGTTGTAGCTGAATTGAATGGTATGACCCCATTCGTGCGCCAGCACCATCTTGGCGACATAGTTGCCGTATTGGCTTTCCTGATCTTGCAAGAACTGGCTGCCGACACTGATCACGGTGGGACTGCATGCCATCGCGTTGGGCGAAGGTTCGCCGCAGGCATTCTGGTCGACATAAATGGTCGGGCTGGCGTACTGACCCAGTTGACCGCGTATTTCAGTGGCACTGCGACTGATATAGGCATCGCTCACGTCGACGGAACGGGCCGTCTGCGACATACTCAATAAGGCCAGCGCTAAAGCCAAAGGCAAATGGGCGTGTTTTCTCATGCGATTTCTCTCCAAGTGAGTGGTCGGAAGATTGCGTACCCCGTGGGGCGCCGCGCAAACGGCTTGCACGGGGAACCTTATTCATAAAACAAGCTGCTCAGCAAGTTTGCCACATATTTCAAATGGAATTATATTTTTTTTACAACCAAACCACCGGACTAGCCACGCGCCATATTTCCCACCGTACAGAGGAAGCATCACCCTGACCGTGACAGCCATGAAGGGCGAGCGCGCCAAATGCATCGCCTCCGGCTACATCACCAAACCGATTCCCGCCAGGCACATCACGCTGCAGGCGCGGCGCGCAGTCAGCCGGTCTTTCTTTTCATGTCATTCAATTCGGCCGTGATTTGCAGCGCCCGGGCCGAAGCTTTTTGCTTCAAGTCGGCGCTCGCTTGCTGC
>JBEONR010000174.1:0-1156 GCA_040544385.1 Oxalobacteraceae bacterium GrIS 1.11
GGCCTGCGCGAACAGTTGAACAGCAGCAACGTCGAAATCGAACACCTCAAGTTGATGATCGCCAAGCTGCGGCGCATGCAGTTCGGCCGCAAGTCCGAGAAGCTCGACCACCAGATCGAGCAGCTCGAATTGCAGCTGGAGGACTTGCAGGCCACCGAGGGCGAGGCCGAGCGCGAGATGCCGCCAACGGACCGGACACCGCGCAACAAGCCGGCACGCAAGCCCTTGCCGGCGCACCTGCCGCGCGACGAGAAAGTCCACGCGCCGGCGGCCGATGCCTGCCCGGCCTGCGGCGGCGGCCTGCGCCATTTGGGCGAGGATGTGTCCGAGCAACTGGAATTCGTGCCGGCCAGCTTCCGCGTGATCCGCCACGTGCGCCCGAAACTGGCGTGCGCCTGCTGCGACGCGATCGTGCAGGCGCCGGCGCCAAGCCGGCCGATCGCGCGCGGCATCGCCGGACCGGGGCTACTGGCGCACATCCTGGTGGCCAAGTTCGCCGACCACCTGCCGCTGTACCGGCAGTCGGTGATCTACGCGCGCGAAGGTGTCGAGCTCGAGCGCGCGCTGCTGGCGAACTGGGTCGGCGCCTCCAGCGCGCTGTTGCGTCCGCTGGTCGATGCGATCCGGCGCCATGTGCTGGGCGGGCGCAAACTGCACGCCGACGACACGCCGATCCCGGTGCTGGCGCCCGGCAACGGCAAGACCAAGACAGCGCGGCTGTGGACTTACGTGCGCGACGACCGCAATTGCGGCGACGCCACGCCGGCGGCGGTCTGGTTCGCCTACACGCCAGACCGCAAGGGCATCCATCCGCAAACCCACCTGGCTCACTTCAAGGGCGTACTGCAGGCCGACGCCTATGCCGGCTTCAACGCCTTGTACCTCGACGGCACGATCCGGGAGGCGGCCTGCTGGGCGCATGCGCGGCGCAAATTCTACGACTTGCACGCGGCCCGGCCATCGGCGCTGACGACGGAAGCGCTGCGGCGGATCGCCGAACTGTATGTGATCGAGGCCGAGATCCGCGGCAAACCGCCCGATGAACGATTGCTGGCCCGGCAAGGGCGCTCGCGGCCGCTACTCAACGACCTGGAGCGCTGGCTGCGCGCCGCGCTCGACAAACTATCGCGCAAGTCGGACACGGCGGCGGCGATCC
>JBEONR010000175.1:0-1153 GCA_040544385.1 Oxalobacteraceae bacterium GrIS 1.11
CGCCTTCCATGCTTGCTCCCGTTCAAATTGAAACGGCAAGCATGCGGAAATCAGAGTCAGGCCACAAGGCTGTGGTTTATGGATCACTTACGGTCATTTGGTAGTCATAGGTGGCAATATTGTGCAGCAGCAGGTAGCTACAATTGCCGCTGTGTGCGTCATTGATGCCAGGATGAGCCAGCGTCTTCACCAATTGGCCGCTCTCCAGCAAGCGTTTGGCTTCACGGATCTGGATCAAGCCGTGTCCGATGTCATTTTGCAATTGCTTAATTTCGTTAGCAAAACCAGCGGTTTGGCCAGGCAAGGTGTACTTCACCTGGATGAAATAATAGTGCCGCAATTGCCGGTCGTGCAGCACCAGATCGACATCGACCTTATTGACGACGTCGTCGAGTACCTGATGCCGATCAAAAGGTTCATACACATGGTATCGGGTATTGAAGTGCGAGTCGGTGCGCAGGCGCTCGATAATAGTTTTTTTCTCAAAGAATACGCCCCCGACATGCTTGTGCAGCGCCTGCACTTCGTCGAACTCGTTGGCCAGATCCACGGCATATTGGCGCATCACAGTCGAGGTCGCATTGGAATTACACACTAGCTTATCGCCGTCGCGCCACAAGAATACATCGGTCACCAGGCTACGCTGTAACCGCTCCAAAATGCCGGAAACGAAGGAGTAGTCTAGTCCGCATTCGATTAGAGTACTGCGGCGCATCGTGACGTCTTGATGGTTAATCTGTCAGGTCAATATCGTCGCGATGACACCGACCAATCCTCGCAAGTGCTGGACCGTGCGCAAGGCCTGCCCTACGGACGTCAGCCTGCTCCAGGCAATGGCGAAGTTTTTGTCCAGCAGGCTGTCGATCAGTATTTCCCAAAGTTCCTGTCCAGGAGCCGCGTGCCGATTAGCTACTTGCTTGAGTCGTGCCAGATCCGCTGCGCTTGATTCCATCGACACGGAGCGGGAAAACCATAGCCCGCGCATGTCATCTAGCGCGGCGCCATCGAATACGCTGACCCGAAAATGTCCCGGCTGCGGCTGATCCACTTTCGCCACCCCCCGGAAAGTGTCAAACTATTTGAGACCATTTTTGCAGATAGTTTAGGGAGCAATTTTGACTTTTTCGTCCTCCTTTGAAGCCGGTTTTGGCAT
>JBEONR010000176.1:0-1098 GCA_040544385.1 Oxalobacteraceae bacterium GrIS 1.11
GGCGGTTTCAAATTCCAAGCGCAACACTGGGTTAATTAACAGTGTTCGTCGGATGTTGTAGCAGTGCGATGTGCTGAGTATAAACGACGAGCGGTGATTCAAATCCGAGCCTTGCTCTCGGTCGCGTGTTGAGCGACAGGGCGATGGCATCGAGTTCGTCCTGAGAGTAGATCGACAGGTCCGATCCTTTCGGCATGTACTGGCGCAGCAGGCCGTTGGTGTTCTCGTTGGAGCCGCGCTGCCAGGGGCTGTGCGGGTCGGCGAAATAGATCTGGACGCCGGTGCGCTCGGTGAGGATTTTATGGCCGTGCATTTCGCGTCCTTGATCGTAGGTCATGGTCTTGCGCATGGCGGCCGGTTCGCGGTTGAGCACGGCCGAGAAACTGTCGACGACCGCCTTGGTAGTCGCGTTGTCCATCTTGGCCAGCACGACGAATCCGGTGGTTCGTTCAACCAAGGTACCGACCGAAGAGCGATTGCTGGCGCCCTTGATCAGGTCGCCCTCCCAGTGGCCGGGGATGAGGCGATTCTCGACCTCTGGAGGCCGGATATGGATGCTCTGCATGTCCTGAATCTGGCCACGGCGGTCGGTGCCACGGCTGCGCGGTTTGCGCGCCTGGTTGTGATGGCGCAGGCAGGCGATCAGTTCGCGTTTGAGCTCGCCACGCGGGTGAAGATAGATGGCGTTGTAGATGGTTTCGTGGGACACAGATTTTTCAGGATTTTTCGGCCAAAGGAGCTTGAGTTTGCGCGCAATTTGCTGCGGCGACCAGAGCAAACTAAGCTGGTGTCGGACGACCTGAAACAAGGCGCTGTCGCCGCTCAGCTTGGGGATGCGACGAGGCACCACACGACGCGCGTGGCACTGCATGTGCGCCTGGTCGGCATCGTACACGCCCGCGCCGCTGGTGCGTTTGAGTTCGCGGCCTATCGTACTGGCTGAACGGCAAAGGCGTTTAGCAATGGATCGGATGGAGCACAGGTCGGCGCGCATGGTCATGACGACGGCGCGCTCCTGAGTAGTCAAATGTTTGTAAATTTTCGCCATGGCGGCACCTTACAGGAGAAGGTGTTGCACTTGGTCTTTGAGAACGCCCT
>JBEONR010000177.1:0-1035 GCA_040544385.1 Oxalobacteraceae bacterium GrIS 1.11
CTGCTCAGCTATTATTGTCATTTTAGAATCCATGTGTGTCAACTTCCTTAATTAGCGTGATGAAGTTGTCTCACAACAGTTTGACACAGGGGGGGGCGCGGGAATGTCGCCTACTTTTGCTCGATGGTCATGATCCGCTCGAAGCTCGGCAGGCGGCTCAAATCGCCACGACGATGGAGCGTGCCAAGTTAGTAACGTTCGATCAGTGTGCCAAGGCCTACATTGACGCACATCGGAATAGCTGGAAGAACGCAAAACATGCCGCCCAGTGGGAAAATACCTTGGCGAGCTATGTATCGCCTGTGATCGGCGCGCTTCCTGTGGCGGCGGTCGATACCGGACTAGTTGTCAAGGTACTTGCCGCAATCTGGCAGACAAAGGCCGAAACCGCGACCCGTGTGCGTGGGCGCATTGAAAGTATTCTTGATTGGGCCACGGTGAGCAATTTCCGACAGGGCGACAACCCGGCCCGCTGGAACGGACATCTGGAGAATCTTCTTGCGAACCCCAGAAAAATTGCGTCCCACATCAATCATCCGGCCTTGCCATGGCGAGAATTAGGTGAATTCATGAAGGCACTCGTGCTGAAAGAGGGCAATGCCGCGCGGGCGGTGCAGTTCGCCATTCTGACGGCGGCACGATCCGGCGAGGTGCGTGGCGCGAGGTGGTGCGAAATCGATCTCGATGAAAAATTGTGGACAATTCCTGCGGAGCGAATGAAGGTGGGAAAGGAACATCGGATTCCGCTTTCAAGCGATGTCCTTGTTGTATTGAATGCATTACCGCGCGATGGCGATCTTCTTTTTCCCGGGCGGAAGCGCGGTGCGCAATTGTCCGACATGAGTTTGACGGCGGTGTTAAGGCGCATGAGTCGTTCAGACATCACGATTCACGGCTTCCGCTCAACGTTCCGTGACTGGTGTTCTGAGTCCGTGACCAATTGCTGTGGTCAAGTAATTTCGGACACAAAAATAGGTTCGATTTTTGCCATTTTCCGCTCGTAGGCGGCGGGCGGCAGATTTCCCAATACTGAAT
>JBEONR010000178.1:0-1008 GCA_040544385.1 Oxalobacteraceae bacterium GrIS 1.11
GCCCGATCGAAAATTCGACCGGGCCGTTAAGGCAAAACCACAGCGCTATGCCACTCGCGTTCTACGAAAACCTGCTTAACTGAACGGCATTACGCCATGCGCGGGTTTTTTTTCGCCCCGTCGCAACGATGATGCGAGTTCGGGTGGCAAGTTCAGCCTCGGAATGAAAAATTTCGCTTTCTACACTATTTTGCCAAAAAAGTCTGTGGCGCACGGCTGAAAACCATTTCATTTAGTCATTATCAAAAAACAAATAAGCACTATAATAACGATAACACAGTTTCTGCTATGACAATATGGCAAAGATGTGTTTTTTATAACCTTTGATGCCGACGGCATCATCAATATCATGGATGACATATGAAAATGAATACCAAGTCAGTTTTGGCCGCAATGTTGTTTGCAAGCGCAGGGTTTGTTGCCCAAGGCGCGCAAGCTGCCGTACCTACGTACACCTCTGCCTTGACCCTGAACAATGACACGTCCGATTTCAGCCATGACATTTTTGTCAAGGGCACGACGTTCGTCGACCACTTCACGTTCACCATCGGCGCTGGTAGCGATCTGGACGCTGGCTTCCGTGCCAACCAAGGCCGTGTTGACGGTGCATCGATCAGCGCTTTCAATCTGCTCGATTCAACCGGCAATGTCGTCGTCGCTGGTTCCGGCCTGAAAGGCAACTGGGGTATCGATTCGACCACCATCGCCGCCGGCAGCTACTCGCTGGAAGTGATTGGCAAGGTCACCGGTTCGCAACACGGCAGCTACGCCGGCACGCTCAACGTGAGCGCCGTTCCAGAACCAGAAACCTACGGCATGATGTTGATGGGTCTGGGCCTGGTCGGCTTCATGGCGCGTCGCAAAGCAAAAAAAGCCGCTTAAGTTTTAGCGCTTAAAAAAACCCGCCTTGCGCGTAATGCCGTTCAGTTAAGACTGGACGGCATTTTTATTTTGGGCTTGTAAACGCCCGGGCCAGCTGTTAACCTACGCGGCGATGCTCGATGACAC